>CAYSQT010000001.1:0-398169 GCA_964433525.1 uncultured Pseudomonadota bacterium
CTGGTAGCTCGTTGGGCTCATAACCCAAAGGTCGCTGGTTCGAATCCAGCCCCCGCAACCAAATTTACGCATGGCGTAAATTTGCCCTTGGCAAGCTCATTAGAGAAATGTAGCACGATTCTATTCTTCATTTTTTTCTACAAATCTTATTTTTAAAGCTTTTTTATGCGCATTATATGATAAGTGTATAATTTATTAATGTAAAATTATTATACTTATTACAATTAGAACAAATGCTATTAAAGTGATGTTCTTTGGAATGCGTATGAAAAAATCATTTATTATCATCATTTTTATTCTATTGCCTGCATTGTTGCATGGCATGTATATTCCCGCTCGGACTTATCAAAGAGCGCGAGCAGCAACTGTGCGTACCCAATTGCCAAGGCAAAGAGTACCTGCAGCAAGAGTGCCAACCATTCAAAGGCGTTCAATTGCTAAAGCAGCTCAATTAAAACAATTGACCGCTCTTAAGCCAGAAGCGCAACACATATCTCCCGCTATTGGAGCTGCACTGTACGAATCGGGAGCATTGCAAAAAATGCATTCTACACAATCAGAGTCTCCTGTTATAAAATTAGAGCATGAATTATTTCATCAATACGTTGCAGAAGGGCCTGTAACTCCAACTGCACGTAAAACTAATCCTGCTTACGTACTCAATCCATCTATATTAGGATTAATCATAGGAGCATTGGAGTCTCAGCGTTTTAATGATTTAAAAACTCGTGAAGATCTCATTGAACAATGGGGCGATGAGTATGGTCGTATTGTTCATGGCAAAGAATTAAAACCAAAAAGATTAAGGGAAATAACAAAAAAGGTGAATAGTTTTTTGCAATTGATTGATGAGGCATACAAATATGATAAAAACACAACTCTTTCTTTATTGCTTGCCTTCCTGTGGATAAAAATAGATCCAGAAAGCAATCATGACATAGAACACTATCTTGTAAGCGTGAATAAATACATTCCTATTTTTGCAACAGAAGAAAAAGTGGAACGACATGAGGCATACCAATCATTATCTTTTATGAGTAAATTGAAGACAATGATGCACCGTGTAAGCAATTATTTTTACACACCAAAACAACATGCTATTCTTTCTAAAACAGTAAATAATGCAGCAGCTCCAAAAGATGCCATTAAGATTGAGACAGCCATGACTTTTGAAGAACGAGTTGCAGCATTTGTTGAAAAGACAGAAATGATATCTCGTTATCCTCATCCGGTTATTTTATCGGATGTAGGATTTATGGGAAAAATTGCACGTCCCAATTGTGTGGAGGCTGCAATACAAGACGTATGGAATATGATTTTATTTAATACATCAACCAAAAAATTTGATTTGTCATTGCTGCCATCATCAATAAAACCAGTTGCTGCATTTGAAGAATTTTATGCTTTACAAAATGAAAAAGGAAAAGAAAATGTACCAATTATTAGTCAAGCATTTATGAATTTAGTATCAAATATTCCAAGGGTTAGTTATTCCATGGACAATTATGAACTAAAAGGAGAAGATGCCGACAAAAATTTTCTCATTTTGGCTAATTATTTTTTACAAACAGACGCTCAAAATTTAGAAGAACTAGGCAAGTTACTTTCAGATGGGCGCAGAACAATTACATTTGAGTTAAAACAGAATGTACTTATTAATACACCTATAGAAACATTACAGAAACAGGCAAATGATATTTATATAACAATCGATGATCGTGAAAATTTTACTGAAGACGAAATGCATTTTTATTTTGTGCCTGGTCATGGTTGGCTTGATGTGCCAAAAAGAGATAAAAAAATAATAGTAGAGCTTTTAGATCCTTTGGTTTTGGCAAAAAAGTATCATATATCACCAAAGGCTCAGGCGCTGCTGAGCTTACAGCCAGATATTTCCATTTTAGAATCTATAAAACATGCAATGCCTGCATCTTTTTATTATATATTTCACTTTCGTAATGATATTGTTAAAAATGACGAATTTAAGATAGCTTATTATATCATTACTTATAGTTCCGATAATACAGAAGCGACTGATTATGCTTATAAGCTCTATGAAAAACTCGCACCACATATTCAAGTTCAACTTCTTCCTGCAATATTAAAATCTAACCTGGAAAGAAAAAATGAAAAATTTAAAAATGTATATAAAATAACATCAGATCATGGAGATACAGAGCGTAATATAATATTACATAGCATTATTTTTTATGGCCAAGCAGACCCCGATGCTCTACAATATGCCTATAATTTTTATAAAGAACTTCCTGTGCACCAAAAAATTCTTTATTTAGGATCTATACTATCCACAGGAATCCATAAATTAGACTCTCCCTTTGCCGACATATATTCTCTTTTAAAACCAGAAACAAACAAAGAAAAACGGGAAATAGTGACAGCAATTATAAATCATGATATAGACAATCAAGAAGCAACGCATTACGCATATACTCTTTTTCAGGAATTTTTACCAAGAGAGCAGATATTGACTTTGGATAAGATATTTGAATTTGATGAACAAAATACCAATGACTATTTTAGACGTATCTATGAAATATTAAAGCCAAAAGTAGATATTAACGCAAAAGTTTCATTGAGTCCTAATAATGAAACTACGCTGTTGATTATGGCTTGCCAAAACCTAAGAAAAAAAACGGTGAAGTTATTGTTAGAAAATGGCGCTAAGCCCAATATAAGCGGAAAGCTTGAGGGAAAAAAAATAACACCATTATTTGCAGTGTTACGTGACGTTACATACATCAGGGATGATATCATTACAGATCTTATAAAGCATGGTGTTAATATTAATGATATTGACTCTGGTGGAAACACAGCTCTAGACATTGCGCTTAAACAAAAAAAGAAGAATTTTTTGACTATAATGTCAGAGAGTAAAACCGTTGAAATTCTTGAAAAAGCTGGTGGGCAAACACATGCAACTCAAACACCAGATTATTCAAAAGAATAAAAATAGATACTTACATTTTTGCTTTAACACCGCCACCATGAGTTATTCCCTTTCTTGTCTCATAGTTCTTATTAGTCATTGCAAACGCTCGATCTCTTTCGCTTATTGCCTCTGTTAATTCTTTCTCTGCTCCATCCAATAATAACTGGTAAGCTGTTTTATTTTCAGGTGTTGCATAATCATATTTTAGTTGATAATGATTTTTTGTTGCAAAGCCTCTGATCATCCTATCTGTTGCCGGAAGGTCTGTTTTTTGTGGTGATTTTTTTTCAACTGATCCTGAACATTTTACTATTCTCATTGAATACAAAGATCCGCATATAAAAAGAAAAGGCAATATAATTACTTTGAGATTCATACTAATTCCTTTATTGTTTTTTTAAATGTGTATAGGCATAATACTATAGAATGATGAATATTGGTAGGTTTTTGCAATTGTCCAGGAGGTATCTGGACAATTGAGTATAAGAAAAATAGAATATCCTTAATAATTACAATTCTTTTGTTTTAGCTTTCTTAATCAGTTTAACGATATGTGTTACTTCTTCATTTTTAAATCTTTTTAATTTTTTAAAATGATTTTTCACAAATGTACTATCGCTATGCAGTTGTTTATAATCATTAAGCCATTCTCTTTCTTTTTTGCGTAAGCGCGCTTCTGCTTTATTTTCATGTTTTTTCATAGCTGCAAGTATCTTTTGATACAAATAAGCTTGACGATAACCGGCAAGAACTTTGCGAAACTTTTTTCGCTTGAGTGACGGAGTTGGGTAGCTCAAAAAATCAAATTGTACAAACGTAGGGTTTTCTGCTGGAAGATAAGAGAGTGTATAATTGGGGACTGTGCCTATAAAGGTGACGGTATCAAACGTACCCGTAATGCCAGATGAAGTGAGAATGGTGTAGGTTCCTGGTTGAGTGTTTTGATCCAATGCAATCTCCAATGTACCTGCTAACGATGCAGAACCAGTAACAGAAACCAATGATGTGTCGCTTGCATTGATGTCAATATGCACAAGACTTCCAAGAGTATTATTTATTTGATCAGCAGGGCTTAGAGTTAAGCTTCCAAGAGTGAGCGTGCTTGCATTGTCAGGTGAGATTGTTCCAGAGTTTACAAAGACGTTTCCGGTTATTGTTCCAGCTCCACTGAGAGTTCCTCTTTGATCGCTCACGCTTATATTTCTACACACAGAAACAGAAGCTCCATTGATCAAACCATTTAATTTAAAGTTTGTATTGTTGATGATAATGGTTCCTGCATAATCTGTTGTTCCGTTATATACAACAGTGCCATTTCCTCTGATAAAAACAGCTGTTCCTCCTGTTCCAAAAGCTGTATCATCGGTAAATGCTACTTGTTCGCCTAGTGTTAAAAGATCATTACTATTTTCGGCCAAGAAAGTTAAAGACGATCCAGAGCGTAAGAAAATACTATTTCCCATTGCTGACCCATCAAATCCATCTTCAGCTTCAGGGCCACCCGTTCCATGAATTCCTGCTTGGGTTGAATTGTTTGTGGCATTGAACGTTGTTGGAATGTCGGCGAATGCTTTTATAGTGAAATTTAGATTGTTATCTACAAATATAGCTCCACCCAGACCACTTTCTCCACCACCGCCACCGCCTCCAAAACCTACTCCGTAACTATTTGCACCAACTCCTCCTGATCCTCCACCAAGATTTCCGATGTCACTTCCACCAGAGGCTGATGAACCATTAGAAGGACCACCACCTGCGCCACCGCCACCACCAAGAGAATTACCGCCAGATGCTGGCGTAGTGCCAGATTGATTGACACCACCGCCACCGCCTCCTCCGCCAACTCCACCAGATCCACCTTGTACGGTATAATTTGAATCAGAGGCGCCGGTGCCAGCACCGCCACCGCCGCCACCCATATAACCACCGCTACCAGCTTGTCCATCTATTACATTGGTAAAACTTGTGGTAATAACACCGCCACCACCACCTCCACCACCGTCTCCACCATTTCCTCCGGAAGGTGTAGCGTTGCCTCCTGGTGGTATATTACCTTGCGGTTGGAGTCCATTTGATCCAGCGCTTCCGCCACCGCCACCTCCTGTTGTGCCACCACCGCCGCCACCTGCGCTATTTCCTCCACCATTTCCTTGTGCTCCTGAGCCAGCAGTGATTGAAAGACCATATCCATTTCCATCTATGCCTATAGTTTGATCAGAGCCTCCGTTGCCCAAATTAGTGAGAATACCCATGACAGCATTTGATCCGAATCCACCACCGCCACCGCCGCCGCCACCAAAATCATCAACTGAAAGAGTAACATCTCCACCATTTCCACCAAATCCTCCACCACCGGCACCTCCGGTGCTTCCAATAGTAGTGACAGAACCACCATTGCCATTAAAACCACCACCTCCTCCACCACCTTCATTACCGGTGGAAGAAAGGCTTACATAATTTCCGCCGTTTCCACCAACAGCAGAACAGTTGTCTATTGATACATTTATTAAAGTAATTGAAGGATATGATCCGTTTAAAAAAAATTGTGGTACATAAATGGCACCTCCAGCGCCCATTCCACCACCACCACCTGAAATTCCGTCCCCACCGTTACCACCTTTTGCGCACAGATTTTGAAAAATCATGTTTTGAATAGTAACATTTCCCATGGGTATAAAAAATCCAGGGTAACTACCGCTGTTACCGTCAATAGTAACGGTAGGAATGGAACCGGTATTACCAATGGTGATATTTACAGGGTTTGAGGAGTTGTTAATAATGGGTAAAATGCCATTAAGTTGGATAGTCATTGGAAAATCAAAAACAATTGCATAATCATCGGGCGTTGAGTTGAGATCTTGATTCATTGTATTCAAACAATATCTAAAATCGCCTATTTCTCCTATGCCATCCGGATTATTATCGGTGCCTGTTGTTACATGAAGTGTAGTTAACGCTTGTAAAGAATGGCAGAAAAAAAGAAACATCAAATATCTAATTTTGAGCATAGTAAAATCCCATATTAGTTTTATTCACTATTATTTTTTTCATCATTATATTTTTTAAGAAAAAAATTCAACATTCAAAACGTGGTAGCGGAAAAAAATTAGTTTTTTGAAATGTATAATGAGGTCTCATTGCGAATGCAATGGTAGCATAACGAACATTTCCGGTATGTTTGACGATATGAGGAGTTGGATAAATGGAGAATTCTGTTAAAAATGTTCCAGGGATAAGTAGAATGGAATTTTGATCGTATGATCTTGAAAATTGTCTTAAGGGTGAAGAAAAATCATCAACGGTGAATGTGGATTTATAAGGAGACAGCAGAAGTGATTGATTGTCGGTGCTATCAAGAAAAAGAGACAATGCAGTTCCATCATAATGTGGTTGTGAGGCGCGGTAAGAAGGAAGGTATTTTACTATTTTCAAAAGAATAGGAATGTGTTCATATTCTGAAAAAAAAATGTTTTTTATATCTAACTCCGCTGCCGCTTGATTAAATGTATTTTTGCTTGATTGTTGAATTGCAAAACAGGCATCAAAAAAATTGGTAATTTGTGGGATCTGTTTACATTCTTGGTAATATAAAAAAATAAAATTTTGAAAATGTGTTGAATAATAAAAAGAGATTTGATTTTTTCCTGCTCTTTCTGATTCGTCATAGAAACCAAAAAAATCAGTTGAATAATAGTTTTTATCTTTTGAACGAATAAAACGTTCTTTTGCGATATATAATTTTTGAGCCCAAGCCGGATTTGCCTGAAGAAATGTTATGAGTTCATCAAAACAGACATAAAGAGCATCGTAGGTTTCAGTTCCATGATTTTGATCGCATAGTTCTAGATAGCCAACTTCATTAAACCTCTCTTTGAGAGCGATTGTAAGTATAGGCTGCGTTAATAAAAATAAAGTCCATAGAAATATACTTTTTTGAATAAACATGCATTGATTGTACAATCTGTTTTTTGCACTTGTCAATGTGCGCAGAATAACAATGTGCTTAAAAGTTTATCCCTACTATGAATAATCTTCTTCTTTGTGCGAAGGATCAGAAAAAACATATCCACTGCCACGAAGTGTCGGTTTGGCCCCTCGTTTTTTCCAAAAAGGTTGACCCATTGGACTGCTGTCTAAAAAAATTTCTCCACAGCCATGGTTTGCACGCATATCATCAATAGCTTTCATTGCAAGCGCTGTTCCAATTCCTTGATTTCTATGTTCTTTACTAACTTGTAAATATGAAATCCAACACTTAGAGGGGTTATATGCAACATGTGCAATATATTGCTCTGCATTATCATCATACAGTTCTATTCGAGACAGAGCACATTCATCTTCTTTTTTTCTTTCTTCATCGGTAGATAAAATCTTACCCCAATATGTTCTGTTACATGTGTCTTTCGTAAACGTTCTATTATTCTCTGAACCCAGCAATGGCAGATTACTTACAATAAGTATAAGGATATATGGTAATATTCTCATGCATATTTCTCCATATTTAGGATTATATATTGCTTTTTATTACCTTTAAGAATGCCAAAATATTTCAAATTGTCAATGGGGGTGGGGGGGGGGTGCGTGGGGCGTGTTCAAAAAAGCATTAAGATCAATAGAATGGGTTTTTTGCTGATCTTACGTATATATTAATCAATAGTGGGGAGCATTTAATTTTTGTACAAAAACTTCTAGAGTATATTCTTTTTCATTTTCATCTGAAGAAATGGCCTGCCATACGAAGCTTTACCGTGTCCTCCGAAGTTTTAACGAAGGAGGAGCGAAGTATGGCATCCCCAAGGGGATTTGAACCCCTGTTTTCGCCGTGAAAGGGCGATGTCCTAGACCAGGCTAGACGATAGGGACATAAATTTCAAGAAAAGAACTGATGGCTGTTGCTATTAGTCGTATTTTATAAATGACAACCTTTAACAACTGGCGCTACTTTGCTTTGCAAGCTACGAAGCGCAGGCCCGTGCCATACGAAGCTCGAAACGAATGAATCAAATGAGCCCTACTTCGTTGAAACTACGAAGGGCATACTTCTTAAGTCTTCTTTATGGCTGCGCCATACGAAGCCTTGGCGAAGTATGGTGAGCCGCGTTGGACTCGAACCAACGACCCACAGCTTAAAAGGCTGTTGCTCTACCGACTGAGCTAGCGGCCCTCATTATTATCAAATAAATCTTAAAAAGAATTCACTATTAGAAGGTATATTCTTAAAGCTATTTTGTCAAGAAAAATTAATATATTTTGTAGGCGTGCATGTTAGAAAAGCAAAAATTTAACACTACTACAATAAATAAGTATTCCCAAGATGTCCATGATTGTTGCAAGAAAAGGTCCTGCAGAAAAGGCTGGATCGATATTAAATCGTTTTAACATAAATGGCATGGCGCTTCCGAGCATGACAGAAACAAGAACAATAATAGAAAGAGTCATACTCACCACAAGACTGTCCCATGCAACACCACTGGTGAAATAAACGCGAGTAAATGCAGTGAGTCCTAAAACAATAGACAAGCATGAAGCCATTGCAAATTCTCGTCGTAAAAATTGTTTCATTGTGTTTTCATCAAACTCTCCTGATGCCATTCCACAGATGGCTACCGCTGAAGTCTGATTACTTGTGTTACCACCAACGCTGGTGAGCATTGGCACAAAAAAAAGCAACATCTCAGTAAGTGTTGCTTCATATATTCGCATAATGGTTGTTGAAATAGAGCCCGCTAACAATAAAAAAATCAGAATGTAACTGCGTTCGTATAATGACTGAAAGAATGGTGTTTCAAAATAGGGACGTTTTAATGGTGTCATGGCAGCCATTTTTTGAACGTCTTCAGTGGCTTCTTCAACAAGAACGTCTACAAGCGTATCGCCAGAAATAACACCCAAAAAAACATTATCTACGCCAATCACCGGTACTGTTGTAACGCCATAATGTACCATTTCTTTGGCAATAATTTCACGGTCTTCATGTGCGTCTGCAATCAGTTCATTTTTACGCATAAACGTTGCAATTTTTATATTTGGTTTATTGAAAACTAAGTCTTCCAAATGAACATACCCAACAAGTTGCTGCGCTTTGTTAACAACAAAAATTTGTTGATGAACGTCTCTGCTTGGGCGCAGGCGCTGAATAAGATTAATACTTTTTTCAACGGTAAAATCTTCCATCAATGTAATAACATCCGTGTGCATAATCCCGGCGGCTGATTCTGGCTTAAACTTAAGCATTTTAATAATTTTTTCACGAACACGCCGGTGAAAAGAATGAAGATATTTTTTTAATTCTTCATCAGAAAAGATATCAAAGAGATCGGTTAACTCGTCAGTGGAAAGCGTCTGAAATGCTTCAACTTGTTCATGGTCTTCTAATGCAGAAAGCACAATTACTTTAAGTCGATCTTGTAATTCACAGAAAACGTCAAGCCGTATATCTTTAGGCAATGCTTTGTAAAGGCGTTTAATATTAGTTTTATCTAATTGTTTAAAAAGAAGGGCGATGTCTACAGGATGGACGTCAAGTAGTGCGTGCCAAAGCTCTTTTCCCATTGGTTCGCTTTGAGAAATGACCTCATCGATATTGTTTTGAATCGCCTGAAAAAAATCTTTTAGTTCCATTTGTTCCATGGCTTTTTCTCCTAACTCCACAATAGGTTGCCGCTTTTTTCTAAGAAATCCCCAGATATTCTCAGTTTAGACGCTGTTTTAGACAGATGCAAGACGAAATTGCCATTTGACTTTAAGATTATAGTCTATAACACTTAAAAAATAAGATTAATATTAATAAATGGCGCATAATATGATAGTTAACGGCCAAATTGCAGAAAACAGTTTACTTACTTTTACTGTTGATGAAAATAATTCTATTCAGCGAATAGATCAATATTTAGCATCTATGTTGCCGAGCTATTCTCGCAGCTTTTTACAAAAACTCATTGTAGAAAGGCATGTTTTGCGTAATGACATGGTAATTACAAAGCCAAGCACGCCTATTGTTTTTAATGATCTTATTGCTATACAATTTCCTCCCGTTCGCATAGTTGAACCTCAAGCCGTAGCCCAGGAGACAGCACAGGTTTCAATTGTTTCATCAACAGATCATTTTATGATTATTAATAAACCTCCGCATTTGCTTGTTCATCCACCTTCAAAAACAAGTAAGGCTATAACACTGACTGATTGGATTGTACATAATCACCACGATGTAGCACAAATAGGTGTTATTGACAGGCCAGGCATTGTTCATCGCTTGGATAAAGATACATCGGGGATTATGATTATTACACGGACTAATCATGCTCATGCCACATTTAACGTTCTTTTTAAGCAGCGCTTGATTAAAAAAACATATCTTGCCGTTGTTTCAGGTCATCCAGAGCAAACAGGGTCTATCGATTTAGCAATTGGTAGAGATCCGTTTAATCGTATTAAAATGGCAACTTTTGATACAACTGATAATCATGAAGAGCTTATTAAAAAACATGGAATAAAAATACGTCATGCGCACACTGATTATACGGTATTGCGCTATTTTGAAAATGCTGCGCTTGTGGAAATAAAACCCACAACAGGAAGAACGCATCAAATTCGTGTTCATATGGCAGCAATAGGGCATTCAATTATAGGTGATCAAACATATGGTCATGCGTCACCGCTCATTGATAGACAGGCATTGCATGCGCATCGCTTATCATTTATTTTTGATGAAAAAGAATATGATTTTAATCAGGATTTGCCTGAAGATATGCATCATTTGATAAAAAGTTTAAAACAGATTCATCACGATTATTAAAAATATATACATTTTTCTTGCTTGCATTTTTTTTCAATCCGCTGTAGCATTGAGGCGAGCTGGGAAGGAATTGTAGTAGTGAAGCATCCATCCAAGCATACTATTACATACGCATCATCAAAAAAATAAAGTAGGTGTTACACGGGTTGAAAGTAATAACAGTCGATTAAATTCATCCAAATAATGTGTAACCATTTGTGCTTTTGTGGTGACGGTAATATTTTCTATGTTTTCCTCTTGTCCTGCTTTTGTTAAATTTAAAGACCCAAATATAAGCGTTTCATCGTCTATGACGATAAATTTATGGTGCATGAGAGCATTTTTTGCTTTTTGTTGCCGAATATTTGGATTTAATGTTGTATTGTAATAGTAAACAGGAATACCATGAGCTACTAACGTATTGATTTTGCTATGTCGCTCTCTCATTTTTTCTTTGTCTGTTATAACAGTGACTTTAATGCCTGCCTGATGAGCTTTTATTAATTGATTCGTTATATTTTTGTCCGTTAGCGCAAAAGTTGCAATGCAAATAGTTTTGTGTGCTTTCTGTAGGCATGTCTGTAATTCTTTTCTTACATCATGAATGCTTGTAAAATACGATGTTGTTGACGGAGTATTTTTATCTTTTTTTGTCAGATGAGCCGATTCAATGGGTTTGTCAGATTGATCTGCTTTGTAACCAACAATAAAATGTTTTTTGCCAAAATCGACAGAGGTATCCGTAAAAGCGTGACAAGAGCAGATATTGCATAACAATTGAATGCTCAATAGTAATAATAGTGTGCGCATTTTCATATCTACCCTCCGCTTTTTACTTACTATAAATCATAACACAATGCCCTTGCCTATCTGAAGTAAATGTTATTAATCATTCCAACATTCAGAAGATGCATCATTATCTATATTTTTAAAGCGAGTAGAACGGTATTCTTTTGGCATCCAGCTTTTTGCCCACCAGTGCACCGCATATGCACCATTATCTATCCATTCACTTTTCTTAATGCGTATTTCTTGAGATCCAAGTGGACAAAAATAATATGCTGGTAGGGCAATATCACGCAAACCATTTTTTCCCGCAGTTGCATAAAATGACCTGGTGAAGTGTACAGGTCCTGTTTTTTTAGGCGCACCCTGCAAATGCCAATCGTCTTTTACTGTTTCGATGGCATGTTTTAAAATAGGGTGTCCTGGTGCTGCGCCAAATAATGCAGTATTTAGTTGCACAAAAAAAGAATCAAGCGGCTGAAGAGCAATAAAAAAATCATACACTAACAATTCATCAAATGAACGTAAACATTCTACATCCATGTCAGCATAGATACCGCCAAAGCGATATATTATTTCCAAACGTGCAATATCAGATTTTACCCCATAATTTTTAGTTTCATCATAAAATTGTTGGTTGTACAAATGCAGTTGTGCAACATCCTCATCGGTCCATAATTTATAACACCAATCTCTTCCTAAGTGATGCTCAACCCATGATTCTTGCAACGCAACAAAACAGTCTGGCACAGGACTGCCAAGCCAAATTTGATGAATAATTTTTGGAGTTTGTGGCTTTTGTGTTTTAAGAACGGATAAATTGTTATGATCATATAATTCTTTACAAAATTCATATAATACGTGACCGTTTATTCCAAAAATACGTTCTGTTATTTCAAAAGGTTTTAAAAATTGATTTTTTTTCATTGCTTCATCAAATGAGATATAGTGCCATGCATCTATATTTCCAAACACGCATAACAAACTGACCATTATTTTTTTCATGATTCTCCTTTTTTTTTTAGTAATACCACAATACAATAAAAAATAAAAAAAGGATCGAAATGCATCAACATGTTTGCTATGCACTATTTTTTATTTTTACTATTCAACCACTCCAATCGATGGATTTATTTTCACCGTTGCCTAATGTTGTCAGAAAACAGATTGTGGGGCCCCTTATTGATTCTTGTGATAGCTATGATCAAATAAAAGATGTTCTTATAACAGTAAGTTTATTGTCCAAAAAATCATATGAACAAACACACTGTAGCAATTTTACCAAAGATATTGTTTCTTATATTTCTCATAAAAAACCAGAGCAATTTTCTTCTCGATCATTTATAGCATGTTCGATTAATACGCCAGGAATGAAAAAATATATAAAACGAGGAAATCAAATAATACGTGCATGCGAATTACATAATTATTTTGAACAAAAAAAACGTATTAAAAAATTACTCAATAAAGGTGCTGACATAGACTATGATATTTTTGCATCAAGAAAAACTGCTCTGATGATTGCAGTAGAAAAACGAAGAAGTCAACTGATAGATTTTTTAATCAGGCATGGAGCAAATATACATGCAAAAAGTGATATAGGTTATGTCAGGGATCATTCTATTTTGTTTACCTTGCGGTGGTCAGTACCACCTATTAAACCACATCTTGAAACTTATTTTGAATGGCTTATTATCGCAAAATCTGCTATGGAACAGAAAAAAGCTCCTGTTCATTGTATACAGCAAGACTTGTATATTTATTCTGTTTCCCATGTTATTCGGAAGGCAATAGGAATAGAAACCTATTTCCAGTCGCTTGGCGCTCCGGTCAGCAAAAATTTATATACGGATGTTTTGGTGAAAATATATGAAAAGATGCCAGAAGCTCCGATTATTATGATGACTATCTGCGATCCAAAAAATAGCCCCAAATATAATAAATCTCCTCATAAAAGTAATTCACCTTTTTTATCTCCACACTACACCCCTACTTCTCACACTCCTGAAAATGTGAAATAATAAGAGAGTATATGGCATAAGATAAAGGGTCACCATAATGAATTCTCTTGAAGTAAGAAATAAGTTTTTACAGTTTTTTGCAAAGCATCATCATGAGATAGTGTCTAGCTCATCACTCATACCAGCACAAGATCCAACACTTCTTTTTGCTAATGCTGGCATGAATCAATTTAAAGATCTTTTTTTAGGACAAGAGAAGCGGTCATACACTCGCGCAACATCAATTCAAAAATGCGTACGCGCAGGCGGAAAACATAATGACCTTGATAATGTGGGCTTTACCAAACGCCATCTTACCTTTTTTGAAATGATGGGAAATTTTTCTTTTGGTGATTACTTCAAAAAAGAAGCAATTTATTGTGCGTGGACATTTTTGACTGAAGAAATAGGTCTTGATAAAAATAAATTACATGCGTCTGTTTTTGAAACGGATGATGAATCATATAATTTGTGGCATACGCAAATCGGATTACCAACAAATCGCATTCATCGTCTTGGAGCAAAAGATAACTTTTGGCAGATGGGAGATATCGGCCCATGTGGACCATGCACTGAAATTTATATTGACCGAGAAACGATGTGTACTGTTGGTGACAATGAAAAGTGTGTGCCGGGATGTGATTGTGATCGCTTTTTGGAGATTTGGAACCTTGTATTTATGCAGTTTGAACGACATCTTGATGGAACGCTTAAACCATTAAAACAAACTGGCGTTGACACTGGTATGGGGCTTGAGCGTTTGTGTTCTGTTGTTCAAAATCAAGACTCTCTTTTTACCACTGATATATTTATGCCTATTATTAAGCAGATAGAAAACGTAACACAAAGATCATATCATGAATCATCTTCTGATATTAAAGCAGCATTTCATGTGCTAGCAGACCATATTCGCTCAACAAGTTTTATTATTGCAGATGGATGTGCCCCTTCAAATGAGGGACGTGGCTATGTGTTACGCAAAATTATTCGTCGAGCTGCTTTATTTACTCAAAAATTAACGGATAAAAATATTTTTCCTCAACTATCAGCAATAGTTGTCAATCAAATGGGAGCAATTTATCCTGAATTGATCACCAATCAAGAACACATTTTTACCATACTCAACAATGAAATAGAAAAATTTTCAGCAAATCTGATGAGAGGTAATGTTATTTTTAATCGTTATGTGCAAGAAACAAAAGAAACAAAAATCATTACAGGGTCTCAGGCTTTTAAGTTGTATGACACGTATGGATTTCCGATCGAAATTACCGTTGCTGCGGCACGTGAACATGGCTACAGTGTTGACGAGGAAAATTTTGATGTTGAAATGGCAAAGCAACAAGAACAATCAGGCAAAAAAATGATTGATGCACTTTCAGTGCTTGATATTGCGACTGAAACAACATTTACCGGGTATCAGGAGCTAGAAACAACATCAACTATTGTTGCATTGGTACACGAAGGTACGGTAGTAGATTCGGTAGAAGCTGGACAATTGGTTTATGTTATCACCAAAGAATCACCATTTTTTATTGTTGGTGGAGGACAAGTTCCTGATCAGGGATGGTTGATTGTTAATAACACAAAAATGCCACTCCAAGAAGTGCGTTTTATTAATCAAGCAATTGCTGCGCTCATTACAACGGAAGTCCCTCTTGCTGTGGGAGACTCTATTACGAGTGTGGTTGATACAACATGGCGCACCAATGCGATGAAAAATCACACGGGAACGCATCTATTACAAGCAGCACTCATTGAACTTTTTGGCAAACAGATTCAACAATCAGGTTCTTTAGTTCATCCTGATTATTTACGTTTTGATTTTACCTATCATCAACAACTGAGCAGTCAAGATATTAAGCAAGTCGAAGACTTGGTTAATAAAAAAATTCGTGCAAATATTCCTGTGGATATTAATTATTGTTCACTTAAAGAAGCACAAGCACAAGGAGCGTTGGCATTTTTTGGAGAAAAATATAAACCAGAAAAAGTGCGCATGGTAAAAGTGGATGATTTTTCCACTGAATTGTGTGGAGGAACGCATGTATCTGCAACGGGAGAGATTGGTACCTTCAAAATTACTGATAGCATGGCACTGTCTGCAGGACATCGGCGTATTTTTGCAGTAACGGGCCCAAAAGCGATTGATCTTTTTCAAGATTGTTTCAATACGATAAAAACAATAAGTCAGGAATTTAAAATAAAAAAAGAAGAGGTTCTTGATACCATTAACAAACAAAAGGATCAATTAAGAGATGTCATGCTTCAAATGAAACAGTTGCGACAGCAACTTATTAGTGCGCAGCTGCCATTGTGGCAAGAGTCAATGGATTATATTCACGGTATACCTTTTTTATTTATCAATACACCGCAAAGCACACCTGACGAACTGCGCATGATAACAACAACATTGGAAAAAAAACAGCCAGGTTTTTATTTTGTTGTTAGTTCTACTGATAATCAAACATTTTTTTCAACTATTGTTTCTCCAGAATATGCAACGATTATTAATATGAAAACATTTTCAGCATGGCTCAAAGATAAACATGGATTACGTGGTGGGAGTCAAGGTGATAGTCTTCAGGGTGGCGGAGGTACATACAATACTCAGTTGGGCAATGATATTAAACAATGGATAGAGGTGCATGGAAAATGATGCAAGAAATATTACAACGTATTGATGAAAAAAAGAAAAAGCTTGACCATTATCGCCCATTGCCTCCTGAGCTTGTAAAAAATCTTGAAGAATGGTTTGCCGTTGATTACACCTATAATTCCAATGCCATTGAAGGAAATACTCTTTCTTTGGATGAAACAGCTCTTGTTGTTGAAAAAGGAATTACTGCTGACGGTAAAACAATAAACGAACATCTTGATGCAATTGACCACATGGAAGCCCTTACTTATATCAAAACATTGAGTTGTAAATCTAAAAAAGTTCTTACAACTGAAGACCTTCTCTCTATCAACAAAATAGCATTTCAAAGAACAGTTGTTCCTATTATTACCATCGATAATATTCAATGGCTTCATGATGTTAGTGAACATCCAATAATTATTGCGGCGCTTGCTCATGTTAAATTAATTACCATGCATTCTTTTGTAGATGGCCTGCCCGACGAAGCCTTGGCGAAGTCGGGAAACGGTAGGACATCGAGATTATTGATGAACTTATTGTTGCTGCAGCAAGGTTATCCTATTGCAATTATTAAAAATGTTAATCGAAAAGCATATATTCAATCTCTTGTGACTGCGCAAGAAACAGATGATTGTACTGACTTTTTTATGATAGTTGCACGCGCAGTTGAAGAAAGCATCGATATTTATTTAAAGAGTATTGAAGAATAACTCAATTGAGCGTTATCAAAAAAGTACACATTCTGGTTCTGGAACGGCTTTTCTTCTGTTGACCATATCTCTCACGCATTCCATAAGTGATGATGCAACAGATAAAATACTTGCGTGTACTAATTCATCAAGCACAAACAAAATAGGTAATTTGTAACTAAGATGTTCACTCCATAGCCTATTCATTCTAATGTCATGCGTTAGTGTTGGTACTTCTAAGGCTTTTTTATTTACATAATAGACAACAAGAGCACAACCTTTTTGTTGAATACATGATTCATCACCAAAAGGGTAAAAATGAAAATCATTCATAGGAGTAAATTTTTTGTTTGCTAGTTCATATTTTTGCACAGGGTAGACTGATTCTCTTGTTCTATCCTCTGTTATTTGATTATGAATAAACAAAATAAATTTTTGTTTGTCTAGTTGTTTACCAGCTTGTTTGATTGCTGTTTCTACTGTATCAATGCCTATGTACTGTGAATTGCTTTTATAATCAGAGCATACAAATTGAGCGCAATCCTTGTCGGCAATAACGGTCTGCATTTTCAGGGCTAATGCATTATCTTTTGATTCCATGCAATGAGCTACGGTTCCACACACTAATAAGCTGAGTAACATTTTTTTCATTTTTTTCCTTTCTATGTATTGTGTAATACACCTGTAGTACGACACAGAATAATACTATAAATCAACAAATTGACCATTGTTTTTTATGCGCAATACTGCAAGCAATTGACAATCTGGATTGATTTGTTAAGATTGTAGTAAGTTAAATTTTAAATTCTTTTTCAATCTGGAGTAAGTTTTTTATGAAAAAACTACTATTTTTACTTACTATAGCCTTATTCAATGCTCAGGTCAGTGGTATGGACGAACAAGCTGTTGAAAACGGTCAAACAGCGCCATCAATGATGAAAACTTGTGCAAAAACTGCTGGGCTTCACACTGCAGGAACAATTGCCTCTGCGGCATTGGGTGGAATGTTTCATGTTTTTTCGGGTAATCCAGAGCAATGGTATATTGATATAGAAGCTATGAATGAAGTTAATCTTGTTCGATATCCTTCAGGTTTTTACTCCAAATCAATTCCGAAATATTATGCTTCAAAGTTTGCACATGGTTTACTTGTAACAAGTTCTGCATTATCAGCACCTTTGCGATCATTGGTATGTTCTGTTGCAGCTCCAGTTTGGTATGCTAAGGAAATATTAAAAGCGTCTCATGCTCTTAAAGATCCAAATGCATCATATCATGATAATCTTTGTAAGCTTCGAGGTCTTAAGCGCGAAGCAAAAAGAGACATTTTAAAGGCGCCTGTTTCAGCGCTAGTTGGATTTGGTGTACCAGTAGCAGCGCAACAAGTTTGGTATCACGTAAAGATGGCACAAGAAAACGGAACACAAGAATAAAGAGCATTAAATAAGTTCAAAAAAAAGCCCTCTTTGCACAAGGAGGGCTTTTTTTTGATACATAAGCACAGCAAATAATACTTCATGGTTGCGTCTTAAGTGGGGTAGTATATAGTATTTATCTGATATTAAAGATAAAAATGAATGCAAAATTACCAAGGTATTGCTTGTGAAAATAGAAAACATTGTTGCACGTGAAATATTTGATTCTAGAGGTGTTCCGACCGTTGATGTTGAAATACACCTTGATGATAATATGATTATCAGCTCTTCTGTGCCATCTGGCATATCACGTGGCATGCATGAAGCATATGAGTTACGTGATGGTGGTGAAAGATTACATGGCCTTGGAGTGCGCAAAGCAGTTGCCATAATAAATGACATTATCGCGCCATTATTTATTGGTAAAGAACCTGATTTAATCAATTTTGATCTTGATATGATAGAAAAAGATGATACGGATAACAAATCAGTTTTGGGTGCAAATAGCATGCTTGCGGTGAGTATGGGAATGTGTAGAGCTCAGGCGTATTGTGAAGGGTTATCTGTTTACGAATTGATTGCTCAAATATGTCATTTTGAGACTGTTTCCGTATCAAAGCCTATGTTTAATATGATAGGTGGTGGCATGCATGCCAGTAATGGATGCGCTATTCAAGAAATTCTTCTGGTACCTATTCACGCACAATCATTTCAAGAAGCAATGGAATACGGCGCAACAGTGTTTTATGCGTTAAAAGAATTACTTACATCTAAGGGACACAGTATTGCAACGGGTTATGAGGGAGAGTTTGTTCCCCATGTGCGCAATGTTCAAGAAGCGTGTGATCTGGTGATGGAAGCAATAGAACGATGTCATTTGAGTAATACTTTCATGTTGTCAATTGATGTTGCAGCTTCCCATCTTTATTCAATAGAAACAGGGCTGTATAGGTGGGAAGGAAAAGTAGTATCAGCAGACTATCTTATTGAACTGTACAAAAAGATGATTGCGACATATCCCATTTATTCAATAGAAGATGGTTTAAGTGAAGTTGATTGGCATAATTGGGCTATTATGAAAAAGGAATTGGCGCAACGAGTTAAAATTATTGGCGATGATCTGTTTGCAACAAATCCAGAGCGTATTTGGAGTGGCATTGAACAAGATGTTGCAACTACCTGTTTAATAAAACCAAATCAAATAGGTACCATAACAGAAACGTTACAAGCAATTACGTTATGCAAAGAAAATGGATGGGATGTTATTGTGTCACATCGCTCAGGTGAAACAAATGATGATTTTATTGCGGATTTGGCAGTTGGAGCAAGTGCATCGTACCTGAAAGCGGGAGGTCTTTCGCATGGTGAAAGATTGGCAAAATATAATCGAATGACAGCAATAGAAGAAGAGTTGTTGCAATTTCAAGAGATTAGCATATGATAAAACCTCTCGATAAGTCAGTTAAATTATTGCCAGCATTAACAGGAATTTATCTGTTTAAAAATGCTGCAGGAGAGATTTTATATATTGGTAAAGCAAAAAATCTTAAATCTCGCGTTAACTCTTATTTTCAAAAATGTGCAACTGATTGGAAAATTAAGCAGCTTATTGATGAGCATGCAGATATAGATTTTATTTTGACAAAAACAGAGCATGAAAGTTTGCTGCTTGAAGCGCAACTTATTCAAAATCATAAACCACCGTTTAATGTGTTGCTCAAAGAAGGGCAACCCTTTTTATACATTCTTTTTTCTCAAGAAACAGTTCCATTGGTTAAGCTTGTCAGAAATAAAAAAGAAAAAGGGTCTTATATAGGGCCGTTTTTACAAAAAACACCTGCGCGCAAAACATATCAATTTATTATGCGGACATTTCGTTTGAATGTATGTAATAAAAAATTGGAGCATGGATGTCTTCATTATCACATTGGTAATTGTGCTGGTAGCTGTAAGTCAGATTTTGATATAGCTGATTATTGTTTTCGAGTAGAATTGGCTTATGATGCGCTTAAAAATAATCAACGTGATTTTATTCAAAAAATTAAACAACAAATAGCTGTTTACTCAAAACAACTGAATTTTGAAAAAGCTCAACAATTAAATGAGTATATTCACAATGTTGATATTATTTTTGCGACAATTAATGCTCATTTTACTGAACGCAAATTTGCAACAGATATTTTTGTGGTAACTACTCCAACACCATATATATCAGAGGCACAATCAGTTGAACAACCAACAGTGAATATAGAATTACAACAGATGCTTGGGCACTCAACACCCATTCGTACCATTGATTGTTTTGATATTTCTCACTTTCAAAGTCAGCATATTGTAGGTTCTTGTGTGCGTTTTACTGATGGCAAACCGGACAAACCTTTTTTTAGAAAATTTAAAATAAAAACATTGAATATTCAAAATGATTATGCAGCATTGCAAGAAATTGTAACACGTAGATATAAAAGTAAAGATGAATATCCCGATCTGATTGTTATTGATGGTGGCAAGGGACAATTAAGTGCGGTGAAACAGGTGTTGCACGATGCGCCACTTATTGTAAGTTTGGCAAAGCAAGAAGAAATAATGTACGGTACAAAACATTCTGAAGGTATACGTTTAGATTTACAAACAGCAGCAGGCAGATTGCTTATTGCGCTGCGTGATTATGCGCATCATTTTGCAATCAGTTATCACAAGTCAAAAAGAAAAATCGGTTTTGAAAAAAAATAAAAAAATAATGATAGAATCTTTTTTACTTTTTGTTATGATGTAATATAGTTTTTTTATTTATTATAGTTCATTTTTATTGGAAGTTTTATGAAAAAATTATTATTTTTGTTGTTATATTTTTGTATTAATAGCATGCATTTATATAGCTCAGAAAATAAATTGCTGACTGTTGTATGTGTTCTTGATGGGCAAGCGGTAAATAGAGTTGATTTGACCGCAGGCATAGGGCAAGAATTTCCAGATCGCTTAAAAGAGATGTATATGGATTTAGGGTTTCAGAAATGCGATAATAATGAATCATTTATTCGCGTAGAAGGAGCATATTTTGAGGAAAATGACTGTACAGCATTACCTAAAAAATGGTCTATACGTGGATACAATAGAGGCCCTTCCGGGAACAATGATATTTATCCAACTAAACTAGTTATGACTTTTCCATCTCATGTGCCAGTTGATTTTGTAAAAGGTTATCCTTCGTTTCAATTTACTACGTTTGCGGCTAAAGATGACAGAGGAAACAATTTTCTTTATAGATTAAAACTTGTTTATGGGAAAGACTGTTCTGATTTAATACAACTTAACCCTGTTACACTACAAGAAGTACAATTTTTACGTAATCCTATGGGAGGACCAGTTCCTGGATCCAAAGGTGGTCTTAATGTATTGAAAGCATTAATAACATGTACACCATTAAAAGGTGCCCTTGGTCATCTTCCTTTGCGTGAATGTGTACAACAATGGCAAAGATTTAATATTCCAGTTCCAAAAATAGATGATAATACAAAATGGGCAATGGTAGAGAGACCTTGTTTTGTTGATTCGAAAAAAAGGGAGCGAAATTGGGGAATTTTTGGTCGTGAAGATCATAGAAAAAGGGAGTGGAGATCTCAGTTACCAGAACAGCTATACTTGGCCATTCCTCCATATATACCGCTTGAAGTTGTCCGGTATTTATTGACAATAAATGAGGCAATTCACGTTCAAGGCAATGATGAAAGAAATCAGCCAATAAATTGCTTATTAACATTAGTGTGTATGTATAGTGTTGAGAAAGTCAAAAGATTAACGGAGGTTATGGAAAACACAAAAGAATTGAAATTGGCAGATCAACGACTAACTTTGATGAATAAATCATCGGAGGAACATCAAGAAAAGCAAACTAAACAAACATCGTCAGTGCAACATCAAAGCAATCAATCTTCATCCCATCGAGGTGACATAAAAAAATCGAATGATAAAAAAATATCTGAGTGTTCTAAAAATGCCCCAGTAGATCAAAGCTGGTTTTCTCAAAATCAATTTTATATTTTTGCTTCAATTGGTGGGCTTGGCTTACTAAGTGTAATCTATTATCTTTTGAAAAATTATCATGTTAGTTTGACACCCGCATTTTAGCTTAGCGTCATAAAGACTGATGGGAGTGAATGTTAAATGCAATTCACTCCCATCAGTCTTTTTATGCTACTTACTTTTAACTATCTTTCTTACATTCTTTATTCACTTTTATTGCCACTGGCTCTGACATAGTGCCACTGTCATTAGTGCCAACCAAATAGTAAGTGCTTGTCATACATGGCTTCATACACTCATCCATATACTCTCTTCTGTTTCCTGGTACTGTTGTAACCAAATCCGTCAATGCCGCATCACGATAGATAGAAAAACTAACTGGCATTGATGTTCCTTTTACGGTCCATGTTAAAAGATTTACTACTCTCTTTTTTGAATCTTTAAGAATGCAACCTTTTGCTTTGATGGTAAACGTTTGCAGCGCGATAACGTCAACAACATTTGATGTGTAGTTTGTTACAAAAGCAAAATCACCATTTGGAGAGAGTGCAATATTTGCAGGTGATTGATCAACTGCTATTGTTGGAGGAATAACTTGGTTTGTTGATGTGTCAATGATGCTGACTGTTCCTTGACCCGCTGTTAAGTTTGTAAAATTGGAACCTGCGTACAGAGTATTGTAATTAGTTACATAGACAAAACGGCCATCGGGCGAAATTGCAATGCCAGCTGGCTGAATGCCAACATTAATAGTATCAACAATAACATTGTTCATTAAATCAACAACGCTTACGGTTGTTCCAAAGGGAGCAAAATTATTGCTACCAAAGTTGGTAACATACGCATACCGACCGTTGGGAGTAATTGCGATTCCAAATGGACCAGAAAAACCAGAAATAGTATTGACTACCGTGTTGGTGCTTGTTTGAATAACGCTCATAGTGCCCATTTCAGGATTACCATTGACATAATTAATGGTGTACACAAAGTCGCCTTTAGGGGACAGTGCTATTGCCGCAGGTGCTAAACCAACTGTAATTGGTGAACCAACAATGGCGTTGGTAGTTAGATCAACAACACTGACTGTTTTTCCATTGCCACTACCAAGAATAGGGCCACCATAGTTATTGACGTATGCTGTTTTACCATTTGCTGTAACAACCATACCAGAAGGACCATCAAACCCTGTAATTGTTCCGGCAACAGTATTGGTTGCGGTACTTATCATAGTAATTGTTGATCCACTACTATTTGTGACGTACGCTATGGTGCCTTGAGGGTTAATAGTTATGGTGTATGGTTGATTAAGACTTGCATCAGAAATGGTTGTTTCTGGTGTCAAGGTATTTAAATTGAGTACAGAAACAGTATCTTGGCCTGTTATTCCATAGTTATTATTATTGGCAACATACGCAAATTTACCATTTGGTGTTATTGCAATACCAGCTGGTGTGACGCCAGTATTGATAGTTGCAACAACTGTATTTGGTGTCATTGCGTGTGCATTATGCGTTGTCAAAAATAACAGGACGCCTATTGCTTGATGTATAACTCTTCTCATCGTCTTCTCCTTGTTTATAAAAAAATTAAACATGCTATACTCAAAAAATATAAAACTAGATTAAAGGAAAACTATGCTTTACGAAATTTTACTCACATTATACATTGTTAACTGTTTATTTCTTGTGCTTATTATTCTTATGCAAAAAGGAAAAGGAAGTATGGGTCTTGGCAGTTTGGGTGGCGGCACGCAAATGCTTTTTGGCGGAAGTGGCGGGCAAGACATGTTCCAAAAAATTACATGGGTTCTTGGTGCTATTTTTATGGTTGGTGCATTGACGCTGTCACTCATGAGATCTGCGGAGCATAAACAATTTAAATATGTTTCATCACAATATACTGCTCAGTTACCTCTCTCTGAATAAATCACACTGATATAAAAAAAGGGATCTGTATGTATTTTTCATACATGCATCTTTTGGGGAGTTTTGTTTTACAAACATGCGCTATTGTAGGGCGGTTTACCCTTTTTTTTGCAAAAGCAATCTATGTTGGTATTAGTACGCGTCTTAAGGTAGGCAAGTCTTTTGCGCAAATGAATCGTATTGGTGTAGAATCTCTTAATATTATTGTATTAACAGGTTTGTTTACTGGAATGGTTTTGGCGTTGCAAACATACATTGGCTTTCAGCGTGTTGGCGGAGAACAGTTAATTGGTGCTATTGTTGCGCTTGGTATTATTCGTGAATTAGGACCAGTGCTCACTGGACTTATGGTGACAGGACGTGCAGGTTCAGCTATCACTGCAGAAATTGGTACGATGATTATTACAGAACAGGTTGATGCATTGCAAACACTGCGTATTAATGTGTTTCAATATCTTGTTGTACCACGTATTATTGCAAGCACTTTTATTCTTCCTTTTTTAACAATTTTTTCTATGATTTTTGGTATCATTGGAGGATACATAGTGTGTGTTCATGTATTAGAATTAAGTCCGGAAGATTATGAAAATAGTATTCGTAATTATGTTGAAATGGCAGACATTCGTGGAGGCTTGATTAAGGCAGCATTTTTTGGACTTATACTTTCATTAGTTGGCACATATAAAGGAATGTACACTCATGGAGGAGCGCGTGGGGTGGGCATAGCAACAACGCAAAGTGTTGTTGCTGGTTCAATTCTTATTTTAATTGCCAATTACTTTCTTACTAAAATGCTTGAACATCTTTAAAAGATTAAAAATATGTCCAAACCAAACAACCCAAACACAAAAATTAAAATTGTCGATTTGCAGAAAAAATTTGATGATCATTGGGTTACTCGTGGTGTTGATTTAGAAATTCCCGCAGGAGAAATGACCGTTATTATTGGTCGCTCCGGTGAAGGAAAATCTGTTTTGCTCAAACAAGTCATTGGTCTTATTAAACCGACATCGGGACATATTTTTATTGATGGCGTTGATATCACCACGCTTAATGAAAAAGAAAAAGAAGAAACATTAAAAAAATTTGGTTATGTGTTTCAATTTGCAGCTCTTCTTGATTCATTAACGGTGTTTGAAAATATTGGCATTACGCTTATTGAGGAAGGTTTGCCACAAGAACAGATTGAGCGTATTGTTCAAGAAAAGCTTTCGCTCGTACAGTTGTCAGAAGACACGCTTGTTAAATATCCATCCGAATTGTCGGGAGGTATGAGAAAAAGAGTTGGTCTTGCTCGTACGTTGGTCACCAATCCAGATACTATTTTATATGATGAGCCGACAACGGGTCTTGACCCCATTACCTCTCGTGTTATCCATGAACTGATGGCATCTACACAAAAAAAGTTTAATATGACATCCGTCATCATCTCACATGATGTCGAAACGTTTAAATATGCAGACAAAGTAGCTCTTCTTCATGAAGGAAAAATCTTATATTTTGGCGATGCCAAAACAATTTGGGAATCGGATAACCCTTATATTTACCAATTCATTAGAGGCCTAACTGAGGGGCCTATCACCAAAGAAATTCCTTATTTTAAAGATAAAGTATAATAATTATTGCTATTTGAATCTTTGTTTTTATAAAATGTAACAAAGAAGGTATTTTATAAAAGGGTAAGATATGAAAATACGTAATGCAGCTTTTATGTTTATTGTTAGTTTTGTTTTTAGCACAATACATGCTAGTCAACCTTTAAATGATAAGCAATTAGTTTTTATAGTCAATGAATATAAAAACAAAATTATTCTTAATATGACGGGTCAAAACGCAATAGTCATGGAGGCTTATGGTGGCAAAGAAAGATTATATGAATTGCCAGACTCAATTAAAATAAGAACAGAAAATGGTAATTATCATTTTGGTATCAATAAAGAACTTAATAAAGTTAAAGACGCTGCTAAATATTATCCTAGTTTCCAAGCAACAATAACCATTCTTAATACTGGCAGTTTTATAAGCTTTGATTATAGTACTGATATAAAGCAAACTCCAGCTGGATCTGCTCCGGCATCGAATTTTGCGCAAACAGTTCATAACGCATCTAATAAAGTTGAGCCTATTATGAAATACATCTATGCTAACCATCAGCAGTTTCCAAAAACAGCACGTCAATTAAACCTGATTCAATATTCTGTTTATAAAGGTAGTAGTAGTAGCAAAGACGCTGTACCAACTATCATGCTTGAATCCGAAATATATAAAGAAGCCTCGGCGGCTGTACAAAAAAACGCATCTGATAATGAGTTTATAAAATCAATTATAGAAGCTATAAACAGAACCTATCATCGGATGATAGCACAGTGGCAGCGAGGATCAGTCCAATTTAATCCTATTCAAGGTGTTGTGATAACACCTGAATATTTGAGCAGTTTACTAGATAAACCTATGTAGATAGAGTATTAAAGTAATCAAAATGACATAAAAAATGAGCGCTTACGGATTAAACGTAAGCGCTCATTTTTTATTTTTGAAAATCCTTGTACAACATACTAGGTTGAATGCTGCGATTATTTTGGTATTTATTGCTGGCGTATTTAAAATAATCACCTTCTATTGAGTGATAAAAAATTTGGCAAATTTCAACATTTGCATAAATGCGCACAGGACGAACACAAAATATCTCAAGCGTCCAATATCCACGAAAACCAACATCACCAAAACCTGCAGTTACGTGAATAAAAAGACCAAGTCTGCCAATAGAGGAGCGGCCTTCAATCATAGGCACAAAAGCGTCGGTTTGAGTGTATTCAACAGTGCGCCCCAAATACAATTGACCAGCTTCCAGCAATAATCCTTCTTCTGGAATAATAATGGATTTGATTTTATGTTCTGTTCTCATATCAAGAAACGGTTCATCATAAATGAGCAATTCGTTGTGAAGTCTTAAATTATAACTATTGGGGCCAAGTTGCGATTGATTAAACGGCTCAATAAAAATGTCTTTTCCGAGGCGTCTTCTAATTTCATTTCCAGAGAGAATCATATAAGCTCCTTATTGAACTCATTAAAAGATAATGGTAACGTAGTATATAACGTATCAGAATTATTTTTTTTAAAAAGACACTGACAATGATTAATACTATAATGCCTTCTCAACAAATAATAGATCAAATAAAAGAGGAAAGTGGTCGCTTTCATTTGCTGCCTGCGGAAATTAATAAGGTGGTTGTTGGCCAAACGCATATTATTGCAAACATTATCATTGCCATATTATGTAAAGGACATATTTTACTTGAAGGTCTTCCCGGTGTTGCAAAAACAACAATGATCAAAGCAGTTGCAGCTATATTGGGTCTTTCTTTTAATAGAATACAATTTACACCAGATTTATTACCATCAGATCTTATTGGTACTCTTATTTTTAACCCAAAAATAAATGATTTTGAGACAAAAAAGGGTCCTATTTTTGCAAACCTCATTTTGGCTGATGAAATTAATCGCGCTCCAGCAAAAGTTCAGGCTGCGTTGCTTGAAGCAATGCAAGAGCAACAAGTTACTATTGGTTCTCATACATACAAATTAGATGAACCATTTTTAGTTTTTGCAACGCAAAATCCTATTGAGCAAGAAGGTACCTATCGATTACCAGAAGCTCAGCTTGATCGCTTTTTGTTTAAATTGCACGTTGATTATCCTTCTGTGTATGAAGAACGCCAAATTTTGGGAAGATCTTTAGATACTAGCGCGTTATCACATGTGCTCAGCAAGAATGATATTGTGCAGGCGCAGAATCTTATTAAAAGTATTTATGTAGATGAAAAAATAATTAATTACATTGTCAATATTGTTTTTGCAACACGAAAACCTGCAGATTATAATCTCAATGCTCTTGCTTCTTACATTACGTACGGTGTTTCACCACGTGCAACGCTTGCGCTGTATCATGCAGCAAAAGCACACGCATTTTTGGACAATAGATATTATGTAACACCAGATGATGTAAAAAAAGTATGTCATCCAATATTGCGTCATAGATTGCATCTTTCATATGAAGCAGAAGCAGAAAATCTGAATGCCGATTCCATTATAACCAAAATTCTCACAACAATACCGACACCATGATTATTTTTGTTGATAGGTAATTCAATTGAGTATGCTTGACAACAACAATGCAAGAGAAGTATTGTGGAAAAGGTAAAAAAACAATGCAAGGAACTGTGAATGAAACACCCTGTCTGGATTGCTAATCTTGGACTTTTAATTTTCGTTTTATTGTCCAGTGCATTTATTTATTTTTCGCGTGTTACTATTCCTACGCGAGAAAGCATAGAGCCCGCGCAGGTAATTGCGCGTAAAGAATTGAAGGTTGCTGTTAATATACAAAAAATTTATGAAAACGATCTGTTTGGCACGTATACTAAAGAGTTGCCAAAGCCTCAGCAACTTGATTTGTTTATTCCTTTCCCTGCTCCTCCTGCTCCGCAGAAAATCACCGCTCCCGCTATTATAGAACCTGAATTTCTTGATCCATTACAAGTTACGCTCTTGGGAATTATCGTCGTAGGATCAAATGACACAAAAAATAGAGCAATTATTCAAGATAATAAAACCAAGCAAGAGGGAACGTACAAAGTTGGTGATATTATTCAAGACTCTCAACTTATTCGTATTTTTAAAAATAAAATTATTTTCTTACGCTTAAACGGACAACAAGAAGTGTTGTATTTACGAGAACAGGATGCAAAAGCTGATGCTGTTTATACAACGTCAAATCAATGGGATGGTATTATTAAAAAAGTGGATAATGCACATTATATCATTAATCCTCACGCATTTGTTGAACATGTTAAAAATCTTGCACAGTTTATTGAAATGATTAACGCAACAACAGCGTATGAAAAAGGAAAAAGTATTGGGCTTCTGATTGGTCAATTAGCACCGCAGTCGCTTGGAGCGGTTCTTGGTATGCAAAAGGGTGATATTATAACGGCAATTAACGGTGTTTCAACAGAAACAACAGAAGAAAGACTTGCTATTTATAAAAATATTATACATTTACCAGAGGGGCATACTATCACCGTGAATGTAGTTCGCAAAAAAAGAGACATGACTCTCTCATATATGCTTGAAGATTTTAGAAAACCTGCAGAGCAAACACAAGAATCAGCTTCTGTTGCACAACAAACAGCAATGATGTCACATAAAGATATATATGATAGCAAAAAACAACATTATGCTTTTGCTCCGACCGTTAATAAAATAAGAAAAACTGACCATCAAATGATGCTTGAAAAAGGTAACTTTGCAATGCCCATTGATAGTTAATTGATAGTTGAACAGAGTACATTATGAATAAATATAGAATACATGCATTCGTTATATTTTTGCTCTCTCTTGCTGCTTGTAGCATGCAGGGGCGACATAGCAGAAAGCGATATCAAAAAAAGAGAAATAATTCTTTGAGCACACATATTGATATTGCTGAAAACAATTTCATAACCGTTGCACAAAATTCAGCAATAACAGGATTACCTTCACATGCAACACAACAGATGTTGTCCGTTCCTCAATCAATGACCGACGCAATTATAGAGCCGTATATTCCGCTCAAAGAAGAGCAAAAGGTTCCAGCGCCTTTGATGCCTGAAGAAGAAAATGAAGAAGCAGAAGACAGCATAGAGTTTAATTTTGAACATGCTGATATGCAGAATTTTATTAAACAAATAGAAGAAATTTTTGAAGTGACCTTTATTCCGGATGATGCTCTGCAGCCACTTCCACAAGGTAAAAAAGCAATTAAAGGAAATAAAATTTCTTTCAAAACTCATGCACCTTTGTCAAAAAAAGAAGCGTGGAATTTATTTCTTTCATTTCTTGATATTGCAGGCTTTGCAGTTATTGCTCATACTGATCCAAAAATGTATCGCATCACAACTATTGAATCAGCGCGTCGATCGCCACTACCTGCGTATATTGGTGTTGATTACACCATGTTACCAGACAGTGATGAAATTATTCGGTATGTTTATTTTCTTGAAAATGCGCCAGTCGAGACCATTAAAAGTATCATAGATCCACTCAGAAGCAGTAGCTCACAAGGTCTTGTTGAACTGAAAGAGCATAAAGGTTTTATGCTAACGGACAAAGCATACAACATAAAAATGCTCATGAAGATTGTCAAAGAGCTTGATAAAGTAAGCATCCCTGAGTCTATGGCAATCTTAAAACTACGTAATGCAGATGCAAAACAAGTGCAAGAATTATACTCAAGTCTGTTGCCAAAAGAAGAGCCATCATCCCGTTTTTTCACCAAAAAACAACCTACGTCGCTCTATTTCCCTGAAAATACACGCATTATCGCTGAACCTCGTACTAACACGCTTATTTTACTTGGGCCTGTTGATGCAATTAAAAAAATTGAAACATTTATTATCAAATATATTGATGTTGAATTGGATCAAGCATACTCGCCACTCTACACCTATCAACTTAAATATGCGGATGCGGTGACCATTGCGGACATTATGACAAATGTAACCGCGTTTGGTAGAGAAACAGAAGCAGGAAGATATGGTGGCGTGCGCGGTGTTGATCAATATATGCGACCTATGGCATTTATTCCAGAAAAAGAGACAAACAAACTTATCGTCAAAGGATATTACGAAGATTATCTAAAATGTAAAACAATTATTGATCAACTTGATGAGGCACAACCTCAAGTTGCAATAGAAGTGCTTATTGCTTCTGTTGATATTGATAATACAAAAAATCTTGGTGCGCAATTGAGAAGTAAAGTACCTGGTCCAAACGGATTGCTCGGAAATAATATTAAATTCCAAACATCAGGTTTATATACAGATGGAAAGATACAAACACAACAAAATGCAACAAATGGTGCAGACAAACTTCTTGGTAATCTTTTGAATCTTGTTACGGGAGCTGTGCCTGGAACAACTCTTGTTCAACTTGGAGCAGATGCACTTGGTATCTGGGGAATATTTCAAGCATTGCAAACAGTTACAGATACAGAAATTTTATCTAATCCATTTTTACTTGCAACCAATAATACAAAAGCAACCGTTGCACTTGGTGTTGAGCGTCGTGTTATCACGAGTCAGGTAGTTGGAACAACACCTCAAAACGCTTTTGGTGCAGATGACGCTAATTTAGAAGTTGTCATAACGCCACAGATTAACTCTGATGGTATGATTGTGCTTAAAGTAAGCGTAACGCTTGATGAATTTACCAATCCACTTGATCAAACAAGTGCAACAAAAGCAACCAAAAATGTAACGACCAATGCTATTGTTGCAAATGAAGAAGTGCTTGCATTGGGTGGTCTTATTAGAAGTAACATTATAACTAAAGAAAGCAAAGTGCCTATATTGGGTGACATACCAATTCTTGGATGGTTCTTTAAAAATAGAAAAAAAGAAGAAATTAAGCAGAATCTTCTGATTCTTATTTCAACCAAAATTATACCGCCTCATAATGATAAAGATGCGCGTGAGTTCACCAAATATCATGTTGCGGATTATCATGAAACACTTGCAATGATGCATAACGCAGCAGACAATCATGATCCTATTTACCACAAGTTTTTTGAAGACAAAAAAGAGCGCAGAAAACAGACTGCGGAAAGCTTTATTTTTAAGCGCAAAGAAGAAATAAAAGAAAGCAAAATAATGCATGAAGCAGAAACGCCTGCGCAAGAAGTAGATCAGCCTCTTGTGCAACAGAATGTTGCACAGAACAGTACGTTTTCTGCAATAAAACAGAAAAAGCGTACAGAGCTTTCTCTTTCTCAGTTTTTACATAACAGCAAGGAGAATGCATGAGTGCCATCATTAAAAATATATTCTTGCCAGAAAAAGTAGGAACAAATTATCTTTTTGCAAAAACGGTTGTTGCTGTTTCTATTGGTAAAACAACGATCACTGCAACAAAATCTGTTCTCAAGGGACATGAAACAACCGTTAAGCTTATTGTAGAAGAAAAAATTGAACAAGGAGCGTCAGAAGAGTCTGAAACTGTGCGCATATCAAATACGCTCAAAACAGTTTTTGACAAAATTGGTTCATATGATGAGCTGCATGCGGTTATTTCAAGTTCTCTTGTTGTTTTTAAGGAACTTAAAGTTCCTTTTTTGTCCCGAGAAAAAATCAGTATGATTATTGGTTTTGAAATTGAGCCGCTTTTGCCTTTTGCGCTCAGAGACGCTGTTGTTGATTTTGTTATAACGAAACAGCATGTTGAAGAAAAAAGTTCTGAGCTTTTGGTTACTGCTGTACAAAAGCAACATATTGCAGATCTTGTTGCACTGTTTGAGCCGATCGGCATAAAACCTGATGTAGTGACGGTGGATACCATTGCATTGTATAATTTGTATTCTATAATACCCGCATATAATCAGCTCACTGGAGGTACAGCTCTCATTGATATAGGCTTGTATTCTACGCGCATCACACTTATTATTAACGCACAACTTAAAATGATTAGAACATTGCCAAAAGGCATTATAGCTGTTACCAAAAAAGCTGCAGCTGAGCTTAATGTTACGCCAAATGAAGCGATGGAAAAGTTAATTCGTTTTGGTCTTGAATCAACTGAGTCACCAGATGATGCACAAAAAATGGATGGTGCATTTGGTTCTTTGTGGGATGACATTATGTTTACTTTTACTTCATTTACCGCACAATTTTTAGACCGTAATCCCATGACAAAAGTTATTTTGCTCGGTGAAGGTTCTCTGATTAAGGGCATTATTGAATCATTTAGTAAAAAAATAAAGACGCCATGCGAAATGTTTGCAATAGATGCACTGCAAGAAGTCAAAAATTTTGATATAAGTAATGATGTTGTCATAACGCCAGTTAATCTTGTCAGCGTTAGTGCAACAATACCGTCAGAGTTTACGCAAGATTATACATTGCTGTATAAAGAAGTAAGCAAAGTTGATAACGTAACAATGATTAAGCAGCTCATTGTATTGATTGTGTTATCAATTGGTCTTTTTGCTGCCCTCATTACCCATTATTCAGTGCAAATACATAAACTTAAAAAAGAAATTGAATCTTCTCAACAAGAAGCATTAACTGCTCTCAAGACAAAATTTAAAAATTTAGAAGATGAGAAAAAATTAGTTGATGCAATTGATGCTGCAGAAGATGAAGTAAAAACACAAAAAGAGCGTTGGTTTGCATTTTCAAATCAATCACGCGCTTCATTTTTACAATATCTTCTTGAATTGACTTCCAAAATTGATGTAAAAACAATTGGTCTTGATGTAGAACAAATCTCAATGGCTGAACAAGAACTGACTCTCAAAGCGCGCGTAAAAGATTACGAAGCGCTTAAAATACTTGAACGAGAACTTGGGCAATCGCCATTATTTAGCTATGTTGCACCTCAGGAAGATTTACAATTTAGTATGAAAATAACACTAGCCCCTAGAGCAGAGGAAATCTGATGGTGCTTTTAGATAAAATCAGATCTTTTTTTGATACAACAGAAACTACCACTTTTTATTATTATGTGGCAGGTTATTTGTCGGTCTGTTTTGTGTTGTCTGGAGTGATTGTTTTTTATTATTATAAAAATGCAAACAATCTTCAAAAACAGATCAAACGACTTAATATTACGCGCGAAGAAACAGTACGTACCATTTTAGAAGCTGCTGCATCCATTGAGCAGCAACGCACAGCGGTTGAGGAAGTGCTTTCGCAAAATCCTGATTTTAAAATTGCAGGCTATTTTAAAGATCTACTTTTTAAATTAAATCTCAAAAATAAAGAAGTACAAGAAGCGGAAAGTACCACTACAACGGAACGTGAAGACAATTACCGTGAAACGGAATTGAATGCAAAATTTGAAAATATGAATATGAAAGAGTTGACAGAATTGTTACAAGCAATTGAGCAAAATCCTCGTTTGTCAACGAAAAGGCTTGAAATAATGAAAGCAAAGAAAAATTTAAAAACTATTGACGTGCAAATAACAATTACCACATTACTACCAAAAACGACAGAAGTTTCTTAGCATTTTTAAGGAACCATAACGCATGAATATGAAAAAATATATTTCACTTCGTTCAATATTATTTATATTGTTTATTAGCTTTTATACTTTTCCAACATATTGTATAACACAAGACAGCGACGAGGAAACACAAGCTGAGCAACAAGAGTTGCCTACTATCTATTTTAGTTATGAAAATGAAGATCTTGCGACCATTATTGATCATTTTGCACAACAAAAAAAGGTCAATATTTTTTTCCCGCAAGCAGAACCTATCAATATAAAAGTAACGTTGACTATAGATAGAAAGTTAACATTGTCTGAATGTTGGGAGTTGCTCAATACCATTTTGGATGTTGCTGGCTATGGAATGGTTCCAAAAGAAAATACTATTCACATCGTGAAAAGCACAACAAAAGATATTTCACGCGAACCAATGCCAACGTACATTGGTGTCAGCCTAGATCAAATACCAAAAACGGATCAATATATTCGTTATCTGTATTACCTTGCAAATATCAAAGTTTCCGATGCTCCAGAAAACGAATTGAATGGTCTTCTTAAAGAATTATTGCCTGACAATGCTCTGTTTAAAGCTGATAGCGCAACAAATGGTCTTTTACTCGTTGCAAAAGCAAATGATATTCATGCAGCTATGAAAATTATTAATGAACTTGATACCGTAGGTTTTCAGGAAAAAGTTGACATACTTCCTCTAATTCACACTTCAGCTGGTATAGTAGCGCAGTTAGTGAATGATCAAATATTAAAAACAGAAGGCATGAATGCTTATCGGTTGGACACAAAAAAACAGAAAGAAGCTCCTTATTTTTCCGGATTTACCAAAGTTGTTGCAGAAGAGCGTCTTAATAAACTTATTCTTTTGGGTAGATCGCAAGCAGTTGACAGGTTAAAAGCATTTATCCAAACATACATAGATGTTCCGCAAGATAGTGGTCAATCAACATTGCATGTTTATCGGTTGCAGTATCTTGATGCAGCATTGTTTGCACCGGTACTGAAAAACATTGTTGAAGGTTCACGTTCTGGTGGGCCAAGTCAGGCACGTGTTGGTGAAAAAACAGTTGGCGGTATTGAACGCTTTTTTGAAGATGTTATTATTTTTGCAGACAGACCTGCAGAATCAGAAGAATTACGTTATCATGGGGGCAATAAATTGGTTGTTGCTGCTCGTAATGATGACTGGCGTCAAATTAAAAAAATTATAGAAGAAATTGATCAGCCTCAAGATCAAGTTCTTCTTGAAATACTAATTGCGGATCTTACCGCAGAAGATACTCGTTTCTTAGGTACTATGACGCGTTTTCCTGATAAAGTGCCCCTTCCTGATCAGATTGCTCTGCAAGCAGCGCATCTTGGTGCTCCTCCAATGCCTGATGTGTTTCCTGATCCAACAACACTTAATGCAGATTTATTACAAAATGCTTATAAAAACACCGTTCCTCCTACACTTGCGGATGCTATACCATCTGATAAAAACAGCAATATTGCCAATTTTGCAAGAGCTGGCACAACTATGCTTTCTTTAAATGATAATGATGGTAATACCTGGAGTATTGTTGAATTATTGCAAACGTTTAGTCATTCAAAAATTATTTCACATCCTCATATTGTTGCAACAACCAATAAAGAAGCTTCTATAACCATTGGTGAACAACGCTATCTTCCTGATGCAGCTTCAGGAAGTTTGGGTGGTACAACGGTGATTACATATAAACCTATTAACTCTGATTTAAAAGTAAAAATAACGCCACGTATTAGTACAGCAGACACTATTAATTTACAAGTGCAAATCAATATTAATGAATTTATTGATGAAGCAATTAATACGACAATCAATACACAAAATATACGTACCCTAGAGACAAATGCAAACATAAAAAGTGGTGGGATCTTTGCACTTGGTGGACTTATTAAGAATAATGTTACTAATAGCGTGAGCGAAACACCATTCTTGGCAAAAATACCGGTTCTTGGGTGGTTCTTTAAAAATAGATCAAGCGATATTGTACAAAATAATTTAACTGTATTTATTTGTCCAACTATCATCAAACCACGATTACATGGTGGTGTAGGCAAACACACGCAAGATTATATAAATCTTGCCAAAAATTACGCCAACGAGGAGCTATTTAGTAATCTTAAAGATCCTATTACTCATTGGTTTTTTAATCCAAGTGATAATACTGATGATAACATTGATGCATTTGTAGAGCGCTGTCAGGGTGCAAAAACAAAGGAAGAGGTAAAGGCTGAAAAACGTGATAGTGAAAAAAATGTTATGGTTGAAAACAGTGCAATAATGAAGCCCGATTTAAAAAATATCATTAAAGATGACCCTAATCCCTTTATAAATACGTAAAAAACCACACAAATATCATTGCTATTTGAATTTATTATATGGTATGGTTCAGCTAGAGGGGGTAAAAAAATCCCCTCAATGAGTCTATATGTAAATATATAAAAGGAGAGTAGTAATGAAAAAATCTATTAAATATCTAGGTCTATTTGCATTAGTAGCCTTATCAAATATAGCATTACAAGCTGTAAAAACTGACCCTGATCTTGAAGAATTTACCATGATAGAAGTAACCGATGAACCTGCAAAAAAAGCTAAAATGGATGTTGAAAAAGCAAAACAATTAATTCTGCAAGCGCAAAAAAAGCTAAAAGCGGTTGAAAGTGTTGCAAAAAGTGATGAACTTGAGCAAGTGGTCAATACCACAAAAAGAATAACCAATGCGCTCAGAAAACTTGCATTTAAAAACGGCCCTGGCTTTGAAATAGCAAATAAAACAAACTCTCCAATCTGGATAACAGTTATCTCTAATGGCGACATTATCACAAGAATGAAGAATCGCAATTGTGATAAGATTGAAGGTGGAGAACGATTTGCATTAGATTTAACTAATCTGAAAGAAGATATGACGATTGCGGTCTATCAAGAAAATCCAACTATTGTTTTGTATGCTCAAGACAAAGGTTTTTACCCTATTCCTGATTTTGTGTATGAAACGACAGAAGGCGCTCGTGGGAAAACGAAATATTTTACCTGGAATCCTGCAAAATATAACGCAGCCTCAAAATATTTGTATCCTCAAACGGGAAAATTAGCTGGTTGGGCTAAGGGATCCACTTCTGGGTATTTATTGACCAATAATATTAAGCAGTTTGAGTTGTCGTTGACACAGGTTTCTGAAGAATAACATTGGTGAATAATGTATGAAAAAGATAAATTGTTGTTTGGTTGTTATATTATTTTTAACAAAAGTAAGCTTGTGTGGAGAAGAAAACCAAACATGGCGTAGTTGGGCAGAAGCTTTACGTAAAAAGGCCTATGCCGTAAAAACAGCAGTTAAAGAAACAGGTGAATCTTGGTGGAGCGGAAAAAAGAAACAGACCGGAGTAACACCACCACAAGTAGAAGTTGCATCGGAACTTTTCAAAGATGTTATGCCACAATCTTTAAAAACAGGTGCAAAGACTGTTGTAGCCGGCATGGAAAGCATTCAGCAAGCTAAAAATACTGCACAGTATGGCTTACTTCTCTCATTGGGAATTGATCAAAAAATCATTGATTTTTTAGTGCAATATGTACCAACATTGGAGCCTCTATCAAAGGGTGGAATGATTATTTCTCCGCTAATTTTGCCAGGTTTTTTTATTGTTGGTGCTGGAATACATCAAATATTTGCATATTATCACGCAAAAGATCTTACAAAAGAGGCCGCGATTAATGCGGTACAAGATCTTATCCTAATGCAACTGGTAAATCAATTTATTTACCCTACACGTACAACAAAAATTAACGCTTTGTTGAAAAAAAATGAATTTTTACTCAATAGGAAAGATGTAGATGACATTGTTTCATTGGCATGCAACCAAATAATTGAAAATATTTCTAAGACACCTTATACGACAGATGATCAGCCTATTGATCTTGCTATTAATAAGTTAAATGCGGAATTATTACAATTTTCTACCATAGAAGCGAAAATTAATTATGTAAAGGGTCTTAATTTTTACGAAAATGCAACTATTGAAAACATTGGTCAATTGTTGCTTACTCTTCAAAACATACGAGTAAAAGCTGCATTGTCTGTTTTATTACGTCTTGAGAAACAGCAAATGTTTGAGGCTTTATATCCTAACCAGTCGCAAGAAACATTACGCGCAGAAATTGCTGATGTTTATCAACAGGCATCTACAAAAAATTCACCTGTTCGCAAACTTAGTATGACTCCAGAAGAGCGTGAACAATATTTAGCAAAATTACGGCAACAAAAAACTGAAAAACAAAGCATCGATAATAAATAACGTGTATAGCCTCTTCCGCTCGCCCTGAGTGTTCGCCGCAGCCAAGGCGAAGGCGGGAGTATCGAAGGGTAGTAAAAAATTATATTTGTTCATCCTTCGATACTTTTTTGTAAGAACAAAAAAACTCAGGACGAGCGGAGGAAAGAGGCATTTACATATAATTGCATGTATAAAAAGATCTCTTTTACAAATATTTAGCGCTGCGCTAAATATGCCAAGGCCTGTCGCAACAAATAATCAAATGAAACTTCATGCATTTTCACATTCTTTTTCACATAATCCATTGCACGGTTAATCTCTGGCCTAGAATAATTCAGTGACTGCAAAGCTTGTAAAACATCATTGATATGAGCAACATCTTGTGTGATTTCAGAAATAGTCCCAGACTCAACAAGACGAGTAACTTTATGTTTTAGTTGTACAATAATTTGCTCCGCTTTCTTTTTGCCAATGCCATTTACTTTGCTTAAAAGATTATCATCTCCTGTGGTGACAGCAGTTAAAAAATTTTGTGCTCCCATATCAGCAAGAATAGAAAGAGCTATTTTAGGGCCAATTCCAGAGCAGCCAATGACTATTTTAAATATGGTTCTGTCCGTTGGAGAGGAAAAGCCAAACATACTGGGGCCATTTTCACTGTTCCAATGCATGAGCGTATATATTTTTTGTGATGTTCCTTTTTCAAAAAGCTGACCACATGGAACCTGCAATGTTACGCCAACAATTCCCAAGTCAACAACAATTTCTTGATCAGATGTTTCTGTGATTGTTCCTACAAAATAATCTACCATGTTTATTTACCTATGCATAAATGGTTTCAGCTCATACCACTCTTGAGCTTCACGTTTTCTTTTATAATAAATCTCCAAAGCCCATTGCTCACCTTCTATAAGAGCATCATGATAGTCATCATCGTTACACAGTTCTTTAAATCCTGAGATATAAAAAATGGTACCTGTTGATTTTGCTTTATCCAAAATAGCAACTGACCAATCAATAAAAATTTTATTATCGGAAATTTCAAATGCTATGTATGGTATCCAATGAGGATTATGATATTCATCAATTAAATAATAAAGAGCATTTGAGTCTTTGCGCATCATTATGCCCATGACAATATATTCTTGACCAGGCATCACAGCAAATTCTGTTTCTCTTGAAAAAGTAAAATTATTTTCTTTGCAGTCAAGCTTATACGCTTTGTTTTCTATACAAACTACTTTCATAAAATCTCCTATCCCATATACATACTACAAAAAGTTGCAGAAAGTTGTTTATCACAAAGAAATTGATCTTGTCATAAATGGTTTAAGTTCATACCATTCTTTTGCTTCTCTTTGTCTTTTAAAGTAGATGTCTAATGCCCATTCTTCGCGTTCAATAAGAGCATCATAAAAATTTTCATTATTACAAAGCTCATAAAAACCAGATAAAAAAAATAATTCTGTGGAATAGTGCTTTCGATCAAAAATTTTTACACACCAATCTGGTAAAATATCACTATCCAATATGTTAAAAAGTTGGTACGGCATCCAAAAAGGCCAATCTCCATAATCACTAAGTAAATAATAAATATAATTAGAATCTCTATACACAATGCTTCCCAGCACAATATACTTTTCCCCTTTTTTTATAGGAAAAGACGCCTCATTTGACAACAGGACTTTCACCTCTTTCAAATTAAGATTTATAGCTCTATTTTCTTTACAAATTACTTTCATAAAAAACCTATCAATTAAGCGGGCTATCGACCCAAAATAAATATTTTCTATTTTTTTTAATAACTGCTAATACGGCACGGCTTATTAAAAACATATAACAATGTGTATACTTCAGTTAAAACATCGTGTATACTATAAGTATAATCAATAAAGGAACAAAAATATGGTAAAAAAATTAACAAAACATGGCAATAGCCTCGCGGTTTTACTTGATAAGCCCATTCTTGAAATGCTTAACATTAACGAAAAGACTCCTTTAAAAATTAAAACAGATGGAGTAAATATTATCATAGAACCCGTACATGAATTGTCCTCAAATGAAAGCGTGGTAGAAAAATTATATGAAGAATTATCTACCAAATATGAAGCTGTTCTAAAAAAACTTTCTAAGAATTAATGTCCATGGTGATATATTTTTTAACGTTGTCTGAAATTACAATGATTCATAATAGGCAAATCAGCAAACATGGCGGTTTACATGGCCTAAGGGATGAAAAGTTATTACTTTCGGCGTTGCATTATCCACAATCTATGTTTAATGATCAATATTTGCATCCCGATATTTATCATATGGCAGCAGCATACATGTATGCAATAATCAAAAATCACCCATTTCTTGACGGGAATAAAAGAACAGGACTTTTGACTGCTGTAATTTTTTTAAAATCAAATGAAATAACAATTGAAGCAACAGATGATGAGTTATTTAATTTGGCAATAGCAGTTGCCCAGTCATTGATTACAGAAGAAGACATAGCTATTTTTTTCAAGCATAATTCATCTATTCATAAAAGGCTTTAATTCATACCACTCTTGAGCTTCTCGTTTTCTTTTATAATAAATATCTAAAGCCCATTGTTCTCGTTCAACAAGAGCAATAAAATATTCATCATTACATAATTCTTTAAAACCCGACAAATAAAACAAATTTCCTTCCGAGGTGACTTTATCAAATATTTTTACATACCAATCCGGGAAAATATTATTATCTATTATTTTAAATAAAGGATATGGTACCCAGTCAGGCAAGTCATAATCATCAACTAAATAATAAAGACAATTAGAATCTTTACAAATAATTATCCCCATAACTATATATTCTTTTTCCTTTTTAACTGGAAAGTCCGTTTCTGTTGATCGTACAAGGGTGACTTCTGTTAAATCTAAGCTTTTTGCTGTATTTGCTAAGCATACCACTCTCATTTTATTCCTTTAATTATGTTTTTAAATTTAAAGTCATCTATTGCTGTAATAATGTTATTGATCCATTGTGCGACAAAATGTATTTCTATATTTTCATGACGCCAACGCATTTTTTCCCAACCATCATTTTTATGCCACCTTGAATCTGTCATCCCTTGAGGAAATTCAATAATTTTTCCTAAATAAGGGTCTGCCATAATCTCCTCCATAACAAGTTGTTCACGCAAATCCTTTGGCATTGATCTGCCAGTATTACCTCGCCCAAGAGGTTTTAATTTTTTACAGAACATATTTTTAATTTTTTGGAGTAGATTACTTGGCATTAATCGTTCAGCAATCGTTTCCACATACACTATACCATCAGCAATAAGAGATGTAGGGCTCTTTTTTGCGATACATTCAACATATTTTTTTGTGAGAGGTAATAATTGTTTTGTCATCTTGTGCACAAAAGAACATATTTTTCCACATAAAAGCGCTTCCGTAAAAAATGCAGAACCTTGTCTAACAAAATCTCGTGTCGACAAAGAGGCCAGCTTCTTTTCTGTATTTTTTGTGATCTTGTCTATATATGTAACAATTTCCCGTTGTCGCACAAAATATCGATTATTATCAATTGTATACAAGCACACACATTCTGCTGTTGTTGTAGTTAATGCACCAAGACCACATGCAATAACACCAATACCAATAAGTCCATTTTTAAGTGTTTGTATTGGATGCTTGAATGTATCAATGGAGTTTATTGTTCCTACGTATATTCCTTCTCCAAAAGCTTTGGAAAGATCAAGAATTGTTGAGCAAAAATCAGCAAGTTGTGATGCTTGTTTTGTGTGACCACTTTTATTAGCTTCAAGGCCGATGTGGCAAGCTTCACCTATGCTGTCTCGCATAATACTATTGTGATGCGGAATAAAAGATGCTTCATGAAGTATGTGCATATACTTTTGATAAAGCTGTTGCATAACAATTGAATTATCATCGGGAAACAAATCAAAAAGATTGATATTATAGTTGCTTGCAAATTTCTCTGCTTGCTTTGAAACGGAACGTTCTTGCCATTGTAGTTGCTTGTAAAGAAAAGCTATTCGTTCACATAAGGCAGAACAATTTGTTGCGTTGAGTATATGGTATAAATTTTCAACTGCATTTTTATATCCCGGTAATGTTTTTGCAAACTGAACAAATTCATCCGACATATACAAAAAATCATATGCAAGAATATCTTTTGCTGAGCAATGGTGTTGCTCAAAATAACGTTTAAGATCGTGAGCTGAATAATTTAAAAGATTAGTGCCTTGACTATGAAAATTTTGTGAATATTGATCTGCATAAAAATGATTTGATTGTTGAGAGTGAGATGTTTGGTCAAGATACAAGTGACAAGTTGAGGTAGTATTGAGTTGAAACTGGAAAAAGAATAGCACAAAGGTGAAATAATATTTGATCATAATTATCTGCGTTATTAAAGCTCATTACTACATATGTGCTGCAGATTTTAGCATATTACTATTGTTCTGAATAGGGTTCATCCATTCATCTTTTTATTGACAAAAACGCTCCGCATGGTACCTTTTATCATATAATTTGATCTTTATCATTAACATGATATCTTATGCGGGAATAGCTCAGGGGTAGAGCGTCGCCTTGCCAAGGCGAAGGCCGCGGGTTCAAATCCCGTTTCCCGCTCCAAATTTTTACCCAATTTACGCCAAGGCTTCAGTTGGGGCCCTAAAAAAGAATATTTTTCGCTCGTCCTGATGCTTCGATAAACTCCCGTCTTCGCCCCTCCTGCGTTGAAACTACGGAGGACACGGCAGCAGCGAACGCGAGTCGAAGGACTCGCTGGCTAACGCCATCTTTTTATCCCATTTTTATTTGTTCACATTTTTGCCCCATCCCTTTTGACAAATTGGATAAAAAAGCCAATAATGATTATAAATAGGGGTTTTTAACATCAAAAATAGGAAAAAATCATGAAAAAGACAGTTCTTTTATTTGTTGTTTCTCTTGGCATAATAATAAATATCTACGCGAGCGAAAATGATTTAAACAAAGCGCCTTTTGTGCTTACGGACGGCCTTGATACAATGTTACCATGTGGTCAAACTATAGCTCAGTACCTTATAGATCCCAAACACGCGTGTAATGCAGATATTTTTCGACCTTCCAAAGATAATAATAATAGTGTAGATAGAGTAACTAGAGATCTTGAAAGAGCGGCAGATAAGGTGTTTGATGCAAAAAAAGAGTTAGCCTGGGCAATGGATAATAAGAGTCCAAATGTATATGATGGTTCTGAGAGGGCAGCACAAATTAGAAGTGCTATGTATGCCCATAATCGAGCTGTTGAAAAATTCAACAAAAATAAAGAAGTGAAAAAGCTTAAAAGCAATAATGGCGTAGTATGTACCGTTGTTCGGCCAGGGCGCACAGACTTGATAGCTATTGTTGTTGATACCAAAGACTGTGGTTATTGTGAAAAGGTCCAAAGGCTTTTTGAATAATCATATGATAGGTAAATTGGATAGTGAAATACAAAAACTAAAAAATGAAATATAAAAAATTATGATTAAAAACATGCTTTTTTTATTGCTTATTTCCGTTTCTTTGTCTCATTGCGCGGTCGAAGACCAAAACAATGGTAGTCTACAAAAAGCAAATCAAGCTCCTTGGAGTAAAAAACACTATCATCGTAGTGATCCCTTTGTGAATAGTTTTATAAGTCATCTTATAACTTGTACCTTCATCAAAAATCATTATGACGAACTCATAGAAAAATTTATAAAAGCGGATAGCAAAAACGAAAAAATAATCAAGCAATATCCCACCTACTGCCAACACTGTTTAAATTACGCATCTCATTACATGTTACTTGGATCACAAGGAGAAAACGATAAACGCAGTACTTTTCTCAATCAAGTCTGGGCGGAGTGGAGAACTTTTTGTATCAATAACAACAAATCTGATTATGCAAATAACATTATGGGCTTTTCTTGGGGGCCTTCAGTAATATTAATTGCGCAGAGTGACACTTCTGACGCTCAATTGGACCTAGATGAATGGCGTTTAATAGAGCAATATCTCATCACAAAATTAGACGAAACGAATACAGCAAATCTGCCTTATAAAAAAGATGCTTGCTCAAAATATCAACAAATAAAAGCAGAAATCAAAAACAACCAAGACATCAAAGCCTTTCCTTTTAACGAATAAAACAAGGACATAATTATGAAAAAAATTATTTTAACGTTTTTACTTACCCCATCATTTATGTTACCACTCACACCAAAAGAAGAGCGCATTATTCGCAAAGAATTGTATGCCGCACAAGAACAAGGTCAGCTATCAAAAAATCAACTGTTTGAGCCAGGTATGCGACTGAGTGATGTTATTGTTCGTGATTTAGATATTCTTTTACGACATAAAACTAAACTACAAAGTAAAATTGATTTTCATAAATCAGGATTTATTCGTACATTTGTGCCGGCTGTGAACGGCCTAGTAGCTTCTTTGTGTGCCATTGTCTCGGGAGTAAGTAGTACCTTTACTCTTTTTTCTTCTATTGCGGTTGATAATATTTGGAATGGCAAAAATGATACTCGAGTATGGCTGGCAGATGGTTGTGTTAACTTTTTATCTCAATGGGGAGCGGTGACTCCCAAAGAGTTAGTTGAATATAATAAATTTAAACTTGATCATTTAGCTCATCAATATCCGGGCTTTGTGGATATGTCTCAAGCGCTTCCGGCTGCTGCAGTAGTTTCTGTGATCAGCAGTGCATTACTTATCCAAACACTGTATACTATATATAAATATAAAGGTCGCGTTGATGCATATATTAAAAAAACACAAGTTCGTTGGAATCGCGATCAAGCCGTTATAATGAAATTAAAAGAAATGCAGCAAGAACTAGCGGTGCATGAATAAACAAAAGGTCAATGATGAAATCAATTATGGAACAAGCATCATCTATTATTAAAGCAATAGAAAAAGCATGGATCAGCGCGGATAGGCCAAAAGAATTTTCGGTGAAAATTTTTGAAAAAGAAGAAAAAAACTTTTTTGGTATGACTACAAAACAAGCAAAAATAGGCATCTTTTTTCCCGACAAAAGCAACGCATCTCAAGAGAAACATACTCATAAAATGCAACATGAGATAAAAGAACAACGTTTTGAGCATAAAACAAAGCAAGCGGCAGCTCCCGTAGTAAAACAACAACCGCAGCCACATAGTAAACCCGTTCGCACAGAAAAGCCAAAAATTGAAGTTACTGCAACACCAGTCAAACAGCAGCGCGCTCCCATCGTTTGGACAGAATCAATGGTTGATGCTGCAACAGCATGGATTAAAAAAATAGTAACATTGAGTAACATTGATATTGTGCATTTTACTCCTGAGATTGCGGGAAAAATATTAAAAATTAGTTTTGAAAAACCATTAATTGAAAACCAATTAACTGAAAAACAGCTTTTCCGTAGCGCTGCACATTTGATTATGTCTTCACTGAGAAATCAGTATAAACAGCAGATTAGAGATTTAAAAATTGTTTTAATTAGACCAGAATAAAGTACATGGTGTATTACGACAGTCAGGCTGAAGAAGCAATCATTGCACAGTGCACTCCGCAAGGGAGTGGTGCTGTTGCATTATTGCGATTGTCGGGTAAAAATGCCTTCATTATTGCTGATAAAATAGCGTTACTTTCACACAATAAAAAATTAATCTTTCAAGCTACACATACCATTCACTATGGTTTTGTGGTAGATCAAGATAATAATCAGATTGATCAAGTTTTATTTTTGGTGATGCACGCACCTCATACTTTTACTGGTGATAATACGGTTGAAATTACGTGCCATAATAATCCATTTATTATTAACAATATTATTAATGCAGCAATTAATGCAGGTGCGCGCATTGCACACAATGGTGAATTTTCCCAGCGCGCAGTTCTTAATAATAAAATTGATATGGTTCAGGCGGAAGCAATCAATGATTTGATTCATGCAAATACACAGCTTGCACTCAAACAATCACTTTGCCAATTGCAAGGAAGTTTTAGTCAATGGATACAGGTTATTGAAAAAGATCTTATAAAAGCGCTTGCGTTTTCTGAAGCTAGCTTTGAATTTCTTGACGAAGAAAATATGGAATTTGAAACGCAGATAAAAGATATTATCACACTTACCATGCAACGAATTTCATCGTTGCAAAAAACGTTTGATCAACAAAAACAGATTAGAGATGGCATCAGAATAGCAATTATTGGTTCCGTTAATGCTGGTAAATCATCTTTTTTTAACGCTCTGCTTAAACAAGACCGTGCGATTGTAACTAACATAGCCGGAACAACGCGCGATAGCATTGAGGCTGGAGTCTACAATAATAACAATTATTGGACTTTGATTGATACGGCAGGATTGCGCTTGACAGATGATGTTATTGAACAGATTGGCATCACACGCTCTCATGAAGAAGCACACAAAGCGGATATTATTTTACTTGTTTTTGATGGTTCACAAACATTGTCATCACATGAATCTGCGGTTTATCAAGAAATTATTGATGCGTACCACAAAAAAATTATTCTTATTAAAAATAAAATAGATGTGCCACAACAACACAATGATTTTTTTGAGAAAAAAAATTATATTTCTATTTCTAGTGCGACAAGCATAAATCTTGAGTTTGTTGAACAAGCAATTCATCATAAAATAACAGAACTGTTTGAAAACATAGACTCGCCTTTTTTGCTTAATCAACGACATTTTAATGCTCTTATTTCTTTAGAGCAAAAGTTATCACGTATACTGAGCATGCTTGTTGGCAATATAGCTTATGAACTTGTTTCATATCAATTACAAGATGCACTTTCAACACTAGCAGAATTAACCGGTAAAACAATGAGTGAAGCCGGTATGGACGCCGTGTTTCGCGAATTTTGCGTAGGAAAATAATTACGTTTTTTAAATATATTGATTATAGCTATTTCTATTTGTTATATTTGAATAAAAAAGTCATCATTTAAAAACAAAAGAGATCAAAATGAATATCATTAAACAATATGTTGTGCTCATTGCAATAATCATCGTGAACACTCCACTCACTCTACGTGTTCAAGAGCATATGTCTGAAGAAGTTATTGCGGTTAATTCTCTTGAAATAGACAATGAACCAGTTCTTGTTGAGCCTGAAGTAGATCAAGAAGAAGTTTTAGATTTTGAGTATAAATCTGCATCTGTCTTACCTTTTTACACCTCACGGAGAGAAAAATATCTCATTTTATCAAGAGAGGCATATGGAAAAAGTAAAAGATGGACATATGATGATTTTGGGGGTTCTCGAGACAAAGGAGAAAATGATTCACTTCTTACTGCTGCGCGAGAGTTTTTTGAAGAAGGCATTATTGATAAGTGTCTCAATATAACTCTTGATGATTTGTATAATTATATTAAAAATCATACTGAGTTCATTGTAGCAAAGACTAAACCAGACAATGCTGGCACTGTCACTTATATCGTTAACTTTAAACAGTATAAAAATCAATTCATCAATAACTTTTATTCAGCAAGAAGAAGGGCAACAACGCGTGAAACTAAAGAAAAAGATAGAATAGCAATTGTAAAATGGAATGATTTAAAACAGGCTATTATAAACAGAAAAGATGATAATGAATCGGTTTATGTTAAAGCGCGAGTTATAGATAAAAGAACATTAAAAAAATATACAAAAAATATTAAGCTGCGCGCATATTTTGTCATTAAACTCAAAGGATTTTTTCTTGATCAACCATATAAGACAAAACGTAACGAAAAAATGCGCGTTTATTCTTAAAAAAGAATTATCAAAAAAGGCTTTTTTTGCGTACAATGCATAATCAGAAACTGCTTTTGATTAAAGGGACATTGTGAAAAAAGTATTATTATTAACAAGTAGTGGTGGCGGAGGAACGTTATCGGCTAGTACGGCAATAGCTAATTTTTTACAAAAAGAGTATGACGTTACCACAAAACATATTTTTAAAGAATTGTTACATTCTATCGATTTTTGTCATGTTTTAACATTTAAAAAATATTCATGCGAGGATGTGTACAATATTCTTATTCCGCGCAAATCTTTTCGTACACTGACCATGCTTTATTATGTTGGTAAATGGTATATCCGAATGAGAAAAAGATATATCAGAGCGATTGTAAAAGAGTATCTGATGCACAATAAACCATCGTTAATTATTTCTGTAGTACCCATTCTCAATGATATTATTCTTTCTGTTGCACAAGAACTTGCTATTCCTTTTCTTCTTATACCAACTGATTTAGACGTACATATGTATATCACGCATCTGAACAACCCAATGCATAAACAATTTCGTATTGGTGTGCCATTTGATGATACACAGCTGCTTGCTCCACTGAAAAAAAATCTTTTTCCACAAGAATGCATTTCTGTTCTTGGAGCTCCTTTGAGATATGATTTTTTCACGACAAAAAATGTATCTCTTTTAAAAGAGGAATTTAACATTCCATTTGATAAGCCAGTGATCATGATTCTTATGGGAGCACAAGGGTCTCATGAGATTGAGCGATATCTCAATCAACTTACAAAAATTGATCATTCTTTGCATATTGTTGTTTGTATTGGAAAAAATGGTAAACAGGTTTTTGATATAATAGTTCCTGAGCATATTGGTATTACATGGATAGAATTTACGCCACGTATTGCAGATCTTATGGCGTTGTCGGATATTATTTTTACTAAATCGGGAAGTTTGAGTGTATACGAAGCTATATATATGAATACGCCTCTTGTTTTAGATGCTACATCAACTGTTTTGCCTTGGGAACGACTTAATCATGATTTTATAAAAAAGCATGACTACGGAACTTCAATTGCTTATTATTCAGACATTGCTCCTCTTATTACGGATTTACTGAACAATCCTGAAAAACTGATGCGATATAAAAATAATCTTGAGAAATTAAGAAAAGAAAATATAGAAGAGCAGATTAAGAAATGCATTAGTGAGATGTTATTATGAAAATAAGAAAGCCTCGGACAATCTCCGAGGCTTTCTTATTTTCATTTCTTTAATATGTGTTACGCGTAAATAACACGTACTTCAACACGGCGATTTGGAGCGCGTTCCGCTCTGGTCTTACCTTCAACAACAGGATTTTCTTGACCGCGACCAACCACTTTAATACTATCTTTGTCAATGCCAGCGGCAACTAGTTGGTCAGCAATTGTTTTTGCGCGATTTTCTGACAGTGCAAGATTATACTCAGGGGTACCTTCTTGACACGTGTATCCTTCAGCGATTACTGTTGTTTTAACGCCATCGCCTGCTTCATCAATTAACTGTTTTACTTGTTCAATATCATGATTTAGGGCTTGTTTTTGCGTGTCACTCAATGCATATTTATTAAACTCAAAATAAAGAGGTTTTAGTTCGTCTTCATCTTGCGCGTTAATCCAAGCAATGCTTTGGATGTCTGTAGAGTCATCATCTGAGCTATCATAATCATCGTTTTGTGCAACAAATTCTTCAATTTCATCATCAAAATCAAACAATGTGCGTAAATCATCATCTTCAAAATCTTCATCTTCATAATTGTCGTACATATCCATATCAGAAGAAGAGAACATATCAGCATTCTGTTCAGTTTGTGGTTTTGTACGTTTTTGTTCTTTGTCTTTTCGACAACTAGGAAGACCAACCAACAATACAATAAGAGCAAGTAGAGAAGCTTTTTTCATCACGCCATCCTTTACGTAACATTGTTTACACAAAATAATATCCAATTTCCATCAAAAGTTATCACATTTTTGACCGTTTTTCTACCCAATATTGCACAGATTTTATATATTAAATAAAAAAGCGGTAATATATGCGATAAAAAGAATATAATTATATAAGACCTCTACCGTAAGAGATTATGAAAAAAATTATTATTAATGACACTCCATGGCAAACCAGAATTGCAATTATCACCAATGGCAAGCTTCAAAATATTTACTTTTCAACACCTACTCATGAGCTTCTTGAAAGAGCTTATTTTAAAGGAGTGATTACAAAGGTGTTACCGGGCATCCAAACAGCTTTTGTTGAATTTGGTCAAGAACGAGCGGGATTTTTGCATATTTCTGAAATAGACAGAGAGCTTGCTATGCAAAAAATTAGCAAACATCTTGAAGATGATGAAGGTGAACCAAAAATAGAGAAAAAAAGCACCCAAAAGCGCGATATTAGCAAAATATTACGCGAGGGTGAATCTATTTTGGTTCAAGTCAGCAAAGAACCTGTTTATGAAAAGGGAGCAAAATTAACGACCTGCTTTACACTTCCTGGCAGATTTATTGTTCTAATGCCAAATATTCCACGCATAGGTGTATCAAAGAAAATTGAAGACAGAGATGAGCGTATGCGCCTTAAGACCATTATTAAAGAGCATTTACCTGAAGGTATGGGTGCAATTATTAGAACAACCTCTGATGGTAAACAACAAGAAGATCTTTTGAAAGATCTTAATTATTTGGTTAATGAGTGGCATTCTATAGAAAACAAGTTTTCTCAAGCAAAACAGACAGAAAAAATTTATGTTGATCTTCCTCTTGTTCTTCAAATAGTGCGCGACCACCTTGATCATGATGTGGAAGCAATTATTACCGACAGCAAACAAAGCTTGGATGAATTATATAAAACAACACAAAATATAGCACCAGAATTTGCTCATGTCATTCAGCTGTATCAGGATGACGTTGGTATTTTTTCAGCATTTGGGCTTGAAAAACAGATAGAACAAGCGCTTAAAAAGAAAGTTATTTTAAAATCGGGTGGATCAATTATCATTGAGTCAACAGAAGCAATGACGGTAGTCGATGTTAATACCGGTCGGTTTATTGGAAAATCCAATTTAGAAGAAACGATTGTCAAAACAAACCTTGAAGCAGTTGATGAAATTGTTAATCAACTTAAATTAAGAAATATTGGTGGTCTTATTGTTCTTGATCTCATTGACATGGCAAGCACCGCAAACCGTCAAAAAGTTTTTAATGCATTAGAGGATACATTGCGCAAACGTGACAAGTTTCAGTCCGTTATACTCAAAATATCAGAGTTTGGACTTGTTCAAATGACGCGTAAACGTACCGGTAAAACATTGGTAAATGAGTTAACTGAAAATTGCCAAACGTGTCATGGCTTAGGGTTTGTAAAATCTCATCAAACTGAAGCATACGCCATCTTACGTGGCATTCAACATGACTTATTAAAACTACCACAGGGTACAAAAATCGAGTTGAGCCTTAATCCCCACATCTTTAATTATTTAACATCAGTTGAATACGATGCTATTCTAAAATTAGAAGGTAGTTTTAAGGGAAAGATCACGTTGCTCAGTAATAAAGATCTTGCATCGGATAAATACAAAATAGAAAAAAAGTAAATCATCATGTCAGAAAATATATCAATCCTCAACAAATATCCAGAATATGAAGTAACCATTGGTATGGAAGTCCATGTCCAATTAACAACCAACACCAAAATCTTTTGCTCATGCCCCAATAAAACAGCAAAAGACCCAAATACTAACATTTGCACTATTTGTGCGGGATATCCGGGCGCACTCCCTATGTTGAACAAAAAAGTGGTTGATTATGCTATTCTTGCAGGGCTTGCAACCAATTGCACTATTAACCCACAATCTGCATTTGATCGCAAACATTATTTTTATCCTGATTTACCCAAAGATTTTCAGATCACTCAACAAGCAGAACCTATTTGCACAGATGGACACATAGAAATTCGCCTTGAAAATGGCGATTTAAAAAAAATTAGACTCATTCGCATTCATATGGAAGAAGATGCAGGAAAAAATATTCACTCAACATATAGCAATGAAAGTTTTGTTGATCTGAATCGCGCAGGGACCCCACTCCTTGAAATTGTCAGTCACCCTGACATTTCATCTACCTATGAAGTGCGCACGTATCTCAAGGCACTGCGTTCTATTGTGCAATATCTTGGCATTTGTTCAGGAAATATGGAAGACGGTGCATTCAGAGCAGACACCAATGTTTCTGTGCGTAAAAAAGGGCAAAAAGAGTTTGGTACAAAATGTGAGCTTAAAAATATTAATTCATTCAAGTTCATTGCTGATGCAACTGAACATGAAATTGAACGTCAAATAGAGATTTTAGAAAAAGGTGGAAAAATTATTTCTGAAACACGCCTGTGGGATTCAAAAACAAAAACAACATTCTCCATGCGTTCAAAAGAAGAAACATCAGATTATGGCTTTTTTCAAGAACCAGATTTACCATTTGTGACTATTACTCCAGAACGCATTGAAGCAGCAAAACAACAAATGCCCGAGCTTCCGGCAGCAAAATTTGAGCGTTTCACAAAACAACTCGGACTTACTGATGATGAAGCAGACATATTAATTGATGATATTGAACTTGCCAACTATTTTGATGAAACTCGAAAAATAACTGCAAGTAAACACGCTATTAATTGGATATTGCGCGATCTTATTACCTATCTTAAAGAGAAAAAAATCGCACTTTCAGAATGTAACGTAACACCAAAACGCCTTGCGCAACTGTGCGATCTTTTGGATTCTGGTGTCATTAACAGTCCTACCGCAAAAGAAGTATTTACTCTTGTTGCAGACAGCAACGAAGACCCAGCAATCATCATAGAAAAACATGGGCTCAAACAAATTGGTTCTGTCGATGAACTAGAAACCATGGTAAAAGAAATCATTGCAGCAAATCCACAACAAACTGCAGATTACCGCGCAGGAAAAGAAAAATTATTTGGTTTTTTTGTTGGCCAAATGATGCAAAAAACTAAGGGCAAGGGTAATCCTCAGCTTATTAATGATCTTATTAAAAAACATCTGAATTCATAAAAAAACTAACCACAAAAATAACAAAGGATTTTTTGTAATGAAGAATGCATCATATGCTATTTTAGCGCTTTTTATTAGCGCAACAACAATACATTCCATGGATTTGGCACTTCCTCAGTTGCCAACAGAAATAGTTTCACGCATTCTTGAAATTCACTTACTTTGCACTATACCCTATCAAAACGCTACGCCTCCATTATGTAACCTACCGCCACATATATTACCAGCAGTTCGCACAGATCTTGTACGTTTCAGTTTTATCGACAAAAATTGTAATATACGCGTTAATGATCCACAAAATGTATGTTTTGTAGTTCAACAATTATTCCAAAGACTACGTACATCTGGTGGTTGCAAAGAAATAGTAGAAAAAATTAATATTCCAGGAAGCAGAAATTATATCACTCAAAGTACAGCGCTTTTTGCTGATGATTTAACTCCAGAACACATTACAACATTAAAAAAACAAGGTGCAGATTTAGATTACACGTATTCTTGGCATAACAATGGAATATATAATTATCCTCTTTACCATTGGATAAACAAAAATCATTTGGACAATGTAAAACAATTGCTTGAGCTCGGTGCTGATGTAAATCGACATTATGGCGAAGAAGGTGGGCCAGCTGCTTTTGCACAAGGACAAGGTCCTGATATGCTTGATCTTGTTCTCTCATATAAACCAAAAATGCTCTATATTTCGCATGCAACAGTATATAGAGATGATCAAATTGTTCAAATGCTTCTCGACGCAGCAAAAGAAAATCCTGCAACTCTACAAGATAAACTTAACATAGGATTAAATTCCTCTCTTGCGAGACGATCACGAACAAAGCTATTTCTTGATGAAGGAGCGCAACCAGAATATGTGCTAAAACGCATCATTTCATCAAGATTAACAAGCACCATAAATAGTAAAATTTCCAATCACGCACCATTTTTTGAACAATTAGAAATGTTATGTAGTTATCCTGTTACCGACACAACAAAGCTACAAGAAGTACGCACCTCAGTCAATGAGGTTATAGATTTGGCTAACAATATATTAAAAATTTTAGATACATGCGTTGAAAAATAGAGACCGCAATGAGTAAATTATATTTCTTCTTTTTTACTATACTTACTTTTTACTATTAACACACACGCCATGGATCTCACTGATCCAGCAGACCTTGTAGCACACCGTACCGGTGATTCATTTGAATCGGCATGGGAAATTCCTCACTACTATCCAAAAGAACTTGGTGAATGTCTTATTCGTGATCAACTATTCGACATTCACAATCAAGTTAACACACCAAGAGAAGCTCGTGATTATTTGATTAAGGAAGTCATTGCAATTCTTGAAAAGTGCAATACAAGATCGTAGTATGTATTGTATGAAAACAAAAAAGGATTCTCCATACAATACAACTCTTTTTATTTTTAGACGTGATTTACGCTTACAAGATAACACGGGGCTTAATCAAGCGTTACAACAGTCTCAACACGTCATTCCTTGCTTTATATTTGACCCACAACAAATTACCGACAAAAACAAATATTATAGCACTCATGCCGTGCAATTCATGATAGAATCATTACAATCTCTTCATAAAGAACTACAAAAACATAACAGCAAGCTTTATCTTTTTTATGACTCCCCAAAAAAAATACTAAAAAATATCTTTGCTTCAATACATATTGATGCCGTTTTTATAAACAAGGATTATACACCTTTTAGTATTGCTCGTGACGCTACACTTGAAAAACTGTGCGTAAAAAATAACGTGGCCTTTCATAGTTATGATGATGCCTTACTGAATTCACCTACATCTATACATAAAAAAGATAAATCAATATATTCCGTGTTTACTGCGTTTTATAAAAATGCTTGTCACTTTTTCATCAAAAAGCCACATACCGTGACTGGTACTCTTTATAATAAACCTATCCCTCACGCAGAATCAGAAAAAATATATTCTACTATATTAAAGAAAAAGAATACTCATGTTGCAGTTCATGGTGGTAGGAGTTCTGCTCTAAAAACAATCAAGAACCTATCAAAATTTACGCATTACGAACGTTATCATGACTATCCAACACATTCTACATCTCATCTGTCCGCCCATCTTAAGTTTGGAACAGTGTCTATTAGAGAGGCATATCATGCAATTGTAACCAAACTTGGACACAACCACCTTTTAATAAGACAGCTCTATTGGCGAGATTTTTTTTACTATATTGCATTTCACAATCCAACTGTTTTTGGACACCCTTATCGCAAAAAATATGAAAATCTTTCTTGGAATAATAGTAAACAGCTGTTTCATGCATGGTGCACTGGCACAACAGGCTTTCCTATTGTTGATGCTGGTATGCGAGAACTTAATAAAACGGGATTTATGCACAATCGTGTACGCATGATTGTTGCCTCTTTTTTAGTAAAAGATCTTCACATTAATTGGCTGTGGGGAGAAAAATATTTTGCTCAAAAACTTATCGATTACGATCCTGCTGTAAATAATGGTAATTGGCAATGGTGTGCGTCAACGGGATGTGATGCTCAACCATATTTTCGTATTTTTAATCCATGGCTTCAACAAAAAAAATATGATTCGGACTGCACATATATAAAGACATGGATTCCTGAACTTAAAAATATCCCTTCAAAGTTAATCCATGTATTATTCAAAAAAAATAGCCCTCTTATTGAGGGCTATCCGAAACCAATTGTTGATCATACAAAAGAAAGTGTGCTTGCAAAACGTTTATATAAAACGGTTTAGCACCGTATAATTTTTTTGTAAAAATGATATAAATAATCAACAAGATTTTTCATACCTTTGGAACCTACATGCTTAAAAACCTTCTGATCTCAATGGTGATATTTTCAATATTTATGTGTTCCACACATATTTTTGGAATGCAAGAACAAATGCCAACTTTAAAACAATTATGCATACAAAAAATTGGTACATTGATCAGAGAGGAGCCCATAGACAATGTGTTACAATGCAAACTTGACCCTATTTCTCTTTCATATTTACCAGAAGAATTGGGTAAAAAAATAATGCGACATAGCTTTTTTGTAAAGAATGCTTGGAAGGTAGATGCGAATTATGTAGTAAAAGCATTTGATGAGGAAAACAACATTGTAATTATGGAGCCACGGGAAAAAACAACCAACATAACAATGCTTAATTTAAATGATAAGACAACAAAAAATTTTTCTTTTAAAAGCAATGTTCGCTTTGTATCTCATTATAGTGCCGATGGAAAAACCATTGTAATGCATAGTCCGTACCTTGGAGGTGAAAATCAACTTATGGTAATTCGTGATTCTGGAGAAAGCGTCAATCAATATACATGTCCGCCATATTATTCGCTTAGCAAGAATATTCCATTGCACAATCATACAAATGAATTGGTGTTTTTTACTGGCACTTCTTTTTGTCTTTTTAATTTTGAAACAAATACGACAATGTATCAAGGTTCAAAAAATATTTTTACAGATATATATAATCAATTTTATGTCATTAAAAATCAAGAAAATAATGCCACTTTATACAAGAAAATAAGTGCTACAGAACATAAAGAAGTTTGCCGTTTTGATGATGCGGAACAAACCTCGTTTGTATCCAATCCAAATGGTAAGCAATTATTTATTTTTGATGAGAGTAAAAAAGTGTATCAATTAATATTCCTTAATAAGGAAAAAATTATTAATTTTAATCATTATATGACAGATGATTCCCATTTTCATAGCGTCATTTTTAATAAATCAGGTACTCATATGCAGCTATTTTATGTTTCAGGCTATGAATTAAAGTACTCTCTTCATGAAACAAAGACTGGCTGCTCTATTCAGGGTAAATTTTATCCAGATAAAAGATATATCGCAAAACTCACTGACAATATACTTTCATTCATTCACGCCTCATCTCAAAAAACAGTTGCTTTACTCAAAGGTGTTACCAGTTATAGATTTAGTCAAACGTGGAAAATGTTGCACGTCACTCATATTGATAAATCGGGAACTGTTTACTTTGTACGCAATGATTTTACCGCAGCAGAATATGTTTTATATCGTCTCATAAAAGAAAAAGAACTTACGAAATCTGATATTGAGTTACATAATCCTGAAATGTTACCATTGTATAACTCGATGCAAGAAAGCGGTAAATTAGAATATTTGTTGATGAGTTAATAAATACCCGGAACATTTTGTTGAACACAAAGACCAAAGCGAATTTTTTATCTAACTTTTCTTAGTGGCATTGTTGCTCCGCTCTTTGAGCTTTCTAATTTGACGAAGTGCAGGTCCGTGCCAGCCCTACTACGCTTCTACTTCGCTAAAGCTTCGTAGAACAAGTAACGCTACGAAGGGCATACTACGCTCTAAGTTTAATCTATATCAAGCCTTTAAAAAAATGGCACTACTTCGCTTTTCAAGCTACGAAGTGCAGGTCCGTGCACATACGACGAAGTCCTACGAAGCTTTATGCGAAGTAGGAAGCCTTGGCGAAGTATGGTGGAGGCGATGGGAATCGAACCCATGTCCGCATTGCAAATAACCCCAAGCGCTACATGCTTATTCTTTGTTTATACTCTATGCAACAACCCCAAAGGCAGGATTATTATGCATAAGATGACTTGTGTATTGCTCTGACTACTAAATCATTCAATCTTGTCAGGCAGTTCTATCTTTTTATTATACGAATCAGTTCACCTGATAGACATGGCAAACCGATAAGCCTACTTAAGACTAGGCAAAAGCAGGTGCGAAACTGTTAGTTTCTGCATTTATTGTTTTAACTAATTGTTTAACGAGCACTCAGTCAACGCTCGGCATGCTCTCAAAGCGACCAACAACACGTCGAAGCCAGTACGCCCCCGAATTTTTCAAAGAATGTATTCATTTTCACTTATTCAAATTGTAACATGCATATAAATTTCAGTCAAAAACTAAATTTTATAAAAAATGATAGCATAAATATCGTTTTTCATGTAAAAATGATAATTAAGTTAACATTTTTATGAGAAAAACGATATCATGTTTAACAGAATTCTTACCTTACCCCTTGATCAAACAAACAGTGTATTTCTTTTTGGCCCTCGTGGAACGGGCAAGACCTCGTGGCTTAAAGCACATGTAAAAGATGCTCTTTATTTTGATTTACTTGATTTTTCTGTGTATCAAACACTTTCTGCCAATCCTAGCCGTCTTGAAAACCTTATTCCAACAGATTACAAAAACTGGATTATTATTGATGAAGTGCAACGTATACCAGAGTTACTCAATGAGGTTCATCGACTTATTGAACACAAAAAATATAAATTTATTCTCACGGGATCAAGTGCTCGTAGTCTTAGGCGTAGTGGTGTTAATCTTCTTGCAGGTAGAGCGCTGCGTTATACCATGCATCCTTTAGTTATTCAAGAACTTGGAAATTTGTTTAATTTAAAACAAGTATTGGAATATGGGTTACTGCCTTCTGTCATTGAACATCCAGACCCCAAAAAATATCTTGAAAGTTATGTGCAGACATACCTGCGTGAAGAAATTATTTATGAAGGCGTGACGCGTAATATTGGTAATTTTTCTCGTTTTTTAGAGGCTGCTAGTTTTTCGCAGGGACAAGTTTTAAATATCACGGAGATTGGCAGAGAGCTCGGAATCAATAGAATTACTGTTTCTCACTACTTTGATATTCTTGATGACCTGCTCATAGGAACAAGAATTTCTGCATTTTCACAGCGTGCAAAAAGAAAGGTTATTGCACATCAAAAATTTTATTTTTTTGACACTGGCGTATATAACATTCTTAGACCAATTGGTCCACTTGATTCACGTGAAGAAATTGACGGCGCAGCATTGGAGACATTGTTTTTACAGTCGTTAAGTGCGATTAATGATTATTATAATCTGAATTATAAAATTCATTTTTGGAGAACGTTGTCTGGCGATGAAGTTGATTTTGTTATTTATGGACCGCATGGGTTTCATGCATTTGAAATTAAGCGCGCAGACCATATTAACTCAAAAGCGCTCAGTGGATTGAAAAAATTTGGCGATGATTATCCAGAGGCACAATTATACATATTATTTTTAGGTAAAACAAAAGAGTATTATGGCAATGTCACTGCGATACCGCTTGAAATGGCACTTAAAGAATTACCCATATTAATTGGTTAATGATGATCTTTCATTGCCCGTGCAGCTTCGCGGTCAATGTCGCGTGCTTTCAGTTCTTGTTTTTTACTTGGTGCTTTTTTATGTTTTGCAACGCCAAGTTCAACTTTAATTCGACTGTTTTTAGCAAAATAAAAAGATAACGGAACTACGGTTACGTTTTTTTGCGCTATCTCACCTAACAGTTTCAAAATTTGCCGTTTATGTAGCAATAGTTTTCTGCTGCGCGTAGCAGTTTCTTCGCTTTTTTGAAATGCTTTTTCGTACGGAGATATGCGGCAATTGACGAGCATGAGTTCTCCTTGTTTAATATGTGCAAATGAACCAACAAGAGAAACATTGCCTGCTCGTAATGATTTAACTTCATCACCAGTTAACACGATACCAGCTTCTATTTTTTCTAAAATGTCATAATCATGATATGCTTTTTTGTTTTGTGCTATTATTTTCATGGATTATATTTATACCATTGTTTTGGATGTATAGGTACTATTTTTTTTTAATAAATAGGCGGAGAAAAGACGTTTTACGAGAGGGTAGAGCATAATACTGATGCTCAGTCCTAATAAATTTCCCCCAATTAAAAAAGCTGAAAATGAAAGACCGGTGATTCCCGTATATTCTTTGATAATGGTACTGCATTGCTCAACCCACAAAGGGTCTAATGTCATACCATCTATATTAAATAAACCAAATAACCACTGACCAATAACATGGTTCAAGGTGTACAAAGGAATAATAGTCCATGGATTATGCACAAAAAATGATATCGCAAATAATGCTGCCAAATCTAAAGCAAACAACCATCCACACGCCAATGTTATTAATGTTCTTAATCCTATAAAAGGTGATAAGCCGATATAAATGCCAAGACATACAGTAATTGCTAGTTTTTGCGGAGAATGATTACGTTTTGCGAGTTTTTCGATCAAGGAATAAAGACGCTTTCCAAACATATGACAACCTTGTGCTTTTTAATAAGGATAGAGTCACATTTGAAATTTTTCTACCATTGAAGTATCATTATTCCAATAATAAGTAATAATATCCTCTAACATTGGTAAGTAACTATTATGAAAAAAATAAAATGTGTACTGTATAGAGTAGTATCGCTTATTTTTCTTTTTCTTTCAACAAGTCATCTGCTCCAAGCTCAATCAATTCTTGGCGGATTATTTCAGTTCGCAAAAAACACTGATATCGCTCAGATTAACATAGCGGTATATCATTGCGGTAAAACTATTGTAACGCAAAAACAAACAACTGGTATTCCAAAAATTACGTATGAAATACCAAAATATAATGAGCAAACGACGTTTTATATTCTCATTGTGCCTACTGCTCCAAGTTATGAATTAAAACAATTTCCAGATCAAGATGAACAGCAGAATACCATAGATCATCTTAAAATTGACACCAAAGCTCCGTACCTTTTTTATACTCTTGAGTTAATAGCGGATACTATGGCATCTCCCGATGCACCGGTAACATATCATTGGGATATTACAGAAAGCAGTTTGCCTGACAATGGCCAAATGCCAGATTCAACTATTATTGTTACGTATTTTCCTCATTGCATAAAAGCAATTAAGGGAGGCAATAATCTTGAACTACCAACCATTTTTATTGACAATTCTCCTACCAACTTGTTTGGTTCTGAAGAAAGCTTTGATGATGCAATTATACGGTTACAGCTTACTTCACTCGATTTAAAAGCGCTGCATGTTCCAACTAAACAAAAGATACATACTGATAGTTGCCGTGTTATGATTATGGATACTATAACGTAAGGCCTTTCTATGGTAACTCTTGGTATAGAAACATCATGTGATGAAACAGCAGCAGCTGTATATCATAGTGAACAGGGTTTACTGTCAAATGTTCTTTTTTCACAAATAGAGTTACACAAAAATTTTGGTGGTGTTGTACCAGAATTGGCTTCACGCTCTCAACTTGAAAAAATTGCACCAATTGTACAAGAGGCTCTTCATAAAGCGAATCTTACGCTTAAAGATATTGATAACATAGCAGTCACCCATATGCCGGGATTACCAGGTTCGCTTCTTGTTGGTGTATGTTTTGCTAAAGCTCTTGCATGGGCACAACAAAAAAAATTAATTGGGGTGAATCATCTTGAAGGACATATTTTTTCTGCCTCAATTGAAAATAATATTCCCTTTCCTTATGTGTGTTTAACAGCTTCCGGTGGTCATACATCTCTTTATCTAGTAAAAGATTATGGCATTTATGAGTTATTGGGAGAAACACAAGATGATGCTGCGGGAGAAGCGTTTGATAAAATTGCTAAACTAATGAATTTACCGTATCCCGGCGGTCCCATAATTGAAAAGCTTGCACAAGAAGTAAGCTTTATTGATTATTACAACTATCCACGCGGCAAGCCACATTCTTTACTGTTTAGTTTTTCTGGTCTTAAAACAGCAGTTTTGTATGATTTGATAAAAAAGGGCGCGTACAATTTAAAAAGTAAAACTTTTTTAGTTGATAATGATATGGAATTAAAGCGTAAGGTTGCAAGTTCATTGCTTGTATGCGTTGCTGATATATTTGAACAAAAGCTGACATATGCACTTTCACTGTATCCACATATAAAAGCAATCACGTTTGTTGGTGGAGTTGCATGTAATGCATACATAACAAATCGTCTCACAAAGTTTGCGCATTCACGTAATCTTCCTTTTTTTCATCCGTCTCGCCAGTTTTGTACAGATAATGGGGCAATGATTGCTTTTGTTGGTAATTATAAAGTGCAACAAGGTATATTCTCTGATATAACGCTTGATATTAGATAGTAACCAAAAAATTATTTATGAAAAAAATAAGAGCATTCATTTTAATTATTTTGTGTTGTGTCAATATATCAAATGTTAAGTCTCAACCTTATTTTCAAAATATTCAGGAAATTATATCTATATGTTCACAATCGCCTATCATGATTGTGTTATTTTTTTGTTTTATATACTATAAAAAACTTTGCTTTATTCATCATCATAAAAGAAATATTTTATCTCGTAATGAATCGACTAATGTACGTACCATAAGCATTAAATATAATCAAGATGATGCGAACTACACTTTGCATCTCACATCTCATGGAGCCGCTCATAAATATCATAACGTCCATAATTTTGAAATGAGTCCACACAACAATTATCTACTCATATCATCACTGATAGAAGTGCCTGCTTTACATATACTTTTTCATATGTTATTTAAAAAGGCTGGTGTCAAAACAATAACTCAAAATGCATTTCATCTGGTACCTATGGTATATCTCATTGATGTGATAACAGGAAAAAAAATACAATCATTTGAAAATGCATCGTGTTCTTTCAGTCCGGATGAACAAGTTTTACTTATTTGCGAAGAAGCATCTATTTCAAAAATTAAATTGCCTTTCTATTTTTTACAAAAAAAAATATTTCCCCAAGAACAAGAAAATATAGTGCACAATGATACAAAAAATACAGCTCACATTCAATATCGCTTATTTGACATTCGCGCATGTAAAAACATAACAGTTTTGCCCTACGTAAGATCGGTTCGATTTGTCAATGAACATGATGTTATTATTGTTGATAACAATGGTAATGACACTTATTTTACGCTAACAAAACCCGTTTCTGTATTATCATCATTAAATCCCTTTTCCTCTCCCATGCGACCTGTTCAAATATATGATAAGAAAAATTGTTTCTTACCGCATCTTGAATATCATCTTGATAATAAAGCATATAATTTAGATGTCACAATACAAAATGGAACTCATGATATAAAAAAAGCGAAGCGATATGTATCAAATGGAAACTATCTACTCGTTAACACTGAATATCAGCAAATCTCCACATTAATCGAAATCATAAAAAACCTTGGCCACTTGTCTGCTGAAGAGATTGTTCAAGAAGTAATAAACATAATAGAAAAACCTCAGGCTATTCCCCAAATTATTGATCTTAATAATGGCATTATAACACCTCTTTTTAGCTGTAAAAATCCAATATTGTGTTCATTTATACCTAATGAACAAGCCCTTTTTATCATAGAATTAAATAACAAAAAACCAAACAAGCTTATTTATAAAAAATATGATATTGTGAATAAAAAATTTGAAATTTTTTATGATGCTCAAAAAATATCATTTATATTGGACAACCCTTATATCGTTACGAATTCACACAATACACCTTGCACAATGAAAAGCAAAGGTGCTTCTATAGTACAACAATCAATCAGTTCTATAGAAACTGCTGCAACAAATACTATAGAAAAAGTTGCTCCAAAAGTTGAAAATTTTGTAAACCATATGTGCTCGACCATATTGTCTGTTCCTGCAGTTTTACCAAATCCTATACCAGAAGACCATAAACCAACTATCGATCACCAGACGACATACAAAACATATCCTTTTACGTTTAATGTACTCAGTCAATCTCAAGAGTCGCAAACAAATTACATGGGGCATTTAGAAAGCAATAGACATGGTCTCATATGGAATATTTATTCTTTTGGATTAAGTTGGCCTAATACACTAGACGACTATATTTTTCAACCTCAAAAGAATATTTGTATTTCTCACTGCTCACCAAAAGACATGAAATATTTTACTTATCAATCATTAACTGGAGAGCTCAAGTCAGTCCTGAAGCATATGAAACAACATAAAAACGCAATTGTAAGCATTATTCTTAAATCAAACGATTGTACTATAGGCCAAATAGAAGGAGATATACAGAAAGCTCTAACTGATACAAAATACAACCCTCTTTTGACGCCAAAAATACTACAACAAAAAGATAAATCACTTGATGAGATAACGGTTGAAGAAATGATAGATAAGAAAAATAATAACAGATTACTTTTATTTTGCGATAAACACTCAACAGAAACTATTTTTAGTTTATCTTCAACAGAAAATCCATGTATATTAAAGGCTTTGCAATAAAATCTTGTTCATTTGCACTAGCAACAGATATGATTTGTCATAGATAAAATAATTGGATAGGGGGAGTGTGGCATATGAACAAACAATATACTATTTTTGTTACACTTTTTTTGTTCATTATCATACAGGTATCACAGCGTTTATATTCAGAAACGCCTACTGACATTATTACTTTTATTAAATTTAAAAATTATTCTTTTAATATTGTGTTTTTATTGCCATGGTTTCAGCGTATTTCAGTACCATTTGTTCAGCTAAACAATGATTTTACTCATAAAAAAATCGCGACATTTCAATTGCCAAAAGAGTTTCCATCAACAGAGATGCCTAAAGTAAGTCAAAATCAGCATTTTCTGCTTATCTTGAATGCAACATGGTCTTTCTTTTATAAAGAAAAACCAGAAGCCTTTGAGTGGATACTTTTTGATCTTCAAAAGGGCAAAAAGATAAGAACGTTTCCGCAAAATGCAAAGCCATATTTTATAGATAATAATACCATCGGCTTTAATGAGACAGATCGCTATACAATAGAAGCTCAAGGTTTTTTTAATCGAATTGTCAATGCTATAAAATCTATTTTTCCGATACAAAAACAAAAAATTGAACAGCCAAAATTTTTGCCTACAACAACAAAAACAGAAACATTTGTTACCCAACAGCCGCCAGCAGAATCATATCAACTACCAGTTAAGCAGCAAGAAGAGACAGAATCAACTCAAAAACCTTCTGTTGAAGAAAAATCAATAACAGTCCAAAAAAATTCTATTTCCAGACCCATCACTCCAGTTCCTCCACAACAAATAACACTATCAAAACAATCTCAATCTCGAAAAACAGCGCAACAATCGATTGTCTTATTTCAAAAAGTTGCCAAAGATTCTCAACAGTTTACTGCTTCTTCCTCTCCGCAGTATATTCGCACTACTATTATAGATTCATTGAATTTTCTTATTTCCATTGCCCAACAATCAGAAAATGTCCAAACACAATGGATACAAAAGTATATTGATATGACACAAAAAAATATCATACCATACCGTGCAGCTTTTCAAATAGCTCTATTTACACAGATAACACCAGAAACAACAACCTATGAACACGCTCTCTCTTTACTTGAGCGCGTAGATGAACAGTCAACATTTATGCAAAGCGCCGAAGTAAATTCGCTAGAGACAATTAATGACCTTGTTAACATAATCAAAGAGTTTGCTCTAGTATGGTTAGAACTTACACCTGAAGAAGAACAATTACTGTTAAAAGAAATGATGCCTATCATCAACAAACATAAAACGTTGTATCAACAAATAATCAACTCTATGCAAAAGACAGGGCAAACAACAACTGCAACATTATCTTTGCAAGCACAGAAACTACTCAAAGAGATAGAACGTGCTTCTCAAGCATTACAAGATGGTAAGGTTGTGCCTCTTGAAGGCATTAAGAAAATAGTTACGCTAGCAACAACTCTTGATACTCTTTATCCGCATCTTCCTAAACAAGTGCAAGCTGATATTGTTAAACAACAGAAAGCGATTGTGCAAGCGTATTCATCGACATACAACAATGCCTTGAAGACAAATATTGAAAGCGGTTGGAAATCATATGGCTCAGATATCATAAAAGTTACCGCTATAACATGTGTAACGGGAATGACAAGCGCTTTTATGAGTATTGCATCTCAAAATACTCAAATGCTTTCTGGGGGTCCTGCAACACTCGATGTTAATAAAGTGATTGCGGATGCTTCTCTTGCTGTTTTGGCTCACATAATGACAGAATTAACACAAAAAAAATTAGGAAAGTCAGCAGCAACACTGATTGGAGGGGCAACTGCGGCAGTTGTAACAGAATCAGCTATTATTCCTTACATGCAACAAACTTCAGTACAAACGTTTGTTTTAAAAGCGCCTTCTTTTTTAGGGCCAATAAGAGTGGCTTTGTCGTATGAAGCATTTAATATCATAAACGCAATGATAGAGCGTCAGGGAGGCATTGTTGAAATAATTAAAAAGATAGATTTTAAAAAGTTTTTGTTGCGACCGCAAGAAGCATCACGTAACGAAATTACACATTTGTTTCATTCAAAAATAGTATCATTGATACATAACGAACAAATATCTCTTGTTGTTGCTGATATGGGTTGGAAAATATTCACTGCAAGTTTGATTGGTTGTGGTATGTATGCGGCAGGTCTTGGACACACACAAGAAACAACATTGCTTGAAGGACTTTTTTATTCATCGTTGGATGGTGTCAAAAGAGGGCTTTTTTCATCGCTATTCGCCAGAGGAACATACCACGCGGGGGCTATGATCACTGTTCCAGCTATGCTTGCTTTGCCAGCAACAGAGATGATTAATTCGCTTGCAAAAGGAGCCGAAATTATTGTTGATCCAAAGCAAATAGTTCCCGATGTGATAGCTGCTACTATGCAATCTACTGTTGATTATATTGTGGACGAAACTGGTTTTATAAACACTCTTTCAGAAGTTGGATCAAACATTTATAAATCTATATCTTCTTTTTATGCTTGGTGGTCAGACACAGAAACAGAAGAAGCATTCGCTTATGGAAGTGTATAAAAAAAAGCGCTCATCCTTTAACCCAACTCAGCAGGGCTTCGTTGGGCGTTTACTACTGAGCTTGTCGAAGTATCAGGATGAGCGCTTCTCAATTTATTAAATTTCTGCAGTACGCTTGTTTATTGATTCAAGAAATTCTGCATTTGTTTTTGTTTTTTTCATTTTATCAAGTAAGAATTCCATTCCTTCAATAGTATTCATGCTAGAAAGTAACTTCTGTAGTATCCAAATTTTATTCAGTTCTTCTTCTGAAACGAGTAAATCATCACGACGAGTGCCAGATACAAGAAGATCAAATGCAGGGAAAATACGACGATGCGCAAGTTTACGCGTCATATTCATTTCCATGTTACCGGTACCTTTAAACTCTTCAAAAATGACTTCGTCCATGCGAGAGCCAGTTTCAATAAGAGCTGAAGCTAAAATGGTCAACGTACCGGCTTCTTCTGTTGCACGAGCTGCACCAAAGAAACGTTTTGGTCTTTGCAATGCATGTGCATCAATACCACCAGTTAATACTTTACCTGATGCTGGAGCAACAGTATTGTATGCTCTTGCAAGACGAGTGATTGAATCAAGCAAAATAACAACATCTTTGTTGCATTCAACTAAACGTTTTGCTTTTTCAAGTACAATTTCTGCAACAGCAACGTGTCTTTCTGCTGGCTCATCAAATGTTGAACTGATTACTTCTGCTGAAGTACCTTTGACAGTGCGTCTCATTTCAGCAACTTCTTCTGGTCGCTCATCAACACACAATATTATTAAATGTGCTTCTGGATGATTGGCGATAATAGCGCGTGCTATTTCTTTTAAAAGAAGTGTTTTACCCACTTTTGGTGGTGCCACAATCAATCCTCTTTGTCCTTTTCCTATTGGCGTAAAAAGATCAAGGATACGCGTTGAAAAAGCAAAAGGATCAAATTCAAGATTAAATTTAACTGATGGATGCTGAGGACTGAGGCTATCAAAATGTGAACGATCAATCATTGAAATAGGTTCTGCGCCATTAACCAAAGAAACTTTCAGTAAAGCAAAATATTTTTCACCATCCTTTGGTTTTCTAATTTCACCTTTGATGGTATCACCCGTACGTAATCCAAATCGTCTAATTTGAGAAGGTGACACATAAATATCATCTGGACCAGATACATAATCGTACAATGCAGAGCGTAAGAAACCAAAGCCATCAGGTAATTTTTCAAGTACCCCCTCAACAGCCATTTCAATATCTGGATGTTCTTCTGCGTAACGAACTTTTTTTATTAACTCATCTTTTTTGGTGATTGCTGCACCCATAATGCCATATCTGCGTGCATATTGTATCAGTTCAGAAAGAGAAAGATCTTCTAAAGGACGCTTTGTATAGGTATGTTGTCGTTGTTGTTGATCATTATTGTTGTATGTAGGTTGTTGCTGATAAGAATTGGAATAGTGTTGTTGTTGTACCTGTTCTTTTGAACCTTGAGAAACAACATCTTTATCCGTTTTATCTGGTTCAACAGAAGAAACATCTGTTTTTTTGGTACGTTCAGCAGAATGGTGAGTTCGCGAATATGTTCTTGTTGAGCGCTCACGATGTGCCTGAGGTGCAGAAGGCGTCTGGGTAGGAGATGTTGTAACAGCTGTTTCTTGCATTATTTCTTGCTCAGAAAGCTCAGCATTAGGTGTTTTTATGTCACGATTTTTCATCCAGACCTCCTATAATAGATGCTCTGACGTTGTATCGTCATGCATTACTCCTTGAATTAATAAAAATAAGATTTTAAAAGGAAACATTCACAAAGATATGTAAAAAACTCTGATTGGTAATCATACTATACATATTATTTAGTATGAGCAACGGATTTCAAAAAAGCAATGTGTGCTACAGTGATAATAAGTAGCACACGATAATAATTATTTTCTATGCACATAAAAGAGTATCATCAAGATCTATTTTTCTGGATACAGCAACATCATAATAGGGCTTGCTACATAAATAGATGATGTTGTACCAAAAAATATACCTACTAATAGAGCAAGAGAAAAATCACGTAATGCCTCGCCACCAAAAATTAACATCACCGTAACAGGTAGTCCGGTTGCAAAGCTTGTGAGTAATGTTCTTCGCAATGTATAATTAAGGCTTTTATTCACTATTTCATCAAGTGTTTCGTTGGTTCGCTTTCTCAAAAATTCCCGTATCTGTGAAAATATAATAATAGTATCATTAATCGAGTACCCCAGTACGGTCAGTACCGCAGCAATAAAATTATTTGATATTTCCCTGTCCAAGAACAAGAATATTGCAAGAACAATAATACCATCATGAATAAGGGCTACAACAGCTCCCGTTGCAAACGCAAAGGACCAAAAACGTAAACCAATGTACAAAAGCATGAGCAACAATACCATCAAAACAGCTCGGATTGATTTACCTCTTAATCCGGCACCAATACCAGACCCAACGCTTTCTGTTTGAATCATAGTGACGGTGTTATCAGGAAATGCAGCTTGCAAAGTAGTTTGCATACGTTGACCAAGACCTGTTGCATCGCTTTCATATTCTTTTACGCGCACTAAAACTTCATTTTCGCCGAAAGGACGTGCGCTGGGGTTAGACCAGCCTTTTTCTGCAATAATGTTTCTTACCAGGGCATTATCGACGGGTGTATCAAATTTGAATAGCACCTGTGTTCCACCAGTAAAATCAACACTATAGGTGAAAACGGAACCACGCGTTTGATACCGATAAGCTGCAACAACACCAAATGCTACAATCAATAAGACCGATGTAAGCGCAGTTATACCGCGGTATTTCAAAAAATTAATCATCAGTATTTTCCAATCACTTGAATAGCTAAAATAAGATTCCTTTTTAATAACAGATCAGCTTCACTACTCTCAAACACATTAGCTGTTATGTAGGGCTAATAACTGAGACGTATTTACGACCCTTTGGACCGTAATGAAATTTAATGACTCCAGGGGCTGTTACAAACAACGTATCATCACCACCGCGACGTACTTGTTTTCCCGGATGAATATGGGTGCCACGTTGACGAACTATAACTTCACCACCAAATACCTTGTGGCCGTCAAACAGTTTACAACCCAACCGTTTACTATGACTTTCTCTATTATTCTGGGTACTTCCGCCAGACTTACTGGTTGCCATTGGTAATATCCTTAAAAAAATGAACTGTTAAATGTATTTTGATTTTTCACAGAAATGATTATCTATCATTAGATAAAAGGATGGCCCATATTTGAAAAAAAGTCAACTACGGCCAATACTTTGAAAACGGGTTCAATAAACCCTTTTTAATTAATTGTTGACATATAGCTGCTTTGCTTGATAAATTCATAATAGAATAAAAGGGCAATAGAAAGGTTATCATGGATAAACGTAATCTGCTTTTTACCGTTGTGCTGTTATGTGTCACATCAATCCATAGCATGGATGTTGATCAATATTCTGCTGCTGATTCTATGCAAACGGTTGCTGAAGTTCAGGATCCAATAAAAATGGCAGAAGATGCTATTAATAAAGAAATAAAAAAAAATGAGGGTCAGCTTAAAAAAATCAGAGAAAATGAAAAGCTTAGCAGGGCGCTAGAAATTATAGAGCCAAAACTTAAAAATATTATAAATACTGCAGGTTTTACCTCAGTTGTTGAGCGCATGGCCACTAAAGAAGCCCAAGATATTGCTGAAGGCAAAACGTTCAGCGAGGTAAAATATGCACATTCCCTTTCAACTGATTTTCCTAACTTGATTAATCCCAACAAGTTTTTAGCTTGGGTGTATTCTTTACTTGCTAACATAGCTCATTATCAATTATTGCTGAACAAACTCAGCAATGCAAAACAAGCAACGCTTCCAGTCGAATCTGAATCAACAACAGTTGGTTCATAATCTTATTCCCACAATCTAAAAAAACATCTCCGTAAAGAAGCAGTTTTTATTTGATTTATTAACAATCAATTTGCTAATAATCAAAAAAATGTTGTTTTTTCTCAAATAAAGGAGATGTTTATGCGGTCTACTTATGTATTTATTACACATGTATTTTTATGTACAGTTCTGTTTTTTTCTTTTTGTTCAACAGCAAAAAATTATGTTCAGCTGCATGATGAGCTCCACAATATTGCAGCGTGCGTATTTGCAGCAATTGCTTTTGATAATCATGAAGATTCACCTTTGCAATCATTAAAACGCAGTATAGAAAATGGTGAAGCTATACAATCACGAGATAAAGTAATACAGGCACTTGAATATTCACAACGATTATTGGAGCACAGCAATAGTGACAATATCACGCGCAAACAACTTCTTTGTGCTATTAATAATATTATGCAAGCAATAAAAAAAGGATATTTGGGTGATGATTTATTGTTGTTAGATATAGACGATGATACTGAGGCTGAAGTAACGCGATTAACAGTTGCTACAAATATTTTCATGAGTAATTCGGATAGTGCAGAAGTAGGAAACATCTTAAAAGATGGTGTGCGTTTCATCAATAATTTTGGTACAAACAATACCTTTGTAGGTATTCGGTCAGGTAGTAGATTTGCTGGAACTGGAGGTCAGAATACCGGACTTGGTGTTGATACATTAAGAAAAGTAACAACTGGTAGCGGTAATACTGCAGTGGGAATATTTGCCCTCTCTTCTAATACGCGTGGTATGAATAACGTTGCGGTTGGTTTTAATGCATTAAATTTAAATAGACGAGGATCAAACAATGTTGCTATTGGTTTTGGCTGCTTAAGAAATAGCCAAAATAGTAATGATAATATTGCTATTGGGGATAGTGCTTTGTTTGGTGGTGTAGCTAATGAAAACGGTGAAAATATAGCATTGGGAAATGATTCTCTTGTAGCTTTAACCAGCGGTTCACGCAATATTGGGATTGGACAAAATGCTTTAGCCTTTCATTCTGGAGGTTTGTCTAATATTTTTATAGGATGTGCGGAGCTCAATTCACCTTCTTTAATAGTTACGAACAATTTTATAGCTATTGGGCATCAATTAAGCCTTCGTGCTGGGGACAATGATATATTGATTGGTAATAAGTCAGGATCGTTTATTCAAGAGGGAAATATTAATAATATTATGATTCACAATTTTGGAGCTATAAAAGATAGTGACGTTATCAGGATAGGAACTAATCAAATAAAGACTTTTATTGAGGGTATTTTTAATAGTAATGTTTCCGGCTCTCAACTATTCATAGCTGCAGATGGGCAGCTTGGAGTTAAAATTTCACAAAGAAGTGATAGTAACAATATGTGTTCTATTAATAAAAGTAATTCAATGTCGGTTGATGATCTTAATCCGGTTACATTCATTTACAACGACGATGAAACAAAAACAAGACAGTATGGTTTAATTGCAGAGGAAGTTGGTGAAAATTTTCCAGAGTTAGTTATCAATGATGAGTATAATGAACCATTAACAGTACATTATGAAATGTTACCAGCTCTTTTACTTGCTGAAATGAAACAATTGCAACAAGATTCACATGAGATTGTGCAACTACAAAAAGACATTATCCAATTACAAAAAAAAATAGATTATTTAAGAGGTTGTAATCAATAACATAATAATTCACTCATCATTCATAAAAGGAGATATGTATGCAAAGTGTTCGCCATTTTCAATATCAAATAGTTCTATTATTTTTGCCTTTTTTTGTTATAGCAGACAAGCAAGACAGCCTGACGACTCGTGCCGTTAATCTTAATGTTCAGACCAATATTTCAATGAAAGATTCCGTTAGTGAAAATATAGGCAATATCGTAAAAAATGGATCGCCTTTTATTCATAATTTTGGTACGAATAATACTTTTGTTGGAGTTAATGCTGGTAATTTTAGCAGTTCAGGAAGTAATAATTCTGGTTTTGGAGCGCAAGCTTTAAGTAGTGTTACGTCTGGCAGTGGCAACACGGCAATTGGTGCGCTTGCATTACGTTTGAGCAGGCGAGGTGTTGATAATGTTGCTGTTGGTTCACAGGCTTTACAAAATAATACACAAGGTTCAGGTAATACTGCAATTGGTGTGGGGGCGCTTTTTGAGAATACTACTGGAGCTGATAATATTGCAATTGGCCGCGATGCGTTGTTTCATAATAAAACAGGGACAGAAAATATTGCTATTGGTACTTCAGCTCTTGAAACAGCACAAACATCTATTGGTAATCTTGCTATTGGTGCAAGAGCTTTGTCAAAACTTACGCAAGGTTCCTTTAATATTGCTATTGGTATAGACGCTTTAAGCATAACGCAATCGGCAAATACCAACACTGTCATTGGCGACAGATCAGGTAAAAATGTTGGCAATAATAATATCATGATAGGAGTTGATGCTGGTTCACAAATAAATGGTGGTAATAATAATATTATCATTGGGAATAATAATTTTGGTAACGCAAATGATAATCTTACCATCAGAATAGGATCAGATCATAAAAGAACTTTTATTTCAGGTATTTCTGGGATTTCAGTTTCTGGGTCTCCAGTTTATATAACCACAGAAGGACAACTTGGAGTGCAAGCTTCATCAAGAAAATATACATATAACATCCGCTCCATAGACAAAAAAGATTCGCAATCAATATATGACCCTAATTCAGAAGTATCCACTGACAACCATGATAAAGCATTGCTTATTTTGTTACTTAATGAAATAAAACAGATAAAACAAACTGTAGAAATGTTATCTCAATTAGAACAGTTAGTTTTTGTTTTACAAAAAGAGGTGTACAAGCAGACAGGGTTATAATCAACAGCGCTAGGCAAAATATTATAAAAAAAAGGAGATGTTTTATGCAATTTATTTATCATTTTTATTACAGGGTATTTCTATTCATAATATTGTTTTCTACTTTATGTGTGGTCGCAAAGTCTCATAAAGATAGCTCAGATATATTTTTATTACAAGAAGAAAATGGATATTCTGAAGAGGTTATGAGACGTGTTGTTGACGGAAATATTTTAATGAGGAATTCGATTAATCAAAACATTGGAAATATTATAAAAAATGGCGTAAGGTTTATTCATAATTCTGGAAAAAATAGTACTTATGTTGGTATTCGTGCAGGGAGATTTAATTCAGCAGAGGAAAACACAGGTTTTGGAGCAGAAGCCTTAAGGGGCACTATGAGGGATGACAGGAACGTTGCTGTAGGTTCTTTTGCATTAACTAAAAATAATCAAGGAAGCAGTAATATTGCAATTGGTAATGCCGCATTGACATCGCAGATAGACGGATTTTCAAGCATAGCAATTGGTAAATCTGCTTTAAGTTCTTATATAAGAGGTGCTTATAACATTGCCATTGGCAGAAATGCATTATTAATGTGTACATCTACAGATAATCTTGTACAATCCATAGCCATTGGTAATTCAGCTCTTGCAATGGCAACAGATCCACTTAATACTAGAAATGTTGTCATTGGTGCAAGAGCATTACAAACACTTACGAGTGGCTCTCATAATGTTGTTGTAGGAACAAATGCTATGGGATTAGCACCATTTTCATCAAGAAACACTGTCATTGGAGTTCAAGGAGGAGGATCAGCTGGCAATGATAACGTAACAATAGGGTTTCAAGCAGGATCTAAAATCAATGGTGACAATAATATCATGATTGGAAATGTTGGGGTTACGGGTGACAGTAATACTATTAGAATAGGGTCTGGTCAGACAAGAACCTTTATCGCAGGCATTTTAGGTGCTATTGTGAGTGGAGCTCCAGTATACGTAACGTCCGATGGCCAATTGGGTATAAAGGCCTCCTCAAGAAAATATAAGCATGGTATTTGCACAATGAGCGAAGATGATTCAAAATCAATTTATCGCCTTGATCCCGTTACTTTTATGTATCATGATGATGAAACGGAAACCATGCACTATGGTTTGATTGCAGAAGAAGTTGATAAAGTCTTTCCAGAATTAGTTATCCGTGATGAATATAATGAGCCGTTCAGTGTTCGTTATGAAGTTTTACCAGTGTTGTTGCTTAATGAAATAAAACAATTAAAGCAAAAAAGAGAAAATCTCCCACTTTTAAAAACAATAGTCAAAGAATTAAAAGAAAAACTAGATCGTTTTATGGCGTCATAAATTATGGATGAAGCATATTGAAAAATGACATTTTTGGGTATGCTTCACCCTATTTTTTTTTGTTACCGCTTTTCCTTGTTTTATCAACAATCAGTTTGCTACTAATTAATCAAAAAACTGTTTTTGTTTTTTCTAAACAAGGGAGATGTTTATGCGGTCTACTCATTTATTTTTTACACAAATTTTTTTGTGCGCAGTGTTGTTTTTTTCTTTTTGTTTAACGGCAAAGGATATAGTCGTTGAAAGTGAAGATTTATTTTTACTTGAAGGAGATGATGATGGCATCGATCAAGACACTACTAGATTAAGCGTTGCAAGAAATATTTCGATGAATGACTCTGTTGATCAAAATATTGGAAATATTATAAAAAGTGGAGTTCGTTTTATTCATAATTTTGGCAAAGATAATACATTTGTTGGTAAGCAAGCGGGTAATTTTACCACAGGAATTGGAATACAAAATGTAGGCATTGGGGTACGAGCATTGAGAAGATTGACATCAGGTAGCATTAATACAGCAGTTGGTTTTGATGCATTAAGGCGTATTACAACGGGATTGGGAAACATTGCTGTAGGAGCATTAGCATTGACGACTAATACTGCAGGTGATAATAATGTTGCAGTTGGTACTGTGTCGTTGGCGGCAAATACAATAGGATCAGGAAACATTGCAGTTGGAAGAGCTGCTTTGAATGCGAACACGCAAGGTACTGATAATATTGCGATTGGCAGAGAATCAATGCTTTCTAATAAAACGGGTAATATAAATATAGCAATAGGAATTGATACTCTTAAGGATAGTTCTTCAGGTAGTAATAATATAGCTATAGGAGCATCTGCACTTTCAGGTTCTTTTGAAACGAAACAAAATACCATAGCAATTGGATCTAGCAGTATGCTAAATCGTGCTTCTACAAATAATACTATTGTAGGTCATAGGATACTTTCAAGTGGATTTCAAGCTATTGAAAATACCACAGTAATAGGAAATGGTGCTTTTACTAGTTATTTAGGAGGAAGGAACGATACTGTTATAGGTGTTAATGCAGGACAATTCATAAAAAATGGTGATCCTGTAAATAGCGGTGGCAATATTATCATTGGCTTTAATGCCGGCTCTTCAATAACTTCTAGTTGTAATTCAACTATTATAATTGGAAGTTCTGGTAAAAATTCAGCCGAAGGGCCTGATTCAGACGGTCAAATATTTATTGGTGAAGATCAGCAAAAATGTTTTATAGCAGGAATTTATAATTCAAGATTTACAACCGGTCGCACTACATCTTTGAAAGTTGGAGATAATGGTCAATTGGCAACAATAGAATCATCTCGCAAAGTAAAAGATAGTATTCAACAAATGGATCATGAATCTGATCGTATTTATGATCTCAATCCAGTGACTTTTGTGTATAAATATGACAGAGAAGCATTAAAACAATTTGGTTTAATAGCAGAAGAAGTTGATGCTGCATTTCCTGAGCTGGTCATTTATGATCAAAATGGAGAACCTTTTTCTGTCTGTTATGAGGTGCTGCCTGTATTATTACTTAATGAAATGAAAAAACAAAAACAAGAAACCTATCAATTGCGAAAAATGGTTGCACAACTACAAGAAAAACTAGATCGCTTTATGGCATCATAAGACATTACATTAAGCCTGAATAGAGCATATGCAAGGAATTCTCTTTCATATACTCTATTCATTTACGTTACCTCTTTCCATGTTCTGCCAATACTTGTTTCAACAATCAATGGAACATTCCAATCCACAACAGACTCTAATGTTTTTTTGAGCATAGCTTCAATTGCAGGTGCTTGTTCATGTGGTGCAGAAATAATTAATTCATCATGAATCTGTAGCAACATAGCTGCATTATTGTAGTGAGCGCATAGTTCATTATGCACATTGATCATTCCCAATTTCATAATGTCTGCTGCTGTGCCTTGCGCCACGGTATTAATTGCAATGCGGCACGCTTCTTCATACAATGATTTATTTTTTTCATAAATTGCAGGAATATATCTGCGGTGTCCCCGTAATGTTTCGATATATCCCTGTTTTTCTGTTGTTTTAATAATGGATTTCATCCATATTGACACGTGTGGATATTGCTCAAAATAACGATCAATATATTTTTTTGCATCTTTAAATGAGATATTTAAATCTTTTGACAAACCATATGGTGTTAATCCATACAATATACTAAAATTAATACGTTTACCGAGTTGTCTTTGCTCTTTTGTCACCTGCTGCAATGCAACATCAAAAAGCCGTGCTGCTGTTTGAGTATGAATATCATGACCGCTTAAAAAAGCATCTATCAACTGTTTATCTTGAGACAGATACGCAAGAACACGCAACTCAATTTGCGAATAATCCGCGGAAATAAAGGCATGTTCTTGTTCTGCTTTAAATGCCGCACGCACTTCTATACCATAGCCAGACGTATCTGCAGGAATATTTTGCAAATTAGGATGTGAACTAGCAAGTCTTCCTGTTGCAGCTATTGTCTGACTGAATGTTGTGTGAATGCGTCCCGTTTTTTTGCTTACATAGGTAGGTAATGTATCGATATACGTATTTTTTAATTTTGTTAATTCGCGATGTTTTATGATTAATGCTGGAACTGGATGCAAATGTGCAAGTGCTTTTAGCACTTCATAATCGGTGGAATACGCTCCTTTGGGACTCTTTTTTTGAGGAGGTAATTGTAATACATAAAATAAAAGATGTTCGATCTGTTTTGGTGAACTTAAATTAATGGTCTTTTGTTCGACAAGTGCACCTATTTGTTCTTCAATAATGTGAAGTTCTGTAACCACTTTACTGTCCAAAGCCGCTAAGCTGTGTACATCTAAATAAATGCCTTTTTTTTCCATGTCATACAGCACTTGTATCAATGGGTGCTCAAGAGAATAATATAATGTTTCTAAGACAGGCTCTTTTTTTAGTTCTGAGTTCAATACATTAACTAATTTAAATGTTTGTAATGAATCAGCAGCTGCATATAATGTTGCTAATTCAAGAGGCACATACGAAAAATTTTTATATTTATTTGTTTTTACTACGTCATCATAGGTGAGCATTTCTTCATTAAAAAAAAAGTGTGATACGTTTTTTAAGCTTGCACTTTGCCATTCTTTTAAAATTAGATTTGCTACAATGAAGGTATCCATTGCTACACCACGTAATTCAATGCCGTGAGACGAAAAAACAAGTTGATCATATTTTGCATTGTGTAAATATTTTTTATACGTTGCATCTTCAAGCAGTGGCTTGATTGCAGCCAAAACAATTTCTTTTGGTACTTGTTGTTCATCAGTGAGATGTCCGCATGGAATGTAATATGCTTTTTCATTGTCAGCACACAAAGACACACCAACCAAATCAACATCTAATGCACGAGTTCCTGTTGTTTCTGTGTCAACGGCAAATGCACCAGTACGCTTCATATATTCACATACATCGTATAATTCTTGCTCTGTCTGCACGGTAATTAAATGGTGCGTTTTCCAATAATCAATTTTATGTTGCACATCAGATACTTGTTTTTGTTTTGATTGACTCCCTGCACCAAGCAATGATTTAAAATGTAATTCTTCAAAAAGAGGGCGCGCATTGTCCCATTTGTTTTTATCAAAGAGCACAGTTTGCTCAGTACTGTTAAGTGCATGATATTGCAATAAAAACAGTTCATAACTCAATAATGCATCATCTTTGTTTGTTAATAATGTTGTTTTTGTTCCTTGTTTTTTTATTTCATCTATGTGTTCATATATATCGGACAATGAATCAAATTGATTAACAAGATCATGTGCAGTTTTTTTGCCTATTCCTTTGACACCGGGAATATTATCTGATGAGTCACCGAGTAATGCAAAATAAAATGGAATTTTGCTTGCAGAAAAGCCCATTTTTGCTTCTGTTGCAGCACGGTCAAAACATTCTTCTTTGAATGCATCAAGAAGGTATATATATTCACCAAGAGTGAGTGCTTGTCCCATATCTTTGTCGAGTGTTACAAATACAACAGCGTTATCTTTGTTTTGATTAATCCACTCAACAGCAAGCGAATACATTAAATCATCGGCTTCAATGCCAGGCTTTTCGACCTGATGTAGCTGGATGAGATCTGCAAACTCAATGATATATTTTTTTTGTTCAAATAAATCGCTTGGTGGTGCCTGACGCGTTGCTTTATAAGCGGGAAATATCTCGTGTCGTGTTGTTTTTCCCTTGCTATCCCACACAAGAGCCATATATTCCGGTGCGTATGTGTCAGTCATTTTTTTTATCATACGACAAAAACTAAATACTGCTTGCACGGGAACACCAGACTGCGTATGAAGTGGCTTGAGGCCATAATATGCACGATATAAAAAAGAGGAACCATCAATTAAAAATAATGTTTTTTTGGTATCAAATTTCACTACATACTCCACAGTTATTTACAGCTTGATACACTTAATGATCAACACTTGCCATAGGTGCTTTCCCATATTTCACCCATAACATGAATGGCTTTTATATGATCTGGTAACGTATCTGTTTTCTTTTTATAACATGAACGGCCATATGCTGCGCTTATAATGAAAGTAACCCCCATAGTTCCAGCAAGAGTGCTTGCTCTACTGTCTTTTTCGTTTATTGCAGCACCTATAAATAGAGCTCCAACGCCCATTACTGCCATGCACGCTGCCTTCTTCCAAGATGCTGATTCATATTCATTGATTAATTCTTTTCCTTTTTCTTCAAAAGCAGATGCAATGTAATCTTCTGGTGTTTGAGGTGCATTACTAAGAAGACTGTATCCGCCTTTTGAATTATATTCATTGAGGTGATGTTTAAATTCTTCTTTTATTGATCTTCCATCTTTTATATGTTGAGCTATATCTGCAGTTGTTTTATTAATATATTGATCTTTGATGTCTTTTTTGAAATGTTCAAAATTTCCAAAATTGTGCGCATCAAGATGTGTAAAAAAAGTTCCGATTAAGACAAAAAAGAATATGATAACAGATTGTGTGTTTTGATATAATGTCATGAATAACCTCAATATATATGCAAAAAATGATTTATTTTGGTATAAAACAATTAAATATGAGTGTATCACAATGGAGAAGAATATGAAATTAGTGCCCCTTTTTACATTACTTTTTTTGCCAATTATATCATTTGGTATGTTTACAACTCGTATAGTGCCGCGACAAGCAATGCAAATGGTATCGCAAAAATATTATTCTGAGAATCATACAAGAGATGAGCATTTATTAAGATGTGTTCAATATGATCCAAGTCCATTTTTGTTACATGAAATTGTCAAAGAAAAAAAGGATGAACTTCTTGTAAAAAGTTTGAATATAATAGGACTTAGGCGTTATATAAATACCCCGTATGAAGGAAATACTGCTTTGCATTGTGCAACACAAATAGCCTATTTGAGTGGTGTGAAAACGTTGCTTAATTTTGGCGCGCATGTTAATGCACCCAATGAATCAAAAAGAACAGCCTTGATCCAGGCGGTCATTTCTCTCTGTGATTACTGTTCTCCCGATCAAGTACAAGATTTGATGAAGATAGTAATAGTTCTCAAAGAGTCGGGTGCGAAGTCTAACATAATTGATGATTACCGTAAAACAGCACACGATTATTTACGAGAAGCGGTACAGGACCTTGATTTGATGCGTTCTCGGACTATTAAAAATGAAAATGGGCATCTTTTGCAGTTTTATGATGAAATTCAAAAAATACTTTATACAGAATATAAAGAATAAGCGTAAAAAAACCTCTAAAATAAAGCCTTATCTTTACAAAGAAGGTGACATAGATTAGCTTAAATAATGATGAATCTTACTAATTATTTATGCACAAGGTGCATCTTTTATGAATAATGAATTTACAAAACCTCAAGGGCAGGTTTTAACTATCACCGGAACTATTATAGATGTCCAATTTCCTCACGAGGCAACTCCTGAAATTCTCAATGAATTACATATCCTATTTCCACAGGAAAACAATGAGCAACAAAGAAAAGCGAGCATTGAAGTTGCACAACATCTCGGAGATGGTATTGTTCGTTGTATAGCAATTGAAAATATTTTTAATATTACCCGAGGTTTGCCGGTAATTAATACAGGAGCTCCTATTACGGTTCCTGTTGGTAGAAAAGTTCTTGGCAGAGTATTTAATGTGCTTGGTGATCCCATTGATGGTAAAGGTCCAATTCACGCAGATCTAGAATCTTCTATTTTTAAAGAAGCACCAGCATTTATTGATCTTAAAGTAAAAAATGAGATTCAAGAGACTGGTATAAAGGTCATTGATCTTATGTGTCCTTATATGAAGGGTTCAAAGATTGGTCTTTTTGGTGGTGCGGGTGTTGGTAAGACAGTGCTTGTGCAAGAACTTATTAGAAATATTGCGCAAGAGCATGGCGGTGTTTCTGTTTTTGCGGGCATCGGCGAACGTACCAGAGAAGGTAACGAGTTGTGGTTAGAAATGGAGCGTACCGGAGTTCTTGAAAAAACTGCTCTTGTTTTTGGTCAAATGGGAGAGATGCCTGGAGCACGTTTACGTGTTGGGCTGACCGGACTCACTATGGCGGAATATTTTAGAGACACAGAAAAAAAGGATGTTTTGCTTTTTATTGATAATATTTTTAGATTTGTTCAAGCAGGATCAGAAGTATCTGCGCTTTTGGGCAGGATGCCTTCTGCTGTTGGATATCAACCAACTCTTGCAACTGAAATGGGTGCATTTCAGGAGCGTATTACAAGCACCATTAATGGTTCAATAACATCAATTCAGGCTGTCTATGTTCCTGCAGATGATATTACAGATCCAGCACCAGCAACCACCTTTATTCATCTTGATGCGACCACCGTATTGTCTCGTAAATTGGTTGAATTAGGATTATATCCTGCTGTTGATCCGTTAGGATCTAGTTCTAAAGGATTGCAAATATCGGTGATTGGTGAACGTCATTATGCGGTTGCACGCGGAATACAAAAAATATTGCAACGTTACAAAGAATTACAAGATGTTATTGCAATACTTGGTATGGATGAACTTGCAGAAGAAGATAAGATGGTTGTTAAACGAGCTAAGCGAGTACAAAAATTTCTTACACAACCACTTTTTACTGCGGAATTTGCAACAGGAATGCAGGGGCGCTTTGTACCGCGTGAAAAAGCAATAGAAGATTTCGAATTGGTTATTAACGGAAATTATGATCATTTGCCAGAAGAAGCATTTTATATGGTTGGTACGTTAGAAGAAGTTATTCAAAAGGCTCATAAGTTGCAAACGCAGCAAGGAGCATAACGAGTGAAATTACTCATTATTAGTCCGCAACATCAAGAATCATATATTATTGAATGGCTTGAGGCTCACACGCCGCAAGGCAATATTGTTATTCAATCTGGTCACGCTCCTCTCATTTTAACGGCTGTTGCACACTCTGCGTTGATATTTTTGCTTAAAACTGGAGAGCTAAAAAATATACAATTAGAGCGTCCTTGCTTTTTGGAAATTAACAGAAGTTCAATAACGGTGCTTATTAATCAAGCAAACAAATAAAAGAAGAAGGACGGTTATATTTGATAACCGTCCTTCTTCTTTTTAACACTTATGTAAAGATATATTAACCGTTACATGTATCAGATTCTATATCTTCATCTACAAAACTCATTTCACTTTCATCTGACTCTTCATTTTCGTCAAAGCCAAACATTTCATGAAAAAAGAGATCGAGTTCTTTTGCTGCAGATTCTAAATCCAAAGATCCATGAACTGCATTTTTGCCAATATCAGTGCCAAACAAGTTTCTAATGGTACCTGGAGCGGCATCTTTAGGGTTTGTAGCCCCAATAAGCTTGCGCCATTCGTTTATAGCATCATTATGATAGAGTGCCATAATGATGACCGGTCCTGAGGTGACAAATTCAACAAGTTCATTGTAGAATGGTTTTTCTTTGTGCTCTTCATAAAATTCTTCTGCCAAATCTTTAGCAAGAATTGCTTTATGCATGCGCACTATTTCAAAACCATTTTTTTCAATCATATCAATAATTTTACCTGTATTGTTTTGAGAAACAGCATCAGGTTTAATCATTGCAAAAGTCAGTTTACTTAATTCCATAAATTCCATATTTTCTATTCGTTTTGGTTATCTTCAGATTTGTCTGATTTTTGCATTGATTCAAGAGCAATTTGTAAGGATCCACGCATTTTTGGTGCAGATTCTTCTTTTTTCTCTTTTTTCATTGCTTGTTTTGCTGGCTTTTCGTCAGACTTGTCCGTTGAGGTTTTTGCAAAATCAGACTTACCTTTTTTCGGTTCGCCTTTTTTCACTTCTTGTTTTTTAGGCTCTAGTTTCTTTTCTTCAAGAAGAGTGCTGAGCGCTAATTTACGTTCATCCTTGTTGATATTAACAATGCGGAACGGTGATTTTTGGCCAACAGTAAAGAATTCTTCAGCTTTTTTACCTTGCTCTTGGGTAAGGATAGTATTGTGCATCAATCCTTCAATATTGTTTGGCAATCTTACAAAAGCACCAAAGTTAGTGATTTTGCTGACTTCACCTTCAATAATTGATCCAACAGGATGTTGTTCCACAACGGTTTCCCACGGATCATTTGAAAGTTGTTTGATGCCAAGTGATATTTTTTTATTGTCTTTATCAATACTTAAAATAGCAGCTTCAACTTCTTGACCAATTTTATATCTGTCTGATGGATGTTCAATATGTTCTGTCCATGAAAGATCAGAAATATGTACTAAGCCATCAATACCAGGTAATAATTGAACAAAAATACCAAAATCAGTAATGTTGCTAATTTTACCTTTAATTGTTTGACCAGCTTTAAATTCTTCGTTTACCATATCCCATGGATTTTTTCCGAGTTGTTTAATGCTGAGGGACATACGTCGATTTTCTTTATCAAGAGAAACAACGAGTACTTCAATTTCTTCACCGAGTTTATAAAGACGGTTAAGATCAGTAATACGATCAGTCCAAGAAACTTCAGAAATGTGAACAAGTCCTTCAACTTCTGGCGCTACTTCTACAAACAGGCCATAATCGGTGATACTAGAGATTTTACCTTTGATCTTTTGACCAATAGCAAGTCCTTCGCTAATCTTATCCCAAGGATTTGTTTGTAGCTGTTTAAGTCCGAGAGAAATTTTCTCGTTGTTTTTGTCAAAACTGAGTACCTTAACGGTGATTGTATCACCCATTTTGACCATTTCACTTGGATGAGCTACGCGTCCCCATGTCATATCGGTAATATGAAGAAGACCGTCAACGCCGCCTATGTCTATGAATACACCATAGTTGGTGATATTTTTAACAACACCCTGAATAATCTGCCCTTCGCTGAGCGTATCCAAGATTTTTTTGCGTTCTTCAGAACGTTGATCATGAAGATACTTGCGACGAGAAATAATCACGTTTCCACGTTTTTTATTTAATTTTAATATGCATGCTTTAATGGTTTGACCAACATATTGATCAAAATCAATAACACGCTGCAAATCAATTTGTGATCCTGGTAAGAATGCAGGGATACCAATGTCTACGTTCAAGCCACCTTTAACTTTGTGAGTAACGATGCCCTCTGCTGGCTCTCCACTTTCAAACAATTTAGTAACAGCTTCCCATGCGCGCATTTCTTTTGCTTTTTCATAAGAAAGAACAATGCGTCCATCAGCATCTTCCAATTGATCCAAAATGACTTCAATTTCATCGCTAGGCTGCAATTTTTTGAGTTCATACTCACTAAATTCATAGCGTGGGACTAATCCGCGAGACTTATATTTAATATCAACAAGCACACCATTGTCGTCTATTGTTATAATAGTGCCTTTAATGAGTCTGCCCAATTGAAAGGTCTCAACAGCTCCTTTGTAGAGCATATCCAGTTCTTGTTGTAATTCCGGATTAAGTTCTAGCGGGATATATGAGCCTTTGGTTTTGGATTTGACCGTACAAAATTGATCCGGTCTTATGAGTTCTTTTGACATGTAATGTGATCCTACCGCTTTTTATCAGATGTGATAAAAAGGTAAAAAGGTTAATAAATACTTATTTTTATCATAACACGATAATGAAATGTTGACAAATAGCTTTTTATACGTGATTTCTTTGAGCTATCCAGTTTGAAAGAGCGAACGTAGCTTTTGTTCCCAAAATAGTTTGTGCTGCCCCATTGATAAGAAATTTACGATAGGGAGAAAAGTAATCTTTTAAGGTATCATCACCATCAATGATATGATGTGCACAATAATTACCAAGCATAGCGGCAATGGGAAGTCCAGTAGCAGCCCCAATGTAGTACAATGATTTTAATTTTTTATCAAATCCTGTAATGGGGGCAATATCTTTGCTGATGCCAATAAGTCCGGGCCACATATGCTCAAATTGAACATCAAGGCACGGAAAGGTACTTTTAATATAGTGTGACAATTTTTTGTACATATAATTACTGTGATATGATTCAGATTTATTATAAACATTAAACAGCGAACCCCCACCAACCAATAATCTATCGCCTGTCATACGATAAAAGTTGTAAATGAGTTCAGTATCACAAATCATTACTTTTTTTTGAGGAAATATTTTTTGTATAACATCTTGCGTAAGCGTCTCTGTTGCCAGTAAAAAATTTTGAACGTGATATATTTCTTTAGTTAATTTTTCAAAGGTAGGAATAAACCGATCGGCGCATACGATAACATAATCTGCTTTGACTGATCCATGTAATGTAGTAACGCAGTGATCTTGTATGCTCAACACAGGTGTTTCTTCATATATTGTAACACCTTGTTGCACGAGTATATTTTTCATTTCTTGGCAATATTTATAACCATTAATACCAAAGCTATTGGGGTACAAAACACCGCCATAATATTTTTCAGAGCCGAGTAGAGTAGGAATCTCTTTTTTTTTAATAAACTGAGTTGCGTAACCAAACTGTGCTAAATATTCCGCTTCTTGACGAATGTTTTTGACATCTGATGGTGAGCTAGCTACATCCAGTGAATCTTGTTCTGTGTAATCACATTCAAGTTTATACTGTTTAATAGTAGTACGTATATGTTCAACGCCATTTTGTTCAATGGCATTCCAAATAGTTTTACCAGCTTCAATGCCATAACGATTCACAAATTCTGATAAATTCATTTCGCAGTTAGGTTGAATAAACCCCGAACTTTTTCCACTCGCTCCCGCACCGCAATAATAAGCTTCAAGCAAGATGACTTTTTTGCCTTTTTTGGCAAATGCTTGGGCGGTGGTTAGGCCTGCCATGCCACCGCCAATAATAACAATTTCAGTCTTTGTGTGCTCATGCAAAGCAAGAGTATCAGGTCTTTTGAGATACCAAAAATTTTGGTCTTGTGGTAATAATACTTCTTTCATATTCTCACTCTTTTTAGTTTTTTATATTAGGCGTTCTATTATTATAGCGGCATTGGCGTTTGTTTGTGTTCCTCCTGCAAGAGTTTGAAGCGTAACTGCCGCTGCTGAAGTGTGATTACGCACTGTTATGACATCGCCAGCGGACAAAGTAAGAATGCCAAATCCTGTATTTTGTTGGGTGCCGGCTCCCGAACCATATACAGTAACTACAGTAGTTGCAGCACCATTTACAAAGATAGAAAATTGGCTTGACTCTACTCCTGAGACAGAAAAAATAATTCTATACGTTCCAGCATTAAGTGCAGTAATGTTTGTCGTTCCTGGCGTAAAGGTAAAGCCACTTGAAACAGGACCGCTTGTATCAAAAACAATATCTGCTTCTACCGCCACTGTTTCTGCTGCAAGATTATAAACATATATGAAATCTGCCACAGTTGAGCCGGTAGCGCCAGTTGCACCGGTTGCTCCCGTTGGTCCAGTTGCTCCAGTGGCTCCAGTTGCACCAGTTACTCCCGTAGCGCCGGTTGCACCCGTTGCTCCGGTAGGACCAGTCGCTCCAGTATCACCGGTAGCGCCAGTTGCTCCCGTTGGACCAGTTGCGCCAGTGGCTCCTGTAGGTCCAGTTGCACCTGTGACACCCGTTGCACCAGTTGCTCCCGTTGAACCAGTTGCGCCAGTTGCTCCTGTAGGTCCAGTAGCACCGGTTGCACCAATTGCTCCCGTTGGACCAGTGGCTCCTGTAGCGCCGGTGGGTCCTGTTGATCCAGTAACACCAGTTGCACCGGTTAACCCGGTAGGTCCTGTCGCTCCAATGTCACCGGTCGCACCAGTTGCTCCCGTTGGACCAGTTGCGCCAGTGGCTCCTGTATCACCGGTTGCACCAGTGGGTCCCGTTGGTCCTGTCGCTCCAATGTCGCCGGTCGCACCAGTTGCTCCCGTTGGTCCAGTTACGCCTGTTACGCCAGTGACTCCTGTTGGTCCAGTCGATCCAGTATCACCGGTCGTACCAGTGACTCCTGTAGGTCCAGTAGCACCAGTTACACCCATTGCTCCGGTAGGACCAGTTACGCCGGTTGCGCCAGTAACACCAGTTACACCGGTTGCTCCTGTTGGTCCAGTTGCACCGGTTGTGCCAGTCGTACCAGTGGCTCCCATTGGTCCAGTCATACCCGTTGCACCAGTAGTGCCTCTTGGGCCTCTCTTGCCCTTGTCACCTTTTTTACCTTGTTTTCCCGGTTTTGTTTGATTGCAACAAAGAGAGCATTTTTGTGCTATTGTTTTACGACACATGTAGCTATCTTTTAAGGATTGCTTTGGACAAAATTGTGTTAAATAGGTTGCAACTACTTTAAATAAATGGTGATTCTTAGATATATTTTGATGGTTTTTTAAAATAGTAAGAATTGTTTGATAATCTTTTAAAAGATTGCGATTCTTTTGACTGGTATTATAATCAATTGTTTCTGTAATAATTGCTTCTTCTAATAATGTTATGTATGATTCCAATTTTTTTGATAAATGTGCAACAGCTTTAATGTCCGGGGAGTTGCTTTTTTGTAAATAAGTGTAGTTGTGTGTAGCTAAAATGCTTAAATATAATAAAAATCGTGATATTTTTTTTAGCTTAGCTAACATGAATTTTCCTTTGCGTTACATTAAGAGAGCAGCGATATGTCTTATTTTTTGACATATCACTGCTCTCTTAATTTGTATTCGCTTATTTTATGCTAAACGTTCTATAACAACAGAAGCATTTACATTTGTTTGTGTGCCTCCTGCAAGTGTTTGGAGGGTAACGGCAGCAGCTGAAGAGTGATTACGTATTGTGATAACGTCGCTTGCTGCTAAGGTAAGAATAGCTTGACCCGTATTTTGTTGCGTACCTGCTCCTGATCCGTAAACGCTAACAGCAGAACTTGGAGCGCCATTTACAAAAATTGCAAATTGATTTGGCTCTACACCAGAGACAGAAAAACTAATTTTATACGTACCAGCATTAACAACGTTAATACTTGCAGTTCCTGGTGTATGGGTAAATCCAGCAGTAATAGGACCATTAGTGTCAAACGGAATATCTGCTTCTATAGCAATGGTCCCTGGTGCTGTTAGATTGTAAATGTATGCATAATCAGATACGTTTGACCCAGTTGCACCAGTTGATCCGGTAGCACCAGTAGCTCCTGTAGCTCCCGTTGCGCCGGTAGGTCCAGTTGCTCCAATTGTGCCAGTTGCGCCAGTTGCACCCGTAGGTCCAGTTGCGCCAGTAGGACCGGTAGATCCTGTTGTTCCCGTTCCTGTTGCACCAGTAGCACCCGTAGGTCCCGTTGGGCCGGTTGCTCCTGTAGGTCCCGTTGCGCCGCCACTAGGACCTGTTGCACCGGTTGCGCCAGTAGGTCCCGTTGCGCCTGTTGCACCGGTTCTGCCTCTTGGGCCTCTTTTGCCTTTGTCACCTTTTTTACCTTGCTTTCCTGGTTTGCAGCACGGAGTACAGCAACGATTTAACATTTCTTTACGGCGTATATAACTATTTTCATCTTGAGATTCAGAGGATTTTTTTGAAAATGATTGTGTGAGGTATGCAGCAATAATTCTGGAAAAATCTTTGACGGAGATTGTTTGTTTATGATCTTTTAACAGATTAAGAATGTCTTGGTAATCTTTTAAAAGATTTTGAGCGTCCTGCGTTGGATTATGTTTGACGGATTGAGCAATTAATTTTTGTTCTTTTTTTATAGATTTGTAGAGCGATTGCAGTATACTTTGATCGCCCTTGCCACAAGCTATTTCATCAAGCTGTCCAATATACGATTGTAATTTTTCAGATGAAGCTACGACGTCTAGAGCTCGATTGTTTTCTGAATAAGAATATGTGGGACTTATCAACAGACTCAATCCCAAGATTAATGGTGACAGTCTTTTTAGTGTGCTTATCATCAATACTCCTTTTTATTTGAACGATAATTTTAAGTTAAATCTAGTGAAAGATTATTGTTTATGCAATAATTTTTTTTGGGTGTATTGAGTACGGATGATTTGTGTTTATAGACAAGTTTGTTTCAATTTTGTTCTTCGGTTGTTGCGTGTTTTCGGTTAAGATACCATTGCAAGTTATTGTAAGCAACTTGGCAATCGGGATACGCATCAAATGCTTTTTGTGCTGCCAACTCTCCAATTTCAAATTTATTAATATACCATGCACATCGAGCAAGGAGTTCATAGCGGAGATAATTATATGCATATTTTTCTACGAAAAGCTGATCGTTATGTGGATATGCTATCTCAACAGCTTGACGAGCAAATAAAAATGCAGTATTCATATCATCTTGATTGATGTAGTGGTATGCAATGCTAATGAGCGGCTCTGCCCTGTGTGGACGCATTTTGTATGCTTGTAAATAATAATCAAGTGCCTCATGCCATGTATAATGTTCGTTAATGTATGATAATTTTTCCACAGTTTGGGCCAAACGATAGAGAGAGATAAAATTTTCTTCGTCCCAGCCAATAAGTGCTATCCGTTTTTTATACAAATGATATGCTTCTTCTAAATTACCAAGGTCTTCACAGGTGCGTGCAAGATAAAAAAGATTACGCGTACCTAATGGATTTTTCATATATTCTTTGTAGAGTAATTCTCTATCTCTTATAAAACGTTTTTCTGTTTTTTCAAAACCATTAGACGTCGGTAAATATTCAAAATAAATATTTTTAGGAACATTCATCTCTTTTTGGCAGTAAATGCTTTCATGCACAATGCCTTCAAAACGTACATTACAATTACATCGAATAAGGCGTGGGGCATAAATATCTAAGGCCTCGTTAAGAATGCGAATATGAAATGCTGGGTATAATATATTGTTGTCAAGGCATAATTGGCAAAAATCAATTAATCCGCGTGCATCATTAAGATACCATTCAGCATCAAGCATAATCATAAAAGCAGCGTTGGGAAATTGTTGTTGTGCGAGTTCCAGTGCTCGATTACGGGATGTTGAAAAATCAATGAAAGGTTCTTGTCTGATATAGCCAAGAAGAATATTATTTTTGGCAAAAAAATCTTCTGTCTGAGCAATGGTATTGTCAGTTGACCCGGTATCAAAAACAAAAAAAGCGTTAACGCCGCCATCAACAAATGGTTGCAATGTTGCTTGAATAACTGTTTCTTCATTTTTTACCATGGTAACCGCAACAAGTAAGGGGTCATAGTTGCTATATGAGAATACATGTAGAACAAGTGATAAGAAGGTTACACAACGGATGATTGATATATGCATAACGTTTATTAAAAACATTTATTTAGAGAAATAACTTTTTTTATGAAACAATAGAATTGAATGAAAACAATGTCAACCATTCTTTTAATAAAAATATCCTCCCTGGAGAGCAAGAGGATATTTTTTATCATTCAAAAATAAAAAACCAAACCGTTCAAAATTACGCTGCCATAAAATATTGAACTTTATCTTGTAACTCTTTAACTGCAAGCAACAATGTATCGATAGTTTGTTTTTGTTTTTTCATCTCGTTAAGTAACAATACTGGCAATACTTCATAACGAACAGTGTATGGCATTCCATCATTATCATATGCAACTAATTCAGGAAATATTCTATCAACTTCTTCTGCTATTAAACCAAACTGTGGTGATTCAGAATCATCATTTTTATAAATAAATGTTACTGGAGTTAAATCATAAATTTGTTCTGATTTGTTGTTCATTGCATTAATGTTACGTTTAAATCTGCTTGATGATCGTATTATACCTAATCTTCCATCAAGATTGATTTGAACAGGAAAGGTTCCAAATGAGATATCTGAGTTATTGATACCAGCTATAAAACATTGTGTGTGTGTATCACCAATACGAATGGTATTGTTTTCAGAAGCTACTCCAGCATTTGCAACATACAGATTATTGGTTCCTGATTCTAAATCTCTGCCCGCGCCAGTGCCAATAAAATTGTTGAATGTGCCATTTGTTAATTTACTTCCTGCAACCACACCTACAGCAGTATTACCTTGTCCCGTTTGCAGCATAAGAAAGCAATCTTTTCCTATTGCCGTATTGGTGTTACACGTGATACAATTACGTAGGGCATTTCTACCAATAGCAGTATTGTTAATGCCGCCATTACTCAGTAGCATTGCATTATCTCCAATTGCAACATTGCTAGTTCCTCCTGTGCTATTCCTCATAGCTCGATAACCAATTGCTACATTGCGAGCACCAACTACATTCTGTCTTAATGCACTTTTACCTATTGCCACATTGCGTTGACCAATATCATTAGCTCGTAAAGCATCTGCGCCAAAACCCGTATTATTAATGCCTGTCATTTTAAAATTACCAGAGCGTAGTCCTACAAAGGTATTATCTGTTCCATGATTATGAATAAAACGTACTGGAGTCGCACCTTTCATGACATTTCCCGTACTCTGATCTACTGAGTCATTCATAAAAATATCATTTTCAACATGCAAATCAGCAACGCTTAGATTAGGTGCTGACTGCACATAAAATGGTAAAAATAATAGTGTAAAAAATAAGACGCTTAATTGATACTTAGCAACATGATACATTAGCAACTCCTTTTTTTTATAAGATTCGTTTTTTTATTCTTTTGGTGGCATTGGAATAAAACAGCTTGTTTTTTGTTTGTATTCTTGATATTCACTATTATTTGCCATTGCTTTTTCAAGCAGCGGAACACCTGTTATAAATACCAAAAAAAATGTTATTGTTGCAGGAGTAATAATTGCAATCCAACCATTTGGCACCGACAAGGCGAGTAAAAAAATACCATGCCACATCATACTTTCACCAAAGTAATTAGGATGACGTGAATAGCGCCACAGACCAGATGACATAACATGACCTTTGTTTGCAGGATTTTTCATAAAAGTAAACAGTTGCATATCACTCACTGTTTCGAAGTAAAATCCGATTATCCAAATAATAAGTCCGCACAAATCAAATAAAGAAAAAGAATGAGGCACATTATATTTATTGACTAATATTGATGGGCAGCTCATGATTGCAATCATAATAAGTTGGCCAAAAACCCAGACAATATTGATAAAAAATGTTTTTGTTCCTTGCCATTTCCATGTTGCAAAACGGGGGTCTTTGCCATCGTAGCGTATATAAATATATCCAATAAGGCGTAGTGCCCAGAAGGTGATGAGTGTTGTAATAAGAAGTTGTTGTGGTAAAAAATTGCTCATGCGTAAAAAGGTATACCATGTTACAAGCAATACGCCGCCGCCCCACGTAAAATTTGCAATGCTGGTATCTTTTTTAAAACATGCTGCTATGACCATGGCAGAGAGATAGATAAATAACAGAAGGCTACATTCCATAATATAGGACATAAAAAATACCTTTTTTTTTACTGTTTTTGATTACAAAAATATAAGGTATTATAGATGTAACTAAAACGGCAATAGTTTTTTTATCTATATTGCTTTCTGTGTTTTGAAGGAGATTTTATGAAAAACATTACGTCTATCTTATTGCTACAAGCATTCATTATTCAGATTTGTTTTGCAATGCAAGAAGATGTGAATTTTTTAGCACTGTTACCAGCAGCAGTTTTTCAAAAAGATGTTGTTGGTTGTTTAGGTTGCCCAGATGTATATACATTAAAAAGAACATGCACAGCATGTAACAATGATGTTGATTTTTCTCATACATCGCCTTTGTATTTAAGTGCTCTTTTTTCTGAAATATGTACCAAAAGATTAATTTTTTTTGCACAGCAAAAAAGAAAAAAAGAATTTACACATTTTTTTATGCATAATAATTATGATGCAAGAAAACAGGGTTTGATTAGTTTTGGGTGGGCGGATAATCGACTGAATGATATGGATTATTGTATGAATGCCTATTGTAATCCAGTACATGAAGAGAATGTTCAAATGCTTGTAGCATATCCTCTTCCTTCTATTGTTATAGAAATGGCTTGTTATGCCCCACGTAAGGCGGACAAAAATGTGACTCTCTCCAGATTATTTCTTTATGATATAAGATGGAATAAAGTGAAAGAAAGATTTGCACATTGGCTTAAGCGTTCTGATGTTGATGTTAATATACAAGATAGTTTTAGCAATGCAGCATTATTTCATTTGTATGTACAGGAAAAAATAGATTTACTAAAACAATTGCTTGCGCACCCTGACGTGGATGTTAATGTGAGAGATGTTCATAATCAAAACCTTTTAATTTCTGCTCTGTGGAGAAAAGATGTTGAGATGGTGAGTGTATTATTGCAGCACCCAAAGATTGATCGTACGGTAAGAGATTGCAATAATTTGGATATTTATCAAATAGCGACAGCGAATGGATTGCATATTCATTTTTGATGCAGTTTAATTAAAAAATGAAAACATATAAGAAAAAGAGAATTTAAAAATGGCAGCGCCGATAGCACATATTTTTTTGGCAATACAGATGCTTGCTGGGCCGCTTTCTGGCTTGTTTAATGAAAAAGAATTTATTATAGGGACAAGCTTTCCTGATATACGATATCTGGGTGTAATATCACGCAATGTAACTCACTTTTCTGGCGTTACGATAGAAGATATTATGCAAGAGAAAGATTCTTTTAAAGCTGGAATGTTGTTCCATTCTTTGGTTGATAGGTTAAGAGAAGAATATATTGTAGCACATAGATTTTATAGTAAAATTCCTGATTTTAAATTGATTACTCAGACTCTCAAATACGCCGAGGATGAAATTTTAAGATCGATTTTTGATAGCACCGTTTATGTAGACTATTTTGATGATATTCTTGAACAAGAAAAGGCATATAATATTAGTGAAAAGGATATAAGAACATGGCACAAGTATCTACAGACATATTTTGCAGGGCGCTTTTCGTGTACGGAATTAATGATGCATTATTTTGATCTTGTGCAACCTGATGCGTGGCGCATTAAGAGGTGGTTGGTTTCATGGTTTTATGTGCAGAAAATGGAACATGTCATTGTGTTTATTGTGAATAACAGATGGGCAAAAAGAACCATTCTTGATTTTTATATGAATTTTGCGGAGAAATTATGAAATTATTAAAAATATTTTTTTTTATAACTTATATGATGAATGCATTTTTATGCATTGCTCAAGAAAATAATATTATTAGATATGCTACTCTTAATGATCTCGATGCAGTCGCAGAATTAGCACAACAAATGTATTATGAGCATTATAAACCATTTTTACAGAAAATGCCTGCGGTAATAGGATTAGAAGAAGATTTAGATGATCTGATTGAAAAAACGCTCAGAAGAGTAAACAATGCAACTCAAGAATTTATCATAAAACAACAAGATAATGAACCATGCGGTGTTTTAGTTATATGTGATACAAATAATACTTTATTAGGATCTTGTCGTTTTAAAAAAATAGATAATAATATTCTTTATATTTTTTCTTTTGCCATTAATAAACGGTTTCAACGAATGGGACTGGGAACTAAACTATTATCGGCAGTTATGAATATATTTGATGATATAATAGCATGTAAGTTGCGTGCATTTGTAGATAACCATCAGGCGCATAATTTTTATCAGAAATATGGTTTTCAAAAAGTAGGCGCCACAGCTCTTAATTTATCATCGTGTGAAGTTATTGTTGACTCATCGGTACCACCAACCCACATTGATTATCAATTTATTGTACAAAAATAAAAGTAAATAGGAATAAAATGACAACCAAACAAAATCATTTCATAGGTATCCTCTGTGTTATTGCGGGTCTTGTGATTGTTGCTTTTTCGCTGGGAGATTTATTAGTTCGTGTTCTTGTTGCGCTCATGGGATTGTCTCTTATTAATTATGGATTGCGTTTACGTGGATTGCCGCCACTACAAATGTTGATCCCACTGTTAATGAGTAGGCATCGCTTTTTTTAACAAAAAAATAAGGGCCAACATATGAATCCTTTTTCATTCTGCGACATGTACGTTGGAAGTACTGTTCGTATTATTTTATTGGTGTTACTTGGAATTCCCATTTTAAGATATGTGACCAATTTTCTTGCAAAAATATGCACGCAGCGATTTTCTCGTCACATTGGGCTTTTGATCGGCAATATTGTTTTTTATGGCGGCATTATTTTTATTGGCGTGAATGTGTTGCATGAATTTGGTTTTAATGTAACAGCATTGCTTGGTGCTGCAGGTGTTATTGGTGTTGCCATTGGTTTTGCTTCACAAACAAGTGTTTCAAATATTATCAGTGGATTTTTTTTGTTATTGGAGCGCCCATTTTCTGTTGGTGATATCATCAAAAGTGGTGAAGTACTTGGTACGGCTGAATCAATTGATTTGCTTGCAGTACGCGTGCGCACGTTTGATAACAAATTGATACGTATTCCCAATGAAATGGTACTCAAGCATTCGCTTGTTAATCTTACGTTTTATCCTATTAAACGAGTTGATATGGTTGTATCTATGTTATATAGCGATGATTATAATGCAATTAAAGCGATGATTAACAATGTTCTTGAACAACACCACATTTTTTTAAAAAATCCTCATCCTGTCGTAAAAATGAATAAAATAATTCAACCAGATTTTTCAAATGAAACGCGTTCGCATTTTGCGGTGCGCATATGGGTTAACAAAGAACATTTTTTTACCGCAGGAGCCGTTTTTGTTGAATTGCTCAGAGCTGAGTGTGATAAAAACAATATGATGATTACGGTGACTCAGATAAATTAGCAAAAAATGCAGTGAGAATGCTTGATATCATATTTTCATTTATAGTAACGTAGTAGCGTTGCGCTCATCCTGAACTTGTTGAAGGATAGAGCGCTCAAATCCTTCGATCCTCCTTCGTTAAAACTTCGGAGGACGGAATCCGCTATAGCTTTAGCGACGGCGGGCAGGCTCAGGACGAGCGCGAAGGGATATCACATTGAATCATGTTAGCCAAAAAAAGAAGGACGTTTATGGAAGGAAAAAAATTTTCAACGGTTGAAGCAATTAGTTTTGCATTTAGAGAAATTTTAGAACATATACGTTTATTCTTTTTTGTTTTTTTAGTGGGTTCTGGATTAATTATTTTGTTTGTTGGCATTATTGGGCTTTTGAATAAAGGTCTTATTCTTTCTTTGATTGATTCTCCCATGTTTCAAACAGTTCAGGAATGTATTGGATCAAGTTGCTTAACAATTGTGTATGAATCAGGTAGGCCTCTTATTGGGTTTATTGCTGAACATATGATGCCATTACTCATTTCTGGCGTATTATTAGCACTTTTTTTTACCGGTCTTGATTTGGGATTTAAAACAATAGCGCTTAATGTTTACGATAAGCATAATAGTACCGTTGAAACATTATGGTCCCGTTTTAACCTTGCAATAACGGCATGTTTTGCATGGTTGTTGTATTGTCTCATGGCGTGGGTTGGGTTTATGCTTTTTGTTATTCCTGGTTTTATTGTCATATTGCGGTTTGGTTTTTTCCCTTTTTTTATTATTGATAAAGGGCAAGGGGCTGTTGATTCATTAAAAAGTAGTTATGAATTAACGCGCGATCATGTATGGGATATTTTTGCTTTTTGGGTAGTGATTAAAATAATAATCTACATTGGTTTTTTAACCTATATTGGCACTCTTTTAACCTGGCCCGTTGCAACGCTTGCCTATGCGTATGTCTATCGTCAACTTGCACCACGTATGTAATATGTATAAGTAACGTGTATTAATGCAAAAAGAGCTGCTTTTTGTTTTCTTGTTTACCATTATACCTATCAAGTGCCAGCATGTTTTTATTGTTATTCATGGAACATGGAGTTCAGAAACAGAATGGTATATGCCTGGCGGTGATTTTTTTGATGCACTGGAAATAACTGCACATAAACAGAATGCTACAGTTGTTCCCTTTCATTGGAGTGGTGCAATTACTCATCAAGCGCGGGAAAAAGCGGCCATTAATCTTGCAAAACTTATTGAAACATATGACCAAGCAACAGATATCACGGTTATTGGTCATAGTCATGGTGGTAATGTTGCAATTCTTGCTTCACATCAACTTAAAAAAAATAAAATTTTCTGTTTATACACGTTGGGAACACCAATTAATCCAATCTGGTATCCCAACATGAATATGATTGAATATTGTTATAATCTTTTTTCTTTTGAGGATTTGATTCAGCCTGTTTTTGGTCTATTTGAGCGTGAATATGCGTTGCATGATCGTATTGCAAATGTTAGGGTGACCATTAACAATAAACATCCTGATCACACAGGTTTACATCATAAACTGATAGGCACATGGTTACCTTATGTGCATGAGATTATCAGTAACTCTGCTATACAGAGAACAGAACCTGGTGTTTTGCATTTTACAGACGTAGATATTCCGCATTGTATGTTTGACGAACAAAGACAAAATTTATTAGAACGAGACAAAAGATTATCTCTGTTGATACTTCATTCTTTATCAAGAAACCACAAGATAAGTTCTCCTGAATGTTCTTGTTCGATTACTGTGTCATCATTATAAATGTATGTAGTTTCTTTTCCACCACTGACCATTTTTGTACCATCTTCATTAAAACATATAACTGATACCGGTTGTTTGTGAACAGCTAGTTGATGTTTTATTGTCCTTGTTTCAATGTCCCATATAAAAATTTCTTTTTTTGGCATTTCTTCAAAGCGACTTAAAGCTATATATTTTTCATCTGGACTCAATGTGGCAGTAGATATATCGGTGAATGTTTTTACCGTGTGGTTCATTGCTCTTTTATCATTGTTCCACACAATAAGATTCTTTGCTGTTCCTGTTGCAGTTGAAATAATCCATTTACCACTTTTACTGAATTGCGCACTGGTAATATGGGTAGTATGACCAGAAAAAATACGTGTACGATTATGATGTGTGTCAGTCAAAATATCATGCACCACCAATACTGATCTTTGAGGCTTATGGAGTGGATTTACGGCGGTAGTTGCGCATTGCGTTGCTTGTGCATTAAATGCAAGATTAGTATACGAACCAGGATATTCTATTTTTTTTAGTAGAGTCCCTTTTTTCCGTGTAATACTCCATAGGCATATTGTCAGCGGTTGTTGCGAGCATGAAATGATAGAGTTTCCATCAGGAGTAAATTGTACATGATTAATAAGCTTTTTTTTGCTGGGTAGTTGCTCAGTTTTCTTATCTTTTTTAGTAACTAATCTAAAACCAGTTTCAGTTTTTAGATCCCATACGCATAAATTACTGGTTATTCCGCTGCTACTAGAAGCGATTAGTCCGTTAGGATGACAATCAATACTAGTAATGCCATCTTTATGATGAATCAAAGTGCTTTTATAAGAACCTTTATTTATATCCCATACATTTAGGTTATTGCTTGGTGTATCACTGCCAGAAATAAGGTAATTATCACAGCTTATTTTTATGTCAGATATACTGCCTGGATGACCAACGCAATTGAATAAACGATCACCATTATTACTATCCCAGACCATAAGATTATTTTTGTTTCCGGTGCTGCCAGTTACTATTTTGTCTCCATTGCTACTAAAAAGTATCTTTGTTATTGGTCCTTTATGACCTTTTAATTTTATATGGCGACAAGTTTGCTCTTCTGCGCCATGGCAATGAGGAGTAAAAAGCAGTACGTAAAAAATGATGATTATAAGAGATGAAGATTTTTGTTGTTTTGCATATATCATAGAGTTCTTTATTAAGACTTTTTCGTCTGAAGAGAAATTTTAAGGGAATATCCTAAAGCTCGCGCAACTTTAGACAATTTGGCTATGGAGGTGGTAGCGTAAGCCCCGCTCTCCAAGCGAGCAATGGCAGGTTGCTGCAATTTTAGCTTTTTTGCTAAATCGGTTTGAGAAATCTTTGCTTTTTTTCTTGCTTTAATAAATTGTCTGATCAATTCAAACTCAGGTCGTAAGGCCTCATATTCAGCCCTAAAAGCTGCATCTTGCAACGCTTCTTCCTTAAAAGTTTTAAAATCTAATTTTTTTGTACTCATTGTTTTACCTCCAGCATTCTTTTTTTTGCTAAATCTAATTCTTTTTTTGGTGTATTCTGTGTTTTTTTGATGAACTCATGTAAAATAATCACCATTCTATTCTTTACAGTACAAAAAAATGCTCTTCCTATTCCTTCACCAGCCTGAGCTCTAATTTCAAATAATCCACCACCGAGTGTTTTTATGTGGGGCATGCCAACAGATTCAAGCCCAAATTCTTCTATGAGATTTACTATCCATGCAAATTTTGCTCCAATCTGAACAGGCCATTGCTTTATATTATTCATGATTTTTTTACTGTAAAATTCTACTTTCCAACTCATGACATCTACACTCCAACGATATTAATTATAATATAATATAACATATTTAGTATATTATATTCAATAAAAAAATCATTTTAAAATAATAATGTTGTTCATTGTAAGCTTTTATCGCCTATCATATCCCTAAGATGTTTTTTTTCACTCTCTTTTTTTTCTAATTTTTTGTCATAATATGTATTAAGATTATTTTTATAAATTTTCATAAGCGGCGCAAGCACGCATATGGAAACCAGTATGCATAGAAGCGTGCCATTTAACTGGTATGCAAGTAAACAACATTTATAATTGTGTTTTGTACGATTAGTTACTATTCTTTACGCAAATCTTTAGTGATAGAATCTAAAATACCGTTAACAAAGCGATAAGCATCTTCTTCTGCAAAACATTTGGCCAATTCTATTGCCTCATTAATAATAATGCGCGCATCAGTAGGTGTATTTTTAAGCTCCCAGATACCAAATAAAAGTATTAATTTTGTGCAGGTACTGACTCGATCAACGCGCCAATTGGACAAATAAGGAACATATATTGTTTCAAGTTCTTGGCGGTCTTGTATAATTGCTTGAGCGACCGATACGAGCTCGCTGTCAAAAGGAATAGCCATATCAAAGCCGTGATTAAAATTATCAACAAGAGAGCGCAAAGATTGCAGATAATCAAATGCATCAGCAGCATATAATAAGTGAAATATTAATGAACGCACATCCCTGCGTGAAAGATCATTGTAAGAAGGTATAGTGTGTTCAGATTCTGGTAATGTTATTCCTTCAGAAATAAAGTCCATAGAAAGCCCCCCATATAATCAATATATTGACTATTTTTTAACACGTTCCATGTAACTACCATCACGCGTATCTATGCGTACAATATCGCCTTCATTAACAAATAAAGGAACTTGCACAACTAAGCCAGTTTCCAATGTTGCAGGTTTTGTTGCGCCACCTTGTGCGGTATCACCACGCACGCCAGGCATTGCTTCTTTTATTGCTATTTCCATGAACATTGGAGGAGTTACTGCTATTGGTTTACCTTCAAAATTTAATACTGTATAAACAGCTTGCTCTTTGAGATAATCAAGAACTTCTTCAACTTGCTCTTTATTAAAAGAAACCTGATCATAGGTATTTTGGTCCATAAAATGATAGAGGTCGCCGTCGTTATATAAATATTGCATATCGTTGTATTCAAGGTCAGGTTGCTCAAATTTTTCACCGGAACGGAAGGTATCTTCCCAAATAAGGCCAGTAATCATATTGCGCATCTTTGTTTTGACAAAAGCGCCACCTTTGCCAGGCTTGACATGATGATAATCAAGAACGATGTATGGAGCGTTATTATAGAGTATTTTGATGCCTTTTTTGAAATCTGTCGTTGCAATCACGGTAATTCCTCATTTTATGGGATGTTGAACCTATTTTTAGTATAAAAAAAGCCTGTACAAAAGGCAAACGGTAAAATTAAAGTTTCAAAAGGCTCACCTAGGGGATCTTTTGATAATAAATATCAAGAGGATAAAAGCTATAACATAAAATATAATACCATTTGACATAGTGCTGACCCTTTTATAGGCTAATATATAATAACTATTTTTCAATTTAAAATAGGGATAATGCTATGAATACAAAGTTAGCTATATTATTGATATCTGCAGCAGCTATATTTGCCAATGGTGCAATTGCTTCGGAAAAAGAGATGCATGCTTTATTAGAAGAAAAAAGACAAGAATTAGATCAACATTTGTTTAATCATAACAAAGATATAAGTGAGCGCTTTGAAACATTTGATTCAGAAGCACAAGCGGTGATTGAACGAGGATCAATATTAGACATACAAAAAGCAGTGATTGATTCCATGAAAAGATGCATGAATACTGATAGATCATTTGTTGAATGTTTACAAATAATTGAATCAAAAGATCCTCTTAACACTAATCCTCCATTGCCAACAAGATTACGAGAACCTGTGAAGAAAGCTTTTAATGAGACAATTCAAGAGCTGAAGCAGTCACAGCAACAAACAGCACAATAAAAATAGAATATTTACAAAAAAGAAGGGCCCTGCTAAATGCAGGGTCTTTTTTTTTGTAAAAAAATTTTTTATATGGTTCACATCGATCTGTTGACGAGAACACTCAAAAATGTCATTATTTTTATAGTTGATCTTTATGAAAGAGAGGCTTACATGGCTATAAAAAATTCTCGTTTCAATGTTGATTTTGCCGATGATGCGGCCGATTTGCTTTCTACTCTCGCAAAACAGGAACACAAAACTGTTTCTCTTTTCATTCAAGAACTCGTTTTTGAGGCTCTTTATCATCGGGAAGACATGGTTTTATCAGCTATTGCAGAATTCCGTGACACAAAAGACGCGAAAGTGGTAGATCACGAAGATGTCTGGAAATAAATATATCATTAAATATTTGGATTCTGTTATTAAAGAAGATATTCCAAGTCTCCAAAATACAGCAAGAACAATAATCAAAAAAGCAATAGAAGAAAGATTAGTCGTTGATCCAATAGGATTTGGCAAGCCATTAAGATACAGCCTAAAGGGACATCGAAGACTACGAGTGAGCGATTACAGAATTGTGTATAAAATAGACTCTGAAAACCACACAGTCATCATTATTGCAATTAAACACCGCAGAGATGTATACGATGAATTTTAAAATGATCTAAACAACGCATTAAAAAAAGGACTCTCAATAATAGAGAGTCCTTTTTTTTTTAATACTTCTTAATTTATTTGAGAAAGCATTTCTTCAAGTATAGCAATTCTATCGATTAGTTTTTGCATTTCATCTTTTGTCACCGTTGTCTCAACTAACTTTTTCATTTCATTAAGCAGCAATACTGGCAATATTTCATAGCGAACGGTATATGGCAGCCCGTTTTTATCTTTAATAACTAATGTAGGAAATACCTTATCAACTTCTTCAGCAATTAAACCAAATTGTCTTGTTTGTGATTCATCTGTTTTATAGATGAATGATACGGGGTTGAGTTTGAGAATAGCAGCAGACTCATCAACCATTTGTTGAATTGAATGCTTAAAACGTTCTGATGAAGAAGTTGTTCCTAGTTGTCCGTTTGAGTCAATAAGTACTGGAATAGCATCTGCAACATCTGTTGTTACACCACGAATGCCGGCAGCAAAAAATTTGGTTTGTATGTTTCCAACGCGGATAGTGTTTGACTCTGGCTCTACTCCATCATTGCTGATATAAATATTATTGTCTCCATTCTGCAGAGTTTGCCCCGCTACGTGTCCAATAAAAATATTGTTATTACCATTGAGAAAGTCGATTCCTGCAGCCTGACCAAGAACTGTATTGAAATTTCCTGTCTGAATAGAAAATAAAGAACCAGATCCAATAGACGTATTTCGGTCTAACGTTTGATTTATTACACTACCATTCATAGCGCTGCGTCCAACGGCTGTATTATTAGTTCCAGCGGCTGTGTTGAATAAGGCGCCAAAACCTATTCCTGTATTAGAATCGCCTGTTGAATTTCTTCCTAATGCTGCACTCCCAACAGCGGTATTTAATTGGCCCGCTGTGTTTGCAGCTAGGCTGTCAGTTCCAATAGCCGTATTACGTATTCCCGTTGCATTTGCAGCTAATGTATTAACACCAACACCTGTATTATTACCAGTTCCACTCATAGTAAAATTACCACTATTTTCTCCAACAAATGTATTGTTTGTGCCAAAGTTATGAATAAATGTGGTTCCATTTTTTACAATATTGCCATGAGCAACATCTGTTGAATCAGGTATATTAATGTTGCACCCAACTGTTACATCACAACCAATAACTTCATCAGTTACCGATAGAGTTGAAATAGAGGAATTATTAATTACTGCATCATTAGCGGACAAAGTATCATCAATTTTTACATTATTTTTAAAATGGACATTATCATAAAAACGCGCTTTGCCATGAACGCGTAATTTTTTATCCATAACCACAACATTTTCAAAAATAACTTTTTCTTTAATAGCACGCATAACCGCTTCTTCATCAATCTCAACAGACAGCTCAGATAATTCTGGAACATTATTCTGTTTTCCTGCAGTATTTTCATCAATCGCAATTGTAACTGATGAGCTGAATAACATGCATGTAAAAAATAGTGAATAACATGGCAATAAGGATAAGTTCTTCATATGACTCCTTTTTTAAGTAAACTTTTTCCTTTCATGTAATAACAAATGACTGTTATATGGTCAACACGTTGATGATAAAAAACATAAAAAGGATTTGATGAAACATAATCCCCTTGATACCATATAAAATAAACTACTCTTTACCTGGACCCATACGATGAGCCTAAAAACAATTGACCCAACGCTTTTTGCTATTATAGAAGCAGAAAAAAATCGCCAAGAACATACCATTAATTTAATTGCATCAGAAAATTATGTTTCCGATGCTGTAATGCAAGCAACAGGTTCAGTACTCACCAATAAATATGCTGAAGGATATTCTGGTAAACGCTATTACCCGGGATGCACTTTTATTGATGAAGCTGAAACGCTTGCAATAGAACGGTGTAAAAAACTTTTTAATGCTCAATGCGTTAATGTGCAACCACATGCTGGTTCACAAGCTAACATGGCGGTTTATTTTTCTGTTTTAAAACCAGGTGATACCATTTTAGGTATGAGTTTAGCCTCTGGTGGGCATTTAACTCATGGTCATGGCGTCAATTTTTCTGGTACCTTATTTAATAGTGTGCAATATGCTGTCAATAAAGATACCGAACAATTAGATTATGATGAAATTGCACAATTGGCTTATCAACATAAACCAAAACTTATTATTGCAGGAGCGTCTGCATATTCACGCATTATAGATTTTGAACGCTTTGCTGAAATAGCCCGTGAAGTTGGTGCGTACTTTCATGCAGATATAGCTCATATTGCTGGTTTAGTTGCAACTGGACTGCATCCAACGCCTATCAATTGTGCAGATTTTACCACAAGCACAACTCATAAAACATTACGTGGACCACGCGGTGGTCTTATTATGGCCAAAGCGCAACATGAAGACATTGTCAATCGCGCAGTTATTCCTGGCATGCAGGGTGGGCCATTAATGCACACCATAGCGGCAAAAGCTGTTGCGTTTCATGAAGCATTACAACCAAGTTTTGTTGATTATCAACAACAGATAATAAAAAATGCTAAAGCGATGTGTCACGAATTACAATCATTGGGTTATCGTATTGTTGCAGGCGACACTGACAATCATCTTTTTGTAGTAGATTTACGCGCACAAAATATTACGGGACGCAAAGCAGAGGTTGCACTTGAAAAAGCTGGTATTACGGTGACGCGTAGCTGTATTCCATTTGATCCTGAAAAGCCATGGATTACGAGTGGAATAAGGATTGGAACGCCGGCAATTACGACGCGTGGTATGGGGGTGAAGGAGTGTAAAGAGATTGCGCATTTAATTGATGATGTTATTAAGCATCATGATAATGAGGTGATTTTGAAAGCGATTAGTGTCAAGGTGCGGAATATTTGTTTGATATTTTCTTTTGGTGTGATGGAGAGGGATTTTTTGAGAAAAGAGGAAATGGAGTTACAATAATTTTTTCTTTTTTTTTTTTTTATATTCATAGTTTTTTGGTTTTTTTAAATTTTTTAATATTTTTTTTTATGGGGGCGATGTGCGCCCCCACACCCCACACACAAACTTGCAGTTTGATCGCTATAGTCGCAAAAAACGCGTGACTTAGTCTGCTAAGAAGCAGCCTAAATCACTTGAACGGTTTTGCTCATAAGTTAAAAACTACGAAGTTTTTGCTTTTATCTAAATTTTTACAGATACATACCATTCTTCCGTTCGAATAGTTCGCTTGCGCTCATCTCGAACGGCGCACAGTTAACATTTCTAGTTTAGGCTGCGTAGCAGCTTATAATTTTGTAAAAGTACTTTAGCAGGCGTCCGACATGGGCTTAGGCTGCTTCTTAGCAGACTGCGGCCCTGAGTACGCCGAGACAAAGGCGATCAAACTGCAAGTTTCCCTCCTACGCTGAAAGCTACGGAGGGCATATTCCTTTGGAATATGGTGTGCGGCCTGTCCTCCGAAGCCTTGGCGTAGGAGGAGGTGTGGGGGCGCACATCGCCCCCATAAAAAGATATTTTAGAAAATTAATTATATCACCGAGAAAAGATGTCGATACCAAACCTTGAGTAAAGCGCCAAACATTTTTAAGCCGCCACGCAGTGTCAATTTACTGTCCTCTTGATCTCGCCAGACCGTTGGCACTTCAATTATGTTGAATCCGTATTTTTTGCATAAATATAATAATTCAACATCAAATGCCCATTGTGCAACAGTAAGCTCTGGTGTTACTTTTTCTATTACTGCACGTTTAAATACTTTTGCACCACATTGCAAGTCATAATAGGAAAGACCAAATAAAAGTTTAACAAATGGTTCATAAATAATACGACTTCCCCAGCGTTTGTATGCAGGACGCTCAGGAAATATATGTGCGCCAGGCATGTAACGACTTGCAATTACTCCGTCATTATCATGGAGATGTGCAATAAGATCATAAAAAGCATTTGGTTCCGTTGCCATATCAGCATCAACAAAACCAATGATGTCTGCATTACGCGTAAGAGCGTCCGCAAAACCAGCTTTTATCGCAAGGCCTTTGCCAGCTTCCATTAAATCAATGATGATTATGGTGCTTTGCAATTCTGTGCGAACCTTTTCAATAACATCAATGGTATTATCTGTGCAACCATTGAGTACAATAATAAATTCGTAACTTAATTCAGTTTCTTGTTGTTTTTGCATAAAAAATTCATGATACGCTTTAATTGTTTTTTCTATGCGACGTTCTTCATTATACGCAGGAATAATGATACTTATTTTCATTTTTTTACACCATTCTTTGTTTTGTATATGTGGTACTACTGAACGAGTACGCAAAAAACGAATAGACTCAAAAGAAATTAATAGCAATAAAAAGACAACAGAAACAATAATACTCATTTTCATTTTGTTATATCACTCTTTGTTTTTGTGTATATCATACTATTGAAATAGTACCTGAAAAATGAATAGACTCAAGCAGGCTTATAGTAATAGAAAGAAAATACAAGGGAATATTGTGATGAAAAAAAAGATGTTCATCTTTATCTTTTTACACATAATATTTCTGTTTTATGCACTATCAATGAATGCTATGCGGGGGGAAGTATCTAGGGCTGCATCGCAAGCTCCTCGTTCGATTTCAAGAACTGGGGCATCTTCTCCATGGCGGGCTCACGTACCGAGTTCTTCTGCGAGGAGTCAAGCTGTTAATCTTTCCGCAGCAGAACAACCTGGTTTATCCCAAAAACAGAGAGTTTTAAAAGAATCAAAATATTTAAATCGACAATCACAATATACTTCAGAAATCGGAAAAACCGGTGCTTCTGCAGCTGTAATTCAACCAAAAGAACAAGTTATATCTCCAGAAACAGAAGAAATTGTTATTTCAGAAAAACAAAAAAATGAAATTTCTGCATTCTTTAATAATACTCTTAAAAAACATAAAGAACCTGTATTTATATCTACAGCAGCCGTAAAAGATTTAGTTACAAAAAACCCAGCCGCTTTAGAGTTATTTGCGCAAGAAACAAATGAAATAAAAGATGCAGAAGGAACAGTTATTTTTCAATCGAAAAAAAATCCATTAGGTTATCTGATCCAAATACCAATGACAACACCAATGACAACTGGAGCAAATCCAAGAATATATAGTGTATTTCAAACAAATGAGCCAATAAATATTTTTGGACTTCTCAATGAAAAATTTCCAATTGGTAAAGTAACTTTTCAAAACCTAAAAACAAGCCCTGGAGTAACTAGTAGTGTGGAAAAACTTTTTGGACAAGCTTTAGAAAATACTTCTTTAAAACAACGAGAAAAACGTGAAAACCAAGAAAGAGAAGAAGAATTATTTGGGTTTTTAGAAAAATTTGAAGAAAAACAAGAAGCTGCTTTAAAACAATTTGAAGAACAAGAAAGAGAAGTAAAACTTGCGGAACAAAAAAAAGCGATAGAAGAAGCTAGGGCAAATGAAGAAGCAAATAAAAAAGCTCTTGCTCAAGCAGAAGAAGCAGAACGAATTGCACGTCAACAATTAGAAGATGCGGCCAAAGAAGCTGCGCAAAAAAAAATAGATCTACAAAAAATAGAAGAAACAGCATCAGCACAATCAAAACAAGTTGAAATGGGGCGTGTGGCAGAACAAGCGGCTGAGCAAAATATTGCTGAAAAAATTAATCAGGTAAAAATCAGTCAAGACTCAACAATTGAACTTTCGGCAAAAGAAATAGAGCTTGCTGCTAAGATAGAACAGCTGAGAGCGCAAGAAGCAGAGCTTGCAGCAAAAGAAGAAGCTGTGCGTGTGCATGAAAAGGAACTGGAAGACCAAAAGAGGACAGTAGCAGTTGAGCAAATATTTGCAGAAACTGCAGAAGAATTAGGAGAGGCTGCTCAGCAGACGTTGGAACAGTTTAAACAAGATCTTCAAGCCTCTGACCAACAACTTACTCAATTGGAACAAAGCATTCAAAACAGAAGCAAAGAAATTGAAGAACTAGAAGAATTAATAGAAAAAAATAAACCATGGCAAGCAGAAATACAAGATGCTCGCGCAAAGGAAATAGCACGTATAAGAGAAAAAAATCTTATTGAACAGCAGGAATTAGCAGAGATGGAGAAACAAGCATTGCAAAAACAGAAGCAAGCTGAGTTGCAACGCAATTCATCATTACAACAACAAAAAACTGAAATTGCAGCAAGAGTAGCAGAACAAGAGGCTGAATTTATTGCAAAAGAGCAAGCAACGCTTGAACAAGTACAAGGTGAAATAGCAGGAAAAAAGCAAGCAATTGAACAAAGACGATTGGGAGCGGAAGAGGAGTTTACAAAAGAAGAAGAAACTATAAAACAAGAGGAAGTTGAGCTCAGACGGCAGGAAGAGCTGCAACAAAAAGAAATTGTACAACAAAAAGAAGCAGAAATGGCTCAACGGGTCCAAGAACTTGAACAAGAGCAACAAAAAATAGAAATAGAAGAAAAAGCCAAGGTTGAACAAGCACAAAAACAAGAGGCACAAGCAGCGCAAGCGCTTAAAGTTATTCAGCAAGATATCGCAAATATACAAACAGAAATCACTCAAAACGAACACAGTTTACAAGAAAGCTTAGCAAAACAGCAGCAGGCAAAAACAGAGCAAGAAAAAATGGTGGAGCAACAAAAAGCAAGAGAACTTCAAGAAAAAATTGATATTGAACAGGAAAAACAAGATATATTACAAAAACAACAAGAAGATGCAGCAAAATTGGCACAAGAAAAAGCTGACTTTTTAAAAGAGCAGGAGCAGCAATACAATGAGCAATTGAATGCTTTAGAAAAAGAACGCATTGAATTTGAGAAGGCAGAAAAAGTGAGAACTGATCTGAGTAAAAATAGAGAAGAAAAAGAACGCGGTATACCGGCGCAGTTAATTCCAGAAGAGCAGATAGAAGAGATGTTATCAGAAGAAAAAAGGGCTGTAGAAAAAGCTGGTGAGGGGGATGTAGATGATAATCAAAAAGAAAAAGAAGAAATTGTTCCGCAAGAAGAATTAAAGCCTCAAGTACCATTAACAACAAAAACAGAAGAAAAGAACGCTCCTGACAAAGTATCAATATTGGTGTCAAAACCATCTTTACAAGAAAAAGCTATTTCGGCTGAAGTTGTTGAAATACCACAACAATTATTTCAACAAGAAGCAATGTTGCAAACTCCAGAAGTTATGACAGAACAAACTAAAAAATCATTTGCTGAAAAAACAGGTATAAAAGAAGGTGCTTCTTCAAAATGGACGCGAACAAGAGGACATCAAGATCAAGAGGGTCGAGGTAGGGGACGTCCCGGATCCACCATCATTCAAACATTTGGCGGTAGATCAAAGAAAAAAGAACCAAGTGAAGATAGCACTCGACGTGAGGGATCTTTTTCATTGGTTAGTAGAGTGGGATTTGCAGACATACCTCGTGCATCTGATTCTGGTCAATCATATATAGGTGGGATAAAAGAAGAAGAATCAACACAAGAATCATATGCGCCAACAGAAGGTCCAGCAAAAAAACCACTTTCTGAAGTTAAAAAAGAAAAAAAAGAGGCACAGCCGGAAGAATTCATCGAAGAAATACCGCAAGTTCAATCAACAGTAAAAAAATGGAAGCCTTTATCAAAAAGAAAAAAATCTGCACCGCCTACCATTCCAGAACTGGCTCCTTTACCGGAACCTACTTGGACACAAAAAATTTGGGATTTTGTTGTTCGTTCTGTCAACACTATACAAAATTGGTTTAAATGATAAAAAAATATACAATGTATTATTATGTTTACCTTTCATCATCATGATACCATTACCGTATTAAAAAAACTTCTACCCATAAATCCCATCATCGTGGAAGCGGGTGCATTTAATGGAGCAGATACAAAAAAAATGTCCCTAACGTGGCCGCAGGGAGCTATTCATGCTTTTGAACCAATGCCAGAAATTTATGAACGCTTGATGCATAATACACAAGATTGTCACAATGTGCGCTGTTATCCGTATGCATTGAGCAATACCAATGGACAAGCATTATTTTATGTCTCAGAAAATCCAAAATATCCTGGCATTGCTTCGCAAGCGGGTTCATTGCATCAACCAAAAGAACGCCTTCACGTATCACCTCTTGTTTTTCCACGTACCACAACAGTAAACATCATAACGTTGCAAACGTGGGCGCAACAACAAAACATTAATCATATTGATCTTTTGTGGCTTGATACTCAGGGGCATGAATATGAAATTTTACAAGCGGCGCAGCCACTGTTATGTAAGATTAATTTTATTCTAGCTGAAGTTTCATTTATTGAAAGCTATCATAATCAACCAACTATGCATCTGCTTATTAATTGGATGCAAGAACAAGGTTTTGAGCATATTGCTTCTGACTTTGATGACATAACCAAAAACTTCTTTGGTAATGTTTTATTTACAAAAGTATAAATCTTTTTGTGGAGGTTTATGCGAAACCTCCACACCACTACGCACAAACTTGCAGTTTGATCGCTTTGACGGCAAAAACTCGAAATTATATCTACTAAGAAGCAGCTAAATTTCTCAGACAGTTTGCCTAATAAGGTTAAAAGCGAGTACGCTTTTGCCTTATCTTATTGCCCTAAAATACATATCACTTTTCCGTTCGAATAGTTCGCTTTGCTCATCTCGAACGGTGCATAGCCAAAATTTTTTAGATCTAGCTGCGCAGCAGCATGTAATTTTGTAAAATACTTTAGCAGGCGTCCGACACGGGCTTAGGCTGCTTCTTAGCAGACTGCGGCCCTGAGTACGCCGAGATAAGAGCGATCAAACTGCAAGTTTCCCTCCTACGCTGAAAGCTACGGAGGGCATATTTTTTCAAAATATGGTGTCTGGCCTGTCCTCCGAAGCCTTGGCGAAGGAGGAGATCGTAAGGGGTTTGACAAGAAACCCCTTACAAAATAATCTTCTCTGTCTTCCATTTCCCACTTGCAAGGCGCGTCTTAAAGCCAATGACATCAATAACCGATTCTTTACCTTCTTTTTTATAACTATATGGATAGATAACAAGCTTTGCATCGCCAAGTCTTTCAACAAACCGTGAAAAATGGGAGCCTGGACGAATAAGACATTCAAACTGCATCATAGAAAAAAAGTCTTCTAATACATTAAGGTTGTGAGCATTTTCGCCTTTTTGATAATCAAAAATAATGTTCTCATTATTGAGAGCAACACTAAATTTTTTCGCTAATTTGTGCGGCTCTTTATGATCAGTAAAAAGATATACATATAATGGTGCGTTAGGAAACATCTGTGCAATTCTTTCGATTTGAGCAATGTAAAATTCATCAGGAACAAATCGCAAAGGACAGCGCTCTTGTTCTTGCGCGGTATCTGCTATAAAACCACCACCAGTACGTATATGCACTGCAACAGTGAGATATCCTTCAGGAATCATCACTGTTTGAATGTCATAGCGCGGTTTAATCATTTTTTTTAATTGTGAAATGAATAATAGATCATTCCAATTGATATCTACTTTTGTTCCCCAATGGTTGATGTAAAGAGTGTTATTATATTTGTTTAGAGTTATAGCGTCTGAGGAAAGACGACGTATGTGTTTAAAATTATCCATACAAAGCATTGGTTCAAGTTCAAACATCATGAGGAAATCTGAATAAGGGAATGGAAACAGTTGTAATGGAATGCCATGTATGTATGAAAGCCATTTTGCGCGTGAATATGATAAAAGATTGTCTCCAAAGCGTCCACCGTTTAATTCGTACGTAATAGCGCTTGATACAACTTCATCTCCACGAATACCAGTAACCCAAAATAAAATAAGGTGAAAGTAAACTATTGTTATATTTTTTTTCATAAACTCATCCTTTTGGTAGACTCATTTTAATATCAACAAAAAAATTATTAAAAAAGAGAGGTCATCTGTGAAGATAAAACAATTATTGTTGTGTGTCATTTTTTTGTGTGTGCACTATGTTGAATCAAACAATAAAATAAGATTGTATGCTATTTACACGCCATCACACGCTATATTAAAGGACAACTATTTTTTACCGTCAATACAAGATGATTTTGAACTCATTGTGGAAGCTGTTGAGCAGACAAGTCCATCAGCAACATTTATGAGCCAAGGGTGGACGAAAACAACTATTAAAAAAGTTGAATTGATTATCCGTGCAATTAAAGAAAACTGGGGATCCGTGTTTATTTTTTCTGATGTGGACATTCAATTTTTTGCACCAATACAAGATATTCTTTTATTTTTAATAAAAGATAACGATATTATTATGCAAAAAAATAATCCTGAAGGTGTTTTGTGTACCGGTTTTTTTATGTGCTTAGGAAATGAAAAAACATTGCGATTGTGGACAGATGTGAAACAACTTATGGAAGAAAATTCAGAATACAGTGATCAAATTACATTTAATAAATGTATAAAACGAAATAGCAAAAAGAATCCCTATGATATTAAATGGGCTTATTTACCGGACATATTTTTTGGAGCTGGGACATTAATAGGGCATACAGGTTATTCGTGGTCTCCAGGAAAAACATTGCCTATCCCAAAGGGAATAGTCATGCATCATGCCAATTGGACAAAAGGCATAAAAAACAAAATAGCCCAATTAGAATATGTAAAAAAAACAGTTAAAAAGCGCTGTTAATAAACTGTTTTTACCTTTGCTTTATTAAAGAAAAGACCAACATGAGATATATTAACATCTGATCTATGCAATGTACTAACGAGTCCATATATACTATCAAACCGAGATGTTTTTATCTCCTCCAATAGATCGCTTTTGCGACATAATAGCATATCATTAACACAATTAATGTTATGCCAACCATCAACGCTGGATGAAAATTTCCAAGCAGATAAATAATCATCAAGCATAATATATCGAGTTGAAATATTCGATGCATCTCTATTTAAATAAAAACGATAGGCAAATGTTTTTTCAAGTAGATAAATAACATCTGAAAAACAGACTTCTTCTTGAATAGAAAAAGCATCGGTAGTAACAACAAAATGATCATTTTTGCTACATACAATGCTATCAAGTAAGCGGCTTCTTAATGATTTTGGTCCCGTTGAACTATATGGTATAAAAAGAACATCATTGTTTACCAATTTTATTTTTCTGCATAAAGCTTTATTTTCTTCAGTATCCCTAAAGAAAACATGAATTTTTCCGAGTGCAGACGTTTTTTCTTTCACATTATTTAATGTGCGTTGTATGTCATCGATGTTATAACGACAAATAACAAAAACATCTGCTTGGGCATTTTGATATGCAATAAGACGATTTTTTTTTGGTTTAAATAATATGGGATAACAGGCTTTTTTTCTAATTTCACGTGCAGATGCTACTTGTATTTTACGATCAACCTTAAAACCGACAATATCTGAGTATAAGTTTCGTATATATAAAATATCAGAAATAAATTTAATATGATGATGAGCCATCTCCACCATAGGAAAATACATAGCAACATCATTACTTGCCGGATAAAAATCACCTTCAAAGCCTTGCACCTTATCTGCAATTAAATCTTCTAGTTTGACCATTTTAAATAGCCATCCTCTGAACGTTCTTAAGTGCATATAAATAAAACTATGATAACGGTAGGCATGTTTTTTTTGTATTTGTTTTGGAACCGCTCGACAATATCCCATTTCTTTGTGACCCCACAATACAGCTTGAGATGCAGGTTCATTGCGATATTGACCATAAGTAAACCAAATATCATTATCTTCATATATTTCATTGATATAAGAAAAGACATCAGGATGAGCAAGCCAATCATCACCATCAAGCATTAATACTATTTCATCGTCACCACACTCATATAAAACTCGATAAAGATTAAATAATTTTCTTTTTCTTTCACTATTTTCTATGAATGTTACACGATCAATCAAATTATGATCAGCTATATATTTTCTAATGGCTTCTTGATTGCCATCGGTAGAACAATCATCAACAAGAATAAGGCGATAGTTAGAATAATCTTGAGTAAAAATAGAATTGAGTGTGTTGTTAATCCATTCACTTGTATTATACGAACAAGCTACAACAACAATTGGTTTTTCTGATGATGCTTTATTGTTTTGCTTGGGAAACATTAAATGACTGACCATTACAAGCATCAACAAAATAATATTTTTAGTTATTAACTTCATTTTTTCTCCTTATTCTTCTTTTTTAATTAAAAAAAATCATACCAAAATGTATAGAAAAATCATAACAATTACGCCTGTGAGCATTGAAACGAAACGGAAAGCATTGCTGATATGGTATAAAAAGCTATAGAATAGATCGTAGTATATTGTTCTGTGCATTAAATGGACATATGTAAAAAAAAGGAAATTGCATGATTTCATTATTTATATCAAAAAAACAGGTCTTATTTTTATTTCTTTCTCTTTTTTGCCATAGCATATACACAAAAAATATCATTACGATGATAGGAACAGGATACGTTGGGCTTGTTACTGGAGCTTGTCTTGCAGAAATTGGTAATGATGTCATCTGTGCAGATATCGATGCACAAAAAATTGAAAATCTTAAAAATGGTATTATGCCTATTTATGAGCAAGGTCTTGCTGATATAGTAGAGCGAAATGTCAATGTAGGTAGGCTTTATTTTACTTATGATATTTCTGATGCTATTCAAGCAGCGGATATTATTTTTATTGCGGTAGGAACACCCATGGGTGATGATGGGAGTGCGGATCTTTCTTACGTTAATGCTGTAGTAAAAACAATAGCTGAGAATATGAACTCATACAAAATTATTGTTACAAAAAGTACCGTACCTGTGGGTACTGGTAAAAATATTAGAATGCAGCTTGAACAGTTGTATCATATTGATCCTACACAATTTAGCATTGCATCAAATCCTGAATTTTTACGAGAAGGGCTTGCGGTATATGATTTTTTACATCCAGACCGACTAATTATAGGGACTGATTCAGATATAGCCCTTATTGGATTGTGTGAGGTGTATGAACCATTTCTTGCTGCAGGAGTCAATCACGTATTAACTGATATTCAAACTGCGGAAATGATTAAATATGCGTCAAACTCTTTCTTGTCTGTTAAAATTAGTTATATCAATGAAATTGCAAATCTTTGCGATGCAACTAATGCAAACGTTACAACAGTTGCTTATGCAATGGGGCTTGATCATCGCATCAGTCCTTATTTCTTAAATCCAGGTCCAGGGTTTGGAGGTTCTTGCTTTCCAAAAGATTCGCAAGCTCTTGTGTACATTGCACAACAACATGGATTACCTTTTCATACCGTTCAGGCAGCTCTTGACGCTAATAAACTTCAACAACAAAAACCTGTTGAGAAATTAATAAAATTGGTAAAAGACCATTATCAGCAAGATTTGTGTGGAAAAACAGTAGCTGTTTTGGGTCTTGCGTTTAAAGCAAATACTGATGATGTCCGCTATTCACCAGCGATTACTACCATTCAGATGCTACTTGATAGTAACGTTACAGTTCATGCCTATGATCCTATTGCAATGGCAAACATGCGTATTCTTTTTCCTGATATTACCTACTGCGCTACATTGTATGAAGCAGCAAAAGACGCTGATGCTATGATTATTGTTACCGATTGGGATGAAATGAAACAGATGGATTTTTCTCGCATAAAACAACTTATGAAACAGCCCATTATTATTGATGCCCGTAATATTATTAGTCCTGATGCACTCAAGCAACTAGGATTTGTGTGCGATAATATAGGACAATCTTTTTTATGCAAAAAATATAATGAATGCGTAAAAAAACTTGTTCCTATACATTTGCGCAAACGAATGCTTTTTTCAAAATTACAGTAAATGTTATGTTTTCATGACATATATACATAATATACTTATACAAAAGAGTTTTTGAATAACAAGCAAATTGACAAGCCGAAAAAGATTCCTTATGCTGGTTACTTATTTTAACAACTAAACATGCGGTATAAGGAGTTTTTTTATGTCTATAAACAAAACATATGCTTTACTTATTTTTTTTGCGCTGCAAAATATCTGTTCTTTTGGCATGGAAGTGCAGCAACATTGTCCTGAAATAACAGAAGTTCTTTCATTACTGATGTATGCTAGCAAACAATGCAATACAAAAACTATAAGAACAAATATGATGATTGCTGATGAAACAAATAAGTTTGATCAAGAGTGTAGGCGAGCTATTATCGTAAAACGATTAACAGCGCCAAAAGATATAATGAAATTACAACGAGATATGCTACAAAAAAGAGCATTGCAAGGACCAGAGCATGGAGAGCGTGTGATGCAGATAATAACGTGTCAAACGATTATGAATGGACTTATTGTTGATGCGGTTTGGGCACAGAACATGCATAAAGGAAAAATTGCATTATTATTGGATGCAGAATATTATTTTCAGAAAGCAGTCAATTATTTTCAAAATGCTCTGTCTATAGAAACACAGCAACAAGCAATGCCAGATGATTATACCGAACAGGTAAATGTAATGTATGATAGTTTATCTGATGATGTGATCAATAAGTTAAATGACACAAAAATAGAAGACTTAATTCAACAAGTAAGAAATATTGGGAAGTAAACACAAATATAAGAATTACTTGAAAACAGTAAACGCCAACTCAAAAGGATTTTCTATGTCTATAAACAAAGCCTATGCTTTAATTATTTTTTTTGCGCTGCAAAATATGTGTTCTTTTGGATCAGAGCAATCAAAACAAATTGTTTTATATACTGGATTGCAAAACGAACATACACCATTGAATGGTATGATGCCCACTACTTTTATAGTACCTTGTGATGATATGTATAGCCATATGTTATTGCCATGTAATAAAGGTATTGATCCTGCTATGTCTCAGCATAAAAATATATCTCAATTAAAAGACATACTAATGACAGCATTAGATGAATATTCAAATAACAAGAATGTGAAAGTACAGGATGTCCTTTCAACTTTAAAAAAACAATCTCCAGAATTATATCAAAAAATAATGCATTTATTAAGCTCACGTTCTAATAATGTTGTTTTTTACGGTAATATTGAAAAAGTACCTTCTTATACTGTTGTAGAATTAGACGGTGAAGATGAGTACAACTCTGATACAGAAAATGATAGATTGCTTAGCAGTCAGGAAGCAAGCGATTCTGAAGAGCAAAGCTGTTGTTATTGTGTTTTACAATAAATAAATACATATTTTATAGCTTCCGCTTAAATTTTTTTTCAATATCATGTAATGATAACAGCCAACCCGTTGGCCTGCCATGTGGGCATGTCAGTCGGTTGGCTGTTTTTTCTAAATCATATATTAATTGCTGCATTTTTTCATGCGTTAATTCATCGCCCGCTTTTACTGCCGCTTTACATGCCATTTGCGCTTGCAGCTTATGATCAATGGTGTTTTTAAACTCTTGAGGCTCCATGGTTGAGTACTCAACAATAAAACCAATAACTTCTTTGATAAGTTCATCAATTGATTCATTTTTAAGATGAACTGGTAGTGATTGGACACTGAGTTGATTGCTTGCAGTTTGCTCGAGCAGAATGCCGTGGGATATAAATATATCAATATGTGGTAGCACTATTTCCATTTCATGAGAAGTAAGATGTATGGTTTGTGGAAATAGTAATTGTACTGTTGCAACTTTATTGAGTTTATCTGCAAACTGCTCATACAAAATACGCTCATGAGCTGCGTGTTGATCGATTAAAAACAAGCCATCACTTTTTGCAAGCAATAAATAGGTGTTATTATATTGACCAATCACATTAACAGATGATGTTTGCATGATAGGTGTTTGTGTTTCTGGTAAAATTACTTGTTCCACTGGACGTGTTGCGTGTTGCTGTGCAGTATTTATTGGTTGAGCAAATGGTTGCTGAGTAAAAAATACATCGAAATTAAATGGTGTAAATGTGCGTTCGTGTGGAATGTAAGATGGTTTAGTATGCTGCAGCGCAGGCTGCAAAGTAACATCTTTTTTAAGATGCTTTGAGATGTTTTGCTCGAGTGCAGCTTTGACAATCTGTTGCAATGCTTGTTCTATGCGTCGCGGATGCAAAAATTTTACTTCTTCTTTGCGAGGATGAATATTAATGTCAACTTCATGTAGAGGAACAGTAATGTTTATTGCAGCAAAAGGGTAACGACCTTCTGGAATGACGTTAGCGTAGCCTTTAATTAACGCATTATTCAACTGATAATTTTTGATCCATCGCTTATTAACAAAGAAATAGATGCTATTTTTGTCATAGCGATACTGTTGATGATCAGAAATGACGCCTTCTATAATGCATGTAGGATCATCATTTTTTTCTATTGTTATAAGATGATTATGTAGAGATGTGTCCCATATTTGTAAAGCACGTTTTTGTGCAGATTCTGCTGGTGGGTAGTGTGCAATTTGTTTGTCATTATGAAATAAAGCAAAGCGAATATGAGGATAATCAAAACAAAATGCCGTAAAAAGTAGTTGAATTGCGCGCCATTCTGTTTCAGTTGATTTAAGAAACTTTTGACGTGCAGGGACATTAAAAAAAAGATTGGCAATGGCAATGTCAGTGCCTGTTAAACATGCAGCAGATGAAACCGATGTAATAAGCCCCGCAGATACAGTAACACATGTACCAGTTTGCACGTTTTCTTCTTTGGTTGTGAGCGTTATGTTACTTACTGCAGCAATACTTGCAAGTGCTTCTCCGCGAAACCCAAAGGTATCAATTGTTTCCAGTTCATCAACATGCGTTATTTTACTTGTTGCATGACGATCAAAGCATATGCGTGCATCAAGTTCATCCATGCCACACCCGTTGTCAACAATGCGAATAAGTTTTTTGCCTGCATCTTCTATATAGACACTGATATCTGTGGCACCAGCATCAATAGAATTTTCAATCAATTCTTTGACAATATTTGCAGGACGCTCTATGACTTCGCCTGCGGCAATCTTTTGTGCTTCATGTTGAGAGAGTTGTTTTATTTTAGGCATAGATAACTCACGTAGTTGTAATTTCTTTTGGTATATACTGTTTGAAAGCTGAATATATTCTTTCTGAAAGCACAAGTTGAGGGTTAGGAATGCGAAAATTGCACTCCTGCCTTGCATATTCAACGTGCTGATTATAAGATTGTTCTGCTTTTTGAGCGCTATTGGATATCAGTTTTTTTAATGTGTCATGTTCATTATAAAATTGAAGAAATACCGGTAAATATGCGCATTCTTTCATATGAATTACTTTATTGAGTTCTTCACTGAAAAAATATGTTTCATCTTCGGCTATGCACTTTGCAAGATAGGGTAATGGTTTTTTTCTAAAAGAACGGTTGCTAGTGATTGCAAGGTAAAAAAGAGTCTGATTATGTTCGTTTTTTTGCTTAAGTATTTCAAGATTTGTTTTTGGTAATGATTTTAATAAATGTTTTAAACATTTTGTGTCCATTGTTGCAGCAATGCGCCACAGTTCATTTTGTTCGTATGCTGCTTTTGTGTGCCAATTATAAAAATATTCAGCAGCAATTTTATTGTTACGTTCACATGCAATAGAGAATAGAGTGTTGAGGTGCCATTTGCAATAATATGTATAATACTCATCGTTTTCAAACTGTTGAATGATAGTCTTGTTATCATTGGCAATAACGCTTTTAATTATCTCGTTACGCAGTCTCTTTTGATAACACGAATCAATTTCTATGTTGTATAGTTTTAACAGCAACTTTTTACGATTTGCTTCATCTTTGACATGTACATGAATCATATTACACAAATAATATATCCATTCTCTTTCACAATCGCTAAACAAAAAGTAGAAGGTGTCACGATGATTACTAGTCAACCAATTATATCTACCCTTTGCTGCAAAAAGTAAATAATTTACAATATTTTTTAGTGCATATTTTGGAATAATTACTTTATCCTCTGAGGAAAGCTTTAAAAAAGTTATACCTAGAATTTCTGCGTGATTTTTATTTCTAAACTGAAAGTTTGATTCACATGTTTGTAAGCAGGCTAATAGGGCATTATGCTGAAGCAACAAGTTGACTATATCATAATTAATATCACGCGCCTTTGCGTCAAACTTTGTTTTAAGAGCATAATCAAGAGGTCTACTTGACGTATGATAGGAAGAATTATCATTAACATCTGCTCCAGCTTTTAACAAATTTTCAACAAGTACTCTATTACGATAGCCACAAGCAATTTGCAGAGCGTTAGTATGACGGTGCCATCCAAGGTAAGGCTCACCATGTCCCGCTGGAAATAGACTAGCGACAGGTCCTTTATAGTGTTCTCTTGCACGTCGTGGATCAGCACCATATCGTAAACACTTTAGTGCTTGTTCAGTGTCATTGTCGCTACATGCTTTCCATAATAACGCTGCATTGGCGCGCGCCCCGATAGAATATAAAATATTTGCTAAAAATAGAGAGCCATTGTTTTTGAGTATGTAATTCAGCATTGGGTTTAAGATGAAATATTTAATAAGGAGTGCACTAAAGATAATTGTTGCGGCAGGATAAATATAAGCATACTGAATGGTAGATTCTACAGATGGAATCTGAGCAGCAGGTGATTCGTATGAATAACAGGATACAGATAGCGTGCACAAAATAGTAAAGAAAAATAACTTATTACCCTTCGATACTTTTTGTAAGAACAAAAAACTCAGGGCGAACGGAAAAAGATTAAATTTTGTGTTTAGGGATCTCTCAGCAATAGGTTTCATTTATTTACCAAGCCGGTGTTACGATGATGACAAATTACATTTTTTTAGTTACTCCTTTAATAATACACTTAAATTTATTTTTTTGATCATGTTGCTGTAAAGAAGTTATTTTTACGTCGGAAAAATAATTACTATCGTTAAGTTGTTGTGCAAAAACAGTTGCGCATTCTGTTGAAGGACACGCAATGGTGATCTCTATATTTTTTTTGTTGTGACGAATGAGCTCTGCGATAATATTATTATTGCACGCGTTCATGATTGTTGTAATATATGCATGCGGATTTTTTGGCTTGTTGACATAGGTGTCAATGCGTATTTTTTTATTGTGCCATACTGTTTGTTCTTTTTTTAATGCACTTCGTGCATTAGTTATTTCTGTATAATTTTTTGTTTTACTTTTTAAATCTGTTACTTCTTTTTTTAAACTCATGAGGTTGTACAGTTGTGGTAAAAAATAACAGGTGATTGCAACAAAAGTAAGAGCAAAAGATAGTATTGACACAAACAACCATCGTCTAATTTCATATTGTTGTTGAGGTGAGAGAGTTGGTACAAAATTATTTTGTTTCATGATAAGATCCTTTGATTAATAAAGAGTCCGTAGCTGATTGCTATGTGTGGTAATTCTTGCTCAAGAGATATGCCTGGTGGCACGGTAATTTTTGTGCGCAAAACATCTGTTGGAATGATAGCATGTGCGTTGTTATTATGTTGTATCATATCAAGTGCAAGTTGGCTTTGGCGAAAGTTTGTGCCGAGTATATGTTTATAACAATGTAATAGAGCAATTGTTTCGGTAGTAAAAGTAACAACATTAGTTTTTGTTGCAATAGCAAGCAGTTTATATTGCAATAAAACTGATTGTGCAACTTTGTATACATAAAAAATGAATTGTCCATTTTCATTGTGATACACATACTGATAATGCCATAACATGTTACTTGAGTGTTGAATGTTAAACTGTTCTTTTGTTGGTGTTGATGTGGAAAATGAGACAAAATCTTGCATAATGCTTGGCCCGCTGAATGAACATGCAATAAATGCGTTGCTGAGGTGATAACGAGATAAAAATGTGGTGATGAGTTGTTTGATCTGCGTAGGATTAAATAAGATAAGTTTTTCAAGTTCATGATGTTCAAGCGGTGTGCGTTGATATGCTTTTACAATAGCAGGAGTACCATGTTTTTCCTGATAAATCCAGGAAAGTACAAGATTGCTTGGTGAAAAGGATATCGTAACAATTTCATTACAGAGCGTTGGAATTGGCCACATTATCTATTCTCCCCACAACAACACGATCTTTTTTTTCGAGATCTTTATATATCTGTACATCATTATAGTGTGCTGATATCATGTATTGCTCAACAGCATGTCCTTGTTGATACCCAATTTCAATGACAATCTGTGGAATATTATATTGTTTCATTTCTGCATTATGTTGTATGTAGCGTGGAGCTTGATCAATGATGTTTTTGATGATAGCAAGACCATTGTCTAATGCAAAGAGCGCATTGTTGTCTTCCCACAGTGTAACAGATTCATCCATATCTTTTTTTTCTGATTCAGCGATATATGGCGGATTTGCAACAATAATATCACATTTTTTTGATGTTGGAATTTTCTCAAATAAGTCTGACTCTATTAATAAAAGGTTGTGAATATTATTATGCATACAATTGTTTTGAGCCAGTTTCAACGCAGTTGTTGAAATATCAGTGGCGATAATTTCTGAGTGCGGAAAGTGATGCGCAAGCGTAAGTGCAATGCACCCAGACCCTGTTGCAAGATCAAGAATAGTGAGGTTTTTATTGTGTAACTGTTTTAGTTGATTGACAATATTGATGCACCATTCTTCTGTTTCGGGTCGTGGAATAAGAATTGGGGGTTCTACTAAAATATTGAGTTCATCAAATGGAACAGAGCCAAGAATGTATTGAATAGGCATTTTTTTGTGTGTTAGTAAAAAAATCCATTCGTCTAATTCAGTTTTTTGTTCTGGAGTGAGGATAAGGTTTTGCGCAATAATGAGTTTTGTTTTTGTTTTATTGCATAGTTTTTCAAGCAAATTCCATGCGTAATTGTCACAAAGATGCTTGTCGTTGTAGGTCAAAAATAACTGTTTACTGATCTGTTCTATGTAATAGATGGTATTTGTTGTATTCATGAGGGTAGTGTACCATAAAAATTTTTTAAGAAAAAAGAGTCTATTAATTGTTAAAAACATGGTTAAAATAAGATTTTTTATTGATTTTTCTATAACTTTTTATTTATATTAGAAATGATTAGAATAATAAAAAAGGAGTTTTTTATGAAAAAGTATAGCATAAGCGCGTTGGTTGTGCTCATTGGCATCTGTTTTGGGCAAGCATATGGTGATGATACGCTCCGTATTTGCACATACAATATTAGAAGAATGGGGTCAGAATCAGATCAAAACAATATATGGCAGAATAGAAAAGGGCTTGTTTTTGGTATAGTTAACAAGATTAAGCCCGATATTGTTGGCTTTCAGGAGGCGGTAAAAGAACAATTTGATGATCTACGCGATGTATTTGATGATTCTTATGGATCATTTGGTAAAGCTCGCAGTGCTAAAATGGACAGTTGGTGGCAAAAATTTGTCATGAAGAATCCAAAAGCTAAAGATGAACATAATCCACTTTTTTATAACACTTACACGGTGAAATTGCTTGACAGTGGTGATTTTGGAATTAATCCAAGAGGGCGCATCATGCATGCTCATCTTCCACGCATTTGTACGTGGGGATTTTTTGAAAATAAAGACACAGGCAAAAAATTCTATGTCTACAATACGCATCTTGATAATTCATCAGGGCTTATTCGTAAACGACAAATACAGAAAATTCTTCAGCACGTAAAAAAACATACGGTTAAGGATCCGGTTATTATTATGGGTGATTTTAATACGAAGTTAAGTGGAAAAACAAAAACAAGCTTATTTTCTAAAGCAGGCTTTGTGCATGCAAAAACAATAGCAAAATCTGTTGAAGGACCAAAAGAAACACGCACTGGTTGGAATAATAAGCAATTAAAAACAATTGATCATATTTTTGTTAGACCTCGTAAATCAATGGTAGAAAAATATGTAGTTGTTGCAAGTCCAGAAGGTGTATTCCCAAGTGATCATCGACCGGTATTTATTGATATAGTCGAGTAAAAAAAGGGGCTGGAGAAATCCAGCCCTTCTTTTTACAATAGTGATGCTGTCGATCCCGCTGAAATAAGGGCAGCACAAATGAGCATAGATGAAAGTTCTTTGTTATTGCGTGGTGCCATGGCAGCTAAAATTAAAAATGCAATGGTTGTTGCGCCTCCGGTAATGATAACCAATGTTTGTCTTAAAAATTCTTTATATTTGTTGAACAAATAGCTTGAAGTGCACATTAATGCGACAACACCAACCAGGGCTTCAGGGCCGCCTGTACATAATGCTGCAACAAGGAGTAATGCACAAAAGGCTGCTTGTGCCTGTACTTTGCGGGATTTGTAAAAAGGTGTTCCTATATTTGTGGTATCTACAGAGGTTTTTGTTTCTGTAACATTGGTTTGCGTTGTTGTTGGAGAAACGGTTACGTTAACCGAACCAGAACTACCTTGCTGTTGAGATAACACTTCTGTTCTTCCTTGCATGCGTGCCAGCTCTAGTTTTAAGTTTTCAAGTCCAGTTTTTAGGTTTTCTGTGGTTGTTTTTTGATTTGTTATTTGTTGCTGTTGGTCATCAAAAGTAGAAGAAACACGAGTGAGGTGTTGAGATATTTGATTGAGTTGTTTTGTGAAATTGGCTTCAAGATCCGTTGTTTTTTGATCAAATTGTTTGACCAGGACTTCTAAGTTTCCTAATTTTTCTATATTGAGGTGTCGTGGTCCATCTTCTAATATTTTGGAAATTGAAAGAAGGCTTGAATCCACGCGTTCTTCAAAAAGTTTCCTTACTTCTTCGAGAATTTTTTCATTTTCTTGATGATACGTTTCAAGTAATTGAAAGCATAGGTCTATGTTTTTATTAGTAGGAACCGCAGGTAATTGTGGCAAAGGATTTATATTTGCTGTAATTGGTATTACGTCAAGATTTGGTCCATCTCCTGCTTTGCATATAAAACTCATTCCCATTATTATGCACAAAAATAAACTATATTTATTCATCATTTTCCTTATCTTTTATCCCAACAACTCACGCACATACTCTTGTGCATCAAATAACTTTATCTGTTCTTTTTGCTCACCAAACGTTAAAAACGCAACCGGAATGCTCAGCTCTTGTGCAATTGCAAACACAATACCACCTTTTCCCGTGCCATCCATTTTGGTGAGTATTATACCATTAACATCGGTGGCTTCTTTGAATAATTTTGCTTGTTCAAATGAATTTTGTCCAAGCATGCCATCAATGGTCAACAGAGTTGCAATAGGCATATCTGGTAATTGTTTTGCAATGGAGCGTTTTACTTTTGCAAGTTCATTCATTAAATTAATTTTTGTCTGCAAACGTCCTGCAGTATCAATAATGATGATATCATAGTTTTCTTTTTTAAATGTTTCACACCCTTGAAACACAAGTGATGCGGGGTCTTGACCTTCTTTTCCACGCACAATATCAGTATTTGTTAAATGTGCCCATTCAGTGAGCTGTTCCGATGCGGCAGCTCTGAAAGTGTCTGCAGCAACAAGAAGAACTTTTTTGTTTTGTTGCGCATAATAATGGGCTAATTTTCCGACACTTGTTGTTTTACCACTGCCATTTATTCCCACTAATAAAAACACGCGTTGATGATTATAGTCAGGAGTTTTATCTTTGGTAAGCAGTGCTAAAAGTATGGAATGCAATAATGTTTTTAATTCTTGCCCGCTTGTTGAGCCGTTGGCGACTTGCTTTTTAAGTTCATTAATAATGATGCGGGTAGTTGTAACACCGACATCACTTGAAATAAGTAGGATTTCTAGTTCTTTGAGAGTTTGTTCATCAACGGTTTTTTTATTAAAAAAGGAACCAAGTTTTGAAGTTATATGAGTAAAAATTTTTTGTAATTTATTTTTAATAAAATTGAACATGCATATCCTGTGCAAAATGTTAAATGGTACGATATAACTCATTAAGATTTTCTGCAGAATATTCTTCGCGCTCGTCCTGAGCTAGTCGAAGGATTTGAGCGCTATATCCTTCAACAAGTTCAGGACGAGCGCTATTTGATTTTTATTAGATAAGCTTAATGAATTTAATTTAATATATCACATTCTATCATATTGTGACCATTATTTTAGGTAAAAAGATAATTTTATTGTTGAATTATATTAATGACGCCTTCTACTCTTTGCAAAAATAATTTAATGCGTCGATAATCGTTGCCAATTAAAAGGGCATACGTTTGCATAAACAAAGAAAGTTTTTGTGATGAAAGAATATGAAGTTCTGCGTGATGCTTGAGTAGAGCAAGCATTAATTCATCAATATTAAAAATGGTGCCAGAGTTGCTAAACAATACATGTAAATAACGATTGCCAGAAAAAAAGCGCTTACTCATTTCAAGATCAGGACTACTGATAAATGAGTGAATTTTTGGCGGTTCTGGTGCAATGAGATACGTCATTGAGTGATGTTCTTCGTATCCCACCACAATGCATGAAAATGTTGTTTTTAAAAATTCAAAAATCTGCGGTTGTTCTTGAAGTAGCTCTTCTTCTGTTTTTTGATAGGGAAAAGGGTAGCGCATTGGGTCCATGGAACCTGTCTGAACTTGATGAACAACGCCAAAAAGCGTTCGCTTTTTTTCTTTAATGCTCACCAGTGACCCAAAAGAGGGAAAATGGTCCCATTGCCAACTTTGAGCAAGCCATCCTGTTAATGAACTTTCAATTACTTCAGCGAAATAAGAGTTCTGTTTCATCTCCATCATTCATCTCCTCAATAAGATGATCAAGTGTATCAAATAATGATTGCTGCTGAGCAAGATTTTTTTGATACAATTTTTTCAAAAAATTAATTCGGTGAACAATGGAATGAGAATGTTGTTTGACTGCTTCTTGATGACTTTTGGTAGCATACCCCTTATTGTCAATCCATTTATATCCTGGAATAATGGTATCAAGAGATGTCATGAGTGCGTCTCGCGTTACTTTTGCAACAATTGAGGCTGCAGCAATGGAACTTGATTTTTTTTCTCCGTTATAAAAATAATGAACGGGAATAGTGTGCAGATGGGTGTCGGTTATATCCAAAGGCATGGCATCAATAAGAATCGCGGAAGGCACGTGCGTAGATTGCTCCATAACATTCATGAGAGCTTTCTTCATGGCAATAAGCGTTGATTGCCAAATGTTATGTTTATCAATAATTCTATGATGAACAATGCCAACGCCATACGCACAATTCTTTTGTATCCATTTAAAAGCTCTATTCCGCTCTTGAGGAGACATTATTTTTGAGTCTTTCAGATGGGCATATTTTGTATGAGGAGGCAATATGACTGCAGCAGTAACAACGGGACCAGCCAAACAGCCCCTGCCGACCTCATCAATACCCGCAACAACCAAATTATTCGCCCAGGCATCTATTTCGAATCTATTTTTCTTAAAATTGGCAGATTGTCTGGCGTTTGACTTTTTTTTCATTTCCATTTGACAAAGTTATTGTGGAGAGTACAATTAGAAATAATGCAGTGTAATGTAATCATACGATAAGTATAACCACAATTTAGGGAGATTAACAGATGGCTTCTTCAGCATCAACTCAATTACGAGTAAAAGAATTATTGAGAGAAAAAGGTTGGACAACTAAGATTTTGGCAGAAAAAACAGGCATGTCAGAAAGCTATCTGACCCACATTAAAAATGGTACACGTCGTTGGAATGAAGATTCTTTGAGAAAATTAGCTCAAGCTTTTGAAATTAGCCCAATTGATCTTTTTGCTGAGCATCGCCAGCGCACTGATGATATTGACAAAAATGTAAGTATGCCAGAGCAATCTGATCTTGAATTACAAGTTAAAGTTGTTCCTGTTGTAGGAGATATTCCTTCAAATCCTTCACCATACAATAATCAATTAATGCAAATTACAACCGGATACAAAGATATTTTTGTGCCTGTTTTTAATTCAGCTGATAATGCAATGTTTGCGCTATGCGTTGAAAATAATGCAATGGCATCAACCTTTGTGAAAGGTGATTTTTTGATCGTTTCTCCAGAAGTATGGACACGTTCTGGTGATATTGCAGCAGTTGAATATGGCAATGATACACCGATAAAAGCTGTTATGCAGGTAACGTATACAGAGGACTTTATTGTGTTAGAATCAGTTAATCATAAACAACCTCCAATAGCATTAGTACGCGGAAAAGATCATTTCAGAATTATTGGCCGTGTTATCCAGCGCATTCAAAAGTTTGCGTAATTTTTTGTTTTGATTTTAAAAAATAGCAGAAATCCTGGTGTTTTTCGGGTTTTCTGCTATTTTTATTAAAAATACCCTCACCTCATAAAAGGGTGCGGTATTACTTTTCGTTTTTGTTGAAATAAAAGCGCGCTCGTCCTGAACTAGTTGAAGGATAGAGCGCTCAAATCCTTCGACAAGCTCAGGACGAGCGCAGCGAGCAATGAGCGAGCGTTTACTGCTGAGTTTATCGAAGCATTAGGACGAGCGCGAGAAAGCTAAATAAGGCGGCAGTTATGCCTTATAGTTATATATAATTAACTTCCATTTAGTACGAGGTTTCACATGATGCACAAATATGAGGCACTCTTGCTGACCATCCCAGAAATTACTGGCGATGAAGCAAAAGACCTTGAAATGCAACTGGATAAAGTCATCAAGACTGGTTCTGGTTCGATAGTTTCTTTTGAACGTTGGGGAAAATATAAACTTGCCTATGACGTTAACAAGAATGAGTACGGTGTTTATTTCTTAATGCGCTTTGAAGGGCCAAAAAAAACAACCCTTATCAAAGACATGAAAACATACATCAGTGTAAAGCTTGGCAATATTGTTAAGCGTGATATGATTTCTTGGTTGGATCCCAAAAGTCCACTTACTTATCAACGACCGCGTTCATTAGAAGAAGCACCAGCACGCGAAGAAGGATTTTCACGTGGTGATGCAAAGCAACACGGCGCAAGCTATTTTGCTGCCTCTGATAGAAATGAGTTGGGTGACGAGTAATTAACAGATAATTAAGTAAGACAATAAAGGATAACAATGACTAAGAAAATTAAATTAAAAATCAGTGCTCGCTTGGTGAAAAAACGTTCCCGCAGAGCTGGTGGAAACCGTTCAAAAATGTGTCGTTTTTGTGCAGACAAAGAGCAAGTGCATAGCATAGATTACAAAAACTCTCCATTCTTGAGAAGTTTTTTAACAGAACGTGGTAAAATCTTACCTTCACGTATTTCCGGTGCATGCTCACGTCATCAACGTTGCATTTCACAAGAAATCAGAAAAGCTCGTGTGATGGCATTGTTGCCATATTCAGGGCCAGCGTTTTAAATGTATTTACATCTCAGAGGATTTGCATGAATATTTCAAAAAGTTTATTAGCAGTCGGTTTGATTGTTGCGGGTAGTATTCAAGCTAACCATGATAAAGATTTGGGCCGATTTTTGAGTGAATTTAATGCTGAAATAGCACAAGACGAAGTTGCTTTTGCAGGGTTGCTCAGTCATTGTGATAACCATCCGCAAGATGCAGCGTGTTTGCCCGTGAATATTGCTTTATCAAAAATGGTGCTCATAAAAGGTCATTATGAGGCTTTAAAGCAGCAGAGAAAAGCGGTAAAAAAAGTTGAAAAAACTACTCCTGAAGCATATGAACAGGCAAGAGCCCTTCAAGATTTATATAAAAAGCATGTTCTTGACTTGTTTGAAAGTACAGGCGTATTATGTGGGCAATTTTCTAAATAAGCCGTTTTTATAGGGCTTTTGACGTTACATTGATCCCCTGGTAACCTGATAATAGTAACAAAATAAGTATTATATTGTTAATGGAGGAACAAAAATGACTTATTCAAAAAGAATATTAATAGCTTTATGTACTGCAGGAGCTATTTTTGGTGGAGCGCAAGCATCATCTAGCTTTTTAGCTGGATTTGATTACAGCTTACTTAAACCATTAGTGGCACGCTCAAAACAAGCAGTTGATGCAATTGAACAATCATTGAATGCTACAAAATCAGCATGCATAGATACAAAAGCATGGGCAAAGAACTTGTATGAGCAACAAAAGAATGCATTAAAGCTGATTAAAGTTGAATTAAAGCAAGCTTATAAAGTTGCTAAAGCAAGTGGTGTTGCTTCTTGGCTTTCTCAAAAGCAATTATACAAAGCATATAAAAAGCTTGTGTATAAGAACTGGAAGAAAACACGCTTGTTTCCTACTGTGTAAGCAGTAAATCGCTAGCTATTTATTAAAAGCCCCGATTAGATCGGGGCTTTTAACTGTCTAAAAATAATTATACCGATCCAATCGTTCTTTTGATACCCCTTTTGTGCTTATTTTCTAATTGTGTTAAATTTATAATAGAATTAAAAGTGAGGACAAAAAGTGGAGGTTTCTAATGAATACAGTAAAAAAGATGCTTCTTATAGGTTGGATGATGTTTGCGGGTACGTCTATGTTTGGGTACCAAGCAGTTCAGTTAAAAAGAGAGCTTCAAGAAATACATGATTTTTTAAATGTGCTTCATTCATTTGATGATCAAAAAGCCAAAGATTTGATTGTATATTTGGAAGAGGTTCTCAAAAATGAACAGATTCATAATTGGCGTGATACAGAAACGCGTGAAATAACAGAAGATGAAGTATTGGCGATTGTGCGTGAACTTGATGCATATATAGCATTTAATTCAACAAGAGAAGCAGTTAAGCAGATAGAAGCAATAACAAAATTAAAATCAGACTTTCTTGAACGTTCTGCGCAAAAACAAGCTAAAAGAAAAAATGAGCTATGGTGGAGTGATGCTTGTGAATATGGGCTTATTGGAAGTTATGGTCTAATGATCAGTGTATTATTTCTTATGGCTCCTAAAAAATAACAAGTAATGTGTAAAGTGTTTTTTATAACTATAATGGAGGTTCAGATGAATACAATAAAAAATGTACTTTTCGGGATTTTGTTGTTAGGTGTTGGTAGTTCTTTTAATGTTCAAGCCGTTTCATCAGGAAGTTTTAAGCTTGTTGATTACAAACAAGAAGTTGCAATGATGATGGACTACATAAAACAGTGGGACAATGGAAATAATGATCAAGAATTGCAAACTAAAGTTATTGATTGGATGAACAAGCGTGTAAAAAATCAAGACATACCGGCAATTCTTTTGTTAGAAATTACACAACTATTGTCTGACACGCAACAAACTGATGAAGTTAAAATGCAGGCTATGTTTGATATTATTCAGAAAAATAAAGAAGCTCGCAAGAAAATAAAAATAAAAAGAAAAATAGCCAAGGCTGCAAAGCAAGAAAAACAGCAAAAACAGAATGCAGAAGCAATAAAAAAAGATGCGGCGAGCGAAAGACAGCGTATTATAAGATTGGTTAAAGACGTTGCAGTTAGCGCTCTCACAACAACCGTTGTGATTTATCCGCTGATTACGATCATTGAATATTGTTTTAAAAACATTGGTGTTTAAGACACATTTTTTTCTTCATGTTAAAACATAAAAAAGCCCCTGGATTTCCGGGGGTTTTTTTGTTTACCGTTAATTTTTTTGCTATTCTAAAAATGAAAATGTATTTTTCCATAAAATAAATATCTATGAGTATAAAAACATATAAATTGGTTGTTGCGTATGATGGTTCAGCCTATGCGGGGTGGCAAGCACAGACAGAAAAGCCATCTGTTGCTCACACGATGAATTATATTTTTAAACGTGTTTTTAAGACTGACATTAAAGTGCTAGGCGCATCTCGCACCGATGCAGGAGTGCATGCACTTGGGCAAGTTGTGCGCATTAAAACAGATCTGACTCTTGAGCCAGAAAAATTACGCTGGGCGTGGAATAACAGCTTGCCTGCAGATATTGCAATACGTTCGCTTGAGTTGGTTGATGATTCATTCAATCCATTTTGTAATGTTGAACAAAAGATCTATTATTATCATTTTTTTTTAGATAGACCCTCTCCTTTTTTACAGCGTTATGGATATTATTATCCGTATCCTACGGATATACATACCTTACATAAAGCATTACAATGCTTTATAGGAACCCATGATTTTGCTTCATTTAGAAGTAGTGAAGATACGCGAGTGGATACGGTGCGTACAATAGATGCAATAACAGTTGAATATATTAAGCGTTTGAATGTGTATCGTATTGTCGTAAAAGGTCAAAAATTTTTGCGTCATATGATTAGACGCATTGTTGGTGCAAGTTTAGCGATTGCATCACGGCCTGGTGCTACAATAGATATGTTACAAACAATTTTACATAAGTGTGATCCTGCACATACGTTGCCCAATGCGCCGGCAAAAGGGTTATTATTAAAAAAAATTATATATAAAAATAAATAGGATATATATGTATACAAATAAATCAAAAATTTTACTGTTTTTTATTGTTGGGTGCACAGCTGCATGGTTAGGTTCAGTGGTATACAGGCAGTATACTCAGCGTCATATGGCTGAGCATGGCTCTATTTATGAATTTAATGCAGAGCGAGACACGCAAGATATTTTGAATCTTTTTGATCAAAATTGGTATTGGCTTATTGCAAATGAAGGTTCTTCTCCTGCTTTTTATTTAAAATATAGAACGCCCAATGAAAATCCTGCATATTTTGGAAAAATGAATATCAAAGTGCTCAGAGAAGATGATAAATGTGTTGGTTTTGTGACCTATTACATGGAACAGCCAAAAGAATGGCGATTGTTGTTTTTAGCTGTTGATGAAAAATACCGCGGTAAAGGGTATGGCACTATGTTGGCTCGATATGCAATGGATAAAATGACACAAGCGGGAGCTGAAAAAATTGGCTTGTGGACTCGGTTGTCAAATCCTGCGCAAAGTATCTATACAAAACTTGGTTTTGTTGAATCATATTATACAGAAGGCGGATATATTTATTATGAATTTTATCCATAACAGTAAAAATCTAGGAATTGTTTGAGGCTATATGTTTTTTTATTGATATTGTGCATAATTGGACTTGTAATATCTGTGCAATCTATGGAATTTGATGAAAAGGTGAAATGGTTGCAGTTGGTTAGGCATGATGATCAATTTATGCAGAATTCAAGGCCTGAGTATCATTTTGAAGAGATTGTGTGTCCAGAAAAAATTGAAAAATCTGATAAGCTTGCTACAAGAATTAATGGGACACATAATGGGTATTGTGGCTTCAATATAAATATAGGTGAGAGCGGTCGGAGTTTCTTAATAGTATCTGGCGGGATTCATCATGGACTTTATTTAAAAGAATGGCTTGCAAAGAACGAGGCCAAATTCATTACTATTGTGGAAGAAAATAAAAAAATTATTGGTGTTTTTTCTCGAACGCATTTGCATTTATATGTAATTGGACAAAATAGAAATGTCGCCATGGGTGGTGTTAAAATTGATCCAAGAGTGGTTGACATCTTATTTGTTCTTAATGAGTTAAAAGGTTATTCGCAACTTTCCTTGCGAGTGTGGGAAGATTTAGAAGAAATTTTTACACAGTTTTGTAAAAAAAGTAAGCATGTAAAAAACGCAGTAGATTTATCAATCACTAGTGGTGGTCCACAGTTAGATAGGGAAGTTGAATACAATAAGGTGATAATTGAAGAAGTTAATGAAATAAAAACGATAATATCGCGATATAGCGATTTAATGGATAAAAGAAAGCAGGCGACAGATTTAGAAAATAGGATAAACAAGCAACAAGAAGCTATTATTTTTGAAAAACAACGACAGCAATTTTTAATGAAAGTTGGTGGGGCTTGTTCATTGTTATTTATTATAATAACAGCTCTTTTTTTGTACCACTATAAGTATATACCTACTCTTTAAGCAGTTGGTGTTACCGTATCACCCATATTATTCATAGTAAGAAGTTTTATTATTTTACTTATTTCCCATCTTTGGTTTTGATACCTAAAAACAAATTTTTCTGAGTTTTCTTCTGTTTCATCAAATGCCAATCTTAACAAGGAAACAGAAGGGAACTCATACGCAAGCAAGGCAATATTATCAGCTGTCGGATGAAGCTTTAATGTTTTCCAACATAAATAATAATAGTCTGACAATATGTTTCGATCTTTAATGCATGGATCAATAGTAGAAATAACATGAGCTGGTGATTGTTCATTATATTCAAGATACTCATCAACTGATTGATATGTATATAAAGAGACTTTTGCATCGGGAAAATTATATTCAAACCAGCTCATAAATTGTTGATGCTGCATTTCTGTGCATAATATATTAAAAAGATCTTCAAAAATAGATGTTCTTCTTTTTGTATCACGGCACTTTATATAAGCAAGTATAATTGATTTAATGTTATCCGATGTTTTTTCTGTCAGAGAAAGTCTTGTCCGAATAGCTTCTGTATACTTTTCATCAATCAAATGAATATTTAAAGAACTATTTGGTCTTTTAATAAGAGCTTTGGTTATGATCATAAGTTCTGGTAGAGCATTACCAGGGTAAAAGCTTGTATAATCAATTGCAGTATCTGGCAATTTGTCCATTTGTTTTTTTAATAAAGTACTTGCTTTATTTTCAAATATTTCTCGTAAATGTGGATAATTCCATCGCGATAAAGGACATGCACTGTCCGTACATTCTTGAATCAGAAAAAAGGGATTTGCTTGTTTGGCTTTGCTTGCAATATCAATGATCTGATCAACATAATCCCTGAGAACTAAATGTTTTGTTTGAGCAAGAGACGTACATTGTTCCTTAAATGAGTCGGTAGAACCTTTATTGCATTGCAAAAATAGTACCGGGTTGTACAATAAAGATTCCGGCGTAAAAATTGCTTGTTCTGCAGGATAAAGATTGCAAAAAACGGTAAATAAAAGCACAAGAAGATTTTTATTAATCATGATGACCTCTGCTTCGATTATAATATTTTTTTTGTCTTTTTATTAATATTGAAACAGTGCAAGTAATTGATTTTCTCGGTGTATAATAGTGGTCTCTTGTGTGGCGCTATTGTAACAGCGAAGATATTCTTCTGAATTTTTTGTTCTATTTAATCTGAATCTATATAATAACATCTGTTTATCGAAAAGGCCGGAAGCATATACATTTAAAGCAAGGTTACATGCTTTTGGATTGAGCAGTAATGTTTTTGCACAGAGATTATCATAGGCATTTCTGTCGCTCACCGTGTGAAGAGAGGTAACAACATCTGCTGGTTGTACATTTTTATCATGCTTAAAATATTGTTCTACGGACTGATATATATGCAAAGAAAGATGTGCATGTGGAAAATAGTGAGTAAACCAATGCATAAATTGTTGATGTTGCAGTTCTGTGCACAATAGATCAAAAAGGTTTTTAACGATTGCTTCTTTGTTTTCCGTACTATTTATACTTTTCATATAGGTATGTATAAATAAAAGAAATTTATCTTTATCTTGCAATGTTATGGTGTGACTATGCCCACAATTTAATCGTGCTTGAATAGCATTCTCATAGTTGTTATTAATCAAACAAACCTTTATGCGAGTATTGGGTTTGGCCACGAGCGCTTTTGTTACAACAATAAGCTCAGGTAAACCATGTTCAGTACTAAGGCTTGTATATTTAATGGGAGCATTTGGTGCAGCATCTATTTGTTGTTGCAGTAAAATGCTTGCATCATTTTCAAACTCTGATCGGAAAAAAGGTTCTTTTGATCTTGTGTGCGCACAGTGTTCATTTATACACTCTCGAATCAGAAAAAATGGATTTGACAGTTCTATTTTTTGTGTTTTTGCAATCATGTGTTCAATAAAACTATTGGTATCTATTGATTGATCTTCAGCAATAGCTTCGCATGACTCGCCAAATTGTCGGTACATTTTATTATTATTTTTCATAAAAGCTACTGGATTTTGTAACAGAGATTCCGGGCAGGCGACTTGTTGTTCAGCACTATGAATAAGATTGCATAGTGGCATAAGTGATATAATAAGAAGTTGTTTAATGTTCATCATAATTCCTTTACTCACAAACTTTACGAGTGATCCATGGTTAATTGTTCTTGTATTTCATATATTTGTTCTTCTTCTTGTTCTTCGCAACAAAAAGAAATAAGTTTTGCCTGTGGATTGTTTTCATTATTTAAATAATAGTGAGATAGAATGGCGTTAGAATCTCTCCAATCTATGGATTGCAAAGAAATATTTTTTGATATTGGATTTAGTTGCAATGTTTTCAAACACAAATGCTGATAATATGGCAAGGGGTCGGATTGAAAATCGTTTGGTGTAGAGTCAATGGCGGTGACAACATGCGCTGGTGACTCTGCGTTATGTTCAAGATATTGATCTACTGATTCATATATGTGGAGAGCTATTTGTGCATGTGGAAATTGTTCAGTAAGCCAATTAATAAATTGTTGATGTTGTATCCCTTTGCATAATAACCCCAACAAATCTGGATAAAAGAGATGAGTGATATCTTTTAAGAGCTCTTCATATTGTGTGTGCAAAGAATCGATGGTTTGTGGCTTTATTTTAGATGGTTCATCACTTTCTTTTTTTATTTCAACTAAAAGTTCATATTGAAGATCTATGAGACATATAGCAAGACGAGCATTTGCCTTTTTAATAAGAACTTTTGTTGTCGCTATAAGTTCTGGTAATGCACCACCAGAGGCAAAACTAGTATATTTAATCGTGGTATCTGGATAAGCTTCTATTTGTTTTTTTAATAATGAGCTTGTCTGTTCTTCAAAGAATGCTCGTGCATGGGGATATTTGGATCTTGTTAAATAACATGATTCTGCCATACATTCCCCAACAAAACATAAAGGGTTTTGTTTCATCATATCTTTGGCAATATCAGTAGCTTTTTTGTAAATATCGAGGGGTGTAGGTTTTTCTTGTGTAAGCTGTATATATTGTCTCATAAATGATTTAAAAGAACTATTATTGTTTTGTGCACATAATGTTGTATTTTGTAATAAATATTCTGGTGTAATAATGGCTTGTTCAGAAGCATGGATGATAGTGCAGAATAATACAAGTTTTATGCTAAAAAGTTGCTTACTATTCATTATAATTCCTTTTTTTGTGTGAATAATGTCATTTCTGGTGGTATTGGCAGATTCATTTCATGTAAAATAAATGGTGCAACATGAGCAAGTTGGTTTAATGGTAATGTATATGCCACATTTTCATACTTTTTATTAACAACAATAAAGGGAACCTTATTTGTTGTGTGAGCGGTTCGCGGTTGTTTGGTTGTTGTATCAAACATATTTTCAGCTTTTCCGTGATCTGCCGTAATAATAAGAGTGCCATTTAATTGTTCAACAACAACATCATAAAGCTTTTTAAGTTGCATGTCTAAAAATTCAACAGCATTAACCGTTGCAGCAAAATCCCCCGAATGACCAACCATGTCAGCATTTGCATAATTGATCAGATAAAAATTGTTGGGATTCTTTTGTAATGATTGTAAAACTGTTGTTGTAATCTGTTGTGCGGACATTTCAGGATTAATTGTATACGATTTTTCTTTTATTGATGGTATCAACACTCGTGTTTCAGTGGCGACCTGTTCTTCATTTTCTCCTCTAAAAAAATAAGTAATATGAGCATATTTTTCTGTTTCTGCAATAGCAAAAATGGTTTTGTGGTGTGCTGCAAGTACGTCTTTTAAAGTATTTTTTATGTTGGGACGCACAAATAATGGTTGCGTTAACAAATGATCACCATAAGTAATTGGCGTAATAAAAAAATCAAGCGAAAGTGGCTTGCTGATAAAGTGAGAAAAATGAGGAGCTACAAAACTTGCCGTTAACTGTCGCGCTCGGTCCGGACGTATGTTGCAAAAAATAATACCGTCTCCATTTTTTATAATAGCGTGAGGATGCAGCTGTGTGGGTTCAATATATTCATCGGTCATACCATGAGCATAATGACGTTCTAAAATTTTTTGCCATGATTCATATGGCGTTGTTTGTTGTTGAGTGAGAGCACGATAACTTTTTTCCGTACGTTCCCAATTATTATCTCTATCCATTGCATAAAAGCGCCCGTGTATAGAACCGATAAAACTGTGATTTGTGCGTTTTAAAAAAGATTCTAATTTTTTTAAAAAAAAATGAGCGGATTGTGGAGGAGCGTCTCTTCCATCTAAAAATGCGTGTACAACAATGGTATGTACATGCGCCTCATATGCAGCATCAATGCATGCATATATAAGTTTTTCATGGCAATGTACTCCTGCATCAGACAATAATCCCATAATATGCACAGTTCCCCCATTTTTTTTAATGCGATTAAATGCATCAAGGAGTGTACTATTATTAAAAAATGAATGGTCATTGATTGCTTCAAGCCATTCAGTTATCGGTTGCTTGATAATGCGTCCAGCGCCAATGGTAAGATGACCAACTTCTGAATTTCCTTGAAAATGATCTGGAAGTCCAACAAAATGGCCAGAAGCATTAAGTGTTGTGTGAGGATATGTTGATAATACATAATTTAAGAAAGGTATTTCAGCTGCAGCAACGGCATTATATGTTCTATGTATGCTTACTCCAAAACCATCAAGAATAACAAGAGCCATTGGATGTACCATGAGACCCCTCTTTTTTTATTTTGCAAATATTTTACTATAAAGTTATCATCGAAAGATAATAGATTAATAGATAAGGATAATTATGAGAGAAACAATATTCATTTTGTTGTTTATTTTAGTGAGCGGGACAGCATACCCCCAAGAAAAAAATATAATCAAAAATCATAGCGCGACTGAACAATATGACAGAGATGATGAATATCAACATATACAGTTACCGATCGAATATGATAATGATGAAGAGAATACATTGGAATATGAACAGATGATCTGTGATGCCGTAAAGCCATCAAAACCTTCAACTATCGTTGCTTTTTTTACCAGTATTGGTTGTACTATGTTGGTACACTACATTACATTTACTGAAAAGGCAAAAGTAATGCTTGCCTCTTTAAAACATACCGTTGCAAAATGGTTATGTGCACATGCATAACAGCACATCAACAGAACGGCATGAATTTGCACTATATATTGCTGATTTGACTGATATTATTAAAAAAATATCAACCAATAAAGAATTATGCATTGTGGATGAAAAAATAATACATCGCATGATACATGTTTTGCGATTAAAGCCAGAAGATTACTGTATTTTATTTGATCGCATCACTCATGCCCGAGTTGTTATCAAAAAAATAGACGGAAAAAAGCATATTATTTGCATGATACAATCAACAAAGCTTAATACGGTGTTTTCTCCAACAGTCACCTTCTTGTTACCTCTTTTAAAACGAGAAGACTTTGAAAGTGCCTTATATGCACTCACAGAGGTTGGAGTTACCACAATACAGCTGGTTAAAACGAGTAAATCGCATTCTTCATTGTTTGATAATAAGTTTTTTGAACGAGCTCAGCGCATTATTATTGCAGCTGCAGAACAATCAAAAAATTTTGCATATCCTGAGCTTAAAATGCCGTTATCATTGTTCGAAGCTATTGCTATAGCTGACACAACAACCAAAATATTTTTTGATGAAAAAGGTATTTCTCTTTTTTCTACTGCACAGAGCTTGCATAGAAATCCGCCTAACGATATAGTATTGCTAATTGGTCCAGAGGGTGATTTGAGTAATGAAGAAAAAGAGATGGTTATATCAAAAAAATTTATTGTTTGTGCGTTGACCCCAACGATCTTACGGTCAATACAAGCAGCAGTGCTGAGTGCTGGGCTTGTTCGTGCCTTATTGCGTTAACTTTTCTTTTTGTTTAGTATTCAAATAGTATTTGCATATTTATTGATTTTTTATATTTTTGATTATTACACTGTATTTGTATTCGTGGGAGCAATGGACGCTTTTGGGTGAAAATGGATGGGGTGAAAGGCTGACATTATGGAAAAGAGGCGATCAAATGAAGCATATCGACTATGTGTGATATTATTTTTTTTTGCTGCAAGTATGTTGTTTTTGAATAATCATAAAAAAATGAGTATGACTACTACACATATTGACGCAGTGAATACGAGCACACAATCTATTATTAACCTTTCTGTTGATCAGGCTTATTATCATATGGATTCATTGCTTGCGTCTCATAATGTTGGACTCATTATAAAAGTTATTAATCAATGTATGCATCAATTTACTATTGAGCTTGTTGAAAAAATTATTAAAGATGAACGATATTTTTTTTCGCCAGAGGAGAAAATGAATATCATCTTCGGAACCGCATCATATTGTGGAGCAAAAAAAAATATGCACCACCGATTACTTGATTTTTTGCTCGAATATCCTCAATTACAATTAAAAACTCCCATTTTGCTTGTATTTATGCGCAGTGCATATGCAGATAGTTTACCGCTTTTTATTAATTGGTGTAAGGAACGACAAAAAACTGGCAATAAAAAAAATATGTTGTCCTCTTTTATTGAACAAGCCTGTCTTGTAGCAATAGAACAGAATGATTATCGCATCATTGAAAAAATGTTTAATAAAAAAATACGAATATCAGCTGCAAAAGCATCACAATTACTGTGGGTTGCCGTTGAAAAGAATAAAAGTAGTAATTTTGTTTCTATTTTAGTCAAGTATGGTCAAGCTGATGTCAATTATGTAGAGCAGGGAAAAACATTATTGATGGAAGCAGTTGAACATAATAATAAAGCTATGGTACAAGCATTGTTAGATGAGGGAGCTGTTGTTGATCATATTGTTGATCCTGTCCAAGGTACTGCGTTACAAATTGCTCTTGCTCGTAAGGATAATGTAACTGAGATGTTGTTGCGCGAATATGGGGGCTGAGTTACAATTCAACAGGATGTTTTTTGAGATATAATGGAAAGAGAAAACCATTGCTTTTGTTTTTTGCAAAGATATTTGATGCTTCTATGGCAACAGCTTCCAATGTGCATATAAGAGGTATATCATCAGAAATAATGGCGTGATCTTTGAGTATATGTTTAATGATATCTTTATATAGATACGTTCCTTTGCCAATAAATCGTATATCTGTTTCAGGATACGTTTCCATACTATTTTTAAGAAATGTTTCTATGTTATCGTATCCTTTTTTCACTACAATTGTTTTTTCCATGATTGCATAATAAATTTCATGATTAAATGCATCAAGTAAAACAATTGAATAGTCATATGATGGATCATAAAATTCATGTGCAGTAACCTCAAGAGCATCAACACCAATAATTGGTATGTTGGATGCACAATGAAGAGCATTCACCGTTGCAATAATTGATCGTAGAGTGGAAAAAAGTCCGGGGCCTTGATTTATCCCAATAAATGAAATATCTGTAAGTGTAAGTGATTGTCCTTTTAAAAGAGCATCAATATGAAAGATAAGCATTTTGCTTGTGTTACGCTTATCTTCAATAACGGAATTGATCAGCTTGTTATTGATAAAAAGAGCTATCTGACAAACGTCTGAGGTATGATGAATAATAATGTATGAATGCATAATGAATATTATTAATTGCGGTTTTTACATTTTTGTTGTTGATAAAAGAGGCTAAAAGAATCATATTCGATTCTTTTTTCTTTTTTAAGTACTATTTTACCACAATTAAGACATTTCCATCCTTCAAAATTAAGCGATTGGTCGAAAAATGTTTGCAAGACCAATAGTCCATCACATTTTTTACATTTCATACAACTAACCCTTTTTTATTTGTCAGGCTAGAGCATTATTATGCATTTTGTCAATAAGAACTATCATCTTCTGATAAGGTGTGAAAGCGTTGAAACTCTAAATATCCAGAAAGAATAAGCGCTGCTGCTATGGCATGAGAGTGCAGTTTGTCTTGTTTTGTTTTTGTTTTTTTGATAGAAGACGCTTGCTTACTTGTAAATCGTTCATCCCATAATTTCCATTCAACGAGAGGAAATTGTTTTTTTAATTCTTCAGTATGAGCGATAATTTTTTTTGTTTGCTCGCTTTCTGTTCCACGTAGAGTAGTAGGTAGCCCTACAACAACAGTTGTTACAGATTCTTGAGATAATATTTTTTGCAAAAATGTTGTCAGGTTGTTTGTTTGAGCAGTATCATATGGTTTTGCTAAAATACCAAGCGGATCCGAGAGCGCTACGCCGGTCCATTTGTCACCAATATCAAGGGCCATTATTTTCATTTTTTTTCCTAAAATACGAAATTACAGTATACTGCAGCTATAAGAATTATACAATTTTGAAAGGAAAATGTATGAATGTAGAGTTATTGTTTAAGCAGATGAGTGATGCATTAGTTGGTTGGCCTCTTATGATTTTTGTAATAGGCGCGAGTCTTATTTATACCGTAGCATTACGCGGAATTCAATTTCGTCATTTTTTTACCGCATGGAAAGCTACGTTGTTTCCATCCAAAAAAACTGAAAATGCTGGAGAAATGTCACCATTTCAGGCATTTATTAATACCATTAATTCTAATTTGGGAAATGGTAGCATTGCAGGTATGGGTATTGCTATTTATGCAGGTGGCCCCGGAGCAGCGTTATGGGTTGTTATTTTTGGTTTTATTTTGATGGCAATTCGTTTTGCAGAGGTATATATAAGTGCATTATATGGTATGAAAGAAAAAACAGAAGGTGCTCTTGGTGGCCCTATGCTTTATTTAAAGGATGTGATTGGTGGTAGCGTATTACCGTATATCTACGCTTTATTTTGCATATTTTTTGGTTTACTTGGTGGCAACGCTATGCAAGCAAATTCTATACAAGTGAGTTTGTATACAACGTGGGGTATTTCTCCATTTGTTAGCGGTGCAGTTCTATTTCTTTTTGTTTTATATATTCTCTTTGGTGGTGCGCATAGAATTGTTGCTATCTCATTGAGTATTGTGCCGATAAAAGTGACTGTTTTTGTGCTATCTGCGTGTGCAGTTCTTTTTTATCATTACCAAGCAATTCCTGCAGCGTTATACACTATTGTTGCAAACGGATTTTGTATGTCCGCAGTTGCTGGTGGCGCAATAGGATTTTCTCTGCAACAAATTATTAGAGCTGGTATGACGCAATCTATTTTTGCAACAGAATCGGGTCTTGGTTCAGCAGCTATTTTATTTGGTTCAACCGGTAGCAATGATCCAATACAAAGTGGTTTAATGGGAATGATTAGTACGTTTATTAGTACTTTTGTAGGATTCATTGTTGCATTGTGTATTGTAGTGTCTGGTGTGTGGGGTTCAGGGTTAACGAGTACAGCGCTAACAATTGCGGCATTTAACACGGTGTTTGGTCATTTTGGTGGATGGATTGTGAGCTTTTTGTCAATTAGTTTTGGATTTGGCGTATTAGTGTCGTATGCTTACATTGCACGTTTAGTGTGGTTCTTTTTAACGGGAAATCGTTACCCGTTAGGTTTTACCGTAGTGTATAGTTTGTGTACACTCGGTGGTGCTATTTCTTCTGTGGGGCTTGTATATTCTTTGATTGATATTGCTGTTGCAGGGACATTATTTATTAATCTTTTTGGTCTCCTTTACTTATTACCAAAGGTACGCAAGGACTTGTTGGTACAATTGTCAGGATATAAGGCATAAATTGTAATGAAACAACCAATTGTTATGCCCGCTACTTTCCCCGTTACGTGTCACACTAATCATGTTGGAGTGGGCACAACATTTGTTGCCATTTGCGGATATGCTGAAAATGGTGTTGCATACATTAGAGAGGCAATAGAAAAAGGTGCGCATTCAATTGTCATTAATAAAAACGTAGTTTTTGATAATGCGTTGCATAATTATGTAGTAGATCATCATGTCACCGTAGTGCGTTGTGATGATCCACGGCAAGCGCTTGCTGATTTGAGTGCACAAGCTGCTGGCTATCCAGCGCAAAAATTGCACATTATTGGCATTACAGGAACCAAAGGCAAAACAACAACATCATTTTTGTTAGCACATATCTTACGTACTGCTCATTATAAAGTTGCTCTTATCAGTTCTGCAGGTAATACAATTGATGGAGTAACATTTTCAGCACCTCTCACTACACCTCAACCAGATTACTTGCATCAATTTTTAAAACTGTGTGTTGAGCGTGGTGTGACGCACGTTGTCATGGAAGTTGCAGCTCAGGCTTTAACCTTGCATCGAGTTAAAGGTATTGCATTTGATGGTATTATTTTTACCAATTTTTCACATGAACATTTAGAATTTTACGCAACGCTCGATGATTATTTTGCGGCAAAATGTTCCATTTTTGAAATGGCAAAAAAAAATGCGCCGGTGCTTATAAACGGTGATGATGAATATGCACAGAATGTATCACAATTATTACATAATAAAAATGTCATGCGTTATTCATACATGCAATCACCATATGAGTGCGCAACCTTATTTGGTCGTTATAATGATTATAATATAGTGGCAGCCACAAGTATGGCTCATACGCTAGGAGTGTCAAATGAATGGTTTGCAACAGCAATAAAAACATTTCCAGGAGTTCCCGGACGATTGCAACGCACGCAGTTACCAAATGGATCATGCGCATACATTGATTATGCACATAATCCATCATCATTTACGGCAGTGCTATCAACATTACGTCAGTTAACAGATCATTTGATTGTTGTTTTTGGTGCAGGTGGTGGCAAAGATAAATTTAAAAGACCAATTATGGGTAATCTTGCATCACAGTATGCAGACTTTGTTGTGTTAACATCAGATAATCCTCGTTTGGAACATCTTGAGGATATTATTGCAGACATACAAGTTGGTATTCATGTTGAGCATCAGCACAAAGTAACGGTGGTGCTTGACCGTAAAGCTGCGATTGAACATGCATATGCACAGTCGCGTAATGGTTCGATTATTGCAATTTTGGGCAAAGGTCCTGATGAGTATCAAATTATTGGAAAAGAGAAACATTTTTTTAGTGAACAGAATATTTTACAACAGCTGTCATAACAGAACAGCGATAAGGAGTTTTTTATGAAAAAATATATGGCACTTGTTGTTATGTTATTTGTTTTTTGTGGAGCGTATGCTATGGAAGGTAGGAAACAAAGTGATGGTAAAGATGATAAAGATTCATACATTTTACCTTTACCTCATTGTTCATTAAAACGTGAACAAATTCTTGAAAAGCATAAAGGTCAACAGAACACAAACAACACACATAAAGAATTAGCCCAACTTCTTTTGATGACGCAAGAGCAAGAGTGGCGCCCATATCATATATAAAAGATAAAGAAAAAGGCGAGAGGGAAAAGAACCTTTCGCCTTTTTCTTTATCAGTTTAGTCAATTACAAAAGGCCAACTAATCCAAGCGAAGAAATCGAATATCAATGTGAATGCATTTGACAGCATTCGTGAAATAGAAAAGCCTGCATTTTTTTGAGGTTCTTTTTGTTCTGGAAGTTTTTCTTTATGCATCAAATAGAATGTTGTGTATTTTTTTTCTTTTTCTGATGATTGTGATTTCGTTATTGTAGCTGGTGTTGAATTACCAGTTGTTATGTTTGTTGGCGCAGAATCTGAATCATCGTCAGTCAAGACGGTAGTTCTTTGTTGTGGTTCTTTTTTAGATTCTTCCTCTGTTTTTTGTGTTAGTTTGCTTGCTTCTTCTTGCGCTTTTTTATCTGCTATTTCTTGAGCTTCTTTATTCTCTGTTTCAGATAGCATCCTTAAAACTAGTTTGTGAGCATTTTTTTCTGCTTGTTCTTTTGCTGCCCGTTCAGCTTTAATGAGAGCTAACCTGTTTATTTCTTCTTCGGCAGTCTTTTGCTGAGCTTTTCTCTCTGCTTGCTCTCTAGCTTCGCTCTTTTCCTGTTTTTTTGCTTTTTTTTCTGCTTTATTTTTTATAAATTTTTCTTGACTGTTGAAATATTGATTTCTTTGATTAAATGTTGTATCAAGAGTTGTTATTTTTTTTTCTCTTTCTTCTTTATCTTTTTTTGGACGAGGATAAGCTTTTTTAATGAGTTTTTTTATTTCTTCATAAGCAGACGTTACCTCTTCTTTAGTAGGGTAATTTGTAGAAAATCCCATAGATATAATGTTACTATCGATTGTAAATCTTAGACTGGAACATTCTTGAGTTATTTCCACAAAATCTTTGTATTCATCATAATATTGCGCAAGTATAGTACACGTTTTTGTTAATAATGATTTATCTGTAGAATTTAATTGAGATTCAGACATTTGAAGTAGTTGAGCATGAGCTTCATTTGTTAGTATCTGTTTAAATTTATTGCTTTGCGCGTTATTTTTTGTAAAATATTGTGCTATTGAATGTAATGAATGAACATATCGTGATATATTTTGCCTATTAAGCTCTTTTTTATTATTTAATTTTTTAATAAGATTTTGTATGTATAATGAAGCTATGTCTGGTGATAGTAACAAAGATTCTATTTTAGTATTGATAAATTTGAGCTGCTCATTAGCGGATGATCCCTCAAAACATTCATCTTCTTTTTTTTCTAAATAAGCAATGTATTCATTTATTTTAAATCGAATCCCTGAATCATCGATGCGATTTGCAAATATATTTATTTGTTCTTTGATTTTTGCAATTTTTATTTGATAATTTTTTTCCAATTTTTCATGTTCATCTATTATTTTATCAAAAACAATATCTATTGCATTTTTTTGTTTTGCATTACCTAAATTGTCAAAATCTTCATTTGTACGTTGATTAATGTGAGCTAAATTGGCATTTCTTTTTTGTGCGATATTTTCAGCCTGTTGATTGATATCTTTTTTTAAAATATCTTTATTTTTTTGAGCATATTGTGCACGATCAGTAATCATTTGCTGCTCTAATAATTCTTTTTTAAAATACCAATGATATAAATTTTCTTTTTGCTCTTCTGTTACCGTGTTTATATTTCTGATATTTTTTTCACTTGCCTTTTTTTGTTGAGGTTTATTTTTTTTCTCACTAATACCTTGCTCTTGCCATTCCGTAACAGATTTCAAAAATGCAATACCTTGATCCTGATTCACTCCTTTGTACATGTTTAAAATATATTCTGAAAGATCTTTGTACATAGTATCTTGTTTTTCATGGAGATGAAAATGAGGCATTTTTTCTTTTATAGAAGGTAAAGAACCATTTAAGGATTGTAATGCGGCACGAATAGACTGATTTGCTTGGACATCATATCCACGATTTTGTTTTCTGTGGTCGAGTGGAGTGTGACCTTGCGCTTCATGCATTATTGACCACCACATAAGCTGAAAGAGATATATTTTTATATCTTCGTCTATTTTAAGATTATCAACATAGGCAATGCGTTCAAAAAAATTAACCGGCCATTCTGGAAACTGTTCATTAACGTAAAATTTACTCTTTTCTAAATTTTGAGAACCGGATAAATCTGATTGTATTTGTTTTTCCAATGATTGCCTTGTAATATGCAGGACCAAATTAATAGCATTTTCAGCATCTTCCAAGTCTTTTAAAGAAGACTGAGAATTTAGTTGTATGTTGTTTAAAATACTAATTCTAGTTCCATCATGGCCATTTTTTTCTATTAATTTTCGTAATTTCTTTATTCGGCTCACAATATTGCTAACACAATTTGCTATATCAGTTTTAATTTTTTCTGATGATTCATTGCTAGAAAGTGCTATTTTAAATAACAGGGTATAGGTCGTAATATTGCTTGCTATGATTTGCATATCGTTTAGGTTTTTTGTTATTCCTTCTTCTTTTAGTTTCTTTTTTAAGCCTTCTGACCACCCATCAAGAAGCGTAATATTTGTTGGCTTAGCTTTTGGTTGATTGTTAAATATATTATCACGGATTATTTTAAGGTCGCCATGCATACTATGTAAGATTTCTTTTCTATCGATACTTCCTTTTTTACATACAGTGGCATTGCCATCAAAGAGATGATAATATTTTTCAAATGCTTTATTGGGGTCAGCAATGCTATCGTTATTAAGTTTTATTTTTGAAGCTAATTCCATCATTTTGTCAAAGCTATCCATTAGCCTAAAATCTATATCTGCAGGATCACATTGACTTGCTTTTGGTACCGATATGCTAGTTACTACGCGATCAAAATCTTTTTTTGCTGTGTCAAATTCTTCCCATTCAGCCAAAAAGTCCATAATTTTATGATGATTTTCCATATCCAACGTAGGTTCTAACGAAAAAGCGCTTGTTGTTGTTTGTGTGTTAGATTGATAAGGCTTAATAATTATACCTGCGCTTGGGTCCCATGCTCCTTGCGCAGCAAAAAGACCATGTGCGGCAAATAACAGACTGCTCAAACAATAATAAAGTGCATAATGAATACGTTTCAAGATCAAATCCCCCATAAAAATTGTATAAAAAAAGGCACGCCAGTTCGGGTGCCTCATTAGTTTTCAGTATACATATACAAAATATTTTTTCAAAAAAAGCTTATTTTTAAAGGCTTTTTTCAGTTTTGCAGCCAAGGGTTAAAGCAATAGATACATGTCTTGCAAGACTCATGTGAGCTATTGCGAAAGCCCTGCATGCATTCATTGCATATTTTGGTATCACATTTTTCATTAACGCACCGCTTTTTTGCATCTTGTTTTAATTCACGGCAATTATTGCATTCATACTCACTGTTGCTACTATCGTTTTTATTGTCGGCACCGTTCTGTTCAGCTGGTTTCTCGTTGATTATAGCTTTTTCTGCAAGCTGTGCTGCTACTTGTGCGGCAATAGCTATCCGTTCTTGTTCGCGTTTTTGTCGCAGTTTTTCTAATTCAATATCCCTGTTAATACCGTCAATTGTTTCCATTCTTTTCATTATTTCAGCATATTCTTTTTCTACGTGTTGAATGGCAGAACTTAACAGCTGTTTGTGATGATTACGTTGATTTTTATCGCTCATGTTCAGATCGTGTTGATTATATGAAGGACAGTGCAGGAATGGTATTGCTGTGTATGCAAAATGAGCATGTTCTTTGATAGCTTTTTGAGATAGCATGCTTTGCGCTACGGTTATTTGTTTGTCCATTTTTATGAGATATTGTTGCATATCAAGAATGGATTGAATTTCATTATTTCTTTGATTTGTTTCGTATTCGAGATATCTTTGCGTGGATGAAGCAATGGGGCAGAGGCGCATTTCAGCAACAACGGCATTGACCCTACCATTGCGAAAATCGTCTTCACGAATGAGATGCTTTGTTATTTCAAGATTATCGCACAAGGCTGCTGTCATAAAAGGAGTATGTCCTTTGTCATTTTCTCTGCCAAGGTTATCATCTTTTTGAATGATTTTTTTTACAATAGATATTGTGTTGTATTGTGCAGCAATATGTAATGCGGTGTTGCCAGCATCGTCACGCTTGATTAATGAGCTTCCATCATTATAGAGAGCGTCGAATATTGATTCTTCTCCTGTTGTTGCTACATGGTGCATTTCTGTCCAACCATGAATATCGGGAATGTTGACGGATGCATTTCTTTTTAATAATAAATCAACTGCCCAGGGATTATTTTTTTGTACTGCATAAGACAGAGGTGTCTGATTGGCATTATTTTTTTGGTTAATTAATGCTGGAATAGCAAGCATTGCAATGGCATCATGATGTTCATAAAGAATTGCGTGGTGCAGATAGGTGTCATGAGTATCACGAGTTCTAAGATAAAGGTCGACTCCAAAATTAGCAATAGTTTGTAATGTCTGTTGGAATAGTTGTTTTTCTATTGCCAGATGAAAAACTGTTTTTCCATTGTTATTAATCACGTTGATACTACCTTTGTCAAGGACATCGGGAAGGCAGTTTAATGTATTGTATAATAACGCACAATGAGCCGGTGAATTGTTTTCTTTAGTAAGAAGAGATAGAGAGGCTTTTTTTTGTTTTAATTTTTCAATTGATTCCCTGTTGCCTGACATAGCTGCTCGATGAATTGCTGCTTCACCTTTATTATTCTGTGTATTAACTCCCGCTCCTTGTTCAAGATAGAAAACTACAAAACGAGAAGATAAACTGTTGTCTGCAGCCAAGTGCAAAGGAGTATTACCAGCTTCGTTATGTTTATGAAGAAGTGTTTTATTTTTTTTCAAAAGAAGTTCAGCGCCTTGTAAATTATTATATATTGTAGTTATGTGAAGCGCCGAATTCCCCTGTTTGTCAGTTTGGTTGGTATTAACATTTAAGTTCAAAAGATAGTCGACCATATCATTATTTTTGTCTGACAAGACAAGCATGAGCCGAGTTTTACCTGAGTTGTCTGTTCGGTTTACGTTTGCACCATACGACATAAGTAGTGGAATCAATTGTTTATGACTTTTGTTTATAGCAATAGCTAAAGCATCATGTTTTTTTTTATTGAGTATATCTACGCTAGCATGATGACTTAAAAGCCAGCCTACTTTTACAGCGTCACATACTGTTGTTGCACTATGCAGAACACTATAACCGTCTTCATTTTCTTGTGTATCAATATTGGCGCCAAAATTAAGTAATTGCGTGGCAAGAGAATAATTATTTTTACCAAGAGCAATGTGTATTGGCATTGCATCAGCTGGAGCGGAAATGTTAAGATTTGCTTTGTGTTGTACTAATTGATTGATGACATCACTATTTTCATCATGACATGCATGGGATATTGGTCTATATCCTTTATTGTCAGACACATCAATGCATTCTTGAACAATTGTATTGTCGTGTGAAAGCAATAGAGAAAGAGCTTCCTTGTTATGAGTTCTAACGCACCAACATAGAGCGGGTTCATTGTATTTATTATGTGCTTTCAATAAGACTGTTGCTTGTGGATGGTTTGGATATTGCGTAGCAATAAGATTATTACTATGAATAATTTTTTTAACCAATTCATACTGTTGTTGTTCAAGAGCTATGTGAAGAATATTGTTTTGATCAACAGTATGATTGTAATATTCATCACTCATCTGCATGAGATAAAACGTATCTTCTATGTTGCCTTGTGACGCGGCGTGTAATAACGCCGTCTGTTTTTTCTTATTGTAAATATTTGTGTCAGCGTTATGAATGATAAGCATAATAAGCGCTTCTTCATTATCTGTGCCAATTGCGCAGTGTAGGGCTGTATCGCCATCATTGTTTTGACTGTTAATGTCAGGTTTGTATGGTCCGCTAAAAAATGCAGTTATACCTTGTGGTGTTTTATATTTTGCAAGTAATTCAATAAGCTTGCTATGTCCATGTTTTGCTGCGACGTGAAAGAGTGTATTTCCATTTTCATCAGTCATTGTAAGATTTTGTTTTTCTTGTATAAGTGTAGCAAAAAAATCACAATTTCCCGTCTTTGCTGCAGCAAATATTTCTTCTTTTGTTACTGAATGGTTTCCTTGTACAAAAGATATACAAAAAAATATAGCGCAGAAAAGAATAATAGATGTATTACGCATTATCATGACTGCCCTCTTGATTCGTTATTTGTTTCATTACGCTTTTATATTTATTATCTGCTTGTTTAAGCATGGGCATAATCTTTGTTCTATCTTCATTATTATGAGGATATAGCCGCGTAAGTGTTGAATGTATCGTTTTAGTTAAATTATTATGCCTTTGAGGACCAATGTCTAAGAAGTGTGCATGTAATTCTTCGTGGGTAGGATCAATAAATTTAGTTTGAATTAAATCAATAAGATTTTTTCTTTCTTTAATAAGCTGTTTGCGTTTTGTTTCGATATCTTTAAGTAATAGATTTAATTCTAGGTATTTGGAGTAATCTATATCTTGAATGTTTCTTTGATATTGTACAATTGTTGCACAATATTGATCATGTTCTTTCTGAGAAGGTGTGTGTTGATTGTTTTTAAAGAGCAGTAAAAGTCTTTCGGCGATGGCAACATCATTGATAATGGCAGGCCTAAATGCGTCATTATATGCTTCTAAACTCAATTGATTTTCGAATGTTTTTTTTACAAAAAAATCATTATGTTGTAAAGCGTCAAGCTCGGGTAATTCTCTGTTAAGCAGTTGTTCTGCCAAATATTGTGTAACGTCGTCATTATCGTTATCATCAGCTATTTCTGCTAAGCATTGTACAGATTGTATGCATGATTCTATGTAATGTAGACTCATATTTTTAATATCTATAGGATTGTTTAAGGGAATATTTTTTGGTTTATTTGACAATACTGATAGCGCAGTTTCTATTTTTGTTTTTAATACTTTTGTTTGTAGCATAGTTTGTATGGGTTCTGAAAAATTGTTTTTTATGGAGCGACCTAAAGTGTTTAACTTGTTGAGAGTTGTACTATAGGGTCTGATTTCGTATAAATTAACGGTAGCAATAAGTTGATTTTGATGTTCAGAAAATGGTTGATCTTGCCATTCTTGTGCAGCTAATGCTAAGTTTGCTAAAGATATTACGTGTAGTAAGGCTGCAATATGAGTAATAAAAAATAACATTATAAAACTCCTCAAGAAATAAAAAAAATGATGAAAAAATATATGATGATAGGTTGTTTTTTTTTATCTTTTTATTCGCACTTTATAATATCATTTAAACTGGGTTTGGAAAATATATCATCTCAATGTATACAACATAAAAAAAAACCTTTTGTGGTTGGACTTATTACCAATCAGACAGGTGTTGATCAACAGAATACTCGAAATGTTGATTTTTTATTACAAAAAAATATCTGTACCATTAAATACATTTTTGTTCCTGAGCACGGACTTAATGGTGTTGCAGCTGAGCGAGATGTTCACGATTCGGTTGATGTAGTGACAAAGATTCCTATAGTAAGTTTATATAAAAATGGTACCGGGAGAATGATTTCATCTCATCATATGAAACATATTGATGCGCTCATTTTTGATATTCAAGATTCTGGCATGCGACATTATACTTATATTTCAACATTGTTACAATGCATGAAGATAGCAGCAGAGTATAAAAAACTATTCATTGTTCTTGATAGACCAAATCCAGTTGGTGGATTAATGCAAGGACCTCTGGTGAGCGCCGATCTTATTTCTTTTATTTCTATTGCACCTATTCCTCTGCGTCATGGCATGACTATGGGAGAATTAGCTCTTTATTTTAATAAGTATATTTTAGAAAAACCAACAAAATTACAGGTTGTTCCTATGTCAGATTATGATCGTACACAAGGTTTTGTAGGAGCATTACACCATCAACTTTCTCCGAATCTGCGTTCACTACAGTCGTGCATAGGATACAGTTTTTTAGGATTATTGGGAGAAATTGAACCCTTTGATGTTGGCGTTGGGACTGAGATGGCTTTTCGTTGTATTATGCTTCCAGAAGTAATGGATGTTCAACCGATACTATGGAAAAAATTAAGAACACTTTTACAATCATATGGAGTTAAAAGCTTTGTATATAAATGTGATAATGTTCGCACAAAAAAAAAGACAGTAGGGTTGCGTTTAGAATTTGATAATGCCAATGATCTCCGTTCTTTTGAGCTGTTTATTGATGTGATGTTGTTATTTAAGCAGTATGATATTGTTTTTTCATGTTCTTCTTCTTTTGATAAAGCTGTTGGCTCAAAAAAAGTGCAAGATATTATTTTTGGTCGAGTATCAAAGGACCTTTTTTTAGAAAAAATAGAAAAAGATGTGCGTTTATTTAAAGCGCGAGCGCAAAAACTATTTTTATATACACCCTTTCCAACATCATAATAGAGAATTATTATTCTTTTTTTTGAAAATAGTGTGTTGATTGTGATTTATATTTTTACTATTTTTAACCCCTTTAAATAGGGTAATTGTGATTATTGGTTGCATTCATTGTCTATTCCTTTTTATAAATTTGTTTTTTCTAAATGTATTAATTCGAAATCGATGAACAGTAAAAAATGAAGAATATATTTTCAAGAAAAAAAATTAAAAACTATTTGATTATAAGGTCCTTAGTCATTATCCTAAGGTAATACAGACATGGAGGTAATTTCATATTGAAAAAATTGAAAAAATTTTTTAATTATATTCGCGCATGTATTGATGGTATTGTATTCATAAAAATTATAATTCAGTAACGTAGTCTTATAGATGAAAGGACAGGAATGGATCAGCAAAATCATGTCTCATCGCATCCCTTTTTAGGACAGGATGGAGCGATAGAAAAAAATGCTTATATGTTTACGGTTGTAAAATCTGATGGTACACGAGAATTCTTGAGCGATAAGCGATTAAGACAAACGATTAGCTGGGCCTGCGCAGACTATAAAACTACTGTTGATGTTGAGCTTATTTTTCAAGAAACAATAAAAAATATTTTTGATGGAATTTCTACACCAGAAATTTCTGATGCGTTGGTTTTATCTGCAAGTGGATTTATTGAGCGCGATCCTATGTACGGAAAAATAGCAGTTATTTTTCTGTTACGAAAATTATTTCGCGCCGTTACAGGCTATTCAATAACATGTGTTGACTACAAAGAACATTATGCGCGTTCTTTTGTTGATGGTATTTTGCTTGGTGTGGAGTCAGGACTTCTTGACAAGCGTATGCAAGAATTTGATTTGCATTATTTAGTTCAACATTTGCGTTTTGAACGTGATGAGCTGCTCGATTATATGGGGCTGAGTACATTGCAGCGACGTTATTTTTTGAAGCATGAAAATAAACGGATTGAGATGCCGCAAGCATTTTGGATGCGTGTTGCGATGGGATTGTCGTACAATGAAACGGATAAAAATGCAGCAGCTGTTCGTTTTTATAACACGATATCATCACTTGATTATGTGCCAAGCACACCAACGTTATTGCATTCAGGGCTTGCTCGACCGCAGCTGAGTTCTTGTTTTTTGTCAACGGTACAAGATGATTTACATGATATTTTTAAAAGCTATTCAGATTCTGCACAACTTGCAAAATGGTCAGGTGGCGTTGCGGTTGATTGGAGTAACATCCGTGCGTGTGGTGCCATGGTTAACTCAATTAAAACGGAAAGCCAGGGAGTTGTTCCTTACATAAAAATTAATAACGATGTAGTTGCCGCAATTAACAGGAGCGGTAAGCGTCGTAGCGCTGCAGTTGTCTATCTTGAAACATGGCATTTAGAAATAGAAGATTTTTTAGATTTGCGTAAAAATACCGGGGATGAGCGGCGCCGTACGCATGACATCAATACCGCAAATTGGATTCCTGATTTATTTATGAAACGCATGCTTGCCGATGAGCAATGGACATTATTTTCTCCCGAAGAAACGCCTGATTTGCATCACTTGTATGGAAAAGCATTTGAACTACGCTATAAAGAATACGAAGATTTAGCGATTCTTGGTGAAATTAAATTGTATAAATCCATTTCTGCAAAACAGCTGTGGCGTAAGATGTTAAGTCGTTTATTTGAAACGGGACATCCATGGATTACGTTTAAAGATCCATCCAATATTCGTTCACCTCAAGATCACGCAGGCGTTGTACACAGTTCAAATTTATGTACAGAAATTTTATTGAATACATCTATGGATGAAGTTGCTGTGTGTAATTTGGGATCTATTAATGTAGCGCAACATGTTGTTGATGGCGTTATGAATTATGAAAAATTACAAGGCACCATTCGTGTTGCTATGCGCATGCTTGATAACGTTATTGATATTAATTATTATCCGGTTAAAGAAGCAAAAAATGCTAACTTACGTCATCGTCCAGTTGGACTTGGAATGATGGGTTTTCAAGATCTATTATATAAACTTGATATTAATTTTGCATCGCACAAAGCATTAGATTTTGCAGATGAGTTGATGGAACACATATCGTACTATGCTATTCTTTCATCATCAGAGCTTGCCAAAGAGCGAGGCACTTATCAATCGTATAAAGGATCAAAATGGGATCGTAACATTTTTCCACAAGATACCATTGATCTGTTAGAACAAGAACGGGGATGTTCTATTACCGTAAGACGTGGTGAACGTCTTGATTGGTCAGAAGTACGTGAACATGTAAAACAATATGGTATGCGTAATTCAAATACAATGGCAATTGCTCCAACCGCAACAATAGCGAATATTTCTGGTGTTTTTCCTTCTATTGAACCCATTTATAAAAATATTTATGTAAAAGCAAATATGAGTGGTGAGTTTACCATAGTAAATCATTATTTGGTGAATGATTTAAAAAAACGTGGTTTATGGGATCAAGAAATGCTTGAGTTGCTCAAATATTATGATGGAAATCTTCAATTAATTGATAGAATTCCTCAAGAATTAAAAGAAAAATATCAAGAGGCATTTGAAATTGATCCTATTCATCTTATGACCATTAGTGCTACTCGTGGTAGATGGATTGATCAAGGAATGTCACATAATATATTTATGCAGGGCGTGTCAGGAAAAAAATTGCATGATATATACGTGACTGCATGGAATGCTGGTCTTAAAACAACCTATTATTTAAGAACGCTTGGAGCAAGTCAAATAGAAAAATCTACACTTGATGCAAATAAGTTTGGTTTTACTCAAAAAAGAATTTATAAAGTTGATGAACAACTATCATCACAAGTTGCTGAAACTGCTCAAGCAAAAGTAACAGAAGAAACAGAAAAAACAGAAGAAATAGCAACAGATGAAGCAATTGTTGAAGGAAAAGTTTGCTCTATTTCTTCAGATCCTGAATGCGAAGTATGCCAATAAGCTAATGTCAAAGGAACCGTATGAATAAAAATGGTATTATTAATAACTCAACAGTTGATCCTAATAAAATTTTGCCAATGCGTTACACATGGGCGCGTCAACATTACAAAGATGGTGTTGCAAATAATTGGACACCAGAAGAAGTTTCTATGCAGTATGATGTTGAACAATGGAAGTCACCATCAGTATTGACAGAATCGGAAAGACGTCTCATTTTATGGAATTTGGGATTTTTTTCTACGGCAGAATCATTGACTGCTAACAATTTAGTGTTAACAGTGTATCAACACGTCACCAATCCAGAATGTCGACAATATTTATTGCGTCAAGCATATGAAGAAGCAGTTCACACAGATACTTTTATTTATTGTTGTGATACGCTTGGATTAGACCCCGATTACATTTACAAAATGTACGAATCCATTCCTACTATAAAAGCAAAAGATGATTTTGTGGTAAATCTTACGCAATCAATTTTAGATCCAAATTTTACCACTGATACACCAGAAAAAATTCAACGTTTTCTTCATGATTTAATTGGTTTTTATGTAATCATGGAGGGAATTTTCTTTTATGCTGGCTTTGCCATGATGTTAGCGCTTAAGCGTCAAAACAAAATGATTGGCATTGGGGAGCAGTTTGAATATATTATGCGTGATGAAAGCTTACATTTAGCATTTGGATGTGATCTTATTAATACCATCAAATCAGAAAATCCCGAAGTCTGGACGGAATCATTTCAGCAAGAAATTGTTGCATTAATAGAAAAAGCAGTTGTGCTTGAAAAAGCATATGCGCATGATGCATGTCCACATGGTATGCTCGGTATCAATGCAGAGCAATTTATGGAATATGTTGAATATATTACCGATCGTCGTTTAGAGCGCATTGATTTGCCAAAGTTATATGGTACAAAAAATCCGTTCCCATGGATGTCGCAGTCAACGGACTTGAGTAAAGAGAAGAACTTTTTTGAAACTCGCGTTACTGAATACCAAACTGCAGGTTCTCTTGACTGGGAATAACAGATTTCATTATGCTCATCTCAACATTTCAAATGGGGGAGATGAGCATGGAAAAATATTTATCATTGTGTACACACATATTGTTGTTGAGTTGCATGATTTCCAATGCTATGGAAGTTGAAGAGCAACAGGGGGAACGCAAAAAAAAACCCAATATACCACAACTTATAATTAGTATGCCTGAGGATATTATAGCCAAAATTTCTGAACGTAGCTCAGATTCACCAAACAGTCAATCGGGAGATAAGATTGTTCCTACAACTGCAGCTCAATTGTGCGATTTGGTCAGAACTCATAGCGCAGCACACAAATTACCTGAAAGAAGGATGCAATTACATTCGCCAAAATCGGCAGAAGTATCGGACGAATCTATTTCTGCGAGTAAAAATAGAAAAAATGTATCATACATTGATCCTCTTGAACAAGCTGCATATGAAAAGTACAAGCAAGAGGTTGCAAAGGCAATTGCTGAAAAAGTACATGTTGGTCCGGATGTGTTAGTAGAGTCTCGATTTAAATTGCATGGAGAACTGCAGAAAACTCCTCGACAATACGAAAAAGATGCATGGCAAAAAAAAATGGATAAAGATCCTGAAAAATATGATACACATGTTCTTGATCTTTTAGAACAACTTTTGGAGCGAGTTCATGATGTGCCAGAAGCAATATCTGCTCAGCAAGACGAAGAAGTAGCAGATAAATTTGTGGATACGCATGTTGGGATGCTGAGAAATCATATTGATGAACAAAACAAGTTTATATTAATTTACAAAACGGTTTGCGTTCTATGTACAATTATATCATTAGGCGCTAGTGCATGGGCTTCATATACACAGGCAACAGATTCATCAGGTGGCAATTCGACCGCTACATAAAATGCGTGTGAATCAGTTCTAAAAATTCTTCTTTTGTTGCAGATCTTGGTCTTTTATGAACAACTTTTCCTTTTTTACAAAAAACCATTGCAGGAATAGCGGTAAAACCAAATTGCGTAAACAGTGTTTGATAGAGAGATCTTTTGAGTTTAATAAACAAAATATTATGAGCAGATTGTGCAATATCTTCAATAATGGGCGCCATTCGTTTGCATGGTCCACACCAATCTTCATAAAAAATAAGGATGACATTGCCATCTTGTATAAAATGATTGAGTTTGCTTTGTTCAAGAGAACGTACATTCCGTTCATGAAGATAAAGAATATTCTTTTTTTGTTTTTTTGTGGACAGTGCAGTGGTAACCGAAATTGCAACGCTTGGCACCAACATTGCGACCGTAATAAAAAAAAGTAATTTTTTCATGATTTATACGCTCTTTTTTTGTATTATAGTGTATGTAAGAGGATTAAATATCTTTTTTAATGTATGAAATATTTTATTATTGCGCAAATGGTAGGATTGGTACCACATATGAGTGACTTGAGTGACAAAAAAGAGTTGGTAGTGTCGTTGTGGCAGTTTATTTCTGAAAATAAGCGTACCAAAATGACAGAAGTCATTAAAAACCGTACACGCCACGTGACGGTAGTTCTTGAAGATATTTTTCAACCGCATAATGCCAGTGCGGTTTTGCGTACTGCAGATATTTTTGGTGTTCAGGATGTGCACATTATAGAAAATAAGTATGCATTCAAACCAGTTTCCACCGTTGCCATGGGCGCCACAAAATGGGTTGATACTCATTCATATACGTCACCTTTGCAAGCATTAGAGCAATTAAAAGCGTGCGGATATGCTATTGTTGCAACAACACCACATACTGATGTGTATACATTACCAACTCTGCCGATAGATAAAAAGATGGCATTGTTTTTTGGCAGCGAACAAGTTGGTTTGTCGTCTGAAGTTCTTGAGGCCGCTGACATGTGTGTCAAAATTCCGATGTATGGCTTTGTTGAAAGTTTTAATATATCGGTCAGTGTTGCATTGTGTTTATACGATATTACTATGCGTTTACATTCATCAGATATCGCGTGGCGATTATCTGATGATGAGAGAGATGATTTATTACTTAAATGGATGGGGCGAGTGTCTAAAACAGCAAAGCTGTTGCAAAAATCATGATGAAAGGATCTATGAATATGAAAAATAAAATTTTATACGGCGTTATATTGTGTGGTTTATTGAGCGTGATGAATAATGTTTTTGCTGGAGAATCTCAGGTAATAGATATTTATGTACAATTAGACAAGCTTACAGAGGGAGCGCTATTGTATGTTTCTAAGGAAGATGTTGATCTGTGCAAAAAGTTTGGAATGAAGTGTTATTATAATACTCCATTTTTAGTCTTAAGGGGTACATTAGGAGTTAATGCACTTTCCACTCGTGGAGCTGCGTTGCAAAGTTCGATAGGATCGTTTACACAACAAAAAACAATGGATAATGCAATTGATCAGTACAGCGATGATGTAAAAAAAGCTGCAGAAATTCAAAATTTACCATTTACTTTATTTCAAAAAAAAGGACCTGGAGATGAGTTGGGTTTTATGGATGTAGATGGACAAAAATATAGATTATTATTCGCAAAACAAGGTGCAAAAGACAGATTTCAACAATTATTGCAAGTCTTATTAAATAATTTTAAACAAAGACCTCGTTATAGAGATGGAACTTTGCAATGGTTGCTTGAACAAGGTATTTTAAAAAATAAGAAGTTTAATTCTACAGATTGTGGCAAAGAGCATGGTCCAAATGGTTATTTTATAAACGGCAATTATATTTTTCCTACTCCAGAAGAATTGAAAGAGGAATATTACGTTATAAGGCCTCTTAGGAGATTGATGTACGGAGTAGGTTTTTTTGTTGTATTAGGGTCTACGCTTTTTATGCTGCTGTGCAAAAAATTTTGTTTTACAAACTAGAAAATTTATTAAAAAGATTATTTATCTGAACGGTGAAAATGACGCAAGGGAAACAATGAAAATAATAGTTTTTTTATTGTTGAGTGTTGTCTGTGGTATAAGTGCGGGTTTATCTCCTGATACGCAACTGATAGATGCTTCGGTAAAATTATCACCAAATTGTCGTTTACGTTATCTTTCTAAAGAGATTGTTGATCTGTACAACACGGTGGGAATTCCCGAAGCTTCATCATATAACATACCATTTGTAAATCTTGAATATACTCTAGGATATTATGCTTTGGACAAAATTTCTTTATCCGCTGAATTTAACAAACGATGGGAGGCTTACGAGGGAGAAAATAGAAAATCTTTATTGCTTAATCAGCCTTTGTTACAACAAAATCATAAAGAACAGATTGAAGACAGGCAAAAACAATTTCCTGAAAATATAAGAAAATTAAAAGATCTTCCATTGATAGTTTTTAAAAATAAAGATAACGGTTTTAAAAAGCAAGGTGATGAGCTTTGTACATTGGTATTCAATGATATAATACTGCGATTAATTTTAGGTGAAGATTGTCCTATCACCCAAGATCATCTTAATAAATTTCATCAAGAAGAGGGGCACTATGATCTTGATGCGCAAGAATGGTTATTAGAGCAGGGAATCTTGCAAAAACAGCGGAATGGTCACATAACTGATGGTCCTAATAGTTTTTTTAATTTTGAGATAGAGAAACAAAAACAACGGATAGAAGAGGTATTTGGTGGGCATGTTGAAACTGCTATGAAAAATATGAAACAAGATATAAAAAATATAGATGAGATATCAAAAAAGCGTCTTGAAACATTGCAGAGGCGTGTATTCTTTGCAACATGTGCAGCAGGTTTTACTATAATAGCATCTATTATTTTTATATGGATGTACAAAAAAAATTATCTTACAAGCTAAGAATTTTATTAACATGATTCCATGCAATAACAGTGCCATGTGTTCTCATTTGATCTTCTGACCCCGCATACACAAGAAAAGATGATTTATCTGATTGTCCTGTGATAGTATTAAAATCGATTAGTCCTCTAAAAACTCCACTCATTGCAGTCATGCTTGATTTTATTTCAATAGCGAGCAGTTTATCAAAAGATACTTCTACAATACAATCTACTTCGTGTCCTTGGATATCACGCCAAAAGTAGAGCGGTGGAATTTTTCCTTCATTGTAATAACACTTATGCAATTCGCTCATGATTAATGTTTCAAACAACGCTCCTCGTAGTGGATGGGTATATAAGTCTTGTGCATTGCGTATACCAAGTAGAAATGTGGCAAGTCCTGGATCATAAAAATACATTTTTGGGCTTTTAATAAGGCGTTTATTATAATTTTTGTAATATGGTGGTAATAATTTAATAATATAACTGGCTTCTAGCACAGACAACCATGCCTTTGCCGTATGTGGTGTAATATCGCAATCACGTGCGAGGCTCGCGTAGTTTACAATGTTACCGGTATGGGCGGCACATAATTTTAAGAATTTTTGAAATGATAACATATCGCCAATATTAATAATCTGACGAACATCTCGTTCAACATATGTTGAAATATAGTTGGAAAACCATAAATCTAAATCTAAATCATATGCATAAACACGAGGATAAAGTCCTTTAATCATAAGCGGTTCACAAGAAGCTGGTAATAATTGTGCGTTTTCAAGTTCTGCGATGGTTAATGGTAAAAGTGTTAATAATGCAATGCGACCAGCAAGCGTTTGTGTTATTTTTTCATGCATTAAAAAATTCTGTGATCCCGTGATGATAAAAAAGCCAGGCTTGTGTTCTTTATCAACAATACCCTGAAGATATGAAAAAAGTTCTGGAACTTCTTGAATTTCATCAATAATAAGGCCTTCTCCTTGCCCATAAGTTGCAAAAAATTTGCGAGGATCTTCTTTTGCCTGTAATTTAACGTCCAAATCTTCAAGAGTGATATATGTATACGTTGGAAACGTTGATTTGGTCAGCGTTGTTTTACCAGATTGCCGTGGTCCCATAACGCCAACAATGGGAAACTGTTGGGCGGCCTTTTTTAAAACAGGCGCCATTTGGCGGTAAATCATAATAATTCCTTGTATAATATGTAATCCAATTACACATTATACAGATATGTTCTTAAAATAGCGATGGATTTTGATTTTTAACGTCTTTATGCTCTTAAAAGTTTAAAAAATTGACAATCTGCACCTTTTTGATAAAATCAAAATATAAATTAATTTTTTACAAGGGGGTTTTATTCTATGCAAAAAAATATTTTTACATCTTTTCTTGGTGTATGTGTGTTTTCTGTGTCCTCATTTTTGATGGGAATGGATCAAACTCAAGAAATTCCTCATTTACCCCTAGAGCTTTGGGAAAAGATTGCACATGAGGGAGCGAATGCTCGGACTTTTGGTAATGTGCGGGAAACATGTGCAGACAATTCATACATGCGCATTAATGTACTTCCAGAAGATGCACAAATTAAACATTTGTTGTGGATCGCTCGTAAAGATCCAAATCAATTTGATACTACATTTAGTTCACAGAGTGATGATCAATATTTAAATATCAGTGCGAATTTAGGTCGTGCAGGATATGATATAATGCCTATTGCTGAAGCATACAAAGATGAACCAAAAAAACATATCGGTTATTTTAATGGACGGGAAAAAGCAGAACCAACTACATTTTTAGCAAGTTGTACTGATGAATCTTGCAGTAAGCAGGAAAAAAGAATTATTGTTGATCTTTTTGCTGCAAATCCAACTAATATTCTAAAACTTAAAAAGTTTAATCCTAATTGGTTCCATACAATCTTATCACATGATGTTGATGGCAATAATGGGTGCAAGTTTTATAAGAACATACTTTATTATGGTTCAGCATTTTCTCATATTAATGAAAAAGATGGAGCAAATACTCTTCCTTTAGAATATATTGCTTCAATGAATAATCATGAACAAAGTGTAAAATTGGCTAAAGTATGTGAATTCAATGGTATGAAGCTAATGAGCGGTAGAGCATTAACATGTGCTGTTCAACAACGTAATGTTCCTATGGTCCAGTTTTTGTTGGGACATAAAAGGGATGTGACCGATGAGCAACTTTTGGAAGCTATGACTTGTGCAGCTGATCAATATTCAAATGATGCACTTTATGATTATGCAGATGAAATGGATAATTTAATAATAATTACCAAATCATTACAATGTGCTAGTGGAGATAGACCTGACACATGGGATATAAGTGATCTTTTGACAAAACTATTATCCGGAATTTCACAATAAATCACAATTTTCTGCAGCATTTTTTGGAAAATCATCAAGATTATAATGATGTATCATTGGGTGTTGTGGCGAATGTTTTTCAAAACCAAATTGTATAATAAGATCAATAAATTCAGAGGGCCGCATGCCAACTTCAGCGGTCTGATGAAAAATACATGTTGCAGGTGTCATTCCTGGTAATGTATTAATTTCTAAGATAACAATACGCTCAGCTCCTGTTGGACTTTGCTCAGCCGTTTGATAAAAACAGTCAATACGGGCGTATCCTGAACAACCTATTGTTTTATATGCGTTTTCCATAGTCTTTTTAACAAACAGCAAAGCTGTTTCTGGCAGTGGTGCTGGGGTTTGATTTTCTCCTGCTCCGGGTAGAAATTTTTCTTCAATAGAAAGAATTCCTCCGGTTGCAATTGCCTGACTTGGTGGCAATGCGCGTGGATGATCATTACCAACAACACCAACGGTCAGTTCCATACCAATGATACATTCTTCAATAAGTACCGCATCTTTGTGCTCTAACACATTGTTAATGGCTGTTATAAGTTCTTCTTGTGTGTTTACTTTTTGGACCATGACACTGCAGCCGTCATCGTGAGGTTTTACAATTAAACTTTTGTTTAATTCAAAATTATTTTTTTCAAAAAAATCATGTTGATTAATAAGTTGATTTTTTGGAACATCAAAACCATACGCAGCAAGAACTTGATTTGTTTTATATTTATTCATGCACAATGCACTTGCAAGCACAGAAGAACCATTGTACGGTATGCCAAGCATTTCTAATGTTCCTTGTACACATCCATTTTCTCCCTCTCCACCATGCAGACCGATAAATACAAAATCAGCAATTGTTGGCAGATCGTCCCACGTTATTTTTTGAGAATCGTGTACAAGTTTTTCTATTTCATGTGTTGTGTTACGAACGAGTTGTGATTGAGTGATATGATAAAGTTCTAATTGTTGATTCACAAATAAAGGTATAGCATCATATTTTTCACGATTAAGTTTGTAATATACATTGCGTCCAGAATCAAGTGATGTTTCTTTTTCATTTGACGCACCGCCCATGAGTACGGCTACGCGAATTTTTTGTGAAAGTGTACTGTTTTTATGAGTTGATTCTTGTTTCATAATGGTATCTAACATGCCGTAATTATGTAATTCGGTGGCTACAATATGATTAATAATATCTGTTGTTCCCATGCCAACTTCAGCAGCTTGGTTAAAAATAAAGCTTGATGGCGCCATGCCAGACAAAGTATTGGGGTCCGTGATAACAATTTTATTGTCATGCGTGACAAAACCATCAATGCGTCCCATAGTGGTAAAATTCAAAGCTTTCATAACAGCAATGCATGTTTGTTGAATGGCATGTGTTGTATCTGTATCGCAGCGTGCAGGTGTGTGTTTTATGCCACGCCCGGGCATATATTTTTGTTCATAATCAAAAAAAAGTGTTCCGGGTTCTGGAATAATTTCTGTGGGAGGTAATGGAAGGTAATTTCCTGTTTTGTAATCCATTAAAATGATGCAGGTAAATTCCATACCCTCTAATTTTTCTTCAATAAGAACCCGTTTTTTGTGTTCTTGTTCGATGTAACAGGCTTTTTTGAGAGCACCTTCAAGTTCATTTTCCGTGACAATAGACATGCCTAAACTTGAGCCTTCATTGTACGGTTTCACAACGTACTGATCATAGATATTGGCGTCTACTAAGCGTTGTTGAATAGTATCTTTATAATCGTGAAAAAAATCTATTTCATATGGTTCAACAGCAACAAAGCGAGGAACATGAATGCCTGCTTGCGTTAAAAATATTTTATGTGCAATTTTGTCCATGCGCAATGCGCTAGCAAGCACTTTTGAACCAAGATAAGGAATTTTAAGTAGTTCTAAAAAACCTTGCAAAATACCGTCTTCGGCATAACGTCCATGTTGCGCAATGTAGATAAAATCCACGTGATTTTTTAAAGAGTTCCACGTAATTTGAGTTGCTTCACCCTGCAGTCTATGTTCAAAATCTGTTGTTTTTCCACGGTGTAAAAAATGCCACGGAAGAATAAAAAGTGATTGTGCTGTTTGAAACAGAGGAACAACTTCGTATCGCATTGGATCAAGGTGATCACAAACAGTACGACCTGAATTAAAAGAGACTTCTTTTTCTATTCCTTTGCCCCCCATCAGGACGCCAATGCGTAATTTTTTCACGGTGTGTGCCTCATATACATCAATTTTTTTGATTTGAAATATTTCATGTAAACAACAGGTAGTTAGTCTACTATTTTATTGCGTAGAGGTAAATGAGTTGCTATTATACATGCAATGTTAATGTCATTTTAATTGGAGCAAAATAATGAAACAAAAAGTGAAAAATATTGTTTTTACGTGTATGACTTTTTTTGTGTTGCCAGTTATTGGCATGGAACAAAGAGGATTGCCGTTACAATGTTTTACAGAAACGGATGATATTATTTGTGCATTCAGTCAGTTTGCAGAACGATTAAAAGTGCAGAATTTTGATAATGATGAAAATAGCTGCAAAAATGTTGTAACAGCTGTTGTGAACATAATGAAAGAACCAGGAGCAATAGGTGAACACTTTGTTGCAAAACAACTTGCACATTACATACCAGAATATACATTGCTGAAAGAAAGAATTGAAAAAGCATTTAAGCCAGAAAGTAACGAGCAAGATGCATGGTATATAAATGCCGTGATGAGGATAGAAGCGCGCAGTCCTCTTCATAAAGAGTTGGAATTTAGAGGTGGTTGGTTTACGCCTCTTGGGCTTGCCGTTAGAACGGCCAACCCTGAATGGTGTCGCCAGCTTATTGCTAGAGGAGCGGAGGTTAATAAAAAATGTTATGACGAATGTGCACGCAGTACTACTCATTTGTATGAAGTTGTGATGTACAATGATATAAATAAAAAAAGAGAATTGTACCATACTATTTTATGTTTACTGTTGGAAAGCGGAGCTTTCGTTGACGTTGGTATTAATTTCCGATCATCAAATTACTCTCCGCTGAAATTAGCCATAAGTACGAAAGATGAAGACAGCGTAAGAGCGTTGCATAACAATGGTGCTCGATTGATTGATGAACAATGGTTATTACAAGATAATCTTATGTGGTATGCAGTTCTTCTACAAGAAATTATTAAAGATATGAATAATGGATAGAAAAAAAAGACCGCTGGGTAATTTTGTTTGGATTGATCTTGAAATGACAGGTCTTGAAGTTGCCACTGATGTTATTTTAGAAATTGCGACGGTGATCACCGATGGAGATCTTAATGTCATAGCAGAAGGCCCTTCATTTGTTATATCGCAACCAGAAGAAAAATTGTTGCGGATGGACAAGTGGTGTGTTGAACAACATGGTAAAAGTGGTTTGACCAATGCAGTGCTCGCATCGAACATATCATTAGAACACGCAGCGGACGAAACGTTTGATTTTATTAAAAAGCATTGCTTAGAGCATACTGGTGTTCTTGCGGGCAACACTGTCTGGCAAGACAGATTATTCCTTAAAAAATATATGCCGCGTATTATAGATTACTTACATTATCGCCTTGTTGATGTATCTGCAATTAAAGAGTTGGTGAGACATTGGTATGGTAAAGAAGGTCAGCAAAAGATTGCATCAACAGATTTTAAAAAAGGTGATAATCACCGAGCTTTGGATGATATTTATGAATCAATTGCGGAGCTTGATTATTATAAAAAATATTTTTTTGTGTAGTGTTTTGTTACTTTAATCTGTGTAGATTTGCAATTCAATTGCATAATTACACAGATTTTTGTTTTTGTTTACAGCCAATATACTCATCCAATGGGCGTTGGGGTAAAGTAAATAGAACAGCTATATTTTTTTACAATAATATTTTGATACAGCGTTGTTATTGCTGAGTATGATGCGCCACGCAGGTAAATTTTTTTGCTGTAAACTGCTTTAATTTTAGCGACCGGTGGTTGAGCTGGGCCCAAAATCTGCACGCGAGTGGAAAGTGTTTTTTCATACGCAAGTAATCTGTTGACCATATCATGAGCCTCATCATTCACTTTTTTTTCATTGGCATGTTTTAACTCTATTTCTACAAACCATTGATGTGGCGGATAACCAAGTTCTCGTCGCATGGTAATTTCATGCGCATAAAATTGAAGATAATCTATCTCATTCAGATAATTAAATATAGTGTGCTCTCCTAGTGTTTGCACAATAACGGAGCTTGTTTCGTGCGACCTGCCTGCTCGACCGGCAACTTGAATAAGTTGTTGTAATGCAACTTCTGCTGCATTATAAACAGGAAAATTAAGTTGCAAATCAGCCCAAAGCACACCAACAAGCGTAACGTTCGGAAAGTGTAATCCTTTTGTTATTGTTTGTGTGCCTACCAAAATATCAATGGTGCCATTTGTCATGTCATTAATAGTGGCTTGCCATATCTTTTTTTTTGTTGTGGTGTCATGATCGGCGCGAGCAATAGTGGCAGAGGGGAACATGTTTTGCAAAATGGAGACCACTTTTTGTGTTCCAATACCTTTTTTAATAAATTGTGCGTCTTTTGTTTTGCACGCAGTGCAGTGAGCTGGCAAGGAGTATTGAAATGTGCAATAATGACAACGCAATGAATTGTCTTCGTGTAATGTTAAGCTGACGGAGCAATTATCACACGTAAAAATAAATGCACATGCTTTGCATTGCACAAAAAAACTAAAACCTCGTCGATTAATAAAAATAATTGTTTGTTCTTTTTTTTGTAAGCGATCAGAAATAGCTTGTTTTAATTCTGTACTTATCCAAAATTCTTTACGATTTTTGTTTTCAGTCAATGATACAATTGTGACTGTGGGCAGTGAGCCAGTAAATCGCTGTTTTAGTTGAAAAAAATGCCACTGTTTTGTTTTTACGTTGTATAATGTGCTAATCGATGGAGTTGCAGAACCCAAAATAATGGGAATGTTGTTGCATTGCGCGCGTATTAATGCAGCATGTTTACTGTTAATTTTAGGATGTTTTTTTTCTTGATATCCTGTGTCATGTTCTTCATCAACAATAATAAGTCCCAAGTTTGCAATTGGCAATAATACTGGTAAATGAACGCCAATAATAATCATGGGAACATTATTTTTAAGATTGTCCCATACTTTTTGTTTTTCCTTTGGACTTTTACCTGAATGAAATCCATAAATAGGCGCACTGTTAAGTTCATTTTTTAAGCGTTGCTCAAATGCGATAGCAAGCGTAACTTCAGGTAATAGCAATAACGTTGATTTGTGTTCGTTGAGCGCATGCAAAAAAAGATTTTTGTATACTTCAGTTTTTCCTGATCCCGTGATGCCATGCAATACTGTTGGCGTATAGCTACTATTGGTAATTTTTGGCGCAATAAAATCACACACTTTTTGTTGCTCGGCAGTTAGTGTTATGGAGTTTACTATTTTTACTGATTCGGCGTTGGCCGAAGCAATAACGTCTTCTTGTTTGTGCGCTAAAAAGTGATGTATGCGTTTGATAAAATGCTGAGTTTTTTGTTGATAATATGTACCAAGGGAGTGTAAAAATTGCATGTAATGCGAATCTGATGGCAAGGCTTCAATAGTGCATATATCTTTTACAGCATAGGTGATGTGTGATGGCAACGTTTTGTATTCATTGATAACAAGCGCTGGTAAAATACGATTACGCAGCGGGACCTGTACAATGAGATCAGTTAAGTGCCGTGCATGGTACTCAGTTGGTACTGAGTACCATAATGGTTCTGGTAATCCATTAAGAAGTTGTACGCGTATAAACATGTGTTTTTTGTTGTGTAATTATGCAATTGAATTGCATAATTACACAAATTTGCTGCTTTTATTTATCAAATATATTGTTATTCTTTTATGCGATGGTCGGTATTATTGAGAGTTGCTCGTATTACAGGATCATTTTGAGTCCCTAAAGATTTGAAGCAAAGGGACAGATCGCCAGCTTCTGCAGTACTTGAATATGACAGTATATTGAGTGCTTGCCGACCAATTTCTATATGACGCCTGTTTATTTCTTTTCTGTATTTTTTTATTTGTCTTTCGGTTGGAGTAAATTGGCCATATTTGCAATAGTTATCAAAATAATGAGTAATTGTTAAGCCGCATGCAGCAAATGTAAGACCTAATGCTATTATTATTGGTGAGTCAGAACCAGGACCTGCAGCTGGTTGAGAAGAAAATGCAGAATGTGCTGTTAATAATAAAGGAAGTATGATTATTCTTACATTTTTATGCATCATGAAAGCGATCCTTATGATATGCACGTGATTGCGCTTCTGCGCCAATCAAAGTGCGTTGTAAATATAATAATTTTGGTTCGACAAGAGTATCTTGTTCATCAAGTTCAAATAACAATGTGTTACCGCTTGCGATATCTTTTTTAATCATAGGATAAAAAGATGGAATAAGATCGATGGCAGCAAGATTAACAAAGTAGCAATAGCGTGTGAGTAAAGACCAATACAGATCATCAAGATCATTAAGGTCATCAAGAATGTTTTGTTCCAAAAGAGTTGCTAAGTTGTCAGCAATTTTTTTGGTAGTATCCCATGATTTATGTGCATGATCAGGATTCCAAAGAATTTTACTTAAACTAATTTCAAGAAAGCGAATAATGCCTTGACGCAGTTGTTCACGTGTTATTTCTTCTTGAGCAATGGTGAGTATTTCTGAACTTAAATAGTCTAAAAAGTCTCCTGGACTTTTTCTAAACGTTTCATATTCTGTGCTAAATTTTATATACAAAATATTGTTTACCGTTGCTTTAAAACGGTCAAACATGTGTGCATCATAGAGTGCTCTTTCTTGAATGTATGGTTTTGATGCAGGCAATGAAAAATATGGTTGTACAAGGGCTGGCAATTTGCGCGTAAATGATTCAAATTCATAACAATTAATATATTGGGTACTTTTGAGCATGTTAGAAAATAATTTTAACGTTGAGCGTAAATATGAAGCTGGTTGATTGTTGCTGTTACCCGCAACAATTAATTGGGTAAGATGGGAAAAGTTATTTGGTAATATCTCAGTGCGATATGACGGGTCTTTCAGCTCTTCTTGTAAAGATTTAAGAAGATTTTCTGAATTATTTATTGTATGTTGTTCTTGAAAAGCGCACATATTTGTATTATGTATGAAAAGTGTGTTTATTAATAAAAGAATGATAGCGATCATCGTGACTCCTTGCATTATTGTAAATAAAAGGATTTTTCATTTGACTACTCATAGTATCACACAAAGGCAGACCTGTTCAACTTAATTATTCTAGGGTGCGTATGGCATTATATTCGTATCAAGCATTTTCTAGAGATGGAAAAAAAGTAAATGGTGTTATAGATGCACCATCTATTCCAGCACTCAGAGAGCAATTAGTTCGTCAGGGATTGTTTCCAACAATAATAGAACTTGCTGGTGAAAAATCACAAACTGGTTTTTTAAAGCGCTTGTTTCAGGGTAAAATTCCGGTTAAAGATAAAATTTTATTTTCAAAACAACTTGCCATTTTGCTCAAATCTGGTGTGCCTTTATTACAAGCAATTGAATTGTTAACAGAGCAATTTGAAGGTCAAATGCGCACTATTCTGGTCAGAGTCAAGGATGATGTCAAAGAAGGAACATCGCTTGCTGATGCTCTGTCTAAATATCCTAACGTTTTTGAAAAAATATATTTGCAACTGGTGCGCGCTGGTGAAGCCACTGGTAAATTAGATGTTATTCTTGAACGTCTCACCACTTATTTAGAGCGCAGAGAAGCTCTTAACAAAAAAGTCAGTGGTGCCATGCAACAACCCATTATTCAGCTTGTTGTTGCGCTGCTTGTTGTGGGTGTACTGGTGACCAAAGTTGTTCCGCAAATGGCGCAAAATTTTGCTTCACAAAAAAGTGCGCTACCTGGACCAACTCAATTTATTTTGTCGGTATCAGATTTTGTCATCGGTCATTTCTTTTTTATCATAGTTAGTCTTATTTCTGTTGTTGTATTATTCAAGACGTGGAAATCAACAAAAACGGGAGCGCGACAACTTGATGAACTCAAATTGAGACTTCCACTTATTAAATATTTATCTCGCACCAATGCGGTTGTGCAATTTAGTTATACCTTAGGCATGCTTCTGGAGGGTGGTGTGCATATTGCAGAAGCGCTTGATATTGTGGTGAGTATTGTAGATAATCGCGTGCTTGCAGACGCGTTAAGTAAAGCTCGTGACAACATTGTAAAAGAAGGTAAAATAGCAGAATATTTGCAGCAGACAAAGATTTTTCCACCAATTGCCATTTATCTTATTCGCACTGGTGAGCAGACGGGTGAACTTGCAACAATGTTGCTTGCGGTTGCAGATACATATGAAAAAGATTACGTTGAATTAATTGATAAACTAACAGGTCTCATTAGTCCGCTTATGTTAGTATTTATGGCAATTGTTGTTGGCTTTATTGTACTTGCAATAGCAATGCCGATGATGAAACAGATTGAAAATATTGGTTAAGTGATGATTCGTATTATTGAAGGAGTTTATATGACGATTACACAAAACAGGTGTGCTCGAGAGGGTTTTTCTTTAATGGAAATTATGATTGCCGTCATGATTTTAGGTCTTGTTGCTGCAATGGTGGGACCTGCTGCAATGAATGCATACAAGAACGCACAAAAACGAACGGCAAAATCGACAATGAGATCATTTAAAGATGCAATTGGCATGTATCAAATGCACATTGGTCAATTGCCACAAACGCTTAAAGATTTAATTAAAAAACCACGAGATGAACGTGCTTCTAAAAAATGGGAAGGTCCTTATATAGAAAAAGATGAAGTACCAGAAGATCCATGGAACAGTCCTTTTGTGTATAAATTAACACCAGGAGCAAAACATCCTTATGAATTATATTCCCGTGGGCCTAATGGTGCAGAAGCTCCAAAAGATGAATGGATTAATGTTTGGGATGAATAAAAAAAGTGGGTTTACGTTACTAGAATTGCTGGTGGTAATTTTAATCATTGGTATTCTTGGTGCCGTGATTATGCCAAACTTGAGTAGGTCAACACCGCGTTATGAACGAGAAGCGTTTATAGCGCGGTTTAATGCGTTAACGCAATTGGCATGGCAACAAGCTTTAGTAACACATAAAACGCAGCAAGTCAGTATTGATATCAGCAAAAAAACTATTTTTTTGTTGAGTGCAACTGATGAAAAAGACCGCTCGGGCAATGCGGTATTTAAACCACCCGTAAATCTTGTGCTTGATACAACGCTTCCCATACCCGATCAGATTCAATTTAAGCAATTTTTTATTGAAGGGTTTGATATGATGGCAAAATCAACACGAGGAAAAACTGAAGAAATGTGGTTTTACATTATTCCTGAAGGTATGGCACAAGATGTTGTTATTAATTTTGTTGATACAAAAGATACGCGCGATGATAATCCTCGACCAGTAGGGCTTGTATTGAATCCTTTTAGTGCACAATTTAAAATATATGATACATTTCAAAAACCATAATTTTAATGGCTTCACGCTTATTGAAGCGTTGCTTTCGATGATGATTGTTGGTGTTGTACTGGCACCACTTTTTGTATTACACGGTGTTATTATGCAACGGGTAAGCAAGTCATCAAAGCAATTGTATGCTGTATTAAAAGCAGAGCAGTTATTGTATGAGGCACGACAAAAACAAGAGCCAGATGCGCAGGAATTTTCGCTCAATAAAGAAGTAGAAGACACATCTATAACATTAAAATATGAATTAGAAAAAGGTGTAAATCCAAAGTCGTCGTTGGCATCATATGGTGGATTGCACAAAGAGATGGTTTCTATTGATTGGACTGACCAACAAGGAATAAAACATCATGAAACAATGGTCTCCTATGTTTATAAACAACCAGAGCAAAAAAAATCATGAAACACGGTTTTATGTTGATTGAACTTATTATTGCAACACTCATTGCTTCTATGATTGGAACATTGTTGCTTACTGCCCTTTCGCAAGGAATGCGCTTTCAACAAATTATTGATACCGAGGTTGATTTTTCACTGCGTGTTGGCATTGTGAATAACCAGTTAGAAAAAGATTTTATGGGTGCGTTCATTCCTATGCAAGCTCGCATTAAAGAAGAAAAAGAAGAGGTAGCAGAAAAACCAGAAGCAGCAAAAAAAGGTGAGCAGAAAACTGAAAAGAAAACTGAACCAAAAAAAGAAGAAAAAGAAGAAAAAAAAAGTAAGCCGGCAGAAAAGCCTCTTGAAAAAATATTTTATGGCACCATTAAAGAAGGTCAGCTTGATACGTTAACGTTTGTTACAAATAATCCGTTGGTTGTTTTTGTTGGTCAAGACACTGGTGTTGTAAAACCAAAAGTTGCGCGCGTGCAATACACGCTTAAGCGCGAACAAGAAAAAGATAAAGAAAGTCCCTTTGTGTTGCTTAGACAAGAAAGCAGTGAACTTGATTTGACAAAATATACCAATATTCGTTCATACGAATTAGTTGGCGGTATTAAAGAATGTAAAGTGAAATACACGGCTCGTATTGAAAAGGGTAATGAGCAAGCAAAAGAAGCACCTGCTCAAAAAGGTGCAGAAAAAAATAAAAAAGAATCGCCAAAAGAGCAACCAAAAACAGCATCAGTGGAAAAGCAAAAAATAAGTTACGAATATAAAGTGTTGGATACATGGGTGAGTGAACAAAAAGAAGAAGCGGCACAAAAAAAAGAAAATTCGCAAGAGCCTTCTTTTCCGCGCATTCCTTACATGATAGAGTTTAGCATGACGTTGTGGAATATGGCGCGCACTAAAACGCAAGAATTTACTTTTATGTTTGAACTACCAATAAATCTTTCTTCTGAGAAAGATGAAAGTGATAATGATGATGTTGATGAAAAAAAAGAAAACAAAGCAGATAAAAATAAACAAGAAAAAAAAGATGATTTAGCCAATTCGTTGATGGTGACATTAGGCAATATTTCTAAAATATTTAAAGCGTAGCAGGTGAGCACAGTGAACAATGCTCAAAAATCTCCCGGTTATATCATGATTTTTACGTTGCTTGTGATAGCGGCGTCTATGGTCATTGTTACGTACGTTTCTCACAGAGGACAATTGCACACACCATTTGTTCATATGGTTGTTGCACGGGAAAAAGCAAAAATGCTTGCACTCAGCGGTGTTCAGGTTGCAATAGCGCAACTTGCAAAAACACCGGAACAGGACACAAAAAAAGAAAAAAAAGAGGGAGCTGCGCAAGCTCCAGATGAAGATAAATTTTTATTGCAGCGGTTATTACCTATTATTAATAGATGGCAAACATTTCATCTTGATGAAAAATATGATGGTATTGATGGTCAAATTTCACTCTGCTTGATGTGTGAAGATGGTAAAATCAATATTAATCGTGTTTATAATTTTAAAAAAGAAATGTTTAGAGGAAAAAAAGAAGGTGGTTGGAAAGATGCGATGCAAGAGATTTGCAAAAATATAGAACAATCTACAAAGCTTACCGATTTATTTCCTGCATTTGAGAAGACCTTTAAAGAGCGACGCTTTAAATACAATGACGCAACAGAATTAATCGCAAAAAAAGAATTTCAGTACTTTAAAGACTTTCTTTTTTATGAACCTCCGCAAAAAACAAATAAAGAAAAAAAACAACAACAACAGATTTATTTAACGGACATATTTACGATTTGGAGTAATTCAGGTAAAATCGAGCCATGGTTATTTTCTCATTCACTTCTTGTTCTCTTTGGTTTGCAACAAGTGGAAGCTGATGACAGTAAAAAAAGAACAGAACAAGTTGAAGGATGGCTTAAAAATTTTAAGAAAAAAGCTAATTGGGAAACCGATTGGAAAACAATGTTGCAACCAATGTATGGGAAAGAGTTGCGGTCTTTGCCTAAACATATAGACTCAATGCTAAGCAGTACCTTTGATCCGCGCTTTTTTTCTGTGAGAGTTCATGGTACGGTGGGTGAAGTGACGCAACAATTATATGCAATTTTAGAACGAGTAAAACGTTCACAAGACAAAGATATTGTGTATGATATTTTTGTAAGAAAATTATATTGGCTGTGATATAAAGGGGAATGAGCTTGCAGGGTACAATAGAAACACGAGTTGGATTCTTTGTTTTAATAGCGCTTGCTATTTTTGGCTATATGGGATTCAAAATTGGAGCTTTCCGCTTTGATCGTGGGCGATACACAGAATATAAAGTATATTTTGATGACATTTCAGGATTGTCGCGCAAGGCGAATGTCAAGATTGCTGGTGTTAAAGTTGGTTGGGTAGAAGATTTAAAACTGATTACTGACCATGAAATGACGGCAGAAGCAATTATTATGGTTGATCATGAATATCCATTGTATCAAAATGCCAAAGCAATTGTTCGACAAGATGGGTTACTAGGACCAAAATTTATTGATCTTATTGTTGGTGATAGATTGCTCAGAAAACTAGAACCTGGAGAATGTTTGGCGCGTGTTGGCGGTGGTTCTGTTGACATTGATTCATTGCTTAAAGAAGTAAAAGTTATTGCGAGCAACATCAAAGATGTCAGTGAATCAGTCAAAGATGCAATTGCAGGGCCAGAAGGTAGAGAGCATTTTAAAATGTTTGTCGTTAACTTAGAAAATGCAGCACAACAATTTTCTTCTGTTACCAATATTTTAGAACGATCATTTGCGCGCAATGAAGAAAACATTGATTCATTCCTAGAAATTGGTTCCACGTTTAAAGGCTTATCAGATCGTCTGGAAACAGGATTGTTTCCTGCATTCCAGGAAAGCATAGAAAAAATCTCAAATGTGTTTGATCGTGACTTTGGTCGCATTGCAACACGAGTTGAAGCAACTACCGAAGCACTGGAAGAAGCCGCAGGACAAGCGCGAGATGGATTGCGCAACATTAGTTCTGTTGCAGAAAAAATAGATGAAGGAAAAGGTCTGATTGGTAAATTGGTTAACGAAGATGAAGCGTATAGAGATTTAAGAGTTGCTGTTTCAGGGTTTAAAAATTATGTAAGCAAATTAGATCGCCTACAAATTTTATTTGATACGCATTTTGAGACAATGCATCGTCCTGCTGAAAGTTATCGTTTTGAGGATTCAAAAGGATATTTTGACATCCGCATTCATCCCAATGAAGAACACTTTTATCAGATTCAAATTGTGACATCGGAAAAAGGATATATCACGCGTAAAGACAGAGAAATTTATTATGAAGATAAAGATTCTTATTTTACACGAGATCTAGAACTCATTGACCCTGCAAAGCAATATGTACCACAGTCAGTTGATGTTCCACCGACATTACTTTCTAATAATTTGTATGAAAATACGTTGCCGTCTGATGATAAATTAAAGACGATATACAGAAAACATAAGCTTAACTTTGATCGCAACACAATTAGATTTGGTTTGCAATTTGGTAAAATTTTTAAAGATTTTGCATTCCGCGTTGGGTTGTTTGATGGTTCTGCTGGTTTGGGTATGGACATAGAAGTGCCATTTAAATCAAATAAATTCAGATGGGTCAGTACGTTTGAAGGTTTTGACTTCCGTGGATGGAATCGCAAATATGACAAGCGCCCACATCTTAAGTGGCTCAACCGTATGTTTGTCATGCGTAATATGTATTTCACGTTTGGCGCTGATGACTTTATCTCCAAACATAACGCTAACGCTTTTGTTGGTGTTGGTATACGTTTTGGCGACGATGATGTTAAATATGTGCTTAGCAGCATTTCTGGTGCAGGTGGATTAATTCAGTCATAATAATTATTGTTTAAAGCCTTTTCTGTTGACATGCCTTTTATCATTATGCTATTTTAACATCAGATATTAAAATAGCATAACATAAGGTGTTACTGTGATAAAAAGAAGTCTGGAAGCGATTTTGCGTGAATTCACTCGATTTCCTGTCATAGCCATTCTTGGTCCTCGCCAATCAGGCAAGACAACTTTGGCCATTGAGACATTTAAGAACTATGTGTATGTTTCTTTTGAACATATAAAAACAAGAGAGTTGGCCCAGGCAGACCCTGAAACGTTTCTAAAAATGCATGCAAATGAGCATGGAATTATCATTGATGAATTTCAGTATGTTCCTGAAATTTTATCTTACATCCAAGTTGATGTAGATAGCAAAAAGCGACCCGGATATTATATTTTAACCGGATCGCATAATTTTTTGATGAATCAAGCAATTAGCCAATCGCTTGCGGGGCGAGTGGGAATATTAACGTTATTACCATTTGCGCTCGCGGAACTTAATGATGCTCAATTGACACCAGCAACTGTTGATGAATTGATGTTCAACGGTTTTTATCCACGCATTTATGACGAACAGTTTCCTCCAGACCAATTGTATCCTTCATATATTCAAACATATGTTGAACGTGATGTACGACAATTGTCCAATGTTGGTGATTTGAACACATTCAGAAAATTTATAAAATTATGTGCGGGAAGAGTTGGGCAAATTTTGAATCTTTCTGAATTGGCCAATGCATGTGGCATGAGTGTACCGACTATGCAACGTTGGATTTCTATTCTTGAAGCAAGTTACATTATTTTTTTATTGCAACCATACGCTAACAACTTTAATAGACGCATTATACATCATCCCAAAATTTACTTTTATGATACTGGTCTTGTATGCAATCTGCTTGACATAGAATCACCAGAGCGACTTGCTGTTGACCGCTTGCGCGGCAATATTTTTGAAAATTTTATTATTGCTGACCTACGCAAACAATATTGTAATAAAGGAAAACAACCACCACTCTATTTTTGGCGCGACAAAAACGGCTCAATAGAAGTTGATTGTATTATTGAGCAAAGTCGTATGTTATTTCCTGTTGAGATTAAGTCCTCAGAAACGGTAGCATTAGATTTTTTTAGCAACTTAAAAAAATGGAATGCTCTTGCAAATGTTGCATTAATTGATGTTGGCAAAAGTTACATTGTCTATGGTGGTGAAAAATCAACAGGATGGGAAGGCTGGGCTGCAATTGGCTGGAAAGATGTTGGACGGTTAATAGATCAGTTAACAGCGTAAAATATTACTTATTTACCAGTCATATTATATTCAGTAAGCCAAGATAAAAAAAGATGCCGTATAAAATGAGTCCGTGTGAGTAGCTTTTCGGCATTTTTTATTTTTGTTTCATTTGTTGGAAAAAATTTGATGAGATACATTGTCTTTTGAAATGATGCAATGGTGATGTAACGATTAATACGATATATTTCATTGTTAATATCATTAATAAATGCAATAAGAGGATGATTAATATCTGTTGGATTTTGATTATTGCAATGACGTTCATTAATGGTAAGAATGAGTTCTTTTGTGAGCTGTTGATTTGGCTGCGCACACAATTCTTCAAACGTAAGATTATGTTTCCAGTTTGCCCAGCGTTGAGTGTCATGCATAAAATAATAATCAGAAATGAGCATGATGCTCGTTGTTGCATATGATCCTAACAAAGTGTTACCAGCTATTATGTAGCGATATTTCCATAAATAATGATGAATCATTGTTTTGAGTAGTGCATAATTTTCATGAGTAACCGCGGTGTATAATTTATGAATTGTTGGTGCTATATAATCGCGTAGAGCCATTGCCACCGCATAACTGAGTGATGTTGCCGTGCAGGTGATCGTGGGGCTAATTGTAGGGTTGATTGTGTTTATGATCTCTGGATCATAATGATAGGTGGGGTTTGCGGTTGGACTAAAGCTCAGATAAGGGGGTAGAGGTTGTTGTGAACTATACATATTTTCAGATATCATTGCGCAAATAATTGTGATCATCAACGGTAAAAACATGCTATTACCACTTCTTTTTTTTATTATTGAATTATTACCATTTCCTTTTTTATAGTAAGTCTAAAAATAAGATATTTTTAATAATCTGTAAAAGCAGAAAGGCGTTGTGCGATGGTATACGGAGCACGTTTTTTTGTTGATGAATTGCTGTGGATGCTTTCATGGGGATGGTATCAATTGATTTTTGGTATCATTTTTATGTGGTCGTTGCATATGATGATCAGACGAATGAAAACTGTTTCGGCATTGGTGTTAACGATTAGTTCGTATGCATTTAGCATGTTTGTGTATGTGATGTGTGTTGCGGGTATTTTTATTAACTACTTTCAATGGGAGTTTATTGCAGAGCGGACGCCACAAGTTTACAATCCGCTGTATGCATCATTTTTTTTAGGTCTCATTTATTCTTTTTTACAACTCTTATTTTATTTTTTGCTAAGTTTTTGGCGCAATACGCCAGTTGTTCGTCTTTTTATCATTTCTTTGTTGAGTAATATTGCTGCTGCGCTAATCGCATCATGTTTTATTAAAGTGGTGTTTTAACCAAACGATATAAAATATCCTAAAAACTTATTTTCTACTTCTTTTGTTAGCAGATTCCATATTTTTGCCTTCTGGTTGTTTTCTTTTTAAATATGGAGGTTGTTTTTTTAAGTATTCACGGCGAGCTGTCAATAGTAGATTTCTATTTTCTTTTGATAAAGTATTAAGTACAAATTGATTCTTTTGTAGGGTTTTGATCATGATATCAGCACCATATCTAACCAATAATTCTGCAACTTTCATGTTAACAGGGCACTTCATTAAAGTGAAAAGTAAGGGAGTATTTTTAAGATTAGTTGTTTTATTGGCATTGCATCCATGTTCTAGTAGTAGCTTTGTTATAGTATAGTTGCGTCCCGCTGCATAATGAAGCGCTGTCCATCCGTAATAGTCCTGATAATTTATATTACGTTTTTCATGTTTTAAAAGTAGTTTAACAACGTCTTGTTGGTTATTAATGACAGCACTCATAAGAGACGTTTTTCCATAAGAATGATCTGAGGTGAAGGCAAGATTTGGGTGAGCATGCAGGAGAACGGTGAGAGCAATAAGGTTGCCTGCGGCTATTGCTGTTTGATAATAATCGTTACAAGGTTTATTAGCAATCCAATTTCTTATTCCTTTGTATGCAAGTTGATTATTATATGTATCAACTTCTAATGAATCGGTTTTTAATGGATAATCAAAAAATTTTAATAATTTTTCCCTATTTTTTCTGGTTACTTCATTTTCATGGTTTATACAAAATTCAAATCTTTCTAGATCGCCAGATTGAGCGTAATGAATCAATGCATTGGTGTGATCTTTGCTAGAAAGATAATAGCCATTTGTTTGTTTATTACATAGCATTGTATCAATCGGGCAAAAATTGTGGAACTGTTTGCATACTGCATTGAGCGATGCCATACCTGAAAGTTCAAGATTATATGCTATGAGCTGTATAGTATCACCTGGCACGTCAAGTATTGATGTTGGTTCCATGGCAGATGTCTGTGCACATGATATAATAAAATAAAATATAACAAGCTGTTTAAGCATCATATTATTTTCTTTACTTCCTTTTTATACAATTCTACTTGTGGCTGATCAAATGGATTAATGTTCATTAAAAAACCAAGATATACAATTTCACACATTTTTATCTGCATAAATTGCCCAAGATAGTATGGATTTTTTTCTGGTATGTGCACATGTACAAAAGGACGTTTGTCATGTTCATATGCTTTTTTAGTGCCCTCTAAAATTGCATTCATGATGGTAGTAAATGATTTATTTTGAATGGCAGGTGCAATAGTGTTGAATGCAGTATCGTAATGGAGTGTGTAATCATGCGCAGCATGATCTATAGAAATAAATGTTGTGAAAATAGTGTGTGGCCCACTCAAATACAATTGTGCAACAGAATGTAAATCAGTGCTTCCGATTGAAACAATGGGTAAAATGCCATTGTGCACCACATTGTTTTGTTTATCGTATAGTTTGCCAATGCTTTCTGCCATTAGTTGACGATACCATTTTCCAAGACCTTCAAGAGCTACAGAAAAGAAAAAAGAATTATGAGTGGTGTATCCTTTTTTATAGAGTGAGTACATGGTAACTGCGTTTTGCGCTGCAGAATTGTTAATTGTATCTGTTGTTGCGAGGCTCATTTGTAATCCGCTTTGTGCACCAACGCAAAGCATTTCTATGTCAACACCAAGCAGAGCAAGTGGAAATAAACTAACAGCAGTAAATGCTGAGTAGCGACCACCAATTTTTGCGGGTATTTCAAAAAAATCAATTTTTTCTTTTTGTGCGTACTGATGTAAGGGAGAGTTTGTATCAGAAGAAATGACCACATATTTTTTGTAATCAATAGTGTGATATTTTTTTAAAAGATTAATAAATAGCTGAAAGTTCGCAATAGTTTCAGTTGTGACTCCCGATTTACTGATTACATTTAAAAGAATAGAATTACCTTTCTTGAGTTCTGTTTCAGCACGTTGCACAATTTCATTGATATAATCAGAATCAGTGGTATCAGCAAAGTAAATTTTTATATGAGAGTTTTCATTGTATAAAACGCCAAATAAAGCTTGCACCAGCGCAGCAGTTGCTAAATTGGAGCCACCGATACCAATGATAATTAATAATGTGGGTTTGAGGGATAATTTTTGTGCTGCAAGCGTTTGTATTGCACAAATACATTTTATGTCTTGTGGTGCATTGATAAAAGCATAATCAGTGTCATAGTGGTGAAGTTGAGCGTTTTTGAGGCGTTCAACTTCACTGGAAATAAGTTTGTGATAATTTGTTACTTCTTTATCTATTTGCTTCATTTTATTATTGTCTTCTTCTTTTTGTTGCAGATTCTTTTATCTCGTCTTGTTGAGAATCAGGTTGTTTTCTTTTAAGGTAATTTTCGTGATAAGCAAGTAATAAGACTTTTGTTGCTTGAGGAAGAGTGTCGAGCACCCGTTTTTTTGATCGTGGTGTTACAATACTGATATCTGCACCATTGCTAATTAATAATTTTGCGATCTCGGTATTTTTTGCTGCGATATGTAAAGGAGTTTGATGGCGACTATTTTTTATATTTACGTTGCACCCATTTTCTATTAACAGTTGTGCAAGCTCGTAATTGTTATTTTTACACGTTTGATGTAATGCAGTATTTCCCATCGAGTCTTGCTTGTTGATTATGTGTTTTGCACGCTGAAGTAAAAGTTGACACATTTCTTTGCTGCATGATTTGCCAATAGCAAGTGAGAGAGAAGATTCATTTTCTTCGAATAGACCATTAATAACATCAGGCTCACAAAGAAGAAGAATTCTTAATAATTCCATATTTTTATGTATGATTGCTAAGTAAAAATAATAGTTACTATTATATGTGCCCTTTGCTTGGTATGCACATAGAATCCTAAAAATAGATGATTGATAGCCGAATCTCTGAAGTACAAGATTTATTGTCATATTATTCTTTGCGCTTCCAACAGCAATAAGATCAGCAAATTTTTTATACTGCTCAGAATGAAGGTCTATTTTGGTATTGAGCGATATGTTCGGAAAAAATTTTTTTGAAAAGAACACAAGAGTTTTGGTATGTTCACTATCTGGTAAAAAAGGTAGATTTCTTTGTGCTATTACTTCGATAGGAATATGTTCATAGTGTTCTTTGCATGTTCTGGCAAAGGAGAGGCAATCAGCAAAAGAGTCTAAATAAAATGTAACTTCCCTTTTTACGTCTATTGGTATGATAGCCCACTCTGAACACCAAGTCATGTTGCAAAATGTAAAAAATGATAGTAATAATAGTTTTTTCATAGATTGAGCCTTTTTGGAAAAAAAATGATAGAAACTAATCATTTGCGAATAAAGTTAGTTGTTATGCTATTTTCTGTCAATAAATCTTTTTTTTTGTGTCAATGAGAGTATGATTATTGAACAGTGTTGATAATAATTAAACTATTTATTACCTAACGAGTGTAATAATGCAATGCACAACAATCGTTCTTTTTGGCATAACAGGAGATTTGGCAAAAAAAAAGCTCATTCCTGCTCTTTATCAATACATACAAAAAAATAACATAGAAAATTTAGTTATTGTTGGTGCGGCGTTTGAAGATACAACAATAAATCGTATTTTTGAAGCATCTCGTCCATTTGTGCGTGATCTACAAGAAAAATATTGGGAAACATTGTATCGCTGTAGTTATTATAAAAAGATGAATTTTAATGAGCCTGAAAATTTTGAACAATTACATACATTTGTTATTGATTGCGAAAAAAAACATAGCACTATACATGGTAATCGTCTTTTTTATTGTGCAACATCAGCATCTTTTTTTTGTTCGATTACCGAAAATATTACGCGCGTTGGTCTTGCGCAGCGTAGAATACACAACAATGAGGCTTGGCATCGCATTGTGTATGAAAAACCATTTGGCCATGACCGTCATTCCGCTCTTGCTATTAATGAATGTATCGCTCGCTCATTAGATGAGTCGCAAGTGTATCGTATTGATCATTATTTAACAAAAGAGATCGTTAACAATATTGCAATGATTCGATTTACCAATGCAATATTTGAGCCTTTGTGGTCCAATCGATACATAGATCAGGTTCAGATTGTTTTAAGTGAAACAATTGGTATTGAAGGGCGTGGTCATTATTATGATACGGCAGGCGCAGTGCGTGATGTTGTACAAAATCATATGTTGGAGTTGCTCGCATTAGTGTGTATGGAAATGCCAGAAAAACTAACGGGTGATTGTATGAGAGAGGAGCGTGCAAAAGTATTAGAAAAAGTGCGCTTTAATGATGGCATTTTGGGACAATATGATACATACGTTCAAGAGCCTCATGTTAATGCCGCGTCAACAACAGAAACATATGCATCATTACAATTATTTGTGGATAATGCGCGATGGGCAGGTGTTCCATTTTACCTTAAAACAGGTAAATATTTGCATAAAAAAGAGACGATTATTCATATTAAATTTAAAACGGTTGATTGTTTACTAATGCGAGGGTGCCCATTAGATTCTAATTGGCTCACCATAAAAATAGCGCCAGATGCATTGTTTTTGCTCACGCTGAATGCAAAAAAACCTGGCGTTATGGATCAAGTTATTCCGATTGGCATGGAATTTTGTCACAGTTGTGTATTTGGTGTACAAACGCCTGAAGCATACGAAATATTATTCGAAGAAATAATAAAGGGTGAACAATCAGTTGCAGTTCGTTTTGATGAAATTGAATATGCATGGAATATTGTAGATACCATTTTTGCTCAACAATTATCGTTGTATAACTATCAAAAAGGATCAGAAGGACCTCAAGAAGCTGAAGAATTTGCACAAAAACATGGAATGAGGTGGAAATCATGAACATAGCAATTATTGGGCTTGGAAAAATGGGAGAAGCCATTGCATACCGCGCAATACAAGCGGGACACATTGTGTATGGTTTTGATACAAATCAGAGTCCCGATTTTATTCAATCAATGAATAAACTTGGAATACATTTTGTTGCATCAATTACTGACTTTTGTCAGCATGCAATTGATTTTTATTGGTTACTTGTTCCACAGGGTACAATTGTAGACCATGTCATTGCTGAGATTTCTTCTTTTGTGCAAGCCAAAACTATTATTGTTGATGGCGGAAACAGCAAGTTTACTGATTCTGTGCGACGTGCACAAGAGCTTGCAAAAAATGATATTTATTTTCTTGATTGCGGTACTTCTGGTGGTATTCATGGCAAGGATCATGGTTTTTGTTTAATGGTTGGTGGCAATAAGATTGCTTATGAAACAATTGAATCGGTATTTAAAGCTGTTGCTATGCCTGATGGATGTGCATATATGGGAGAGTCTGGCACGGGTCATTATGTAAAAATGATACATAATGGTATTGAATATGGTTTATTACAAGCATATGCTGAAGGTTTTGATTTGTTAAAAAATGGAGAATTTAAACATCAGCATCTTGATCTTGAAAAAATTGCATACTTGTGGAATCACGGTTCTGTTATTCGTTCTTGGATTTTAGAGTTGGTCCATGATGTTATGAAAGAAAATCAAAACTTAGAAGATATAAGTGGAAAAGTTGCTGCGACCGGTATGGGTGAATGGACAGTGGAACGAGCACATTTTTCTAAAATCCCGGTACCCGTGATTGAAGCAGCACTTAAAGCGCGTACTCAATCTCAAGAAGATGGCGGAAATTATGGCACAAAAATAGTGGCAATGCTTCGTCATAAATTTGGTGGGCACGAGATAACACAAAAATGAAAGCAAAAGTATGAAAGTCATTGATATTAGTTGGCCAATGAGTCCATCAACAACAGCATATAAAGATAGAAAAGTCATTCATTTTCAAGATGTCAAAAATTTTAATCATGATGGTGTGCGAGAAACAACTATTCAGTTAGGTTCTCATTCTGGCACACACGTTGATGCACCTTCACATTTTTTAAAAGATGGAAAAACAATTGATGAATTGTCTCTTGATCGACTTGTTGGTAATTGTGTTGTCCTTGATATGACCAATTGTGCAGAACGCATTACGCACGATTGTTTTATGAAGTATGATCATTTGATTAAAGAAGGTGACATTATTTTGTTACGTACAACAAATAGTGATTTAACCGTTACTGATAAGTTTAATCCTCATTTTGTATATCTTGAAGAAAGTGGGGCATCATATTTGGTGAAAAAGAAAATAACTGTTGTTGGTATTGATTATTTAGGAATAGAGCGTAGCCAACCAGGGCATCCAACACATGAAACATTGATGAATGCGGACATTATTATTGTTGAAGGTTTGCGCTTGCAGCATGTTAAACAGGGCTGTTATACTTTTATTTGTTTACCTATATATACTATTGGAGTTGAAGCTGCTCCTGCGCGTGCAATTTTACTCGAAAAATAATTATTTTGGCAATTGTATCGGCTGTGTATCGATAATACCGGTAATTGATAATGGCGGATACGTTGCATCATGATATTTTAGTATGTGTGTATTGTTTGGTTCAATGAACAACGAGCTGTTTATTGTTTTCAAAAGTGGGCGTTTGTTGGATAGTGATATTATTTTTCCGTTGGAAAGTGACAGTGATTTTTTAAGTTTTACATAAGAAGCCCACGCTGATGAAGATATTTTACCCATCCACCACGGCACATAGACATGTTTTATGTGCATTTTTGTTGATAAAAATGCAATAGCATCAAAGGTACGTTTGTTAACTTTATGTACAATGAGATGATTAATGTGCATTTTTCCTGTTTTTTTAATAATTTCTGGTATCAAAGTATAGGTAATAAATGATTCGCTCGATAACCGTGCACTGAAAACGCCATTGTCTATAAGAGCAAGCTTATTGTCATGATTGATAAGATATAGTGTTTTATTGTGTGATGTAATGGTTTCTACAGCGTTGTATTGGTAGGGAAATAATTTCATGATACAGCATATTGCTATGAATAACATAAAAAGCTGTGTAACGCGAGATTGTGCCGTTACATTATTTTTGTGATGCATTATTGCAAGAGTACAAGGAATAATAAGCAGTAGTGCAATAAGGGGCGGCTTTGTAAATCCAATAAGCCAACTTTGTTGACTTATATTGAGAAAAAAAAGCCATGTTGATGTGATGCATTCAAGTAATGTATCAAACAGTGAATGGGGCAAATGTATTAATTCACAAAAAAAAATAATTGATGAGATAAGCAAAAATAACGTTAAAAAGGGACCAAAAAGAAGGGTGGAGAAAAGAGTCATTATAGAAATGGGTATCCCCCAGCTCACCAGAAAAGGCAAAGATATAAGAGATATGCAAAGCTGTAGCTGTAGGCTTTTAATAAGGCCGGAGCGCCATCTGGTAATTATGCTGTAAATGTGCTGTGGAAGCATTGTTTTATTTCGATTACACTATCTATTTAATATAATTATATCTCAATCTATATCTTTTTATTTGTTTTTTCTATAAAAACTATTGATTTTAAAGGCTTTTTTCTTTTATTTTTAAATCAAAGGATTATATTTGTTCAATCATGAAAGGATTGTTATGAAGTGGAATAAGCCAGATAATAAACACGGCGTATCGAATAAACTGTTTAAGCATATCCCTGATAAATTGAAACAATATGCATCTACTATGTACAATTCTCTCAAATGTAAAAAAATGACGCATGGCAGTGCTGATATTATGAAAATAATTACGTGTGCGCATGGTGAAAATTGGCGCCGTAATCATCCAAAAAGCCTCAAAAAGAATCACAAATAATTTTTGCTATTGCTATTTATGAAGCATGAGATATCTTGATTGTTATATTTGTTAAACAATTAATTTTTTTTAATGGGTATTCTCATGATGAAGCAATCGTTTTTTTTGTTTTGTTGTATGTTTGTGAGTATGTGCATACATGCTAGTCAACAGTATGTTCCATCAGCACCTATTCCTATACCGGGAGCATGTCCAGAACAGGGTAATACTCGGCGCAAAGTAAGTAGCTTGATTCAAATACAAACGGAATATCACGGGTACTTTACACAGCCTGCAAATTTATTGTTAGAAGCAGATATTTATAGCATGCCACATAAAAAATTGACAAAAAAAGAAGCAGTGCGTCTTGAATATTATATCCAGCGACAAATGCAACAACAAAAAAAATTAGGACCTCCGGATAAATGGAGTGGGAGTGGAAAAAAAAATACTCATAAAACTCATCAACGAAAAAGCGTATAATATACGACGTTGGTCAGTCATCATGCCAACAAAAGCAGGCTCAGGTCACACAACATCAGCGTTATCTGCAGCAGATATTGTTGCAGTTATTTTTTTTTATGCAATGAGATTTGATCCATACAATTATGAAAACGAGGACAATGATCGCTTTATTTTATCAAAAGGTCATGCATCACCTTTGTTGTATGCGGTATGGCATGAACTTGGCCTCGTAAATGAAAAAGAATTATGTACGTATCGCTCTTTTGATTCAACGCTTGAAGGTCATCCAACCCGACGTTTTGCATACACTGAAGCATCGACTGGATCTCTTGGTGTAGGACTTTCTGTTGGTGTTGGTGAGGCGCTTGCAGCTCAATTAGATAAACGTCACTATCGCACCTATGTTGTCATGGGAGATAGCGAATCATCTGAAGGGTCTGTATGGGAAGCGGTGCAATTAGCAGTACATTATGAGCTGGACAATCTTATCTGTTTTATTGATGTAAATAATCTTGGTCAAAGTTGTGAGACAATGCTTGATTATGACATTCAGCGATATCATGATATTTTTACTGCGTTTGGTTGGCACACATTTGATGTTGATGGTCATGATGTTGAAGCATTAATGTGTGTTATAGACAAAGCGCATCGAGTTGAAGGTAAGCCGGTGATGATTATTGCAAAAACAATTAAAGGATATGGTGTTGATTTTGTTGCAGGTCGACAAGGTTTTCATGGCAAAGCATTTACTCAGCAACAAGAGCAATTAGCGCTTGAGCAGTTGAAAAAAAATTTTCCACAAGCTGCAAGTTATCAAAATAAAGAATTTGAATGGAAACCATTACATCCACAAGTTTCTGCAGTAAAACATCGCTCACCGTGTGACATTATTATTATGCCGCAACCTGAATACGTCAAAGATGAGATGATTGCAACTCGTAAAGCATATGGCTTAGCATTGGCGCATCTTGGAGATGTGTGTAATAGTGTGATAAGTCTTGATGCTGAAGTTAAAAATTCAACATACGCTGATATTTTTGAATCAATTCACACTGATCGCTTTTTTCAATGTTTTGTTGCAGAACAAAATATGGTTGGAATGGGAATTGGCTTTGAACGCCGCAAAAAGATTCCTTTTATTTCAACATTTAGTTCATTCTTGTCTCGTGCACATGATCAAATTCGTATGGCAGCAATTAATCAGTCAGCATTGCGCATTGTCGGTTCTCATTGTGGTGTGTCAATTGGACAAGATGGTCCATCGCAAATGGGGCTTGAAGACATTGCTATGATGCGGTGTCTACCCAATTCTGTTGTATTGTATCCGGCCGATTCAGTGAGTACTCATAAATTAGTTGAGCAAATGGCGCGTTATGACAAAGGCATTAGTTATTTACGCACAACACGCATGGCGACACCGGTGATATATGATAACAATGAAGATTTTCCCATTGGTGGTTGTAAGGTCCTTAAAAAATCAGATAAAGATGTTGCGTGTATTATTGGTGCAGGAGTGACATTGTTTGAGGCGCTTAAAGCGCATGAAATATTAGCAAAGCAAAATGTTTTTGTTTCTGTCATTGATTTGTATTCCATAAAACCTCTTGATGCATCCCAGGTCAAATTTGTTGCTTTTTCGTCATGCAACAAAATCATAGTGGTCGAAGACCATTATAAAGAGGGTGGTATTGGTGAAGCGGTGCGTAGCGCATTAGCAGATGAAAAAGATATTGTTATTTACTCACTTGCGGCGATAAAATTACCACGCTCTGGAAAACCAGAAGAATTGTTAAAATATGAAGGCATTGATGCTGAGGCAATTATTGCGCTCGTCGCAAAAGAATAATCAATGGAGCGCTTTAGAGTTCTTAAATCATCAATTTTTTGTACCGGCATCGGTGTATAGTGTTCTAATTTGTATTGAAGTTTATGTAATTCATCAATTTCAGCAAGTTGAGAATAATGTTTTATAAAAGTACGCCCTTCATAATAATCATGTAATCGATCGTTTCTATGAGCGTAAGAATATTCAGGATTTTTTAATGCAGAAAAAATTTCGGCTTGCCTTTCATGTATTGTTGTAAGCTCTTGATATGTTGCAGATTGTCGAATATCGTCATCGCTTTTGTTTGTATTTTGTGCCGCATAACGTAAAAGCCATACCTTAGTTATGCCGTGTCCCGATAAAATGTGTTCCATTTCATGAAGTAATGTACTTTTATGAAATAATGTATCGCTTTCATGAAATCTTGGGTAAACAGTAATATTGGGAGGTTGGGTAATAACTATTTTATCAGAAATTTCTAGTCGAGCATTTGTAGATTGTGCTGACGCAGCAGTATTTTCACTAAAAGAATACGGCTGCGTCGAGTTTATTAAGCTTATTTTTTGTGGATTTATACCATTTTGTTTTAACAGTCGGATAATTTCTTGAGGAAATGCTGAATCGTGGATCGCTAAACAGTTCCATCGGCTTGGCTCTGATGCTAAAAAGTCTTGTTGTGCTGTTTTGTGATTAGTAATAATAGATAAGCATTTTCGTAATGATTTATCTGAAATGTTATGTTCTTGAGCAAATGCTTTTATAGCATTTTTTTCTTCTACGCGAAGATTATGCTCTATTTCTGCTAGTCTTTTTTTTGCACTATTACAAAAAAAAGTATAAGGGGACATATAAAGCGATGGAATCCAGAATTTTCGTTTTTGAAGTGCAGCGTCGATAGAATGGGTTGCTTTTCTATAATGTTTAAGTGTTTCAGGTGATGATTCTTTTGTTTCTTGTGTATGAATAAAAGGAGTGCATAATAATGCAAGCAATATTTTTTTTATGTGTGTATATTTCATGAAAGTAACTCAGCTTTCCACAGATTATTAATTTCTACAAGATCGTGATAATGAGCTTCATACAAGTGGTTTGGGTAATATTTTTGCGCTCGCATATCTACCAATGCTTGTGCAGCATCAGCATTTTTTAATGCAGCAAAAATTTCAGCATATGCCTCATACAAAATAGTTAATTTTTGAAACGCTGCATTAGTTTTTAAATAATCACGTCCTTTTTGATGATAATGTTGCAAGTATTGCTCAATAATACTGCTTGTGAGCGCATCTTTGCGGTATAAATGCTCAACTTCATGTGCAAAAATTGCAAGTAAATCTGATGCTGATACAGTGAGGCTATTTTCAAAAATAGTGAGAGTCTGAGTAATCCGTGGATTTTGTATGAAATGAAAGTCTGATGGAGAATATGTATATGAGAGTGCAATGCTAGCACACGCATATGTTTGTTCTTCTTGCGATTTTTTAACAACAATGTTGATGGTATTGGGGTCAATACCATTGTAATTCAGTATAGTTGTCAACAGAACAAGATGTTCTGTTAAAAGTGCAGGGTCATGAAATACATTGTTGGTAGATGGCGATAACTGTTTTACGGTTTGTATTGTGTTTAAACATTGTTGCCATTCAGCATCTGACAAGCCAATTGTATGTGCAAGTTCAGTAATTATTTGGATTTCTTTTTCGAGGTAGTATTGAGTAATGTGTAACCGCTTTTGGGTGATGGCTTCTGGTGATATCACGCCGTTCATAAAAAATGCTGCTTTTTTTGCTGTTTGAGCGACATCAATAAGGCGGCATTTATTTTTGTAAGAAAAGGGTGTTTTTTCTATGGCAGATAGGTACCAGACACGATCTGATGGGCACAAAGTATGATTTACAAAAGTAACAGATAAAAGTAACCAATAAAGATATCTCATCCTATTTTACCCATAATTATTATAATACATGTTGCTTAACCGTACTTTTATTATAGTAATTATGGACAAATTGTCAATTTTTATTATAGATGCACAGAAGCTTATGTTTGTGAGATAAAAGCTCATTTTGTAGCAAAGTGTCCCATGAGTCGAGTTTTTGAAGAATAGTAGGTAATATTTTTACAAAATCTAGCTTGGTGAATCGAGTATGGGAGATAGGGTATCCGTTAAGCTTTATTTTTGTTTGAATAACGTGTGGAAAAGAAGGAAATCGGCGAGCAGAAAAACTGGGCATTTTATAGCGACGTCTGCCTCTGTACGTATGATGAGTCAATTGAGGTGCAATGACTTGTATCATATCGATGCTTGAATAGAGTGAATAAATATGCTCAAACATGGGCATATTCACCAGATACATCGTTTTTTCTTGGACAGGGCATGCAAGAAGAACCAGAGATTTGATAGAGATGGGGGTTAACGATTCTTTTTTGGCCATATGAAGTACAACATTACCACCATGGCTGTGGGCAATAATACGTATTGTCGGGTAACAGTCATAGTGTTTTTGATATTCTTTAATCAATACATTTAAATCAAGATGTAATTTTTTTGCGGCCATTTTGCGTTCTTTAATTGAAAGTCTTCCTGACCAGGCAAAAATATGGAATGTTTCAAGAGGAAAATGGTCTGGATCTTTGTCTGTTATTGCGCGTGCAATTTTATAAAAACGGTGATGTTCTGGTAAATGCTGAGCTAAAAAAAGTCCCGATTGTTTATCGAATATTTTTTGATAAAATTCTCTGCGAAATAAAATGGTTCCATGGACCCAAATAGTAATTGGCGGAGGTGTTGGTTTTATGTCTGTTTCTGCAATTGCAAAGGATGTCTCTTGCGGTGCAGAATTGATGACAAGTGTTTCTTTAATAATGTTTTTGCGGTGTGTGCAGCCTGGTTGCATGACGAGTAATAAAATGAGAAAAAAATGTATACCGCCAATGAAACTTTTTTTCATACTTGCCCCTTTATGTGAGGTCAAGAATATTTACCTTTATGTATATGAAAAAAGATGGTTAATAGTCAATTGTAATATTATTTGCTATATTTATAATGATAATTATATGATGTTTTTTATCGGGAGAACCGATATGATTTTTTTTGAACATATAATGACCTGTTTCTGGTTAATAGTTTCAGTGATTGCTCTTTTCATTGAATTGTTGAATATTGGCTTGTTTTTCTTTTTATCATTTTTTATTGGGGGTATAGTTGCTGCAATAGTATCACCACTGTTTCCATCAATCATAGTACAAACGATTATTTTTTTGGTAGCAACGGTCGTTGCGTCTATTATATTGCGTTATTATCTTGTTCCATTCATTGAAAAGAATAGGCCTCATGAACGCACTAATGTGCATGCTATGGTGGGAAAGCGTGGCTTTGTAATAGTTTCGACTGATGATAAAGAGTTAGGCATAGCAAAAATTAATGGTAGGACCTGGGCTGCGCGGTGTATCCAGGGAGAAAAGGTATTGATTGGTGATGAAATAGAAGTAGTTGACGTGAAAGGGACTCACGTTATTGTTAAAAATATATCAATTGGAGCATAAAATGTTTATTCCTTTGTATGGTGTTGGTGTAGTTTTTGGTCTTGTTTTTTTGTTTCTCATAGTTCTTCTTTCTAAGTCTGTTTACTTGGTTCAGCAGGCAGAAGTTATGATTATTGAGCGTCTTGGTAAATTTGATCGTATTATTGGTCCAGGGTTACATATTGTTGTTCCCTTTGTTGAGCAACCACGTAAAGTAGTCTGGACCTTTTCCCGTTCAGAAGGAAACGGTAAACGCCACTATTCCGTAACGGAAGTGTTGGATCGTATTGATCTACGTGAATCAGTATATGATTTCCCTGAGCAAAATGTTATCACAAAAGATAACGTGACGATGGAAATTAATGCGATACTTTACTATCAAATTACGGACCCAAAAGCTGCGGTTTATGAAATTGATAATATGCCAGAAGCAATTGAAAAATACACGCAAACACGTTTGCGAGATATTATCGGTTCTATGGATTTGGACGAAACATTAGTGTCACGTAATACTATTAATGCTCGTTTAACAGAAATTCTTGATGAAGCAACTGACAGGTGGGGTGTGAAAGTTAATCGTGTTGAATTACAAAAAGTTAATCCTCCAGCAGATATTCGTGTTGCTATGGAAAAGCAGATGCGAGCAGAGCGCGAGCGACGTGAGATGATTTTGCATTCTGAAGGTAAAAAACAATCAGCAATATTAGAAGCTGAAGGTGTTCGTGAGGCACAAATATTAGAAGCTGATGGTCAAGCGCAATCTCGTCTTAAAATTGCTGAGGCTGAAAGCAAAGCAATTGAAATGTTACGCGTTTCAGCTCAGGGTGATCCTTTACCATATCTTATTGCTATGCAATATGTTAAAGCATTGCCCGAAATGGTTAAAGGTAAAGATGACAAGCTTGTAGTTATTCCTTATGAAGCAAGTTCTATGATGGGCGCATTGTCTACTATTAAAACGTTGTTTGAAAAAGTATAGGGATAATCTCTGCATATTTCTTGAACAATGTGCATAATATTGTGGGCTTCGCGTTTATTTATCGTTTTATTTTGTACTGCATGCATGGTAATTTTGACGATGTTGCCAACAATATTAGTCACGGCATTTTCTACATTGTTGGGATTGCGTGGATCTTCTACAATAAAACCTATTTGTCCAATCATTTGTGCCAAGTTTGCAAGAACAAATTTGGCATTTTCTGCGCGCTCTGACGATGGCTTTTTTGGGCAAGCAGAATAAGCAGTGATACTTACAATGCAAAGCATGCTTGATATGATACGTTTCATAAAATATATCTCCTATTTTTATACATATAAAAACAGGAGATATAAAAATCTCAATACATTATTTCTTTTTTGGAACAGTAGCACCTTTTTTACGTGCTTTTGACAGTCCAATAGCAACAGCTTGTTTACGAGATGTTACTTTTTTGCCAGAACGTCCGGACATAGCAGTGCCTCTTTTCATTTTACGCATTTCTTTTTTTACTTCTGTTTGAGCAGACGGGCTGTATCGTCGAGAAGATGAACGCTTACTGCCTTTGGATGAAAGGCGTCTTGAATGAGATGAATGTTTTGTGCGAGAAGATAAGCTTTTTCCTCGAGAACTACTACTTTTTTTTGAACGAGATGGCTTTTTTGTTTCGCTAAATAGATCACCAATTTCATGAGTTATATTGCTTAACCATGAAGATGCTTTTCGGCGAGAAGCGCTTTTTTTTGTACGGGATGAAGCCGTTTTTTTGCGAGTAGTACTACTTTTTGTGCGAGTAGAACTTTTAGTCGATGTTCTTTTTTTTGTTTTTGATGAACGTGTTTTTAATGCCATAGTGGGACCTTTTTTTTATAATTTTTTTGGTATATGATATTAAATTAAAGATAGTCTATTTGGTGTAAAAAAAACAAGATTTTATTAAAAAATGTCACGTTGAAATTTTATTGTTTGATAATATGAACAAATTGCACGCGTAAAGGCGTTGCTTTTTGTATTTGAAAGATAAACCGTTTGTATATAATTTGTTCATTAGTTTTTGGAATGCGCTCTAAATACTCAGCCAAAAAGCCAGCAAGGGACACAGAATCTTCTGTTTCAAACAAAATACCAAGAAATTTTCCCAGATCTTCGAGCGGTATGGTAGCATCAACAAGCCATTCATCTTTTTGTAATGGCATAATTTTACCCATTGATGGTTCATGCTCATCGCTAATTTCTCCAACAATTTCCTCTATGATATCTTCTAATGTCACAAGACCCGTAATAATGCCTTGTTCATTGATGACAATTGCAATATGAACATGCTTTTCTCTAAATTTTACGAGTAATTGATTAACTTTTGTGTTTTCTTGAACAAACATCAGAGGTCGCACGAGGTCTTTTAATAGTTTTTTCTCACCTTTAGAAGATAAAATAAAGAGATCTTTTTGGTGAACCATACCAATAATATTTGAAGGAGTTTCTGAATAGGCAGGAATACGGGTGTATGGATTTTTTGAAAAAAACTCAAATGCTTTTTCAATAGGAGTATTGACATCAATAGAGATTATTTTTGTTGCAGGAATCATTACTTCTTTGGCTGGTGTGTTACCCAGTTCAAAGATATTTTGTAGCATTTCTCTTTTTTCTAATTCTAAAAGCCCTTGTTCATGGATGTAATTAATAAGAAACTGAATTTCTCTTTCTGATGACACCCATTGCGCTTCCAGTGCTTCTTTTCCTCCTACTTTGTACATGACAAAATCAGAGAATCTGACTAACAAAAAAACGAATGGATAAAGAGCAAAATAGATGCCATTGATAAGCCACAACATAGATTTGAACGCACTTTCACTGCGCACTTTAGCAAAGCTTTTTGGTAAAATTTCACCAAAGACCACAATGCCCATTGTTGCGAATGCTATTCCTACGGTAAATCCAATGCTGCCAGAAAAACCAAAGTGTGCAAATATTTTTCCCATGATAAATGTTGCAAGAGATGCTGCTGTTACGTCAACAAAGCTATTGGCAACAATAATGGTGACAAGAACTCGTTGAGGTGTTTGCTCAAGAGTCTGAAGCAAAGAATGGTATTGTGTTGTTGTATTTGCAAGTTCTTTGAGGCGAAAAAGACGCAGAGCAGTAATACTTGTTTCTAAAAATGATAAAGTGGCACGAATAATCAACGCACACGCAAGAAAAAGGCAAGGGGTAATTAATTCACTGAGGGGGTATGGTTCCATTCGCCAAAACTTCCTTCTTTAGGCTAATCATCTGTTTCATCCATATCTATATCTTCTTCATCATCACCAAGCTCTTCTTTATCATCCAATTCTTTTTCAAAAAAGGCAAGAAGCCTTTTACTTCGGGACGGATGTCGCAGTTTTCTGAGGGCTTTAACTTCAATTTGTCGAATACGCTCACGAGTTACTGAGAAGTCTTTTCCAACTTCTTCTAAAGTATGTTCTGAAGCAACATCGATACCAAATCTCATTTTGAGCACTTTTTCTTCTCGAGGAGTCAATGTTTTGAGTACCTCGCGGACTCTGTCTTTAAGATCTGAGCTCGCAACAGTATCAGCAGGTGAGGATTCTTTATCGTTTTCTATAAAATCTTTGATATATGCATCTTCGCTATCCCCAACGGGGGTTTCAAGAGAAATAGGCTCTTTTGAAATTTTGATGATATTTTTGATTTTTTTCTCATCAAGGTTAAGCTCTTTTGCAAGTTCTGCGTACGTAGGCTCGCGACCATTTTCTTGGACAAAGGTGCGTTTAATTTTATTAATTTTATTAAGTGTTTCAACCATGTGCACAGGCACACGAATGGTCCGAGATTGATCCGCGATAGCGCGAGTGATTGCTTGACGAATCCACCAGGTTGCATACGTTGAAAATTTATAACCACGTTCAAATTCAAATTTTTCAACGGCTTTCATGAGGCCAATGTTACCTTCTTGAATGAGATCAAGAAAATGAAGCCCACGGTTAACATATTTTTTTGCAATATTAACAACAAGACGTAAATTTGCTTTTGCAAGATTATCTTTGGCGATTTTGTCTTGGCGTAGCCCAGCAACGAGTTGATTATAATATTCAAGAATAATTGATTTTGGAAGGCCAATCTCAACTTCAAGCTTTTTGAGCGATTTTGTTGCAGCTCGCATAGTGCGTTCTAGCTCTTCTACATTATTTTTTTGTTCGTTATTAAGCTCTGATATATTTTTATATGCAGACAATTGTTCATTAATTGTTTCAATAACTTCTTCTTTTTCATCAAATTTACCAACATATTTTTCGAGGCGTTTGGCAAATTTTCTGATTAGTTTATTTGAAAATTTTATAGAGCGTATTGTTTCGCCGATTTTCTCTTTATTCGCTCTGACGGCGTCAAGCATTTCCTTTTTTTTCTTAGGATCAGTTAATTGTGCTCGAAAGTGTTGATAAATTTTATCCTCATTTTCAATTAACTCTTTGATGCCATGTATTGTTGTAAGAAGCTGTTTTTTTTCTTCTTCTATCTTTGGTAAATTATCTTCATCAAACTCTGAAAATTGGATAATATCTTTTAAATTTAAAGTATTTTTATCCAATTTTTCGCTCATAAGAATAAATTCTTTGTGCAAAAAAGGAAAACGAGAAATAGCATCAATGCAACTTTCTTTGCTTTGAGCTATTTGATCAGCAATAGTAGTTTCGGTTTTTTTATTTAAGAGTGGTATTTTACCAATGTCCCGTAGGTATGATTTGACACTATCAGCGATGCTTGATTCAGACTCTCTTTTTGCCTCTCCGCTATCATCTTCATCATCTTCTTCTTCTCCTTCTTCGCCAAACTCTGCAGATTCAAAACCGTAGGTTTCTAGTTTTGTTTTTAATTTAAGTCGTGCGGGTTCTACCTCTTCGAGTTCCTCTTTTTTAAGAGAATCGCCATCAAGTTCTTCTTGCGTTAACAGTTCAACGTTTTCTTTTTCAAAAAGACGAAGAATGTCATTCATTTCTTGGTCAGTTATATTGTTCTTATCGCCAAAACTAATGAGTTCTTCGTAACTAACAATGCCGCTTTCTTTGCTTTTTTCGATAAAATCTTCAATTATTTCTTTGTGTAAATCAACGCCAACACTATTTTTTTTAATAATTTTTTTTACGGGAGCTTTAGTTTTAGTCATTGAGAAGTTCTCCACTCATTGTTTTGGTTCCATTAATATCTGAAACATTGGACACTGCTTTGTTGGTAGGCATAATAGTGGCTTGTAATTCCATAAATTCATGTAATATACGTGATGTCTTTTCACTATTTCCTTCTTGCTTTGCTCGCGCAAGTTGCGACTTTATGTCGTGAACAATAACCTTCCACTGTTTTTTTTGTAACTGTACAAGGAGAGCGTCAAATTCATCAGAGTCAATTTTGTCATCACTTTCTAGCAATAACTTGCTAACATACAATCGACTATGATCTTCTAGCATATCAAAAAAACGACTAAAAATAAGATGTGAATCATCTTTTTGAGCGTTTTTTATTTTTATGATGATATCTTGCAACGGAGAAGGTAAGTAGTTGATAAGGCGTTGAGTGCCTTCTCTGTGCAATAATTGCATATTATTCATTATAGCACAAAAGATTCTTTTTTCCAGCATTGAAGGGTCTTCTGATTTATTGTCAATCTCTTTTTGGATGCTTTTTGGGGCGTTTAGATTCTTTTCTTTTTGCATATGCGATAATTCAGCTTTAAGCGATTCAAAGGGTATATCAAAACTGTTAGCAGCTTTTTGTAAAAGAATATCTTGTTTTAATGGGTCGTTCATAGAGATGAGTGTCGATAAAAAACCTCTTGTTATGTGTAGTTTCTGATTGAGAGGTTTGTTGATAAATGTTTCACCCAAAGAATCTATAAAAAAGAGAAAAATATCTTGGGCCTTATGAATAAGAGCAGCAAGGTCGCCTCCTTTTTCCAAAAAAGAGGCCGGATCTTCCCGTGGTGGAAGGGTAATAACTTGAAGTTCAAGATTAACGTGCCAACACATTTCGGTTAATCGTAATATTGCTTGTTGGCCGGCATGATCATTATCATATAAAACAAAAAGTTTTGACGCATACCGTGCAACTATCTTTAAGTGTTCGCTGGTACATGCGGTTCCGAGTGTCGCCACCGTATTAATATACCCATGTTGAATCATAGCCATGCAATCGGTGTATCCTTCAACAAGAATAACGGAGCCTGTTTCTTGGATATTTTTTTTTGCACGGTCCAGATTAAAAAGAAGAGATCCTTTTAAAAAATAATCATTTTCACGAGAGTTATAGTATTTTGCTCGGGTATCATGATCTTTAAAAATACGGCCACCAAATCCACAATATCTACCCAAAGCATCTTGAATGGGAAACATGAGCCTGTCTTCAAATGGTGAATAAAATGTTGTTCTTCCTTGTGCTAAAAAATTGGCATCAACAAGATCTTGCGCAAGAATAGATTCTTTTTGCATAGCATACAGCAAATTATTAATACTTGCGCCGCCGCTTGGAAAGTAGCCCAAAGAAAAATATGAGATTATTGCATCGCTAAAACCACGTTTTTTGAAATATAACAGAGCAGCTTGGTTTTTTTGTAATTGTTCTTGGCACCAGAGGGTTACTGCTTTGCAGACCGCAAAATAATGTTGTTTCTCTGCAGCTGTTTTTTCTGATGAGCTGTAGGTGATGTTTTGGGGAAGTTCAATATGATATCGTTCTGAAAGCAGTTGAGCGGCTTCTTTTTGTGAGCAGTTTTCTATTTTTGCAATAAAACCTATGACATCACCAGAAACATGACATCCAAAGCAGTAAAAAATTGCTTTATCGGGACTGACCGTAAAGGAAGCCGTTTTTTCATGATGAAAGGGACAGGTTCCTTTGTAATAACCGCCAATTTTTTTAAGAGTGACATATTCATTGACGACATTAATAATTGAAATACGTTCTTTAATAAAACTAAATAGATTCATAATTGGGTAAACGGTGAAAACAAGGTAAGTAAGTATAATATTATTGTTAGTGTATTATTATTTTTCCTTTTTTTCTACAGCATTACATTCATGTTCACCATTATCTTTTTGATTATCTATTTCGTCATTTTGATCGGATTCGGGTGTGGAAATCATATCATCAATAAGGCAAAAGACAGTCAGTAATATACCATTCTTCATACACTCTTTCATTTTTAACCACTTTTGTACTTTATATAGTCGTGATTACGATAACAAAAGAGCGTATGAAAGAACAACTAAAAATTATACGCGTAAGCGTGCTGAAAATAGAATTTACGGTTGATCAAAACCACGATCTTGCAAAAATTGTAGTATGTCAGAAATTATCTGATCAGATGTATTTTTTTTCTGGATAGATTGTTTCATGTGCAATGGAACCCCATTTTCTATAGATTGCACAGCTTGTAATAGCAAAATTATTTTTTCTAAAGTCGAACGACCGTAAGCTTTTACTAAGAATAATTTTGCTTCGGAAACATTAGAGTCAACAACGGTGCATTCTGGTTTGTTTTCAATAAATTTTGTAAAACTACTAACGCTGCAATGAATCTGATGAAAGAGATTGTTTTTGTGGCAAATTTTTGCATTTAAATAGATTGATCTTTTTTCATTCATTGCTTTTTCTAGACTGGAATGTAAAGGGTTTCTCGCATTGAAGAAAAAAGAAATATCATCTGTAGATGCAGTATAATTTGATTGATCTGAGCATAGCATGCGATTTGCAAGATGCAGTTTGAGAGGCTGTTGCGATGTGTCAGTAAGTGCAGCATGGACTTCAAGGTCAAAGGTATAATATCCTTGCATTGCAATGGACATTGGTTCTTGATTCAAGGTTCCTATCAACACTTGTTCGCAATCTCTGCTTATGTCCATATTGTGCAACAAGATATTGTTTGCTTCTTTTTGTGATAAAGGAAGAGATAAATTATCAAAGATAGCGAGTGTATTCTTATCTTTTGTGTTATCAAGTTTCAGAAAAAAATTATCTTCTATTTTATTTAACGAGCCACAAAATTCTAAATCTGGCAGATCTTCATAGGCTCCTTCAACAAGTCGTGATTCATATTTTTCAATAATTAGTTGGTTTTCAGCAGAATGCAAAAGAGGGGTTATTGATGCAACTGTCAGTATGGCATTATATAAATATTTCATATGGAATCCTTTGTGTTGTAAGTTCAATATGTTAGCAAAAAAAAGAATACAGAAAAATTTACCGACAGGCAAGAGGTTTATGAGACAAAAAAAGATAAAAAGTTAAAACAAAAAAAATAATGCCCGCAATGAGTTGGTGAAACGACAAAAATAAATGGTCAACAAAGATACGATCTGCACGCCAAAAATCAACAAAAAAACGCTCTGCTGCTGTAAGCATTAAATATGTAGCAAATAAGGACCCTTCACGGTGTTTGCGATGTTGTGCAATAAAAAACATATATAAAAAAATAATAAAAAGAATGCATGAACTATAAAGCTGTGTTGGATGAAGAGTGAGGTTGCGCGGTGCTAATGTGTATGCATTGGTATATATAACGTGAATAATTGAGTGTGTTGGAGTGCCATAACAACAACCTGCAAAAAGACAACCAAAACGTGCAATAGCTTGAAATAGCGGCGCATAGATGGCAAAAAGATCGCACACTGGTAAAAAAGAAATGTTTTTGTAATAAAGATACATCGGTGCAATAGTGATGACGCCTAAGATGCTGCCAAGGGCTGAAAATCCTCCTTCCCACAAAGCGCATTTGTCATACCAACAACTATATATTTGCGGTTCTGATATAATTTCAAGAAGGCGACCGCCAAAAATTCCTGCAGCTATACAAACAAGAAGAATGTCTACAAAGCTGCTTTGCAGCTTTAATAAAGTATATTGTTTATTGCGGGATATAAGCCACGAGCAAATGATAATGCCAAGAGCAATAAAAAAACCGTATACATTGACAGAAAAAGGTCCCCACAGGGCGCATAGTATGTAACCACTGTGTATGTGCATGGTTATGATATGGTTTCTTCTTTGATTGGCGTTGCGTTATCGATAAGAATTTTGAATGTATCGTGCCATGAAAAGGTGAGTGTTGCTTGTGTGCAATCTTTATTAATTTGATAAGATATTTTTTTTGAACCTTTTCTGATGCCATTCATAAAAGAATAATCAAATTGAACAAGAATGGGTTTTTCTGTTGAATCGATAGCATATGTTTCACCGGTTGCTATCAATGTTTCATTAATAGTGACATTAAATATTTCAGGACTGTATGTTCCTGTCCAATGTTTATATTGTAACATGGTGGGTTCGATAGCATTTTTAATAACTATTTGTTGCGGAGGTATATTTTCTGTGTTTACATGCTCAGCTACACCTTCTTGTTGTTCAACAACAGCTTCAACTGTTTCATTTAACACGGTTGATATTGTTTCTGGTATGATTGTTGCAACAAGCAAAGTAAACAATAAGGTTAAAAACCCAAACATGCACATCTCCCTTTTTTTATCTTTCTGTTTTAACCCTAAAAATCAAAAGCGACAAAGCTGCGGGGGTCATTCCAGGAATGAGAGCTGCTTGTGCAATTGTTGAGGGTTTATGACGCGTTAATTTTTGTTGTAATTCTTTTGAAAGTCCCGGCATATTTGTGTACACAAATGTTGCAGGAATGACCATTGTTTTAAAATGTTCTGTTTTTTTAATTTCAGTTTTTTCGCGAGTAATATATGGTTCATACCGTAACTCTGCGTGAACGGTTTGCAATGCACGTTCTGACAAAGGCGCTTTGATATATTGTACAATATCATGTTTATTGTCTTCTGATTGTCCAAAAAGACGTGATATATCTGCTGTGCTCAGTTGTGAACGTATATCAGCAAGTGCGCTTTCGATGGATTTTTTTTCATGTAAAAAATCTGCATACAGTTGTTCATCAATCATACCAAGCACGTATGCTTTGTCGGTGAGGCGTAAAAAACTGTTGTCTTGTCGCAATAAAAGACGTCGCTCTGCGCGAGAGGTAAACATGCGATACGGTTCGTCAACACTCATGCTGACTAAATCATCAATCATCACGCCAATATAACTTTCGGTACGGTCAAGAACAAAAGGCGTTTTTTTGTGCGCCTTAAGATGCGCGTTAATGCCTGCAATAATACCTTGTCCTGCAGCTTCTTCATAGCCAGTAGTGCCATTAATTTGGCCCGCTAAAAAGAGCCCTGGAATTGTTTTTGTTTCTAAGGTGTGGTGCAATTGATCAGGAAATACAAAATCATATTCTACCGCATATCCCGCTTTGGTGATGATTGCATTTTCAAACCCAGCGATGCTGCGAACATATTGTTCTTGCACGTCCAATGGTAATGATGTTGAAATGCCATTTGGGTATATTTCATCGGAATCAGCACCTTCAGGTTCTACAAAAACATGATGCGAGTTTTTGAGTGGAAATCTGTTAATTTTATCTTCAATGGATGGACAATAGCGAGGACCAATACCAGAGATATTACCATTGTACATAGCAGAACGGTCTAAATTATTTTTAATTATAGCATGCGTGTTTTCATTGGTATGAGTAATATAACATGCATGTGAGCTGTCTGTTTTATGTGGATAAAACTCAAAAAGATAATTGAGTTTGTCTGGCTCTTGATATTCCATTTTTGAAAAATCAAGACTTGATTTTAATAATCGCGGAGGAGTTCCTGTTTTAAGTCTGCCCAATTGTAGACCGCTATTTTTTAAAAAAAGTGATAAACCGGTGACAGCTTGCTCATCCCTTCTGCCTGCAGAAAAGTTTTTTTCTCCAATGTGACAGAGGCCATTTAAAAAAGTTCCTGTTGTAAGGATGACAGCATTGGTAAAAAATCTATTATTTTTTGTAACAACTTCTTTAACAGTGTTGTTATCATCAAGAATAATGTTTTCAACTATATCGCTTACGATAACAAGGTTTTTAACTTCTTTAAGACGTTTTTGACTCAACGTACTGTATGCATATTTATCAATCTGAAGACGAAGTCCTTGAACAGCAGAGCCTTTTTTTGTGTTAAGCATTCGTGCTTGTAAATAAGTATGTGTGCATAATTGTGGCATTAATCCACCAAGCGCAGCGATATCGTGCACCATATGACCTTTGCCAACGCCACCAATTGCAGGATTGCATGGCATAAGACCTATTTTATGTTCATCAAGGGTTATAAGAGCTGTTTTTGAACCGAGTTTGGCAGCGGCATGCGCAGCTTCTATGCCCGCATGCCCTCCGCCAACAACAATAACATCAAAAGTCTGTGTGAGCATATTATTTTACTGTTTATTTATGTGCCATACGTATTGTTAAACCAGTAAGTAATCCGGGTTTTGATTTGTTTTTCCATTCAGCATTTTTCTTTTCTAAAACAAGCATCAACTGCTGAATAACATGCATAAGTTCTGCATGATTTGCATTTTCTGCATCTTTATATAGCGTACGTAATTTTGTTGTTATTGATGAAAATGCTATGTCAGGGGAGAAAACACGTTCTATGTCGCTTTTAAATTTAGTCGCGTCGCTTGCCGGTTTGCCGTTATATTGTTTGATAACGCTGTACGCAGCATTAAAATGTTTACGAGCTTCTTGTGCGATATCATATGCTTTTTTTGTTAACGCATCGTCAGCAGATTCTACAAGGTTTTCTATTTTGTTAATAAATTCAGAGAGTGCCTTATTAAGTGATATGTCACATTCATTATATGACACACTACTATTGGCATTAAAAAACTGAGATAAGATCTGTTCTACTTTAACAATGAAAGAGCCTGTCTGCTTTACCATTGTTACGCTTACCTCAGAGCTATGTGCATAAGAGCTAACGGCAACTGCGCAGAGCGCTACTCGAGTCCAATTTTTAGTAATTACTGTTACATTTTTCATAAAAAATCCTTTTATGATTAAAGTTCATCGTATTTTTTTGATTCTTGTAGCTATTACCAGCTTATAGGTAAGGGGATAGTAAGTCAAAACCCACCCAATACGCTTGAATTAATCGCTATTTTAGCTATTATGAACCCATATATTTAAAAATTCATAATCATTTTACTGATAAGCGCATGATATACCATTTTTCACTATATTTGAAGCATTATTGGCCAATTTTTAATATTTTTCACTATGTGAGCGTACGGGCTATTGCTTCTTTATTGACCTCTTTGGGTATGTTTTTAGTGTTTGGTGATCGTTTTTTGGCCATTTCGCAACGTTTTTTCCGTTCTAAAGCACGAGAATTAACACCGGAGTCTCATAGGGCTAAGGATAATAAACCAACAATGGGGGGCATTTTTATTTTAACTACGGCTATTATTAATGTTTTATTGTGGTCAAATGTATTAGATCCTAAAGTTTGGTGTTTTTTAGGCTGTTTTATTGGGTTTGGAGCCATTGGATGCATAGATGATTGGGCAAAAATCAGCAAAAACAAGGGAATATCAGCAAAAATTAAATTTTTTTTACAGATTTTAGTTGGATTTCTGGTATCTGTAGCTATTATACGTATGCCATTTTTTTCAACTGAGCTTATTTTTCCTTTTTTTAAGTATATTATGCCGGACTTAGGCCTTTTATTTATACCATGGGCCACTTTTGTTATTGTGGGGACCAGCAACGCGGTTAATTTAACAGATGGGCTTGATGGGCTTGCCATTGGTTCCTTACTCCCTAATTTTGCCGTATTTTCGTTAATTTCGTACATTGCAGGTCATTTTTTAATGGCAGCATATTTACATATCCCTTATGCTGCATCGGCTGAAATGGCCGTTATTGGTTCTATTTTAATAGGAACATCCCTTGGGTTTTTATGGTATAACACCTATCCGGCCCAAATTTTTATGGGCGATGTGGGTTCATTGGCCCTTGGTGCAGGTCTTGCAACAATGGCACTTATTTCAAAACATGAACTATTACTTGTCATTTCCGGTGGTTTATTTGTGCTGGAAACGGTTTCTGTGATTGTTCAGGTGCTTTCTGTTCGATGTTTAGGAAGGCGTATTTTTAAAATGGCCCCTATTCATCATCATTTTGAACTTCTTGGATGGCCAGAATCACGTATTACTGCTCGCTTTGGAATCATTTCTTTTGTTTTGTGCTTGCTGGCGCTGATTACTCTTAAGTTGCGATAACATTAATGCGATTCAGTCGTGCCATCGCGCTGGCAATTGACTAGCTGAAATTAATGTCGTATTCTAATTAGTGACAATAAAATACAATTTTTATTTAAAAAGGATGTTGCTATGAAGACAAAACAATTAGTTTTGATTTTTTCGATATTGTTACTTGGTGGGGCCATTAATGGTACAGAAGCAGAAAACACAAAACAAACACCGGCAGCAATTCCATTTTACGGAATTGCTAATGTGTCACCCTCGTCAGAATTTGGAGGCCATAGAGTGGAAATTGTGCTTAAAACAGATTCAGGGGAGAAAGCTATTAATGTGCCAAGTAAAATATGTGTAGGACGTGTTGAGGAATCGTTCCGTCAACATCACTTTAAAAATTCTCAAGATCTAAGGGTTAGAGATCGGTTAGGTGTTTTGTGTCCTTCTGCTAATGGCATAGGTTTTGATACAGTTATTTTTGGTACACAAAATCCAGATGAATGTGAAAAGTTTAAACAATGGATTGAATATAGTCGTTGGCTTGAAAATTATAATCGTTCCATTGAAAATCGTCGTTTTTAAATCAAAGATTTAAACAATAAGAGGGGGCTTTTAAGTCCCCTCTTTTTAACTTAAAGAGATACAAAAATGAAAATTCATAATTATTTTTCTGTCATAACAATAGCAGGATTATTTTCTGCTCTTGTATATCTTCATCAAAGCAGTGTAACAGCATCATCTTCAACAATGCTGACGCATGATAATGTATGCATGCATGTTGAACTTCTTGATGAACAAGAGCAAAAAGTTCTATTAAGTCAAAGGTGCATCGATGCATTACAACAACATGCCATTGTTCCAATACGCGTGAACATTGCAAATAATGGTACAAAAAAGTACATTGTTAATCCTAATCGTATAGGTATTAATGCTCTTTCTTTTAATGATGTCTATGCTGTTTTGCGAAAAAAAATTGCAAAAACGGCAGCTTTATCTGGACTAGCAGTTGGAGGTCTAGTTGGTGTTATTTTTGGATCTGCAATGACACTCGGATTGCCATTTATGGGTATAGTTGCGGTATCAGGTTTTATTGATTTCTTTGGCCTGACAGCAGTGGTTACTTCTATCTCTATAGCTTTGGCGATAAATGCTCCTATAAAAAATATGCTTAAAAAGAACATGTTACATAAAAAAGTAGTTATTAAACCTGGAGATAGCTACGAAGGCCTTGTTTTTGCACACGAACAAGATTGGTCACATAAGACAAACGTTGCCGTGCATGTGAATGGAGATCAGCAAGTTTTATTTACCGTTCATGCACATCAGGTATAAATTTATTCCAATATTAAAAATTTACTCTTTGGGGTCAATATTAAAAAAAACATTGATTTAAAGCATATTTACTCGATATAATTTTTGTATAATTTGTTAGTCGACTATACAATTTTACAAAAAAAAATGCTGATTAAGTGTGATTAATATCAAAATTACATATCATAATTACCTTATTTATGGCGGTCCTGAAAATCAAAATTGGCCGCAAGCTCAGGTAATAAGTTGGAAATCTGTTGGTAATTTAGTTAAAAAACTTAAATGAAAGTATGACGTTTTGACTGAGCGTACATCAAACTACCAATAATCATAAAACCGGTCAAAATTAACAATGGCTTTGCATTGCACGACCACCACATAGCATATGACGAAGCGCATAAAAGAATAACGCAATTCACAAGCCCCAACACGGGTACCCATAATGCATGCCCACGATTATAAAGTGTCTTTGCAAGTCCTAATATACTCAACGAGTAAGTAATTGTTGCGCCAAGAGCGCTTAATTGCTGAAATGTTGTTTGCTCTCCCCTGATAATAATCATAAGTAATAAGCTCACAATGCCCTGTGCAATGACGCATATAAACGGGATATTAAATTTATTTAATTGAGAAATAAAACGTGGAGCTATAGTGTGTCGTAATTCTGCGAGAGAATATAAATTCCACATGTTTGCGTAAATTATACCAAAACCAGCGCTGAGTGCTGATGTTGCAATAAAAATATAAATAAGATTTGAGAAGGTAAGCTTCCAATATTCGCTGATCGCAAGTTTGTCGATGAGCAGTGGAAACGTTGAGCGATAATCAGCTTGTGCGGCAAGTTCTGTGCCAAGAATGGCATAAAAAACAGTTTGATATAAAACGTACAAAATAATGACTAATCCGTATGAAATAAGCACAGCTCGCGGAGCATTTACTTCTGGATTTTTAATATTTCTACTAATTGAACATGCGGTTTCAAAACCAAGCATTGCATGCAACACCAGTGGAATTGCTGCCGGAATACCAGACCACATTTGGTGCAGTGATGACATATTTGAGCCATTGATGAAAAAAATACCAGAAAGAATAACAAAAAAGAGGGGAAACAGTTTAAATAACATTAACCACCCTTGAATAGAGCTTCCTGTTTTCATATTAAGCATGTTAAGAGAAATAATAACAGCAAGAACAGCAATATCTAATATGAAAGGATCATAGGCCGCTAGTAGAGGAAATATTTTTTGCAGCAATGTTACAAAGATATGAATAATGAGAGTTGCCGATGACAACTTGGTAGTAAAGTAACACCAGGTACTTAAAAATCCAACAAAAGGACTCATTGATTTTTCACAAAATGAGTAGAATCCGCCACCGGGGTACAGTTGTAAAAGGCGCGCAAAAGAAAGAATAAGGGGAAACAAGAGCAAACCAACTATTGCATAACAAAATCCACCAAATATGCCTGCACGTTTTGCAAGTTCTGCGGTATTAATAAAAACACCAGAACCGATAATGATATTGAGATTAATAATAATTGCAGCAAAAAGAGATAATGTAGGTTGCGGGCTCGACATGTTAGTTCCTTATTTTGGGGAGCTGCTTAAATATAAAGCTATTGATCCGGCAATGGATGCATTAAGACTTTCAAATTCACCGGGCATTTTTAGTGTAATTTTTTCATTACATTGTTCAATTTTTTTATTGGATAGGCCAGATCCTTCGTTACCAACAACAATTAGGCTGTTGCTTAAATTCATAGTTTCCGGTTGTTTTCCACCATTAACAACAAGGGCACATAAAGATAGTGACCCGTTGTTGTGTACCAATTCATCCCATGTAAGTTGAAAAACGTTAATCATTCCTATCGCACCAGCACTGGCTTGCACAACTTTTGGATTCCATGGATCAACGCTATCCACAAAAACTGCAGTTTTTTTATTCATTGCTACAGCAGTTCTTATTAATGTTCCTGCATTTCCTGGATTTTGCAATTCTACAAACACAACACCAGGGCCTATTTTATTGTATGGTAATTGCTCAGGAATAGGAAAAATGGCGACAATATCACTTGGAGTGTCCAATGAACTTATTTTTTTTATAAGCGCTTGCGAAACAAGAACAATATTTATATTTGAGGCGAATCGGTCTGCTTGAGGCAGTAATGCGTCTGTTGTGAATATGACAATTGGTTTATGTTGAGCATCTATGAGCGTTGAAATAACTCGTATGCCTTCAGCAATAAATTCTTTACAACGCTTTCTATATTTAGCGCTGTGTAATTTAACTGCTTGTTGAACCAAAGGGTTAGTGAGAGATGTTATTGTTTTAGTCATACCTATTATAATGAACCATCTAGAATGTTTCGTCTATACTGCTCCATGAGTGTAACCATAAAATGAAGATTGTGAATAGTTGCAAGTGTATAAAAGGTTAACTCATTTGCTTTCACAAGGTGATGCAAATATGCACGGGTAAAATGAGTGCATGTGTAGCACGTACACTGTGGATCAACAGGTTTGAATGCAGCGCTGTTACTTGAATGAGCTATTTTGAGTGGTCCTTGTGACGTAAATAATAAACCATGGCGTGCACAACGTGTTGGATGAGAGCTATCAAAGGTATCGATGCCAAGCGCAATGCATGGTTCAATTGAAGGTAAATCACCAATGCCAAGAAGATGATTTGGTTTGTCAGTTGGTAATAATGGCATCATGTGTGCAAGCATGTTCACCATTTCTTCTCTGTTTTTACCAAGACTGCCTCCAATTGCAAAACCATCGAATGGCAAGGTTGTTAAATAGTCACAACTTTTTTTGCGCAGATTTGGATTTATGCCACCGTGAATAACTGCGTACATTGCTTGATTGTTGGGATTTTGAAGGTGCGCATCCAGTGATCTTTTTTCCCAGCGATGTGTACGCTCAAGAGAAGCGATCAGCTTGTGTTGGTCAATGTGATAGGGGGGCAGTTCATCAAAAGGAATAATAATGTCTGCACCAAGATCTTTTTGTGCAGCAATAGACGTTTCTGGTGTGAGTATTATTTTAGCGCCATCGCGATATGACCTGAACAATACACCTTCTTCTGATATTTTAAGCACCGATGATTCACCTTTTTTCTGGCCACGGCTTTTTAATTCATCTTTAACCGTTCCGTAGGCTAAACTAAATACCTGAAATCCGCCAGAGTCGGTGATAATGGGCAAGTTTCTATTAATAAATGTGTGCAATCCACCAGCTTGTTTGATTGTCTGAGTACCAGGTTGCAGCATAAGATGATAGGTGTTACAAAACATAAGCTGCAAGCCTATGCTAGAAACCATCTGAGAATCAAGCGCTTTGAGTGTTCCATTGGTGCCAACGCCCACAAAATTGGGCGTGTCGATGATGCCGTGTGGCGTATGAATACGACCAACACGGGCACGAGATTTTTGTGATGCATAAATAAGTTCGAATCTAAAATATGACATAAGATTTACTTTTTTGTATTGTTTTTTATACTAGTATAACAAAAATTATTAAAAAAATGTGTAACTAAAGGATTTTTCATCATGGCACATCAGAGAAATAGATTATTGCAAAGCATAGCTTTAGGTTTGTTGGTTGGGGCGTATGGTTGTGCTGTGGCGAGTGAAGCCGATGATATGACTCAAGAGCAAAAACTAGCATTGTTTGATGAGATGTGCGCAAATTCTAAACAATTTAATGATAATTTGTTTAGTGCATATTATGGTCCAAAGGCTGAAGAGAATCGAAAAAAAATAGAGGCGCTGCCTAGTAGAATTGAAAATATGGCTAAGGACGATGTAACAAAGTGCGCAATTGTTGATCATGCTCGTAGTGTGCAACTTGTTATGGATCCTAAAGTTATATCATTGATAGAAAGATTTGTAGCTATTAAAAGTAAATATGGTAGCAATGTAGAAAAAACTTTATTTAAGGATATGAGCGTAGAAAATTTTGTTGTACGACAATTTTTGTGCCGTTCAGTGTTATTTTGTGGGTCGAATGATGGTACTATATTGAAAAATGGTAGAAGCACAACTCAGCACAAAAGTAATGGCAAGATTAGTTCTGCTGAATATAGAGATATAGGAAAAGATGACTATGAAAAAGAGGGAACAGTAGTTGATTTTCCTTTAAAAGATTTTATTTCTTATGATGAAATGCCGATTGCTTCATTGATAGGATTAGCTTGTAAAACTTTTTTTATTAATAATGGTAACAGACAAAATCGGGGGATATACAATTATGGAGCAAAGGTAGGCGAGACAAACTTTGAGCCCGAAGGAATATTTGTGGAGTTGGTTGGAGCTCGTTTTGAAAAGCCAGGATTAATGGAATGGCAGCATATGATGATTTTGCCGTCTTTAAATAAGATCGAAAATGGTTATGGGGAAGGTGCTACAGGAGAAAAGGCAAAACTTTTAAAAATGTGGGCGCGGTTTTATGGGAAAGAATATTTTTGGACTCACGCTGAAGCTTTAAAGAGCGATGTAACGGAAGAGAATGTTTTGATACAGCCTGATGTAAAAAAACCACAGATGAACAGTAACCAGACCTGGTATTTTGATACTGCTGTTTATAAAGAGCGCATGCGATTAAGCATAGAGAGTTTTTTAGTGAAGGCAAATGAAGAAGCGAAAAAACAAGGTAAAACCGCATATTGCCATGTTGTTGGATTAGGTTTGAGTTATGGGCCAGGAAGCATATGGGCTGCCACAAAACAGCAAACAGCATATACATTGGAGGTTTTTGCTGAACTTATATCGACTGGCCGATTTGCTAATATATCAAATATTAATTTTAGTTGGTTTAAAGATGGTATTCCAACTGAAGATTCTTTATGGAAAGACGGTTATGCTGGCATGAAAAATAATGAGAAATTTAACGGCATTCAAATTCATTTTTCTCATCGTGACCCAGCAGATAAGCTCATAAATGAAGATGCAGGAAAATTGCTTGTTGCAATGTATGCAGGAGATCCTAATGCATTTCCAGGAAATGAATATTACAGTTGTGGTTTTACCAGCACTGGCGAGCCTGCGGCGGCGTGTTGTTCAACAATAGCGCAATTGCTGAATATTTTAATTAATCCACGCATGGAAAGCAATATCAGACAGCAAGTGCGGGAGATGATAGAAAAATTGGAAGAAGATGATGATACAGAAGTCACCGCCACTATAACCAAAACAAAGCCAGAAAACGAACAAAACAAGAACAATAATAAGGCGAGGCAAGAAGAAGTAAGTAAAGAAAAAACAGCAATAAAAGATAATAAGGAAGTTGTTCACCATGTGTCTCTTACATTGGCAGATAAGTTTTGTATTAAAAACTTTAGGGTGTTTGATCAATATATAACAAGCTGGAATACATTTGGCATAGCAACAGATAATTGTACTCCAAATACTTCTATCATAAAAGTGACATCTGCAAAGTATAATAGCAAGAAAGGTACCAAAAAAGATTGGCTTGCTGAGAGTGCAATTCCATCAACAATTATGAACAGCGTAGATGCTTCAGGAGATAACAGTCGTGGTAAATATTTAAAATACCTATTCTGTGAATATCTTCCCTACGATTTGTTGTATGATAATGAAGGTAATGTGAAAGAAAACATACAATTAAATTTTGATATTAATGGTGTTAAGCATAAAGTTGTTCTTAGTGTTAAAGAATCACAAGAAATAATTACTGCTGCAAGTGGGATTAACGTAACAACAACGACAACAACGACAACAACGACAACAACAAAAATGAGCAAAAGTGATATAATTAAAGTACCAAGAAAAGACGGTGGAAAAAGCAGTGAACCAAAACCTTCATTTATCACATCTTTCTTTACTTTACAAAATGGCCTTGTTGTTGGCGGAGTGGGTATTTTGGCGTTAATTATGGTATACATGTATAAACATGCTGATTCTATTGCAGGTCAGTATGCTGCATGGAAAACCGCTTAATATATATTGTGCGTGATAATCCAACAAATGGACTTGCAATAACAATACTGACAAGCTTAATGGCATAGCTTATGAAAATAATATGCCATATATTGTCAACAATGCCATAGAGGCCTAAAAAGCTGAATAAAATTGTATCAATCAATTGGCAAAAAGCTATGGAACAATAATTTCTTATTACAAGATATTTATTGTTCCATATTTTTTTGAGTAATCCGTACAAATAATAATCAAGCATTTGAACAAAAAAATAGACTAAAAATGAAGCAATAACAATTCGGGGCATAAGGCTGAGGATAGGTGTAAAATGTTGTTGTGTACTGTCAAAGGCTGCTGGGATATATAGTAAGTGTATCTGCGTTGCTATGACATAAAAAATAAGTAAAAAAAAGTTTACCCAAATTGCTTTTTTTGTTATTTCTTTACCAAAGTACTCTTGTAAAAGATTGAGTCCTAACGTTGCACCGACAGTAAATGCATCGGCGCAGGTTGCAGTAAGACCAAACAGAGTTATTTGTTTTATGACAAAAAGATTTGCAAGAATGCATTGCGTGCATATAAATGCAATCAATGCGTGCGGGCCTAAAAAAAGGGCAATGAGAGCACCACTAGTGATTACAACAGAATGTGCAAGAAAAATAATTTCATTTAGCATAAAAACAACCAGTTTTCATTGTGTTCCTTTTTTGATATAGTATAAATCATTGAGTTGTATATTTCAATTATGAAAAATAGTAAAAAAGAGAGAGTTACATTATAAGGGCTGTGTTGATGAAAAAAATAAGCATTATTATCATTGTTTGCTGTTTATCTCTGAGTTTTGCTCAACAAAATCATGAATCAGGTGGTGACATTGTTACTGGTATACCATGCGGACATTTTGCATTGACCACTGGTACAGCATGTATTATTCACTCATCGGATGATCTTAAAAAAGTAAAAACTGGTGATATTATTGTAACGATGATGACCCATGAGTCTTGGGCTCCTTCTCTTAAAAAAAGCTCCGGAATTATTACCAATTTGGGCGACCGTTCGTGTCATGCTGCGCAATATGGTACATATCATGCCATTCCTGTGGTTGTTGGAGCGCATAATGCAACAGAAAAAATAAAAGATGGCCATTTTATTGTGATGGACTGTTCGCAACGCGCTCTTGGGAGAGTATATAAGCCAGAAACAACATGCAATGTAACAAAACCAAAGCTAATAATGTCTATGACGCCAAGCGGAAATGATGTAAGTCAAAATGTTTTGCCTACTGATCAGTGCTTAGAAATCACGCAAGTAAAAGGTGATATTATTGCCAAAACATTTAATAAGCATTACAAGCCATTTTTATCATATGTTATGAAAATTAAAAATGATATTGGCTGGCGTAAGTGGACTGGCGAATCGGGTTTATTTGCTTTGGCACGCAAAGTTGGTCGATGTGGTGAGTTTGAAATAGAATGCATTCCGTTATCGTATGATTTTTTTGATCAAGATCAAAAATATATTGAATCAATTATAAAAAAAATAGAAATGGATTATATTGATCTTCTTTTTGAAAAATATAATCAAAAGCCAGGAGATAAAGAATGGCTTGCTCATGTGCTACACACAGAGCACATTAATAAGATAACCTTGCCACAAGAACTAAACAGAGAAAAATTAGCTAAACATCCAAAAAAGTACAAAAAAATCATGGATCAGAAAAAAGTTGATCCACTGCAGCGAGATGTGTTGATTGCATCAGGCCTTTTTGTAAGATACTGTGTTGAAAATAAAGTAAAAATATCATAGTAACGGGTATTTTTTAAACCCAATCAATTGGCATTCTGGTTGTGGAATAATGCCATAATGCTCTTTTACTAACTGTTGCATTTCTTGTGCTACCGCAATAATATCACTGCTTGTTGCATTGCCAGTATTAACAATCATATTTGCGTGTTGATGAGAAACAAGTGCATCACCTTTGCGCAATACTCCTTTGATGCCAATTTTATCAAGATAATAAGCAACAAAGATAATTTTTTTATTATTAATTTCTAAGGTAACTTCGTCAGGTAAAAAGTTTCTAAAAAAGCTTCCGCACGTTAACAGTTGTGGGTAGCGATGTGCGCGGTGACGTATGATTTCTGCCTGTCTTCCGCGAGCAAACGCTGTTTCTATATCCGTTGCGTATTTTAATTTGAATGTGGCACTGGTCAAAAAATAATCTTTTTTTTGTAATGTTGAGTCATTGTATTCAAAATTGAACCATTCTGGTTTTACGCAATGAATAGTACCATCTTTTTTATGAATAATTTCTGCAGATGATAAAAAGTCTGCCAATAAAAAATTAAAATAATGGAGATTTATATACACTGATCCGCCAACAGTACCAGGAATACCACTGAATTCTTCAAGGCCTATAATATTGTTGTTTAAGCAATAATCAATAAGGTCTGGCATGGTAACACCAGCATCTGCTTTGACATAAGCAAAACCATCGTCAGATTTTACAATAGTTATATTTTTTAAACATGGTTTGATGACCATTCCATTAAAACTATCATCACTAACCAAGATATTTGCACCTTGACCAAGAATAAAAAGATCAAGTTGTGCACTGTGTGCGTGTAAAAGCGCATTTGCAAATTGCTCGGCTGTTTCTGGCTCAGTGTAAAAACGTGCAGTGCCTCCTGTTCCAAACCAATTTTTATCATGAAGAGTTATATGTTCTTTGATGTGCATATTATTGTGCCATAATCTCAATTTTATTAAATGCAGGACGCGTATTTGTTTGATTTTCGGTGATCAGTCTTTTACATGCGTCACCGCAACAACCATTGAATTTTTCAACGCATTGTTTACAACCAATAAAATGCTTATTACAACGGGCATTCAAGCAGTTGTGATATATATCGCAAGATTCATTACATTGTATGCAATGCGCAAGTACGTCGTCATTCACTTTGACTGCAATACGGCCATCAAAAACATAGTTTTTACCTCGAAAAAAACCATCAGGATATTGTTCAACATAACGGTGAATACCGCCGTTGATTTGGTACACTTTTTTTGCGATATTTTTTTCATTAAGATAAGCGGATGCTCGTTCGCAACGAATGCCGCCGGTGCAATACATAAGCACTTGTTTGTCTTTAAATTGATCAAGGTTTTCGTCAAGATACGCGGGCAAGTCTCTAAAATTGTCAATGTTGGGGGTAATAGCATTGTGGAATTTGCCAATTGCCCATTCATAATTATTACGCGCATCTAAAATGACAAGATCTTCTGGATTTTTGGTAATAAGCTCATGTGTTTCTTGAGGTGAAAGATGTTGACCACCGTTGCGTGGTGTTAATGCATCATAAGGTATGCCTAAAGAAACCGCTTCATTGCGCACTTTTACGCTTAAGCGTGGAAAGCACTCTGGGCCTCCATCACTTTCTTTAAAATCGATAGTATCAAACAAAGGGTGATCCGACATTATCCTTTTATAATGGTTAATATTTTCCTGTGTTCCGCCCAATGTGCCATTAATGCCCTCGTGGCTTATTAAAATTCTTCCGGTAAATCCTAATTCTTTGCAGATTTGTTGCTGCCATTTGAGAACTTGTTTTGGATGTTGAATATCAACATATTTATAGTATAAAAGAATTTTATTCATGTTTTTGTCCCCATTAATGACAGGCATGATTGTTATTTTTCTTTAGTATATCATAAAAATTTTCACTTGTGCTTTTTATGGCACGTCCTATTCTTATTAATAAATGTTTTATATAAATGGGTGATCTATGAAATATTTACCGTTGGACGTCAGTTCTTTTGGTACCATGATGACGGGCAATTATGTGTATATTGATAAAACTCAATATATTTACAATCTTTTTTCAAAAGGTGGCCGACTTTACTTTTTATCTCGACCTCGTCGATTTGGAAAGTCTCTTTTAATTTCAACGCTTAAAGAATTATTTTTAGGGAATCGAGAATTGTTTAAAGGATTGTGGATAGATTCCAGTGATTATCAATGGTATTCTTATCCAGTTGTTTACTTTGATTTTTCTACTATTGCTCATGGGTCACCAGAAGAATTAAAAAAAAGCTTTTCGGCAACATTGGATAAGATTGCCCAAGAGTATCAGATTTCTTTTGGTAATGCGCCAACAATTAATGATGAACTATCATATCTTATTCGACAATTATCTCAAAAAAATAAAGTGGTCATTTTGATAGATGAATATGATAAGCCAATTTTAGATGCTATCGATGACCTTGAAAAAGCAGAAATGATTAAGCGCGTTATTGCCAGTATCTACGAAGTTATTAAATCATTAGATGAATATATTCGAGCTGTTTTTGTAACTGGTGTTACCACATTTGCAAAAACGTCTATTTTTTCTGGTATGAATAATTTAAGAGATATTTCTTTTGATAAAGAAGCTGCTCAACTACTTGGGTATACGCAAGAGGAAATTTTACACTACTTTAAAGATAGGGCTGATGCCATAGCAGTTAAAGATAATGTTTCTTTTGATGCTGTCTTGACAACGATGCGAGAATGGTACAATGGATATCGTTTTTCAGAATTGGCAATAAGGATATATAATCCATTTTCTATTCTTTATTATCTTGAGCGACAGCGGCTAGCAAACTATTGGTTTAAGTCGGGTACTCCGACTTTTTTGATACATCTTATTAAACAGCACTACATTGATTTAGAATTGATACCAACGGCTGAATTAAAATTGCAGCATTTAGAAACATTTGAGCTGAGCAATATTCCTCTTATTCCACTACTTTTCCAAGCTGGGTATTTAACCGTGGCTGATTATGATAGCAGCACAAACAAAATGACACTGAATTACCCTAATTTTGAGATTAAAGAATCATTTATTGAATACATTGTAGCATCTTTGTCTCATGTCTCACCAGCAGTTGTTGACACCGCAATGAGTCAACTAGTTAAGGCGCTCGTTTGTCATGATATAGAGCATTTTTGTACGGTGCTTACGGGTCTTATTGCGCGCATACCATATTTGTTACGTACGCATAAAGAAAGCTATTATCATTCCTTATTTCATTTTTTAATAAATTTACTTATTCTTGAGACTCATTCTGAAGTACTTACCCATAAAGGGCGTATTGATACTGTGGTGTACAGCGGTGACAATATTTATATTTTTGAGCTTAAGGTTAATAAAAAGCCTCAAGAGGCGTTGCAGCAAATTATCGATAAAAAATATTATCAAGCTTATTTAATGTATAATAAACCCATTGTTTTTGTTGGAATGTCATTTATGATTGATGAACAAGGTTGTAACATCGAATATATAACGAAAAAATATGCACAAAAATAATTTATTGAAGGTGTATGCTATGTATAAAAAAAGTGCCATTTTCTTATCTTTGTTTTTGTATATTAGCCATAGTTACTCTCAGGGTGATAAGTTGTTTGAGCGTATCATTGCTGATACACCAAAGGCAGTTGCAGCACAAAGTTCTTATAAGCTGTATACAAATGGCGTACTCACTGAAGCATGGTATTACAATGGATCATTGTCTTTAGCTTTTATCAAAGGAGATGTGAATGCTTTTTTAGATTCTGGAAAATTTGCATCAGAAGAAGAGTGCTTTGTTGCTCTACTTGAAGCAATTAGCCTACGCTATCTTAATCTTTCAAGAGCTCAATTTAATACAAACAGTTGGTTACAAAATAATTATAATTATCAAGAATATAATGTTATACGCGACAGTATGAATGTAAAAAAAGTCCAATACTATTTAAACAAAAAATGGCCTGTCAGCTCTCCTTCATCAGACATTAATAGGTGTTTTATATATCTTAAAAAAGCCTTAAAAAAGCGTATACGTAATATTGAATACCAATTAAAGCATCAATTGCGTTTTGATTATGCTCATGTGTGTTATGCATTAATGAGTTTAATAGGATCAGGTTTGTCGGCCTATTTTGGTTATAGTGAATATGAAAAAATTGCTGAGTATCCTGTTTTTTGCGATATGTTGAAAAAAAGCGGAGTAATAACTGCTGAATGGAGAAACTCGTCCTATTCATATACAGGCGCGCGGTTCCCTATTAAAAGTGAGGACAATGAGGTTCTTTTTAAGAAATATTTAAAATTAAAAAGAGCAAAAGAAGATGGTTATGTATTGCCCATAGTAATGTCATGTATTTCTGTTGGTTTAGCCCTATATGCATATGAGCTGTTTAAAATTGCTCGTAATCCTAACAGAGACAATGAATATCTTCCTTATTATAAAAAATTATTAGCATTCATTTGCTATTTAGAAAAGCATGGTTATGATGACTGGACAATTGCTAAAAATGATTAAATTTTTTTAAGGCATATATAAAAGTAAATCATTACAGTAAAATCAAAATTTTAGTTATAAATTTTGATTTTACTCAATTCTATGCTATGACTCCATAATGATAAAAGTTCATAAACCATAAGTATGGGAGTGTTGTATGAAGCGGTATGTTATGGAGTTTGTAGGGACGTTTTTTTTGACGTTAGTTATTAGTTTGACAGGCCATCCGATAGCGATAGGCCTTATATTGATGGCAATGATTTATATCGGAGGCCATATGTCCGGGGGGCATTATAATCCCGCAGTTAGTCTTGTCATGTTTCTTGAAAAAACAATCTCTTTGCATGGATTATTGCGTTATTGGTTGGCTCAATCGGCAGGAGCAACGCTTGCATTATTTTTATTTATGATGACAACGAACAATATGTTTGTTCCAGAAATGGCACCAGGAACATCTACCTTTTCTGCAATGCTTCTTGAAGCATTGTTTACGATGGTGTTTTGTTGGGTGTGCTTAGTGATGGTAGTGGGAAATAGGTTCAGGGGCACGTCACTGCAAGGATTAATTATAGGTTTAACATTTATATCAATAGCATTTGTTGGGGGGCTGTTTAACCCTGCCGTTGCTGTTGGTTCTTTTGTTTGCAATATGCTCAAAATTGGTGTCATGGGAGATATGCCGAGTGTAATGGTATATGTTGCAGGTCCATTGATTGGTAGTTTTGCTGCATCGTATATGTTTAATTGTAGTAAGCATGATGCATAAAAAATAGATAAAAAAGCTATGAAAAAACCGCGCAATAAAACTGCGCGGTTTTTATTTTTAGTGTGTCATTATTATTTTGCAAATTCTGCCATAGTAATATAGCCTTTTTGTGGATCAAGAATTAAAGCCAATCCCTCTTTTTTAAATCCACCAAAGTTATGCATGAAGCCACCTGTTCCATTTATGTTAAAAAAGTTCTTTTTATCTTTTTGTAGTGGAACAGTTCCTCCAAAGTCAACTTTATAAGATTGGCCTTCATATGACCATGAAATCCATGTTAATGCAAGATTGCGAAGATCAATGACTGGGCTTTGTTGTTTTGCACCAATGGTGCCATCAAAAACAAGTCGAGCTTCTCCAGCTTCAACTTTGCATTGTACAGGAACGGTAAGATGGTTAATAATCACAAAACCATTTTCAATTTTTTTTTGTGCTGCCAAAACCGCTTGACTTAGCATCATTGCAGTTATAGCACATAAAATACGAGACATTTTCATATAAACCCCTTTGTGTTTTTTGTTTTAATACTATTTGGATTATGGACTATTTTTTGCGTTAAAATCAAGGGTTTTTTTGATTTTTATATTACATTGAAAGATCTCTTGTTTGCGTTATTCTTAATACATATAATGGTCTTTTTTTAAAATTATGAGTTTTATTGATGAAAGTATCACTGAATTGGATTTTTGATCATATTGATGGCAATGTAAATGATGTTGATGTTCGCGCGTTGGTTGATACATTTATAAAAACAACGGCTGAAATTGAAGAATGGCGCTCTGTATCATGCAATCCAGAAAGTTTGACTCTGGTGTCTATCAAAAAAATAGGCTCTGACGAGGTTGTTGTGTATTCTGATGAGCATGCAAAAGAATATAGCATGCCATTCAGATCTGATAGTGCGCATGGATCGTATTATCTTGCAGAATGCAAAAATAATCAGTGGATATGGGCGACAATGAGTTCTGTGGGCGGATCACGTGATACTTTGTTGCCAGCAATTGCAGCAGATCAACAGCTTTGTGCGGGCGAATGGAAGCGCATAATAGAGGTGCAGGACTATATTTTAGAAGTTGATAATAAATCAATTAATCACAGACCTGATTTATGGGGACATAAGGGCATAGCGCGTGAAATTGCTGCTATGTTAAACCTACCCATGAAAAAAACTATTGAATTAAACCAAAAAGAAACAACACCGCAATTAAGCGGCTCAACTAGTGACATTTCTATTGCAATTGATGCATCAGATGTGTGCACCCGTTTTGCTGCTGTGGCTATTGATATTGCTGGTAACAGAGCATCAAGCTTGGATATGGTTATTCGATTAAGTCGATTGAGTTGCAAAGCAATTGATTTTATTGTTGATGCTACTAATTATGTTATGTTTGACATTGGCCAACCAATGCATGCATTTGATGCGCAACAATTTGTAAGTAAAAATATTATTGTTCGCTGTGCACGCTCTCAAGAAAAATTAACATTACTCGATGGCGAATCGATTTCACTCACATCATCTGATATTGTTATTTCAGATGGTGACATGGCAATTTCGCTTGCAGGTGTTATGGGTGGAATGACAACAGAAATTAACAAACAGACGAGATCTGTATTGCTTGAAGCAGCACATTTTGATGCTGCAACCATTCGTCGCACAGCAGCGCGCTACAAAAAAAGAACAGAAGCTTCTATGAGGTTTGAAAAAAATTTAGATCCTAATTATATCGATGATGCGATTGTGCGTTTTGTTGATTTGTTAGACAAGCAAGGCATGATTGTAAACAAGCATGCGCTTGTCATATTAGGACAAAAAAACGCTCCGGTGAACATAACTGTTTCACATGAACATGTTGAACAATTACTGGGCGTTACCGTTTCCACTCAGCAGGTAAAAAATATTTTGGAAAAACTGTGTTTTGAAGTTACTGTTGAGCAAAAAAATAATAAAACAATGTACAATGTTCACGTTCCATCATTTAGAGCAACAAAAGATATTGGTATAGCAGAAGATATTATAGAAGAAATAGGCAGATTTGTTGGATATGATTCTATTTTACCGGTTATGCCACCATCACAAAGAATACCTGTTGATGCACGCAAAACATATAGAGTTCGCACGATAAAAAATATGTTAACGAGTGGCCTTTTAATGCGGGAGTTATATGGCTATTCTTTTTTTGATGAACTATTTTTGAATGAGCTTGCTTGGCAGCCACAATCATTTGTGGAACTAAAAAATCCCATATCTGAACATTACACAAAATTGGTGACTACTTTACAACCACATCTTTTAAAAGCAATAAAAGATAATAGTATTCATCATGCAGCATTGAGATTTTATGAGTGGGGACGCTCATGGAGTCAAGACAGCAATGGTGATGTAGTTGAAAAAAAATCTTTAAGTGGTATTTTTTTTGATCAACATAAAACAATTGATTTTTATGAAGGTAAATTATTGCTTTCGCGTCTATTTAAAGAACTGCATTGTGACGTTACGTGGGAGAAGAATGATGGTGATATGTTCCCATGGCTTTGGAGTCATCAAACAGCACGTATTATGCACAATAATCAATGTATTGGTATTGCGGGTATGGTAGAAGATAATACCATAAAAAGTTTGTCACCTGCAGGAGGAACAGCGTTTTTATTTGAATGTGATGGTGATTTTTTAGTTAATTACAAGCATTCTACATCTCGCTTTGTCTCTTTACCCAAATATCCTTGCGTGTACCGTGACGTGAGTATAATGGTTCCTTTGTCGATTACCGTTGATACTATCACGAATGTTATTAGGTCGGTTGATGACCGTATTAAAAAAGTGACTCTTGTTGATTTTTTTACCAAAAAAGAATGGAATGATCAAAAATCTCTGACATTCCACATAGAACTATATGATGCCTCAAAAACACTCAATCATGATGAAGTTGAAGTTGTATGGAGCGCACTTGTTGTGTTGCTTGAAAAGCAAGGAGCAACTATTCGATGAAGTGTAATATAGTTTGGCTTTATTGGTTTATTGGTATTATTATTTTTTGTATTGACCGTATCACAAAAAATGTTGCGTTGGTATCATTTACTCAGCGAGTATATTCATGCATTCCGGGAATATCCTATAAAGTAGTGTTTAATAGGGGAATTTCGTGGGGAATGTTTCATTCATTAGATGACAGTGTGTTTATTGTCGTAACTTTATTGGTATGCGGTGTTACCATCTTTATTGGAAAATTAGCTTATGATGCATATCAGCAAGGGGAATGCATTTTTGGGCATGTTTATATTATTGCGGGTTCTTTATCAAACCTTGTAGATCGTTTTTGTTATGGTGGGGTCATTGATTTTATTCTTGTGTCCTATCATAATTTCTCGTGGCCGGTATTTAATGTTGCAGATATGGCAATTGTCATAGGCGTTTTTATTATTATCAGAAGGCAGTATGCAATATAAATGTTGGATGCACAGGTTTTTCACTGCTATCTCATTGCTCATTATTCCTTCTTTGTGCGCATGCTGCAAGGCATATTTATCAGAACGGGTTATTTTTTGTGATGATTGTAGTTGGCGCATTTTTCCTATTGTTTCACAGAATATTGATATTACACCAACGTGCACGATCACTGTTTTTGCCATTTCTGACTACAAAGATCCACTCAAAAAAATGATTTTAGCAAAACGTTGGGCAGGTCCGCGTGCAAGCATGCAGTTGGGTGAATTGTTGTGGGACAAAACAGTACTTTCATCATTGGATTATGATATTATTACACCCATTCCATTGCATTGGACTCGTTATGCATTGCGTGGGTTTAATCAAGCGCAAACCATTGCACAAGTAATTCAAAAAAAGAAAAAAGTTCCTCTTTTGTATCTACTCAAAAGGGTAAAAAAGACATTATTTCAATTTGATTTGTCATCAGCGTCGCGAGGAACAAATGTTAAAAATGCATTTGAATTGTGTGTTGCCGATAGGAACATATATAAAGATAAGCATATTTTACTTGTTGATGATTTAATGACAACAGGGGCAACAATACGAGAGGCAGCAAAAGAGTTGTTAAAATTAAAACCGCGCAAAATAAGTGTTGTGGTGGCGTGTAGAGTTATTTAAAAAAAGAAAAAAAGGAATCAAAGCGCTTTGATTTCTTTTTTTCTTTTTTTAGATGTTGTTTACTTTTTATCTGCAATAGCAAGAATGGAATTTACTTCACCGCATGCTTTATGCATATCTTTTAATACTTCAGCCATATGGTTTGTTGTGATATCGTGAGTAAGATCAAATTGCTCAACAGATTTGTACAATGGTATTGATTGTGTTAATGGAGAGCCAAATCCAAGTTCTTGTCTTATAAATTTTTCAAAAATTTTATTATTTTCTGTATATTGCTCGTCATGTTGTTGTAAAAGTGTTGTTTTTTGTGCTTGTTGCGCAGAGACAAATTCTGTTATTTCGTCGTTTGTTTTTTTGACGAACTCTTGAAGGACAGTTATTTTAGCAACCATTGTGCGTAGGTGTTCTGTTTTCAGGGTTTCAAATTTTTGCTGATATTCTTTGTTCAGTGCATCGTGTTTGTCCATGCATTCTGAAGAGCACTTGCTGAGTAAGGTCATATGGTCGGTATTATTTGGATTGAATTCTTTATTGTCAATCATTGATGTTAATGTTGCTTGGTCTCCATAATAAGTAAGGTACCACCGTTGAGCCCAGGTAAAGCCTGATGCTGGAAGGTCTGATGCAGGCGCATGGATAATAACAGAACTAATTATGCTATCAAGTTCTGCAACTTCTTGTTTTTCTTCTTGCGTAGCATTTGGATTTTGTTCAACAGATTTTTTTTGATCCATTGCAGAGGTAATTAATTTTTGCATCATATCTTGAGGTAATGTCAATGTTTCTTCTGTGTATTCTATTGGTTCTATACCGAGGTGTTTTTGCACAAGAGGATGGGCGAGTAAGGTTTTGGCATTTACATATTCATATGGCTTTGCGTCAGGAGATCCGCACAGCATAGCATTAGTAGTTGTTGATACAGGGCTTAATTGATCTTTGTTTTCGCCCATTCCCATAACCATGTGAGGCATTGCAGCGAAAGCTAACAATAAAGTTGGCGCTATAATTACTTTTACTTTCATATTCTTCTTTTTTCTTTTTTTTTGAATGTTTAAAACATATAATAATCGCATAAAACATGGAGAAAAATTAAGACAATGTAAGCATAAGCCCTCCTTTTTTGATGACATATGATTGGAGACAGTCTACTCTTTTTTTTAAAATAAATACAAGTCCTTTAAGAATAGATTCATTAAATGTTTTGTGATTGTAAAATGTCGATTCTATGGTAATATGGCTTAGTAAATGGTACAGAATAATTTTATTTTTTCTTAAAGGGTATATATGAATGTAAAAAATAATAAACAGATGCTTGCTGCATGTGTAGTTTCAGCATTGGTGTTATTGCCAAGTTGTGCAGTGCTTGACTATTTTAAAGGCAAACAGAGTGACGAAGGAGCTGCTTCTTCTGTAGAAGTACAAGAAATGGTTGCGGTTCTTCCCGGTGAAGTTGTTGTAACAATGAATGGTAATCCAGCAATTACGAGTGGTACGTTAGAAGCGGAAAAAGAGAATATTTTTAAAAGTAATCCTCAAGTAAAAGCAGCTCTTGCTTTTATGAATCCAAAAGATCTTGATCGTAATTTAACTGATGGTTTGGTTAGTCAGATGGTAGTTGATGAAGAAGTAAGAGCACGTGGACTGGATCAATCATCAGAATACAAGTCAGAACTTGCAGATGCTTATAAGGCCATTAAGCGTATGTTAAATGCGAAATATTTTGGTCAAACATTTAAAGTAGCTGTTTCAGACGCGGAAGCGCTTAAATTTTATGAAGCAAACAAAGATACTATCCCTGGCTTACTGATATCTCAAGGTGGTGTTGTAGCGTCGGGAATACAATTTGAAGACGAAGATGCGGCAAAAGATTTTGCATCTCGCGTAAAAGCGGCGGGCAATGATTTTAGAAAGGTTGCACAACAAGAGGGTATTGAAAACACCATAACAGACTTTAGAATGGTTAATAGTCAGAGTGTTGGCATTGATCCTGCGTTGCGTGATAAAATTACCGCAATAAAAACAGTACCAAGCGTTGATGTTATTGTTGCAGGTGGCGCTGTGTGGGTGATTAATGCTACTGCAAAAGAAACTGCAAAACATCGTCCGTTTGAACAAATAAAAGAAGGTATCAAGCAAGAGCTTGAAAAAAACAAGCGTGGTGAATTGTTTGAAGTAGAAATCAAAAAGCTCAAAGACAAGTACAACGTTGTTATTGATGAAGATTATTTTAAATCACCAGCAATGCCAGGTGAGATGGAGCAGCAAGAAGCAAATGCAGAGAGCATGAAAGCTCGCGGATCTTCAACTGCTGATGCGGTTGATAAAGAGAGAGCACCAAAGCGTTTAGCATAAAAAAAATGAATAAAAAAGGGGTCCTCGAGGACCCCTTTTTTATTCATTTTTTTTATTTATATTGTTGTTGCATATATTGTATAAAATTTTTATCTTGTTTCATTGATAATACGCCCAATCTTGTTAATGCCTGAACCAATTGCCAAGGATTTTTGAATTCTATTCCAATGGCCTGCGCACCATTATCTAATTGTTCGTTATATTGTTTGACCCCATTGATATTACTTGTTTTGTCATCAACAAAAATCATATGTTTTTTTTTATGTTTCTCTTGTACTGATGCATGTACATATTCATAATATGCTGGGTATGGTTTGACACTTGGCACATGTTTGATATCTTCTGTTGGCTGAGCATAGAGAGCTTTAGCTGCATAATTTTTATAATTTTCTGGAATATGTGACTGTTTTGAATAGTGAGCTAATTTTTTTAGAAAGTTGTCATTACCACAATGAGCAACAAATGTTGTATCAGGAATGTTTGTCACACAGGAATCGATATTTTGGGCAAATTCATCAAAAGAAAGTCTATCTTTATTAGTTGCAAAAACAATGGTATATCCTTTTGATTTAAGATAGTGGCATAGTTCTACTGTTCCATTAATGGGAGTTCTGTAGCTTTCTATCGTGTTAACCACAAGTGGAACATACAATGGTAAGTTAGGATCTCTCATGCCATGGTATAGAAAATGAAAAGCGAGACCATTAATTGGATTTCCTTCTTCATCAAGTAATTTTTCTTTTTTACCATCGACATCTTTTATATAACAAGATTTTATACTTGTTAAAGATGTTATCCAGTTGTAACTGTTACTTGGATAAAGCCACATACCACTAGCAACAAGCGCAATATCACGTTTATGCCATTCATTTGAAGGTGTAACTATAACATCATCAATATCAAAAGCAAAAAACGTGTTTTCTGGTGAAAAATGTGAACAATTCGATTGTATGATGTTACATAACATCAAGACAGTTATAATGATCGTATACATGCGGTACATGAGAGTTCCTTTCTTGAAGATTTATTATCTCTAAAAAGTTTATCATGTAATGATGCCATGGAAAAGGTGTTTTATCTTCGTTCCCAGCGCGTACTCAAATATGCAAAAAATAATACCAACGAACCAATATTTTCCACGGATTCATATTTTGTTGCAACAGAAAAGCCAGTCAATATAAATCCTGTTAACCAAGCTTGAATGTAATTGGATCTGATATCAGCTTGTTTTAGTTCTTCAGCATATTCAGGATCGGGATTATTGCGACATAAGTAAATTATTTGATGAGCATTAGCTGTTATCATGTTGTTAACACCATCTAAACAAGTAGCATTCGCTTTTGCGCCATTATCAATCAAAAATTGTACCGTTTTAAGATTTCCTTCAAAGCATGCGTCTCCAAGAGCAACATGACCAAGGTGATTTTTTATGTTAACGTCTATGCCACCCTCAATAAGCAATTGGAGTAATTCATGCTCATTGTCATTGTTAAGTTGTGATAGTTCTTGTTGAGTAAAAGTGCGTTCATTTATGGTAAGGATATTATAATTGTATTTTATTGCATTAACAGCATAAAAAAGCGCTGTATTGCCCGATTTGTCCAACTGATTGACGTTTGCCCCATGATTAAGCAATAACTTAACAATAGGAACATTTCCGTTGTTGCATGCCGTATGTAAAAGCGGTTTATTGTAAATATAGCTGACATCAACGCCTTCACTTAATAAGAAGCTTACTTTTTCTGTATTTTGTGATTGTATAGCATTATACAGTTGTTTCTCCTTTTTCATTCCCATAATAGATACACAAAAAAAGAGTGTATTAAACATAAAAAATATTTTTTTCTTTTTCATAGGTAAAGCATCCTGTGTTATTGCAATATGAAACAATCTTGTAGCTGTTTATTATGATGAATTGTTAATTGAGTGTCAAGAATGATAAATGTGTTATATAATAAAAGAAGGAGTAAAAATATATAGATAGTTTTGAAATTTTTAAGCGTGAAATTGATATGAAAAAAAATATTTTTATTGTATTGTGTTTTATTTGTTACGTAACCGTGTCACAAAGCAATGAACAAGTTGACACATCGAATTTTATTTTATTAGACCAAATCGATGCCGTTATTATTGGCCGCGATGATGCCGAGATTATTACGCAATCAGATCTTGAAAGACAGAGTTTGGGTGGAGGTTATCGCACACAAGAAGATGTTATTTTTGAAAAAATGGTTTTACTTGATGCAAAAAAACATCAAATTTCAAATGATCCAGAAGCGGTTGATGCTGGTATTGCTCAAATGCAAAGAGAGCACAACTTAACGCAAAAAGATATTGAAGAGATATTTGAAGCGTCTGGTTATACCTATGAAGAAGGACGTGAACAATTTCAAATAATGCAGATGATTAATACCATGCTTGACATTAAAGTTCGTTCTAATCTTATAGTCCCTCGCAAAGATGTAGAAACATATTACAATGAACATCCAGAAACTATAGAAGCAACATATACTCTTGAGCGGTTGTTTGTTCCTTTTGCACCAAAAATTTCAAAACAAGCGTTGCGTCGTAAAATTGAACATTATATAAAAACAGGCAGAGGCGTGTTGAACATTGAACAAGGGGTTGTGTTTACCATCAGTCACTCTGAAGTAGCTCCAAAAAAACAATTTATTTATACCATGGAGCCTGGTGATGTTTCTGCACCAGAAGAAGTTTCTGGTGGTTTTGAAATGTTCCGCTTAGTGTCAAAAACGTCAGAGTATCGCAAATCATTAGAAGAATCATATCGCGATATTGTTGAAATTTTGCGCAGACCAAAATATGAAGAGTTATTAGAAAATTATAGAGATCAGTTGTTTAAAAGTGTTTCAATTATTTACATGAACTAAAAATTAAATGCGCTCATTCAAAATTGGTGGATGAGCGCATTTGCTATATTTTGTAATTACATTTCTAATAAGTCATCATTATCTTCATCAATTATGCCTAATTTTTGACCGAGGTAAGTTCCAATTCTATCAACAAGTGGATCAACTACCATATAAATGCCAAGCACAGCTAGAGTTTTGTTAATGCCACAGTCAATACATAGCCCCTGACATTCTGAACCACATTTACTAACCAATTTGCCATAGTCTTGTTTTTTGTAGCTAGAAAGATGTTCTCCTATGAAAGGTGCATTATGAATTAGTTGTTGTGTATATGGGTGGTAGACGCCAATAGCGATAGCGGCACCGATAGGAGCGCGTACGCCATATCGAAAAAGTTGGCTACCGTATTGTTCATTAAGCATTGGAGCAAAAGTAAAGCAAGCACCGCTTATTTGTAATGCAGCGTAAAAACCTTTTGCATATTTACCATCATAAAAATTTTTTCCGTTAACGCTGTTTGTGTAAGCTTTATTTGCTAAAGCACCCAAAGCCATACCGCCAAATACTTTTGCAGCATTTACATGTTGTGGCGAAAGAATGTCAGTAGCTTTGCGTAAACTTTTCAATCTTGAAGAACCATTACCTAAAGCTGCAGCATGAATAACACAGAGCGTTATTGCAATATATTTTGTGAAATATTTATTCATCATTCGACCCTTTCATTAGTGGATTATATATCGTGTTTTATATTAGCGTGAATGTGCCCATTTGAGAATTTCATCATCTAATTTTTTTTGTAAAGCTGCTTGCACTTCAGGATTAGATGTTTTTGATTGTAATTGTTCAATGTGAGCAACTGTTTTTGATGACTCTTCTCTTTCCATGCCGATTATTGTTAATTGGTTTTCTTTTAAAGTAAGATTGTTTTGACGAATTTCTTGTTCTTTTTCCCTGAGTAAAATATTTTTGCCACGCTCTGATTCCGTGAAGATAATCAGGTGTTTCATTGTAGCGTTTTCATAATCTTCAACTAAGCGAGCATGTTCTTCCTGTTGTTTTTGTCGCATTTCTTCTCTTTGTTCTGGTGTGAGCCAATGATTAACATAGAGGTTATAACAGCTAGTAGAAGCATAATCAACGATTGGGTCAATTATGGGAAAAACTGCTTTATTAGCTATGTATGTTATTACTACCATCCCAATTGGATTGTTAATGGCACTCCATATGGTAGAAGATGTTGTAGTGTGTTCATGACAGGATGATTCTTCTTCCACGGCATATGTGTTTATATTAAAAACGAGTAAGCAAAGGAACAAGGAACGTAATGTGAGCCGTGGTGTTGTATGTGTAGTCATAGATAAAAAATAAACCTCTTAATAAAATTAATGTATAAATTAGTTGCATTGTTTTAGATTCTTTTGCTGCTAATAAAATGAAGAAATCAGCATCACGCAGAGCACCAACGGCACAGCTATTATTGTAGCACACAATTTTTTTCGTTTTAATTTTACCATTGGTTCAGCATGATCACTGCATAGTTTTTGTATGGCTTTCGCATTATTGGCATTAGTGAAAAAGCGATTAAAATCCGTAGTGGCCATGCAACTTGCAGTTGCTAAGGCTCCGTGTTCAACAAGAAACTTAGCAGCTTCAAAATCGTCGTTAAGGCATGCGTAAAGCAGCGCAGGGGTTTTATTTTGATCTGTTTTGTTGATATCTATGCCATGTTTAATTAACAATTGGAGCAATGCGCGTCCCTTTGTTGCATCTGGGTTTTGTTCGTAAACAATTAGAGACAGAGCATTACATCCATAAGAATCTACTTCGTTAATGAGAGCACCATGTTTGAGTAGTAACTTTGCTATTTTAACATTACCATTTTTGCAGGCAAGGTGTAAAAGAGGCATTGTGAAATGTGCTGGCATATAATTACAATGTGCTCCTTTAGAAAGTAATTTTTCTACCTCTGCGATGTCATTTTTCGCTACGGCTGGTCTCAATTGTAAGGTGAGGGCATACCACTTTCGTATTTTTATTACTGTTGGATTTTCATTATTATTATTGTCGACAACAAAATGACCTATTTGTCTGCATAATCTATTATTTAATGAAGAAAAAAGAGTTGGGGTATTTACAATAAAGTGAGATATCTGTTTTTTATACAGTTCTGGTGTTGATGTATCACTATAAAGATCAGTAGCTGAGCAGCCCAACAATAGTGCGCGAGCCGACTTACAGATACTTAAAAGATTTAATGATGTATGTGCATTGGTGGTTTGTATGCAAACATATTGAATTATATCAGGGTTTGTAGGAAGATGTTCCATTCCTATGGTATTGGTACAAGAAATAAGCGTGTTGAGAAAAACAAATAATCTATTCATCTTCATATGAATCCTTTTTTATAAAGTCTCGCTTTCTTGTTGATCAAGATGCTCTTGCCACAATGATAATGTTTTTTCAATGAGATCCGTTTTTTTGTGCGCGAGATCTGGTTTTGCTGCAAAATAAGTATCTAATAGTGTTGAAAGATCCATATTTACTTTTAATCCAGATGATCTATTTTCGCGTGGTTCAACGGTGTGTATTGGGATAATGCCAATTAAATCCATAGCATCGCGACATGTATGTTGAATGATTTTTAAATCAACAAGATCTTTTTTATCTGCAGGGATATGATATATGATTTTGACAATTGCGTCAGTTATATTGTGTTGTTTAATTGCATCGACAATTTGATCTGTTTGCAGCATGCCAGGTTTAAGATGCACTTCAATTTGAACAAAAGGTCGTGTGGGAACTGTAATAAATTCATGCGTAGCCTTATTTTTTTCAGGAATAGAAATAAGACAAAACCCTTTTTCTTCTTTGCGTTCTCCAAAATCTATTCGTTCTATTGATCCTGAATAAACAACCGCTGGATATCCAGAAGAATTTAAATTTTGATATCTATGTAAATGACCAAGTGCAACGTAATCAAATGGTTGTAAAGCAAGTTGTGATGGCATAAGCATAGGATCAGTGCCATAAATTGCACGTTTTTCAGAACCAGAAAAAATTCCTGTGCTTACGGTAATATGACTGACAAGAATTGCAGGAATATGAGGATCAAGTTTTTGTGCGTGAGCAGAAATAATATGTGCAACTGCTTGAGAGATATATTCTGTTAATTCTGAGCTCGATTTTTCTTTGTGCTTATCTGCAATTGCAATACTATTGCGCGTTGGCCAAGGAACACCAACAATATTGATGGGACCATTTTTTGTGTTTAGTTGTATTGTTCCCGGTGCAGAAAAAACATGAAATCCGTCAAGTGGCATTGAGCCAAAAAGATCGAGCGTATGCGCTTTTCCAAAACTAAGCGGATGATCATGATTTCCAATGACAATAATAATAGGGATACCCGCTTTATACAAACGTAAAAAACATTGAAGGAGCATTTTTTGTTGTGTCTGACTAGGATGATGAGTTTTATATGCGTCACCCGCAAAAACAAAAAAATCGATAGACTGTTCTATTGCTTTATCAATACAGATGTTAAGAGCTCGTACAAAATCAAGCAAGCGAGAATGAATTCCTGTGTTGACATCAATTTTGCCGTAATTTTCCATGCCAAAATGAATGTCTGCGGTATGAATAAATCGTATCATTGTTCTTCTGTTGGTATATCGTGGTGAACCAGTCGTGCGCCTATAAATGAAAACTCTGATGATAATGTATTATCTTTTGTCTCTTTTGTTATATATTTTTTTGTTGAAAAACTGCTTTGTTGTTCTATGGTATTTTCTGTTATAGAAAAAGGTTTTACGAGAATATTGTTGTTAAGATACGTAAATGGTTCAATTTCTGTATAAGACTCAATAGAACTATTTTTTATAATAGAAAACGGATGTATGTGTACATTGTTACCAATAGTTGTGTTGCCTAATAAATGAACGCCATCATTAATAATTGATCCGTTGCCAATGACGACATCTTCATCAATGCGAAGATTAAAATGAGGAGAAAAGCGTACCCCGTGATGTATCCAATGTTCAAAAATAGTATGTTGTTTAATGCGCTCTGCGGCGATGAGTTCTTCCATGGTATTGACACCGCGTATCGTGTCAAATGGCGCGCTTACTTTTGTTACTTGTTGATTATTATCACTTGCAATTTTAATGAGGTCAGTGATATAAAATTCGTTGCTTGCGTTATTATTGTTGAGCTTATCTATGTAGTGTGACAAGAAATCTTTTTTAATTAAGTAGATGCCAGCATTGATACAACAAAATGCTGATGGGTCACCGATAAGATCTTTTGCTTCAATAATTTCTATACTATTTTCCTTTTGCACCACTCTTCCATAAGGTTTACTTATTTGAGTGTTCGTTGTGCAAGAAGACACAAAGCTTACAGCAGCGTTATGTGTTTGATGTGTTTCATATAACTCAATAATAACAGATGAATTAATCAGTGGCATATCTCCGTTGATGATGAGAATGTTTTCTTTAGTCCACAGAGATTGTGAACATGCAAGAGCATGTCCGGTTCCCAATTGCTCACTCTGATGAGCAAAGGTAATAGTGTTATGATGATGGCAGTTGATAATGTTTTGTAAAACTTCTTTTTCGTGACCAACGACAACAGTGGTGTCTATGTTGAGTGATTGTAGTAATTGTGTTGAAAATAGAATCATTGGTTTGCCACAAATAGGCTCAGCGAGTTTTGTTTTTTCTATGTTTAATCGTGTTGACTTTCCAGCTGCAAGAATAATTGCCTGAACGGTATTTTTCATTTTTTAAAATTCCTTTTTTTAATGCAAAAAATAGTGCTGATTGAGTTTATCAAATTTTTAACAAATTTCATAAGCTTTTTTGGAATGAGATTAGGCAAACCACACATTTTTTGAGCTTTTAAAAAAAGGAAAATAAGATATTATAAGTGTAAAGATGAATGTATCTAAAAAAGCAAAAAGAACTTGTTCTTTATTAATGCAACAATGCTAAATAACAGTGAAATTCGACACAATAGTGTAGAGCAGGGTAGTTCAATGTCGAAAAAAATTTTTTTACTCATATATCTCATAAGTATCGTTGGTGCTATGCACGCCGAAATTTATGATAACCGCTATATTCCTTTATTTGCGCCCCCACAATTTTTTGTTGAAGGGTCTCCATCATCATTTGAATATAATTTTTTGGCAGCAACGGCAAGTGAAGCTTTTGCGACCGATGATAAGATGATTGGAATTCCAGAGATATTTGGTATTTTTGATTTAAATACACTTGCTACATCGATGATAAAGTTGGGAGAAAAAAGTCCATTGCGATCTGATTTTCTTGGTAACCCGTTACCATTTTTAGTGAATGGTCGTATTCAAGCGCAAGGTTTTTCTATGCGCTTATATCAAAATATTAGTCAACACGTAACGTTTGGCGCGACGTTGCTCTTTTTTCGCTCAAATTCTCGTCAATCTTTTTTATTAAACAGAGAAGAGGTAAAAAATCTTACGCCTGGAGATTTATTTGATATTGATCAAGCACAACGAGCGTCGTTTGAAGAGATTGGACTTATCAAAAATGATATTTCACAACATGGCATTAGTGATTTAGATCTTTATGTACGCTTTGGTTCCACGTGGGATTATGTTGCAAAATGCAGAAAAATATATGCGGGGTTATCTCTTGGTGTATTGGCACCAACTGGCGTAAAAACAACAGTGGCGAGTGCAGCATCTATTCCTTATGGTGGCAATGGTCATTGGGGATTGTATGCAAAAGGAGATGCTCTTTTTGAAGTTCAAGAAGATAAGAAAATAGGATTTATGTTGGAAGCAATTGCACGTATGCCAAAAACGGTTACAACACGTATGCCATTACAAGCAAGTGAACCTTATATTTTTAGTCCATTAATTGGAAAAGCGCGAATATCACCAGCAGCAACGGTTGCGTTTTCGCCATATTTTTTATTGGAACATATTCGTGAAGGATTAGGTTTAGGGGTACATTACACGTTAACATCTCATGGAAAAGATAAATGGGCAGATCGCAGAACTGACAAGTCAGTACCTGTTGATCTTGAGGGAGCAATGAAAACATCAAAGTGGGGAACAGATTATTTTACGATAGATATTTTTTATGATTTTAAAAAAATAGAATCGTTGAATCATCCAATAGAACCAGTTGTTTCATTTAAATGGGATATTCCATCGATGTTGTTTGTATCTCATTTGGCTCCAAAAACACATAAAATTTCTTTGGGTGTGATGATAGCTTATTGATACTCAAAAAAGAGGAAATGAATCATGAAATTTATGCCTGCGCGCAAAATATTTAACTTTTTTTCTAATGATATAGCAATTGATTTGGGAACTGCAAATACGGTGATTTATGTGAGAGGACAGGGAATTGTACTCAATGAACCCTCTGTTGTTGCTGTTCGACTGCATACTAAACATGTTTTGGCGGCTGGGATAAAAGCAAAAGATATGCTTGGAAAAACGCCAGAAACTATTGTTGCAAGTCGTCCTTTGCGTGATGGTGTAATTGCAGATTATGAATTGACAGAAAGTATGTTGCGTTATTTTATTGGTGTCATTCATGATGGACGCACTCTCTTTTTTAAACCACGTCCACGGATGATTATTGGCGTTCCTTCATGTATTACACAAGTTGAAAAGCGAGCAATAGAAGAATCTGCAAAAGAAGCGGGAGCTCGTTTTGTTAGAACAATTATGGAACCAATGGCAGCAGCAATTGGTGCTGGGCTTCCGGTACAAGAACCATCGGGCAATATGATTGTTGATATTGGTGGTGGTACCACCGAAGTTGCAGTGATTTCTCTTAAATCTGTTGTTGTATGCAGATCTGTTCGCGTTGGTGGCGATGAGATGGATGTGGCAATTGTGCAATATGTTAAGCGCAAATATAATTTATTGATTGGTGAGCGTACCGCCGAGCAAGTTAAAATAGAAATAGGTTCTGCTTTACTTGAAGGTGATTTTCATAAAAAAAGTATGGCGGTAAAAGGACGAGATCTGGTGAGTGGAGTTCCAAAAACTGTTATATTGACGGCTCCAGAAGTTAATGAAGCATTGCTAGAAACAATTGCAAGCATTTTGGATGTTATACGTGTTGTTCTTGAAAATACACCACCGGAACTGTCTTCTGACTTAGTAATAAGTGGAATAAGAATGGCTGGCGGTGGATCATTACTTAGAGGACTTGATAAATTAGTATCCAAAGAAACGGGACTTCCTGTTTCAGTTGATGAAGATCCTCTTTTTTGCGTTGTTAAAGGTGCGGGAAAAGTTATAGAAGAACTTGATTTTTTTCAAGATGCATTAATGGAGTAAAACAGTTCGTGGCACAGTTGCAAGGCATATCATTAAAAAAGAAATTTGGGCAACATTTTTTGCGTGATTTTGATATTGTTCAATCTATGATTGAAGCTGTCAAGATTACAACGGACACATCTGTTTTTGAAATTGGATGTGGTGATGGATTTTTAACGCGCGCAATAGTAGAAACATCTATTGCGCGATTGTTTGTGTTTGAAATTGATCCCGAATGGGCGGAATATGTTACTTCTTCTATTGATGATCAACGATTAGAAATGATACAGAAAAATTTTTTGGATATTGACTTAGCAGTTGTACTTGGACCGCACAAGTCATGGACAGTGCTTGCAAATTTGCCGTATCAAATTACGTTTCCTATTTTGTATAAATTTCAACAATATCGTCATCTTTTAAAAGAAGGCGTTATTATGGTGCAAGAAGAAGTGGCACAAAAGATTGTAAAAAAGAGAGGTAAGGGTTATGGTTATACATCTCTTTTTTTTCAACATTATTTTGAGTGGAAATTGTTAGACAAAATTCCTCCAACAGCATTCATTCCACCACCAAAAATCTTTTCTCGTCTTTTATATTTTAAGCCACGTGAGCATGTTGTGCCGATTGCACAAGAAGAGAAATTTTGGCAATTTATTCAATTCTGTTTCAGACAGCCTCGCAGAACGCTCAAAAATAACTTAGCTTCAACTCATTATGCAACGGTGAGCATTGATCAAAATGTAAGGGCACAAGATCTTTCTATGGAAGATTTCTTAGTATTATGGTCTACTATGCTTGCTGAGTTGTAAGATTACGCTTTCTCATGCGACGATTACGTTTGTATGATCCGCTGCGTGATTTGCGGCGATCATATATTTTGTAATATTGTTTTGCCTTTTCAAATGCACCTTGCACGTGTTGCTCGTATTCATCTTCAAATGAACTATCAATAGCAACTTGGTATGCTATTTTATTAAGTTCATTGAGCTGTTCTTTTGATAAAAATGAAAAAACCTCTGTCTGATTATTCTTTTTTCTTTGTTTAATAACCATTGTTTCAAATTCTGGACGTATATCAGCAATTATAGGAGATGGCGTTTTCAGTTTTGGTGTGACAGAGTTAATGCAATGAATAATATACGGAATAATAATAAAGGCTGGTAACGGCTTTAATATGAAACTATTGCGATAATGTTTTGGTGACCATCCGAAAAACCAGAATTCAAGGTGTCCAGGCGAAACATTAGTAAATAGATGCGATCTTCCTGATATAATATCTTTATTGTTAAAATTAATTGCTTGTGCTTGTTTTTTAAGGCTGTTTTTTTTACTTGGTTTTGCTCGATGAATTTTCATCTCGATTTGCATTAACTTTTTGGGAACCTTAAAGTGGTGGTTACTTCTGAAGTAGCGACGAGAAAAAATTCGGTTAAATGAGAAAAAATCAATGCGCTGAATTCTATCAGACCGCGAAAACACATGATATATTTTCTTGAATATTGGATCTGCCGATAAGTAATCGGTTTCTGTTTGAATAGGCACTCCCACAAGAACAAGTTCATCAATAGAGACAAGTGATTGAGGATCGGTATTATTTTTTGCTGCGGCAACATTTAAACAGATGTTTCCACCGTGACTATAACCGATAAGACGAATTTTAGGGATAATGTTATTGTCCCAAAATTTTTCTTTAAGTTCTTGTGTTAGTTCTTTAAGAAATTTGACTGAATCTTCATAACGACTTGTAGGGCTGAGTAATCCTGACCAGCCAAAGGTATAATAATGATTTTGAGTATTTGGATTCACCGTTTTGGTCACTTGATCGTAAAGCTGTGCAATTCCGCTAGAGGCGTTTCCTGGTTGCAGGTCATTCAGATCTATTTTTTGTAGTCCAAACGACTGCATTGCTTGGTTTAGATAAAAATAGGGATTTTCTCTCATATACTCAACTGTTTTAGAATAAATAGTGTCCTTTACATCATCGCGAATAAATCGCATTATATTGTGAAGAGTGAGATGGGGCTGAATACTCATGATACCATGGACAAAAATAGTAACCCATACTTCCTGTTTAGGGTCTGGAATTGGCTTTATTATAGGAACTTCTGCTTTTAAAAATGTCGCAGAAATACCCATAAAAAGCGCGAGCACGATGTATATTTTATTGTTTTTCATCAATTGTTCCCACATAAGGAGAGTATAATGTCTTATTCTTATTGTTATTATATCATTGAGAACGCCAATATTCAAATAGATTATATTTCTTAAACAAATGGCTCAACTTTTGCTTAATAGGTTTATTTATCTTAAAAAGAAGGAAAAAAGTGAAGTTTTTTCAACGATTGCAGTTGTGTATAGGGTTGTCAGTCAGGTTTTTAAAGGTCTTTATCCAGATTGTTTATGGGGTTTGGCGTATCTCTAAACTATCATTTCCCATAGTTTCCATATTTGGAGGCTCAAAATTGGCTCAAAAAGACAAATACGCGCATGAAGCGAATCAAATAGCAGCCTGGTTTGTAGAAAATGAAATATCAATTTTAACGGGCGGTGGACCGGGTATTATGGAAGCTGCCAATTGTGGAGCATTTCGCTCTCATCATAAAAAAGATATTCATAGTATTGGTATAGGAGTCAAAGGTCTTAATGAGCCAAAAAATCTCTGCGTTGAAGAATACTTTGAAGTGAATTATTTTTTTGCAAGAAAATGGCTTTTAACGCAATATTCAATAGGTTTTATTGTATTTCCTGGTGGTTTGGGTACTATTGATGAATTATCTGAAGTATTAACGTTGATTGGAACGTCTCAAATGAAGAAAGTTCCTATTGTTTTGATAGGAAAAGACTACTGGCATCCATTTATGCAATGGATAAAAGATCAGGCATATGCACACGGGTTTATCAGCGAAGAAAATCTTCAGTTATTCAAATTAACAGATGACCCTTATAAAGCATTCTGTTTTATAAAAGGAGAGTGTGACATTGATTAATATTTGCTATGCTAAATACAGAGTTTTTTATGCATATTATAAGAAAGGAAAATCAATGGAAAAAGCAAAAAAATATATTCAATCCATTCTGTGGACAAGTGTCATTAAAACGACATCTTGGATTAAGCTTAATTATATAGCAGGTCTTGAAATGTCATGGTTTTCCTTTGCCCCTATATTTATGCCTTTAACTGGCGCCTTTATGGGTGTTTTTGGTAGCTCAACAGTGTTTTTAATGCGTTTGGCATTAAAAATGGTTGTATGTAAATCGTTATCGTTAAGTTTATTGGCACTGTATCTGCCCGGTTATTGCGCATCTTTGTATTGGGCAACCAACACTATTATGATCCGTGCGCTATTACCATTGGCATGTATGGTGTTTTTTGTTATTCATCCTGTAGGTAGTCAAGCTTTTGTCTATTCATTATATTGGTTTATTCCTGTTATGCTTTACTTCTATCCGCATAGATCTTTGTTATTACAAGCTTTGGGCAGCACATTTACCGCCCATGCAGTTGGTTCTGTTATTGTGTTGTATACGCTCCCTACAACGGCTGATATGTGGTTTGGATTGCTATCAATAGTTCCTTTTGAACGATGCTGTTTTGCTGTTGGCATGGTAGTTGTGTATAAAATGATTATGTATGTTAAAACTGTTTATCTGCGTTACGTAGCAAAAAATCGTTCTATAGCGGCTTTTCATAATTAAGCACCATGATAGTAGGTTACAACAATGTTGAAACATCTTGCATGTATTATGGATGGCAATAGGCGATGGGCAACGCAACAGGGGTTAATGTCATTGCAGGGGCATCGCAAAGGTTTTGATGCTATTCAAACGGTAATCGATTTTTCTCTTGCAAAAGGCATTGAACACCTTTCCTTGTACACATTTTCCACTGAAAACTTAAAGCGCTCTGCCGATGAACTGTATTATTTGTTTGAGATTCTTGCATATGAAGCAGTAGAGCGCCTTGTTGAATTAAAAAAGCAGAATATTAACATTACTTTTATTGGTGATCATGCTCTTTTTCCAAAAAACATAAAGCCATTGTGTGATAAAGTGGAAAGAGAAACGCGTAACTGTAATGGTTTGTATCTTCATATGTTGTTATGTTATGGCGGCAAGCAAGAGATTGTTGATACTGCGCGGCGCATTGCGATAAAGATGCAAAAAGGGGATTTGCAAGAAGCAGATATTACCACAGATCTTTTTGAAAGGTTTTTGTGGACAGCAAACATACCTCATCCTGACCTTATTATTCGCACCGGTGGTGATCATCGCCTCAGTAATTTTTTGTTGTTTCAAGCGGCATACAGCGAACTGTATTTTATGGATTGCCTGTGGCCAGATATTTCACATGCTGATTTAGAAAAGGCAGCTATCTATTTTGATAGCTGCCGTAAGAATATTGGTCAATAATTCAATCAATTAAATATATATTATCCTTCCCAAGGGAAGTTAATTGCTTCAAAATATCTAATTGCATTATCGTGATGTAAGAGCCTTGCTATCTCGTAGTCAGGATTGCCAAATCTACGGCTTAAATGATGAATCATGCGTATGTATATATTGGGATCTTCATAAATCATGTTGTGTAGGCCTTTGGAAACAAGTGATAATGCTTGTATATTGCGAATAGCATTACCTAGCGTTGTTGCGTTGTTGAGAAGAATCATATAGGTAATTATTAATTTTTTCATATCTTCTGGTAACTCGGGTAACTCGCTTGTTATTTCTGCAAAACCAGCATCTCCTTGTGGAAATTTTTCCATTATTTGTTCATCAGTCAGCTTTCCGCTTAATGCTTGCTCAAAATATATTTTTTCAGGAGTTAGTGATGTGCTGAGTCCCAAAATTTGATCTGCCATACCCAGTACTCGTTTTTTTGCGGCTTTAGCTTTTTTCTTTGCGGCTCGTGCTGTTTCAGATATTGAGTCCATACTGTTAACTGGATTAGTCATTCCAAGCGATAATACTATTGCACAAGAAAGTAATATTTTTATTATTTTCATATTTTATTCCTTAAAGTTTTGTGGTTTTTAACCTATTGTTTTGACGGAGGAGGTTTAAGACCAGATAAAGATACTTCTCTAATTCCGAAAAAATGCATTGCTGGTTTATGTTTTAAGGCGCGAGCAACCATATAGGGATAAACGTTAAACTTACTGCTGATATTTTCAATCATGGGTATATACACTTCTGGTGTTTCGTAAATCAGTGTATATAACTCTTTACAAACCAAAGAAAGAACTCTTATTGAATCTAGAGCCTTTTGGTAATCAGTTGCATTATTTAAAAGAATCAGTGACACAAAGATTTCTCTTCGAATTTCTTCAGGCAATGTATACATGCCGGTATCTTCAGGTAATGTTTCCATTTCTTCTGTTGATAGCTCTCCTGATAAAGCTTCTTTCCAAAGCAGTGTCGCAGCTACATGCCGAGCATAACGAGTAGCTCGTCTTGCTTGTTTCTTTGCAGCTTGTGCAGTTCCTGATATTGAATCCATTGAATAGAGCGGATTGTTTATCAAAATAAATGATAGTGTGATTAAAACGGCAAAATATTTTTTTACATTAACCATATAAAAGCCCTTTTTTTTATACTTTTTACATAGTTTTAAGATAACAGCCGGGTTTTCAGATTGTCAATAATAAAAAATAAAAAACATATGGAAAGATGGCCTCATTTTTTATTTGACGATAAAAAAGCAAATTTTATGATAAGCTTAACAATTGATACATTCATACAGTGATATTATTAATGGGATATAGCATGATTAATGGGTATAATATTTGCTTGGAAATGATTAACCAGGTAATTTTTGATGATATTTCTTTTTCTTTTGATGAAAATAGTCAAATTGGCCTTGTTGGACGTAATGGTTCGGGTAAATCTACTTTGTTAAAAGCTATTAGCGGAGAGCAGCGCATTGATAGTGGTTCTATTTCTATTGTCCGAGGCAAAACAATAGCATATCTATCTCAGGACGTTGTGTTGCAATCGGATAAATCAATTATTGATGAAACGTGCACCGCATTCTCTGACATTGAGGCACTCATTCAAGAACAAAAACAATTAGAATCAGATTTAAACAGCGCAGATGATGTCACTGATATTTTAGAACGCTATGCGCACGTATGTGAGCAACTGTTGCATGTTGACATGGAAGGAATGAAAGCTGAGGCAAAGCGTGTTCTTATGGGCCTTGGGTTTAATGCGGAACAATGTGATCAGCCGGTGCAAAATTTAAGTGTTGGCTGGAAAATGCGCATAGTGCTTGCAAAATTGTTGCTTAAAAAAGCTGATTTTTATCTTTTTGATGAACCTACAAACCATTTGGATATTGTTGCCAAAGAATGGTTTTTACAGTTTTTAAAGCGTGCACCCTTTGGTTTTATTTTGGTGTGCCATGATCGGTATTTTTTAAACCAAGTGTGTTCTACCATTTTTGAACTTGAACGGGGCAAGGGGACTTTATATGTTGGTAATTATAACCATTATGAAAAGCAAAAGAAACATAATGAAGCACTGCTTGAAATGCAATACAAAAATCAGCAAAAAGAATTAAAGCAAAAGATGGAAACCATTGAGCGGTTTAAGGCAAAAGCAAATAAAGCAGCAATGGCACAAAGCATGTTAAAAGCCTTGGATAGAATTGACCGAATTGAATTACCACCTCAACAGCCAGACATTACTTTTACTTTCCCACCATTGCAACAGTCAGGAAGTGTTGTTTTAGAGGTCAAGAATGTGGCGCAAGCTTTTGGAGAAAAGCAGATTTTCAACAATGTTTCTTTTGAAATAATGCGAGGTCAAAAAATTGCGTTAGTTGCTTCAAATGGTGTGGGTAAAACTACACTTTTTAATTTGATTGCACGTAAATTGCCACTTGAAGTTGGAACCATTACTTTGGGGTACAATGTAACGTGTGCCATATTTGATCAAGACCAAACTGCAGCATTAACGCTTGATGCGTCTATTTTGGATAATCTTGCGGGTGCATGCGCTGGGGCCACAGAACAAAAAATACGCGCATTTGCAGGGGCATTTTTATTTACCAAAGACAGCATTAATAAAAAAGTTGGTGTGCTGAGTGGTGGTGAAAAAAACAGGGTTGGTATGATTAAAGTATTGCTGCAAAATGCTAACTTTTTGTTGCTGGATGAACCTACCAACCATCTTGATATCCAATCAAAAGACATTTTACTCAAAGCATTGCAAGCGTACCAAGGCACCATTTTTTTTGTTTCGCATGATCAAGATTTTGTTGATAAGTTGGCAACTGATATTGTTGAACTAAGCGTTGATGGAGCACGGGAGTATCAAGGTAATTATCAGCTTTATTTGTATCAAAAACAACAAGAGCTGCAACAAGTTGTTGATAAAGACAAGCAACAAAAGAATATTAGTGCTGTAAAACAAAAAACAAAGCCTGTGGCGGTGCACAACAAACAGAATATGCCAGACATCAAGGCGTTAGAAAAAAAAATAGATAAACTAGAGCATGAAATTAAAAAAACAGAAGATCGTTTTGGGCAGTTACAGTTTGGAACTCTGTTATTTGATGAAGCGCAAAAAAAATTAAATGCGTTGCGTAAAGAACTTGAAGATACTATGGCGACATGGGAAGAGTGTCAAAACTGAGAATAATTACGGAGTGTCAATCTGTTGTGCTTTGCCTCCTTCTATACCTTTGCCTATATCCCATAAAAAGGTACCATTTTTACCAATGACAAGTTTTCCTCCATTGTTATAAAGAGCAGGGGCTTGTTCTTGTATTTTTATGAAATAAATATGCCATGCATTATCAGCATCAGAATAATCCTTCCAGGTAAGACGAACAAAACGGTCATTTTGCATTTCATGTTCCCATCTACCTTGTGGGTCAAGCGAAATAGTTTGATTTCCTGATTTTAAAGATACGTCAAACGACAATGCACTTTTTGAAATATTACGAATAATAAGAGGGCTTGATGATGCTTTTGTTGTTAATATGAGTAACAACGAGGCAAAAACAACATATTTTATCTTCATATTTATACCTATTGTAAAAGGATTATTACAGTAAAAAGATAACAAAAGGTTTAACTTTAATGCAACATAATTAATAAAAAGTTGTTTATTGTTGTTTAATGGTGTATGTTTTTGTGATTAGAAGAAATGTAATAATTATTATTATGATGAGGTTGTTTATGAAAAAGATATTATTGCTTGGTTTGTTATTGTGTGGTCAGGTGGTAAGTGCGTCGCAAGAGTATACGTTTAATGATACTGCTGTTGGTGAATATTCAGCTTCCAAACCAGAAGCCCAATCTTACGGTTGTTTAGTAGAATATTTTAATAAGAAGATAACTCTTTCACCAACAGGATCAACACGGGGTGTTTCTGTAGTGATAGGTAAAAAAATGGATGAATCTCCCTTAAAAGCTTCTATTGAAAAAATTAATTTTGGCATATTTAAGGAAAATAAAGAAGCATTTGTTTTATTTGCAAATAATATGCAACAGTATCATACAGGTGAAGAAGTAACTATTCCATGTTTCCGGTATATATTACAAAAAAGCAAATTTATCGAATCAACTCTTGCGATGCCAGAGATTACACAGGAAAACAATTATCCATTAGCAATTTTTTGTATCAATAAAATAGCTATGACTTTGGATAATAATGTGTTAATAAAACATATGAATAGTTTAATAGCAAAAACAAAACCAGATCAAAATAGTAACATGCATCTTGTTGTTATGATCGACGAAGATGGATTGGATACAAATGCGTATCCTCTTTTAAACATGTTGTGCGAACAATTGAATCTTAAAAAAGCTGGATGGGTGGCAGCATGCATATCACCGCGAGAAGATATTTTATTTATGGATAATGGTAAATTAAACCTATCGCAAAATGGTGCAATACCTGAAAATCATTTGGTGAGAATGAGAGATAAATTAACTCCTTGGTCACGCACATTTAAAAACATTTTTTTATCGCCATTATTTGCGATAATTGTTTTGGGTGGTGTTATTTTTATCCAATTTAGGTAAAATAAAATAGATCACTGTTTTATTTTTAAAAAATATTATGCTCAATCAGTATCTTATGCAGTTGCTGTGCGTTTTTAAAATGAATAGCATGCATTCCCACTGATTGAGCTGCTTTTACGTTATCTATTCTGTCATCAATAAAAATAAAATAATGCGGTTCAATGTTTTGTTGCCGTGCATGGGAAAGAAAAAATTCTGGATGGGGCTTTTTGATACATTCTGCGTTTTCAGAAAAAAATGGAATGGCGCATGCCTCAAATACCTCAAAAACAGAAGGATAGATGGCAAGACAATGATCAAAAACTGTTTTGCCAATGTTTGACCCCAAATGATGTTTATAACCCAATGCTGACAATTTTTGCATAATTTCAACAGTTCCTTCGATGGGAACGTAGGATGAACATATACGAGTAATTAATTCTACAAATGCCTCATTGTTGGTTGTTCTTGCAGCTTGAATGAGTTCCTCGCTCACCATCTGTTTTTTGCTTATTTTGAGCCTTTCAAGCACAAATGTCATAAAGATAGTAATTGATTTTTTGTTAAGTTTACGGAGCAATTCCCATTTTCTGTTAAAAGCGAGACATGTTATAAACCAACTTTTTTTATCTTTTTTTAAAATAACCTCATGAAGATCCCACAAGAAAATGTGTGTTTTTGGTGAAAAGAGAACGTTTTTCATAGAGTGCACCTATTGTATGCGTAATTGAACAGACAGTACATTTTTGTCGTCTATGGTAACCAATGTGCCAGCGACTGGTCTTTGATCAATAACAGTATACTCCGACATTGGTTTGTTGAGTATTGGTGAGTCATTAATAATATACGGCTTTATGCCAAGTTCGTCCAAAAAGGCCATTGTTTTTTCAAATGACAACCCTATGCATTGTGGCCATAATACAGGTCTACTGTTGCCGGAAGAAATGTATAAAATAAGTTTATTATGTTCAAGAGGTTCTTCTGACTGTGGAGATTGTGCAATACATGTACCAGCTTTATAAGAATGAGTAAGTTGATATATTTTTGGATATATTTTTTTTAATTCTAATGGCTGAATAAAATCATTAATATGTTTTTTTAAACAACATGGAGTGCAGTTTGTTAAAGGTTTTGTTGTGGTAACAACATAAATAGATTGATGTGATTTAATTAATTTTCCTGATTGAGGAATTTGACTTATGATAATTCCTTCAGGGATAGCAGTTTCTTCTTTTTGATCAATGATTTGAATATGTAATGTGCGTTGAGATGTGAGTGACAATGCCTGATGCACGGGCATTCCAATAAGATGAGGAGTCTGAATAGTAGTTGTGCTAAAAACCAATCGTGCTGCGATATATCCAAGCAAAAAACAACAAAACGGTAATAACCACAGATAGTTTTTTATATTCATATCATGCACTATGCACGGGGGGGTAAGCAATAAGCCGGATTTTGTAGTCTTATTGTATTGTGCGCTTACAATAGACTGACAACCATTTATCTATGCGACATACCCGCATGTTTGACCGGAATGAATAACCGTACATGCTAACTTTGTCTTGCTCCTGGTAGGGTTTGCCCCACATGCTTATTACTAAACATGCGCGTGCGCTTTTACCGCACGTTTTCACCATTTCCTTACGAAGCTTTACGCTCAAGTAAGGTTGTTTTTTTCTGTGGCACTTTCCATGAGCTTTCGCCCTCCTATGTTGAATATTATTCTCCATAGGTACCATATTCATTAGAAGTCCGGACTTTCCTCACACAGCGTGTTTACTGCTGTGCGCGATTGTCTAGCATACCCCAATATTTTATTATCAAAGAAAAACATATTCCTACTAGTATTATAACACAAAACTGTAAGGCTGTATAGTTGGGGTTCTGTGCGCAATGCACCGTTGAGCAGGCTACTACAAAAATCATGGGATAAAAGAAGTTATGGTAAAAATGTTTTTTTACATAAAATACACATACTATTAAAGGAATGAGATACATTAAAGGAAACAAAGGGTTATTGCATATACAAAAAGATTCTACACACAGTAATAGAGTTACAAAAATAAGAGTTGCTTTTTGTAAATGATAAAATAATAAAGGGGTATATATGCACAATAATAAAGGAATTGCGACATGACCAAGGGTAAAAAATTGACCCAAATCACTAATCAAACACAATAAAGTTACTGCATAAAAAATGAGAGTAAAGTTGAAGTTGTTTATCATGTTTTTCTATATCATTGAATTTTGTTGCAATTGACAATCAGTTTAATGGTGATAGTGTTTTTTACAATATTGTTACATAACAAAAAAGGAAGCGAAGATGAAATTTTTTAAACTGGTAGTAGTGAGTGTACTATTATTTTTGCTTAAAAATATGCACGCTCAAGAAAGTATGATGTCTCATCTTAAGTCTCATTTATATAACGTGGGAACAGTGATTAATGATACAGAGTTACCTATTTTTGGTAAACTTGGTGCTCTTTTGCCTTTTGCAGTAACTAGCTTTTGCTTACAACAATTTCCTGAACAAACAATGATTTTACTGAGTGGTTGTTTGTTATATATATTGAGCAAACAAGAACATGTGCGCTCCATTTTGAACAAATATAACTTTTGGAACAAAAAACCAAAAAATAGAAGAAAACAAAAGTTGGTGCAGGTGCATTTAGAAGATGATTTTTTTGTGTTTGATGGAGATGATTTATTAGATGCAGAAGAAGAGGAAGATGAAGAAGATGAATTGTTAGACGATGAACGAGATGTTCCTCTCAGAAAAATAAAGGCTTGAATGATACGTTTGTTTATTCGCGCATTGTTCCTTTTATCGGCTAGCTTTTTTTTAAAAGCATTTTTGTTTGGCTATGGTTTACCCTCTGTTAATTTAGGTTTTACCAATATTCTTGATGGTGGTCCGGTGCGCCCTACGCCTGGTTTTTATTGGCAACATTACAACATTTATTATCACACAAAAACATTTTTGAATGCTGAAAGTAGACCTTTGCAGGGACTTGATGGAGCAGCGTTTAATGATTGGTCATACGTGACTCAATTCATTTATCAATTTGATAGAACAACAAATTTAAATGCCATGCCGGGAGTTTCTTTTGTTGTTCCTTTTACACTCACTTCTCGTATCAAACCAAACGCATTAAAAGTAAAAGATGCGGGAGGTGGTCCGGGAAATATATCGTTTGGACCATATTTACAATGGGGTGCTGTGTTTTGGAAAGACAGACCTTTTTTTATTCATCGCTTGTCACTTGATTTTATTACGCCTTCTTTACGAAATAAATCACCAGAAAAATTAATTAATCCTGGTGAGGCATTTTTTTCTCTTAGTTTAGGATGGTCTGGAACCATTTATGTGCGACCAAAATGCGCTGTTTCTTGGCGTTTTAACTATTTGTGGAATAAAAAAAGCCGCAAAATTGATTTTAAAGCGGGTGATGCAGCTGTGTTAAATTATAGTATAGAATATGAATTGATTCCTCGTTTGTGGACAGCTATCTGTGGTTATTATTTACAACAAATTAATGACAATAAAGCCAATGGGTTAAAGGTTCCGCATTCTCGTGAAAGAGTGTTTGGACTAGGGCCAGGTGCGGCTTACTTTTTTTCACAAGATGTGGTATTTTTTAGTTATTTTTATACTGAATTTAAGGCTATCAATCGCCCGCAGGGCGTTAGCTTTGTTCTGCGTTTGATTAAGCATTTTTAAATAGTGTCACAGGCTGTGCGATAATTTCATTATGACTAAAAAATTATAAAAGTAAGATTTTTTGCATATTGTGTGTTACTCTATGACACAAATAATACAAAACAATTAATCCAACACATGAAAGTTATTATGAAAAAAGAATGTAAATATAACATGTTGAGTCTATTTTTGGTTTTAATGATTGTACCCATTCATGGTATGTTTGTTTCTCGAGTGGCAAGAAGGCCTTTGCACATTATTCAATCACATAGAATATATAATGAATCTAATGTTGGTTCGATACAACATCTTAAACTTTATTTTGAACAACAAACAAAAGATGACTTAACTGCACTTTTTAATACTCTTCAAGAGCGTGATGAATTTATGGATAATATGAAGCTGCATGATAAAATTATCAAAAAATATTATGATCCTAAAACAAATCGTCCTGTTAAAAAAGATGACCCCTTGTTGACACCTCTTTTTTGTACGGGTGTAAAATCAGTTTTATCAACGGTCAACATGCATCCAGAAGCTGTTACTGTTATTTCTGCAGATCATTTGACTCGCAGGTGGTCACCTACTTCATATATGGTAAGAAGGGAACTTAAGCGTTCACTGAAGGAAATGTACCCTTCTGTAGCTCCAAAAGAATTGGTTGCGGAATGGGTAAAATCTTTTAAAAGTGGTGTGGCGAGTTTGGTTGTTGGGGGAGTTATTGTCAAAGAAAGCAGCAATGGTAAGCCTCTTTTTATTCCTCCCTATTTAATTTTTTCAAGCGATATACATAAGATGCATAATTCGCATGCCAAAAGCCTTCCTCAAGAGATTCAATATGTAATTGGTGGGTCAGTTGGCCAATTACTTATGAAGGTTCCAAATACAATTTATCAATTAGAGGCACAGCTTACTAATCGTTATAGATTTGAAAAATATTATAATTTTCTGGAACAATCTCTACTACAGGCTTCTCTTGCTTGTGATATAGAAGACTATGAATTAGCAAAAAATAATTATTTTTATTTACGTGAGCATTATCTATTAACAAAACTTTATTATCAGCATAAGAAGGTGTATGAGTGTCATGCTATGGATAGAATTAATGCTGTGAGAGGGCCGTGGTACGGACAAAAGAGTGATTGTTCTAATTTAGAAAAAGAATAAAATTGTGGTATTAAAGATGAATGAAGCTCCGTGATTATTTCTTTTTATTAATCATATGTATTGTTATTTTAATTGCGACAGCATTGGGCGCCTTCTTTTTTATTGCGCATCATCATGTGATTGATTTTTCTGTTTTATCTCATTACGATGCACAAAAACCTTCAATTCTTTTAGATGATGAAGGCAATGAATGGGCGCGTTTTCAATTAGACAAACGTAACCCTGTTGATGGTGAAAATATACCTCAACATTTGATCAATGCATTTATTGCAGCAGAAGATTGGCATTTTTTTGATCACCATGGTCTTTCGTGGAAAGGAATTGTGCGGTCCATTGTTACTAATATATACTATGGCCGCAAGGCGCAGGGTGCAAGTACTATCACGCAGCAGCTTGTTAAGTTATTATTTTTTGATTTACAAAAGACGTTTACTCGTAAAATTAAAGAACAATTATACGCAATTCTTGTTGAGCAGCAGTTTACCAAAGAGCAGATTTTGCATACTTATCTTAATAATGTTTGTTTTGGTTGTGGTATTTATGGTATTGAAGCAGCAAGTCAACGATTTTGGAAAAAACATGCTTATGATCTTTCGATTGATCAAGCAGCAACACTTGCAGGTATTATTCGTTCCCCTGCTCATTATTGTCCGTTAATATATCCATTATCTGCAGAAAAAAGACGTAACATAGTGCTAGCCAAAATGAAACTTTTGGGATTCATCACGCAAGAAGAATACGATAATGCTTTATTGGTATCAGTTGCAGTAGAAGAAAAAACGATTAACACCTATGCACCTCATTTAAAAGAGATGATCAGGGTGCAACTGGAAACTTTTTTTGGTGCATCAGCATTATATACGCAAGGTCTTTCTGTTAAAACAACCATTAACAGCAAAATGCAATCTGCTGCACAATCTGCCTTTACAACAGAAATAAAGCGTTTACGCACAGAATTTAAAGCTGATATTGACGGAGGAATGATTGTTCTTGACAGAAAAACAGGTGAAATAAAAGCTCTTGTTGGCGGTTTTGATTTTAATAGTTCTAAATTTAATAGGGTAACACAAGCGCGCCGTCAAATTGGCTCAACAATAAAACCATTGATTTATGCTGTTGCAGTTGACAGTGGTATGGTGTGCTCAGATGTTGAAATAGATGAGCCATTTGAAATGAGACAATCAAATGGAATATGGGCGCCGAGAAATTATAATAAAAAATTTAATGGACCTATTACGCTTGCATATGCCTTATCACACTCAAATAATATTGTGAGTATCAAAACATTTTTAAAACTTAATCCACATAAAGTCATAGATTTAGCGCAAAAATGTCGTTTGCAAGGTCCTTTTCATATGTATCCATCACTAGCTCTTGGGTGTATAGATAGCACCTTATATGAAGTTGCTGGAATGTTTAACGTATTTGCAAATGATGGAGTGTATGTTGAGCCATATTTTATTTCTTGTGTAAAAAATTGTTGGGGAAGTCGATTGTACAACAGTACACATACTGCAGAGCGAGTGCTTTCAACTATTATTGCGGGACAAATAGCATCCGTGCTTTGCTTGGGACCAGAACGCGTTAAGGCATTGTATGGTAAGAGTAATTGGATTGATTCTGAGGCAATGAGCAAAACAGGAACAACAAATGATTCTCGTACGTGTTGGTTTGTAGGGTCGACTCCAACATTAACAGTGGCGGTGTATGTTGGGTTTGATGATAATCGCTCAATGGGAGATAATGTGTATCCCATCAAAACAGCTTTTCCTATTTGGCTTGCTTTTAATAAAGCAATAGGATCAATAGAAAAAACATTTTCATATGATTCCTCTCTTGAAAGAATAATCATTGATGAAAAAACAGGAGAACCATCAATAATAGGAAAACCGGGAGCTATTTCTATTTTGATTCATCGTTATATAAACGGTGATAAAGAATAAAGCGATCTTATTTTTTTTGTAATCGTGCCTTATGCAATGCTATCAATGCTTCTTGTTTTTCAAGTTCAGCTTCAATTTCTTCTATTGTTGGTAAGCTACCTTTAAAGTGTTGTGGTAATGATTCGACAAGCATTGTTTCATATTGCGCTACGCCAATTGGTTTATTGATATCTCGTAATGCATATTCAGCGGTAAAATTATCTTTTGTTTTGCACAATATTAAGCCAATTGTTGGGTTATCTTCGGGTGCGCGCACAAGATCATCGATTGCAGAAAGATAAAAGTTAAGTTGCCCTGCATCGCGCGGGTCAAACTCGCGTGCTTTCAGTTCAATAACAACAAAGCAGCGCAATTTAAGATGATAAAAAAGAAGGTCTATGTAATAATCTTTATTTCCCACGTTGAGATGATATTGGCGTGCAACAAAGGCAAAACCTTCGCCAAGTTCAAGCAGAAATTTTTGAATATGATCAATTAAGCCTTGCTCAACTTCTTTTTCAACATATTGTGAGTGCAGTGTAAGAAAATCAAAAATATAAGGATCTTTCAGTGACTGCTGTGCCATATCAGAAGATATTCCAGGTAGTGTTTTATGAAAATTGGTGATTGCTTTACCTTCTCTGTGATAAAGATCTGACTCAATCCACATTTCTAGCATGCTGCGGCTCCAGCCATTTTCTATGGCTTTTTTGGCATACCAGAGGCGTTGATCATAACTTTTTAATTTGGTGATCAGAACAACGTTATGACCCCATGGAATGCTGAAAAAGGGAAATTCGTCAAATTGTCTCACAGCTTGTGAGACAATTGTGTATGTTTGATAAAAAGCTTTCATTTTAAAGACATTTGCCCTGGAAAATCCGCCTAATCCAGGAAACTCATTTTGTATGTCTTGAGCGAGTTGATCAATAACTTTTGTTCCCCAGCCGCAACTATTTTGTTTTTCTGTAATAATTTTGCCAATATTCCAATAAAGCAGAATAAGTTCTTTATTTGCGGCGAGCGTTGCCTTAATCTGAGACGTTTGAATACGTTCTTTGATATCTATCAGTACTTGGGCATATTCTTGGACGGAGGTTGACTGCGTGTGTTGAGTTGTAGTTTTTGCTTTTTTGATCATAGGGCTATTTTGTTCATGTTGTTTTTAAAAAACTTATTATCTTTTAGCCTATGTTAAAATGGGATTCAAGGCAATTTTTTAAGAATATGGTTTTTTTTCTATTTTTATCTTGATTCATCATTGAACAAAACAATAAGGAAATTCGCATACTTGAGTTGTTTTAATTTTCACTTTTACGCTGGAAAGAAACGTAGTTGTTATGATTTTTGATTGAACCAATTTGAGTAGAGCTTTTTCGTCCCTATTTAAATTAAGATATACCCAATCTTGAGGAATAGAAAAAGTAGTTTTCAAAAGGTCATGCGTATTCTGAATGAGTGTATTATCTCTGCTTAAAATGTCTGACATAAGATCGTCAATGTATTCTTGGTTATATGTGGTTGTTGCTGGATAAATCAGTAAAATGTTAAAGCAATACAAATTGGGTTCTTCGTGCAGATAATATTTTGAACATTCAACTTCTGCTGCTTGCATGCCATGTTTAAGAAGAATAGCAAGTGAGGGTTGATTGATAAGATCAACAAAAGCAGTTAAGCCTTTAAGTGATATAGTGTTTTCATCAAATAATTGTAGTAATGCATTAAAGTTTGGTTTTGCTAATTTTCCTTGTTCTTGCCATTCTGCCATGAAAACGCTTTTGGCAATGCCTGTTTTGAATGATGCAAATGGTAATCCAATGGATTCATGAATAAGTTTGATAGCAAGGGCTGCAACTTCATGGCCAAGTTTTTGGTGTCTGACGGATTCTTTGAGGCCGTAACTCAGTGTTACATATCCTTTTGTAGAGGAAAAATTAAATCGTATTGCACCAATGAGCTCATTGCTTATTTTGTCTAAAATAGCAAATCCTAGACAGGGAAAAATGATAGCAGAATCTGTTTTTTTTTGCAAAAGTGTGCAAAATATTTCCCAATTAGAATCACGTTGTATGAGTGTTTGTATATTTTCAAAAAATTCATTTCGCCTGAATTGTGACATTGTAGAATCATCTTGTTCGATATATTCCCATTGTTGTGTATGTTCAAGCGTCCACGGTATCCAGAGAGTTCGGTCTGTTTCTAGATGCACAGCAGTTACAATTGTGTACAAAAAAAAGAGCGCTACAGCTGTAAACAGATTATTTTTTATCATGGTTCATCCAATGCGATATGGATATATATTTTGTATCAACTGTAGCAAAAGAGGAGAGTGTAATTCAACAAAGATTTCCTGAAGATTTTATATGATTTACAACACTCAATAACAACACAAAACGTGGTAAGTATTGTAAGAATTCAGGTTGGAACAACTTAGTTGTTAACTCGATCATTTCTTCAGGCATATTTTCTGGAAAAGACATATTTTTTGGAAAATTTTCATACTGTTGTTTAGTTTCTTGATCAACAACAGAATATATATTGTGATTGAAAAAACGACTAGTTGGACCGAACAAGCAAGGATTGTTGGTATATAAATTTTTTAAATGTGTCATTGTATGGCTATCGTGCACACCGCAATGAGTCTGCTTGCTGACAAGAAACAATTTTCCGTCTGGTGAGAGCGCAATATGGGTACATGACGATTCAAAAAGATATTGACGAGCAATAGTATTAACATTTTTTTGATCGAGATTAATTGACGCTAAATATACCTCTCTTCTTGGTTTTCCTGATGATGGGCCTTGCTGCACATTGCTAATTACCATAAAATACTGTCCATCGGAGCTGAAAGCTACTTTGCAAGCAGCAAAATTATTTATTTTTTTTAGTACAGAGCCATCATGAGCAATAGTATAAAAGCATTCATTGTAGCGATCTTTTTCTGTGCAAATAAAATAATTGCTGCTGGGGCAATGTCCAAGGTACTGACGGTTTGCATTCTTATTTATGATGCTCATAGGGTATTCATTTTCTTTCTTATCAAATTTCACATGCAGAAGGTTGCTTGCTCTATTGGGCTGACCATATATAATGCAATAATTATCTGTCATAAAGTCTGCACCGATTGGATTAAATGGTAATGAATGGTCTTTTACCGTGTGTTTATATGTTTTACCATCTTTGTCCAGCGTAAAGACATCCATGCCATAAGAATTAGGGCCGCTGACGATAAATAAACTTGTATCAATAGTAGGATGAGCACATAAGCCGCAATGTCGATCTGTACTGAGAGGAATAAGTTTTATTTGACGTTCTGGGCTGTTTGGATTTGTTACGTTGACACTGTAGGTATTATCAAATAATTTGATGGTAGGTCTTGTTTCAGGAGTATTGTTGTGCGTAATTAGTGCTAAACTTTTGGCACGCCTGTCTGGATGTGACATATACATTGAAAATGATGCGCTATGAAAAAATAAGATGCATATCATGAGGGCAATCTTTTGTGTCATGCTAAGGTCTTTCTAATGGATTATTAAAAAACAACAAATAAAACATGTTTAATAGATAAGTCTACAGTTAATCTACACAAACAGGAAATTATTGCAATGATGTTTTCATTAGATATTTATGAGCAACTCATTTATTTTAACAAAAAACAGTGATTCGTTTTTTTCTATATAATCTTGATCTAACCAAGAAAAAAGTTCTGGATATTCTTGAGACATGACACGTGCGTTGTCAACTTGATGGGAGGTTGTATGTGTTTTTAATGGAATAATGAGGCATTGTTTATTAAAAAATTTGACTTCAAAGAGGGTTCCTGCGCCAGCTCTACAAATAATTATGTCAGCAACGTTATATAAAGTCGCCAATTGAGGATGATACGTAAATGTATGGGCTGAAACATCATATTGGTCATACAGTTGCTTCCAGTCCGTTGCATCAACTGATCCTGTTTGATGAATAATCTGTGTGGAATGTGTAGAAAAGTAAGATGAAGAAGCCCATTTTTTTATACAGTTGTTTAAAAATAATGAACCTTGCGATCCGCCTAAAACAAGAACTGTTTTTTTTGTGGTATCAAGGCCAATAGAACAGAGTACGTCGTGCTTATTTTGAGTAGTTATATTTGTTGTATATCGAATAGGGAATGGAGTGAGTGTGCATTGATACTCATTTAAAAGTTGTTGCGTATTTTTAAAACAGACTTTAATGTCTGAAGCAAATGGAGCTAAGAACTTGATTGCTTTTCCTGGGATTGCATCAAGATTGTAAAGCGTGATAGGAATTCTTAAAATATATGCCGCAATAATAACTGGAATGGCAACAACCCCTCCCGTTGTGATGACTTTACATGGTCTGTGCTTTAATAAATAAAAAAAACTGATACACAAAGAACGTACTGCGTTCCATACAATAACAAATCGATGAAAAAAAGATTGTACGTTTGCGCTTGAAAGAGGAAGCGTAATATGATATGAAACGTTATTGTTGGCAGAGATGATTGCTTTGTCGAGTGGTAATTGTGTTGAAAAAAAGAGTATATTTGTGTCGGGGTTTTTGAGACAGTGCTGGTCTGCCAAAGTAAGACAAGGAATAATGTGCCCGCCAGACTTCCCTGCAACAAAGCAGAGAGTGTTTTTACTCATTTATTGCCAAAAGATTTTGTAATTTTTTTAATTTTTTTTCTTCGCATTCATTGATGGTGCAGTTGATTACTTTGTTGCACGTAAAACGGGCTTTTTCTTTATTGTTTAATTTATACTGTGTTTTTGCAAGATGTAATAACATTGTTCCGTTATTATGTTGTTCTAATTGTTCAAAGAGCTCTTGCGCCTGAGTGTATTGTTGTTGTTTATACAAAATAAGAGCTTTGGTATCCATGCAGCAAGGAGAATTTTGCTGCGTTGTATTAATTTTGTCAAAGAAAAAATGAGCTTTTTCAAGGTCTTTTCCTTTTGTTGCCCAATAATATGCGAGACTATTATTGATCTGAGTATTCTGTTCATTAATGTTAAATCCTTTTTCAAGAAATGCTAACATTTGTGGATAATTTTGTGTTTCGTAAGAAAGCACACTTAGTTGGTGATATATTTTTGCGTTGAGCTGAGGATCATTTGATAAACATACAACTTTTTCAAGAAGCGGAGTTGCTTGTGTATAATTATGAGACTTTATATATAAATCTGCCGTGTATAATGGTAACCAATAATTAGTTTCGCATTGCTTAATCAATGAATGAAAGAGGGTAACAAGATTATTTTTTTGAATACCTTCATGATGCAAAAGATAAAGATTTTTGGGCCAAAGTTGATCGTTTTCATTTTTTTTTATGAGTGACATAAAAAAAGTTGTTGCTTGTTTATAATCTTGTGCATGAACAAGTAAATGTAATTTAAGAACGAGTGCTTCATAATCATTGGGTTGCAACTGCAGATAATAAGAAAGAGCTTTCAGCGCAAGGGAATAACCTTTTTTCTTATATAATGAAAGTGCTTGGTCAAAGTATGATTTGTGAAAAGAGATGTATTGTTTATCTGATTTGTGTTTGAGCATTAAAGAAAAAAGATGTTGTTCAACGGCACTATTATTACTGTCTGAGAGTTCTAAAAATGTGCTATATCCTTGTAAAGCCTTTTTAATTTCTCCTTGTTGTTCTTGCAGCGTTGCACTTAACAACCAACCTTTATTAAAGCGAGGATGCATATCAAGACAGAGCGTAACGTTAGAAAGAGCTTCTGGTAGTTGATTGAGTTGAACATGAATTTGCGATTTCAAAAAATAAAATGCAAAATTGTTTGGTTTGCGAGGGCTATTATTCAGATATGTATCAAGTACCGCAAGAGCGTTTTCTGGTTCTTTACGACGAAGATACGCTTGAGCTGTTCGTAATGTTATTTCTGAATTTGTTTTGAACTGAGAACTGAGAGCAATAAGACGATGCTCAGATTCTGTAATACGATTCATTTTTTCTAACGTAACAACAAAAAGGAGTTGGGCTTCGGGGTCTTTTTCAAATTTTTTATCCAACGTTGGAATCAATTCTATGATTTTATTGTACTGATGAGAATCAAATAAGACATTAAGATATCCTTTATAAGCATAGAGCGGGGGATTTGAATTAATAATAGAAGTATATCGTTTATGAGCAGAGAAGCTATTTCCAGCATATTGTTCATAATTTGCATAAATATAATTTTGAATTACTGTTGAATTACCCATAACAATTACGCACGAAAGTAAAAAGATAGAGAGAAGAAGAATATTTTTTTTATTCATTTATGATTCCCTATAACATCGAATGCGAAATGCTTTAAGTGCATCCCGAAGAGAACTGTCGGTAATCTTTGCAAGAGCACGTTCATCTTGTTTATTAAGTTGAATATCGTTTTTGTAAACGAATTCATTTTTTGCTTTTTTAACAGCTTTTTTTTTATGAGACATCTGTTTAAAGCGTATCTGTTTAATATGAGGATGGTCTAGTTTTTCATTAATTGTCTTAATAATGAGAGGTGATAAGAGGTGTAATTCTTGCATCCAAGAAGAATGCGTAACGCCCAAAATGATAGTGTCATCATAAATTTTTTCTACGCACACTTTGTTGTATAAAGCACCAATGATATCATGCCAATTGCATAAAAGAGTAAATTTCCAATTTTTTTCCGGTTTTATTGTTTTAGATAAAAGGTCTTTTAAGCAGAAAGCCACAGAAATTCCTTTTGATAGAATTGTTTAGCTTAGAATAGTAAGTACGCTTGATTTTGTCTATTTTTTATGAAAAATGGCTTTATCTAGCGGCTCTTCTTTCTTTTTTTGTTATTTTTTATACACTTAGTAATAGTATTGATTAATGTTTCGATAAAATCGCTACATTTTTTATTTTAAATCTTTTTTTATTAGGGGGTCTCTGTGAATAATGTAAGGTTATTGGCAAGTTATGTATTGTTTTTTTCAATAGTTATGAATGCTATGAACTATTCACCTAACCTCAATCTTTCTTTGGGTGAAAGCATATCGGAAGAATTTAAATTTTATGTAGATCATTCTCAAGAAGAAGAGGTCACGAAACTTATTGATGATATATTATTATTGCCAACACATTGTGGAGAAGATCTTAATGCTATTGTTGACCAAAAAGGAGACTCTTTATTGCATCATTTGTCTTCTGTTAGTCTTCATCCTATATCGGTTCATACCTGCGCATCTAAATTGATTAAAGCTGGGTATCGCGTGAATATGCAAAATAACTGTGGAAAAACTCCATTACATAATGCAGTAAATATAGGATATAAGCCTTTAATTGCATTACTTATGGAAGCAGATCCTACGCTTGTTAGAAAGGCCGATGCAGAGGGAAGAATTCCTATGCATATAGCCGTGTCTAATAAAAGCTCATCTATGATAGAATATTTAATAACGCAGGATAATCGAATCAATCAAAATAATCAGAATGCTAAACATATGACATTCGTAAAGGACAATCAAGGTAAAAGTAGTGTAGATATATTTCTAGGTTTTGTAGATAATAATAGATCTAATGCTACCGGAGGTCGATGCTCATGGGTAGTAGATGCAGATACTTTGGGCAGTTTGCAGATTAATATGTCTGCTAAAGACCTGCAAAAAGTAAGTAAAAAGATAAGGAGCACAGAAGATGCACTTTATTCTGAGGAAGATGCGAAATTAATGAATAAATATATAGCAAAGCCAGCATTAAAACGTTTGAGGGCAAGTGGAGATACAGCCCCTGAATCCGCATCTAAGCGATCACGTCGTGATGGTAAATAAAAATTTATTTTTTTTGTAATTCAGTAATAATTGGGTAACAAGAAAGATAGAAATTTCGCCAAAAAATTACGCTACTGCCAGGCATAGGCAATTGTTTTGAGACATTTTTTAAGCAACGCATTACTTTTTGTTGTACAAAAAAGTGGTGCGTTGTTGCATTTTTAGTAAACTGTTTAAGCCAATAGTGTAGTATCTCATTAAATATTTCGACACTTTCTCTTTCATTAATTCCAGCGCCATCGAGTATCTTGGAAAATTCAGCAGGAGAGCAGTGCTGTGTAGTAAAACTTTGAAAGAGTGGATGATTAATATAATTATCTATTCTTGAGCGAGAAGTTTGTAAAACACAACGAGATCTGATTGTTGGTAAAATATTTTCAATATGCTCAGCCAAAAGAATAAAATGATATCCGGCTGGAGGTTCTTCCATTGGTTTGAGAAGTTTATTGGCGCATAGAGAAGTAAGAAAATCTGCTTTTTGAATAACAAAGAAAAATGTTTCGTCTTGACCAAGCATGTATGCTATTGTAGAAAAGAGTCCATCAAGCTGCTCAAGAGTGTATGTCTTGTCAGGATACAACCACATAATTGAATGATGCTGTTTATCTCTGATGTGCATGCAAGTGTTGCATGTATGACAACCATTGTGGGGACATAACACTTTTTGTAAAAAAAGTTTTACTTCTTTAAGGACATGTTCGTGTTGACCTACCCATAATTGGGCGGGAGGTATAGTATGGTAAGTTATTGTTGTGTTAAAAGGTTGTTGCTGTGTATCCATTGTTCAATTTTTAAGTTTGTTGTTGTAGCAAGATTTTCTGGCGACTGCATTCCATCTACTATCATAACATCTGTCCGATTTTTATAAAGCTCTTCAAAGCCATGTGCTACTTTTTTTAAAAAGGCTTCTTTTTCAAAGTGAGATAATGTTGCATTGCGTTTTGCGATCCGTTCAAGAGCTATATTGATTGGTATTTGTACAAAAATAGTCAAATGGGGAACAATCGTATTCATGGCCCAGTGACTAATTGTTCTGATTTGTTCAAGATCAAGATTGTTTCCATAGCCTTGATATGCAAGTGACGAATCTATCATGCGGTCAGAAATAACCAACTTGTGTCCAGCTAATGCTGGTATTATTATTTGATCAAAATGTTGTGCTCTATCTGCAGCAAAAAGCAAAAATTCTGCCTTTGCGCAGCGAGGTTCTGTTTTTTGTTGCACAATAGTACGAATTGCTTGGCCCAATGGTGTTCCACCTGGTTCACGCGTGAGAACAACGGCATAATCTTTTTTATCAAAAATACGCGCAAGGTTTTGCGCGAGCGTCGATTTACCAGAACCATCGATACCCTCGATGCTGATTAAAAGTCCTTGTTTTAAATGCGGCATTGTTATCTTTTTATGTAAAATGAGCTACAGTGATAATTATTGCAATATACCAAAAAAAATATGATAAATCATGGAAATAATATGAAAAATGTTACCGTTGAACCTGGTTGTATTAGTTGTGGATCATGTCAATTTATTGTTCCAGAGGTATTTGAAGTTACTGATACATCTCATGTTAAAGCAAATGTGAATATTGAATATTATCAAGAATTGATTAGGCAAGCAGCTGCAAAATGTCCGGTGCAAGTTATTCGTGTTGAAGAATAGAAGGAGATGCAATGCCATATAATTTTTTAAGAAATGAAGAAGTCTCTTTTCAGTTGTTGTATAAAGAATGTTTGCGTAACGATAAATTGATGTTTGCAGGTAGATTATTGTGGAGAGCAGCACAATTTAATGGCGATGGCATAGCTCTTATTTATCAAGATAAAGAAATTACTTATAAAAAGTTGTATGCACAAGCGTGTGCGTTGAGTAAAAAAATTATCGAACAACATGGACTTAAACCGCGAGACAAAGCTATCATCTGTTTTGAAAATTGCCCTGAATTTTATATAGTTTATTTTGCATTGTGGCAAGCAGGCGTGATTGTTGTTCCGGTTAATACTTTTTTAAAAGAAAAAGAATTGGCGCACATTATCACCGATTCTGAACCAGCTCTTATTTTTACTTCTTCTGATCGAATACCATTATTTCAGCAAACAGAAGTCGTTTTGCCTCCCATTATGACAGAAAAAGAAATCGAAGATGTAGATGTTTCTGCAGCAGTAGAAGACAACATCATTGATTTGGAACCAGAAGAATTGGCTGCATTATTGTACACTTCGGGCACAACAGGACTACCAAAAGGTGTTATGTTAAGTTCCAAAAATATTATGACTAATGTTTTGCAAATTGCATCTTTGCTTGGAATATCTCACCATGAACGCTTGCTTGGTATTTTGCCATTGTTTCACAGTTTTGCACAAAACACATGCGTGTGGGCAAGCATTTTTTATGGAGTGACGATTATTCTTATTCCTAAAATAGAACGTAAAGAAATTTTGAATGGCTTACGGCATAAACCAACCGTATTTTTAGGAGTCCCTGCGTTGTATGGTCTGTTATGTTTAATGAAAACAGCACCATTGGATTCTGTTCGTTTGTTTGTGTCTGGTGGAGATGCATTACCAGATAAAATTCGTGCAGGGTTTAGCTTGTTGTATCACAGAAAAATTGCAAACGGATATGGGCTCACAGAAACGTCTCCCGTTATTTCAGTCAATCTTGAAAATGCAACTTCACCAACAAGTAGTGTTGGTAAACCATTATTTGGTATTGAATGTGCTATTCGTGATGAACAGGGTAATGATTTACCGCGTAACGGGATAGGAACTATTTGGGTAAAAGGCAATAATATAATGCTCGGTTATTATCGTGCGTCTGAGATGACTGATAAAGTGTTGAAAGATGGTTGGTTTGACACCGGTGATTTGGGCTATAGAGATGAAAAAGGCGCAATTGTTATAACTGGTCGGCTGAAAGATTTGATTATTAATAAAGGTTTTAATATTTATCCACAAGAAATAGAAAACGTTATATTGTCGCATGCCAATGTTATTAGAGCTGGAGTTATTGGAAAACATGATGGCGACGGAGAGGTTCCTGTTGCTTTTGTTCAAATACGCATAGAACAACAGGGAATTGAAAAAGAATTACGCACATTGTGTATGAATCATTTGGCTACGTATAAAATTCCAAGAAAATTTATTTGTAGCACGCAAGAATTACCAATGACTGCAACGGGCAAAATTGACAAGAAAGTGTTGCGATTAATCGAAATCAAAGAAATTTGATTTTATTTTATTGTTGGAGTAACTTGATACTGATTTAAATGTGATAACCTCCATTTCCCTTATCGCAGACATCTTATGTCTTGGTAGGGGAATTTTTGTTAGATAATAGATTAATAATTTTATTATTTTTTTTAGATAGAGCTATATCTAATGGAATAAAGTCATTGTCGTCAGCAATATTGGTATTAGCCTGATACTCTAGTAACGTTCTCACTATTTCACTATTTCCCCGTTCAACAGCAATATGCAGCGCTGTTGATCCAGAGGCATTTTGATGATTAATGTTCATTAGGCGCGAGTTACAAAGGACACTCACTACTAAGTTGCTATCATTTTCAACTGCTGCGTGTAGCGCTGTTGATTCATCATCTTGTTGTTCGTTTAGTTCTACTTTATTATGTTTAATAAAACTTGCTACTATTTCAACGTGATTTTTTGTGCATGCAATGAAAAATGGTTTTAATCCAAATCTATTTTCGGTTGCAATCATGTCGCTTAATTGAAGTAGATCTATAGGATGTTTTTTTGTTGTAGCGACAAATATTTCAAACAATTCTACAAAATTATTTTGGCATAGGGTGTGAAGTAGGTTTGATCCAGCTTTATTAGTATGACACCAATCTATCCATGAGCGATTGCAGAAAAATTTCACCATTTCTTGATGATTGTGCGCACAGGCTGTGTGAAGAGGAGTATATCCATTTTTGTTGGGTTGATTGTGAATAGTAGAGAGCGCGGTTATTTTAGTTTTAAATAAATGTTTTAAAACTAAAATGTTATTTCTCTGGCATGCAATATGAAGGCATGTATTACCATTGTTATCTTCTGCCAGAAGACTTGCATAATCTTGCAATAAAGTATCAATTGCATCAATATTTGATGTTTGTACAGCTTTTAAGAATTTTGAATCTTTTTCATGTTGCGTGATGAGATTGCTTTTTATAGTCCATTCCAGCTGTCGAGCAGACATTTCTTTGGTTTGACTGGCGAATATTTGTGGTGTCATACATAATGCATATAACAGTAAATAAAACATACTATTGTTGTTCCTTTTTATGTCGTGGCAGGGTAATTTTCTTGTATCTCTTGTGCAAGAGCAGCACGTAAATGAATAACATTTGCGTTAATAATATCAAGAGGCGTGTGGCCTTCATTATTTTTCATGTTTATATTGATAGTAGGTAATGTAAGAAGCAGAGAGGATATTGATTTATCAGACAATCTACATGCTATATGCAGAGGTGTGTCTCCATATTTATTATGGTAATTTAGATTAGTATGAGGGTTGTTGCACAGCAAACGAACGGCTGCGATGTTGTTTTTGAGAACAGCAATATGTAATGGTGTGTTTTCATTATTATCTAGCAGGTTAGGATCTGCATGATAGACACAAGAAAGGAGCTTAATTATTTTGGTATTGCCATTTTCAGCTGCAAGATGCAAAGCAGTTGAGCCATTTTTATCTTGACGATCAATATTTATTGTGCTTGCATTGCAAAGCACAGTGACCATTTCTTCGCTGTTATTTGCAACGGCTACATGTAGCCCAGTGGACTCATCTGATTGTTGTTGTTCATTGATTTCAATTAAATTGTATTTAATAAAACATTTCATTATATCGATATGATTTTTTGTGCATGCGACAAAGAATGGTGTCATGCCATACATATTTTTTGTTGGAAACATAGCGTTCAGTTCTTGTAATCGTATAGGAGTTTTTTTTGTTGTGGCGACAAATATTTCAAGCAGTTCTACAAAATTATTTTGGCATATGGTGTGTAATGGATTTGATCCTTGTGCATTACGTGTATTCCACTTAATATCATGTTCGGCACAAAGAATGGAAACTGTTTCTGATTGATTATGTAGGCAGGCCATGTGAAGAGGAGAATAGCCTTCGGTATTAAGAACATTGCAATTCATTGTCCAAGGTAATAACAAATGAGTGATAGCGCTGTTTCCTTTTCGGCATGCAATATGAAGAGGAACTTCTTTTTTAGCATTCTGGATATCTGGGTTTATGTATTGAAGCATGAGTAATGTTTCGACGCCATCTTTATTTCCTACAGTACATGCCAGATGAAGACATGTATTACCATTATTGAGTGGTGCATTGGGATTAGCACCATTATCTAAAGCTTCTTTTAATTTTTTTTTATCGTTACTTCTTTTTATTGCGGTTGCTAATTCGTTATTATATTGACGTTGTTCGATTTCCCATTTTTTTGACATCCACATTAATGGAATGTTAGAGTGTGGGGCTTCATTGTCTTGGCTTGCGAATGTGGAGTTTGCCACAGAGATTATCAATAATAACAAATACAACATGATTTTGTTAATTCCTTGTGAATAAGAGGTTGTTATTTTTTTATCTTACATTATCCATTGACAAGAATAGAGTAATTTAAAAAAAAGTGAATGTAATTATGTGAATTGATTAGGAATTCATCAATCTTTGTAACGTAAACATGAGTGCTTTGCCTCCATCAAGAAAAGGAAGTGGCAAGAGATTAAAGAGACCTATGTTTAAACTAATAACGGATAGAATAAGCATAAATATATGTTTGTTATACATAAAGCTTTTTCCAATAAGATTAATGAGGCCAATTGGACCAATAAAGCCGCTTCGTGATTGTTTGGTGTGCTCAGATATATATTCTAAACAAGATTGTATGGCGTTTGAGTTTTTTTCTTTATTAATTGTGTAATAAGCTACAATAATAACAGAAAAAATAACATTAAAAACTATTCCAGCCAGCGTTATGATCATTTTTGCGGCGTATGTTTGTTGTGCGAGTATTGTTTGATCTATTTCTACGTAACCACCAATGGGCAAAAGAGAAATTTGAAAAAGAGTGCTTGCAAACGGTATTTTGATTAAAGCTGGTCCAAATCCAATTGAAAAGGTGGGTGTTGGCACATTAAAAAAATGTGCTGCCAAAAAATGCCCCAATTCATGAACAATAATAATAATGCTAATGCCAATAAGTCCACTGATGACAGCTAAAACATTCGTATTTTTATTTTCAGGTGACACTGGTGTTGTCATTGTCTCTCCCTTCTCATTTTTATTATAAAAAATATACCAACTGAAATCAATAAATTAATTATATATTGATAAGTTTGGCCTATTTGAAATATAATTAATGAAAAGGTAGTATGTTAACAAGGCAAGGAAATGTCATGAATAAAAGATATTTTTATTATAAAATGATGCTTTTATTGTTTGTCTACCTTGATTGTTTTGGGTACATATATTATGTATCCATTTTGAAAAAAAAGAGTAATGAACAGGACAAAGAGGTTGTTGTTATTGGTTTGGGTGATTATCATGACAAAGATCATCCTGCAAATGAAAGCCAGAGAGTATATTTAGAAACATTTTTGCAGCGCTGCAATCCATCAAAAATAAAGCTTATTGTGGAAGATTTGAGCTCTTTTAATAATAACGGAAAAGGCATTTGTTGTAATTATGTCATTACACCACGCGGGGGCATTTTAGGTAAGCTTGCTGATCAAGCAAGACGATATGGTGTTAATGTAGACAATGTTGAATATCGATTTTGCAGGGTTGTTGGTATTGGCCCATTGCTCAATAATAGAAAAATGAATCCACAAACATTTCCAGCAGCCAAAACTCTGACCATGAATAGTTTATATAAAGAGGTCCTTGATGAAATGGAACATATTACACAGTTTAAAGATGGTGACAAAGCGAATGCTTTATATCAACGGTTTCTTGCGCAAGTAAAAAAATCATTTAATAGATTAAAACTGGATAAAGTAAAAGATGTTATGATTGCAGATTATTGCGCACGCTTTTTACATAATAATTATGTAAAACAGTTGGAACATTTGTGCATTTTTGATAGCCCTTTAATAGATGCAAAAATTTTGCATGCAATCGTTTCTTCAGATGACTGTAATCTTATTATTGTTGTAGCAGGTGGTTCTCATATTGAAAAAATGGTTTCATCTCTTGAAACTATTGGATATACAAAAGCAAAATTACCTATTAATGCGGTAAACGGACATCAATTGTTAGAAAACTCATTAAATCAGGATAAAGTGAATAATAGAGGGTACCGACCTCCGGCTATTGATCTGAAGATGCTTGATGAATGGGTACGATAAAAAGCCTCTATGATGTCTGTTTGCAGCATCATAAAGGCTTTTTTATTTTATGTTAACCAAATGTTTCAGTAAGATTATTTTTCTCTCTGGAATGTAAACGTGCGAGAAGTATCTTATTAGAATCGGGCAAAAGTTTATGAATTAAGATTTTCTTACCTTCTTCTGACCAAGAAACCTGCAATGTATCACCAGAATTGATGGTTCCATTATTGATGTTAATTTGTACATTTTGTTTGGCTTGCGGAATTTTTAATTCTAGTAATTGTTTTATGTTTTGATCTTGAGAATGTTCAATTTTTATATTTTTGCTTTCTGTTTCTTGAAGAGCATAGCGGTGAGACTCGGCGAGAGAATTGTCCTTGCATGGCCTAGGGAGGTGCATGCCAAAAGCCTTATCTCTAAATGATTGTCTATATAAGCTAAGAAATACTGAGACTCTATAAAGATCTTTGTTATGTATAGTGATTTCTTGAGTGGTTATATTGTTGTTAGGAAAAAGAGTAGGATCGGATCCTATGACAATGGGGTTGAGACAATTTTTACACATAAAACCTGAGGCGCAGAGAGGAGCATTAATCAACAAATCTTGGGATCCTGCACTACCAACACTAGAAATGGTTAGCGTGTGGCCGGGGCGTATGAGGCCATCTTCCGTGATATTAAGGTTGATGAATTGTGGTACAAAAGTATCTGGAAGCGAGAGTTGGTGAACAATTTTACAGGTTTGTGTGCCATCTATGATATTAAATGATCTTATTTCATTGTATTTAAGAGTAATTTCTTTTGCATTGCGTGCGAGAATTTTTTTTGACAAAAGTCCTTGGACATAAGAATTGATGCTGATAGTTTCAAGGCTGTTGTTAACAATAGTTATTTGCTTCTGTTCTTCTGCAGCGTATATATTAAGAGCAAGAATACATGTATAAGCAATGATATATTTCTTCATATGAACCCTCTTTTTTTTTGTTAATTTTTGAATAAATTTTAGTAAATATTTTTACTTAAAAAACAGCAGTCAGGCCTTTTACGCTGTTAGCATACAAAAGAGCCAGAATTTTTTTCCCTTCATCTGTCACTTTAGCAATAGCAATTTGTGCATTATCATTGTGTAGACTTACTTCTAATGTGTCGCCAGAATTAATTTCACCATCGCTAAAGCTCACAAGAACAATTTGTGGTGATTGTGCAAAACGTAATACTGTAAGTGTTTTTGTTATGTTTGGACTGGTCGATAAATACGTTTTTAATGTTCCTTTCTCTCCTGCTTGTAAGGAAAATTCTTTAGATTTTGCAATCATATTATTGTCTGTGCTTTTAAACTGTGACTCAAGCCAGATATCTGAACTAAGACAGCCTTGTTGATATTCATTTCTTAGGGCTATGTGTTGAACAAGCATCTGCACCAGATTTTTGTTTTTAATGTGAAGTGTTTGTTTTGAATCGCTTATTGGAGTGTAAACCGTCAGATTGGAGCCTATTGTTATTGGCGTATTTTCATTTATACATCTAAATTGAACGTTTTTAATTTTATTGTCTATCGTTACTACTCCCTGATCATCACAAGAAACAACTATATTATCACCATGAGATGCATGTGTGAGTTGTACACGGCTTGGTAATGTTTTATTCTCAAAACATAAAGTATAAATATTTTTAGTATGCATTGAGCTAAACAAGCCAAGAAAGTGAGTTCCATTAGGAGTGCTGCTACTGTGGTGATTATTCATACAATTAGGGAATTTGCGACCCGATTTAGTATCTATACAATCTCTATGAATATGAAATGTAGGTACATTTTTATTAGAAATGACGATTTGCTCCCCGCTTCTTTGAGACGAATGAGCATTTATAGTAAAAAGACACACATATATCAGAACGTATTTTTTCATGCGACATACCTTTTTTGTTATTATGTTTTGCATAAATCGCAATGAGACTACTACGGATTCATTTTTTAGTAAACATTTTTAGTCAGATACGCGCGTCCTGAATCACCAAAAAACATAACGGCAAGATCATCACTTTTGAGGTGTGGTATATATTGTTGTGTACCCCATGCAACAGCGCCGCTTGCCATGCCTACAAGAAAACCGTATTTGCGAGCTAACAGCTTAAGCATGTCAAATGCATCTTCATCTTTTACGGGAATTATTTCATCTAAAAGGTCATAGCTTATTACTCCAGAATGAAAATCAATTCCCATTCCTTCAACTTTGTATGGTTTTGGATTTCCTTGAGTGGAATAGAATGAATTGATTGAATCCATCGCAATAATTTTTATATCAGGATTTTGTTCTTTTAAATATTTTCCCGTACCACACACCGTTCCTCCAGTACCTATTGCCGCAAAAAAATGAGTAATGTTTCCGTCAGTTTGTTTCCAAATTTCAGGCCCTGTCAGGTGATAATGTGCTTGAGCATTGAGTGCATTAAAATATTGATTTGGCATAAAAGAATTAGGCGTTTGTTTGTGTAATTCGCATGCAACTGAATGATAACTTTTTGGATCTTCTAGAAATGCTGTTGGTTCACACATAACTATTTCAGCGCCATATGCTTTAATTGTTTGTAATTTTTCTTGGCTGAATTTGGTGGTAGTTGTAACAATCACTTTATATCCTTTCATGGCACCAATCATGGCAAGTGAAATACCTTGATTACCAGATGATGCTTCAATGATAGTGCCGCCTGGTTTGAGTAAGCCATTTTTTTCTGCATATTCTACAGCATATAAAGCGGTGCGATCTTTTAGGCTTCCTCCAGGATTGAGATATTCTAATTTTGCGTATATGTTGTTGTAAGAATTGAGAGGAATTTTAACAAGTGGTGTGTTTCCAATAAGAGATGTTAAATGATCATGCATGTTTAAAAATCCTTTTTTATTCGCGAGCGATTTTTTAAATAGAAGTTGGTATTGCTTTTTTTGTGTCAAAGCTAAGCATTCTACTTTTAATAAATAGGCGTGTTAATAATTTATTATTGCCATCTATTACATTGATATAATTATGGTGATCATCAGAATATTCAAATGTTAACATTGTTTTACTGTCTTTCATAAGAGTTTTCGTTCTCAGCAATAATGTTCGGAATGCTTCCGATATTTCAATATTAATGTATGGAGTTCTGCTTGGGTTAATATATTTGTATCCTGATTGATCATTATATAAATAATATGATTTAATTGGTCGTTTATATACATCACAGGCAGTCACTGTTACACAAGAATAAGTATTGTTGATGATGTCGAAACGCCTTCCTTTCTCTTCATGTGGAATGGAAGTAAATGAGTTATCAAGTCTTATTGGGATTGTTTTTTTGATAAGAATCAAAGCTGTTATAGCTTCTTCCTTTTCGTTGTAAAGTTGGGCAATATAAAAATATTCTTTTTCTTTAATAATAAGTTTGTTTCCACATTTAATATTTTTGTTTGGTCCTACAGTAAAAGCCATCATGGGTGGTACGGCATTGGGTATTTTCAGCTTATATACATGATTGTCTGTTGTTTTGGATAATTTAACGCCAATCATAACATTAGGCATAATATTAAAGTTGTTATTGGAACGTTGTTTTGATAATTGAGAGCTCCATGATAAAAGTAAGGAATAGTTTGTTTGATTTTGTATAGTTATTTGTTGCATGGCATGGGATAAAGATACACATAAAATAATGCAGAAAAATAAAAAATGATGTTTTTTCATACTGTTGCCTATAGATTAAGGTTGTACTTTTTTATTTCTAAGTGTTATCTATTTGTAAAAAATAAATCAATGTATTTCTAATTATATTGATTTGTTTTTTGTTTTATCTGAAGGAAGAATAATATATATGAGTGCGCTAATCATTGCAGCAAAAAAACACCATGTTGATGCGCTTGTAGGAATAAAATAAATATTGCTTATAATCCATGCAATCCCACTAATGATACCAATGATCCACATGTATTTGACACTTGAAACAAGCCAAGGAATAACAGTTGCAAGCAAATATGTTATAGGAATAATTAATTCAATCCATTCTGTTATCGTATTACTTGAATAAAATGGATAAGCTAATGTTGGATAATAAATATGATGATCAACTATAAAGGCTTTGCATGGTTGTGTTAATAAACTTAAAAGATAGATTCCACTGGTAAACAACCCATACATGATACCACGCAATAAAATATTTTTTCTTTTTTGATTATTCTCCAGAAAATATAATATGGCGGCTATCCATGAAGGCCACCATACACCAGCACAAAAAATAAACGTATACATTCCTATGTTATAAGTAAAATCAAGTGAACCATTTGTTAATGCTATCCACACAAGACCTTCACTTGCTTGTTGTATTGCAAAAATAAGAGGAGTTGTTGCAAGAGGTAAGAATTGTTTATTTGTTTTTCTGATACACAATAATCCAATAATATAAAGAGCTCCTGATGCAGCGAAACTTGCTTTGGCAGAAAAACACATACTCAATTCCTTTTTTTTATATGTATTTATTTAAATAATAACATTAAGAAAGATAACAAGATGGCATAAATGACAATTGTTTCAATAATTCCTTGAGCAAGTAAACTTGTGCGAGACAATATACTGTGAGCTTCCGGATTATCAGCAATTTGAGAGCATGCAGCTGATCCTGTCATGCCAGAACTGATGCCCGTTCCTAATGTTCCAAAACCTGTGCACAGCGCGGCGGCTATGTATATGATACCATCAAGAAGATTATCAGAATCAGCATGAGGCATTACAAAAAGAAGTATAACTGCAACAATTAGACAAAAAATAATAGGAGTTTCGATGATTGCTTCACTGATAAAGGTGAAAGACAATATTTTGTTGTAAGCATTTCTATTTTTGCCAATGCCATTAATGGCGGCTCGAGAAAAAAGACTGAGTCCAATTGCAGGTCCAATGCTTCCAATACCAATGCATAAACCAGTTGCAATGAGACGTAAGCTGTCGCTAAAAAAAAGAACAGAGGAAGATTGCCCTTGAATAAAAAAAGAAACGATGAGTGCTGAAATAACCGGTGTTTGAATGAGCACTTGTGTCATTAACATTAGAATAAATATTTTTTGTGAAAACAGAGGTTGCCGCGTAATAGCATAAGATGCAGCACTTGCAGGGACCGAAGATGCAATACCGACAACAAAACCAGTAATGCTGATAGCAAATGCAATGCCAATTTCAGAGCATGCTTGAAAAAAATCCATTTGTTGTGATGGTGTTTTTATCAATAAAAGAAAAGCGATAAGAAGAGCTAAAATAGCAACCGTTTCAACAAGAGTCATGCCAATGAGCGCTACACGCATGATATCATTGCGAGAAGATGGTTGTCTATTGATAGCTTTTAATGCATTAAGACTAGCGAGCCCTTGTCCAATACCAACACTAATTGAATTGGTAACAATCGTACACGCGATAACTCCGTAGTGAATAAAATCAGCATAATGAGACATGTGTAAATAACCTTTCCTAATGAGAACCTTCTTGTGTACCGATGGAAAGATACGTTAGCGTTAACATAGAAAAAACAAATGCTTGTAACATTCCTTCAAAAAGCGTAAAAAAGATAACAATCAAAAAATTGAGTCCAGAAAAAATACCAAGTAGTTCAAGTAAAAATGATCCTTTTATTGCAGTAAAATATAATTTTGTAATAATTGATCCGCCAAAAATATTACCAAAAAGACGAAATGATATAGAAATTACAGAAGATAATTTTCCGATTACATTAAGAGGAAGCATAATAAAAAATGGTTGAAAAAGATCTCGTATATAACTTGCTATGCCGCGTGTTTTTATGATGACAGTTTGAACGTATACAAAAGAAATGATACCAAGTGCTAAAGCTGTATTAATGTCTCGTGTTGGTTCATCAAGGCCTGGAACAATAGACGCAGTATTGCAAAGTGCTATAAAAATGAATAATGATGCAGCAAAAACGCAGTGATTAAAATTAAAATGGCCAAGTGACTGCTGCGTTAAATCAATAAAAAAAGCAACACCTTGTAACAATAAAAAACGTCCAATGGCAGTTTTTTTGACAATAATGTGGACTGCAATAAGAGCAAGAGAGAGAAGAGCGATAATAAGCCAGGTGTGTATAACAATTTCACTATTGATATACAAAAATGGATGATCAACTCCAATCAAATGTGCAAGAGACCATTGTTCTGTTTCTATTAATTCAGCACCGTTCATAAGGTGCATTCCTTTTACTATATATATAACATGATGTTGTTATTACAAACGATATCAATACTAGTATAAGATCGATTGTCGGTGAGTGCAACAAATAGAATACAGATAGAGCAAAAAAAATGATTCTAAAACAAGAAATGAGACATACGATAATAATGGTTTTTTTGTTAACAGGTATACTAGAACAAAAGGCTTTCCTCTGTTGTATAACAAAGGAAAGCCCATAGAGTAATCCAAGTAGACAGCCAACTAATAATGATTGTAAAGCCATTATCCAGCCGTATTCATAAGCTTTTTCATGCCTTTATGTTTCCAGTATTCTGACACTATAGATGTTGAACCGGTAACAACAATAACGCCATGGCGTTCATCAACTGTTTTTTGTGCAGTTTCTAAAGCTTCTGCAAAGCATGATACCGCTTTAGCTTTAATTTTTAAACTACGAATATCATTCGTTATTTTTTCTACATTCCATGCTTGATGTCCCTTGTGACCAGGAATTGGTTCTACTGGACACACGACAACTTGACCAGATGTTTTTTTGAAAAAGTAACGTAATAATTTAATAAATTCATGAGCATCTAATTCTTGATTGTTACATCCAAGAATGACGGTAAGACCTTTTAATGGACGTTTATAATGCAACAATCTGATACCAAGAAGTAAATTTTTGAAAGCATCAAGATTTGAAGCAGGGTCCAACAGGATCGTTGGTTTTTCTTTATCCAATAATTGAAAGCGGCCAGGAAGAGTGCTTAATGTTTCTTTCCAAAATTGTTCGATAGTGCGTTTTGGATTAAGTTCTGATTGGCGTTTAAGTTCTAATGTTGGTCTTCCTCGTTGACCTTTCTTTTTTGTCAGTAAGCTATTAGTGACAAGTACTGCATCCTTGTTTGCAAAGGAATTGATGTATATAGAAGTAATACGTTCTGCAAGAGCTGCACAACGACCATGTAATTGTTCAAATGGATAGGAAAGTGGAGCTAATTTGCGAATAGGCATAGCCCATTCACCGTCACGTTCTGTAACAATGTCTTGCATTGTTTGTAAATTGAGTTTGCTTTGATCTGCCGATACAACAATGGTACCAGGCTTAACAATGCTCAATACTTCTTGAATTAAGCCTTTATCCGTGTTTTTTTCATTAAGATCTGCTTGGATATCAATAATTCGGGTAACGGCAACAATTTTTGGTGAACATATATTGGTGGCATCCGCTTGTCCATTTTCATGAGTTTCTAAAATAGCAACATCAACATTGCTCTGTTTGAAGTAGACAAGAGCCATCATGGTGAGTAATTCAAATGAATTAAGTAATAATCCAGCTTCTTCTGTTGCATTGATTACTTCATTACCAACATCGGTAAATGTTTTATTGGAAATCGTTTCGTTATTGATAGCAAAGCGTTCATTATAGGTCAAAATATGAGGAGTATAGAATGTTCCAACAGAAAGTCCTTCTTCTTTGAGAAGTCGTGCGGTAAAATGAGCAGTTAAACTTTTTCCGTTGGTACCTGTCAAAATGACGGCAGGAACTTTTTGTGACAACGAACCAAAGGCTTTGTCCAATTTTTTAAGTCCTGATAATGTTGTGTCAGCTTTATTTGCTGACCAATGCGCTTCAAGATAATCAACAACTTCATTATAGCTGCGTTGTTTATCAGGAGTCTTGGGCGAAACAGGCTTTTGGCTTGTTACATTTTTCATTATTGTTCTCCATCATAGAAATATTGGTTACATTTTAATACAATTTTCAGTGTCAATTTTGTAATAAAACGACGATTTTTTGAAAAAAATTAATCAATTAGGCAAAAATATACCTTACTACTCAATATACGATAGATCACAAAAATGTCAAACAAGAAATTATATGTAGAACGAGTAGTCATTATTTACAAATTTGCTCTTAGAGGGTGAATTGAGTGCATCTTTATTAAAACTGTTGAGTTAAAAGGCGGCGTTGCAGTGAGATGATAGATGGGTGATAAAAGGTACAGTTAATGGGGAGGGTAGTGAGCGTGAATAAAAAAGGATTTAGTTTAATAGAATTGATGGTTGTCGTGGCGATTATGGCGTTTCTTGCAATGATCGCGGTTCCTAATTTTAATCGTTTTCTTGCAAAGGCAAAGCGAGCTGAAGCATACATGAATTTAAGTGCAATTTATGCGGCAGAAAAGGCTTATTGGGCAGAGCATGGCAAATATTCTGATATATTAACTGGTGAGGGCGGGATTGGATGGAAACCTGAGGGTAATTTTTATTATACCTATGGATTTGCCGGTTCCGAAGGTAAAAATAATTTTGTTGGGAAATTAAAAACACCAACGTCACATTTGCAGCCATCAAGAGCCGATAATAATGGATTTGTGGCTGTTGCCGTTGGGGACATTGATAACGACGGTACCCCTGATATTTTGACGGTTGATGAGAACAATAATATTGTTATTATTCAGGATGATTTGATTTAACCGATGCAAAAAAACGATAAAATCTGTTTTTGATAAAAAATATAAATAAGAGCACCCATTACTAAATAAGGGCCAAATGGTACTTTTGTGCTGACGACATCATTCTCTTTTTTATAACAGGCATACACAAAATATGATATTCCCCATAATGATCCTATGGCGGAACCTATAGTGAGACTAGTCCAGCATCCTAATACCCCAGAGAATGATCCTATAAAACATAAAAGATCAAAGTCACCCTCTCCAATACCGTCTTTTTGTGAGTACTTTTTGAACATATAATTAATACTGAATAAAAAAAAGTGTCCAAAAAAAGCACTAAACATACTTTCTGAAACAGTTATTGGTAATAAGCCAAAATAACTGAACATCCATGAAACGGGTACTAAGCAAAGCGTCATATAGCGGGAAATAAGCATGGTTTCTGCGTCAGAGCGAAATGTAACAAGGAGCGCTGATATGCATATAAAATAGGCAAAAAAATAGTGATGAGGAATATATACATAAAGGCAAGAAAGTATAATAGCTGTTGCTGCTTCAATAAAAGGATAAAGCCAAGATATGTTGCTGTTGCAAGAGCGACATTTTCCTTGTAATAAAAGCCAAGATAAAAGAGGAATATTATCATACCAAGCAATCATTGCATGGCAATGTGTACAGAATGATCGAGGTTTAAAAAGAGAAATGTTAGCAATGAGCCGATATGCAAGAACGTTGAGAAACGATCCCCAACAGAGAAAAAAAGGAATAAAAAAAAGGACAGGAATATTTATAGCCGTCCTTCTCTTTTGAGTTGATCAATAAGTATGTTAATTTTTTCGGTCTTTTCATAATTGTCATCATACCGGAATACAAGATTGGGAGTGTATCGACCATGGGATGTTTTGGCAAGAGCGTTTCTGAGAGAAGGTTTGTATAAGACGAGAGTTGATAGTTTCTTTTCAAAATCTTCTTTGCCGTCAGGGGAAAGAAACATAACATAACAGATGCCACCATCAGAGGAAAGGCTTACTCTATTGATGAAAATACCAGTAAGCCGCGAATCATCCATGGCTATCTGCATAAAAAGATTGGCAATTTCTCTGAAGTAATATGATTCTTTTTGTGCGCGTTTGATAGTCGGTTTAGCCATAGTTAATCTTTAGGTGCAGTTCCTTGTGCAATCATACGCATCATATTTTGTTTGATAGCACGGACAAGGCGTTTTCTACGTTTTTGAGTAGTAGATTCAAAATATACCGTACGCTTCATATCACGTACAATACCTTCACGTTCAATTTTTTTCTTAAGTTGTCTGAGAGCTTTATCGATATGTCCGCTGACAGAAATTTCAATATTTGATCGTCTTGACATGAAAATCATCTACCTTTCATTAATTTGAACTATTGCTTTCTATGATACTGAATTTTATACCAATTGTCCATAACAACAGAGAGAACGATTAAAATGTTATGTTAATTCCCGCCATGAGCGTTGAGCTGCGATACGCGTTTCGTTGCGAGAATGGTATTTGCCATAAAAACCCGAGGCCGATGTTTGGTGAAATATCATAATTGAGAGCAAAATTGGCAAATTTTGTTTTGAACGATGTCGTTTGCTCGAGTACTTCGGGTAAGAATGCTTTGCTTGGTACTTTTAACTCAATTTTGTCCTTTTTATGGTCAAGAACAAACCATTCAAAATACATGGATAAATTACCAACAAAATGATACGCAGCAAGACGAGCGCCAAAAACTAAGTTGTTACCCGGTTGAATGGAGACATTTGTTTTGAATGGAAAGAACACGCGTTGATACTGACTGTTTGGTACCGGATAATTTTCAAAGCTTTTTTTGAAAAAATGAGTAAAGCTGACTTCGCCACCAATTTCTATGGTATCAATAAAATCAAAATTGACCCCTGCCGTGAATCCTGTACTAGCATGATTGTTGTTAGCAAAGACTGGCGCAAATACCTGATCAGCTGGTGTTGCTTTGCTTGGAGACCAACTTCCCGCCACTTCCAAATATGGAATGCACAACAGATGCGCCCAATCGTATTCAGAATCTTCATTTAATTCAAACGCGTGGCGCCAAAAAAGATTAAATCTGACTTCTTCGGCAGAAGCATGATTTGTGCTGCCAATGTAGAGTCCCATTTGTTCTGCAATATTATCAACTTCATCCATGAGAGTTGTGTTAATTTCTTCATGGAACTCATCTTGTGGTAATGCTGCATTTCTATTAATGCGTGATTCAACAGTTTGTCTAATTGAGCTCACACCAGCTTGAATTCGCAAGCCAATATCTTTCCAGCATCTGATATCAAGTTCAAAGCGCAGGCCACGTTTTCTATATTTTAGTGGAAAGGAAAAGCTTCCCGTCTCGCCATATGGTTGAAGATATTTTGCATTGGTAAGATGTCCAGGTTTTTCATCGGTTCCTGAAAATAATGCTGAAAAAGCATCACTCAAATAACTATTTGGCCCATCAGGATAACTATTTACATCCTCTGGCCATTCACCATATAGCAATGCAAGCATATTTGCATAACCAGTTAAATCACCGAGAGCTACATTTTTGTCAGGACATGGCAATGGTGTTGTTGTTGGATCAATTAATGGATCAGGACATGGTGTATCTTCTATGCCTTTACCGCGGTCTGCGTTTTGAGAAAAAGGACTTATTGAAAAATTGACGCGGCTTTTTTTGCGCTTTGCCCAATCAGTGTCTTTGTATTCCAATTGTTTTGAGGTGAGTAGATATAAGTCATCTATGTTGAGCGTTGAAAACATAGGATACGGGTCATTTTTTGCAAGGGAACTTAAGTCTGCGAGCGCTGGGGAGTGTACCAAGACTGCAAAACAGAGCAAAGCATAATATGTATATTGTTTTAGTCTACTATTTTTGTGATGAGCCATTCGATTCCTTTTTGAGTCTCAAATCAATGTTAATTAAAAGGTTACGTTTATGCCAGCCATGACCGTTGAGCTGCGATATGAGTTACGCTGCGAAAACGGTATTTGCCATAAGAAACCTAATCCAATGTTAGGAGAAATGTCATAATTAAAACCAGCATTTCCTAATTTAGTTTTAAACGTTGTCGTTTTTTCAAGAACTTCAGGTAAAAATGCACCGACTGGGTCTGGTGTTTCAAGAGTAATTTTATCTTGTTTATGATCAAGAACAATCCATTCAAAATGCATAGATAAATTACCAAGAAAGTGGAACGCTGCTATGCGTGCACAAAAATACCAGTTGTTGCCGGGTTGAATTGATACATCGGTAGTGAATGGGAATAGCACTGTTTGGAATTTACTGTTTGGGACTCGATAATTGTCAAAACTTTTTTTAAAAAAATGAGTAAAACCAACTTCTCCACCAAGTTCTATTGATTGAATGAAGTCAAAGTTAACTCCGGCAGTGCAGCCAACACTTGGATGTCCGTTGTTGCCAAATGGTACGGCCCAGAGTTGGCTTGGGTTATTTTTTTTACCGGGAGAAAATCCGCCAGATGCTTCAAAATATGGAATGAGCAACAAATGTGACCATTTATTGTTGTAATCATTGAGTTCAAATGCATGGCGCCAGAATAAATTTAAACGAACTTCTTCCGCTGATGTTTGAATAAGGTCTCCAATATTAAGACCCATTTCTACTGCAATGTTGTCAAGTTGATCCATTAAAAATGCATCGACATTATCAACGGTCATTCTTTCATTTGTGGGAGTAAATTCTATGCTAAAGGACGTTGTATTAATTCGGCTTTCAACAACTTGTCGGATTGAACTGACACCTGCTTGTATTCTGATACCAAAATCGTCAAGGAATAATGCCGTCAATTCAAAACGAACGCCTCTTTTTCTGTAATTAAGTGGAAATGAAAAGTAACCATAACGTTGAAATGGATCAATGTTGCCTTCATCGGTAATTGTGCCTTGCTTTTGTCCTGGGAAAAATTCATTAAACGCTGCAGTGAGGTATTGTCCAGGTAATGATTTGCCTTCTGGTAATTTACCATATAACAATGGAATCATGCCAGATCGTCCTGTCAAATCGCCAAGTGGCGTGTCAAATGCAGGACATGCAGTCATTCCGGACGGTAGTACAGGAGCAGAGCATGGTGTTCCTTTTAATGTTTTGCCACGATCAGCATCTTGACCAAACGGAGTTATTGAAATTCCTGCATGAGATCTCTTTTTTTTTGCCCAATCAACATGTTTATATTCAAGCTGTTTTTCAGTTAAAAGCCATGCATCATCAAGGTTGAGTGTCGTAAAAATGGGAAAAGCATCATTTTTGGCAAGAGATGTCAGATCTGCACGTGCTGAAGAAAACCATGCGATAAGAGAAAAGACAAAAAGATACCAAATGTTGAGCAATAGATTATTGGGTTTGTGGCTCGCCATACTATTTTCCTATTATTTTTAATCTGTCATAAACAAATCATCTATTTATAGCATTCTTCCATGAGTGCAGTCAATTATACTTGTTTTATATTACCTTGTAATAATAGACAATGTGTACGTCTTGTTTCATACTATTTATATATATATCATATAAAGCTTTTTAATCTTTTCTAGTATAGCATTATGGATAGCATGAATAAGCAATTATTGTTTTCATCATATTATCAAGCACATATCAAGCGAGAAATGTGTTGGTTTGTTACTGCAACGCTCAGAAGTTATGAACATCTTGCTTTTGATAGAACATTAGATCCTGAAGCAAGTTTATTTGAGTTTTTTGTTTCTCCTGGTTCAGAATCCTGCTTTCTTGAACTGATGAATTATTATCAGCAAGAAGGTTTAGTGAGCAACGTAGTCAAGCTTCACAATAGATTAGCTGATTCAACGCAACACGTTTAACGCATTTTCTATTCGTTTTTGTGCAACAGCAGCGCCAAGCATTTCAAGCAATTCATGAACACTTGGTCCATTTATTTTACCAATTAATGCAAGGCGTAAAAACCAAAATAATTCTTTAAGCGGGATATTATTATTTTTTGTTTCTTGTTTTATGCGGGTGCTATATTCCATAGGTTCACTGATATACAACATATGACTTATGACAATATTTTTTATGGCACTTAATGATGATTCTGGAATGCAAGCAACAAAATCAGCTATAGAAAGAGATGGTTCTATAAAATAAAATGCAAGCAAGTTTGTGACATCGTTGAGCGTAATCATTTCAGATTTTACAATAGTCAGTAAAGAGGTTAGTTTTTCATCACTCAATTGCGTTGCAGATGAATATTTTGTTTGTAAGAGAGGTTTGCACAAAGCAGTTAATTTTTCTGCTTCTATGCGCATAATCCATTGTCGATTGACCCATTGTAACTTTTCAAGGTCATAGGTAATGGAGCTTGCTGAGTGAATTGCATCAAAAGGAAATGTTTGTGCAAGAATATCAAGAGGCATGATTTCATTTTTGAAAGAGCCTCCAATAATACCGGCATAGTTATTAATTGCTTCCGGAAGAAAGCCTGCATCTTTTAGATCACGTAATGAAAAACCAAAATCACGTTTTGATAATTTTTTTCCTTCTATGTTACACAGAATGGGCATATGCCAGTATTGTGGTAATGATATATTGAGTGCATCAAATAATGCAGCTTGGTTTGCAGTATTTGACAAATGATCAGCGCCGCGGAATATATGGGTAATATTCATGACATAATCGTCAACAAAATTGGCAAACATAAACGTAAAGCTACCATCTTGACGAGAAATGGGAAAGTCTGAAAAATTTTTTAAATCGAAGGTAATGGTGCCATGAGCAAGATCATTAATAGTAACAGAGCGCTCATGATTAAGTTTAAATCGCCACACAAAAGGAATGTTGTCAGCACAATTTTGTGTAATTTTTTCTTGTGTTAATGTTGTGCAGGTGCGATCATAACGCGGAGGTAGTTTGAGGGCTAGTTGACGTTCTCGTTTTTTTGCAAGCTCTTCTTCTGAGCAAAAACAACGATAGATGATATTTTTGTGTTCACATTCTAGACGCATTTTTTCATATATATGCATACGTTGTGATTGAAAATAAGGTTCATGCGGTCCTTGAACAAGAGGCCCTTCATCATAGGTAAGACCGAGCCACGCAAGATCTTCAAGAATTTTTTGAGCATCAGGGTCATGCATTCGTTGCGCATCAGTGTCTTCTATCCGAAGAACAAAAGTACCTATTTTTTGTTGTGCAAAAAGAAAGTTAATGAGAGCCGTACGAACGTTTCCTAAATGCATCATTCCGGTGGGGGAAGGTGCAAATCGCACACGAATATTGGTCATTCTTACCCTTTATTTCATCAAATGTAGTTTAAAATAGTTTACAAGCATTAGGGGTAAAGTCCACAGTTATGCGGAATTTTCAACGAAATTCTTTGACATAGAAACTTCTATTTTGTTACTTTTGTCCGAAAAAGGGTTTTAAGAGAGGGTAGTCATGAAAAAGTGTTTAAAGATAACTTTTAAGTTCTCTAAGGTAGAAGGTTTGCATGAATTTATTCAAAAAAATGCTCGTATGCTTCATCTGGAAGGAACAGCGCAGTTTGCAGAACCAAATGAGGTTTCTATTATTGCATGCGGTGTAAAAGAAGATATTGATATGTTTCTTGATATCATTCATCAAGGTTTTGAAGCAGGTATTCCTGAAAATGTTAATGTTGAGCCGTTTCTAAAGGAGAAAGATTATCGAGGTATTTTTCGTATTTTAGAATAGAAATGTATTCAATCGTTCTATTGATGGTACACTAATTTAGGGTGTGATAGCTTCATTTTAATCATCAGTAGGTTATGCGTTTGTATATGGATCAGTGCGTAAGAAAGCATTTTTGGATTTATTTATTATTGTTTTTTTGCAGTACTGTATCATCACAAGAACAGCAAGGTGAATTATTGGTGACTGTGTACGAAAACAATAGTATTAACATTGATGTAATACGCACTCTATTTGAGAAAAGTGTCAAGCTTGGTTCCATAACATTTGATGCAGATATACATTTTCAGAAAGAAGAATTTTTTTATTTGACGGATTTTGTAGAAGGAGCATTCATTGATGCTCCTTTTGTTACGCAAGCAGTTGGTTATTTAGTAAAAAAAAACAAATTTTCTGTGATTAAAGTTAAAGCATCTTTTTCTGATGAAGGTGTACATCTTCATTTTGTATTACATAGTTTTTGGACATTTAAGAAGGTAAAAATCCAGGGAGTTTTTCAGGGAAAAAATAGATTTGCTCAATGCTATCTGATGAATCGAGGGGATCCATTTGAACAATCAAAACACCTTCATTCAGTTCTTAAAATAAAAAAGTTACTGGAACAAGATGGCTATTGCGCTTGCAAAGTAACGAGTTCATTTGGATACGATAAAAAAACAAAAGAGATAACGGTCTATGTATTTATTGCCAAGGTCAAGCGTTTTTCTTTTGGCACGATAAGAGTTGCGATTATAGGCGATGATTCTTTTCAAGAATATAAAGATATAGAAAGGCATATTGAAAATAGATTGTTACAAAAAATATCGTCGCGTCGATATAATAAAGAAATGTTGAAGGATGAAGCGATTCAGATAAAAACGTATCTGAATCACAAGGAATTGTTACAAACACATCTTGAGCTAGAAGAGCATAAAAACAAAGATGAATCAACAGTTGATTTAGTGTGGAAAATTACGGTTCAACAAAAAAAATCTACAGTATTTTTTGGCAATCATTTTTTTTCTACAAAAGAGTTGTTTGAAAAAATGCTCACTTTTGGGCGGTCAGCATATTTTATGCCTGCTTCATTGCTTGCGCAAGAGATTCTTTCTGCCTATAAGCATAAAGGGTTTTGGAATGCGCAGGTTGCAGGACAAGAAGAAAAAGAACGTTCTTTTTTTGTTATTCAAGAGGGTAGTAGGGCAATAATAAGAAGTATTGAGATTCAAAATGCTTCTGCTATCGATCCGACTATCATAAAGCGCCGTTGCTTTGGTAAATTCTTGCAAAATAAATATTATGATTTTCAATTGTATGATGAAGCGATCAAAAAATTGACTGATTTATATGTAAAATTTGGTTTTTTGTCGATGTTTGTTGCGGGACATTTTTTTGTTCCATTAGAACAAGATAATGAACATAAATTGGTGGTTGTGTTGGATGAAGGCAAACAAAGTTATGTTTCATCCGTTGTAATAGAAGGTTATCCAGAATTACAAAACCAGGGACCTTTTAAAAAACAGTTTTCAAATAAAAAAATATTGTTTGAGTTGAAGATTGTTGATGATCAACATAAATGGTTATTGAATCATTTTCAAAATTTGGGATACTTGCATCCTCGTATTAAATCTCGTATTGATATGAAAGATGATGAGATAGTGATTGTTTGGACGATTGAACCGGGAGAAAAAGTTCAATTTGGTAAGACAATAATGGTAGGAAATTTTCTCGTTCCATTTTCATTGTTAAAATCATTGTTGGGATATCATCAAGGAGAATTGTGGGACCAAGAAAAAATAAAACAAACGTTTAAAGCGCTTAAAGAGTTGGATATTTTTGAATCAATTACGTTGACTCCTGATTATGAAGATAAAAATAAGGAAAAATCTGTTATTGCAAAAATTTACTCTGATGACTTGTATGAAGTGCGATTAAGGTCTGGTCTTGAATTGCAACACGTGAGAAAATATCAAACGTTTAATGGTTTAACGTACAAGATAGGTGGAACTGGTTTAGTGCGAAATCCTTTTGATGTTGGAGACCTTATTCGTCTTGATCTTGATTTTGCAGGATCTCACCGTGAGGTTATTGCTCGTTATAAACGCCCAGTTGTTGTAAAAGTTCCTTTGTTATGTACAGCGCAAGTATATAGTATTTCTTATGATCAGCCAGGATTTATTGGTAGCGTGAATGATATTTATACGTTAGTTCAAAATGGCTTTTCGTGTGGTATTGAGCGGAAAACAAAGCATTGTGAATGGGGTATGCAATCGGGGGTTGAAAGCATGGTGACAAAGATTAAAGATGCGCAACTTCAGAAAAGCTTGATTAAAGCGATTGATTTTCAACCTCAACTTGTAGATAAAACAGTCCCATTTTTTTTTATAGAACCGACTATGATGTTTGAATATTTGGATAATGCACTTAATCCAACATCGGGCTTACTAACATTATGTTCACTCAAGGGAATGATTCCTTTTCAAAAAAAATATAGAGACACTTTGTTTGTTAAGCTCACTTTTGAGCAATCTTTTTTTATTCCATTGCACTCTGTGGTAGCAGCGTTTCGTGTGCGTTTTGGCCATATTTTTTACAGAAAATTGTCGGCAATCATGCCGTCGGAACGATTTTATCTTGGAGGATCTCATTCCTTGCGTGGTTATGAAATGGACTTGGCGCCACCTCTTGGCGTTTTTGTTGATGAAGAAACGAATGAGCATGTTGTGCCGCGAGGCGGTAAATCAATGCTTAATATTAATGCTGAAATACGATTTCCTATTTATAAAAAAGTAGGAGGCGTTATTTTTCAGGATTTTGGCATTTTAAGTGGAGACACTTTTGATGATTTTAAGCCACAGAATTTTTTGGCGGCAACAGGCTTTGGTAGTCGTTTTTTAACCCCATTGGGCCCATTGCGCTTTGATATTGGTTGGAGATGGAAGAAGCAGACGCCATTAGAGCGTTCTTACGCGTGGTTTTTGTCATTTGGGCAGGCGTTTTGATTTCAAAAAGAAAATTTTTGATTAATTAAGTTGCTTGATTTGTATTAATATTATTGTTTAAAATAAAGTCATAGACATTGTTTTGATATCTTACGATGGGAAAATCAATGCATTATGGCAAGATAAAAGCTTTAACGATATTCTTGTTGATTAATAATATTTTAATGGGCATGTATCCTGGTTTACTCAGACCAAAACCTGTTATGATGCGTCCATTACCAGAATCGGTTGTATATTTAATTCCATACCCAGAGTCTGTTAAATCATTAGACGAATGGAAAGATACACATAAGAATAGTTATATAAGAATACCTATGCCTCTTGGTATCGCTGAAAAAAGTGAATATATAAAATTAGCGCATAAAATTCGGAAAAAAAAAGAAGAATCAAAGTTTCAGTTACCGCTTCCGGAAGGATTGAATCACCAGGAAGACATTTTTATTCAAACTGATGACGAAGAGGGTATTGAAGCATGTGTAAAGCTATATACACAGGAAGAGAAAGGACAAAAAGTTGATTTATCAGGTGAAGAACTTATCCGTTTGCTGTCATCAGAGATGATAGGATTTTTGCAACTTCCCCAGCCAAAGACTGATTTAGAAGAGTTATTTATTGAAAAAATTAAGCAAAATCCATCAGAAGGTATGGGGTTCAGTTTGACAGGTATTGAATTTGATGAAGCTATTGCTAAAGATATGATCAAAACAATTCTCAATCGTCAAGGATGTTTGTTTTCTGAAATAATAGCACCTTATTTTAAATCTTTGGAATATGGAAGGCTTTTAATAGGGAATCAAAGCGCGTTGTTTGTTAAACCAAATGAAAAGATGCGTAGGAAAGACTTGCTTTATTTTGATGGTAAAACAAAAGTATATGGAGGTATATCGACTGATGCACCTTCAGATGAAAATTACGATAATATTATCATTGTTAATGAACATCAAAGAAAAGTAATCAGTTTAAGTGGTCAAAATTCTTTGCAAAAAGTAGAAGAAAATTTTTTTAGAAAAAGAGGATCTGTGACAGTAATTCCAAACAAAACAAAACAATTTTATTTGATGACAGCAAAATATGTTAGCGCCAATAAATTGAAATGTGATTCCCTTATGATGGATAGCGAAAGTTCAAAATTTAGTGTTTTATATGATGGCGGAACAGGATGTTGCTTTTATAATGATAATGAACTTTATAGTTTTACTGCCATGGGTCTTTTAAAATATAATTTAGTCTCTGGAATTCCTCTACGTTTTGAAGAGGCAGAAAATATATTTTTTGGCGAAGAAAAGAGCTTTTATGATGGACCATCTTTGAAACGTGATAAAGTTATACAATTATTATGTAAAGAAGGTGATGAATATAAAAATCCTATGTTTTTTTGTGTAACAGAAGAAAGAATTTATTGTTTGGTAGACAAAGAGGGTAATTTACAGGTCAATATGATTAATCCATGGAGGGATGGCGAAGATGGAATAATTATATCGGCACACTTGAATGAAGAACAATCAAAAATGTTAGTGACAACATATGTTAAAAAGGAAGATTATAAGGGTTTTCAGGAAAAGAGTACAGTGAAGTGGCTGCCATACTTTCATATTTATGATATAGATCAAGAAAATATTATTAAATCTTATACCACGCCACATACTTGGAATGAAAAACTATCAACAAAATTGGAAACAATTTTAGTTGGAGAGGGTGATTTGATGATAGCTTATAATACCGACGATCAAGGTCATGTAAGGATTCATTTTGATGCTCCACATGTAGGCGATTGGGTACTTGATATGAGATCGCAAGGCAAAGCAATTAACACGCCAGATGGTAAAAATATCATTATTGACACAGCAAAAAGTGAAGCCTCTTCTATTCCACTGTATGATGACAGTAGTCTTGAGCTACTCAAATATTTAAATGTAAATAAAACTTTTGAAAATATTACATATAATCAACGGTTAGACGGCATGTTATTGTTGTGTGCCTTATGTGGGGACCGAGACCAGGGGATTACCATTAAGCAGCAAGTCGTTGATACATGCTTCCCAGAGCTAGTTAAAAAAATGGTCAAAGGAATGATTAAATCACGATTTATGGTAAAGAAGCCTGCTGTTGACATAAAAAGAGAACCAGAGAACGTTGTTTCTGATGAGTCAAAAAGTGCAAAGCAATCATCGCAGCAGCAAGAGGTAGCCCAAGTAAAGCCGCAAGGCTGGTTTTCATCGTTTACTAATTATACAAGTGCTGCATATAACTCAGTTAAACAAAAAATGTCTGATTATAAAAAACAATGGCTAGTTGGCGCTTCCGCACTAGGATTAGCGGTTGGGGCAGCTGCAGCTCACAGATATTTAAGCAACAAATAATGTTTACTTTGGTTGACATGATTTTAATTTTTTATGTTTAATATCGCTAATATTTCTAGTAGCTGTATCAAAATTAATACCAACTAATACAATCTTCTTTCCAGTTGATTGATATGGTTGGTAATATTTTTTCTCTTCTATTTGCTCAAGAGCATTGAGAGCTGTTGAATTAATTTTAAATTCGATAATAAAACAATAATCATTTGTTTGTAATACCACATCAATTCGGCCAATATTGGTGGGCTGCTCAACAATGATGTGAGCACCAATCATGGTAAAAGCTACATAAAAAATAGTTTGGTAATATTTTTCTGCTTCCATTTGTATGGTATATGGTATTGTTGCAAAAAACTCTGTTAAAACAGTAAAAATCTTGTTAAAATCGGCATTTTGAAATGCTTTGTATAGTGACGCAACAAATGCGTTGGTAGATGAGCCAGCGGTTTCTGTCATTGATTTGATAATGTATTCTCCCAATGAATCAATTGTTTCTTTGTTGGGATATCCTAATGTGTAATTACGAGTTTCTGAATTATACGATTTAATAGTGAGGTAGCCAGTTTGGAACATGAGTGTCTTTAATTCAATATTATCAATTTCAAATTGCCCCAATTCTCCTGAACTGGCTTGCGAATGATCAAGTTCTTGTATAGGGTAATTTTTTGATTTTAATAAGTTAATTAAAAAAGTGGGAGTTCCTGATTCAAACCAATAATTAGAAAATTGATGTTTTTTGAGACATAATAAAACAGAAAAAGGGTTATATATTTTAAGAGCGTTTGGTTTGTGACTGAATTGATACCCATCGTACCAGAGAGTTATATCATTTAATAACTGTTCTACTGAACAATGCAGTTCGCTTGCGGTGAGCGTTAAATGATTATTAAAATGGGTGACAATTTCGTCTCTTGTGTAGCCCAGTAATGCGTTAAATTCTGAAGAAATGCTAATATCTTCTAAATTGTTAAGGCCAGAAAATATTGAAGCTTTTGCAAATTTACTGACACCGGTTAATAAAACAAATTTAAGATATTGGTCAAGCCCTTTAATCACTGCATAAAAGTTTCTCAGCGCTTCTCTCATCTGCTCGGCGTGCTCTATTTTGTGAATATGTTTTATGATTGGATAATCATATTCATCAATTAAAAGAACAACATGAGCTTGCCTTGATAGTTCTTGAACTACATGTCTTAATAATTCTCCTGATGATACGTGTTCATTAACAGTAATACCATTTTCTTGTGACAGTTTATGCAAATACAGTTTAAGGCCTCTTTCTAGTTCTTCTACGCTGGTACATGGAATGTCTGCAAGAGATATAGCAATGACAGGGTGCTGTTTCCATTCATATGTTAAGGTGTCAATTGTTAGGTTCTTAAAGAGTTCTTTTTTTCCTGCAAAAATAGCGGCCAATGTTGATACCAACAGTGATTTACCAAAGCGGCGTGGGCGTGATAAAAAGTAATATTTTCCTGTAGTAATCAGATCGTAAATGTAGCGTGTTTTATCAACATATACATAATTTTCACGTATAAGTTCATCAAAAAATTGGATTCCAATTGGTAATTTTTTCATAAAAATCCCTTATTTTTGGCATAGAGCCAACATAATTAAAGTGTACATAAAAAACAAAGATATTAAAAAACAAAAAGATATAAGCCAATAATTTAAGGTTTTTTTACAAAAAAATAGCATAAAAAACAAGAGGATGCTATGGTCTGTTTTTGAGTAAAATGTTTAAAATACTATTAAGGAGATCCAGTATGAAGATGATCGTAAAAAGTGCAATTGTTTTGTTTGTGTTATCACAACAATTGTGTGCGGTTCAGTTTGTATTCAATAATCGTTTAAGTCTCAGTACGCAAATAAGAGGTGATTTATTTTTTACAACAGGCTCTAGCATGGCAACCCCCGTCCTTTCAAAGCTTGGGACATCAACATTAGTAACGAGTGATCGTAGCCCAGTGTCTATTGAGGTAGTTTGTCATTTGTCAGATGGACGCCAACTTGCATTTTATTTAAATGCTCAGCAATTGCTTATTCCAGCAACCGATAAGGCGAAGGTCACGCTTGCAGCCCAGACTCTAGACCTATCATCGAACAAGCTCAATTGTCTTTACATTAATGAAAACGGACAATCTAAAAGTGTAACATTATCAAAAGTATAAATTCCCTTTTATTTTTGTAAGGAGGTCGATATGAAGATGACGGTAAAAAGTGCACTTTTTTTGTTTGTGTTATCACAACAACTGTGCGCAGTCCAGTTTGTATTTAATAATCGCCTAGACATTGATATACAGATAAGAGGTCAGTTATTTTTTACTACAGGTCTTAGTATGGCAACCCCCGTTCTTTTTAGTTCAGGGACGTCGACATTAGTAACGAGTGATCGTAGTCCAAAGTCTATTGAAATAGTTTGTCATGTGTCAAATGGACAACGACTTGCATTCTTTTTAAATGCTCAACAGTTACTTATTCCAGCAACTGATAAAGCTAAGGTAACGCTTGTAGCCCGGAGCCTGGACCTATCATCGAAAAAGCTCCATTGTGTTTACATTAATGAAAACGGACAATCTAAAAGTATAACATTATCAAAAGTATAACATTTAAACATTTCATACAGTGATACAAAAATTATTGAATAATTATTGTATCACTGTAAAACATATGATTGCTTCTTCACTTAGTTTCCGATTTTGTTATGATACAATTAATAATAGAGTGGTTATATTTCTAACGAGGGGGAACTGACATGCATGATAATCACGAACATCTTCATGCGCATGATCATGATGGTCATAATCATAGCATAATCAACGAACTATTTTGCCATCTGCCATATGCCATTTTTTCTGTGGCCTTTGGCCTCATTGTTCTCAGTTTTTTTTCTGTTTTTACGATGAATATTACCGATCCTGCTATTGTAAAAAAAGCAAGTAAGGCATTATTTCACAGTTTTCATTTTATGCACATTGTCTTTGCAACAACCGGTACCATTATTACTTTTTTCAGATTTTCAAAAAATTATATAAGAGGGCTTATTGTTGGCATTATTTCGCCAACATTTTTCTGTATATTATCTGATGCTGTGTTACCATACATTGGTGGAACCTTGTTAGGTGTTCCCATGAAATTTCATATGTGTTTTTTCACAGAACCACAAAAAGTTATTCCATTTTTACTTGTTGGCATTGTAAATGGACTGGTGATGAGTAGACATCATAATAGCAAGCAGAGTGGCTATTCTTTAACGTCACATTCAGCACATATTTTTGTCAGCTCTTTAGCTTCTACATTTTATTTAATATCCCATGGGTTCACCAATTGGCATGCATCAATAGGTAATGTTTTTGTATTGCTTATTATTGCCGTAGTAATTCCATGTACGCTCGCAGATGTTGTTGTACCGATGACTATAGCGGGTTCTGCCACTAAAAACAATTCAAGTACACAGTAGGATTCTTGTCATATGGGAGATATTGGTGAGAAATATTCGTTTGCACAATATTACAAAATCTTATCATGGTGAACTAATCTTAGAAAATTTATCATTGGAAATTCCAAGCGGAACATTTTTTGCGTTACTTGGTCCAAGTGGAAGTGGTAAAACAACGTTATTGCGACTTATTGCCGGGCTAGAAACAGTTGATAAAGGTTCAATTTTTTTGGGTGATGAAGACATCACTGATACTCCCATTTATCAGCGTCGCGTTAATACCGTTTTTCAAAATTATGCTCTGTTTCCGCATATGAATGTTTTTGATAATGTTGCCTATAGTTTAACTATTCGTAAAGTCCCTTCAGATATTATTAAAGAAAAAGTGATTAAAATATTAAAAGCAGTACATCTTGAAAAACACATTTACAAGTCTATTCATAATTTATCAGGTGGACAAAAGCAGCGAGTTGCTCTTGCTAGAGCTGTTATTAACGAACCAGATGTGTTGTTGTTGGATGAACCGCTTGCAGCCCTGGACTTAAAACTGCGTGAAAAAATGTTGATTGAGTTAATTGAACTACAAAGTTCATTGCAAACAACATTTGTTTATGTAACGCATGATCAATTTGAAGCGCTTACTGTTGCAGATCATATGGCAATTATGAATCATGATGGAGAAATAGAACAAGTTGGCACACCAAAAGATATTTATGAGTTTCCAGTAAGCACGTTTGTGGCAGAATTTGTGGGAAGCACCAACATATTTAAAGGTGTTGTAACTATTTCTCATGAATCTGCACATATTACTTTTTCTGGCCTTGGTACATTTGAAATAACAGCATCAAAAGGTGGAGAATGGTTGCGTGATGGTAGCGTGGCCTATATGAGTCTTCGTCCCGAAAAAATTGAAATTAGTAAAACTCCTATGATTGGCTTTTCAAATAAATTGGAAGGTGTTGTTAAGTCAATTGTATATCATGGTCGCTCAACACAATATAACGTGGAATTGAAAGATGGCCAGATTGTGCAAGTTTTTGAGCAGAATGAAGAGCATTTTCCACAAGAAGTGATCGATTACGATGATTTAGTGTTTTTGTATTGGCAAAAAGAAAATGTGGTGTTATTAGAGAAATGAATATTAAACAAAAAGTTAGAGATATTTTTTTTCGTGATGCAGCATTTACTTTTTCTGTTCCCGCGGTGTTATGGCAAATATTATTTTTGTATATGCCGCTTTTTATTGTTGTATACACAAGTTTTAAACCAACAATTGATTCTGTTTGGTATGAATTAACATGGTCTCATTATCTCTCTCTGTGGGGTATGGACTATGCGCGCATCATAGGAAGGTCTGTTACTTTAGCGCTCGGAGTAACGCTACTCTGTTTGTTATTGGCATACCCAGTAGCATATTTTTTGGCATTAAAAGTTGAACGGCGATGGAAAAATCTTTTATTGTTTTTGCTTACCTTACCATTCTGGACTAATTTTTTAATTCAAGTGTATTCATGGGTTTTTGTTCTTGATCATAATGGGTTGATTAATACTGTGCTGCTGAGGCTTGGCTTTATACAAGAACCGTTGCATATGGTAAATAGTTTGTATGCAATTTTTTTAGTAATGACACATTATTATTTACCGTTTATGATTATGCCCTTGTATAGTATTTTAGAAAAAATAGAACACGATTTACTGGAAGCATCTATGGATTTGGGAGCTACTCATTGGCAAACATTTACTCGTATTACCGTTCCTCTATCTCTTTCTGGTATAAAAACAGGAGTGTTGTTGGTTTTTGTTCCTGCATTTGGAGAGTTTGTTATTCCGTCACTCATTGGAGGAGCAAAACATATGTATGTGGGATCTTTGATAACACATTACTTTTTAGTGGCGCGAAACAGCCAGTTGGGAGCAGCGTTTACCGTTGTAAGCGGACTTGTGTTACTTGCGTGTGCATTATTATTTAATTGGTTATGCGATCTTCCATATAAAAAAATGGAGAAAGAGCGATTATGATCAACAGTTTAAAACCATATTTTATGCCGCTTTTTGTCGCGACATTATATTTCTTGCTGTATATTCCTATTTTTGTGTTGATGGTATTTTCCTTTAATGATAATGCGATTACGTATAATTGGTTAGGTTTTACAACAGAATGGTACACAGATTTATTTTCATCTGTTGAAGTATGGGATGCATTGAGAAATTCGTTATGCGTTGCGGTGTCTTCAGTCTTTTTAAGTTTAACAATCGGTTCTGTTTTGATATTTTTTGGATCGCGTGATCATATGCAAAAGTTGTTGCCATTCTTTTATGGTAGCTTGGCAATGCCAGAGATTGTGTTAGCGGTTGGCTTACTTTCATTATTTTCATTTTTTGCAGTGCCGTTGGGAGCATCAACATTAATTGCGGGACACACTCTTTTAGGACTTGGGTATGTTGTGCCGATTTTGTATGCGCGTTTTGCAGAGTTGGATGTTAGTTTGATAGAAGCTTCATATGACCTTGGTGCAACAAAACGACAAACATTTTTTTCCGTTGTATTGCCATTGTTAACACCAGCAATGATTGCTGCAGGATTATTAGTTTTTATTATCTCATTAGATGATTTTGTTATTTCATTTTTTTGTGCAGGAGCGTCAATGCAAACATTGCCGCTTTATATTTTTGCAGTCATACGTTCCGGTGCATCTCCAATGGTCAATGCATTATCAACAATTTTATTGCTAACAAGTAGTTTTTTTGTACTCTTATTTTCATTCTTGCAAGTCAAACGGATAAGGATGCATAGATGAAATGTATGAAAAACGTAGTGCGTTTTATAATAGTCCTGTTCTGGTTACTGGTCATTGCACTATTCTTATATTCAGGTAATCTGCTTGATTTATTTGCATCAGGAAAAAGTATCAATGTCTTAGTATGGGGTCAAGTTCTTGATAAAGAGTTTTTGGTTGATTTTGAAAAAGAAACGGGCATTCAGGTTAACTTTACTTATTTTGAAAACAATGAAGAGTTGTTCGTAAAATTACGTTCAACGGAGCATCATGATTATGATATTATTATGCCGTCAGATTGGGCAGCGCAACTGTTGATTCAAGAAGGTATTATTAAAAAGATTGATCACGGTAAAATTTCTTTTTGGCGAGATTTGCACCCTGCGTTATGCAACCGTTATTTTGATCCGCATAATGAATATACATTGCCTTTTTATTGGACGCTCTATGGCCTTGGGGTAAATACTGATTATTACGATGGTAGCTTGCCTCCGGCAACATGGAAATTAGTATTTGATCCGCTCATGATGCCAAATCGAATTGCGACGTTTGAAGACATTCGGCCTCTTGTGTTAACAGCAGCATTGTATTTGTTTGGTCGGTTAGAAAATTTAGATACTGTAGAAATTGAACAGATCAAAACGTTATTACAAGAACAAAAAAAACGAGTAGAAATTTATACCGATCACAGAGCAGAATATGTATTAGCATCGGGTGTTGTGCCGGTGGTTGCAGGTCTTTCTGGAGATTTTTTAAAAGTGATGAATCGTTTTGAAAATATTAATTTTTTAATTCCGCAAGAAGGTGCCTTTGCGGTAATTGATTCATTAGCAATTACTGCAGCAACACAAAAAGATGATTTAATTTATCCATTTTTAAACTATTTGTTTCGCAAAGATATTGTAAAACAATATGTAGATAAATTCGAATTTTTCCCCGCGGTCAAAGTTGAAGTTGATTATGAAGAGCGTTTTGCAGCGTTTACTGAACCAACGTATGAGTTGTTTAGTAACGTTCATTTCTTTAAGAATGTTGTTTCTAGCGATGTGTTGAATGATATCTTGATCAGTCTTAAGGCATAGGTTTTAAAATCCTTTCTTGAGATATTATTTTGTTATTTTTGCATTCAACGTAGTTGACATTATTGAATAATCGATGTATTCGTGTTATGAAGATATTGTCGAATGAATTGTGTTCTACAAAAGAGAAGTAGTCTCCAAAAAAGAGGGTGAGTATATGAAGAAGTGTTTCTCTCGGTATCGGTTAGCTCTTTTTGTGTTATCTATTATGTCGTCGATGACACTTGCAAGGGTTGTGTGGGATGATGTGTATGTAGCAAATGTTCTTGATCAAGATCTTTTTATTAAAGGTGATGTGCTATTGCCATTAGGTGCAACAAGCATTGAAGCCATTCACTCAGACGTTACTGTCACGTTAAATCAAGATGTAAAAATATCAGCCAGTTGGGCTGGAGAGTCTCAGTTGTATTTAAAAGTTGCAGAAGGCAGAACAATTAATTTTGTAATGGATTACAATATTACGCTTGTTGGATCTTCTCAATCTCATGATGACCTTTTGGTTGTCCAAAGTGGTCCTGGATTAGTTGATGTGGCAATTGGTGCAGGAAAACAATTTAAAATTACTTCAGAAGGAACTTCTGGAGGTGTTCAAATGTATGTACTTATGTATGGTGGTGATTCTGCACCATGCGACGAGTATTGTACCAAAGAAGAATATTGCTGTGATGAATATTGTGAGGATGAATATTGCGCACTTGGTAACGGACAAAATGAAAACAGTGAATCACGACCAGTGCTATTATTCAGAACTCTTGAAGGAGATGAATATTTTGATGACAATAGAGAAGTGATTATTGGACCACGGTCTCGCCTAAGTTTCTTATCTTCTCGTCCTGTTGATTTTGCTCAAGATGCAGCATTGATTGAATTTGATGCAGTTACCATGTCAGACAAACGTATGGTATTAAAAATAGAGGACACTGGCGCATTTACTGTTGCGGGACATTTTACCTGTCAACGAAATGGTGGATGCATCACCCTTGCAAACATTGACCTTTCTCGACCTGCAGGGAATGAAGCAATATGGTCAATATTTAATTCTCTTGGCAGTGATTTCTCTGCGGGGCTTCTTGTGTTAAATGAAAACAACACATTGTTTGAATTGTTGCAAGATCCTACCGGTCTTCTTGGCGCTCGTGACATATCAACAGAATTTATTGGTCAATTTGATGGTAACCGTTTAGGTGCGGTTATTGGAGCAGATGGTTTGTTATGGGTTCGCTCAAATGCATATTTGGATTACGTTGGACTTGCGTTAAATCAAAAGCCAATAACAGAATGTATGGCGCGTACTAAGCGCGTTAACTTGACTGGTTTTTTGAAAGAACGTAACCCTTCCGCATTATTTATTGACGGTAGTCATAATCCAGACGCAATTGCTGCACGCTTTTTACTCAGCAACCAATCTGCGGTTTTCTTCCGTTCCGGAATAGCAAATGATGGTACTATTCGTGGTCTTGATGATATGGATCCTTTCACTGTTGATGCTAATGCACACACAAAAGGAATTGGTAATATTGTGTTCGATGTGGAAGGAAGACTTGAGGCGTTCGGTCTTTCTGATGATGGTGGACAAAGTTCAAAAATTGAACTGTTATCATTAGAAGTAGTTCCTTCTGGAGGATCGCTTTTTGTTGGTTCATCAGAAACTAATTTCCCGATGCGTACATTTAACATGGAAGATGATGCGTTACTCGCGTATAATACCGGAGCATTTTTGATTAATAACTCGATGAATCTTTATAACACATCACTCAGCCACACTGATACTAATCATCATGTTTTCCAAGATGATGATATAAATTCTGAACCAACGTATGTTGGAGGGGAATCATTTAGATTGTTTGGCGGAATGGATGTTATTGATGCTCCAATGCGACCAAATATCAGCTTTTTTAATTCACGCTTTTTATTAAATACAGATGTTGCGTTAACTGGTGTCGATTTGGTTGTTCCTGATCTTGTAGATGAAGAAGAAATCGTACGCAAAAATAATGTTGATTTTGTATTCTATTCCAATGGTGCATGTATAGACAATGGCACGGGGCGTCAAATGGTGCTTGGTACACGCATCGGTTCTTTTGCGGCTGATGGATGTACACGCGTTGACAATGATGCGCATTTAGATGTTATTCAGTTGTTTGATGGTCTTGGTGCTGATTTCCCTATTACTGATACAGACAATCAAGTATTACACTTAACAACAGCATTTAATGATGACACCATCATTGACGAAGACATTGAAGACACTGATACTATTCATACTATTTTCTTAGGTAATACCAGCAACATTTCCATTGGAAGTAATGTTGATATTTCTGATTTTAACATCACGACAAATCCTTGGTTAGTTATTCAGGGTAACTTTTTCTCATTTACCACACGTGGTGGGTTAAACGGATGTCCATCAACAAGTAATGTTACAGGACAAGGTGGTATCTTTGTTGACTTGAATGGTAAGTTAAGTATAGATCCAGGATTCTTGGCAATGTTCTGTGTATTAGTAACAAGAACACGCAATGGTATTGTTGATCTACCACCAAGTCAAGTTATTTTCTGTGATGATTTGGGTATTGTTAATGGTGATACTGATCTAAGCACAACAGAAGGTCAGGTTCTTGTTGGTCCTGGTCAAGAAGTTGGTGATTTGATTCTTGATTGGCAAATACTTCAGCAAGATTGTCCTAACTTTATTCCTTTCTTACCTGTTGGACCATGCTGTCCTGAAGTGATGGAAGAAAATATAACATCACTGCCAATTATTGAAGGTACTGTTAATAATTTAATTATTCGCGGAAGCCGTCTTGGCAATCCAGCATCATTTATTGTACGAGGTGGAACAGTTCGCAACATCACATTTGCTATTAATAATAATGGTTGTTGTCTTGATCAATGTGAAAACATTTCAGGACAAGCTCCGGTTGCAACAATTGTGCTTGAAGATAATGGTACAGTTGTGCTCTCTGATCAAATGTTGGGTGCAATTGGTATCATTATTATCGCAAATGGTTCCGGTCGTGTTGATTTAGCAGGAGATATCACTCTTGCTGCTCAATGTTCATTTGTAAAAGGACCAGACTTTGTGGATGGTGATGTACTGACTATTAATGCTGACATTGCGCATGAAATTATCTTACCAGCATCGTCACGTTTCGATTTGCGTTCGTTTGATGTGGTAACTGATCTTGTTCAGTTTACCGGTGAAGCACAATTGGCTGTTGAACCAGGTTCATCAATTATTACTGGTTTGGGAACATTGAGTTTTGCAAACAACTCGCAAATTCGCTTTGAGGCAGCTCCAAATGTAACGACGTTCTTCCAAGCAATTCCGCATGGGAATCATAATGAAACATTACCACCGTTGCAAGTCGTTCCTGCAGCAAATACCCATAATCAGTATGATTTCTTGACTGATTTTGGTGCAGATCTTCATAACACCGATAATTTCCGTATTAAACTTATGGGAGAAGGTGTTATTGAACTACGTGATAATGCACAAGCATTCTTGTTACAAAATGCGTTTGTTGGTGTTGAAACTACCAATGATGCATTCTGCCCAGTAGAAACTACAAATCTTGAATTACGTTTACTTAATAATGCGCAGTTTATTATTGGTGAACTTAATTTAACTGAAGGTGGCGTGTTGCAAATTGGTAACGTGGAAGATCAGGACGTTGCACGTGGAACACGGCAAACACCACATTCTGTCAGCTTTACTTTAACTATCGATGGTGATGAAGCAGACTTCTTTATTGGTAGTCAAGGTTTCATGGGGCTTGGCGTGGGAATTGAACGTTTTGATGGAATTGATCCTGCAACAGGGTTTATTGTGCCAAATGAAAATATAGTTAACACATTATTTAATGTTAAAACTATCACGTTCAATTTCTTGCAAGGTCGCTTTGAACATGATCGTATATTCCGTGGAGATAATCCAAATGCTTCATTATTTGCGATTAATGGAGATGAGCCTATACGATACAATGTTAATTTTGCTACCATTGATGATGGTATAACAACAGACTTCAATCTTGCTGGTGGTGGTAACATGATTTTAACATATTCTGGAACAGGCGGAATTCATCCAATTGTGTTAGATCAGGATGGTCAAGTAGAAGTTGCTCCTGGCGTATTTGATCCGCGTCTGTGGACAAGTATTATGGCATCTTCTGCATTACAAGATGACCAATTACAAGAAGATAATCTTACTGGTTTAGAACTCTTTGAATTGCTCAAAACGCATGATGCGGTATTAGAAATTAATCGTCCAAATACCTTTGGCCGTGCAAACTCTAGCGCAGATGATTTTGAAACAGTGCCTACGGTGCAGATTGACACAGTAGCAAATGGTCAAATAGTGCGCACAGAAGTTTCAAATATTATTGGTAGTGGTAATTCTGTTAGTAAGCGCCAACAAGCAGATGAAATAGGTGCAGTGTTTGTTAACATTGACCATCAAAACAATGATATTCTTACTGCAACACAGATGGGTAGATAATATTTTTTGGTGAAGTGATTGGCTCAATAAATTAATCACTTCACCAATTAAAAGAAGATGTGAGTATGTTTCAAAAAAATAGAAGGAATGTAATGAAGAAAACCTTAAAAAGTGTTGTAGTTATTGGCACTTTAGTGGGTGGAATGCTCCAGGCAAGCTGGGAGTTTCGCACACCATTGAGTGCTCGTTGGAGAGGATATTTTCACTGGCAGTTAGAATCGGTAGCGGATGCGTGGTGGTATGAAAATATGCCAAGTCAAAAAGAAAATACAACGTGGGATTTTCATACATGGGGTGTAGCATATACAAGAACAGCGGCATCAGCTTTTTGGGATTCTGAAAATCATATCACTCGTGATACTCGTTCTTTGTCAGCATTAGTGTTTGGTAAAGATGTGTTTAGAGGTGAAGAAGCATTTACTGGTGGTACATTTGCAACACAATCTTTGCAACAGCAAGCGCTGCTTGTTAATAATAATCCATTCTTGGGATTTGCAAGAATTATGCCACAATTTGATTACAATGAAAATGGCGCATTTATGGGGTTAGAATTTTCCCGTAATTTTGGCTCAGACAATCAATGGCATGTTGGTGGGCGCGCAAGTATTCCTTATGTTGTGATAGAAATAGAACAAGATAGTGATTACAAATTAGAAGAAACGCTTGCAGATGTGGCAAGTGTTGAGCAAATTAATTTAACAGATAGTTTTACTTCAACAAGCTTTGAATATGCTTTGCGTCTGGATTTTTTAAGCACGCTCAATTTTAGTTCTGTTACTGCGCAAACAAATACTGCAAATGTTGTACCCGTTGTTAATTATGCTCAGGGGACAATTTCTGGGGAAAATGTGGTTGGTCCTACTGCTGATACGGCGTCTATTGCTGCTTATGCAGTGAAAAGCGACAACGGAAGTTTGCCTGCAGTGCCATTTAGAAAATTGCCTTCTGAAGTGAGTGGTGCGCTTGGGGAAAATGGACAAGCTGCAAATGGTGAGGCAACATTTTTCCAAACTGGTGTTGGTTATGCAACTAATTTAGCAACAAATAGACAAGCACAGGGAACTTTATTTATAGTTCCACGTGCGGTTGCAGAAGGTGATGGAACGGTGAGTACCGAAGATGCCGAAAATTTATATCAAACATTGACGCCATTGTTACAATTTGATTTAAATAACGCAGAATTAGCATCAGAATTCTTTTTAAATAAAGGTATTGATCTTGCTGGTTACTCACGCAATGCAGGTATTGGTGACTTATTCACTGAAGTGTATGGCGGATATGGAGATAAACAAAATTGGTTCTTTGATGGGTTGTTCGGAGTACAATTCCCAACAGCTAAACGTCAAAAATCATCTAATGATCTTTACTTTAAGCCTACTGGTAACAACGGACACTTTGAAATTAAACTTGGCATAGACACAGGATGGAGAGCGCGTAGTTGGTTTGCATTTGAATTTGATCTTGCATATCATCATGCATTCAAACGTGATGAAAAACGTGCAGCAACATTTGTTGGTGCAAAAGTTACCAACCTTGGACCTCAAGTGGACGCTGATGTTTCATGGAACTATTTTGTCGGTCGTATTGATTTGAATTTCTTCCATCCACAAAATCCAGATCTAGGATTTACGTTTGGTTATGAGTTGTTTGCGAAAGGTCATGACAAAGTAAACTTTGATCAAAAGACAGCAACAGATTTACTTGGTCGTCCGGATCAACCACTTGATGCAGAAATATATGAAAACCATACCAATGCATTTTCTAATAAATTACGCGCACAAATGTTCACTCGTTGGAACTATTTTGAAGTATTTGGTGGTGGATCGCAAGTGGTTTCAGGTCGAAATGTTATGAGAGAGACAGAAGCACATATTGGTTTGATAGCGTATTTCTAAAACCCATAAAAGGAAGGAGATTTCGTAATGGCTATATCTAAAACAATGAGAGTTGCGGTAGTTGCGGTTGCACTATTTGCAGGTGCAAGCGTATTGGCACGTTGTGCAAGTTGTGCAGAAAAAATGGCAATAAAACAATCAATTAAAGATGCGGCAGCGGCTGCCATTGCTGCTGGCAAAATTAAACCAGGCAAAAAAGATCACGAAATTCACACACTTGAAGAAGCGCAAGAGGCTCATGAAAATGAACCATGCTGTGCTGCATGCGCTGAAGGTGGAGAGTGCGAAGGCAAACGTTGTCCTTGTGATTGTGCTAGTACAAAAGCACCTCGTCAGGATATGGTAGCTTCAGATAGTTGTAATAATTGTTGCGCTCAAGTAAGTAATATGCAATGTGCATTAGACAATTTGGTTGCGAATAATGCATGGTGTTGTAAAAAAATTAATCATCGCTTGAAAAAGCAGGGACATGAAGCTGAAAAATGCTGTAGACATACACGCCATGAACTTAATGAAATTGAAGATTTAATTATTTCACAAACTGATGAAGCGGCAGTGTGCTGTTCTGTTACAGAAACTTTGCTTGTGTCGGTGCTTGATGTGCAAGATACGTGCTGTACAAATATTCAAGATCAGCTTACAACTATCAGTACAACACAAACAACTTGTTGTTCAACAATAGAAGGAGGGTTAACGGCACTTACTACTCTTGTTAATCAGATACTAACGATTGTTACTCAAATTCTTGCTTGTACTTGCGACTAATTGAGCGATATATTTTTTTAAGAGAGGGTGAGATGTGGCTTCTATGCCACGTCTCACCCTCTCTTTTTATTGACAAATAATGAAAAAAATGATCTTCTTTATTATAGCGGCTCAGGGCCGCTTGTATTGTTTAGCATATCTTTTTTTCATCATTTTTGGGTCTATATTATGTTTTTAGTGATTTTCATGTACTTTTTATTTGCCAGTACTTTTACGCTTGGTAAAGCAGCGCTTTCATATGTATCGCCGTTTTTATTTACGGGAATACGGATGATGCTCGGTGGTAGCATATTGTTGGCATACAGCACACATCGTAAAAAGATAACATTCAATGTAAAAGATTGGTTGTTATTTGCACAAATAATATTTTTTCATATTTTTGTGTCGTACACACTTGAATTTTGGGCGTTAGAGAATGTCACATCAGGAAAAGCGTGTTTGTTGTATAATTTGTCTCCATTTATTACAGCAGTATTTTCATATATTTTATTTGCTGAAAAATTAAGCGTGCGTCAGGTGTGTGGACTGTTAATCGGATTTGTAGGTTTTATTCCTATTTTAATTGCGCAAACGCCACTTGAGCAAATTGCTACGCATATTGGTTTTTTATCAATTTATGAAGTAGCTCTTATTTTTTCTGTTGCATCGAGCGCATATGGTTGGATGATTATGAAAAAATTGACAGCAAAAGGTTATCCTTTTGTGTTTGTTAACAGTATTGGTATGACTGGTGGAGGACTATTAGCTTTATTGCTTTCTTTTATGCACGAGGGAATGCCTGCGTTTAAAGATGCTCCGGTGGTATTACCATTTGTTGCGCAAACTTGTGGGTTGTATGCAGAAAAAATAATGATGCTTGGAGTGTACAGTATCGCTCTTGTGCTTATTGCAAATATTATTGGATATAATTTGTATGCATACCTTTTGTCACGTCATTCAGCAACATTTTTGTCATTTGCAGGTTTTACAACACCACTTTTTGCAGCACTACTAGGATGGATATTTTTAGGTGAAACAGTAACCTGGCATTTTTTTGCTACCATGGCTTTTGTGATGTTTGGACTTTATCTTTTTCACGAAAAGAAAGAGATAGAATTTGAAGAAAAAGGTTTGTAAGGATAAAATTATTAACAGTTAGTTTAAAAATTAAACACGCGCTCGTCCTGAGCTCGTCGAAGGATTTGAGCGCTTTATCCTTCAACAAGTTCAGGATGAGCGCGGAGAAAATATAGCCCGGTGAAAGTCATATGGAAAATCAAAAAAAATTTTATGTCACAACTCCCATTTATTATGTAACGGCAAAGCCGCATCTTGGTTCATTATATTCAACACTACTTGCTGATGTCGTGTCTCGTTGGAATAAAATACAAAATAAACAGGTGTTTTTTTTAACTGGTACTGATGAGCATGGCCAAAAAATAGCGCAAGTAGCGCAAGCAGCAGGAAAAGAGCCACAAGATTTTGTTGATAGTTTTATTGATGATTATAAAAAAGCATGGCATTTGTATGAAATAAACTATGACTCTTTTATTCGAACAACGGATGATTTTCACATCCATGGCGCGCAACAATTAATTCAACGGTTAATTGATAATGGTCATGTATATAAATCAGAATATAGCGGCATGTATTGTACACCATGTGAAACATTTGTGACCGATGGTGCAAAAACATGTCCGACATGTGGTCGTGAAACGGCAATGCTTTCAGAAGAAACATATTTTTTTAAATTGCATAATTTTGCAGAACGCTTATTAGAATTTTATCGCGCTAATCCTGATTTTATTACACCAAAAGAACGATTTAATGAGGTGATTAGTTTTGTTGAATCAGGCTTGCATGATTTAAGTATTTCCAGAACTTCTGTTCCATGGGGTGTGCCATTTCCAGGGGACACAAAACATACGGTGTACGTGTGGGTGGAAGCATTATGTAACTACATTACCGGAGTTGGTTACGGTCAAAAAAATAAAAACGATTATTTTAAGGCGTGGTGGCCGGCTGATTTACACATTTTAGGAAAAGATATTATTCGTTTTCATGCGGTTTATTGGCCAGCAATGTTGATGGCGGCGGAAATGCCGTTACCTAAAAAACTATTGGTACATGGGTGGATCAAAGTTGATAAACAAAAAATGTCAAAATCGCTTGGTAATGTTGTTGATCCCATTGCATTGCAAGAAAAATATGGCGCAGAGCCAATTCGTTATTATTTAATGCGTCAGATTCCCGTCAATCAAGATGGTGATTTTAGCATTGCTGATGTAGAAAACCGTATTGAAGCAGATTTGGCAAATGATTTGGGTAATTTACTGAATCGTATGATAATGCTTGCGCATAAATGTGATGCATCAACGGTGAAACCGTGCACTGCATGGTCAGCAGAAGTTGTGGCATTGCGAGATGAATGTTACAACACAATTCAAGATTTTACTCAGACTATGAATGAATATATGTTTCACCATGCGCTTGCACGTGTCTGGAGATATATACATACGGTGAATGCTTATTTTCACGGTAAGGAACCATGGAAACTGGCAAAAACAGACAATAAAGCATTTGTAGAGGTGTTGTCCGCAACGTGTCATAGTTTATATGTCATTGCAGTCTTGTTGTGGCCAGTTATGCCACACAAGATGGAAGAGCTGCTTGCAGCATTGGGAATATCTTTTGACATTAACAAAGACACGCTTGAATACGTAACTAATCAAAGTTGGGATATGACATTTGTGTTACACAAAACAGATAAGCCATTATTTGAAAAACCAGAAAAAAATACAGAGGACACTATGCAGCAACCAGCAACACAAGAAACAACACAACAAGAGAATTATATAACAATCGATGATGTAGTCAAAGTAGAAATTCATGTAGGCACAATCAGTGCATGCACTGATGTAGAAGGTTCTGATAAATTAGTCAAAATGACAGTAAATCTTGGTGAAAAAGGTATTCGTACTATTTTGGCAGGGATCAAAAAATCACATGCCCCAGCAGAATTGGTTGGCAAGCGTGGAATATTTATTACCAATCTTAAACCACGTAAGATGGCAGGACATGAATCACAAGGCATGATGCTTGTTGCAGAAGATGAAAATGGTAAAGTGCAACTGATGCAGACGCCAGCTGGTGTTGCTGATGGTACAAGGCTGAGGTAAAGAGAGTAGGAGTAAGTTATGAAAAAGCTGCCAATAGGGATACAGTCATTTGAAAAACTTATAAGTGAAAATTATATATATGTGGATAAGACACAACATATTTATGATCTAATAACAGAAGGTAAATATTATTTTTTTTCACGGCCACGTCGATTTGGTAAATCATTGTTAGTATCAACCTTGGCTGCTATTTTTTCAGGCAAACGACAACTTTTTAGCGGATTAGCAATTGATAGCTTGTCTTATGAATGGAAAAAGCATCAGGTCATTATTATTTCTTTTTCGGATATTCCATTTGCAGAACCAAAAGAATTAGAAGAAAAAATTAAAAATTATTTAATTAGTATTGCGCAAGGGTACAACATAACGCTAGCGGCGCATCTATCATCTGGCGAATTATTGCGCAGTCTAGTTATGGAATTGTCCAAAATAGAAAAAGTAGCGCTGCTTATTGATGAATATGATTATGCAATTTTAAAATATATTCATGATACGCATAAAGCAGATCAAGTTCGAGAAGTTATCAAAAATTTTTATACCGTTATTAAAGGTCTTGATCCTTATTTGCACTTTGTTTTTTTGACTGGAGTCAGTCGATTTTCAAAAGCATCAATTTTTTCTGGGCTTAATAATTTAGAAGATATTAGTATGTCAGCCCATTATAACGCTTTGGTGGGTTATACCAAGCATGAAATAGAAAAATATTTTGAAGAATATTTAATATTTATTTCTCAAAAAAGAAGCGTGTCTATTGAATTTCTGCTTACAGAAGTAAAGCGCTGGTATGATGGATATAATTTTAGCAAAACAAGTATAAATGAGCATATTTATAATCCTTTTTCAGTTATGTTGTTTTGTAAAAATAATGATTTTTCTAACTATTGGTTTGAAACAGGAACCCCAACATTTCTCATTAATCTTTTAAAAATAAAAGACTATCCTGTTCAAAGCTTTGAAAATATTGAAGCAACCGCTGGTGAGTTGGGGCAGTTTGATATTGATGACATAGAATTAAAAACGTTGTTATTTCAAACTGGTTATCTAACCATCAAATCATATGATCCTGATTCGCGTAATTACATCTTGGGATATGTTAACAAAGAAACAATTGATTCTCTTGGCGAGTATGTTATTAAGTCTATGACTGGCATTGCGCGTTCTAGTACCGCAAAATTGGTTGCAACGGTATCAAAAGCCTTTTATCAGCTTGATTTTGCGAGAGTTTTTGAGTTGTTAAAAGCATTTTTTGTTCAGATTCCTTACACTATTCAAATAGCAGATGAAAAATATTATCAAACTATTTTTTATCTTATATTCAAGATGCTTGGTGCAGATATTATTGTTGAAGAACCGACAAATATAGGCAGGATTGATGCTGTTTTACAGACAAAAGATCATTGTTTTATTATTGAATTTAAAATTAATAAAACGACAGAGAAAGCACTGAATCAAATTGAGACAAAAAAATATTATGAACCCTATCTTGATTGTGGAAAAAAAATTATTTTAGTGGGAATTACTTTTGATACTGAAGAAAGAAATGTAAGTGGGGTTGAGCATAAAGATTTTGCATAGATAGTTTTGAGAAAATATGAAGATGTATATTATTTTAATAACCTTGATTATTATGCCTACTTTAGATTCTTTTGCTATGTTAGTGCCATTTCCAGGATCTGGAGAGTACTTTCGTATGCTGGAAGATATACATTCAAGTTTATTGAGTGCAATTGAATGCGAGCAGAAATCGAGAGTTAAACATATATTGCAAGCATATCCTGGAATGGTTAATAGAGCTGATTTTCATGGAAATACACCATTAAGTAACGCTACTTTTTATAATCATTTAGACATATGTAAAATATTGTTTGAATATAAAGCTGATCCAAATAAAGGAAATCGTATTAATATTACCCCTTTGCATATTGCAAAAACTGATAGCATGATGACATTGCTACTAGATGCTGGGGCAAATATTAATGCAACGAGCGCTAATGGACATACCCCGTTATCGAGTGCGATGTATAAATATGAGTTTGAAAAGGTTCGCTTCTTATTAAAGCGGGGAGCTTATATTGATCAGGATATACTGGATGAATTTGAGAAAAAATCTACGTTTTCTATGTTTGTTATCCATGAGGTCAATGTTCGACATCGGGAATTAATTAAAAATATGGTTTTACCCTTTTTATCAAATAAAAAATTCGTAGAAGAACAAGAAGTTAAACAACAAAAATTTGTTTTGGAAGAAAAAGAAGAGAAAGAAGAAGTGGCGATTCCTGTTGAAGTTGAGTGTTTTATATGTATGGAAAGCTTTAATGCATCGATTAAAACTATAGTACAAAAGATTCCTTGTTTTAATGGTGATGCACTAAAACATCAAGATGAATTTTTATGCATTTCCTGTTGTAATCAGATTAGAAAAAAAGATAATAAATGCCCTTTATGCAGAGCTGAGCTTATGAAAAAATAGATATCAATATATTATAAGTCCCTATATTTGTTCTTACAAAGGCATAGATTTTTTTGATGTTAAATGCTATTTTTTGTGTGTCATTGTAATTGTTTAAGAAGCTAGCTTTTTTGTAAAAGTGAAAGCAGTTACAAAATAATTATTGTCTACCCTTCGATACTTTTTTATAAGAATAAAAAAACTCAGGGCGAGCGGGGTATAGTTTAGCTTTTTTTAGATTGTGCTGCGTAGCAGATTATAATTTTGTGAAGTACTTTAGCAGGCGTCTGATGTATTTAGGCTGTTTCTTAACAGACTAAGTACGGAATACGCCGAGATAAAAGCGATTAAACCGCAGGTTTATGTGCGGGGTTTGGGGGCGCACATCGCCCCCATAAAAAATTAACTTTTACACCCACACTCTTTATTCACACAAATTAATGTAACATTACCTTCTTTATCCGTCTTTTTAGTCAAAAAATGCCATTTACATTGCGGACATGGTGTTTCTTCGACGAATTTTTTTAACTCTGCCGTTTTTTCTATGTTCAACATTGTTACATCTCAATTTTTGTTTTTGTGATGCAGCAAATTTACCACATATTTAAAAAAATAAAACAATTTTCATACTAATTTTGCCAGTCCACGTTTAGCGGGATCAATCTATAGAACATAATTTTGTATCTTCTAGTCAAGATCGATTATTAGATCTCGTATCAGAAGTTGGTGAGGTAGCAAAAGAATTTTTAAAAATTACTGATTATGGTAAATCCGCATCGATAGATAAAAACGAGAATTTGGAACTAGAAATGGGGGATGTATTTTTTTCATTCATTTGTTTAGCAAATGTTTTGGAGATTGATTTGTCTGTAGCTTTAGATAAAGTGTTAAAGAAATATGAAAATTGTGTCATGTAAAAAAAAGAATAATTTTTAAGTTGATTTTTTTTAAAAACAGGAATCGTTGTGAAGAGAGAGTATGCATTATATTATTTAGCCCTTATCATATGTAGTGTTAATGTGCCTATGTATGGCGCAGAGCAAAAACAACAATGGTACAAAATAAAAAAATTTGAATGTAAAGATTTTGCTAATGCAGCACATTTTGATTCGCAAGGAAAAATGATTGTTGCTGCATCAAAAGATATGTCTGTGCGAGTGTGGAATGCAACAACAGGTCAGGAATTATTAAAAGTATTTCATAATCAAGCAGTTAATTCAGCGCTTTTTAATAGCAATGGGACAAAAATAGTATCAGCATCAGATGATTGGACAGCGAAAGTATGGCAGGTGCCAACGGGAGTAGAACAATTTTGTTTGAAACACAATGGAGCTGTGAGTACTGCAGCATTTAGTTCAGACAATATGAATATAGTAACAGCATCAAACGATGGTACGGTTCGATTATGGAATGCAAACGCAGGTCAAGAAAAGCGCAGAATACAATATCACAATACTTATGCCGTAGCGGCATATTTTAATCCACAGAACACACATATTGCAGTATTGCCGCTTGCTGTTTGGGCTCAGGTATGGGATGCACAACTAGAGCATAAAGATGGAGAGTTGTGGGAGCATCCTGATGGTGGCTATGAGTCACTTAATACAATTTGTTGGAATCCAGAGGGTACTGTGGTTGTTGCTGGGGGAGATACATCAATATTTGGATGGGGTGTGGCAACAAAAAAACAGATAATGAGATTTACTGCAGGTGCTACTCTTCTTTCTGTGTCTTGGAACAAAATAAAAAATCAAATAGTAGCAGCGTCTCAGTTGGATAATACGGCAACTATATCCGATGTAGCAACTCAAAAAGAAGTGGCTGTTTTAGAAGGTGAAGATAAAGATGAGTTTACTTTTTGTGCAGACTGGAATGAAAAAGGAACAAAAATTGTAACAGCAAGTGGTAATTTTGTTTATCTATGGAAGCAGAAAAAGTAGTTGTTGTAATCATTAAAAAAAAAAGAGGTGTAAGATGCTAAAGCATGGAGTTTTAGTTGCATTATTATGTACTTCAGTAGGTCAAATATTGAGTATGGAAAGTAGTGAGCAGCCGAATGTTGGGTGTTTAAATTTTTTGGTTGATTGGCGTAGCGATGAATCAGGTTTTGGGAGTAGGTTTTTAATTCAATCGTCTTCTGCGCAAGGTTTGGAGTATTTTTGTCCACAAAAAGATTTTTTAGGTAAAGATATTACTCAAGTTATTCCGCTGAATAAGGAAGATTCTTCTAAAGTTGCTGAAGCATTTCTTAAGTCTGGAGTGGAAAATAAAAAAGTATTAGTGAAATATATGTTAATACAAAAACAATATGAAGCTAAAATTACCCCCTTATTTAAGGGTCAAGATACAAGCTTTTTTGTAAAAGTGAAAGAAGTTACAGAATAGTTTTTTTATGGAGGCGATGTGCGCCCCCAAACCCCACACACAAACTTGCAGTTTGATCGCTCCATTATCGGCATATTCAGGGCTATAGAATACTGCGTATTCTAATCCCATCAAATGCCTACTAAAGTATTTTATAAAAATTATAGTCTGCTACGCAGCCTAGCCTGAAGAGTTAGGCTATGCACCGTTCGAGGTGAGCGAAGCGAACTATTCGAACGGCCCGATGATATGTATTTTGAAGTAATAAGATAAAACAAAAATTTAGTAATTTTTAACTTTATGAGGCAAACTGTCTGAGGAGATTAGAATGCTCTTGCATTCTATAGCTCCGAGTTTTTGCCGGAATAGCAATTAAACGGCACGTTTGTGTCCGGGGTAAATAGGGGGTTTGACAAGAAACCCCCTATGATTAATTTTTGTAACCACATTCCTTATTCACACAAATCAACGTAACATTACCTTCTTTATCCGTCTTTTTAGTCAAAAAAGGCCATTTACATTGCGGACATGGTGTCTCTTCGACAGTATCAAAAATTGCAAGCTTACAGGTAGGATATCCAGAACAGCCCCAGAATTTACCGCCACGCCATGCACGTTCTACAATTTCTTTGCCACATTGAGGGCACGGGAATGGTAGTTTCTTTTTTTCGATATATTTGCATTCCGGGTAACCAGAGCATGCAATAAAACTTCCAAATTTACCATGCATTTGACGCAGTTGTTTGCCACAATTGGGGCAAGTTTTGTCAAGCAATTGAGGTGCTTCAGCTTCTTTTAATTCAATAGTTCCTTTTTCATCTCTGATAAAATTACTGGTGAATGTGCATTCTGGATAATTGTTACATCCCAAAAATTCGCCAGCTTTGCCAAATCTGATTGCCAATTTCCCCTTTTTACATTGTGGACATGCTAAATCAGTTTCAACAGCTTTTTTACCTTCGGTGTTTTTGCCACCAAAAGCAGCTAAATCTTTGCTAAATGTTTTCCAGAAAGATCTTAAAAGAGTATCACGTTCTATTTCACCATCGGCGATTTTATCAAGGTCTTCTTCCATGTTAGCGGTGAATTTTGGATTCATGATATCAGGTAAATTTTTAACAAGCATATCAGTGACAAGCATACCAAGCTCTGTCGGCACAAATTTTTTGTTTTCAAGCGTTGTGTATGCGCGAGCGCGGATAGTATTTAAAATGGTTGCATACGTACTCGGACGTCCTATGCCTTCTTTTTCAAGCTCTTTAACGAGAGATGCTTCAGTAAAACGTGCAGGTGGTTGCGTAAAGTGTTGTTTTGGATCAACCTTTTTAAGGTTGACAGGGTCATTCACCTTTAAATCTGCAGGTAAAATAATTTTGTCTTCTTTGACAGTGGCTGCAGATTTGCCAGTAGATTCAGTTTCTTCTTCCTCTTGGTATACGCGTAAGAATCCATCAAAGGTGAGCGTTGAACCAGTTACTTTAAAGATAAAGGTACCACCTTTAATGGTAACTTGACGCTGTGCGTATTCAGCTGGATTCATTTGACAGGCAACAAAACGTTTCCAAATCAGTTCATATAATTTTGCTTCATCAGGTTGCATATAATGTTGAATTTTTTCTGGTGACATTGCCACATCAATAGGACGAATGGCTTCATGGGCATCTTGCGCTTTTGCTTTTGATTTTTTTTCAAAAACATTTGCTTTTGATGGTAAATATTCTGCTGTATAGTTACTTGTTATGTATGAACGCGCTTGTTGTAAGGCAGTATCTGATATTCTCAGTGAGTCGGTACGCATGTAGGTAATAAGAGCAACGGGGTTGTTTGCATCTTTAAGTGGCACGCCTTCGTATAATTTTTGCGCAATCATCATTGTTTTTTTTACTGGAAACCCAAGTAAATTATATGCAGCTTGTTGCAGCGTACTAGTCATAAAAGGAGGTAGTGGGTTTCTGGCACGCGTTTTGTCCGTAATTGCGTCAATAATAAATGATTCTTTTTTAATAGCGTCACATATTTTGTCAGCTTTATCTTTATTATTGATATCAATTTTATCTTTACCAATATGAGTAAGAGGAGCTATGATGACAGATTTATTGTGTCCAAAATGACCTGCAATGCTCCAAAATTCTTCTGGAACAAACGTGCGAATAACATTTTCTCTGTCACAAATCATGCGCAAAGCAACTGATTGAACGCGTCCAGCAGACAAACCTTTGGTAATTTTTTTCCATAAAATAGGAGAAACTTCATATCCCACCCAACGGTCAAGAATTCTACGTGCTTGTTGTGCTTCAACAAGTTTCATATTAATAGAACCAGGGTTGTTAATAGCAGCTAAAATGGCAGGTTCAGTAATTTCATTGAATGTTATGCGATAGACTTTCGCACCTTTTTTGGCGGTTTTTGCAATTTCTTGTGCAATATGCCAGCCGATAATTTCACCTTCCCGGTCAGGATCGGGTGCAACATAAATAATATCGGATGTAGCTGCTTGTTTGCAGATGTTGGCAATAGTTTGTTCTTTGCCTTCAAGAACTACGTAATCGATAGTAATTTCATCATTCATAGAGACACCAAGCTTTTTGGTAGGAAGGTCTTTAATATGACCCATGGTAGACGTAATAACAAAGTCTTTATCTAAAAACTTTGTTATAGTTTTAATTTTTGCTGGTGACTCGACAATGATTAACTTCTTCATATGTATCTTTTTTAAATGTTTGCTGATATTGCTTTATTTTTACTATATTAATGTCAATTTTCAAACTTGCAATATCGTTTGCCATAATTGTTTTTTTAGATTCTTTTCAAATCTTATTTAATAATAAGCCATATATTTTCAAAAAGTCAAATAATTTTGAAAAGAGAGGTTTATTCTACATGGAATCAAAAGAAAATTAATTGTACTTATGAAAGTTTTTTGCTCTTAGGGCAGCAAGGAAGCAATCCTGCATTGCATAATCACTATGTATAATAGAACAGCAATACCTGTATATAACGACCCATAGGTTAAAAGTTTTTTAAAAAACGTAGATTTTGCTTGGGGTGGTTGTATGAGAAAGGATATAGATTGTTCTTTGCGTTTTGCATCGTACGTTATTATCTCATTATACCAATAAGGCCGTGTTATTTTGATGCCTTCTTTTTTATGCCACATTAGCCCACATGCACTACTAAATGTACGGAATCCGACATTCCTATCTATACCTAAAGTTAAAGAATGTTTCCAATCTCGGATAGCTACTTCATCTTCAAATTTAGCTTCAACAACACCAATGTTATGGGTTTCATGTAATTTTGAAAGGAATGCAGTGGCTTCAGCATAAAAATTTTTGTTTTCGGAATAGTTAACTTTATCTTTGAGTAATGAATATTCAGCAAAATGTGATTCTATATTGAGATAAGAAGGATTTTCCTTTGTTCCTTTTATAGAATCTGCATTTCCAAAAAATATGACGGGTATTGTGCCAAAGCAATCGGTATTTTGGTGTGTTACTAAATGGTAATGTATGATGGTATCATCTGAAAATTTCATGCCATTTATTAAAGAAAAGCTTAAAGTTAATATAAAAAATTGTTTAAACATCCGAATTCCTTGAGTGTTAATGTATATTAAAAAAATGTAATAAGTTTCTCTTTTTGTCAATATTGTCAAATGAATCAATATCTTATAAGGTAAAAGAGAAGGTAGTATTATCCAATGAAGGAATAAGATTATGACATTATTACAATCATGGGCGGATTCGTTAACTCTGTTAAAGCCCAAAAATTTGAAGCTATTTTTACTGGTTACTTTTAAAGCGGGTATTGATACCTATAAAGTTCTTGTGAAGAATTGGTTGTATGTATTTTTATTGCCTTTCGGCTGTTGTATTGTACCATACCTTGTGATGTTAATTTTGCCGCTACTTTTTGTTGAACATGCTGATATTAAACATTTTTCTTTTAAACACTTATTTGATTGGATTTACCAGGCAGTATTATTGGTAAGCCTTGTTGCATCTCGTCCGTCTCTTGAACAAAAAGATGGAGTATATTTTAGAAGACACATGATCTATTTTCTGCCAATAGTATTGTTATTGATAGGTTTCCCGAAGTCGATTTGGCCAACCGCAGCATCACCGCTTTATTTTTTTGCGTTTCTTTTTTTCTTTGATTCACCAAAAAGAATATCGTTTATGATAAGAAGCGCATCAGATAGTGATGGATTGATGTCTTTGTTCAGAGCAATCAAAATGATTGTGTACAATTTGCCTTTGTTAATTATTGTAGGATTTGTTTTAAATTTGCCATGGCATATTGTTAGCCATCACGTTCCAATGTCCTTATTGTCAGCTGGTGTTACCATGAGGCAGATTTGGATAGTATCAGATATCGTAGCGATACTACTAGCACCCTTTATTGTGTGCCTCTACACAAATATTTATATTAAAAAATTACACGACCAATTTGATCTTTATTTTAAGCAACCGAGCTAAAAAAGGGTACAGCATGACAATAAAGGTTTTTGTACATTCAGTTATATCTCGATTGTTACTCATTATAGTGACACTTGTTTTTTTGATACCAATGATTATTTTTATGTGTATTCCACAACGGTGGCGGTATTCGCATCGTTTTATTTTTTTGCCCGTTCACTGGTTTTATTGTGCGGTACTCAAATGTCCTCTGGTGCCGATTACTTATGAGGGCTTAGAAAATATTCCTCATAAGCCGGTGATTTTTGTGGGCAATCATCAATCATCACTAGATATTCCATTGATGGGAGTGCTTTCAAAAAATATTCCCCATGTATGGCTTGCAAAACAAGAATTAATGGATTCTGTTTTGATACGGTTTGTCATTCCCTTAATTTCTGTTCTTGTTGATGTAACATCACCTCGACAAAGCATGTTATCATTGCGCAAAATTATTAATGTGGTGAATAACCATTACCGTAATCTTATGATATTTCCAGAAGGTAGTCGGTTTACCGATGGCAAAATTCACGATTTTTTTGGTGGTTTTGTCATGATTGCAAAAAAAGTGGGTCGCCCTGTGGTGCCCGTGTGCATTATTGGTGTTAATAAAGTGTATCCACCAGATTCGCTATTAGTCTATTGGCATCCTATTAAGGTCGTTGTTGGCAAACCATTTGAGTTGCAGCAAAATGAAACAGATGATAGTTTTAAAGAACGTGTACATAGTTGGTTTGTTGAGCAGCTGGAGAAACAGTGAGTTATTTTTTTTTAAGATGTGCATATCCTTGGCTTATTGGCATTTTATCTGGGGTTATTATTGTAGCAATATTGCTGCGCAAAAAAACGCATAAGGCAACAATATATCGTTATTCTTTAGGAACAACATTAAAAAAAGATGGTGCTTTTGTCACGCACCCTCATCGTACTATTTTATATGGTATACGTTTGTTGACGTTAGTATTATTAGCTTTGGTCATATCAAAACCACAATTAGTTGATGTGCGTTCAAAAGTTCCTGTTGAGGGTATAGATATTGTTTTGGTGTTGGATGTTTCTGGCAGCATGCAATTTCAGGATTATGAAGATGATTCACGTTCTCGTTTTGATGTAGCAAAAGCAGAAGCAATTCATTTTATAGAAAAAAGAGATCATGATGCGCTTGGACTTGTTATGTTTGGCAAAGATGCCGTTTCGCGGTGTCCTATTACCTCGGACAAACAGTTACTCAGACAGATTGTTGAAGAACTTAAACTTGGCGTGATTGATTCCGACGGTACTATGCTTATTACCGGAATAGTAACGGCTGCAAATCGTTTAAAACATTCCCATGCAAAAAGCAAAGTGATGATTGTGTTGACAGATGGTGAGCCGAGTGAAGGTGACATGGACCCATCGCTTGGTATTGATGTTGCAAAAAAATTAGGTATAAAAATATACACCATTGGCATAGGAAGCGAAGAAGAAGTTCTTTTTATGCATCCATTATATGGTTTGGTTGCAAAACCTAAAGTTAACAAAGAGTTATTAACAAAAATTGCAAAAGAAACGGGTGGACATTATTTTATGGCGCGCAGCGCTGCTGATATGCGTCGTGTGTATGATACCATTGACGCACTCGAAAAAACGGAACATGATGTGCCAATGTTTAGCGTGTATTACGATATGGTTGGTCCATTTGTTGCGATCATTATGGGAATGATATTTCTTGAATTACTATTATCAACATTTATCTGGTTTGCACTATGACACAAGAATTTTTCAGCATAACATGGGGTTCTTTTCACCATGTTGTCTGGTTACCCCTTTTTATTATTGCGTTATTATTAGTTATTTATCGTTATTACAAGCGACAACAAGCATGCATAATACTTGCCGGAAACGGTAAGACATTGTTGCGCAATGTATCAAAACCAAAGCGTTTATGTCGAATCGCATTATTTGTGATAGGAATCGTTTTTTTGTTTATTGCGCTGTTGCGGCCGCAATGGGATAAATCAGAAGAAACAGTTATGCAAGAAGGCCGAGATTTGTACATTGGTCTTGATATTTCTCGGAGCATGTTAGCAGTTGATTGTAAACCAAATCGATTGGCATACGCAAAAAATAAAATTAAAGAGCTACTTAAAATATTATCGTGTGAACGCGTAGGGCTTATCTTATTTTCGGGTACAGCATTCGTGCAGTGTCCTCTCACTTCAGATTATTCTGCTTTTTATTTATATCTTGATGCGGTTGATGCTGAATTAATTTCATCGGGAACTACCGCATTGGATAAGGCGATTCAGCAAGCGATTGATTCATTTTCAACAATGCCCGGCAGAAAAAATAAGTTATTGGTGTTGTTTACTGATGGAGAAGATTTCTCTCAAAATTTAAGTGGTGTTAAACAAAATGCTGCGCAAGAAAATCTTTCAATTTACGCCATTGGCATTGGTTCAACAGAAGGAGCTCCTGTTCCAGTATTTGATGCACATGGAGCACATGTGGGACATCAAAAAGATGCAAAGGGCAGTGTGGTTATTTCGCGTTTAAATGAAGATATTTTGCAGTCCTTGTCTCAAGATGTCGGTGGTCAATATATTCGTTCAACAGACAATAATAATGACATAACAGTTTTTGCTCAAGCTGTTAAAGCACGAGAAAAAGAGACAGTTGGAGAAAAAAAATTATCGCGTTATGAAGATCAATATCATTATTTTTTACTTGTTAGTTTTATCTGTTTCCTTTTTGAGTGGTTATTATGAGAGTATGTTTAATTTTTTTATTTTTTATCACAACAGCGCTGCAATCATGCCAATTGGTGTATGACAAGGCAGCTGATGCTTTAAAAAATGGTAAATGGGATGAGGCATATGAAATGCTTATTCCATTAGTGACAGATAATCCTGATAAACCAGATTTGCTTTATGACACGGGTGTTGCAGCTTACAATAAAGACAAATTTTCGCAAGCTCTTGTTTATTTTGATCATGCTGCAACAAAAACTGATGATAATACGCTCAAAATAAATGCCTATTTTAATGCTGGTAATGCATGTATTCCGCTTAAAGAGTTGCACAAGGCAATAAAATATTATGATTTAGTGCTTTCTATTGATTCAACTAATGAATATGCACAACATAATAAAAAATGTGTAGAAGAAATGCTTAAACAACAAGAACAACAACAAAAACAAGAAGACCAGCAAAAAGATCAGCAAAAAGATGAACAAGATAAGCAAGAACAACAAAAAGACCAATCTCAGCAAGATTGTGGTGATAAAGATGACAATAACCAGGGCGATGATGAATCACAAAAAGAGTCCGATCAAAAAGAGGGAAGTGATGGCTCCGACAGCAGCAAGGGTGATACAGGACAAAAGGAGCGGAATAAAGAACAAAAGCCCACAAATGCACAGGATAATAAGCAGAGGGATAGCAAAAACCAATCGAAGGATCAATTTGACCAAAAACAAGAACAACAAGATAGTAAGCAAGGTAATCAACATAAAAACTCTCCACAAGATCAGCAAGAAAAACAAGAGCAACAAAAACATAACGACTCTAATGTAGCATCAGAAAATACCCAAGATCAAGCTGAAAAAGAAAAAGAACATGCTCAAGTTGCAGCACAGCAAGGAGAAGAAGGCATTGCGCAAGCATTAAAAGAAGCATTAAATGATCCATGGTTATCGCAGGTTTTACAAAAACAAGAAGAACGTGATAAGGCAACAAATAGACAATTGATGGAAGCAAAAATGAGACACAATGGTGGGAAAAATGCGTACAATAATTGGTAACATATATGTTGTTTTGCTTTTGAATATTTGTGTTATTAATGCAGGAATAAGACTAGAAGTGCGCAGTTCAGATGGTATTGCTCATAATAGCGCAGTGGTAGGACAACCATTTTTGATTGAAGCAATTATTGATGGTGTTCAAGGTTCTGTTCAGGCACCACAAATAGAAGGGCTTGATGCATTTGTTGCACGTCGCACAGGAATGTATATGAGTACTATTAATGGTGTTTCAACAACCAAATATACGTATCAAGTGCGCATAGATAAGCCTGGTAACTATACCGTTGGCCCAGCACGTTTGATGCATCAGCAAAAGGAATTGATTTCAAATGTTGTTTCTGTTTCAGTTGACACTGATCAAAATGGTTCTCAAAAAACACAATCTAAAAGCAGCAAAAAAAATGATTTAAAAACATTTTTGAGATTAAAAGTTGATGCAGAACGTGTTGTTGTTGGTCAAAAAATAAAAGCTATTCTGAGATTTTATTATCAAGACGCCGCTTTGTCTCTTGTGAATATAGGGCAATCGGAAATAGTTGGTTTTGACGTAAAACCGAATGGCAATCCTATTGGAGGGACAGAAGATATTGATGGAACTCGGTATAAATATGCTGAATGGGAATGGGAAATGTATCCTACAAAAGCAGGTGAGTTCTTTATTCCTGCTTACAATGTTGATTATGAAATTGCAAGTAAAGATAAACAAATGCTTGGAGGCATGTTTATGTTTATGAATGCGCGTCCTGAACGTAAGCGTGTTTATTCTAATGCGGTGAAAATAAAAGTTGATCCATTGCCGGATGCTGATATGTCAGTTAATGCGGTAGGTGTGTTTGAGTATTTTGTGGCAACCATTAATCCTCCCGTTGCAAAAGAAGGAGAGGGAATGGTTTTTAGTTTGGAAATCACTGGTTCAGGTAATATTCAGGGCATAAAAATGCCTGAGCTTTGTATGCCTGCAGAATTAAAATATTATGATTCACATATGAGCATTATTCCCGTTCCTGGTAGTGATGCATATTTTACAAAAAAATGTGAATTTATCGTGCAAGGCACAAAAAGCGGAGAATGGGAAATTCCAGAACAATCTTTTGTGTATTTTAATACTGAAAAAAATAACTATGTTACGTTAAAAACATCTTCCATTTCTGTTTCTATTCAACCATCAGCACACAAAAGATCAAAATCAATGATATCTCATCATGAAAAACAAAAAGATAATAATGTGCAAGTGTCGTCTCCAATACAACCTCTCAATACGCAGAGTCCATGGTATCCTGTTTCACAACGGGAACCATTTTCATGGGTTATTTTTTATTGTATTATGGGTATCCCGGTAATGTATGTTGGATATCCTGCTTTTTTCAGATGGTTATTGCGTTTTGCTGTAGTAAAGCGTCGGCACAAAAAAAGAGCAATCCGACAAGTGTATAAGAAAATAATGGTGTGCGCTCAAAGTGGAGATAATGTATTAGTGCATGCAATTTTTATGGAGTTATATGCATTTTTAATGGAAGAGCCAGTGCAAAAATTGTCTCGAGAAAGAATAGAAGATCATTTAAGGCAGTGTGGGTTTTCTGAAGAAGAACTGCAAGAATGGCGAATTTTTTTTGAAATGAGTGTTCATTCAGCATACGCTCAACATGACAGCAATAACATATATAATCTTCATGAAAAGGCGGTTAAATGGTTAAAGCGATTAGAAACAGTTGTATAATATTTTCTTTTATATCGTTATATTTGTGCGCAGGCAATGAGGAAGAGCTTTTTTTGCGTGCAAACAAATTATATGTATCACAAGAATACGATGAAGCTTTATCATTATATGAAAAAATGCCTCGTAAAGGCCATGCGGTTTTGTACAATATGGGAAATTGTTATTTTTATAAAGATGATTATCCAAGCGCGCTTGTTTATTGGGAGCGAGCTCAAAGGGGTGCAACATCACGAGAGTATGCAGCTATTTATCAAAATAAAAAATATGTCCTTGAACAATTAAATCTAAAAAATACCGACTTTTATCTCACATTAATTGATACATTAGATTGTATTAATGCATATATTTCTTTGTATGGTTTGCAATTATTACTTTTTGTTTTGTGGTATCTTTTTTTTATTGCGTACTATCGCGGACGCCTGAAGTCATCGCTATTATTTTTTTTGCTTTCGCTATTACTTTTTGTGTCTTTTATTTTAATGCTGTATGACGTAGAAAAAGCAACTGTTCATGGTATTATTAGCAAAAAAAATATACTACTCTATACAGGTCCCAATAAAGGATTTGATACCGTTGGATCTGCGCGTTACGCTGATCGGGTTATTGTCAGGGAGGCGAGAGAGGGATGGTGCAAAGTTAAAGATTCTGATAAAATAGGTTGGGTTGAAGCTGATGCAATTAAAATTATATGATAACTTTATTACCGACAACAGCCTATGATTGATAACCGTTTTCAGCGACCACATTTTCTCGTTTTTATTTTTTTAATGACGACAATGACTGTTCTTGTCGGACTTCTTTTTTCTCAGTACAGATTCTTTTGTGTACAGGCTCAAGAGCTTATTGCTTTAAAACAACACTATTATAAATTAGTTGATGAAGTAGAACAAAAGTTTCAGATGCGTGCTGTTGAAGGTAATCATGCTGTTGTTGATGTGATACTTTCAGATACACCTATTGCTGAGTCAACAATGACTGATGCAGAATTGTTGCTTGCACAAGTAAGTGATGATCCAGACGATGACGATGAATATTTAAGCGATGATATGCAGATGGAAAAATCAGATAATTTATTAACAAACATCGACTTAAATCAATGGTCTCATGACAATGTATCTCCGGTTGTTATTTCTGTAGAAGAAAAAAAACAACCGCAAAAACAACAACAAGTAGCAAAAAAGCCAATAAAAGATTGCGGATTGTCATGGCCTATTGATAAAGATAAATTTTGGCTCAGTTCATTATATGGACCACGAAAACGTATCAATGGAACATGGGGGTTTCATCATGGTATAGATATGGCTGCAGTGAAAGGAACGGTAGCAAAAGCTGCACGAGATGGAAAAGTTGTTGAAGCACATTTTCAATCAGGATATGGTAATACTGTTGTTATTCAACATACACCATATCTAAAAACTCGTTACGCGCATTTAAATAGTATTCGCGTACGAGCTGGACAAATGGTTAAATGTGGCATGATTGTGGGTATTGTGGGGGAAACTGGGTTCATTAGAAAAAAAGGGAAAGACGGTTCTCATTTACATTTTGAAGTTTATGAACATGGCAAGCGAATAAATCCGTTACATTGTTTACCGTAGAAAGGAATTTTTTATGAATGGTGATCAGAAGAAAGTAAAGCAGCAAAGTTTTCTGAGCAATGTGCTCGAATTTATTTTTCTATTATTGATTGTGTTTTTTATCAGAACATTTTTCTTTGGGTTATATCAGGTGCCAACAGGTTCTATGGAAACAACAATGCTTGTTGGAGAACGTTTTTTTGCGGATAAATTATCATATAATTTCAGAAAACCAAAACACGGCGAAATAATTGCATTTAATGACCCAGAATTTCAATATTCAAATAATCTGGTAGTATCATTGTTTCAGCGATATGTATGGGGACCTTCTAATTGGACAAAACGAGTCATAGGTGTTCCGGGCGATGTCCTTTTGGGTGTAGTTGAAGATGGTAAACCTATTATTTATCGCAATGGGGAAAGATTAGAAGAACCTTATATTAATAAATATCCGCTTATTCGTTCATGGAAACATGATCTTGATGATATTTATCGTGGCATAGAGCATGATTTGCAAAAAATGGCGCGTGGAGGACGATTAGATCGCTCTGGTGTTGATCGTTATATGTCACAACGATTAATGCAAGAATTAGGGTCTCCTCGTTCTTATGATCCAACTAAGGCGTACGATGACCAGGAATTTTATGACTTGAAAGAAGACCGAATTTATCGAGATGCGCAGGGAAATCCTGAAATAGTGGAACCTGGAGAACCACTTTACTCAGTTAATAATGAAACAACACCAGATCAAACACACAACAATTGGAATAGATCAGATGTGTTTTTTATTAAATTAGGTGAGGATGAATATTGGTGTATGGGAGATAATCGACTAGGTAGTCATGATTGTCGTTTCTTTGGTCCAATTAAAGAAAAGTATATTCATGGTCGTATTGTGTTTCGCATTTGGTCTATTGACAGTGACGAATCGTGGTGGATTGTTGATTTGATTAAACATCCAATTGATTTTTGGAGAAGAGTTCGTTGGGATAGGTTCTTTCAATTGATTTATTGATAAAGTAATGCGAGTTCAATTAAATCTGCACTAACATCTAACATAGGATGGTAGAAAAAAGGCACGAATTGTTCTGTGCCTTTTTATTCGATGGAGTTTCTATTTTAGAAAAAATAAACTTGTATGCTTTTTAAAAATTTTTTGCTCCATAATGATTCAAAAGATCGAACATAGTTAGATCTCCAGTTGCATTATAAACAGTATAAGCCATAGATAAAGGTGTTATTGAGATGCCAAAGTTGTTGATGACTTGCATGTTGGGGTCAGCGTGGTATTTTTCTAGCAATGTTTTAGCGGCAATGAAGTTATTTTCTTTTATGGCCGATATAAGTAGGGTATTTCCTTCAAGATCAGTGTATTCATTAACATCAATAACTCCCATCATTCTATCAAGTAATGCAAAAATAGATTTCCAGCTTTTTACTGGTTGGCCTATTGGAACAAGTGAATCTAGCATATGATAAACTGCAGGATCTCTTGGTGGAGTATCTGGTGACATTGTATAAATGGATTGAAATAATGAAGCAACAGAGAAGAATGTAATTATACTTAGAGAGAAATATTTTTTGTTCATATAGAAACCTTCTTTTTTATATGTATTTAAATAATATCCTTGATTTAAGTTTATATAAAAAGATTAACTATTTTCAATGATATATGTTAAGAAAGCGCGAATTCGACCGAAACTTTAAAATAAAATTCTGTGTAAATGCTTTTAGATTCGCTTGTCCTGGGTGTTTTGCAAAGCATCAGCGTAGCAGAATGTGTCGAAGGATGAATAAAAAAATAGTTCAGATCTTACCCTTCGATACTTTTTTATAAGAATAAAAAAACTCAGGGCGAGCGGAAGAGGTAATAGAAAGTAGTATTACGATATTTTTTTGGTCAAATTCGCGTTAAAATGAATGGCAACAAAAGGAAAAATTTTTTTTTGTTGCCATTATTCGAGATGGTTGCGATTGCCTTTTCTTTTGTGATTTTCAAAAGCACAATGGGAATAAGCTGTTACAGCGCCGGCAGCAGCAAAGCCCGTTCCTACTGTTAATGTTGTTTTAGCTGCAGTAGCCACAGGTATCGAAGAAAGATCATAGTTATACGCAATGTAGGCGCCGAACAGAACCATTCCAGTTAATCCACAACAGATTGCGGTTTTTCCGATTTCTGATTGTTGTTGCTTATCGGGTTGGTACCATCGATTAGGTTCAACTTTTTTGAATACGGGTGTCTTATTTCCTCTGTCTCTGTCCATTGACGCTAAAGAAAAGAAACTTCCTATTAGTAGAATGAAAGTCATTATTTTTGAATAAAACATAGAAATTCCTTTTCTTTATTATATTTTGTGTATTGTGTGTTCAACGGGTGTGACAATAATAGGTTTTTTCCTTGTATACATACCATTCATAAAGCCAAATGCTCCGCCAACGAATGCTCCTTTGCCGGCACCACACTTTATACTATCGAGCATGTCGCCATCTGATTCGACTCCTGATGAAATTACCGTAATAACTACTCCTGCAGCAGCTAATTCTCCAGCTGTTTGTGCAGCAGTGTACGCTTCTTTATGAGCCTGTTCTTTTGCAAGATTATCAATATATGATTGATCTTGTGTCCAAAGATCTTTTAATGAACCTGAATTTACAAGAAGAGGATCTTTTAACAGAAAAGCTTGTGACATATCATCGGCGTCCATTAAGGTGACAGCGACCATAGTTTTATTAAAAGCATCTAGGTCCTGCTGCATTTTATCTTCAGCTATTGTTTGTTGTAGCATTGGGTAACGTTCATTAAAAGTGGAGCCATAAGTTTTGTCGGCAGCTTCAGCATATGCGCATATTTTTTCTAGTTCAGGATTGATAGTTTCTGTTTTTTGTTGTTGTTGATTCATTGTTTGATCTATTGTTGTGCGTGAAGCATTTACGGTTCCGCCTATCAATGCACCAGCAATAGCGCCGGTTGCAGTTGAAAAGATAACTCGTTGCATTTGTGTTGTGGCGCTTGGCATTGCTCCAACAAAATAATCATTATTTGTTTCGTCTTTATACAGAGACTTTATGCCTTGTGGCATATCTACTACATTATTATATGCTTCTTCAGATATTTTGGCAGTTTTTTTCTTGTCTGTTTCAAATATATTAATGAGAAAGCTATTTGTTTTACGATCTTTTTCTTCCATAAAAATGATAACATTAGGCGATACCCCTCTAAAAATTCTACTGCCAGCAATTTTTTCTGCATATTCAAGTTGTTTACCAGACAATTGATACGGTGCTCTTATGATGGCCAATTTAGTGGCTGCAGACCGATTATCATCTTTTGGAACGGTAGCCAAGGCATTGTGGGTGTGTTGTGAGGAATTGTATTTTTTGAGAGATAATGTTGTTGGTAATGCGCCTCGATGCATAGTGTATGTAACATGAGACAAGGCCAATAAGCTTGTAATTGCTAATGTTCTACAAATCATTTTTATTACCTTTTCGCAGTATAAATTGTATTTGTTTTGACTTTTATATATAAATACTCTCACAAATGGAAATATTTGTCAAAAGGGTATGATGAAAATAAGAGGTTGACTCTTCTGGTCGGACTATTGAGCTAAAAAACTTGCAGAATACCTATTTTATGGTACATTAAAAAAGCTTGTTATTGATCAATATTGAAATTATTTGCATGGCGGTATAGCCAAGTGGTAAGGCAGGGGTCTGCAAAACCCCGATCCCCGGTTCAAATCCGGGTGCCGCCTCCATTAAAAATGTGTGCCGGGGTGGCGGAATAGGTAGACGCAAGGGACTTAAAATCCCTCGGATGTAAATCCGTGCCGGTTCGAGTCCGGCTTCCGGCACCAAACTTTTACCCAACCTACGTAAACTTCGGTTGGGGCCCCTAAAAAGACAAGGAATGGTTTTTCTCTGCTCGTCTTGAACTTGTCGATGGACGGACGTAAGTGTATGGCCTGCACTTCGTAGCCCTTTGAAGCGAGAAGCGAAATAGGGCGAAGTAGTGTGCTTTATTAGGTTCTATTTATTTTTTGAATCTAGCCAGGTAAAAAACTTTTCCTGAAAAAAATTAAGAAACAAAAAAATGCTTGACAAATATACTCCTATGGCTAGTGTACATATAAGTACTCGTTTTATTTTGTTTGCTTTGTCATAGGGCAATGAGTAAAGGATGTTTTTATGAACAAGGCAAAATTGATTGAAGCAATGGCGAAAGCAACAAAGCAATCAAAGGCAACCTGTAAAGATTGTCTTGAAGCTTTTCTTTCAACTGTTAGCAGTGCGCTAAAGCAGAATAAGCAGGTGGTTTTGACGGGATTTGGTACTTTTTCTGTAATGAAAAGAAAAAGCCGTACTGGTATTAACCCAGTAACTCGCCAAAAAATGACTATTCCTGCAAAAAAAGTTCCAAAGTTTAAGCCAGGTAAAGCTCTTAAAGCTCTGACTAAATAACTTGGTTTTTTAAAAGAACTTTCAGAAAAAAGAGGTGCATTATTGCGCCTCTTTTTTCATTTAAGGCTCTTTTTCTTGCACCTCCTCTTTTTTTCTCTGTATACTTAAACTAAAGCTGTAGAAAAAAATAAAAAAGAGGAATTATAATGGTTGATCCGGGTTATATAAATACAATGGACGTTGCACAATCTGACAACATGGGTCTTGTTGAAACAATTAAAAATTCCGTTCAGCCAGAAACGGTGGCCCATCGATTTGGTGTTGATAAAAATCTTTTGATCGACATTGGTGTGTATGGTGCAATTGGTTTTATTACTGGTTATTTATTAAAAAAATATAGTGAATATTTTATTGCGATTGTTTTGTTGTTGATAGGGATTGTTGTTTTACAACAGTTTGATTTTCTTGTTTTATCTTTTAATAGTGTAAAAATACAGCAATCGCTTGGATTGCCGGATGTTTCATTGAGCGCAGATGCGTATGGCAATTTATTGCTTGAATGGATACGCTCACATGTAAGCAGGTCAGCAAGTCTTTTTGTAGGGTTTTTAATCGGACTTAAAGTGGGGTAAAAAAGTAAGGAGATAGGGAGCATGTCATTTGAAGCAGGTCTTTTAACTATTTTGATTCGTATGCATGTTGTTGACTCAGAGGATGCATTGGCTATTCAGCAGTCGTTTCATGATGCTGATGTTGATCAATTTGATGATTATCTTTTGAGTGAAGGTATTGTTGACGAAGAAAATTTGTTAGAAGCGCTATCGCTCTATTATCAAGTCCCTTCTTTTGATGTTGTCGGCTATTTTTTTGAGCGACATTACGTTCGTATGTTTCCCAAAGATATGCTGTTGCGTTATGAAATTATTCCGCTTGAAGTTGATGAAAATAGTATGGTTATTGTAGCGTGCAAACCAGATAATCCAGAATTGTTGCCTGAAATAGGTAAACATGTTTCGTATGATATTCAATTTTATGTTGGCATAGGTCGTGATATTGGTGATGCCGTAAAAGAATTTTATGACAAAGCTGACACAGAAGATGAACAAGATGAAGATATTCGGGAAGAAGAACATCTGTATGAAGAATTTCAGCTGCTGGGAGAGGGTGGTGAAGAAATTATTCAGTTTACCTTAGAAGATGAGGAAAATTTTGAATAATGAACAATCTCTTTTTGATGATCAATCCATTGTTCAACGAGTTGACTGCTTGTTGCGTGATGCTATTGAAAAACATGCCTCTGATATTCATTTAGAATGCACTCCTGATTGTTTGCGTGTTCGCTTTCGTATTGATGGAGTGTTGATAGACCAAAAATCTTTTTCCATTCAATTAAGTCCATCCATTATTGCGCGTCTTAAAGTTATGGCTCATCTTAATATTGCAGAGCGTAGAATTCCTCAAGATGGCAAATTTCATCTCATTCATGATGACAACAAGATTGATATACGTATTTCTACTTTTCCTGCTTTGCATGGTGAAAAAATAGTCATTCGTATTTTAAATAAAGCATTACAATCTATTGAACTTGAAAAACTTGGCTTGAGTGACGATATGCTGGAAGCATTTAAGCGTCTTATGAGCAGGCACAATGGATTTTTTTTGGTAACAGGGCCTACCGGTTCAGGGAAAACAACAACATTGTATGCCGCTCTTTTTTTTTTAAATGATGCTACAAAAAACATTGTTACGTTAGAAGATCCAATAGAATACTCTCTTGATGGCATTACGCAAGCACAAGTGCAGCAAGCATCAGGGTTTACCTTTGAAAAAGGAATTCGTTCTTTGGTTCGACAAGACCCTGACATTATCATGATTGGTGAAATTAGAGATAGAACAACCGCGCGCATTGCAATAGAAGCAGCGTTAACAGGTCATTTGGTGTTAACTACATTGCATACAGCAACTGCGGTTGGAGCACTAATGCGGCTGATGGATATGGGCATCGAGGCGTTTTTGTTGAATGCAGCGCTTTCAGGTATTTTAGCTCAGCGATTAGTGAGATCGCTGTGTGCGCACTGCCGCAAAAAAAGACCAATAACACAAGATGAAAAAGAATTATTGCAATCGTATGGAGTTGTTTGTACTCATGTATATGAAGCATTTGGTTGCGATCAATGTGACAATCTTGGATATAAAGGACGAACAGGTATTTTTGAACTGCTTGAAATATCACCAGAAATGCGATCTTTACTCATAAAAAAACCTGAATATGATCTTCTTGTTGCACAAGCTATGCGTGATGGGATGCAAACATTAGCGCGAGATGGTGCACAAAAAGTAAAAGATGGCACCATCTCGCTTGAAGAATTTATGCGAGTTATATTATAAAATAAAACTATGCTTTATCTGTGTCTGCGCTTTCTGCGCTTGTTTCAGCGTTGTTTACTGGTGTATATGTCAATCTGCTTCTTTTGGCTTTTGGACAACCGCCAAGTCCAATTTGTCTGTCGCGAATAACACCTACTATACTAGCTGGGTTTTCTTCGCGTGCACTATAAAGTCTTTTACGATTTGGTTCATTGACAATACTTTCTGGCCCATGCACCAAAGTAAATTTTTCTTGATTGATTTTCATAAATCCCTCCATTTGTGCTTTTTTGATGACACGCGCTCTCCATTCTTGAGGGTTTTCAGGAACATTTTGACTGAGGCATGAACTATTGCCAAATTCCTTGATGTGATCTTCAATTTCTAGGGCAAAATTTGTATCATTTGTGGAGTTTTGTTTTTGTGAAATGAACTTAATAACGACGGGTATGCAACAACATGTAGCCTTGTCAAATCTTTTCTTTTTAAGATTATACTTCTTGTTTGCTCCGTCAACACGTTGTTTTGGTATAAAAGTATTATCATTGCTAAATACCCATGTAAAATCTAGGTTATTAGTTCGCGGATTGATTGTTTTACCTGCTTGAATGGTAGTACATACAGTTTTGCCTTGGTCGAGAAGAAGCTTAAAGGGTATAAAACCGGGATTGAAAAAATATGATGCATCTTCCGTAGAGTTATTTTCTTTAATAAGTTCCGCTTTTTTGACTATTTTTATGTCAATAAATTCTTCGCATTTTCCAGCATCTCTAGCTGCTATATATATCGCATTTTTTTCTTTTTTTGGTAGGCGAGCTGTAAGTTCAATTTTGCCGGGATAATATGGTAGTTTATTATCTTCCATTGCACATAATGGCGCCACCAGGCAGCCCAAAATAAGGCCATAAGATAAAGTCATTAGATATTTAATTTGTTGCATTGGGCATTCCTTTAAAATAATATTTATTGTTAAAAATTATGCTCGATCTTCAGTTTTTGAAAGGTACTCACGTCTACTTTTTTTTGCAGGATGCAAATCGCGTCCTTTGAATCCAGGACCATATTGTCTAGTAGAAGTAGCAAACTGATGCGTTGACTCTACTCCACGTTTTCTTTTAAAAGAGCTCACTGCTGGTTTATTAGCAAGGCAATCATCGCCGTGTTTGAATGTGCCTGTTGACATATTTTCAACAAAGACGTTTTTGGCGTTTTTGATGGTTCTTGCTTTCATATTGGGAAGTGGTGCCATTCTTGTGCCAAGATCTCCAGTTTTTCCTATTTCATTGAATTCATCTACGCACTTTTTAAATTCATCGGCAAATGCATTTGGATCATTTCGTTTGTCTGGATCCCTTGAAACAAAGGTAAATTTTGCCGGAACTATGTTACAGGTATCTTTTATGAAATGGCTTTTTTTGTTATAATAGAGACCTTCTGTCAGATCGATGCGCAGTTTTTCAACAAATGTATTGTTTTTTGTAAAGGCATAAAGGGTAAGTGGTTCTTCGCTTGTATTATTTTCATTAGTTACATCACCTACTTGTATTTGTTGATGTAATACGTAGCCACTATTCCCTACGTTGCAACAATATTTTTGAATAGATCTAACAGGAATGAATTGGGGTTTAAGGGATGCAGAGAAGTCTTCTTGCGTGTTATCGTCTAAATTGACGAGTTTTACATCAAGTGCGTTAACGCCAACATGAGGTACAACTTTTCCTGATCCTTCTGGAAGAAGGGCAATAGTTCTTATTGACTTAAGGCAGAGGGTGGATTCAATTCTTATATTTTCTGGGCAATTTGGCAATTCATCGCTTTCCATTGCTAACAATGGCGTCACCAGACAACTCAAAATAAGACCATAAGATAAAGATATTAGATATTTAATTTGTTGCATTAGGGCATTCCTTTTCCGTAGCCAAACATTATTTCCCACTTGTAATACATTTTAAATAATATCATCATTATGTATTCAGGTCAAATGGGATTAATCAATTCAGATACGAATATCTTTTGTTATCTATGCAATAGCAAATCTTTTTGCTACCTTAATAACTATGGAAAAACAATATTCTTTAGATATAAAAAACGTATCGGTAGCTGTTTTTGACAAAGAAATTGTCAAAAATCTTAACTTATCGGTTGAAGTAGGGTCTATTCATGCAATCATGGGTCCCAATGGCTCAGGCAAGAGTAGTTTAGCGTATGCCCTTGCTGGGCACCCGCATTACAATGTTACGAGTGGATCTATCATATTCAATGATCAAGATTTATTAGCTTTATCGGCTTGTGAGAGGGCTCAAAAAGGCCTGTTTCTTTCTTTTCAAAATCCACCAGAAATTCCCGGAGTTTCGGTTTTTTCATTTTTAAAGTCAGCGTATAGCTCGGTCAAAAAGACACATGTGTCAGTTGAAGAGTTTACAAAGATTGTTTCTGATCGATGCCTGCAACTTACTATTCAAGAATCTTTTCTTGCGCGTGGGCTTAATGAAGGCTTTTCTGGGGGAGAGAAAAAACGTTTTGAATTATTGCAACTATTGTTATTGCAGCCAAACATAGTAATTTTGGATGAAATAGATTCTGGTCTTGATATTGACGCATTAAAAGATGTTGCAGCCGGTTTAAACACAGCGCGTGCGGAAAATCCATCACTAACTATGGTAATTATTACTCATTATCGTCGCATTTTAGATTATATACAGCCTCATTTTGTTCATATTTTGTGTGATGGTCATATTGTTACAACCGGTGATTACACGCTTGTTAATGCTGTAGAAGCTAAGGGGTATGATGCCTTACGTTTTTAAGGTAAAAAAAGGCCTTAGTAAACAAATTGTTTTGCATATTGCAGAACAAAAAAATGAACCTGGCTGGATGATTGACTTTCGTCTTGCGGCTCTTGATATTTTTGAGCAAAAAGCAATGCCCTCATGGGGTGCAGATCTGAGTGAGTTAGACCCATATGATATTTTTTATTATCTTAAGCCCATTGAAGGGTTGCATACGCAATGGGAAGATGTTCCTGAAAAAATAAAAAAAACATTTGAGCGGCTTGGCATTCCGCAAGCAGAACGACAATTTTTGGCCGGTGTTGGAGCGCAATTTGAATCTGAAGTTGTGTACAAAAATTTAAAAAAGAAGTGGGCAGATCAAGGAGTTCTGTTCATGGACATGAGTTCTGCATTACGTGAACATGAACAACTCGTTAAAAAATATTTTTCTACTGTCATTCCTCCTCATGACAATAAATTTGCAGCACTTAACTCTGCTGTGTGGAGTGGTGGTAGTTTTGTCTATGTTCCGCATGGTGTTCGCATTGATATGCCATTGCAAGCTTATTTTAGAATAGATGCAGCTCAGATGGGTCAATTTGAACGCACATTAATTATTGCAGAACCAGGAAGCTCTGTTGAATATGTTGAAGGGTGTAGCGCTCCCATTTATAAAAAAAATTCATTGCATAGCGCTGTCGTTGAACTTGTTGCGCTTGAAAATGCCCATATTAGATATACCACCATTCAAAATTGGTCTAATAATATTTATAATTTGGTAACAAAGCGTGCAATTGCCTATCGTAATGCTCATGTAGAATGGGTTGATGGTAATTTTGGTAGCAAAGTGACCATGAAATACCCATGCATTGTGCTCAAAGAACCGGGCGCAAAAGGACTTATTATATCGCTGGCGGTTGCTGGTAAAGGTCAACATCAGGACTCTGGTGGAAAAATTATTCACTGCGCACCACAGACTACATCAACTATTTTGGCAAAATCGCTTAGTAAAGATGGTGGGCGTTCCAGTTATCGCGGCTTGTTGAAAGTTATTAAAGGTGCATCTGACGTGCGGGCTAAAGTGCAATGTGATGCACTTATTTTTGACAATCAATCTCGCACAGACACATACCCTGTTATTGATATCCGTGAACGTAATGTTGATATTGGTCATGAAGCAAGTGTGAGTAAGGTGAGTGATGAGCAGTTATTTTATCTTATGTGTAGAGGGCTGAGTGAGCAAGAGGCAAGGGCGCTCATGGTTAATGGTTTTATTGACGCTTTTGTGAAATTATTACCGATGGAATACGCGGTTGAAATTAATAGGTTAATTGAAATGGAAATGGAAGACTCTATTGGATAAAACTCTGTATGTTATTCAAGAAAATGAGCGTTTTACTTATTCGCTTATTTACACGTTGCCAACCGATGTTCAATTATCGTTTATTTTGGAGCGTAATGCGCAGGTAAGAGTGGAAATAGTTTGTATGAACATAACTGCGAACATATTTATTCATTGTACGTTTCGCGGTGAAGGTAGTAATGCTATTATTCATGGAGCGTATGTTGCAAGAGGTGATAATACATTATCAATTACCACAAAACAAGAGCATCTTGCTGCGCATGCAACAAGTAACGTAAATATGAAAATGGTATTGTATGATAACGCACAATCATCTTATACGGGAACAATATATGTTGCGCCACAAGCGCATGGCACTGTTGCATCTCAGGGAAATAAAAATATTGTGCTCAGTGATACAGCTCATGCCATTTCTGTGCCACAGATAGAAGTGCTGACTGATGATGTTCAATGTTTTCATGGTAGCGCGATAGGCACATTTGACAAAGAACAAATGTTTTATGCTGCAACACGTGGTATTAATACAATAGATGCAGAATGCTTGCTTGTGCGAGGGTTTTTTGCAGATATTATTGAACATAATGATACTCGTGATGCACTGGAGAAATATTATGTGCAAAAAAAGTAAAGAGTTACGTAAAGATTTTCCCATTTTGTCACAAAAGATAAATGGTTATCCTTTAATATATTTTGATAATGCGGCAACAGCTCAAAAGCCACAGTGTGTAATTGACGCTCTTGTCTCATTTTATACAACAGTTAATGCAAATGTGTATCGCGGAATTCATTCTTTTGCAGAACAAGCAACAGAACTGTTTGACACTGCGCGTGCTACGGTTGCACAATTTATTGGCGCATTGCCAGAGGAAATTATATTCACCAGTGGTACAACAGAAGGTATTAATTTTATAGCTTCTACATGGGGACAACAGTACATTCAAGAAGGTGATGAAATCGTCATTACTGAACTAGAACATCACGCAAATCTATTACCATGGCAACAATTGGCACTCAAAAAGGGCGCTGTTTTAAAATGTATTCCCGTCAATTGCGATGGTACGCTTGATATGTCAACAATAGACACTATTATTACGCATCGCACAAAATTGGTTGCTGTTGTACATGTTTCTAATGCTGTTGGTACCCATAATGACGTGGCAACTATTGCACAAAAAGCGCATGCTGTTGGTGCGCGCATATTAGTTGATGCAGCACAATCAGTTGCTCATCAATTCATTGACGTAAAACGATTGCACTGTGATTTTCTTGTTTTTTCTGGACACAAACTAATGGGGCCAACAGGAATTGGTGTATTGTTTATTAAAAAAGATTTGCATGAGCAGATTGAACCATACCAATATGGTGGTGGAATGGTAGAAAATGCAACATTTTTGCACGCAACATGGCGTAAGGCTCCGCATAAGTTTGAAGCTGGCACTCCTGCAATTGCACAAGCAATTGGTCTTGCTACTGCAGTAGATTATATACATACAAATATAGATTTTAATGAATTAGCAACACATGAAGCACAATTATGCTCACGGTTAATTGACGGACTTTCTCTTTATCCCACCATTACTATATTGGGTCCATTATCTCAACTCAAACAAAATGGACACATGGTGAGTTTTTTTATTAAAGATATTCATTCACATGATGTCGCAGCATTTTTGAATTCTAGAGGCATTGCTGTTCGCGCTGGACATCATTGCGCACAACCATTTGCGGCACGCCTTGGATACGATGCTTCTGTGCGCGTCAGTTTCTACTGTTATAACACGCAAGAGGAAGTTGATTATCTGTTGTCGGTTATTGCTGAGTTGATGTAATCAGACTCGTACGCCACATTTTTTTAAATACTGAATAGTATTAGATGCTTTTTCATGAACTATCGCCTTCATGCCCAAAGATTTTGCCGTAGACACATTTTCTGGATTATTATCAACAAGAATGCATGATGTTGGATTGAGGTTGTGTGCTGTTAAAAGATGTTCAAATGCCTCTTTATTGGGTTTTGCAGTTTTGATGTGTGATGAAACAACAATGCCGTCGAATAAAGTGATAACAGAAGGGTGATTATTTTGCAAAACAGTATAGAATTCATCAGGTATGTTCGTGAGTAAATAAACAGAATAACCGTTTTGTTTTAATTTTTGTGCAAGAGAAATCATCTGTTTTATTGGTTCTGTGATGCTTGCGGTAACAGTTGGATCAAAAGTAAGATCAATAATAGAGCGCATGATACTTTTTTCTTTGGAGCTGACAAAAAATTTATTGTTATCAAGTTCTTCAATTGCATTACGTATTTCATCTTTTATTTCAGCGCATGTTTTTTTACCTTCGTATAATTCAACAATACAGCGAGGCATAGTTCGATTATTAAGCGTTATGCGTAGGTGAGGTTTTTGTTCAGCGCTATCACTGATTGTATGTAACATATCAAGACAACGGTGTCCTGGGTTTCTCCAATGAGTCACTGCATAACTGGCTAGTAGGCCGTAACCAATTTTTTGTGCAAAACCTGCATAGTTCTCTTTAAAAAGTACGTTAACAAGATCAAAAATAATAATTGGCTGGTCTTTTGTCTCAATTGGTGTTGATGAGGTCGCAGTAACAGAATTTTTTGTTTTAATAGGTATCCGACGTGCTGCAATAGTGATAGAATTACTAAAAGTAAGTGCTAATAAGACAATAAAAAAATTGCGATAATACCTAGGCATAGAGTACCCTTTGTAAGGTAAATAATAGTTTTAAGAAAAAGCTTACTTTTTTTTATGTACGGTATGCAAGTAATGATAAGTGGAATGAAGGTTTACTTAAATACAATTGATTTGTAAAATAAGGCAACTTATAATTCATCTTCAGATTGAAAATTAATAGTAGGATATTTATTAATGACATTAAAGAATAGCGTATTTTGGTTACTACTTTTTTTATACAGTGGAATACAGACAATAAAAGCAATTGATTTGAATGGTATTTCTTCTTTGGATCCATCTCCTGGAACGACTTCATTAGTCACAACAGATCAATTAAAAAATATTTTGTCAGAGGCTTTGTCTGCAGGAAAAGATGGTGCTATGCAGATTGGTATGAAAGAATTTGCACGATTGTTACCAACAATAGTTTTTGGTGCTTGTGCTTTATATGCTATAAAATATATTGCTGTTCAAATTGGTCTAGTAGAATTGTTAAAGTCTTTAGTAGATTTATTAAAGTCTGGAAAAAATGCGAGAGAAGCGAATGAAAAGGCTACTAAAATTGACCAAACAACGATTAATACAGAACAAAGAGTAAATGAGCTTAATGAGAAAACTGAAACATTAAATGCAAAGTTAGAGCAGCAGGGTAAACAGTTGAGTGATATAGAAGAACAAATTGTTGTAACAAAAGAAGAACTAGGTGTAAGTGTTGATAAAATTGCGGCTCAGCTGCCTCAAGAATTAGAACGAGTTAAAGAATATCTTGAAACCAATTTGTCTAAAAAAATTAATAAATTGCGAAGCAAGTTTCGAGGAGATATACAAAAAAGTCAGCAATCCACAAAAGAGCAAGTTGATCAAGTACAAAAAGAATTAACTATTCTGGGTGAAAAAATTGATACTTTGGATTCAAATAACCAATTACATAACAAAACTATGTATAATTGTTTGCAGCGTCTTGATTTGAAAGTAAAGTATCTATTTACACAAAAACAGATGAAAAATGTGAGTGATCTTGAATTTCTTGATTTAGCAGATCAGGGAGTTTCATCAGAGAAAAAGAATAAAAGAAAAACGGCTGTTGCAGAAGTTGTAAGTATATCAAATTCAACTACTTGTTCTGCACCAGTTAAAAAAGAGACCGTGAAAGATAGTCAACTAGAACAACGGCTTGCAGCCCTTGGATCGGGTAACACACAAGTGTTTCTAAGTAGAAATTGGCGATTAGAAGAAGACAAAGAACTTGATAATCTTTTAGAATCATCTGGGATTAGTATGAGTAGTGATTTACAAAAAAACTTACAACAGATCCAAGATAGGCAAAATAGCCTTGAGCAATATCTTGCAGCGCGTGATCAACAATTAATTAAACAATTTGACGAATGTGTTGAGTATAGAGTGGCGCCATTAAAATTATCGCGAAAAAAATTAAAAAAAGAAAAAGATGAGTTAATTAAACAATTATTCGCACAAAAAGTAATTATATCCTATTTTGTTTCGCAGAATGTTTCCCCAACAAGTTCTTTATCCATGGCCTTGTACGCGAATACTGGTGGAAGTCGTCGCTTAGATTGGAGTTAGATATTCTATTTATTAGGAGGGTAATGTAATGAACAGTGGATTTAAAAAAGTAGCATGGCTTGTTTTTTTAATTATAATTCTTGTATCTGTTGTTTGGTACAAGGGATTGCACAGGCATCTTTCACTTGCAACATTACAAGAAAATCGTGGGTATTTAGAAAATGCTGTCGCAACAAACTATTTTAGATCAGTTCTTATTTTTTTATCCATTTATACCAGTGTTATTGCACTCGCAATTCCAGGAGTTCCACTGTTAACGCTTCTTGCGGGATTTTTATTTGGTTTTATTCCCGGTGGCTTGTATGCCCTTTTTGGCGCATGTCTTGGTACAACTATTTCTTTTTTTATTATTCGTTACGTGCTTGGTAATGTTATTCGTGGTAAATATGCACAAAAGCTTGAAGTTTTTCATGAAAAATTGCGTTCTCAAGGTGTGGCTACATATCTGTTGACGATGCACTTGGTTGGATTGATTCCCTATTTTGTTATTAATACGTTGGCGGCGCTGGCTGGTGTACCTTTTATTACGTTTTTTTGGACAACGCTTGTTGGGTCAATACCCATTATTTTTATTTATTCTTTTGCAGGCAGACAGTTGTACTTTATTGAGTCAATTTATGATATATTTTCAGCTTCAATCATTGGGTTATTGGTGGCACTTATGGTGATAGGTTTGCTGCCATTGTTGTTCCGCAAGATGCGGCGCAATGTTGAGCCGTAACAGTTTGTTTTATGTCACGCATAACACGATGAAAATCTGGTTTTTGACTGAATTTTTTTGCATAACACCGAATACCGTTGATGCCTAATTGACATGCAGCATTCACATTTTCTTGTTGATCATCAATAAACCAACATGTTTTGGGGGATAAGTCATAACGTGTCAATAATGTTGTATAAATATCGCCAGAAGGTTTTAGGCAGTGTACATCTCCTGATATGATAATTCCATCAAAAAGATTAAATACGTGAGGATATTTTTTTTGTAATAATGCAAAAGATTCTGTGTCCCAGTTTGAAAGAGCAAAGATTTTGTGTCCATGTTTTTTACATGTTTTAATATAGCGCAGACATTCTTTGTGGATGGTGCGTGTTTCAACAAAAGATTCTGGTGTAAAAATAGCTTTGATCAGACTAATGATAATTTGTTTTTCAATAGAGTGTTCAAACCATTCCTCATGAAGTTCTATTGCATTAAAACAATAATTTTGTATTTGAGCGCATGTCATTGAACCGTCAAGCCATGCCCGCATAAAATAAGGTAACAGATTCCCGTGTTCATCATAGGCAGGTTGGCTTTTGTGTTTATCAAAACCATGTACATCTGCCGATTGCTCTAAAATGTTGAAAAATGTTGCTCTGATATGTTCATCAATAGAAAAAAGGCCTTTTTTAAGGAAAAACATACATCGCGCAATGGAAGAAAGACCCATATTTTTAAGACATTTTACCTTATTGGTACCCATGAGTACCCCATTAAAATCAAAAATGAAGTTATGGGATTGAGCAGCGGTAAATGCTGTCTGTATGGTAAGTATTGTGCAAAAAAACAGAGACATAAAGCGTTTGATCATGAAATAACCTTTCCCATTGCAATGTTCATAGTATCAGGGTATCACAACAAGAAAGAATATTCAAATGGGCAATAGAATTTTAACTTTTTATTAAAGTCTGCTATAGTAAGATGGTAAACAAAGAAAAGCACCTCTTTTTTGGACTATCATGTTGAATATGTATCAAGAAATTATTATGGATCACTATAAAAACCCTCGTAATCGGGGGAAGATAGATAATGGTTGTTGTTTGAGCGCTGAGTTACGGAATAGCTCATGTGGCGATGAAATTAGTTGTTCTGGAGTTATAGTTAATAATACTATTGATAGCATTTATTTTGATGGAAAAGGCTGCGTTATTAGCCAGGCTGCCGCATCATTATTATCTGAAAAAGTTAAAAATAACAGCATAGACGTCATTATGGGTTTTGATCAGGACGATATGGTAGCATTGATTGGCATATCTCTTGGTCCGGTTAGAATGCAATGTGCCTTACTTGCATTAACTGCTTTGCAACAAGCAATTCAGTTGTATCAAAAAAAATAGTTAAGCGATGCTTAACTATTTTTTTTGATCTAAATATTACTTACCATTCACAGAACGCTGAACAGATACCGCTTTTGCAGTCCATCCAGTCCAGGTAGATGTTATTACCCAATAAATATCACGTTCATAGCCAGGAATATTTTGTTCTGATAAATATCTTCTGCTCATTTCTTTTAATTGTTGTACGTTGAGTGCTGTAAATCCTGAAAGATAATCAGATCCCAAGCCTTGGCGTGCCACAGAAAGATGTATTATCCTGAGCATTTCATTGGGATCTCCCAAAGAATATTTATCCCCATTGCTTATTGGGCTTTCAACAGCGCGCATATTGTCAGGAGCTGCGAATTTTATCTTAATGTCCCAACCAGAATCATTTTTGATGTAGCATTTGGGAACTGCTTGGATAGCATTCGATAGTACCAACAGGGTAAGCGCGGATAGCATTTTTGTGTATATTTGTATTCTTTTCATTAAAAAACTCCTTTATTTAACATGTTTTATTATTGCTCAGCCTATCACTATTAAGTGGCAAATAGCAATTGAATAATTGTTTTTTAATGCATTGACTGTCTGGATGGTTACATTATTCTGAGAATGCAGGTTCAAAAAAAGTTGTTAAAAAAAGGAAGAATTTATGCTTGATAAATCAAAGCTCATAGCTCAATTACAGGGTATTGCAGATAAATTATTTTTTGATAATTCTTCTGCGTCGATATATGCAAAAGAATTATGGCATGTTATTAGTAATGATTCGTCTTTTTTTTATAAAGTACAAAATGTAGTGAATCCTCCATGGCCAGTGCCACTCTGGACCGGCGACCTTGGAGAGGTAATTTCCATTAATAGGCAGTCGTTTCCTCACATGGTGTTATCAGTTGATGGATCACAAATTTACCCAGATCGGCATTTTTTTGGTTCTTGTTTTTTGATTAATACCGGGCATGTTACCTTACCTTATCTATTGCCTAACGCAAAGGTGAGTTTTAGTTCAACGCCAATAGTATTTACCGGTGATGATGAAACTCCTTTGTCGTGCACAACGGATATGGTTAACTGCAAAAGACAAGAACTTGAACTACAAAATGGGCTTAAACTTGCTTTAGACATGCAGCATGATTACAAAGACATTCCAACGATACTCTTGTTTGATGGATCACTCATTTTTTGGCATTTATTATCAAAAGAAGAAGAAATGCGGGATATGTTTTTGCATACTTATTGCGATCTTTTGGAGCAGTTATATCAAGCGAGAATTGTTACTGCGTGGTATATTAGTTCTCCAAAAAGTAAAGAACTAGTTAATCTTTTGCGTCTTTATTTGTCTGACTTTGAACCTTCAAAAAAAGAATCGTATGCGTGTATTAATACCATTCTTGATAGCACCATTATGAATACCTTTTTAGAACCATATTCTCGATCAATTTTGTTTAAAAATTGCAGTAATGTGACGGTGTTTTATCCACCCCACGTAAGACCATTCTTTTTTTATATCAACACCGGTAATGAGATTGGACGTGTTGAGATTCCATCCTGGATTGCGCAAGATGAAACATTAGTTGATTGCATAGCGAGAGTGATTATTGATCAATGTATTAAAGGAGGAGGATATCCTGTTGCTCTTGCAGAAGCGCATGAGCAGGCTGTTATAAAAGGACCAGACAGAGAGTTTTTTTATCATTTTTTGCAAAAGATGGTTATTGAGCAGGGAAGAAATATATCCGCTTCGAGGAAAAGTTTAAAAAAGAGGGGAATGAATGTGTAAAGATCATTCCCCATGTGCATACGCTTACTTTATGATTTTTTTGATTTCAGTGGTATATTTAAATGTGTTCTTTGGGTCTGCACTAACGGTGATAATTGCTTCTTGCGAACTCATTGTAGATTCAGAAGCACGAATAATTTTATTCAATTCTTCCTGTATACTTTTATGATAACTCATGCTACCATCCACTTTTATTTCCATAAACCTAAATCCATTTGCCTGAAAATCATTAACCAAAATGTGCATAGTTTTTGTCGGTATGGGGCCGACTTTTTTTTCCAGATTTACACTATTTTCACCCATTCTTACAGCAACAGGCTTTTCATAATTATTTTGGAGAGAAATTTTTCTTATTATTGGATGTGTTGACCAAAATACACAAAAGAGGGCCAAAATAAGAATTTTTTGTGCTTTCATTAAATGATTCCTTTTTTATAAAGCATAGGACACTTTTTTTGTTATTGTTCCAAGAGGTCTTTTATCATATAATTTCCAGCTTGGTTTTTTACAATAACAATGGTACCTATATTTTTTTTGTTATTTTGTAGTCGACCAAATAAACCAACTATGCTTCTGTCGAGGGTTTCGATTTGCTTTTTTTGAGCAGGATTTTGTAGATAAGCTGCATCAATAGTATTACCCATATTCATATTCATATCAGTAGCTGCGCAGTTTGAACAAACAGGTACTTTATTGCCGGGCTGTACTGCAACATTTATTTGTTTATTATTAGTGAATTTTGCGAACAAAGTAAAAATCTCTCCTGTATTGTTTTGTATAAAAATAGATATTGGTTGGGTTGGTGTTGGTGGTGCCTGTCGTTGTGGTGTAAAGCTTTCAAATTGAGTATTATATTTAAAATGTAAAATGTTATTGGTGTCACGAATGATTATCATTGCTTTTTGAGGAGTTGGTACTCTTTGATCCTCTAGAGCGATTGTTTGTAGTTCATCTTGAATTCCACTGTGATAAGTAGGGCTTCCTTGTACTTTTATTTTCATTTGTTTTGGTTTAGTTCCTTCCCAATTACTCGTTACAGTCAAAATGTTGCCGGTGGGCATTGTAAATTCTCTACCATCAACATTGAGGATAATTGGTTTTCTGTATTCATTTTTTATGAAAACTTCAGTAACTTTTGGGCTCATTGATCCCGATACGCAAGCAATAATAAACATAAATACAATATTTTGTGCTTTCATCGATATTCTCCTTTTTTTTTATATTACTTAGTCTTTTGATTCTATGTTAGTAGAACCATTTGAGTTAATATGCACTATGCGGGTGTGAGTGCCGGTAGTAAATGTATTAAGTGTTTGCAGACAATTTCTCATTTGTGGTAACAGATTTATTGTCATTTTTCCAACTTCTGCCATGGCAGTCTTAAATATCATTTCATCATATACTTCAAAATTCACGGAATCATTGATATTTAATGTTTTTGGTGGAAACGCTTCGTCTTCCGTAGCTATTCGAAGAGTAATTTGATTATTTGTATTGTTACGTATAACAATTGATTTTTTTACACCAGGAATTTGTGGAAGGGATCGTGTTGGAGCGGGTCCCTTTGGAATGTCTTTTACTGTTGTATTATAGTTAAAGTGTAAAATGTTAGTGGTGGGGACAATATTTATCGTTGCTTCTTGATGAGTAGGATTATTTATTCTGTTTAAGTTAGTGATATATAAATATTCTTCTTGTATGCCGCTATGATAAAATGGACTGCCTTCTGTTTTTATTTTAATCTGTCTCGGCCAACCTTGTAGTACTTGAGCCTGTCCTTGTCCAAGTCGCATAACATCTTTGCCATCAATATTGATGATAACCGTTTTGCTATAATCATTTCTGATTACGACTTTTTTGACTTCCGTGTATATTGGTAAGACAACGAAAAAGCAGATTAATGTAAGAGCTACGTTACGTATTTTCATGACGGATATTCCTTTTTTTAGCAATAATTACTATTAAATTATATTAGCTTCTTATACAGCATATGTGATTTTATATTCAGATTGCAATAATAATTATTGATTTTTTTCTACCCACATGCCAGTGAAGTCTTGTTCAACTAAGCCTTCAAGTTGCAGGGTAAATAGCTCTGACTGGAGGGTTGCAAGGTCAATTTCTGTTTTTTGCATCATATCGTCGATTGATTGTGGATGTTTGCATGCAGTGATAATTTGTTTTTGAATAGCAGATAATGATGATTGTGATGATTGCGGTAATTGCTGTGCACAAAATACGGTTTGCTGGATATCGCGTGGTGTAGCTGTATAATGGCATCCCAGTTCTTCAATAATGTCTTTACCACACGTTATCAATTTTGCCCCTTGTTGAATAAGGCTATGACATCCAGCGCTTAATGGGTCGTTTACATCGCCAGGAAGTGCAAAAACATCTCTGCCTTGCTCAAGTGCATAGTGCGCAGTTATTAAAGCGCCACTTTTTTGTGCGGCTTGAACAACCAAAGATCCATGCGATAGCCCAGCAATAATACGATTACGAGCGGGAAAGTTTCCTGGTAATGGTTGTCTGCGTAGAGGAAATGAGCTTACGATTGTTCCACCACTTTCAACAACGGAAGCAAACAGTTTTTTGTTTGAAGCAGGATATTCATTTAGTAATCCAGAACCAAGGACAACAATTGTTTTTCCACCATTTTTAACGGTGGTTTCATGGACAGTGGTATCAATGCCAAGGGCACCACCGCTTACCGTTGTAATGTTTGCAGCAACTAACTCTTGGACAATGGCAGATGTCATTTTTGTGCCATATGTATTTGCAGCACGTGCGCCAACAATAGCAACATGTTTTTTTGTGTCATCAAAATAATTCACACCACGAACATAAAGAACTGCTGGTGGCATGTAAATTGCTTTTAACAATGCAGGATAATGTATATCATGTATTGTTAAAACGTGTATGTTATGTTTTTGAATAAGAGATAACTCAGTCTCAAGAAGTTTGTGATCAGAAAGACCAGCAAATACTTTTTCTGCCGCTCCCTGTGAAAGACCATGGTGCATTAGATCTGCAATAGAAAAAGAGTAAAGATCTGAGCTGTGCGCGTCAGATCTTTGATTATTAAGCACTGTTTGAATAACTGCGGGACCAATTCCGTCAATGAGTGATAAATGAAGCAGTAAATGATTGTTATACATCAAGATTTTTAGCAAATTTACCAAAGTCTTCGATATATTCTTTTCTTCCTTTTACATCTTCTCCCATTAATGTGGAAAACCAACGATCAGCTTCCAGCGCATCTTCAACGGTGATTTTGAGTAATGATCGTGAAGAATTGTCCATAGCTGTTTCCCATAGTTGTTCAGGGTTCATTTCTCCAAGACCTTTGTATCGTTGAATAGTCATGAATGGTTTGCTGATTGCTTTAATTGCGGCAAGAAATTCTGTTGCTCCAGAACCAGTGATAGAGCGATCTTTTCCTGTCATTGTTAATTGCCAGGTACTGTCCTGCACAATACTCAGATTTTTAAGCATTTGAACCGTTTTATGTACTTCAAGAGAGGTAAAAAATGAAACAGGAATGTTCCATTGCTTGCTCATCATTTTAAAATAAATATGGTCGTGTCGAATCAGGCGTTCGCCTTCTTGTTTATCTTCATCTGTTAATTCATCTTCAACAACTGCTTCTGGCACGTCCATTTGTACGGTGTAATGAGAAAAGAAGGTCTTAAGATTGTGGAGTAAACTATCAACAGTATCAGTTGTTTTATCCCATGGATGTTTATGTAATGATGTAATAAGTGCATGACACTGATCAAATGATATTTTGTAATCACTACTTAAGGTATTTAATTTTGCATCATATGCTTGAATGCTGGTCAGTAAATCAGAAAAGACTGATGGCTCAATATCTTTGTTGTTAACAACAAGTTTAGTTTGTTCTTGTGCCCAATCAAACAAAAATTGAATGAAGGCAGTATCATCTTTTAAATATTGCTCTTTTTTGCCTATTTTTGCTTTGTAGAGTGGAGGTTGAGCAATGTAGAGGTACCCGGTGTCCACCAGTGGTCTCATATATCTGAAAAAGAACGTTAAGAGCAATGTTCTAATGTGAGACCCGTCAACATCAGCGTCGGTCATGAGAATAATTTTATGATAGCGCGCCTTATTAATGTCAAAATCATCACCAATACCACTACCAATTGCGGATATTAATGCTTTTATTTCGTCATTTGATAAAATTTTATCAAGACGTGCTTTTTCAACATTTAATATTTTACCTTTGAGTGGTAAAATAGCCTGATTGTTTCTATCACGACCTTGTTTAGCAGATCCTCCTGCGGAGTCTCCTTCCACGATGAATAGTTCTGTTTGCGATGGGTCTTCAATGGAACAATCTGCAAGTTTTCCAGGTAAAATCATACCCTCTAAAACTGTTTTTCTACGCGTTAATTCGCGCGCTTTACGCGCAGCTTCACGTGCTCTGCGAGCAATTTCTGATTTTTGTACAATTTTACGTGCTAATGTTGGATTTTCTTCAAAAAAGATATCAAGGTATGCAAAAATCCATGATTCAACAATACCTTTAACTTCGTTATTACCAAGTTTTGTTTTTGTCTGTCCTTCAAACTGAGGTTCAGGTACTTTAATGCTTAAAACACATACAAGGCCTTCCCGCACATCTTCACTAGAAAAGCTTTCACCACTTTTGAGTACGCCAAACTCTTGTGCTTTTTTATTGCAGACTTTGGTTAATGCACCTTTGAGTCCGGAAACATGCGTACCGCCTTCTATGGTGTTAATGTTATTCACAAATGAAAAGAGTTGTTCACCGTAACCATCATTGTATTGCAAAGCCATTTCAAGAATGTATTTATCATCTTCTTTTTCACAATAAACAATCTCAGGAGAAATCGGTGTTTTCTTTTTATTGATATGTTCAACAAAAGAAATGATACCGCCTTCAAAATAAAATTCATGTTCTTTGTTTGAACGCTCATCGGTGATGGTAATGCGTAAATTTTTATTTAAAAATGAGAGTTCACGCAAACGTGCAGATAATGTTTCAAAACTGAATTCAGTAGTTTCAGTGAATATTTCAGCATCAGGTTTAAAGCGAACCAATGTTCCACGCTTTTCAGTTTCACCAATAACAGTTAATTTTCCTTTTGGTTTACCTTTTTCAAATTCTTGGTAGTGAACCTTGCCTTTTTGAAAGACGGTAACGTGTAGCCATTCAGAGAGTGCGTTAACTACAGAAATACCAACGCCATGCAAACCGCCAGAAAATTTGTACGTATCTTTATCAAATTTACCGCCAGCGTGTAGTTTGGTAAGAACTACTTCTACAGCAGATATTTTTTCGGTTGGATGGATATCTGTTGGAATACCGCGACCATTGTCTTCAACAGAGCATGATCCATCTTCATGTAATGTAACATAAATAGTATCGCAATGGCCCGCTAAAGATTCATCAACAGAGTTGTCTACTGTTTCATATACTAAATGATGTAATCCTTGAGGCCCTGTTGATCCGATATACATAGCAGGTCTTTTTCTGACCGCTTCAAGGCCTTCCATAACACGGATGGACTGAGCTTGATATTCTTTTACTTCTTTTGTCATAACGAATCGACCTTTCTTTCAGATTACAGAGAAAAAATGACTGAGCACATCGAATGTAAACAATATTGAAGTGTACTTTCAATTATATTTGTATTATACGTGAATAAGGGGAAAAAGTCGATTTTTTATGCAGAGGGGTGCTATTAAAAGCCAGTGTTCATGCGCGCGCATAGATACGCGTACCATACTGTTTAATTGAATAACTTAATGTTGATTGCCCGATTCTTTATTCTTTTTCTCAATTTCTCTTTTTTTATTGTGTTTTTCAATTTTTCTATAATGGTAGGAATCCATTTTTTGGTGTAAATAAGAGATTGATTTTAAAACTGGAGCGAGTACTAAATAATTGAATGGCGCGGATATAATTTTAAAAGTTTGTTGATCAGTTTCATGACCAGAAAGCAGAGCCAACCCGCTTAATGTAAAACTGGCGGAAGGTGATGCTGCAATCAGAGAAAGAGTTTGCAATAACCATCGTATGTGCGGATTATTATATTCAAAGCTACTATTGTATAGTTTTTTTGCCAAAATACTCCATCCAGCTAAACTTCCTAAAAAAGATGTGCCAAGTACTGCTAGTTCTGAGCCAGATCCTCCTACTGGATGTGGTGCATATAGTGCGTTGCTGCAATTGATGAGAATGCCGATAACAACATAGTGCCAAACAATAATACTTTTTCTTTTCATAAAAGTTTCCTTTTCTTTTTTAATAGTATATCATATTTCACCGAACAAGAGTATACAATTTGAAAATTTATGTTACAATGAATTTTAAATTAAATTGGAATACGTTATGTTAGAATCTGTTTTTGGTGCTGAAAAAGATTGTTTTTTTATGCAAGAAGCACTCATTGAGGCTTATAAAGCTCAAGAGCTTGACGAAGTGCCCGTTGGTGCAGTTATCGTAAACTCAGAAGGCATAATTATTGCTCGTGGGCATAATAGTGTTGAACGTGATTGTTCCCAGCGTTCTCATGCAGAATCTTTAGCAATTGAACAAGCAGGCAAGATTTTGGGTGATTGGCGCTTGGAAGGTTGTTGGGTGTATGTTACTCTAGAGCCCTGTGCTATGTGCATGAATTTGATACAATTAAGTCGTTTGGCTGGAGTTGTGTATGGTGCACCATCGCCATTATTTGGATTTCAGCTTGACAAAAAGCAGAAAGATTCGGTATACAAAAGGGATGCTTTTCCAATCATTGAAGGAGTGCTTGGAGAGGAATCTGCAGTGATATTAAGAGATTTTTTTAGAAAAAAAAGGAAGAAACATGAGTGAAAAACGTGATTTACAAAAAATTAAAGATGAGTTGTTGCATCGTAAGTGGGAGCTAGAAGAAAAATTGACTACTCTTTCAAAAGAACAATTATCAGATGGTCAAGTTCAAGATCCAGGAGATCAGGCGCTTACTTCTACCATGGAAGCCTTGCGAATGTCACTACAAGATGCTGAAGTTGATGAATACAGGCGTATCGTCAGCGCTCTTTCTAAAATTAGTGAAGGAATGTACGGCCTATGTGCTGATTGCGGTAATCCAATTTCTGAAAAACGGTTACATTTATTTCCTGATACCACTCGCTGTCTGGCATGCCAAGAAAAATTTGAATCTCAGTCTGGGCAAGATCGTAATTTTACCATTTGAAGCGGTAAGTCTATTTTGACAATTATTTTTTATGGTTTTATACTATATGTTAAAATAAATTGATAAAAATTTTCTATCAAATCATATCTAAAGGTTATAATTCGGTATGGCAAAACAAATGACAAAGTCATCAAATTCTCCACTTGCTCATGGCGTTGGGCGCAGAAAAACTGCCGTTGCACGTATTTGGTTACGTCGCGGTGCGGGACAAATCAGAGTTAATGGTTCAAGTCACGCAGAATATTTTGACACCCCATTTGCAGCAGACAATGCGGCAATGGCATTTAAAGTATCTCCATTAGGCGCACAGTTTGATGTTGAAGCTAATGTGTGTGGTGGTGGTAAAAATGCGCAATCTGATGCTGTTAAATTGGGTATAGCACGTGCATTTGTTGAATTTGACGAAAATGCAAAGCCTTTGCTCAAAAAACATGGCCTTATGACAGTTGACTCTCGTAAAAAAGAACGTAAAAAATACGGTCAGCGTGGCGCTCGTCGTAAATTCCAGTTTGTTAAACGTTAATTTAGCGTTACAAGATTTATGCAAGGCTTTCTTGGTTTGTTGCCGAGAAAGCCTTTTTTTTGACTTGCCAATGTGAAATATTTTTCATTGACTGGCATACAAGAGCGTGCTATTCTTATGTGAGTAGTGACAATAATATTTTTTACTTTTATTTGGGGAAAAGCTTATGAATACCTCATTTTTTATGCAGTCTGCTATGTTTAATATGAATTCTTTTGGTATGTCATTGTCACATTTCTTTGTTCATTCCCATTCTCATCATTACCATCATTCTCATTAATTTTTTTTATCACGCTAGCGTGATTCTTTTCGATTTTAAATATCATTTTTTTAATTAAAGAACGATTTTACTTTTTTGCTTATATCATGGACGGAGATTTTTATGAAAAATTATAAAGCTATTATAGCTCTTTTTATTATTAGTGGGTTGTTTTTGGTGGTATTTATGCCTCGTTCTTCTCAAAAAAAGACTAATCAGTTAGTCGTAGGCATGATGAGTGGATGGGCGCCGTTTATGACAATTAATGGTGCAGGTGAATACGAAGGTTTTGATGTTGATGTTGCTCAAGAAATTGCAAAGCGAATGAACAAAGAGATTGTTATGCAAGATCTAGGATCGCTAGCATCCTGTTTTGTTGCTCTTAAGCAGGGTAAAGTTGACATGATTATGTCTGGTCTTGATATTACACAAAAAAGACGTGATATGTTGAATATGGTTTATTATACAGGGGGCACTGTAAGAGAGTTTGCTCTGCTGTTTTGGCAGTCTGTTCCAGAAGGCATAAAAGAGGTGGCAGATTTACGCGCATTTTCAGATGCAATTATTTGTGTAGAGTCTGGCTCGGCTCAAGAAAAATTTCTTGATTCTTATGATTTTATAACAAAAAAACGTATGAATTCTGCGGTTGATATGGTCTTGGATCTGCGATTTGGCAAATCATTAGCAGCTATTGTTGAACCGCGAGTTGCTGCTCGTTTAAAAAAACAAAACCCTGAACTTCAACTATTGCCAGTAGCATTGCCAACAGAATTTCAAGTGTTTGGATGTGGTATTGCTATAAATAAGAACAATATGCAGCTTATGCAAGAAGTTTCAGCTGTTGTACAAAATATGATTGCTGATGGCACAATAAAGCGATATGAGCAAAAATGGCAACTGGAGGAATAACAGATGAAAATATTATTATTCTTGTATACTTTTTGGCCCTTATTATTTAAAGGCTTTTGTGTAACTCTGATGTTATGGTTAACTGCAGGCATAGTTTCACTTATTTTTGGTTTTATCATTGGTGTTTTGAGAAGTAACAGATTATATCTTACGCATATATCACCATTACTTGATGGTATAACATTTGTATTCAGGGCGGTTCCATTTTATGTGCAACTTCTTATTGCCTATTTTGTGGTACCACACCTTTTTGGTATTAATGTATCAGCGTTTAGTGCATCGTTATGCTCTCTTGGATTATGCTCGGCAAGTTATGTTAGTCAAATTGTGCGGGGTGGCATTAATGCCATTTCTGCAGGTCAGTGGGAGGCGGCAAAAGTTCTTGGGTATTCTCAAAGTAAAACAGTGCGTTACATTGTTGGCCCTCAAATGTTTAAAATGGTATTGCCTGCGCTTGTAGGTGAGTGTGATCAGCTATTAAAAAGTACATCAATAGTATCCACTATTGGTGTTTTGGAGTTGACTGGTGCAGGTAAAAACATTGTGGCGCAAGAAATGAACCCACTAACTATGTACACCGTGTTGGCAGTTGTATATCTTGTGATGTCTGCAATGCTTACTATTTTTGCCGCAAAAATAGAGCAAAAGATGCGTGTTGAATAGTGTCAGCAATTTTCAAGAAATGTCTCCAATGCCTGAGTTGTCAAGTTGTTACTTTCTCTGATTTTAACTAACTGAGCTTCAGCTTTTGCAGGATCAAAATTATGAACATTTCCATCACAACCAGTGTATCGAACAGATAGGCAGTTAATATTGTGTTCTGTGAGTGCTTTATCAACAGCTATAACATGGTGCATTCTGTCATCAAAGAATATAACACTCGTTGGATGGTAATCGGTCATATCAAAAAATAATAAAAGAGCTTCTCCTTTGTCGTTGTTGCTGCAAAAAATAATGTCGTATTTGTAGAGGCATGGATGAATAAGAGGAAGAATGAATTCTTGTTTTGTTGATTGATCTAACAAAAAAGTAAGACCAATATTATTGAGTTGTTCATACGTTCTTTCTGCCAAAAAGAGACCGCGTGATGTGAGTCCTATAATATTAATGTGTTGATCTTTCAGCCAATTAAATAATGTAGGTAGTATCAGATCGGTTAACTGTAATGAAAGATTGAATTGTGCATAATATGCAAGAGGTAACGCAAGATAAATTGCAGACAAATGATCATGCCCTTGCTCTTCTTTTTGTTCCACAAGATGACAAAACCATTCATCGCTGCCAAGTTCTGTTCCAGTGCGTGCTAGGGTGTTATCTATATCAAATACAATAAGAGTATTTGGATCGGCATAATCGTAGATAATTTCAAAATTATCAGTTTCAATGATACGGGTGAGCGAGTAGTGAAAAACGCATAGTGTAATGACACATAATAAAAAATATTTTTTCATACGCTCCTCACTATTTAATTTCTTCTATTTCAAGAGCTTCGCTGCCAACGTAATTCTGTTTTAAATAATGATACGCTTGAGAGCGCGTTTTTACAAGCTGAGGCATATGTTGCTGCGCTGTGTGAAGTATATTAATAAGTGTAATACAATCACGTAACTGATTGTCTTTTTGCAGCATTTCTTGGGCTCTATCTTGTCTGCGGCTTTTATTGTTTTTTTCTTTGCCTACATTTTCTTTAGTTTTATCTTTTTTATCAACGTTCGTTGAATTTTCAATTTTTATATAATTATCAAGAGCTTCTTCTCTGCCATAATGCTTGGTAAACCATAAAATTTGCTCTGTTGGTGGCGTAGTACGTTCGACAACAAAATCAGGTTCAATTCCTATGCCTTGTATGGTTGTATTATCTGGTAAAAAATAGAGATGTGTTGTTATTTTTAATGCACAATCATTTCCGATGGGAATAACTTCTTGCACAGATCCTTTGCCAAATGTTTTGGTTCCCACCAAAAATACAAGATTATTGTCAGTAATTGCATGAATTTTAAGTGTTCCTGCAAGAATTTCTGCAGCTGATGCGGTAAAATTATTAATCAGTACAAAAATAGGTAATGATGGATTTGCAAGAGGTTCGCGATTGGTAGTATATCGTTCAGTTTCTTGATTATTTTTGTCTTTTGTAATGGCAACGAGACTTCCCTTTTTTAAAAAAAGGCCGACAATGTCGATTGCTGCTGTTAATAATCCTCCTGAATTATTTCGCAGATCTAAAATGATTCCTTTTGTGTGATCGTGTTGTGCTTTTTTAATGAGATCCGATATTTGTTTGACTGCTAAATCGGTGAACATGCTCAGTGAAATATACGCGATATTATGATGCTTAATATAAAAACTGAGTGAATGCTGCTCTTTAACAACATCACGCACTACATCAAATGACAACATGTCTGGGCTACCTTCACGCAAAACCTTGATGGTAACTGTTGAATGACGCTCTCCTTTTATCATCGCAATAATTTTTTCAGTTGCCATACCCTCAAGCACCTGATCATTAACTTCAACAATTTTATCCATCGGCAGAATGCCAGCTTTGTCCGCTGGACCATCGGGAATGGTGTCAACAATGGTTAAATATTTATCTTTTTTCTTGCGCATGTTATCAATCACAACACCAATGCCAAAAAATTCACCGGATGTCATTTCAAGCATTTCTTTGTATGTTTTCGGGTCTAAAAGAGCGGAATGTGCGTCAAGGGTACTGACAAAGCCATCAATTGCTTTTATCATGCTTTCTTTAACGTCCATTATTTTATAATGTTTTTTATGCGCAAGATCCATTGTTTGTGCAAGGGTGCGAGACCAGTTAAAAATGATTTCGTCAAAAGAATCTTCGTAATTATTGTGATCATCAGTATTTATTGCAGTTGAAAGTGTGCACAATAGTATAATCAAAATAGTGAAATATTTTTTCATATTTTTCATAGCGCCCCCTTATGTCTATAAGAGCGCAATGAGAATGCATAAGTCAATATAATAAATGTATGGTAAAGATTGTTTGGAGGAAATAACATGAATCTTAAGCGATTTTTAATGCGAATGTTATTGTGTGCAGAAATGTGTATGTTTGGATATTTGTATGTCTGTGGTAAAAATGGACTACAATTATTAACAAGCAAAAACCAAGAACTTGCGTTGTTGGAAAGTCAATGCAACGCTCTACAACAAGACGTTAGCTTGTTGCAATCAGATATTCATGCATGGCAGACAAATGATTTTTACAAAGAAAAAATTGCACGTGAACAACTTCAAATGGCACGAAAAGATGATAAACTGTTTTTCATTGGTGCGTAAAAAGTAAGAATTATAAATAGGGAGTAGTATGCGGTACAGTATTATTTTTCTGATGTTTTTTTCTTTTCCTATATTATGCATGAAATCTGATAAAGCAAAGGTGTTTAATGCGATCAAGCGTTATGATATTGCTGAGTTAAAGAGCTTGTTGTCATTTGATGATCGTCTTATTAAAGCAAGAGATGGTGAAAACATGACTCCTTTGCATAGAGCTGCTCAAGCAGGTAACGTCAAAACAATTGATGTGTTACTTGGTCATGGAGCAGAGTTAAATGCTCGCGATGAATACGGTAATACGCCTCTCGTTTTTGCTTGTAGTACGAAACATACAAAAGCTGCCTTGCATCTTATAAATAAAGGAGCAGAATATAATGCAACGTTGCTTAATTGTGTTGACTTCTATTCTACTGAAATGTCAATAAGTCCACTCGAAGTAGCTTGCCAAAAAAATTTGCCTAAAGTTGTAGATCGTCTTCTGAGCAAAAGAGTAGATAAAAAAGTAGACAGATGTCTTTTTTGCTGTGCTGCGCAGAACAATGATGACAAAGTTACTCCTGTGCTTATTATGTATCATCTGAAGCCCTGCCGACACCGAGATATTAGGGTCATGATTTTTACTGGGATATGTCAAGCGACAAGTTTTATTTTACTAACAGCATATCTTTGTTCGTGGAATAATTTTTTTTTGAGTATTTTGCCTGGACCAACAAACGCCACTATATAAAAAGAGGTTTATTATGAAATTTGTTTTACCTGCACTACCATATGATTATGATGCATTAGAACCGTACATTGATGCACGTACAATGGAAATTCATCACACAAAGCATCATCAAGCGTATATTAATAACTTAATTGCAGCGCTTGATTCATGTCCGCAATTTCAAACCACAAGCGTTGAAGCTTTATTGATAGATTTACCGCTTGTTCCAGAAGATATTCGTATCGCGGTGCGCAATAATGCTGGAGGTCATTATAACCATTCTCTTTTTTGGAAAATAATGAAAAAGAATGGTGGTGGTGAACCTGTTGGCTTAGTTGCAGATGCAATTAAAAAAAATTTTGGATCTTTTGCAGAATTTAAAGCGTTATTTAATAAGCAAGCGCGCACTGTTTTTGGTAGCGGTTGGGCATGGTTATCAGTTGATAAAGACGGTAAGTTACTAGTAACTGCATTACCAAATCAAGATTCACCGCTATCATATGATGCTACTCCCATTTTGGGATTAGATGTTTGGGAGCACGCTTATTATTTGCAATATCAAAATAAGCGACCTGATTATGTTGATGCATGGTGGCATGTTATTAATTGGGAACAAGTGGAGGAGAATTACCGTGCGATTATATAGTTTTGTCATATGTAGTTTTTTTATATTTTTTTCTGCGCATTGTATGAAGACAGACCTTGTTATTAGTCTTTCTGATCTCATGGACCCGGTGAGACCACATCTTGATTGCAGAACGTTATGCAGAATGCAACGAGTATGTAAAGATCTTTACCATTCTTGTTGTGTGACAACACAAGAGTTATTGCGTGATGATATTGTTTGTGATTTGCGATTGGTATACCATGCACAAAAAAATGATGTGGAAAATTTTTACACGCTTTGGAATGCTCAAACAGCTGTGGATAAAAGAAAATGCGATAGTATTATGAGATCTTTTTATGGTCAACATGCAGGTAAAATTAGCGCTGAAGCAGTTATGGATACTTTTAAAGGTCAGCTGAAACCATTTGACATGCGTTCTAGAAATGCTGTTTTAGAAAATATGATTAAACGACGTAATATTCGTGCTAGCAGAATTTTAATTGTAAATATGGATGATGATTCAGATTTTTCTATCAATGCATCTTTGTCTGATGATGGTTGTACCGCTCTTCATCTAGCTGCAAAAGAGGGTAGTGCAAAAATGATAGAGTTACTTTTAAGTTATGGTGCATTGTTAGACGTTCAAGATAAGTATGGTATGACTCCTTTGTATGTTGCTTGTCGCCATAAAAATGTAAAGGCTGCAAAATGTCTCATATGGCATGGAGCGAATCTCAATACGCGGGCGAACCATGATGAAACAGCATTGGATGAAGCTAGTAAACAGGAACTAGTATCTGTTGTAAAGCTTTTGCTTATAAAAGGCGCTGACACAAAAGATCAAATACATTTGTGGAATCCATTATGTAACAACAATAATGTTGAAATTGTTTCCTTGTTCAAAAAACATAAAGTACCGAAATACATATCTATTGAATTACCGAGTAGAAACTCTGTGATTGTTATAGCGCTATTTTGTATTTTTATGCGCATGTATGGACGTATATGATTAATTGGGACAAGTTGAGGAGAATTACCGTGAGAGTATGTAGTTTTTTCATATGTTTTTTTTCCTTTTTTTCTGCGCATTGCATGGAAATGGATAAAGCAGCAGTATCTTTGGATATTAATCAAATAGATATTCATGATACTGCTCTGTGTGATTTGAAGTTAATAGACTATGCGCAAAAAAAAGATGCAGACAGTTTCAAAGAACTGTGGTCAATGCAAATGGATGCGCATCCAAAAAAATGTCATAATCTTTTGAGGTCTTTTTATGGAGTACATCCGAGTCAAGTTGCTGATGACGAAATAATGGATATTTTTAATGGTACTTTATCTGCAAGCCTTGAAGGCCGGGTTTATGAGAATGATATTCGTGCAATAAAAATTTTACTCGAAAATGCACAAGATGATCTGGGTGCGTTATTCACGGCGGTTCAACACAGTTCTGTTAAAGTACTCAAAATGTTATTAGAACGTAATTTTTCTGTTAATAAGACGTACCTAAATGATGGACGAATGCCACTTCATGTAGCCGCAGACAGAGGCAATGCAAAAATAATAGAATTACTTTTGAAATATGGCGCGAGTATAGATGCTCAGGATAAATATGGTATGACCCCTTTGTATGTTGCTTGTTTTGCTCATAATGTGAAGGCGGCAAAGTGCCTTATATGGCATGGTGCAAGTTTAAATATAAAAGCGAGCGCAATTGGGTTGAGGAATGAGACTCCGTTAGAAGTAGCTTGTTATGATGGACAACTTCCTGTTGTAAAATTGTTGCTTGAACGCGGTGCTAGTACGCATGTAAAGCAATGTCTTTTTTGTATACCGCTAGAAGAAAAGAAAAAAGATGAGATTGCTCGTTTGCTCAGTATACGTAAATTATCGAGATGTCCATGGTGTTCATCATATAATCCATTTAGTTTTAATTGTGATTTTGGATTTGTTACAAGAGTTGCTTGGCTTTTGTTGTATGGCATGGTGGGTGTAGATGGTAGTGAATATTTATAATTTTAATAGTATCATATGTAGTTTTTTTATATTCTTTTCTGCGCACTGCATGGAAATTGCTGGTCCTGTTGAGCTTTCTGATATTATAGACCCGTTGAGGCTACATCTTGATTGTCGAACAAAGTATAGAATGCGACAAGTATGTAAACGTTTTTATGATTATTGCAATGTGACGACACAAGAGGTGTTGCATGACGATGTTTTGTGCGATTTGCGATTGGTATATTATGCACAAAAAAATGACAGAAAAAATGTTTACGAATTTTGGAATGCTCGAAAAGATGTTAGCGCAAAAGGATGTTGTGCTGTTTTAAAATGTCTTGATGTTTTGATGTCTCCTTATTCGCATCTTAATACAGATTTATCAAATATGTTAGATGATAGAGTTAGAAAGCGTGATACTCGTTCCATAAGAATTTTAACCGCAAATATAACTAATGATCCAGATGCAGTATTGACTGCGGTTCAATATAGTTCTGTGCAAGTACTGCAGATGTTATTAAATCGAAATTATTTTGTTAACATGCCCAGATATAATGACGGACGCATGGCTTTACATTTAGCTACATACAAAGGTGATACAAAAAAAATAGAACTACTGTTAAGTCATGGCGCATTGTTAGATGCTAAAGACAAGTATGGTATGACCCCTCTCTATATTGCTTGTTCTGAGCGTCGCGTGAAGGCAGCAAAATGTCTTATATGGCATGGTGCGAATATGAATGTGCAAATACGTACAACATTGAATAATCAAACGCCACTAGAAGCGGCGTGTTGCTTTGGATTGCTTCCTGTTGTAAAGTTGTTGCTTAAAAAAGGTGTTGATACAAAGGTAAAACAGTGCCTTTTTTGCATATCACACAAAGATAAAAAAGCTCAAATTGCTCGTTTGCTCAGAACATGTGGGCTGTCCGAATGTATACGTTGTTTATATAGTCCATTAGATTTTATTTTTGGTACGGCGTTTATTGTTGTATCAAGTTATGCTTTGTTAGGTAATACTTTTGATGTAGATTTGAGCGCGTATTTATGATGATATTATTTATCGAGCATGATAAAATATCCACAATATAATTGCACCGATAGCCAATGATCCTGCTCCAACGAGAAAATTCATTTTTTTTGACCAAAATTGTTCTGCTTTGCCGAGTAACATTATTGTTACAGTAATGTTATCAGCACTTCCTTTTTTGAGTGCTTGATCCACTAATTCTGTGCATAAAACATTAACGTTTATTTTTTTGTTGCTTTTTTTTGCTTCTGTTAACTTGCTTGTGACAATATCTGCAGCTTCTTGAGAGGTAAACACATCCCAAAAGCCATCGCATGCATTAATAATGCATTGATCATTCTGATCCAGTTTTTTTTCATACCAATCGGGCTGCATAACAATAAAATATTTACCAGGTTCACGATTGCAGCCTATTGCACGAGAAACAGCAACACCACAACAACGCTCAATATTACCTTGTCTATCAAGAATCGTAGCTTTTTCATCTAATATGTCATTTCCTACTATTTCTATTCTTTTTTGTTCAATACGAGATTTTTCAAATTCACTGCTTGGTTTATGGTCTTCTGTTTCAAATACAATGTTTCCTTGTTTATTGACCAGGATAGCACGTGTATCTCCAACCCAACCAATTGTTAATCTTCCATTATTGGTTAAAGCAATTGTTGCTGTTGTTAAGCATTTATCTGGACCGCAACCTGCAGCATTTGAATTTTCTGTTTCTGACTGATTAGGATTTTGAGAATGCGTTTCTCCCTTTTGGAATAGCAGTTCCAAAGATTGACGCCCATTTAGTTTTTTTTGATCCAATGATTTTTCTGTTTTAGATTTCATATATTCAGCAAGCCAATCTCCCGCAGAACCATCAAAAACTGCTAGGCACTTATTACGAGCCACATACCTGTCTTCTTGTCTTGACTTTTTTCCCTGAATTGTCGCAGCACCTATTTGAAGGGCTGTAATGCATTCTCCTGCATTTATTCTATCGTTTGTGCTGCTCACTAAAAGTAGCGATAGTAACAATATATTTTTCATGATCTGTGGTATTCAAAATAAAATTTTTATATTTAAAATATTATACTAAAAATTATAATATAATTTCTGTTTTATACAAATTAGAAACGCTTTTTGTGTAAAATGTAATTATTCCTTGCTGTTGTTTTGCTGATCTTGAAAATATTTTTGTACACGGCTACATGGTGATTCATCTAATGGATTGGCATTAATTACAATACCAATGTCTGGATGACCAGAAATAAAATATTTAAGTTTTGCAAAAAAACTTGCTTGTTCCGGTGTGATTTCGCATACAGTAGCCTTTTTGGCTTCAAGAGATTCTTCAATATAATATTTCCAACAACGAATAAGATGGGCATCTTTTCTGTAGAGTTCTTCAAATGGCCGAGGTTGGGGCTGAAATTTAGGACCTTCTATACGAGAACGTCCATTATAACAACAGATGGTTAAAACTCCACCTTTTCCAAGACAATAATCATATTCTCCGCCTCTGCGTTCGCAACTATCATATTTTTCTTGTTGTTTTTTATATTCCTCATAAGACCGTTCTGTATCAACTCGATAAAATTCTCGTCCATGTAGTGCGTCTCCAATCATTCCTAATGTAAGAAGATTACTGTCATCCTTGATATGGCCTTCTCCATTAAAAAATACGATATTATTGAGGTAATTGCAGTACTTTGGCAACACGTGACCATGCTTCATCATCTCCAAATAAGACCGGATGCTTGGACAAGTTTGATCAAATTGTGTATCCAATCCATCCTCAGCAATATATCTTTTTTCTGCATTATATGCATAATGTGCTATAAAAAACAAACTAATAATAAATAAAAATCTTTTCATAAAATTCCTATTTTGTATAATTATAATATATATATTATACCATTAGAAATGATTGGTCACAAGGGGTTCATATGACAAATTTAAAACTATTAATTACAGCAATTATTTTTTCCGTGAATACTATCTTTGGTATGGATGTTGCTGTTTTACCTTCCGATATATGGAAAGGGGCGATAGCCTCACAAATGGATATGGTCACAATGAATACATTTTTCCAAACATGTAAACAATATAATAAATTATATGGCGATGAAGTTTGTTCAATGGATTATTATCTCTATGAAAATAGTTCTGTTATCACTCAATCATCAGAAAATTTACTTTTAAATACATATGTATATTACTCACAAAAAAACGACGCAAAAATGTGTACCCATTTAATGGCTTCTGAATCAAATATGCATAAAAAATCTCGACTAATGTTTCTTGTTGCCATTGGATATACAAGTGGTTTAAGACAAGAACACGTTCCAAGTAATATCCTGGCATACCAGGGAAAACACTCTCTATTAATGATGACTGATTATAACTTGTTTAAAGATAATCTTATTGCTAAAGCAATGAGTAATGATCACAAATATATGATCAAAGTATTGATTAAAAATAAGCTTTTTATTAATTCTTTGTTTTCTTGTGAGAAGTATACAAATAACTCTTTTTTGCATTGGGCTATTAAGCAAAATGATGAAGATATGGTAAAATTACTCATTAAGTCTGGAGCTGATGTTAATATAAAAGGTTTTTGCGATTCAACACCTTTGCATGAAGCTGTTCGTGATGAAAAAAAAGTATCTATAGTACAATTATTAATTAATCATGGTGCTGATGTCCATGCAAAGAATGTATATAGCTTTACGCCAATGCATTTTGCTTGTGTTTCAGCGCAAAAGATTTTGTATCAACATGGAGCATGGCCTGATTGTATTTTGCAATAATTACAATAAATTTTTTGGAAACATCATGAAACAATCTATTTTTATTTTAATATTGCCGATTTTTTTCTTTTTTAATTGCATCATAACAATGGAGGAAAACAAGCTTTCTTCATTGCAGAACTATTATTTTGAAAAAGTGCCAGCATTATTTTCTGATATTATATCATCGCCAGAAGAAATACAGTCAAAATTTGCAGGTGGCTCAATGTGGTTTGAAAGCAATCAATTTCAGCATTCTGACTGGGTTACGTTTGCATGTTTTAACAAAGATAGTACTATAGTGCTTACTGTTTCAGATGACAAAATTGCACGTTTATGGAATAGAGCAACAGGTGGTTGTATTTTTTTTTTACAGCATGATGAACGTATTAGGTCAGCATGTTTTAATAAAGATAATACTGTTATTATGACCGTTGCAGATAAAAAAGTGTTGCTTTGGGATGCAGTAGAAGGAAAACTGGTTTGTTCTTTGCCGCATGATGAGTGGGTTGCATCAGCACGTTTTAGTAAAGATTGTTCCCGTATACTTACTTCTTCCGGAGACAAAGCTGTGAGGCTTTGGAATGCACAAAAGGGCGACCTTGTATTGTCTTTTCAGCATGATGATTACATTAATTCAGAATGTTTTAGCAAAGATAATACTCTCATACTTACTACCTCAGGTAACAAAGTATATTTGTGGAATGCAATTATTGGTAATCTTATTAGCTCCTTTAAACATAATGAACGTGTTGGATCAGCATGTTTTAACAAAGATAATACTCTCATCCTGACTGCCTCCGATGACAAAGCTTTGATTTGGAGCTTAGCGACAGGTAAAATTATTCGTCGTTTTAGGCATTATGATGGAGCCTTTTGCAGAGGGAATTTCACGATGAACGATTCTGTTGAGTTAGCATATTTTAATAAACATAACAATCGTATTATTACTATTTCAAGTGACCATATCGTACGCCTTTGGAATGCAACAACCAGTTGTCTTATTCAGGTTTTGCAATATGGACAAGCGGTATTTTCAACATGTTTTAACAAAAATAATAATCTTGTTCTTACAAACACAGCATGTCTTTGGAATGCAATAACGGGTAAATTTATTCAGTTTCTTCATCATGATTATTATGTTATGTCAGCATGTTTTAACAAAGATAATAACCTTATTATCACCGGATCAAAGGATGACAAAGCGCGTATTTGGCAACAATATACGAATTGGAGTCTTGATCAGCTACTACTTTGTAAACTGTTATTTACCAGGTTATTGGTGGAAAAACCAAGCAAAGCAATAACAACCATTGTTGATTTTATTGCGAAGATAAAAATAGATGAAAATCAAGATACAACGGATGAGCTGATTGCAGTCTGGAATACATTTCCCATCAATGTCCAAGCGAGCATTTGGAATAATATTAACCGAATAATTCAAAAGCATGGGAAATAATTAAAAATTAAGCTGAATGATAATGCACTTTAAGTTGAACTTTAAAAATAAGTCTTACTATATCTATGGGTAATGGATCAGTCATAAAACGATTATTTTTTAGCACCCAAAAAAGATGGATTAATTGTTTTTTTGTTGCTGATATGTACAAAACGTCAAATGGTACAGGGATAACAATACACTTGTTTGCAAGCGCAATAACAACATGTTTTCCACTTGGAGAGAATGCAATGCGCTTTCCTATGAGGTGAAGATTCTGGTTATCAATTGTATCTAATGTCACGTCGCATTCGGTTAATGGTATTATAGTGCGATTTTTAAAAGGACAATCTTTTGTTAATGTATAAAATTCTAGTAGATACTTATCAGTTAACAGCGCAACAATAGGTTTGTATGGATGAAAAGCACTTGCAATGTGGAAAATGGGGGACGATGGCAAATCTGCTGCGTACCAAACTGAATGAGTTGCATCAGTTATGAAAGCACAACCATTATAATTCAGTTTTACGGCGCAATATCCTATGGTATTATAGTGATATGATTCATACGCTAAATTCCTTTTGTTGCCACCGCTGATTGCGCAATTTTCTGCATTACAATCCCATTTTTCACATGCTATACGCTTTTTATGGTATACGTAAATAGTGTTTACTTCTGGATCGAATAAGCCAGGTTCTTTTATAAGATAGGTAATATCCTGTTTTTTAGGGTGACATGCAATTTTTGTGCGTAGGGGCGACATTGTTTTGAGTATTGCATGTGTTTCACAATTGTATTGATTAGTAAAAAATTGAAGTTGATCAGGATATATAAGGGCAATTAACTCACTGTCATGTTGAGAGTTAAAGGTGATGGGAGTATGTTGTCGTGTATTGGTATCATGATGCCATTCCTTTTCCCCCGTTTTTGCATGATAGACAGTTAAAACGCCATTACTTGAAGTTGCTATTTTTGTTTTTGAGCAATTAACGGCAAGATCATCGATTGTGTTATCCTGTTGAAAATGTGTGCTTTGCAGCGCTTTCTTATCAAATATAGTAGCGCCGTTTGTTCCTGCAATGACATATTGTTTATTACGCAGGCAAGCAACATGGGTTGGTTGTTGAATGTCATGAGGAATGTTGTACATTCCATAAGATACTAATGAGAAAATTAGGACCAAAACTAAAAAATATCTGTTATTCATACATACTCTATAACTTAGTAAAATAAAAATAAAGTATATTTTTTGTAAGGAAAAAAATAGATGAAAGAATAGTTTTAGGGTAACATAGTTTTCAGGAAAATAAATCATCATTGTGGTGTCGACAGTTAATAACCAACAGGAATCTTTATGACATATCTTTTTTTGTCGATATTTATATTTAATATGTTATTAACCAATTCGTCTATTGCTAGTATGGAATCAGATGAAAAGCCAGCACTTAAGCATTTGCTTGAGGCAATGAAAGTAGATAATGCCTTATTAACAAAACAGATACTTACCGATAATCCACTTTTGGTGCAGGCAAAAATTAATGATATTCTATTGTTACGGCGTCTCTATAGTAGAGATACGATAACTCCTTTACACATTGCACAAAAAAAGTGCGCAAAAGTATTAATTGAACACGGAGCTGATGTAAAAGCTTGTAGTGCACAAGGAAAAACACCGTTGGATTTTCTACTTTTAGACAAAAAAATGTATGATGAATCTCTTGTACAGTATCTTATCGATTGCAAAGCTGGTGTTAATAACACAAAAGATATTTGCGATCGTAGCACGCTACATTATCTCATAGAAGAAAATGTAGATTGGGCCTTGTCCAGAATTCCTTTTTTATTACGCAATGGTGCAGATATAGAAATACGTGATAACAGAGGTCGGACACCAGTTGATGTGGCTATTATAAAAAACTCCAAATGCTTACGAGACTTTGAAAAGTATGGTGTTATGTTTGTGTACCATCAAAGTAAAGCTAATCCACAAACATTATTGAGCAATAATGCTCAGGTATTTAAGCAACATGTGTATGCTCATATTCCCGAACAACCAGATGAATCAACTGTTATTGAACGTCAGTTGGCAGACTTATTCAGATTTATTGAAAAATGGAACAGAAAAAATAGATATTATTATCAATGTAGTGATAATCCTTCTCATCAAGGTATTATTATAACAAAGTATGGATACTGTTTTAAAAAACCAACATGGGATGATATGTATGCATGGTTTGGGCAAGAGTCAATTGAAACGGTTAAACAGCATTTTGATGCTCGCTGTAAAAAAGCATATAAAGCGCTTAAAAAAAATCCTAAGCAATTTCTGAAGATGTTGCGCGTGTATCCCTATGTTCTTACCTATGACTCTTCTCGAACACGGGAAATATTTGAATATATGACTAAAAATATGCGTGGTAATAAATATAAAGGTTGTATATCGAGTACATTAGAATATCTTCTTTTGTTAGATTTGGATGAAGGTATAAACTTAACTTATGGTGGATTCAAACAAACATTATTGCATAGGGCTATGATGAATAATAATCCTTTATTTGTAAGGCTTTTGATGGAATATGGCATTGATTTTACCTGTGTGGAATCTATTTATAACAAAACAGCTATTCAAAATGCAGAAGAAAATACTGATGATCGTCAAGATTGCATAGAAAATTTTTATAATGCGCTTGCGCAAAGATTGCCTCAGATTAAGGAAACGGATGCATTTTGTAAAAAAGTAAAAGCTTTTTTATCCCAAAATTGTGATATAAACCGAAAAAATAGAAGTGGTAGAACATTATTGTTTGAAATCGCCAAGAGCTCTCGTTACTGGAGTACGTTTTTATTAAAACGAGGAGCATTGGTGAATATTAAGGATCAAAAAAATCAATCTCCGCTGATGAATGCTGTGCGTTATTGCTATCATGATGAACATAGCGTTAATGTGCTGTTACAATATGGAGCTATTGTTACGGCAAAAATGATACAAAGCGTTAAAAATGAGGAAATACAGGCAATGCTCAAGAGCGCATATGAGGAGCAAATATGTTGCGTTTGTTATGAACATCCGCAGGATTTGGGAGAGTTACCCTGTATTAATAAGCACCAAGGTAATTTTGTATGCGGGCAATGTTGCAGTCACCTTAAGGAGTGCCCGTTTAGATGCGGCGATCTGAGTAGTTTTGTGGCAATGTAGCCAATCAGACGCTTAAAAGACGCTTTGTTTTCAAATTGACATTTTTTGAAAAATAGATAAGCTTATTATTGTATGTTTAAAAAGCAACGATAAGGAGTTCTAAATCATGAAAAAAGCATTATTTTTATTATTAGCATGTATTTTAGTGGGATATGAGGCCAAAATAAATGGTGTATCAAGAACGGTAGTTGAAGGGCCAATAGCAAAGGTTGTTACGGCTGTTCCGTATAGTGTAAAATACCAATTTTATAAAGGTTACTCTGCAATGATAAGAAAATATATGCAAGCTAAACAAAGTTTAAAAAGCGTTTCTCAACGTTTTGACAAAAAATAATGTGCATAAGAGTAGTAAAAGTAAGATTTTCTATGCTATCAAAAACGTATCTTTTTACCGAATCTTCTCAAGGAAAAATTTATTGCTTCCCGTTTGCATCAAGCATGTATGGTGGTGGAGCGCTTGGAGAATTTATTTGTCCATAGGGAACTTTTGTTTAAGAAATATCAATTGGTAAAGTTTTCACCATATTTTTCTCGTTAGAAATTGTACGGTATTAGTATACCATGGCAATTATGATGTAAATAGTAAAAAAATGAGAATATTTTATACTAATGAAGTAGAATATGACAATTTTTATTATGTAGGACATTTGTTATGGAACCACACAATACTGCGCCCGTTGCACCCGAAGAACAATACCAGGTTCGTGTTGAAAAAGTTGAAAAAATGCAAGGTATGGGGATTGACCCATGGCCTGCAAGTAAAACAGTGAATGCAACAAGCGCAGGTATATTGAAGCAATTTTCCGATGAAACAGAATCATGTGAATATACGCTGGCAGGACGAGTGTTGACTATGCGTAAGCATGGCAAAGCAACGTTTGCAACCATTCAGGACAAAGCTGGCTCCATACAGGTCTACATAAAAGAAGAAACAGTTGGGCAAGCAGCATTTGAATTTTTTAACAGCATGATAGACATTGGTGATATTGTGTGGTTTAAAGGTAAGTCATTCAGAACAAAAATGGGTGAAATTACCATAAAAGTTGAAAGTTATGAACTGCTGAGTAAATGCTTACATCCGTTACCTGAAAAATTTCATGGCATCGCGGACAAGGAAATTACGTATCGCCAACGTTACTTAGATTTGATTACCAATGAAGAAAGTAGAGAGCGTTTTAAAAACAGGTCTCGCATTGTTGCCGCCATGCGTGCATTTTTTAACGAGCATGAATTTTTAGAAGTTGAAACCCCTATGCTTCATCCAATTCCAGGTGGAGCGCTTGCAAAACCTTTTGTTACCCATCACAATACGCTTGATATGGATTTATATTTACGTATTGCGCCAGAATTATATTTAAAACGTTTAATTGTGGGTGGTTTTGCGCGCGTGTATGAAATTAACCGTTGTTTTAGAAATGAGGGTATTTCTACGCGCCACAATCCTGAATTTACGACCGTTGAATATTACATAGAACATCATGATTATCATTTTATGATGGATTTTACTGAACAACTGTTGCGTCATATTGTCAATGTTGTGTGTAAACATCATGAGGTGCCGTTTGGTGATTACATACTTAATTTTGGCAACGCTTTTGAGCGCATGACTATGCAAGAGGCTGTTGCAAAGGCTATTAACAGCTCATCGCAAGATCTTGAAGCAGATAAAATAGATGCAGTAATTGCGCGCTATAATATTACATTTGAACAAAAAAACCCATCGTGGGGATATAAATTAAATATGTTGTTTGAAGAGCTTGCAGAAAAGACGCTTATTCAGCCAACATTCATCACACAATTTCCTATTGAAGTATCACCGCTTTCAAAGCGTAATGAAAAAAATAGAGACTTTGCAGATCGCTTTGAGTTGTATGTTGCGGGAATGGAGCTTTCAAATGGTTTCAGCGAATTAAATAACCCATTTGATCAGGCAGAACGTTTTCAAGGACAAGCGCAAGCGCGTGCGGCTGGGGAGCAAGAAGCTCATTATTATGATGCTGATTTTGTCTCTGCGTTAGAATATGGAATGCCACCGACTGTTGGCTGTGGCATTGGCATTGATCGTTTGACGATGTTTTTGACTAATGCTCCATCAATTCGTGATGTTATTTTGTTTCCAACATTGCGACCAAAGAGTGAATAAATATTACTGATTTCTAACAATTCAGTCCCTCTTTTTTGTATACCTATACACAAAAGGGGGATTTTTTATGAAATATATAAAGCATATTTTTTTTGTGTTTTGTTTTTGTGTTGTTCTGTTCTTAATACGCCGTTCTTCAGCAGATTATTTAAGTGATGTAAAAGCATCATTACAAAAAATACAAGACTATTTATCTGAAATGACTGAGCAAGCACGACAATCCGAACCTATAAAAAAAATCGGGGCTAAAGTAACGGCTTTAAGAAAAGCTATTCCTATTTCATATAAAAAAATGATTTTTAAGCATGATTATGATACTCAAATGGCACAGGTACATTCTGGTGATCAACTATCGCAAGGTGAACAAAACTATTTACGCAATAGAAAGCCAAAAATATACTCAGCGCTCAAAGCGCTTTTTAATGAACCAATTGATGAGCATAATCTTCCCACCATTTCCATTATCTGTAGTGGCGGTGGATATCGTGCAATGTTGGGTACCATTGGTTTTTTATCAGGAATTGAAAAAATTGGTCTTCTTGATGCAGTTACCTATGTTGCTGCGTTGTCAGGTTCAACATGGGCACTGTTTCCATGGATAGCAACGGGAATGTCATTGATAGAATTTCGAGAGTATATTACACAAGCGATAACACGAGACATCAATGATACAACTGTTATAGAAAGTAATATGATTAGTGCTATGTTATTCAAGAAAATTGTTGGGTTAAGTCCCGTGACTGCAGTTGATATTTTTGGAGCATTGCTTGCTAACCGCTTACTTTCTTTTTTTGGTGATCAGCGTCAGCGTATTCGTTTGTCTGATTTAACAGACAAGGTGGAAACTGGTAATTGGCCATATCCTATTGGCACTGCAATTGATGCACGCAGCGCAGTTGCACTTGATGCTCCTTGGTTTGAGTTTACTCCTCATGAAATTGGTTGTGATTCTTTTGGTGCTTATATTCCATCATGGGCATATGGAAGAAAATTTAATCAAGGTAGGTCTACAAGTTTCAGGCCCGAAGTTAATCTTGGTTTTCAGCTTGGCACTTATGGATCGGCGTTTGGTGTTCATATTGGACTTGCGTGGCAAACTATTGAAAAAACGATCACTAATGTTGCATTTAAAAACTTTATGGAAAAATTAGTAAATAAATATGAAGGAAAACGCTTCTTTTGGGCTGATGTTTATAATTTTATGGCAGGATTAGCAGGAAATCCTTTTAAAGACCGTCGATACTTAAAACTTGTTGATGCAGGGTTAGCATTTAATTTACCGTATCCATCAGTAAGTGGTGAACGTTCGGCGCGCAAAAGCAGCGATGTTCTTATTTTTTGCAATATGTCAGCATCGAAAGTAAAAAGAGCGTTGATGAAATGTGAAGAATACGCAAGAGTAAGAAATTTGCCATTTCCGGTTATTGATTATGATGGTATTTCAAAACGTACGGTGAGTATCTTTAAAGATGAATCAGATAGATCTATTCCCGTAGTGATTTATCTGCCACGCTTCAGTGATCATGTATTGTGGAATGAGAAGAAAGATGATTTATCATATAGTGATTACAGTAGTTTGGAAGGCTTTGATATTGGCAGCTGCGTTAAATCTGGTTTTTGTAAAACGACTCGTTTTACATATACAAAAGAGCAGTCGGGTAAAGTGATTGATCAAATGGAGTTTAATGTTGTGGTGAATAGAGAAGAAATTATTGATGCAATTAGGTGGGTTGTGGAGAGAGAATAGCGAACGAAAGAGGTCTGGAAGTTCCAGGCCTCTCTCGTAAAAAATATTTAGTTTTTACCTGAATGTTTTTTCATATGTTCGGTCAAGTAAGCCAAAGTGTCAGGTGTTTTTTTGTTGTTAAGTTCAATATCACTTTTTTGATTTTGAGAAACTTGCTTGTTATCTTGTTGAATGAATTGTTGACATACTTGTGGGTTTCTTGTTCCTAATATAAGCGCACCAATGGTTTCTGTTTCATTGTTTTCTTTATTAAATGTTGTTTCGCAACAAGGACAATATATAGCGTTTTGATTTTTTATATCTGGCCAAAAGTCTCTCTCCATTTCTGTAAATGTCTTTTCAGATTTTCCTTGATGTATATTCTCGTAGCTGTAATCTTCCAATCTGCCGCGAGCTTCTAATCTGCCATTTGAATGCTTAAAAACCTTTGTTTTTGGAAACGTATGAGAATTTTTCATTAAAATACCCGCTACTACATAATGAAAGACGCCATTGTGATTTTCATCAAGATCAGTGCTCCAGCCATCATTTAAAACAACAGGAGTTGGTTTACCCTGTTTGTCATTTTCTTTTGAGAAAACAGATTGAGAGGTAAGAGATCCTATCATTATGATTGAAGTTAATACATATTTGTTTGTATTCATATAGGTGTCCTTTGTGTTAAAAAATTACGTTTTTTTGTCTTATTCTCAAATTATATTAATCTTATTTTATTCCCATTATTATACACACTTTTGAAAGAACAAGCATTTTTTATGAATACAACCACCATTTCAGGTCAAAAATACCTCTGGAAGTTTCCTGCAGCAGATCAGCAAAAAATTGAAACAATTGCATCAAAGTATAATTTATCTTTTGCTATAGCTCAAGTTCTTCATACTCGTGGTTTTAACCACGAAGTAGATATTGAAAATTTTTTGTTCACTACCTTTGAATCAAGCGTTGCTAATGCACGCTTGATGAGAGATGCAGAAAAAGCGGTTGATAGGATTTTGCTCGCAATAGAAAAGCAAGAGCAAATACTCGTGAGCGGAGATTACGACGTTGATGGTATTACGTCATCTGCTATGATGATGATCTGCTTGCTGCCACTTGGTGCAAAAATTAACTACTTTTTGCCTCATCGGGTCAAAGATGGTTATGGTCTTTCTATGAAAACGATTGAGCGTGCAGCACAGAATGGTTATAAGGTTGTGATTACTGTTGATAATGGCATTACTGCAATTGAACAAGCCGTGCGTGCAAAAGAATTAGGAATAGACTTAATTATTACCGATCACCACAGGCCGCATGATCATATTCCTGATGCGTATGCTATTGTTAATCCCAATCAGCAAGATTGTGCATTCCCTCACAAAGGCCTTGCAGGCGTTGGTGTAGCATTTAAAGTGTTATCATTATTGTATGAAAAAAAGAATATACCGATGCCGCCCAAGGCGTATGAACTTCTATTACTCGGCACGATTGCTGACGTAGTGCCTTTAATTGGTGAAAACAGATTTTGGGTGCGTCATGGACTCAATTATGTGAATTGCGTCGAAAGTGTTTCGCTTAAGTTGCTGAAAGCAAACGGAAAAGTAACAAAATCAAAAATATCGGCGACTGACATTGGGTTTTCTATTACTCCGCAAATTAATGCACTCGGCAGATTAGAGGACCCAAGGCAAGCAGTAAAATTTTTAATTGGCTCTGATGTTGAACATGCCGAAAACGTTGCTCGAGTACTCCTGGAAATGAATGAGGCGCGTAAAAAAATAGAGCGTTCAATTGTTGACGAAATAGAAGAACTTATCAGTACAAAACGTATTGATGTAGAAAAAGAAAATATTATTATTGCAGCAAGTAAAAATTGGGCGCCGGGTGTTATTGGATTAGTGGCTTCTCGTTTTGTGTCACAATATGGTAAACCAACGTTATTATTCCACGTGACAAGTAAAGGTTTGGCAAAAGGCTCGTGCAGATCAATACCAGAATTTAATATGTTTGATGCGCTTACCGAATGTTCAGATATATTGACGCAATTTGGAGGGCATTCAATAGCGGCGGGGCTTTCATTACCGCTGTCAAATTTATCTGAATTAAAAAATAGGTTAGAAGCATTAATTGCAACTCAATTAACACCACAAGACTTACAACCAAAAATTAAAATTGATGGTGAAGTTGTAATGTCAGATTTAACAAAAAAATTTATAACAGACTTAGAGCATTTGGAACCATTTGGTAACAGTAACGATCAACCTATTTTTTACATTCATGATGTAGTGCAAGTGCAAAAGCCACAACTGATGAAAGATCTTCACGTAAAATGTTTTATGTTTGCAGATGGTGTTATTAAACCAGTTGTATTTTTTAACAGACCACAATTATTTACTCTGCTGAATGAATATTATGAAAGCAGTTTTTCTCTTGCCGTGCGAGTAACAGAAAATTATTGGCAAGATCGCGTGTCTATAGAATTACTTGGTGTTGATATTGCAATAAAAGGAAGCTAGATGATGATTATTACTATTGATGGCGTGGTTGCAAGCGGTAAGTCTACACTTGCGCGCATGCTTGCACAGCACTTTAATTATTATTATGTCTGTTCTGGGCTATTGTATCGGTCTCTTGCCTATTTGTTGATCAATAAATATGGTTACACAGAACACACTATTGTGAACGTTGACCCAAAACACATTGCCGAATGTTTTGATCCAAACTTATTTAAATATGTATACGATGCACAAGACAGAGAACGTATCTTCTTTGATAATGACGATATTACTCCTTATTTAAAAGATAGTTTTATTGATAAAATAACATCAATAACGAGTACTAATGTTTATGTGCGTCATTTTGTTACTCAACTACAGCATACACTTGCAGAGCATCATGATATAGTTATTGATGGTCGCGATGTTGGTTCTGCAGTATTTCCGCATGCACAAGTTAAGTTTTATTTAACAGCATCGGTTGAAATAAGAGCGCAGCGTTGGTTACAAGATCAGCGTAAACAGGGGCATCATTATACTGTGCAAGAAGCAATAGAAAAAATTGTTGATCGTGATACACGTGACAAAGATCGCGCTGTTGCGCCACTTATTATTCCAGAGGGAGCTATTGTGATTGATAATTCTGAATGTGATTTACAACAGACTTTTGATATGATGGTGCGAGCAGTTAACAAAATATTATTGAATAAATGATAAAAGTAGAAAGATGTACGTGAATATACGAGTATTAATTTTACTATTAAATATAACTGTTGCGTCTTTTGTATGCGCAGGAGAAGAAAACTTATCTTTAGTGATAAATGATAGTGTGCGTATTATGCAAGAACAGTACAAGAGCAATCAAAAACCAAATATTTTGGATAAATTCAATCGCATTTTACACTTGCCAATTATTGCGCAAAAAGAAGGTGATAAAACGATTAAATTAGCAATGAGTAACATTACTCAAGGTGATTATTATGATCTATTCAATGTAAGTAAAAAAAAATATAAGCATACGCAAGATTCCATTATTTGGAATTTTGTTCAACTACCTGTTGAATTACAACAAAATGTTATTGAAAAAATGTTTAAAGGTAATCAAAAGGCATCAGAAGTGTTTGTAAAGACAAACTTTATGTATAGTTTTGAATTATTTCATAAAATTAAAGATATTCGTTATTATCCAGGAGAGTTATTTTTAAATCAATTGGCTATAAAAATAGTACTCTCTACTACTGAATATGAAGATAGATATGAATATAAATATAAGAATATTAAAGTGAATTCTGTAGATAGTGACGATAGCGTATGCCATTCACTCGATCCTGCTTGCCAGGGCGCTTGCGTAGGTCTTTTTGGAGCTATATGTGGCGTGACTATGCCCATGTCAATAGGCGTGTGCGGGATTGTTCCGTTATGGTCTGTATTTGTTCCATGGCCGATTGGTGCTGCATTAGGAGGATGTATTGGAGGGAGTTGTTATACAAAAAGAGATTGTGATAACTGTGAAAAGTCTGAATCGGATACTCAATAAAAGAGCCGAGGATTTTTAAAAACCCTCGGCTCTTTTATTTTTTAAAACTTAACAATAGATTTTTTAGCTTCTATTACGTCTTCTTTTTCTACAATATCATTTACTTCAATCATGGTGTTAATTTCTTCTTGTTGTTGCGCTTTTTCTTTTTTGCACTTACGACATGATGGCATAACAACAAGGGAAACCAAGCATAATAATAATCCTGCTAATTGCTTATTCATGGAGAGACTCCGTTTTTGTGAATTTATGATGTTTTTACTTTTTTCTTTGTACTAATTTTTTTCTTTGTTAATGGCTTTGAAGTTTTTTTTATGTCAAATGGATTTTTTGTAAAAGCATGTTGTAATACTTCATCCATGTTGCTCACAAAAATAATAGAAAGACCATCTAAAGACATTTCTTTTTTAATATCTTGAATATCGTCAGCATTTTCTTGTGGCACAATGATAGTATTACAATCATGTTGTTTTGCTGCAAGAATTTTTTCTTTTAATCCACCAATAGAAAGTACACGTCCTTGAAGTGTAATTTCACCAGTCATTGCCAAGTTAGGCTTTGTTGGATTATGAGTTAATGCGGATACTAATGCTGTACATATGGTAATACCAGCAGAAGGGCCATCTTTTGGTGTTGCGCCTTCTGGAATATGCAAGTGGATGTCATTTGTTGTATAAAATGAATTTTTAAGTCCCAAGTCTTTAGCGCGCGATCTAATATAGCTCATTGCAGCTTGTGCTGATTCTTGCATAACTTCGCCTAATTGTCCGGTGAGTGTAAGACCACCTTTGCCAGGCAATATTGCTGTTTCTATTTCTAAAATATCGCCGCCAACTTCTGTCCATGCAAGACCTGTTGCAAGGCCAATACGTTTTATTTTTGTGCTCAAACTTGTTTTTTTATGTGTTGGCGTACCAAGCCATTCAAGAATGCGTTCTTTTGTGATGATAATCTGTTTTGTTTTTTTATTTTCAAGTAATTCTTGAATTACTTTTCGCATTAATTTTGTAATAACACGTTCAAGTTGGCGTACGCCAGCTTCTTTGGTGTATTCATCACTTAAGTACAACAACATATCATCATTAATAGAAAATTGTTGTGATGTAAGATTGTATTCTTCTAAATTTTTTGGAATAAGAAATTTATGTGCTATATCAAGTTTTTCTTGTTCTGAATAACCAGACAAAGAAATAATTTCAAGACGATCGTACAGCGGATAGGGAATCTGCTCCATCATGTTTGCAGTTGCAATAAACATAACTTTAGACAAATCGTATCCAACATCAAGAAAGTGATCAACAAAGTTTTTATTTTGCTCTGGATCTAATACTTCAAGAAGCGCTGCTGCTGGGTCTCCATGTAAATCACGCGACATTTTATCAAGTTCATCAAGCAAAATGACGGGGTTAGTTTTATTTGCTTTTTTCATTCCCTGAATAATTTTACCAGGCAATGCTCCAATGTATGTGCGACGATGTCCTCTTATTTCAGCCTCATCGCGAACACCACCGAGAGAAATGCGAATAAATTCGCGTCCCATGCTTTCAGCAATTGAACGTGCAAGAGATGTTTTACCTACTCCCGGAGGACCAACTAAACAAATCACGGGCGATCTATATAATTGTGGCGAGAATTTTTTTGCTGCAATAAATTCAACAATGCGATCTTTTGCTTTTTTGAGTCCAGCATGATTTTTGTTGAGAATTTTTTCAGCATTAATAATATCAATGGTATCTTTGCTTGCATCTTGCCATGGAATTGAAGTAATCCAGTCTATATAATTTCTACTCACAACCGCTTCTGATGAAAGTGGTGGCATTTGTTCTAATCGTTTGAGCTCAGATTCAACTTTTTGTTGAGCTTCTTTGCTGAGTCCAAGATGTTTAATTTTTTCTTTTAATTGTTCGACTTCGTCAGTTTGATCTTCTCTGCCGAGCTCACGTTGAATAGCTTTCATCTGTTCATGAAGATAGTATTCTCGTTGATTTTTATCAACCTGTGTTTGAACTTGTCCTCTGATGCGCTGTTCCGTTTGTAAAATATCAATTTCTTTTTTTAACAAAGAACAGAGTTTAAGCATTCGTTGTTTAAGATCAGGTAATTCAAGTATTGCTTGTCTGTCTTCAAGCGTAAAGGTTTCAATATGAACAGTCATGGTATCAACCATGTAATCCATGTCTTGAGGCGTTTTAACGTTTGCTGCTATGTCAGAAGGCACTTTTTCGTTCAATTTTAAATATGTTGTATACAAATGATACAATTCACGCCATGTTGCTTCAAGTTCAACATCAAACGTAAGACCTGTTGTTGGTAAATCTTCACAATGTACTTGAATAAACCCTTCTTCGTGATTCTCAAAAGAAAGTGCTTTTGCTCTGCATAGCCCTTCAGCCAAAATTTTAAGCGGGCCATTTGGCATGCGCATGACTTGCAATATAATAGAGCGTGTTCCATACTCAAAAACGTCCCCTTTGGTGGGAGTTTCAGTTTTTTCATCTTTTTGAGCAGAGATAAAGAGCATTCTGTCATGTTTGAGAGCGTACTCTACTGCTCTTATTGATATGTCGCGGCCTGCGATGATAGGAATAATGCTTTTTGGCAAAATGGCGACATTTTTGAGGGGTAAAAGAGGAAGAGAGCCAGTCAGAGGCACATCCTGCTTTTTTACGGTTCTCTTTTTTACTGTTTTCATAATATTTTTTTTCTCATTAGCTAATATCAATTCTTATTTTTAGTCTAAATGAGAGCGGTTTTTTGTCAATCAAAATATTTTTTCTAATTGTAAATGAAGTTTGCTTGGAAGGGGTGTTTGCGTAAAAAATCGTTTGAATATATAACATAATTTTTACAAATGCTTAATCATCTGATACATTACACTATGTAAAGTACATTAGTGTGGTAATAATATTATTTTTATTCGGAAGGATTGCTCGATGTTAAAACGTCTTGCTTCAACATTATGGGGAAATTTTGAGAGTAAAGATGAGCTGAAAAAGTTTGGTCTTTTGGCGCTCATTTTTTGTGGAATTATTGCTATATACTGGGCTCTTCGTCCAATGAAGGATAGTATTTTTAATGCACTAATTGGTATGGAATGGCAACCATACGCAAAAGGACTTTCTTTATTTATTATTTTTCCTATCGTTATTTTGTACAGCAAACTTGTCGATATGTTCCCACGACATAAAGTGTTCTATTTCTTAACAGGTCTTTATGGCGCAATTGCACTTATTATGTTTTTCTGTTTTTCAGATCCGTCAATTGGTCTTGCAAATACGGTAAAAAGCCCAATGCGAATTATTGGTTGGGTATGGTATGTGTGGGTTGAAAGCTTTGGTTCATTGATGGTTGCGCTTTTCTGGGCAATTGTTACTGATATCACCTCTCCTGATTCAGCAAAAAGAGGATTCCCTCTTGTTGCGCTGTTCGGGCAAGTAGGAAATATGGTTGGGCCATACTTTTTAAACGCAAAAAGATTAGGTTTTGCTAACAGTGCACCTGTGGTGGGTATTTTAGCGGGCATGTTGTTTTTGATCGGTTTTATGTTCTGGATATTTATGCATGTTACACCAGCAGAGCAGCTTAAAGGGTATCACGCAGAAGGTGAAGCACAAGAAGAAAGTGAACCAGGATTTTTTGAAGGTCTCAAGCTGTTGGTGACCAAAGGATATTTGCTTGGTTTGTTCTTGATTATCACTATTTATGAAATAGTAGTTACCGTATTTGATTTCCACTTTAAGATGAGTGTTTCAACAGCATTTGTCAGTGAAATTGAAGTTAATGCCTATTTAGCGTCTTATGCAACAATGACTGGTGTTGTTTCAACATTATGTGTCTTGTTTGGTATCAATAGTATTCAACGTGTCTTGGGTATGAGAGTTTCATTGCTTATGTTGCCTACATTAGTAGCATTGGCGGTGTTTTTGATTAAATTTAATCCACAATCGTTGGTTATTGGTTTTTGGATTATGGTATTCTCAAAAGCAGTTAACTATGCACTTAATCAGCCAACATTAAAACAGTTGTATATTCCAACGTCAAAAGACACTAAATACAAAGCACAAGCATGGATAGAAATGTTTGGTGGCCGCTTGTCAAAAGGGACAGGTGCGTTTATTAACACATGGAGAGCGCCGCTTGTTACTCAGCATGGTCTTGTTGATGGTGTTGCAAAATTCTTGACGTTCAGTTCAATCATTTCTTTTGGTTGTATTGGTATTTGGTTCTTTGTTGCAATTTATGTAGCAAAAACATATGATGCTGCGATCAAAGAGAAACGCATAGTTTGTTAATTATTTAGCACTATATGTTATTGATGAAATAAATAAAAAGCCTTCTAAAAAAATCTTAGAAGGCTTTTTTTGTAAACTGGGTAAAATTGAAATAGTGTATGCAAATGAGGATAGGCTTATATGGGATCCAGGATTAAACAGGAAATTGGTAAATTATTTGATATAGAACCACAAGAAAGACTAAAGCTGTTTTTTTTAGCGTTGCTCTATTTTCTTGTTGTCGGCTCTTATACTATTACGCGAGATCTTAAAAGTTCTCTTTTCTTAACAATTGTAGGCAAGGAATATATTCCTTGGGTTAAGATGATTTCGATGCTTATGCTTGTTCCTGCTATTTTATTTTATTCTCGATTAGTTGATAGAATTAGGCGCTATCAGTTGCTCATTTTTTATAGTGTATTTTTTGGTATCGCAAATTTAATTTTTGCGTATTATATTGGTCATCCGACTGTTGGTATTGCAAATACTGATGCACATCCGGGAAGATTGTTTGGCTGGTTCTTTTATTTTTTTGTTGAAGGTTATTCGCCATTTATAGTGAGTGTTTTTTGGGCTTTGGCAAACTCTGTTACTAGTCCTGAAGAAGCGAAAAAAAATTATGGCTATATGGTTGCGGGTTCAAAGTTGGGCGGCATAGTTACCGCTTCTCTTGCGTGGTACTTATTTTCTTTAAGTGCAAAATCAGTTTATCCGTTTCTGACACACGTAGTTGCGCATCAAATTATTTTGGTTATTTCAACGGTCTTTTTAGCGTTTGTGCCATTGGTTGCTATATTATTTATTCGTAAAATTCCTGGTCATATGTTACATGGTTACGAAGCTGCGTATAAATTAGAAAAACAACGATCAGAAACGGAAAAGCCAAAATTGGGAATGTTTGCAGGTCTTGAGATGTTTGTGCGTCACCCTTATGTGCTTGGTATTTTTGGAATGGTCTTTTTTTATGAAGTTATTTCCACCGTATTAGGGTATTTGCGTCTTGGGGTTGCGCAAGCCGATTCAACGTCCATATCAGATGTTTCAAAAGTTCTTTTTGAAATAGCTCTCAAAACTCATTTTGCAGGATTTTTAATCTCGCTTATTGGAACACAAGCCTTGCTTGCCCGTTTGGGAACAAGAATTTGTCTTTTGTTGGTGCCGTTTTCTGTGGGAATATTCCTTTTTTACCTTATATTTGAAACTACGCCACAGTCGCTCATTAATGCGTTTGTTGCGTTCCAGGCATTTCATTATGCCTTTTTAATGCCAGTGAGAGAGAGTTTGTACTTGCCTACGGTGAAAGAGATCAAATTTAAATCAAAATCGTGGATTGATGCTTTTGGAAGTAAGATATCAAAAACAACGGGGTCGATGTTTAATGTATGTGCATCAAGAATGGGTACAGCATTTATGCTGCCAATGCATTCTTTTTTCTTTGCCACAATGATCGGATTGTGGTTTATTTTAGCGTTTTTCTTGGGGCGTAGATTTGAGAATGCTATTTCTCGCAATGAGGTTATAGGGGCGGAAAAAGAAGATAATAAATAAACAGTGGTATAGATTGCATTTTTTGTAAGGTTTGGTAAACTTTTTATGAATGAAATAAACGTATAAAGGATTTTTGGATGAGAGATCTTAAGCAATTGTTTGGTGAGTTAGTAAAAGCGGGCGTGCATTTTGGACATCAAAAGTCGCGCTGGTGCCCAAAAATGGAACCATATATTTGGGGCTGCAAAGACAATGTACATTTGATAAATGTTCGTGAAACGGCTTCTCATTTGGATAAAGCAGAGAAGTTTTTGGAATCTGTTGCTGCTGAGGGGAAAACTATTTTATGGGTAGGAACCAAAAAAGCTGCTTCTGAGCCAATAGCGCAAGCTGCAAAAAAAGTTGGTATGCCTTATGTAAACCATAGATGGCTTGGTGGAACATTGCTTAACTTTTCTCAGGTAAAAAAATCTTTGACTCGTTTGCTGCATTATGAAGATATTTTGGCCAAAGCGGAAGAAAATCCGTTTTATACAAAAAAAGAACTTAATATCTTTAAAAAATCTGTTGAAAAATTAGAAAAAACAGTTGGTGGTATTAGAAAATTAGCACTTCCAATAGGCGCTGTTGTTATTATTGATGTTAACAAAGAGCAATCAGCGGTTAGAGAAGCGTCAGCTATGGGCGTTCCTGTTGTTGGTTTTGTTGACACAAACTCCGATCCATCTCTTGTTGACTTTATTATTCCAGCAAATGATGATTCTCCTCAGTCAATTAATCTGTTATTGAGCTATTTGATAGCGGCGGTTGAAAAAGGTAAAGAATCTGCAACAAAACAAGATAAAACGGTTGGTGTGGCTGCAGCAAAAGCTCAAATGCCAGCGGCGCATGAAACAGCACCAGAAGAATTATTGATTGCTGATCTTGATGTTGATTCTGACGTTTTATAAAATCAATTTTTTCCTTTGCTGTTTTAATGATTAAGACATTGACATATAGATTATGCATTTTTAGGAGAGGTGTCTGAGTGGTTGAAGGAGCATGATTGGAAATCATGTATGTTTCGAAAGAGGCATCGAGGGTTCGAATCCCTCTCTCTCCACCATACTTCGCCAAGGCTTCCTACTTCGCATAAAGCTTCGTAGGACTTCGTCGTTTGGCTGCGCCGCAAGATAAAATTTGATATATTATGCCCTTGTGGCATAATTAAAGATATAGGAAAGTAAATAAGGTAATGTTTTACAGAATCTGTCAGGCCCGAAAGGGAGCAGCAGGTGTAGTCTCATTCCTGTAGGTACTTTCCTATTTTGTTTTACAATAAAGATAGATTTTTTATGAGGGTTCTGTTGCCATGGAAGCAGTTTCTTTAAATTTAAGCAGAAAGTGGCGTTCTCAAAATTTTGATCAAATTGTTGGTCAAGATCTATCTGTTAGAATGCTTAAAAATAGTCTTTATGTTGGACAATATTTTCCTGTTTATTTATTCTCTGGCCAGCGTGGCTGTGGTAAAACATCAACAGCTCGCGTATTTGCCTCTGCTCTCAATTGTCAAGAATTATTGGCATTTCAAAATAATCCAAAATCGTTATCAATTCCTTGTTTACTGTGTACTTCATGCGTTGCAATGAGCAAGGGCCAACATCCAGATTTTATTGAAATAGATGGTGCTTCTCATACGGGTGTGGATAATATGCGCACTATCATTGAATCTTCTTCTTTTTTGCCAGTAATGGGACGCAAGCGAGTTTATCTCATTGATGAAGCGCATATGTTAACAAAAGCAGCATTTAATGCGGCATTAAAAATATTAGAAGAACCTCCTGCAACAGCGCTGTTTATTTTAGCAACAACGCATCCACATAAAATTATAGATACGGTTAGATCGCGTTGTTTTCAGCTTTTTTTTACACCTATTGTACATGAATCTCTCAAAGCTCATTTGGAGCATGTTTGTAAAAAAGAATCAATTGAGTATCATTCATCAGCTTTAGATATGATTATTCGCCACTCGCAAGGATCTGCTCGTGATGCATTAAATATTCTTGAACAAGTCAGATTATCTCATGCTGCTGTTAATCAGCAGGCCGTGCTGCAATTATTGGGGCATATGAATGACCAGCACATTCTTGATATCATTAAAGTGGCATTAAAGGGATCTGTGCCGGAATTATTACATGTATTAAATGCGTTGTCGGTTGAACAATACACGGCAGACTTTATTTGGCAACGTTTAATGACAACACTGCGTGCGCTTGTTTGGCTTAAACATGGTGTTAATCCCAAATCTCTTGTTTCATCCATTGATGAAGATCTAAAAATGTTTGCAAAAAATTGTTCTTTGAGCGAACTACATCGAATGATAGAAGCTTTATATGAAAATGAGGAACTATTTCTCAAAACGCCGATGCAGCATGCGTTATTAGAATTGATTTTATTGAATGTATGTCATAAAGATGGGAATAAAAATTCTGGCAACGATAATGGCGGTGCGGCCCCATGTCTTGTTGCGGCAGAGGCAACAACAAATATATTGGAAGAATCTGATGATAGTGAAGATGAAACTGGTGCTGAAGTTGATCAGACGGTTTTATGGGGTCGTTTTGTTGAACAAATCGCCGGTTTAAATGATCCAATTCTTAACTCACTTTTTAGACAAGCACGGTTTGTTTCTTATGATTTATATGCGCGCACAATAATGGTTGAATTTGCAAAAGATCTGGTTCTTTTTAAAGATTGGTTTGAAAATGCTCGTCCTTTATGGTTACCACTTTTGCGAGGTCTGTTTGCAGGCGCTATTGGCATAGATTCTCGTTTTACTGGTGCTTGCGCAGTCATTGAAAAAGGTGTACACAATCGTCAGGTAGAAAAACAACAGGCGCCTGTCGCTGCACATAAGCCTTCAGGAGAACGGTTTGTGCCAACGCAACAACAGCAGCAGTACAAGAAAAAAATAACATCAATTGAGCGAAGCAATGAAAAGGCAGTTGATGTATCAGACGAAAATGAATGGAAAATTGCATCAATGCTTTTACGTCATTTTCCTGGTACTATCACAGAAATACGTGAACAAAGATGAAAAAAATAAAATTACCTACGGTAGTGCTTGTCGGTAGAACAAATGTTGGTAAGTCTACATTATTTAATCGTTTATCAGAAAACGTAAAAGCGATTACTTTTGACGTAGAAGGTGTGACAAGGGATTTTTTGCGTGATACTATAGCATGGCAAGATCGTGCTTTTGATCTGATTGATACAGGTGGTATCAGTTTACGAAAAACAACTGATCCATTGTTGAGTAAATCCCGTGAAATTGCGTTGTCAATGATCAATGATGCAGATATTGTGTTATTTGTTGTTGATGGAAAATCTGGCTTGGTTACGGAAGATCGTGAAATTGCGCAACTACTTCACAAACACGGCAAAAAAATTATTTTAGTAGTGAACAAGGTTGATTCCAAGGTTGCGCAAGGCAATATGTATGAATTTGAAGGACTTGGATTTTCAACAAAATGTTTTATTTCTGCTTCTCACGGTAAAAACATTATTGATTTGCTAGAAGGCATTGTAAACAATTTACCAGTTCCTCGTTTTATTGATGTTGAAAATCCTTTATATAAAGTAATGTTATTGGGAAAACCCAATGTTGGTAAATCTTCTTTGATGAATTTGTTATTGCAAAAAGAGCGTTCAATTGTTTCAGCCCAACCAGGTACAACGCGTGAGGCACTTGCTGAGCGCATTACATTTTATCAAGAAGATATTCAGCTTGCAGATACGCCTGGTGTGCGCAGAATGCGTTCAGTAACCGAGCCTCTTGAAGGGCTTATGGTGCAAAGCACCATGAAAGCACTTAAAGAATCAGATATTGTGTTGTTGTTGATTGATGGCAGTGAAGAGCATATCGCAGATCAAGAATTAAAATTGGCGTTTTATGCATTTCAAGATCAATATAAAGCATTAATGATTATTTATAATAAATCAGATCTTGTTGAAGAATCAAAGCAGGTGCGATTTGAGCATAGTTTACAAGAATATGAATTTTTGTTTGATAAGTTGGTGTCACTTTCTGTTTCCTGTAAAACGGGAAAAAATGTTGGCAAAATTTTGCCTGCAGTTAAAGAATTGTGGGAGCGTCATTGCCAGCAATTTGATCAAAATTCATTAACACAGCTTTTTAAAGAAGCGTCAATTAAGCGACCATTATATCATAATAAAAATCTACTCGTTTTTTATTCTGCTCACCAAGTAAGTTTTGCACCTATTACTATTGTATTAAAAGTGAATCATCCGTTATGGTTTGGACCTTCTCAATTGGCCTTTTATGAAGGAATTTTGAGAAAAAAATATGATCTCCGTGGCATACCCATTAAATTTATTGTACGCTCTCGATAATAAGTTGTAAGAAAAACGACATTTATTATTACAAAAGGGAGTACCTATGAATAAGCGTATTGTATTTCGCAACATGGACCATTCAAGCGTTATGGAAGATTATGCCAATCAACAACTTGCAAAAATAGAAGAATTTATAGAACATTTTAATACACCACACATTATTGATTTATATCTTGAACCAAGTAAGACACATGAACATCACCGTGTCTTATTGCATGTTAAATTTGGTTCTCATCATTTAGAATCTTCATATGAACATGAAGGTTCTTCTTTTTATGATACCCTTGATCGTGTTATTGATACTATGTACAGAAGATTGCATGAAGAAAAAAGAAAAATTGATGACACAAAAAAAACCGTTGGTCGCCATGATGAATTTAAAAAAGAACGGTAAAAATTGTTTTAAATAGAAGTGGTATTGTCGCGATAATGCAAACATTGCCATACATAACACAAAGAGCACGTATGCAGGAAGACTGAAAAAGCGTGCTCTTTTTTATATAAAAAATACCAAGAAAAAAAGCAGTTCCTAAAAAAAGCGGAGTCACTAGTGTTGATGGCGCATAAACATACACAATATATAAAACATATTTTATGAACAATGTGTATACTACCATGGCAGTAAAGAGGATATGTTCATGAAATCGCAAAAGAAAAGACGGTTTTTTGTTGAAAATATACCAACATAAAAAACAGAGTAAGAATAATATAAAAATGCATACGTAATGCATGGCCATTGTTATTGGTAAAGCGTTCATTTTTAGACACATTAATGTATATATGTGCGTCAAATAGCTATTGAGCGACATAATATAAGTGTGACTTGTGTGCCGCACAACATTGTTATTTGGCGTAAAAAACGGACTATTGTTATCTGTTTCTACGGGATTGAGTGATTGTTTATTGAATGATACTCCATAAAAAAATTGTTTTATTTTTTTTTCTGATCGTTGATAGTAAGAACAATATAAAAAAATTGGTTCATCAATATATTCATCTGCAGCAATAACAAGAGAAAAACATACTTTTTTTTTATAAATATGTTTTGTATGTTTAAACAAAGGATCATAATAAGGAATTGCTATATTTTTTGTTTTCCATGACAAAAGATGAACAGCGGGATGTTCAACTGAAAACGTAAAGAAATCTTTATAAAGAAAATCCTTTTTAGACAAAAAGAATGTGATGGATATTATTTTTTTGAGTCCATGTATTTCTCTTGTTGTTATTTTTATATGATGAGGAATAACTGGTTGACCATGTATGCTACAACAAGCAGAGAGACATGCAAAAAATAAAAAAAAGAAATACGCAGATCTTTTTATCAAAAGGTTCATGTTTTATCTGTTTCTAAAATTTTAATAGTGCCATACATAGTTGACAGGGAAATAGATGCGTCTCCAGAGCCTATTGTTCCTTGAATTTCTTTTTTTATTTTGTTCCATGCTATTGTATTTAATTGCGTAGTATATGGTTTGAGCGTAATGTAATGTTCTGACGTTATGGTCCCGTGAAGAGTCGAACAATTGATGGTGGCGCTTATTTCTTTGGGTAACGTTACGAGTATATTTCCAGAAGATGTCTCAAGAGATAATGATTCTGAAGGTGGCAGTTTTTCACATACAACATCAATTTTTCCTTTTTTGGTGCGCGCGGTGATACTATTGTTTGTTTGTTGGATAATAATATCACCATATTCTGTTATTGCATTTATTTTTCCTGCAGCTTTTTTTATATAGAGAGAGCCTTTTGTGAGCGACTGCGCACTGATACTTCCTTTTGTGTTGTTGATGGATATAGACCCTGTGTGAGTGCGTGCTTTAATGTTACCTTCTATATTTTCAATAGATATGTCACCATGTTCTGTGGTGAGAATAATGTTCATGTGTGTAGGAATAATCAGTTCATATTCAACAAACAGTTGTTTTGGGTGACCATATTCTTTTGTGTACATGGACATATGATGAGGTGTAGATGTGTCGATAACGATGTTAGTTTCTTTGGCATTGTTTTTAGGTTTACTATGCTGAATTGTTTTTAGGCACAATGATTTTTTTTTCCATCCTGTTTTAATAGTGATTGGTCCGTATCTATTTTCTATCGAGAGAGATGTTATACAGCTTGCAGGAAATTCTTTTTGCTCTATTTTTTTTTCGGTGGAAAAATCAAAAAATGATTTAATTTTTTTTTTATAGTGATCTATGTATGAAGATGAGTGTGTGTGTGTTGTTTGTATCAGTAACAGACACAGTATATATAAAGGATAATGCAAAGGGGTATCCTTTCAGATAGCGTTCTGTAGATTTTTTGTTGTGTTTGTAGCATACAAGAATTGTTATACTAATTCAAAGAAGAACAACACAATAGGGAATAAAAATGTCCATATTATTAAACTTTTCTCCAGAACTTCGTTCTCTTATTGAAAAAATGATTAATGCTCATGGGCGCCCTTATCTTGTTGGTGGAGCGGTACGTGACGCTGTTATGAAATTACCAATGAAAGACATAGATATTGAAGTGCATGGATTGTCAGAAAATGCAGTAGAAAACATATTACAAGAATGTGGTCCTGTCAGTACGGTTGGTAAATCATTTGGTGTACTACGAGTTCATGGACTGGATGTTGATTGGTCGTTGCCACGTTCAGATAGCGCAGGACGCAAACCATCTGTTATTATTGACCCAATGATGTCTATTGAGCAAGCATTGCGTAGGCGTGATCTGACGATGAATGCGATCGCAATTGATTTAAAAACAGAGCAGTTGATCGATCCTTTTAATGGCGTACATGACATACAAAAAAAAATAATACGCACACCAGATGCGCGTCTTTTTGTTGAAGATCCATTGCGTTTCTACCGTGTTATGCAATTTGTCAGTCGTTTTGAAATGTATCCCGATGATGAACTTAATGCATTATGTGCACGTATTGATATTGCCTGTGTTTCGCGCGAGCGCATAGAACAAGAGTTTAAAAAAATGTTGTTGTTATCACGCAGGCCTTCTCTTGGTATTCGTTGGATGCATAGCATGGGACGATTAAAAGAGTTGTTTCCTGAGTTGGAGGCGACGGTACAGGTAGCTCAAAGTCCTGAATGGCACCCAGAAGGGAGCGTGTTTGAACATTCAATGCAATCGCTTGATGCTGCAGCAACTATTGTCAAAACATATGATAATGAGCGCAATAAGTTAATTATCTTGTATGCTGCTTTGTGCCATGATTTAGGAAAAACCACAACAACAACGCATGATGAACATGGTCGCATAAGAAGCTTTGGTCACGAAAAAGAAGTGGGCGGTGTAAAAGCGTTTTTAAAAAAAATTACTCATGATGGTGATTTAGTTGACGCGATTATTTCACTCATAATGAATCATATGACGCCATTGCAGCTTGTGGCACAACAATCGTCATTGTCTGCATACAAGCGGTTGGCCAATAGATTACATAATAACGTGTCAATAAGTCTTTTGTCCGATTTGGTTGATGCAGACAGACGCGGCAGGAATGGCGCATCATCAGAGCCTTTACCAGGGCCTAGTGAAGATGTATTATTTTTTGTTGAAATGGCAAAGAAGGCAGGGGTATTTGAAGCCAAAGAGCCACCCATTTTGACTGGTTCAGATTTATTGCCATATATTCAACCGGGGCCAGCAATGGGGCGATTGCTAAAAAAGGCTTACGAGATTCAGATAGATGATAATATTCATGATAAAAAAGTCCTTTTAGAACGTGTTTTGGGGAGAGAAATAAACTAATATTGCCTAATTTTTTGTATTTGCTATGATGACTAATAAGAATATTTTTAAAATATGATACTTTCATAAGGGTCTTTCTGTGAAAAAATCTTCATTTCTTAATCTTTTGACATTATGTTTACTTGTTTCTCCTGTTATGAGTAGTTTTGCTCGTGGTACCAATTGGGAAGATCGTCCACTCGGTAAAAGTGCTCAAAATACTGAAATAGTTGAGTCAGCAAAAAATAAACATGCACAAAAGAGTGGGTCAAAAAAAGGACTAAGTGCTAAAGCGTATGAAATGGCAAAAAAAACAGTTGATTGGTGCAAAAAGCCAGGGGTGAAATACCTTGCTGGAGCATTAGTCACAACTGCTGTTGGTGCGTATGCCATGGTTCAATCTATGCGTGGAACTGATGTGGCTGAGTTACCAAAAGATAACATTGATCAATCTCAAGCTATAACGCATAGCGAAGCATCGTTTTTTGGCACAAAAGATGAATCTGGGACTGGAGAAGCTTTGTTAGAAGAGGATCACAAGAAGGATGATAACAACAGTTCTCAAGATGTGTCTTTATCAGATGATAAAAGCGCTAAAATCGACGATCAAGATAAAGGAAATTCTCCATTGTTAGGGGCAGGAGCTGTATTGTTAATGGTGACCGGTACTGCTATGATAGTAGCTGGATATTTTGGCAAGTCTCTATGGTAATAATTATATTGACACATTCTTATTTATGGTAAAATAATTAAAAAATTTATCATAAAAAGAAAGACAATATTCATGAACAGCATAGAATCAATTCAACAAGCTTTTATTAGCCACGTAAAAAAATTATTTCCAGCTGCAAGCGTATCGGCAGAACTGATACGCTTGCATCTTAATATCGATGAAAATCGTCAAGAATTTGGTAATCTATCTGGCAACATTGCAATGGTTCTTGCAAAAACAATAAGACAAAATCCAATTTCTGTGGCAAATACCATTGTGTCTTCTTTTTCTCATCCACTCATTGAAAAAATTAACGTCGTTACTCCTGGATTTATCAATATATATCTTACTGATGAAGCTTTTATCATTCTTGCTCAAGAATTATTTGAACAAAAAGAAACATTTTTTAAACCAGATGCCTTACGTCAGCATGAAACTATTTCTTTAGAATTTGTGAGTGCAAACCCAACAGGTCCGCTGCATTTTGGCCATGGCAGAGGGGCAATTATTGGAGATGTGCTTGGTAATCTATTATCTTTTATGGGATATTCTGTTTTTAAAGAATTTTATATTAATGATGCTGGCAATCAGATTCAAAAACTTGGTGAATCATTTAAAATTCGTTGTTTACAAGCTGCTGGTGTTGATGCAACGCTGCCTGAAGATGGTTATCAAGGCGATTATTTACTGGAACTTGCACAGGACTGTTTTGCTCAATATGGAAAAGAATTATTTCAAAAAAATGATATTTTTTTTGCAGAGTATGCAAAAACACAATTACTTGAGCAGATTAAGAGTACTCTTCACGATTATGGCATAGAATATGATGTTTGGTTTTCTGAAAAAACATTGCATCAAGGTGGTGCAATAGAACAAGCATTGAGCACATTACAGAAAAATAACTTGTTGTATGAAACTGATGGTGCCACGTGGTTCAAAACAACAGAATTTGGCGATGATAAAGACCGTGTGGTGAAAAAATCAACAGGCGAATACACTTATATTGCGGCAGATATTGCTTATTTTAACAATAAAATTGAGCGTGGTGCGCAGCATTTAATATTTGTGCTCGGTTATGATCATCACAGTTATGCAGTACGTCTTCATGCAGTTCGGCAAGGATTAGGCTTATCGTCGTTTCCTCTTGATGTTATTTTATATCAGTTGGTTAAAATTACCGAAGATGGTCAGTTGGTGCGTATGTCAAAGCGTACTGGTGTCATGATAACGCTCCAAGATATTATTGATACGGTTGGTAAAGATGTAGCGCGCTTTTTTTATTTGAATCGTAAGGCAGATGCGCAGTTAGAGTTTGATGTCGCCTTAGCCCTTAAAAAAACAGACGAAAACCCCGTATACTACGTGCAATATGCATATGTGCGTACGGGAAGTATACTTGCAAAGGCAGCTCAAGATGAGCGGTTACGTGATATTAATGGCTCTGATGCTCGTTTTATAGGCAAACACGAGGCATTATTATTAAAAAAAGTTATTTTTCTGGAGCAACTATTGCATGATATTAGTATTAATCATCAGACGCATTTGCTCACCTATTATATTGTAGAGCTTGCCCAGCTCTTTCATAAATATTACAGCCATGTGCGTGTTATTGATCTTGAAGATGGTGATAAAACGCGTGGCAGGCTGCTTTTAGTTGTTATTATACGTAATACTATGGCTACTGTATTGAAGCTTATTGGTATTTCTTGTCCTGAAAAAATGTAAAAATCTTATTTATAATTGCTTTTTGTTTTTTATATTTGTTACTATTTGTATAACAGTCGTGAGCGATATAAAAATGGAGAAGCAATGAAAAGATTTATTATATTTCTATTTGTGCCTTTAGTCTGTCTGATTACGCATGTTACCCATGCAGCAAAATTAATGGTTATCAATGGTGCTCAACGTACACCTCGAGTTGTTACTGTTGTGTGGAAAGATGGTTTTTCTGGTGACATTCCGTTGCGCGATGAAAGAACAGAGTTTTCTTCTCCTTGGAACAGAGATATTGTTGGTGTGCGTTGGTATGACATTATTAACAATTTTCCGGTTTATTATGATTATCCTTTACACGTTTCAGCAGTTCGCCCTCCTTGGGCATGGGCAAAAGATGCAAGGTTGACGATTCTTGATAACGGATATGTCCGTTTTGATATTGGAAAAGGTCCGCAAGAAGGTAAGGCTTTATCTGATAAAGAAAGAAAAAAATTAGAAAAAAAAGGATGGGAAGTGATTGATTGAATGATTTTTGTGTTATTTAAAAATGGGGATTTGTCATGAAAATAAAAAATGTAGTAATCATGTTGAGTTTGGTGAGTTTGAGTGCACTTGGAACGGAATTAGATATAGTTAATGGAACAGAATGGACAATGGATGTAGTGCCAGTTGTTTCTTTAGCTGGGAGAGTTTCAGATGGCAAGGCTTTTACTAATATTGCCCATAATTCAGGGATTAAATACAATTCAGGTATTTATAAAATAATTGGATTAAAGGTGCGCTTGCGAAAGATGGTGCCAAATGGCAAAGGATACAATTTGTTTGTAGGAGAAACACAAAATTGGCCTTCTATAGAAGTAACTAATAGAAATGCTTATTTTGTATTGGATACAAATATGGTTGGATGGTTTTATTTCAACAAAACTAATATGAAAGATCCAATTTTTGCAATGATTAATTGGAGTCCAATGCAGTTTGTAAAAACTGAGACAAAAACAGGGTGGACACTTATAGAAGATTAATGGAAAAAGCATGCAAAAGAAAATATTTTTTTTACTGTTAATTGCTGTGTTCCAAACGGCTCAATGCGCAACGTTTAGTGTGTATAATTTGAGTGGGAGAGATGTTTTTGTAAAAGCTTTTTGGTTAACCACGACTCCATTAGCCTATGTTAAACTTCCTGCTGGTAAAAGCATATCATATAATTCTGGATTACATAGTATAGAAAAAATAAGATGGATCACTGATATGCCTAATAATAATAAGTGGGTAGCGTATACACTTGTTGATCAGAAAAAAGGTGAAGATGGTAAGGTTCTTGATGCTTTGAAAGTGAATAGGCAAATTCGTATTTACCCGAGTGGACAATATGAGCACAATTTTGGCTCATCCTCTATAATGAGTACTGCTTCTGGACAAATCACCAATGATTCTTTTTGGGTTGGAAATACAGAGATTAATTTAGTGCCAAAAAATGATCCTTTTTTAGTTGTTGAAAATAATACCAATGGACTTATTTTAATTACTCTTCCTGTAGGTGTGACTCAAGCAGAGCGAGGACTCACCAGCAGTGGATTAGATTGTATTGCACCTGGTGGATCAAGAATTTATTATGTAGGAACGTATATTCCTCAAGCGTCTGGAGTATCTATAAATAGTAAAAATATAAGCTGTCATAAGCAAAACCAAACTAGTAAGGGATGGTCTTATAGTACCTATCTTACAACAAATATCGAAAACTCTGGTTCTGCTCGTACAATACCGGGGAAAATACGCATTTTGGATAACGACATTATTAAATACACGCTTGCATACAATGGAAAGGAATTTATTATAGCCCCTACATCTACGGCGATAACAGGGACTCCTGCACAATGTCAGTAAAATAAAGAAGGTTTTCTATGAAAAAAAAGTATTTTTTACTTATTGTGTTCTGCTTTCAAAACATTTGCCCTGCTATTTTTACCATTCAAAACTACACAGGAAAAGATATCATGGTAGAAGTTTTTTTGAATAAGTCCTGGGGATCAAAATCAATGATTGCAAATATTGCAGATGGAGCAGCATATACGTTTGATACCGGGGTGTACGGAGTAATACCGGAAGGTATACGATGGGATGGTGGAAGGTATTATTTAGAAAAAGAGAACCCCAATGATCAGTATCAATTTTCAATAAGCCCATTGTCTATTGGCGTTGTTATTAGATTATTCAAAAATAGCTATGAATATATGCATACCAAATCTTTGAGAGGTCTTGCTGGTGGGGGATATCAACAAGGATCAGGGCCAATTAGTAGAGTATATTAAGATTTACGGTACATTTTTGTGACATTCCATTGATAAAACAGCTATTTCTGGCACACTGAAAATAGTATAGGCGTATAAAAAATGTAACAGGAATGGCATATGGCAAAGATAGATCGTGAATTACTTCAAGAATTAAGAGACCATACAGGTCTTGGATTAATGGATTGTCGCAAAGCATTGGAAGAAAATGATGGTGATTTTGACAAAGCATTAGAATCGCTTAGAAAAAAAGGCGCAGCTGTTGCTGCAAAGCGAGCTGATAAAGAAACCGGTGAAGGTCTTATCAAGGCTTATATTCATCCTGGTGATCGTCTTGGTGTTTTATTAGAATTAAATTGTGAAACAGATTTTGTTGCAAACACAGAATCAGTTAGACAATTTGCGCAAGATGTCTGTTTGCAGATTGCGGCAAATAAAGCTCTGTATGTTTCGCCAGATGAAGTGGATCAAAAATTTTTAGAACATGAACGTGATATTTTCAAACAACAGATGGCTGATTCAGGAAAACCTGAAAAAATTATTGAGCAAGTTGTTGAAGGAAAAATAAAAAAACTTTACAGTGATATTTGTCTTCTTGAGCAATCATTTATAAAAGATGATCAGCGTCTTGTAAAAGAAGTTCTTCAAGATTTAATTGCAAAGACAGGTGAAAGTATTCGTATTAGACGGTTCTGTCGTTTTGAGTTAGGCAAATAACAAAAGGATAACTATGGCTGATATTGTTTTAGTAGAAAATGATATAAAAAGCTTTCAAAAGCCCATGGAAGCGGAAATGGAAAATCCATTAAAGCATTTTGAGCGAGAGTTGATTAAAATTCGTACCGGAAGAGCTCATACCTCCATGATAGAAGATATTCCGGTGTTTTGCTATGGACAAGAAGAGGCTGTTCCTATGAAAGGTCTTGGCGCAATTACGGCACCAGATTCACGTCTGCTTACTATTCAACCATGGGATGCGTCAGTTATTTTTGATATTGAAAAAGCAATTGCTTCTTCAGGACTAGGCCTATCGCCCGTTAATGATGGTAAAATTATTCGCTTACGTCTTCCCGAGATGAGTTCAGAGCGTAGAGAAGAGTTGACAAAATTACTTCACAAAAAATTAGAAGAATGCAAAGTTGGTATCAGAAACGTACGTAAAGATTTTAAAAACATTATTACTGATGCCAAAAAAGACAAAAAGATTTCTGAAAATTTTCATAATAGATTGGCGGAAGTTTTGCAAGAAGTAACTGATGCATATAGCGCAAAAGTTGAAGCAATGGCAAAAAAGAAAGAAGCAGAACTTACCACTGTTTAGCAAAGATAATTACGTATTATAAAGCATATGAGAGGCCGTTGAGTATTTTATATTCAACAGCCTCTATTTTTTTTGTGTCAATCATGTAAAAATTTAAAAAAAGATAAAAAAAGGAGAGGTTATGAGAAGGTACCGTATCTCATTGCTGCATTGTGTGTACATGTTGTTATTATTTCATCAGGTGTGTGCAAAAACGCAGGAGACAAGCAAGACAGTGGTAGGAAACGGACAGATTCCGTTTTCATCAGTGTCTCCTGAAATGGTTGCAGGATTTAGGATTGAACGCACGTATGCTCGTAACGGCATAAAAGGATCTGCAATTCAGGGAGTTTTATTTGGTGGCTCATCTACAGGTGCAACATCTTCTGGTCTAGCACGTTATTTTTTTCCGCACAATAAAACAAAGTTAAGTGTTGCAGAAGATGATAGTTTAGATAATTTTGAGAAAAAGAAAGATCTTCTTGCGCAAAATTTTTCTATATTCACCAAAAAAGGTTCATTCAGAAGTGAAATTACTATTGCTCCTCAACAGAGTGTTTTTGGCGTAGGTTTTTATTGGCGTCATTGTTTTATTAAAGACCCCTTAAAAGGTGATAGTGTGTGGATGAGTATTTCAACACCTCTTGAACAGATCAGAAATAGAATGAATTTGAATGAAGTTGTTATGAATGATGGTGGTGGCCCCGATGAATCAGCTGGTGTTTTTGTTGTTGCCAATATGAAGCAAGCATTTGTGCAACCAGATTGGATGTTTGGCAAAATGATGGATGGTGTTATGACAAAAACGCGACTTGCAGATATAGAATTAAAATTTGGATATGACAATTATTTAAAAGCAGAACCATCTCACATGGAATTATACGTGGGAGTTGTGATTCCAACGGGTAATAAATATGATGGAGAATATATTTTTGAGCCTATTGTTGGCCGTGGTAAGTATGCTGGGTTAATGGCTGGTGGAGCGCAAGGAAGTTTGCTATGGTCAAATTATACAGAAGAAAAAAAAGTGTGGTGGGAACTTGCTGTTCATGGTGAATATCTGTTTAAAAACAAGCAAAAACGTTCGTTTGATTTGGTCGATAAACCATGGTCGCGTTACATACCATTGTATGCAAATCAAGAACAAGCGCAAGAAGCGTTAGACCTTGTGTTAATTGATCGTTCAAGAGCAATGAATTTGTCAACGCCAGGCATTAATTTATTGACGAGAGAGCTTGTTGTTTCTCCTGGATTTTTATTTGATATGAATGGCGCATTTGTTCTTGAATACGACAGGATACGATGTGAAGTGGGATATAATCTTTTTTTTAGACGAGCAGAAGATGTGAGTTTGTCGCATTCATGGGATCCAGTTTTTGCGATTAAATATGCGGAAGGTATTGGTAGAACAAATCCAATCAGAGATATTAGTGGTAATAAATATTTAGAACAAACAGTTGTTTCAACTGATGATCCAAGCAATGTGCTCATTCCTGTTGCATTTGAGGATTTTGATCAAAGTATTATTCAAGAAACGGATCTTGATTTGTTATCAGCAACAACACCAGCACTTTTTTCGCATACATTGTATATTGCAGCAGGAGCATGTTTTGATGCGCGAGAAAAACCGATTATGATTGATGGAGGTTTATCATATACATTTGCACATAATGATGCGGTTATTAATAAATGGTTGATATGGTTTAAGAGCGGAGTCTCTTTTTAAGAGGAGTTATTTTGAAAATGATCTATTATTTTTTTATACTCATAAGCTTATCAATGACGCCTCTTTTTGGAGTAATGACTCGTTCTGATATTATTGCGGTTAACGGCATTGAAAAAGAAATAACGTTGTTATTGCAAAAAAAATCATTTAATTGGCAACGTGAAGTACAACTGAGAATTGATCAATTAGAGCGTATGTATGTTCCAAAAGGATATCAAAAAGAACGTCTTGCGCAATTAAAAGAAGAATATTTTGATATAATTAATCCTCCTGTGTTATCTGTGCAGGCAACGCAACAGCAAGTACCAATTATTGTTGCTAAGCCACAAACTATTCCTGAGGCACAAAAAAAACAAGAATTATTTATTCCCATTGCAGAGCAGCCAAAAGCACCATTGCCAGAGTTACGGTCAAAAAAACCTCTTGCATCACAAGAGACAGAAGAAAAATTCGTAGAACAAGAATTAGTGATCAGCGAGCCAGAGGTCGTTGCAAAACCAATACAACCAAAAGGTATTGCAGAATCTCTTGGAAAAAAAGAAATAGCAGAATCTTTTGAGCAAAAAGAAAAAAAGCCGCTTGAAGAATTGCAGCCAAAAAAGAAAATAGTACAAGAAGATGAAGAAGAAAAATTTGTTGAACCTGTTGAGTTTAAAAATGAACCAGAAGAAAAAATAGACAAACAACATATTATTGTGCAGCAATTAGACGCATTGTTAGCATTGCCTAAAGAAAAAAAAGATACACTATGGGAACGTGATGCGCAAGAATTAATTTTTGATCTTTCTGCATATGATAGACCAAAAGCTCATGATTACATTACTCAAATATATAAAAGAGAAGAATGTATTCCTTGCATTACAGTTCAAGCGCCAACGGCGTTACCAAAGCCAGGAGGTCCTCCGCCACCACCAATGCCTGGCATTTTGCCAAAACCGGGAGGTCCACCACCGCCGCCAATGCCTGGTGGTCCATCAGCACCGCCTGTTGCCGGTGGCCCTAAACCACCGCTTATGCCGGGAAAAATAACACCAAAAACTCCTGCGATTACACCAAGTTCATTAAGAAAAATGAGTAATCAAGAGTTGCTTGATCTTTTTGCCAAACATTTGGGCGAACTTGAAAAAAATTGGAATGATCGAGCAGAAAAGAGAATTGAGGTTCCAACCAAGTATGGTAAAAAAATAGAAATTGTACGGGGAGATCCTGAATTAGGTTGGAATAATATAATGAATTCGATCAAAAGAGTTATTGTTGAGAGAAATATAGAACAGTTTTCTGAAAGCAAGATAATAAAACAAATAGAAGATCGTATAGCTGCTGTGAGAGCAGAAAAAACAAAAAGACCAGCACAGCTTGCAGTTAAAGAAGAAAAACGAGTTGAAGAAATTACGCAGGCAGATGTGGAGCGACAGATTAAGATGCTGTTAGCTGATCCAAAGACAACAGAAATGTCATGGCTTGTGGGAATAAAAAGCGCAATAAAAAAAATGGATTCTTTTGATCACGCAGCTGCACTTAAATACCAGGAGGAATATATTGAATTAATGCCAAAAGAAAGACGGTTTATAAAGCCATAAAAAAGGAAAAAATCGAGTCTGAAGCTTTGCTTTTTTGATTTTTGTGCTATACTACCACTAGACTTTTTAATTGTGGGTTGCTAGCTCAATTGGCAGAGCAACAGACTCTTAATCTGTGGGTTCTTGGT
>CAYSQT010000002.1:0-262298 GCA_964433525.1 uncultured Pseudomonadota bacterium
AAACCGTTATCCCGAGGGATCGGGATCGTGGGTTCGAATCCCACTCTCTCCTCCAACCTACGCTAAAGCTACGGTTGGCACGGCCATTATATGAAGTAATATTAACTTTAAAATTTACGAAAAGTTTGACTGCAAATGCGTAGGTTGTCCGCCGAAGCCTTGTGCGAAGGAGGACAGAAAGAGATCTTCTGCTCGCCCTGAGTTTTTTTATTCTTCTTTTTTCTCGCTTACATTTCTCACATCTGCTAAAATAGCACACAACATATTTTATTGTCGTTTATCAGGACAAATATATGATGCGTGCATTTTTTTTATATATCATTTTTAATTTCTTTTTAGGCGCACCTATTCTTGCTATGCAATCAGATCATGAACTCTTTGTTCAAAAAAAAATTGATAGTTGCAAACAACTGCGTTCATTTATTTCATCAAACAATGAAAAGCTCCAACAGCAGTTAGTTAAATCTCAATGCATTGAAAAAGCAATTATCAATACACAATCAACACACCCATATCATGAAGCTGCGTATATCAGGGAATTAATACGTGAAGTAGACAAACAATTTTCGCTGTGTAATTTTCCTAAGTGTTCAAATGAAGACAACAATAATGAACTACTTGCTCAAGCACATGTTTTTGGCTTGATGTTTTATAAAACACCAACAACAGCAGCTGATCTTGCAGCACACTATGCTGCAAACAAAACCAAAGACAAAGAAGTTGAAGTTGCTTGTGCAGCAATAGCACATATGCTTGCTCAATCAGTTGAACACGAAAACAATGCACATGATGGTATAAATGCAATTATCAATAATGCTATAGGGCGCATAAACAATATACAAGAAAATTATTACGACGAAATCTCAGTTGAAAAATTACGTACAACTCAACAACATGCACTCATAAACAGTAGCGCGTTTATTGATTCGTTAGATAAAAATAACGCAAGCACTATATTGAGCCACGTCATACATTACTTTATGTTGTTTTCACAAAAACAAAACAAATCAGACATGCTACATTTCGTCAAAAACATTGAAAACGAAACCATCCGTTACATTGTTACTACATTAATAGGAACCTATTGTGTACCAATGAATATTTCTACACATAAAAATAGTGTTGATACACGCACAAAAATTACGCCCAAAAGAAATAATTTTGTTCAACTTACTCATTATTGCACATCTTTTTTAATATTGACTATATTTCTATTGATACTTAACCAGATAAATAGTATATAATAGAGATCGCATTTAAAAAAATTAGTTCATACAATGTACTACAATACCTCAAGGAATACACATGATACATCATGTCTTTTTCTTCTTATGCTTTTTTTCAACACTATTTTTAACGGGCATGCAGAAGTCATCAAGCACGGAAGATCGTTTATCAAGAATAGGTCAAACAAAAAGTTCACCAAATATTATAGGCATGGATAGCTCATCAGCAAGTACAGGAGAGGAACAAAAAAGAAAATTGCAAAGAAAAAGAAGATATTTAACAACAAGCTCTCCGCGTGGTTCTTCTGATGGATCTTCCGATGAAAGATCATCTGAAAAATCTCCTAATAGATCTCCTAAAATGTTACTCCGAAGATCTTTCCAAAAATCAGCTGACCATTCAAGCGATCAAGATTCTTATGCTGAACAGCATTATAACAGAGAAAAAAAACAAAAAAATACACCCCTAATTAAAGCTGTATTAGAAAACAATCCAACTCAAGTCAAAAAAATACTTGAAAGCGATATTAATCTAAATCAATGCAATCATCATCATTACAATGCGCTACACTATGCATGTATGACAGATGCATATGAAATTGTTGAATTGTTACTTGATGATGATAGAATAGATCCTTCAGTTCATGATCATCAAGGCCTCATGGCATGTCATCTTTTCAAACAGCATAACGAAATCAAAATCAAATTATTAAGAAAAACTGTTCAGTGTTGTGAGAAATTTCGCAATAAAAATTATTTTGATTTTGAAAAACTAAAAAAAGAAAATGATATCAATATCACTGATGAAGAAGGAATATCTCCTTTAATATGGGCAACATGTTCCAATCAAAAAAAAATCGTAAAAAAACTTCTCAACGATCCCAACAATCCCGTCGACATCAATCACACGGATAAATTTTGTGGAACAGCATTGCATTATGCTTCATTGCTAGGATTATCAAATATATTCAACGCTCTTCTTCTTAATTATCGCACGGATACTCTCATTAAAAATTCCTTTGAACAAACACCAATACAATGTGTTATAAAAGGTGAATCTAAAATGTATCGCGCAATGCATCATGCATTATTTACGCGTAGCCAACTCATTGAAGTTGTTCCTCAAGAAACATTTGCAGTGCTCATGGAACAAAGAGTACAAAAGTTTCCATCCGATGACGATCAAAAAAATGATTCTCTCATCACGACGATTATACAATATATACACGCTCAAATAGAATCTCTCAAAGAACATCAATCTGCAGATATGCCAGAAGCTGGCGTACCTCCTTATGCAACTAATGAATTTTTGAAACAACTTATCTACTTTCAATATGAATCATTAAAAACCACGAACACAAAAAAAGAAAGCAAATAATTATACTCATTTATTCTTACAAACACTTCCAAAAAATCCAGTTTCATCTATTGTGTTAATGGAGTAGACTTCTGTTTCATAAAAAAAGGAAACTGGTATGAGAATATTACATTATGCGCTAGGAGCAATCATATTGACTTCTAGCGTTGATTTGCATTTTATTCCTGGGGCAGGAAAATTATATGCCTGCCCTCGATGTCGAAAGGCATTACCAAAAGGTCCAAGAAAACTTCCACATCCAGGCTTTACCAATAAACACGGAAAAGCATCCACACCTGCAAGCTCCGTCAAAAACACTGCAGAAAAACCTTGTCCTCAGTCCTGTTGCTGTACTCATAAAAAGAAAGAGTAGTAATGAATAAAAATAAAACATCTATTATATATAGTGTATGTTTTGGTTTATTTTTTTCACATACATTTGCCAATCAGCAGATCATGCAAGAAGTTCTTGATGGCACAACTATTCCAAAATTTGTCGATCCAGTTCCTTTGTTTAATGGCAGTCGCGTTGATGGAACAAAAAATTTAACCGTAAAGGTCAAAGAATTTCAACAAAAACTTCTTCCAAATAGATTTTATAAAACAGTACCTAAGTCAGTTACCTACAATAGTGTCGAAACAGGAAGACCTCTATTCACTATCAATCCTCGAAAAGGAACATACCAATGGGGTTATGAAATAAGTGATGGAAAAAAAGTTTATGCTCCTTCGTATCCTGCGCATACAATAGTTGCAAAACGAGAAAAAAAAACAAATATAACATTCAAAAATAGATTGAAACGTTTCTCCGATTTAAAACACAAAACTTTAAAAGGACCTCTGCTACAAAAATTTCTTACCGTAGATTTAAGTTTTCAGTGGGCAAATCCGCTCAATTGGCCACAGTTTGGGCAAGGATTTGATACCTATGATCCAGACATTTATCCTTATGGTACTGGAATGCCACAAGGAAATCCCGGTATCTATGAAGGTCCTCAACCTATAGTGGCACATCTTCATGGTGCTGAAAATCCATCCTTTGCAGATGGTGATCCAAATTCATGGTTTACGCCAAAAGAAAAACTTGTTGGCGCTTCTTATGTAACAAATAAGTACACATATCCAAACACACAACCAGCAACAACACTCTGGTTTCATGATCATGTTCTTGGAGAAACACGCCTGAATGTATTTGCAGGCTTGGCAGGTTTTTATTTTGTAAAAGGTGAACCTGAATCATCAGTAACACCTGCCTTACCAAAAAATGATTTTGACATAGAACTTGCAATTGCTGATCGTCAATTTGACACCAATGGGCAACTATTTTTCCCCGATGGAAATCCGCTAACTGCAGGTCTCAACGGTCCTCCAGGTAACCCTGACATTAATACATATGCTATTCCAGAATTTTTTGGCGATGTCATTTTGGTAAATGGAAAAAGCTGGCCTTATCTTGAAGTAGAACCTCGTCGTTATCGCTTTCGCATACTCAATGCAAGTAATGCACGAATGTATGGACTTTATTTAACCTCTGACAACAATTCAACGGTCCCTGATATGTGGCAAATTGGCACTGATGGAGGATTATTAGATACACCGGTAAATATTTCAAGTTTTGTACCATTCACGTATAATCCTTCTGATCTATGCCCTCCAGAAAATCCTAATCTAGGACCAGTTTTTACCGATCCGCGCCTTTTTATGGCTCCTGGTGAACGTATGGATGTAATCATAGATTTTTCTGATTTTAAAAACGCTGTTCTTACTGTACATAATGATTCCCCAGCTCCTTTTCCTAGCGGAGGAACTATACTTGATCCAGATGTTGAAGGACTTGTTATGCAATTTCGTGTTACAAAGCCTCTTTCATCTCCAGATAACAGCTTTAATCCTGCTCTTCCTGGTGCTACACTCAGAAGCGGCGATAATGCTATCGTACGATTTGTCACCCCAGAAGGAACACTCGCGCCAGAGGTAACACCTAATCTTACTCGCAGTTTAATACTCATTGAACAAGAAGATCCTTATTCTACAGCACCAGTCGTAGTGTTACTAAACAATACAAGCTACAACGGCCTTAATCCTTATAACAATCAACCAGTTCCAGATTCTATGCCTTTCAATAATGGGTCCATTTATGTAACAGAATTACCACAAGTAGGTGCAACAGAAATATGGGAAATCGTCAATATGACTCCTGATGCTCACCCTATTCATATTCATTTGATTCAATTTCAAGTTCTCAATCGTCAAATATATTATATAGGCAATACAGTTCCACCTTTTACATGCCCAGATTCCTATAGAGATCTCTATGAGTCTCTATGGGCTGATTATCAAGATAAACCTTCAACAGTGCCTCCAGGAACAGTGTATACTTACGGACCACCTCTATCATATTTAGACACTCAAAAATTAGGCGGTAATCCCGATGTTACCCCATATTTACAAGGATCCCCATTTTCGTGTGATCCAAATGAATATGGTTGGAAAGATACTATTAAGGTATTTCCAAACACTGTTACCAGATTAGTAGTTCGCTTTGCACCACAAGATGTACCAATTGGAAATACTGCAGGAAAAAATTTCTTTGCATTTGATCCAACAACAACTCTCGGTCAACGTGATAGCTTTGGTTATCCTGGTGGAAGTGGCTATCTGTGGCATTGTCATATTCTTGATCATGAAGACAATATGATGATGCGACCATTTCTTGTTCGCAAAAAATCACAGACTTAATTATCATTTTTGCCCGTAACAACAAAAAAGTTGCGGGCTTACTCTTTTTTTGTATCTTTTTAACATAAATACTTTACTTTACTCTGTAACACTATCAAAATATATATTCTTATATGATAATTGCTTTTTTTATCCAAAGGATACTATATGAAATTAAAAAACATTGCCTCTTTTGCCACATTGCTTATAATCTGCACAGTCATATTACCCAGCGAAGAAAAAAAACAAAAAAGACGTTCATTTTTTCATAAAAAAACAACAACAATAACAACTGAAACTACAACTACTACTCCATACAACCCACTTAAACAAAAAAGTTACGATACTGCTCTCATAACTGCAACAAGAAATAATGACTCTACTAAAGTTCATCGTTTATTAATGAATGACATACGCATCAATGAAAAAGGAGATGATGGATTAACAGCTCTTCATATTGCCGCTCAAAATAAAAATGAAAACATTGTATTACAATTGTTACAAGACGTACGTACCAATGCTTCTATAAAAACAATTAATGGTCACACTGCACGAGAACTTGTGGGTACTAACAAAGAAGATTTTTCATTGCGCAATAAACTGTTTGCTAGAGTGAGTCTAGAAATGGCAATAGATAAACGATGTCACAAAATCAAAAAGAAATACTACAAAAAATGGGACTACAAAAAAATCAACATAAATAGTGAATGCATAAAAGATGCACTAAAAAAAATAGAAATAAGCATTGCAACTTACGAAACAAATCAAGAAGAAACGCCGCAAGCAACATCAATTCCCGAGGACGGTCGTCAACCAGCATATGTTGATGGCACATTTATTTTATGTATGATCATGTATCGGCTCTATCAATAAATTGTCATTCCTATCATCCAAGAAGCCACCAACTTGAGCTTCCCATAGCTGCTTGTACAAACCATTAAGTCTAAGCAGTTGTTCATGTGAGCCATCTTCAACAATAGAGCCTTGGTTAAATACAAGAATACGGTCCATGTGTAAAAGAGTAGAAAGACGATGCGCAATAACGAGCGTTGTTTTATGTTGCATCAAATTCCATAAACTTTCTTGAATTTCATTTTCTGCAATAGAGTCAAGTTGGCTTGTTGCCTCATCTAAAATTAAAATTGGTGCATTTTTTAAAATAGCACGTGCAATAACAATTCTTTGTCGTTGACCACCAGATAGTTTAACTCCTCGTTCGCCAACCACCATATTATAACCTTGGGATAATTCAGTAATAAATTCATGTGCATATGCTTTTTTTGCAGCTGTAATTACTTCTTCTTGAGTTGCTTGCTTGTTGCCATATTTAATATTTTCAAAAATGGTTCTATGAAACAAAGAAGGATCTTGTGGAATCATGGCAATATGGCGATGAAGGCTTTCTTGCGTCACATCACGAATGTCTTGACCATCAATCAAAATAGAACCTACAGATACATCAAACAATCGTAATATTAAATTAACAAATGTTGACTTTCCGCTCCCAGAATAACCAACCAATCCAACTTTTTGTCCCGATTGTATCACAACCGATTCATGTTCAAAAAGTGATTCGGCATCCTCGTATTGAAATTGTACATTGTTAAAAACAATCTCACCTTTAGTAACTACCAAATCTTTGGCATCCTTTTTGTCCTTTATTTCTATCGGAGACTTAATAATATCGAGTCCCTGCACAATATTTCCCAATTTTTCCCAAAACTCCCGCATTTCATTTGCAATATGCCAAAAATGTTCAACTATATGTATATTCAATGTTATAACAAGCACAAAATCTCCGGGGGTAGTCATTCCACTCGATAATCCCTGCAATAACCACCAAAAACAAATACCTTGAAAAATTAAAAACGATACACCCTGTAAAGCATACAATTTAAAGAAAAACCAATCACGAGCTTGATCTTTTTTTACTGACACTTCCATAACATCTTCCAAGCGCTTATGTTCATATTTTTTACCCGAAAATAATCGTACACTTGCCATATTTGTCAGTACATCAACAATCTGTCCGGTGACAACAGCACGCGCTTGCGCAACGTCATAAGCAAGATGCTGATTAAAAAAAACAAGACCGATTGCAATTCCCAAAAAGACAAATATCCATAAGCCCAATGCTATGGCAAACTTAATGTGAATAAGCGACATGTTACACAAAGCAAACAAAAGCATGAGAAAACTGGCAAGCAAACGATCTATTAAAATACGTAAAATATCAGGAATCCCAACGACAATATCTCCTATTCTTGTTGTTAAATTCCCCGCAAATTGGTGCTGATAAAAATTATAGGAATGCTCCATCATCGAATCCATAAGAATCGTGCCGATGTGCTTCTTAATACAAGGCCTAAACTTCATGACCATAAAATCATAAAGACGAAAAATAACAGCAATAATGAAATCACATAACAAATATAAGGCCATTAAAACAGAAAGTTGCGCAATAACAGAATTCATATCATGATACATTGCTTTATCAAGCATTTTTTTAACAATATATGGTTGTACATTAAGCAAAAAAGCCCACGCGCATGCAATAATAATAAAACCAACAATATGTGGAATAAATGGACGTGTCGCAATACGAATAAAATTTATCGCATTTTTATAATGCATAATAATTTTTTATACCTCTCGGGTAATATTTTTCTATTTATAAAAACCTGATCCAATAATATATGTCTTTCCATTTTTTTTAATAGGCTCAAAATAATTAACGCGCTGCACTTTGTTTTGTTTAAATACCAAATAATCTGCTCCATGCTGCGCCGTTTCAATCATTGATGCAATGAAAGGCTTACCATTTTCGTCTTTCCAAGTTTTCAAATTTTTCCAAATGAGCTGATATGAATCTCCCCAACCATAACAAAAACCTTGCGTATCTAAAACATATAAGAATAAGTCTCCACGTAAAAATTGATCGTTACGATTGATTGATCGTGCTAATAAATCTTCTATTGAATGTCCATTGAGATAACCAATGGCACTTTTGACTAATAATCGCATTGTTTCTGGTTTAGATACAGGAAACATTCCAGCACCTACAATAAAACTGCCGATGCCCATATCAACTTCTTCAACATACGCAGATTCAAAAGAATTGTTTATTTTAAAACTTACCCAACCACCGCCTGCTTTTGCTTGTTCAATTATTTCTTTAACATACAAACGACCATCTTCATCTTTGCTATTAAAACGATCCTGTCCAACGTAATCAGGCTTAACTCCATGCGCTAAACATTTTCCTTTCATATCATAAACAAATAATCCAAGATCACCATATCTATATTCATTTGTTTGTTCATCATCAAATGCTTCAATTGCTTTTGAGAGTCCTGCGGATTTCATTAACTGATATCCCCGTCTTACTAAATCTACGGTTGTATCTCGAGTCACTTCAGGATAGTAACCAGATGCTATAAAATAATAGTTGCCTTTACCGTCTTGCACTTTTTCAGCATAAGCACGTTTAGATGCTCGTTTGGACACATAATCAATCCAAATGCCTTCTCCCGCTTCTTTATGTTTGAGCAATTCTATGATCTCTGCGTTGTATTTTTTTCCTGATGAATCAGAATAATCCAAAGCTGGAGATCCTATAAGTCCTGGCCGTTCTCCCTGTGCACGAATAATACCATCAAAACCAAGCGCATAAAGATATAAATCACCAAACACAAATTGAGAACTTAACGGATAACTCATATCACCAAATGCACCTTCTACCAATCGTCCTTCAGTAACGTATTTATTAAATAAGGCAACAGCACCTTTCACTAAACTGACAACAGCATATTCTTTTGAATGAGGAAAATAACCACAACCAATAATGAATTCTTTTTTTTCTATTTCAACTAATTTAATACGAGAAACTTTAATTGCACCATCCCATTCATACGTAAATAAGCCTCCGTCGGTGTGTGCAAATTTTATCATAGATTGAATAATTGGTGCACCAAACATATCATGCTTATCCCATAAATTTTTCCAAATTAAATCTTCTTGCCCACCATGAGCATACACAATACCTTTTGTATCAATTAAAAAAATATATAATGCACCTTCTATAAAATCATGCGTGTGCGTGAATGCGTGACAAATTGTTCTAATATCTTTACCCTTACAAAATTGTATGCCTCTTTCTAACAATGCATCTACAGCCTTTTGCTTGCCAACATGATCATATTCATTCGCAAACTGTTCCATATTTTCAATTGGCGCATCTTCTGAACGTTGCTGATTTGCTGCTTCTTGCATTGCTCTTTGTTTTTTGCGAGCATTGGATTGTTGTCTTTTTTTACGTACACTCTGCTGCTTTTGTTTTTGTGGCATATCTTGGGCAAACATATGATTACTCATTACCGCATAACTCGCAACCATTCCTATCATACTCAACAAACATATTTTTTTTATATTCATACTATTCTTTCATTTTTTTTTATTATTTATCTTTAACGTTCATTTTTCTTACCCATAAAACGCAACATAAAAAGAAATAAGTTGATAAAATCAAGATAGAGCGTCAATGCTCCAATAATGGTAATTTTTTCAATAGGCTGACTTTCCGCAACAAAAGAACGCGCAATTTCTTTTATTTTTTGTGTATCGTATGCCGTTAACAAAACAAAAACAACAACTCCTACCGCTGAAATAATATAATCAAATTGTTCACTTTTCATAAATATATTAATAACCATTCCTATAATTAATCCAAACAAAACCATCAAACTTAAATTGCCTATCCTTGTCAAATCTGACGCAGTAACATAACCGTACGCGGACATAATACCAAACATACAAGCAGTCGACAAAAATGTTGAAATAATAGACGCGTGTGCATAAATATAAAAAATAGATGATAAAGTCACCCCCAAAGAGCATGCATATAAAAGAAACAAAACTAATGCAGTAACAAAAGTCATACGATTAATCAAAAACGCTAAACCAAACACTAATAATAATTGGACGAACACAAGACCAATCGCAACTCCTGGTTGGCAAATATACACAAATATTGTTGGTGTTGATGCCACGTAATACGCAGTACCGGCAGTAATAGCAAGAGCAACACTCATCCATCCATAAACACCCACAATGAATGAAGAAATTCGCTGATCAACAGTATATTCACCTAAAAACATAGTAAACCCCTTACATTGTTCACTGATTTTTATTTACTCTATGCACAGATAAGTTAATCATGCAATAATTTGATCTATATTAGCAATCATTCTACCCAAGGGAAAAAATGAAAAAAAAACATATATTAAACACGTTATTATTTATCAATATATTTTCTAGCATATCTCTACAGAGTACATCCAACTGGAAATCCTCAAAATCTGCGGGTGGCTCTGATGATGAAAATCAATACATTAATTTTTATGGTGTATTAACAACTCATCAAGGCCAAAAAAATTCTGTCGGCCATATTTTAATTGGAGGAAAGCATAATGATATCATCATGTATGATGCTCCTGTTAAACATGCAGATGAACTATTTAACCAAAAAACAAAACAAACAGAGATTAAATTAGAAGAAAACCCCATTACTGCATTTTCATTTGATAAAATTGATTTAAATACAATCAGCTCCATCAAAGTACCAACGCCAAATGTCATATGGGTCTATCAAAAAGAAAAAAAATATCAAAAACTTGAATTTGTATTGGTAGAAATTACCTATAAAACAGAATCTACACAGAAAAAATATCTTCTTGAGCGCAAAACACACATTTCTTGCAACAGCATTGATAATGGGGCGCAAAAAAAAGAAGTTCCACTCACTGCCATTGATACTCTTACCATCGAAGGATATTCATTTACGCTCAACGAGGAACAATCAAAAACTAACAGACCTGCGCCATGTCCCACAAAAGTAACCGCCGCACAACCAACCAATGTCTCGCAACAAAATATGGCAGAACAGAGCATATAAATTCATTAGATACCGACAGCTTGATCTATTTCTTCTTGTCTGATATCGAGCTTTTGGTGTTTTAGTCGCATTTTTTGCAACAGCTCATAACGTCGACAAAACTTTGAATCTGTTTGTAGAATCAACATCATTTCTTCTTTTGTTATAGGAACACCTCGCTTATGATATTCTTCAACCACAGTGGATAAAAAAGAATTTTTAACAGCTATAGCATGCCCTTGCATAACAGCCTTTATTTCAGTTTTTAACTCTCTATTCACCTCTTTGAGATCACAGGAAAGAGATATAACACATTGTTCATAATCTTCGATAATTTTGTTTACTTCTTTTTTTGTGTCTTTCGACCATTCATCAATAACATGAGCATTCAACTCGCATTCAGAGACAGGATAACCACATTTGTGCGATATCCACCAAACCCATTCAACAAAAGACGGTCCATGGTGATTTATTTTTTTTTGATATACACAATTATCAATGTATGTATGCGTTTCTTGCTTAAGTTTTTCTAGAAAATCATTCCTACCTTCTTGGCTCGCCTGCTTTATAAAAGTATTAAAAAAACATTCATCATCCGCTGTTGTACGCCTTGCATCTCTGAGTTGTTTAGGTATATCATTTAAGTTACCAATAGCACATACCTGAGCAACATACAAAAGAAACAGTATTATTTTTTTAGTTTTATTTTTTTGCATATATCGCTCTTTTAAATAAAAAAAGCTTCCCATAAATCATGGAAAGCTTTTTTTACATTTCAATGGTAAGTATTAATTATTGTCTGGAAAATTGCTCGGTTCTGGCGCGCCTGGATTTATAGCATCTAAAGAATCCTATACTTCAGAAGACAAATTAAGAAAAAATTCTGCCGTCATCATTGATGCTAACATAGATTGTTTAAAGCAAAACATTCCTGTTTCATCACTGCTAAGACACTCTCTATGTGTTTGTTCAAAAATGTGTAACGCATCAAGTACCGCAAGATGTATATCTTTATTATTCATCAATCTACTCATCGCATCATAAGCTTCTGATTCACTCATTGGTTTACCAAGATCGTTACTAATCTGACCAATCTGTAACATTCCTGGTCTTGCAAGCGTATTTTCAATATATTTTTCTAAAATTGGTACGTGCTTTTCAAAATTTTCAGCTATTCTAGCCACTTCTTCATCAGAAACATTAAGCCCTTTTTTAAAAGCAGCCATCGCCCGCTGTGTCTGTGCTTTTTGTTCTGCTATAAATAATCGATTTTATACATTTTTAGCGGCAAAAATATTCATACTCATAATCGCCACGCCAACTATTAACATGCATCTTTTGTTCATAAAAAACCCTTCATTTTGTTAAATTATTGTACTGTTATTCAATATCATCTTCATACTCATCATCATCGCCATCATCATCTTCATTGATGCTATTAACTATTGCTTCAATATCATGCTGAAATTCAGCAAGCAGATCTTTTCCGTGACGTATAAAAGCTGTCACCAAAGCCTTATCGCAATCTATCACTTCATAGCGTTCATCTGCTAAAAACAAAATATAGGTGTCTATTAACTCCTTGAACACCTCACATTCAAAAATACGGCCTTGCCTATTTTCGTAATAAGACGCTAACGCATCCGCTATTGCTTCTTTATTTGATAACGAACCTTTTTTTTGTACAGATTCTTTTACGTCTGCAATAATAGCCGCAACATAACCAACAATTCCATTGACCAATGGTCTCTGAACGGCATACATCTCATCTGCCAACGCTTCTTGTTGGGGAGTTAATGTATCAAGGCCATCAAAATTAAAATCAATATGCACAGAAGAAACATTTTTAACACTTTCTTCGCTTGCTAGCACACTTACACAAGCCAACATAGTTATGCTAAGCAACCATCTTTTTAACATCATTTTTGCCTACCCTTTCATTAAAAAAATAACAATTTGTCTTTTTTTGACATCGTGTTGCTTGTGATCACGCACAATAAACGCTATGATTATCAATAATTATATCATAAAAAATTTTAATAAGGAGCCCCCATTATGGCAATTTCTATCAACCCTGCAAATCATGAAAAAGAAATCAAGCAAGCTACACAACCTGTCATTCTTGATATCTATGCAACCTGGTGCGGCCCATGCCAACAAATGAACCCAATCATGGAAGAACTTGAAAAAGAATTCGAGGGGAACTATATATTTGCAAAACTCAATGTTGATGAAGGTCGCGAAATTTCAATCAAAGAATATGGTGTAACATCAGTGCCAACGTTTGTATTTATCAAAGATGGTGCAGTCAAGGGAAAAGAAACAGGATATATGAGTAAAGATACCATGAAAGAAAAAATTGAGGCTGCATTTAAGTAAAAAATTGGGGGTTTAGACCCCTTTTTTTATAAAGTGATTGCTGAGTAAAATATGAAATATTTTTTCATCTTCATCTTAATTCATGCCACCGTTTATTCTGAAGGTTTTGTTAGCGGAACTCTTGTCCATACACCAACAAAACTTGTTCCTATAGAGCAACTTAATCCTGGCAATCATATTACATCTGTTTATGATCTTGCTCAACCAAAAACGTATTCGGTGGTAAATACACATACATTTACCACCGATTTTTATGTTATCATTGGCATTGAAAATACATACATTTGCGCAGCACCAAATCAACGATTTTATTCAATAACAAAGCAAAACTGGGTGACAGCAGATACTTTAGAAGCTCATGATACTCTACTCTGTTACAATAACATGGTCGTCCAAGTTAGTACGATACAACAGGTCCAACAATCTGTTAAAATGTACGCACTATCAGTCAATGAAAGTCATGTCTATTGTGTCTCACCTTTCGCGATTATCACTCATAATTTTGAGCCTGCATCACTTGCAGCCACAGCAACTTTGAGCATAGCATGTCCTCCTGCTGCACCAATAATAATGGGAGCGCAAGCAATATTTACTGGTATAATGGCTGGCTTTGGATGTTATGTTGCATACAAAAAATATAGACAAAAAAAGAAAACTTTTGCCTCTATCGATAAAAAATCAAAAAACAATAACTATCACAATAATAACGGTCCTAAAAAACCTAAAGATGATGAACATGACGGTTATCAAAACCACAAAAAAAATATTGTTACAAAAACAGCATTTTTCAAAAAAATGAAAGATCAATATAAATATTACAGAGAAGACATATATAAAAAAATATCTGGCATAAGGGGTTTAGATAAAAAAACAGAGTACATTAAATGGGACCACTTGCATAACGATGTTGAAGCCTTTGATAGAGGTGGAAGACATCTAGGATCTTATGACCCTCAAACATTACGATTATATAAACCTCCAAAACTTAATTACTCTATAAGAATTTGATAAATTATGAAAAAAAAATATTGTTGCGAAGCACTAAATGAAATTTTAACTGAAAACAGAGCTCATATTAATTATTTTCCGAAGTATAGAGAATACTACATCGATAGAAAATGCGATCCTACGGGAGCATACGACATATCACATTGCCCCTGGTGCGGAACAAAGCTACCGGAATCACTGCGAGATCAATGGTTTGATATTTTAGAAAAAGAGTACGGTTTGGATGACCCCTGGAGTTTAGGACAAGAAAAATTAGTTCCCAAAGAATTTACCACTGATGAATGGTGGAAACAAAGAGGATTATAAATAAAATGAAAAATAAAATGCAAAGACTTCCCGTTGATATAAGTACATTTTCAGAATTGCGACATTTAAATTGTGTATATGTTGATAAAACTGAATATATGTACCAGATGATTACAACTGGTCGTCGATATTTTCTCTCTCGTCCTCGTCGATTTGGAAAATCTCTCCTTGTTTCAACATTAGGTGAAATCCTTGCAGGGAACAAACAACTCTTTGAAGGCTTATGGATTAGTTCTAGTGATTATGATTGGTCAGAACATGCTGTTATTAATCTTGATTTTTCTCGTTTGCATGCACACAGTTTAGAAATATTTAAACAGCAACTTCGTGATGAACTTCTTCGCATTGCCAACAATTATTCTATCACAATAGAAACAACCAATGAACCTAGCTTTGTGCTAGAAAATGTAGTATTTGCATTGTTTGAAAAATATGGTCGCATAGCAATATTAGTTGACGAATATGATAGTCAAATTTTAAAAACATTACATGATGTTACATTGGCAAAAAGTATACGTAATGAGATACAGCATTTTTTTGCCGTTATAAAAAGCCTTGATGCGCAGATTCAATTTGTTTTTATAACGGGAGTTACTTCTTTTGCCAAAGCTGGTCTTTTTTCTGGTGTTAACAATTTGCAAATAATGACCCTTGATAAAAAATATGCCTCTATTTGCGGATATACCGACAGCGAAGTTGATCATTACTTTCACGAACACATAACTGATTGGGCACATAATCTTTCTATGCCATACGACACATTACGAAACCAAATAAAAGAATGGTACAATGGCTATTCTTTTGGATACAATGTCGACAAAGTGTACAATCCATTTTCTCTCATGAATGCTCTGCGCACACAAGAATTTGAAAATTTTTGGTTTCAATCAGGAACTCCAACGTTCTTAGTTGAAATTCTTAAAAAAGAATATAAATCCTTTGATTTTGAACACTTAGTTGCAACAAAAGACTTTTTAGGAATTTTTGATGTTGATACGATCCCATTACTGTCTCTTATGTTTCAAGCAGGTTATTTAACAATAACTGATTATGACAGCGACTCACACCTTTTTTCTCTTGATTATCCAAATGCAGAAGTACGCATTGCTTTTCAAAAATATTTACTCGCCGTTTTTACACACACCGATGCTGTTACAACACAGCAACTCATGGCAAAGCTGTTTGTAGATCTTAATAATCAAAAAATAGAAGACGTCATTGAGCATATTCAACAACTGTTTGCCCATATTCCCTATCAATTGTATATGAAACAGGAAAAATTTTATCATTCATTATTTATTATGATATGCCTTGGCGCCAACATTAAACATCATGCAGAATATTCAACAAATCTTGGTAGAATTGATCTTGTTATGGAACTACCAAAGGTCATTTATGTTACTGAAATAAAATTTAATGACACGGCAAAAAATGCACTTGCTCAAATTGAAGAGCGTAGGTATTATGAACGATTTCTTTCACAAAATAAGCCGGTAATTTTATTTGGATTAGTATTCAAAAAAGGACCGGAGGTTTTTGACATTGAATATGCGATAAAAAAATTATGAAAATTCAATACTTTTCAACCTATTTATCATATTTTTTCATCCTCATCTTAATTAATGCCACGGTTTATCCTGAAGGTTTTGTTAGCGGAACTCTTGTACACACACCAACAAAACTTGTTCCTATCGAACAACTTGATCCAGGCGATCACGTTACATCTGCTTATGATCTTTCTCAACCAAAAACGTATTCGGTGATAAATACACATACATTTACCACCAACACTTATGTTATGATCGGTATTCAAGATACATACATTTGCACAGAACCAAACCAACGATTTTATTCCATAACACAACAAAACTGGGTTACGGCAAATGCCTTAACCCCTCATGACACTCTGCTCTGTTGCAATAACATGAGCGTTCAGATTAGTACCTTACAACAGGTCCAACAATCTGTTAAAATGTACGCACTATCAGTCAATGAAAGTCATGTCTATTGTGTCTCACCTTTCGCGATTATCACTCATAATTTTGAGCCTGCATCACTTGCAGCCACAGCAACTTTGAGCATAGCATGTCCTCCTGCTGCACCAATAATAATGGGAGCGCAAGCAATATTTACTGGTATAATGGCTGGCTTTGGATGTTATGTTGCATACAAAAAATATAGACAAAAAAAGAAAACGTTTTCCCCTATCGATAAAAAATCGAAAAACAATAACTGCCACAATAATAACAGTCCTAAAAAACCTAAAGATGATGAACATGACGGTTATCAAAAGCGCAAACAAAATACCATTACAAAAACAGCATTTTTCAAAAAAATAAAAGATCAATACAGGCATTATAAAGAAGACAAGTATAGAAGAAAACCTGGGGCAACAGGTCTGGATAAAAAAGCAGAATACATAAAATGGGATCATTTACATAACGACGTCGAAGCATATGATAAAAGTGGAAGACACCTGGGATCTTATGATCCTGAAACATTACGATGTTATAAACCTGCAGACCCGACAAATACTATCGATCTTTCATGAAGGAATTAAAAATGACACATTGTTGCAATCATATGGCAAGAACATTATCAGAAAAAAAGGTTTATATTAATTATAGGCCTCATTTTAGAGAATATTTTGTCAATCATAAAGGTAGCTCTAGTGATGGATATGTTTTGTGGTACTGCCCCTGGTGCGGAATAAAACTACCGGAATCATTACGAGATGAATGGTTTGACATTTTAGAAAAAGAATATGGCTTGGATGATCCCTGGAGCTTAGAACAGGAAAAACTAGTTCCCAAAGAATTTACCACTGATGAATGGTGGAAACAAAGAGGATTATAGCTGGACAACCGGCATTGGAATTGCTCCACAATAGATAGGAATTACCAAAAGATCCCGCTTTGTTTTAAATAGTTGTGTTGTTACCGCAGTTACCATATGACTGTTTTGCTTATTGTTAAACAAAATAGCTTGATTGTAACGTGGAATAATGGTTTGAATATCTTCTTGCGCGCAATTATCTGTTGGTAAACCCGATTTTATGCTAAATTCTCCACCTTCCCATCCATATTCTGGATCATGTTGATCGCTTAACATTAGTAATAAGCTGTAATCTGCCATTTCGGTAAAATCTTCACCTGGATCTTGGTGCCAAGCCATTGCTTCACTTGTGTGACAACGTTGTATAAAAAGTTGGGCAAAAACTTGAGGCGGAAGCTTTGCCCAATTACGAGATTCTATTTCATGAAACATTTTTGGTAATATTTCTTGTCCAACAATTTTGTGTATTTTTGGATAGGTAAACATACACTCTGGATTGTGACGTTGTAATTTTCCTTCAACCTCTGTCAACTTTACGGTGTCTTTGCACGCTCGCATAAAATTCGGATTTTCAGTTTCTACTTCAAAATCGGTCCAAATAAAACCGGTTCTTCCTGCATAGTCAGGATACCCCAAATTCTTATTTTCCATTTTATCCATCCGCTTTTTTATCGCGACAATATGCGCTTCATTTTGAAAAAATGGATAAATGATTGCTTGTTGCATTGCATGAATACCAGAAAAACTACAGATAATACTGATCACAATACATTTATGCATGAATATCCTTTTTTAAAATCCACCCCCAGGACGCGCACCCAACGCATTATATAAATCATTTGGAATAACAGATAACAACTGCGCCACTTTTTCCCAACGTTTTGTGATGTATGCAATACGCTCTTTATTTTTAATTGCTTGCCAGATATCATTCATTGCATCTTCCAATGTTTCCATCCAATACAGTGATGGTATTTCATTATAATGAAGATCCTCTCTGCTATTGATAAATCCCGGACAAAGATCAGTAACATAAATAGGCATATTTTGCTGCACATATTTGTTGTATTCTGCCTCCATATAACGTGAACAAAAAGCCTTTGCTGCAGAATATGCAGGGCATGATGCAACACCGTGTAATCCATCAATCGATGAAAAACCAACCAAATGGCCAAATCCTTGTTGTTCAAAAAATGTTAATCCGGTACGTGCTAACGCAAAAAAACCAACGCAATCTACCATCAAAATAGGCAATGATTTCTTCCAGTATCGACTGGTGCAATCACCATCCCAAAAACCTGTTGGTGCCAAAACAAGCATATCGAGTCCACCCATATCTTCAATCATGCATTGCAATTTTTTTACTGCCTCATCCGGTTTCGATACATCCATCTGCATGATATATGTGCGCGTTGGAATTGTTTGTTGCAACTCTTGCAACAATTCAATACGGCGTGATGCCATACCAACAATGTAGCCGTCTGCTGCAAGCATTTTGCATAGTTCTTTGCCCATGCCAACAGAAGCGCCCACAACAATGGCACGCTTTGTGCTTTCTTGTTGAGCCTGAATTGCCGAAAAAAAGCCAATAAATAGAAAAATGATTAGTATACGCATGTTCCACCCCCTTCACCCCTTTTGTAATAAATACATCCCTGGTGGTAATGGTACATAAAAAGAGAGTAGAATCTCAATGGTCTATTTTCTCATCACTCACATCAATACCTAACACTTTTAATTGTTCACGCAATTCATCAGAGCGCTTCCAATTTTTTTCTTGGCGCGCTCGCCTTCTTTCATCAATTAATAGTTGAATGTCTGGTGTTATTTCTACTTCTTTTATTGCGAGTGGCTCGAATGTTAATCCCAAAATATTCACAAAAATATTTTTAACCGTAGACAACAATTTTTTATCGTCTGCTATTGCAGATATTTGTTCAAACAATACACCAAGCATTCCCGGTGTATTCATATCATCTTGTAAAAACTCCATCATTCTTGACACAATAGCATGATCATACATGCCGCTCGCATCAACTGATGAAAACATGCGCACTAAGCGTTCATAATTTTTTTGTGCAATCTCAAGTAACTCAAATGAAAATTCAAGCGGAGCGCGATAATGATGCATCAAAAAGAAATATCGCACTACCATAGGATCAAAACGTTCAAACAGTTCATGCAACACAAAAAAATTACCCAAAGATTTAGACATTTTTTCATTATTAATTGTCACAAATCCATTATGCACCCACATACGCGCATATGGCGTACCATATAAACTTTCTGATTGCGCAATTTCATTTTCATGATGAGGAAATAACAAATCTAATCCACCACCATGAATATCAATGTGTTCACTTAAATATGTTTTGGCGAGCACTGAACATTCAATATGCCACCCTGGTCTGCCATATCCCCATGGACTTAACCAAAATTCGCCTTCCGCTTCACTCTTCCACAACGCAAAATCAAGTGGATTCTTTTTCTCTTCTCTGACATCAACGCGAACACCTTCGTGTAATTGTTCTATGCGTTGTCCTGAAAGTTTGCCATACTCAATGAATGTTTCAATATCAAAATAAACATCACCATCACACTGATATGCATGCCCCACACTCATTAATTTTTCTATAAAATGAATTATGTGATTCATATTATCAGTTACACGCGGTTCCATCTGTGGCGTAACGCAGTTTAATGCATTCATATCTTGCTGAAAACGTGCAATATATTTGTCCGCCAATGCACGGTAGCGTAATTTGTCACCATACATGAGCTCTGCACGGCGTAATAATTTATCATCTATGTCTGTAAAATTTCTGCAATACGTAACGTCTATTTCAAAAAAAGTAAGTAATCGATACAATACATCAAAAGCAACATAACAACGTCCATGACCCACATGTGCATAATCATAGGGCGTAATACCACATACATACATGGTTATTTTTTTTGAATCAATACGTTCTTTTTTGTGAGAAAGAGTGTTTGTTATATGGATCATAATATCTTTTTAACCTTCAGTTATTTTTTTTAATTGTAACATAACACTATCCAATCTTTAACAACAAAAGAGATCTGATCCTACTTACCCTAGTAAAAATTTAAAAAATGAGTAGTATGTTTCATTAATTATTCATCATTATTTGTATCTAATTCTCAGCAACATTGGGCCGCGGGATTTATTTTATGACTGAAAAAACAAAAAAAGGACTTTTTATACATTGTGTCTTTATAACCTTACTTTTTTCGTGCAGTAGTTATATATATACACAGGAAACACCGCATGAAACTGTCTCTCAACAAGAAGAACAGGTGTTTGATCTTTCTTCGGTATATGACGAACCAACAGAAGACATTCTTCAAACACAAGATGAAGAAAGCGACGAAGTCGCTCATAAAACACCAGGACAAATAATTTCTCAACAACAACGTCGTATTGGTAATATTATTATTTCTGGCAATAAATATACTTCAACAAATGCAATAGCAAATCTTATTCCTTATAAAATTGGCGAAATATTTGATCAACGTAAAACACGCATGTTAATTCGCAATTTATATTATGGCTTAAAAAGATTTCGTAATATTAAAGTATTTGGTGAACCTATAGATAACAACTTAATTGCCATTCATGTTGTTGTTGAGGAAAAAACACCACTTGCCGAAATTAAAACCTCGGGAAACAAAAAAGTTTCTGATAAAGAAATTGCCAAAAAAATTAATATTGATGAAATCAACGCGATTGATCCAGAAGAACTCAAAATAATCGCGCACAAAATCAAAGAGCTCTATCTTGAAAAAGGATACAATCAAATAGATATAGAAACAGAATTTATAGTTGATGAAGACAATCGAGCAGTTGCTAACTTTATTATTCACGAAGGCCCGGCTTCTATTGTCAAACAAATTAAATTTATTGGAAATACTCATGTGAGTAGCAAGGAATTACGCGCCATTGCACTCACCAAAGAAGATTGGTTATTCAGCTTTTTAGACCGTGCAGGTAATTATCACCCAGACAGATTAGATGGCGACAAACATTTTATTGAATTGTATTACCAAAACCAAGGTTTTTTGCACGCAAAAGTAGTTGACACCATTGTTGATGTTAATAAGGCAAATCAGCATATTATTCTTACCTTTGAAATAGAAGAAGGAGATCGTTACACGATCAACAAAATTAACGCTCCTGGCAACGATCTTGTCTCAGAGGAATATATTCTATCTCGACTGCCAATGCGTGAAGGCATGTACTATTCTCGTGATGCCATTGCAAATGCAATTAAGCGACTTGAACTATTATGGGGAGATTACGGATATATTTTTGCCCATGTTGAACCATCAATTTTACCCAATGAAGATGACAAAACAGTTGCCGTTTCATTTTTTTCTGACTTAGGTGATCGTGTTTATCTTAATAAAATAACTATCAGAGGAAACAAAAAAACGCGTGATAAAATTATCAGGCGCAAAATTTTGCTTGATGAAGGTGAGTTGCTCACCCAAAATAGAATGAATCTTTCAAAACGTAATGTTGCGTCTCTTGGTTATTTTGATCCACGTGAAGGTGTTAATTGGAAAATTAAACGTATTGACAAAGAAACTGCCGATCTTGATTTGATTGTTAAAGAAACAAAAACTGGTCATTTTAGTGCTCAACTTGGTTTTGGTGGAGCTGGTGCAGACATCAACTCTCCACTTTCTAGTGTTTCAGTCAAAGGTGAACTGTCTGACACTAATCTTTTTGGTAGCGGCGTACATGTTAATTTGAGTACAAGCTATTCAAAAGAAGAGCAAACGGCAATGCTTCATCTTGCACAGCCATGGATGTTTGATAAACCAATTTTAGGCGCATTTGATCTGTATCACAGACGTCCTGTGTATGATGAATTACAACATGTCAAAACAGTACATCAAAAATTAACAGGTGCATCGCTCACTGCTGGTTTTATAACACAATCAAAAAAACCAATTATGCATGATGTTAATGTAGTGCTGACCGCTGGTGCTGAAGATATTAAATATACAACACAGCCAATAGCACTCTTTGACAATATTGTCGAACGTGCAGAATACCAAGGTATTTTAAATAAAGAGTTTGCACCTGGCTTGTTTGCTTATATTTCAGGAAAATTAGAACAAGATACACGCAATCACCCCATTCACACATCATATGGACACCGCTGGCGAGTCATGGGAAGATTTGCCATTCCAACAAGCAATAATAATATTGGTTTTTACAAACTGGAATGTGAAGCAAGTTGGTTTACACCACTTATTGCTGAATATGATCTTGTTTTGAAACTACATGGTTACTGTGGTATTTCATCACCATTTAAAAATAGAACCGTACCATTTGGCGAACTGTTTCATATTGGTGGTCAAAGCAGTGTGCGTGGTTTTCTTTTTGGTCAAATTGGCCCCCAATTTTCTGGTGATACGATTGGTGGCACCAAAGCATTTTTCTGGAATGCTGAACTCATTGTCCCAATCACGGGTGATATGAATATGAAAGCGGTTGTTTTTTATGATGGTGGCACCGGTTTTGATAACCCTTATTTGAATAATGTTTCAAAAACATTTGTCTCTGGCAATAACTTTGATTATCGTCATTCTATTGGCATCGGCGTGCGCTTACAACAACCAATGCCAATCAATATTGATTGGGGCTTTAAAATTGATCCACGTAAAAATAAATTAAATCCTAAGTTAAATGAAAATGCATCTGAAGTGCATTTTGGTATGTCGTATGATTGGTAAAATATGAAAAAATTTCTTATGCTTGTTTTTTGTTCTTTTATTATTAATCAAAGTTTATGCTCACAAAAAAATAGTTGTGATGTCTTAGGCTATCTCTCAGACCCGTGCTCGCTTTTTACCGTACATGAAGACGGTTATCAAATATGGCTACATCCCGTAATTCCATTTGATACAACAGAGCCCACTCTCTTTTTTTTCACCCCCAACGGTGAGCCTTCTCAAGGGTTAGATATTCAACAACACAACCTACGTCTACACAATCAAAAAATTGTAGGTCACGTCACACAAGTAACATCAAATAACAACACAACAATCATTTCAACAAATGAACATCACGTCATATATCGTAAAGATAAAAAACCAATCGTTCATCATGCACCAAAAAGTACAACATCTCATGTAGTGTTATCCACATCAATCAAAACTCATGAACATGACAATTCTTATTTTATTGAAAACGAAATCACATTCATACCATCACGACAAGGCAATACTATTTTGCATTCTCTCGTAATGCATTCCATCGACAATCCTAATAACAAAACTAGACTATTTCATGAACTATATGATGCTCCTCAACATGAACATAATCAAAATGCTGTAGTCGCATGTCATCCATGTAAACGAGAAATAGCATTTAAACGATTGGATAATAAATTGGTGATTTTGTCATCACAAAATGAAGATGCAACTATTGAAGACTATGATAATTATTCTATTTTCAAATATCTTTTAGTAAACACATTCAAACCAGAACAACAAGACACCATCGATCTTATAAAGTATAGCCCTCAAGGAAAATTTATTGTTTTTTTATGTCCCAATCTTCTTGTAATATATAACAAAGAAACAGGACTCTGTTCATATGCCCAACGTACAGAGCAACACTATATATCTATGGCCTTCTATGGTAATACAAATATTCTTGGAATAGTAAATAATCTTGGCGATCTTATGTATATTAATGTTGAACAAGCACATACAACATTGGCAACACAGTGCCCTGATAATGTAAGCATAAATAATCAACCATTACCAATACGCGATAATTTATTAATTTTTAATAAATATTATAATACTGCTCACGCTATAGTCGGCAAAAATTTAATTCGTTATCATGTTCCAGAAAATATTATTAGTTACAATAAATAATGAGATGGGCGCCAAAAATCTCGCACCAACATACTCTATTTGACATAATTTTATATTTATGTATCCTAAATTCATGACACATCTTATAAGACAGCTTGCCTCATACATTCTAAAAAATATGTAAAGGGTATATCATGATTAAAAAATATATCTTATTTCTCACTCTTTGCACCCTACAAACAATCACCAAACCATCAAGTATCCGGGAACAAATAAGAGCTGCAGCAAAAAAAGAGAGAGAACTGGCAAAAGAATACGAAGAAAAAACAGAGAAAGCACCAGCACACTCTGAAAAAAGAAGAAATCTCTATCAGGAGTCACTGTCACATAACTTTTTGGCATACCAAGTGGAACAACTAGGCGAATGTATGGATAATGATTCCAAAAAAGATAATCTCCAAGGCATGTTGGAGTGTTACAATAAAAATATGTGCTACAACAATGATAGCGTTGTAATAGACAAAGACTTGGAAAAAATTATTATCGATATTCTTTCCAAAAACACCAATAATAAATCATAACTACTATTGCTTCTCACATCAGATCAAAGATATGCTATTTTTTGTATGTTTTACACATGCAGGAAATAGTTATATGTTAAAAAAACCATCTTTCATCACCCTCTTCATCACCATACACATCATACTTATTTTTTTACAAGTACATAAACATACGCTATTCATTAAAAATAATTATCATCAACAACAGTATGAAAAACAGATCATAGCCCTCACTGAGAAAAAACAAAAACTGACACAAGAGCTGTATGCACTGAAAGACCGTGAAGCTATCAAAAAATTTGCACAAAATAGTTTGCATATGAGACCATATAAACTGAGACAAATAATAAAGTTGTCAGCCAATGACACAAAACTTTAAAACTCGCTCAACCATTATTTTTTTATTTTTTAGCGCACTCTACTGCGTCATCGCAATCTACTTATATACCATCCAAATAAAACAACATGATTTTTATTCAAAACTTGCACAACAACAATATCATGTCACCATTACACAAAGACCTGCGCGTGGCGCTATTGTCGACCGTTCTGGTAAAAATTATCTTGCATTAAACAAGGATTATGTTTCTGCATTTATATTGCCATCTCGCATGACACACCACACAGAAACATGCGCGTTTTTACAGGCACATTTTCCTGATGCATACAAACGTTTACAAAAAAATAAACCTAAAAACTTTATGTTTATAAAACGGAGACTCTCAACTGCAGAACAAGAACTAATCACAACACACAATAATCATGACATTTGTTTACTCACTGAACCTGGTCGATACTACCCTCTTGCATCAGCAAGTCCTATTGTAGGATTAACCAACATTGACAACAAAGGATTACTTGGCATCGAATTAGTGTACAATCATCTGCTTGCGGGACAACCAACAACGTTTCACTTGGAAAAAGATGCGCGCTCTGGATATTACTATTTTAAAAAAGAAACAACAGTCTCTGGAGATGCCGCTCACACCGTGCAATTGACTATTGATGCTGATTTACAATTTTTGACACAAGAAGCGGTACGCAACACCGTTGAAAAATTTAATGCACAATCAGGCGCTGCTATCATCATGAACCCAAACACCGGCGAAATTCTTGCTATGGTCTCATATCCATACTTTGATCCAAATAACGTGCGTACTGCGTCAATTGATTTATGTAAAAACAAAGTTATTACTGATGCATATGAATTAGGTTCTGTGATTAAAGTATGTGCTGCGCTTGCAGCTTTAGAAGAAGGCGTTGTCACGCCGGATGAATTAATTGATTGCCAAGATACGCTTACAACATATATCGATGGCCGTAAAATTAATACCGTTAAAGCCCATGGCATTATTCCTTTTACTGATGTCATTGCACTCTCAAATAATATTGGCATTGCAATTGTTGCAAAACGTGTCGGCACAAAATTGTACGATCATTACAAAAAATTAGGATTTGGCACAAAAACAGGTATCATTTTTCCGGGAGAAAACCCCGGATTTGTCAATCCGCCCGAAAAATGGTCAAAACAATCAATTATTTCGCTTTCATATGGTTATGAAATTTCTGCAACCATATTGCAACTTGCATGCGCTTTTTGCACCATGGTAACCGGGTATGCAGTCAAACCAACATTGATTATGCAACAAAACAATGAACTGTGCACAGAAAAAAAACGTTTGTATGCGCAAAGCAATATCGACATTTTAAAAAATATTTTAGAACGAACAACAGCATATGGCACCGCACGTCGTGCTGCAATCAAAGGTTACCGCGTTATGAGCAAAACGGGAACCGCTAATATGCTCATTGATGGTAAATATGACGCGGAGAAAAATTTATATTCATGCACTGTGCTTGTTGAAAAAGATGGATATCAGCGCGTCATTGTTACCTTTATACAACAAGCAAACAAAAAAAACATTTTTGCCTCCACTGTTGCTGTTCCTTTATCTGAAGAAATCATTGAGTGCATGCTCATTCATGATGCAATCATTTCTTAATTCACGCATGCCACTTGAATTTACCTCAATACTGTCCTAAGATAGAAATGCTACTGCGCTGAGCGAAAAAAAGGACTCATGTACATGAAAAAATTCTTTATATTGTTATTGTTATCTGCTGCATGTTCTATTCCTCTCTTTGCAGATGAACATCGCACCTATTCTTCACGTTCATTTATGTTCACCAAACCTGCCTACTATGACATTGTTATGGAACAAATGCTCTGGCATGATGTTACATACAATAAAAAAGGACATGTGTTAGGAGGAATGCAATTTATTCCTTTCTATCAGCGTTCAATGAGCACAAAACGTACCAGCCGTTATTTTTTAATCAATAAAAAAACAGAGTTGCTTGTTTCAGGAGATAAAAACATTGCAGATCTTCCTGTGCGTGATGTGCGCGCAGAGTGGTTGGGATTGTCAGATACTTTTCAAGGCACATTAGCGGTTAATCCCAAACAAGAACAATTTGGATTTGTGCTTGAATACAGCCAAGATTTAAAAAAATGGCTTGATGTCATGTTTATTCGTGACATGTACATATCTATCATTGCGCCATTTTGTTCAACTTCAAATGACTTGAACTTACGACAATTTAACATTGCAAACCCAAGCGAAACATTTCCGCATGATATCATTCAAGCTTTTAACCAGCCCTCATGGTTATATGGTAAAATAAATCCAAAAACAAAACGTCGTACTAATCTTGCAGAACTTAAAATCTTATTTGGGACGTCGTATGAATCCCGCGATTATTTGCAAGTCAATTACAATTCGGTGCTTGTCATTCCTATTGCTGACAAAGAGCATGCTGAATTTTTGTTCGATCCGGTTGTTGGCAACAATCATCATATGGGAATCGGTGCATGTTTAAATATTCAAGCATTACTTAATCGTGATCCAAGTAATGTCGCGTTCTGTTTTTTCCTTGATCTTGAATCAACCATTTTGATCAGAAATAAACAATATCGCACATTTGATTTACGTGGTAAACCATGGAGTCGCTTTCTTTTGATGAATGAACAAACTGGATATGAACCACGCTTTGAAGTCCCCGGTGTTAATTTAATGACATATAAAGCTGTGATTAAACCATTTAATGTTGTTGATTTTGCAATGGGCTGGCGTACCAAAACAAAACATGTTGAATGTGAAGCTGGATGGGGAATTTGGGGCCATGGGTATGAACGTATTGATCACATTAAGAATTTTGACAAACAATTTGGCATTGCTGGAACAAAAGAAGGAACCACTGCAAGTAACAGTACCATTTCTCAGCGCGCTGAAAATGATCCCGAATTTGTTGCAATTACTCCTTTTGATCTTGATCTGCAATCCGGAGCAAATCCAGGAGCTCTTAACTTTAGAGTATTCATGAGCGTTGGATATATTAATATTCAACGATGTGGAGATACTATTTTTGGCGCAGGTTGGTCAATTGATTTGCCATACAAAAATTCAACCGTACAGGCATGGAAAGCATGGCTTAAAATTGGTGGAACATTCTAAAGAGACAACTCTCTATTGTTAAGGATCGCTCGATGAACTATTTTTTTACTTTTATTTTATGCAGTTTTATTATGACAAATCATATATCTTGTATGCATAATAATCATCAAAACAATGGGCAATTGGTAGCAATACTACCCGAACAAAATTACTTTATTTTTAACATGCCCAACAATCCTTACCACTTTGGATTAATTCCTACTGTTTCTCATGCTGCAGGCAATGCAAATCCTACTATTTTACTATTTAATGAAAATAATCATGACAACACGGGTAAACACACATTAGTTTCACTATGTAATTGCAATCAAGAAGCCTCGACTTGGTTTTCGCGCGTAACAACTAACAGTAATACCACAATCATTCAAACTGATAAACATTTCATCGCACTCCGTACAGCGCAAAACCCCGTTGTTTTCTCGGTAACACAAAAAGATCTGCAATCACCATTTGTATCATCAGCAACGAGTCTTCATGAACAAGGTGATAATTATTGTATTACATATGACATAATGCCCTCAAACGCAACATCCATAACTCACGCCATCAATGCATACAAAATCGAGGATCCATCTATCAAAAAACCTCTTCATGAGAAAATACATAACTTTTTCAACAATATTAATCGAACTGCTCTTTTAGCATGTCATCCTTCAAAGCAAGAAATAGCATTTAAACGATTCAATGACGAATTATGTATAACATCAACTCACAGTGAAACTAATAGAGCGCGATCTATGGATCTTGTTGACGCGCCAGAAGCACAAATGGGAGAAAAAAAATTCTCGTATCAATTAATAAAATATAGCTGCGATGGCAAATTTATTGTTTTTCTCTATCCGTGTGCTATCGGCATATATGATACAGAAACTAAAATAGTTTCTTATGTAAATCCAAGACCTTTGTACAATACCAATCAAGCATATCATTACATTTCAATGGCTTTTTATTTACATACCCATATCCTTGCATTGTTAAATCGTATGGGAAATATTGATTATGTTGACATAGAAACAGCATTACTCTATACCGATTACCATGCATACGGACAAGTTCACGATGTCGGTTCAATACGAGACAACCTATTACTTTTCAGTAAAGAGGGAAAACTTCTTCATGCTACTATTAGTAATCATTTGGTACGCTACATTGTTCCAACCAGCATTGCTGTGTCACAATAGGAAAATGGATCTATCAAAAAAAAAAGAAAAAATGCTCCATGAACAAACATCTATTTTTTTTATACTTTCTATCTATTGTACCAGTCTCTTTATTGAGCATGGAAAGTAATTATAACCATATTATCAATCTACTGCGCACCAATGAAATTCGTGCCAATGCACAAAAAAACCAGTTTTCACCATATCCTCTTTCTTGCGATGAACCATGGAGCATCAGAACACTAACTTCTGGCCATTATGATTACATACCAAACTGTCTTATTAATAATAAAAGCTCACTTTATAACGGCAAAAAAATGCCTACAAAAAAAACAATAAGAAATGCTGACTGTTTTTGTAAAAGCCCAAACGGTCTCTATCAAGCAACAATTACAACAACAAGTGCATACAATGATACCGTTATCATTTCTTTTACTCCTCTTTTTGCAAACAGACCACACACAACCAAAATATGCTTCAGCCCATCATCAACGCATTTGATTACCGGGGGAAATGGTGGTCTTCATCTGTGGAATATAAAAACCAAGAAAATGCAACAATCACTTAATGGACATATCGGATCTATTTCTACCATAGAATTTAATAATTCCGGCACTAAAATGCTAACCTCAAGTCACCTAAATAAGCAAAGTGCATTTATCTTGTGGGATACATCCGACATCAACAATATACGTCGCATCAAAAAAACAACCATTTCTTGTGACATTGTTTTTGATGCTGTATTCAGTTCATCAGATGACAGAATTGCCATTTCTACCATTGATGGACAGGTCATTTTTATGGATGGTAAAACAGGTAATATAATCAATAAAAATATTCTTACACCAGACAAATTTTCTCATAATATTTATACGCATGCTCTTTTTACGCCAGATAATGCATTTTGTATAACGGGAACGTCATTTGGTAACAGAACGAGCGCTGCTTTTTTATGGGATGCACATCATGGAACAAAATTAGCAACATTATGTACGGCCGATACTGAGCATGACGGCATTGGCCTAACCCCAGATGGTCGCTCTGTCATTGTTGCTTTACAAGACCCCACCCAAAACTCTGCACTCGTCATTGACCTTTTTAGCCTTGATGCACAAAAGTGCCTTGATTATCTAATAAACGATGCAACCGCTCAAGAAAAACATGCTTTGTATCTTCTTTATTGTGCATACAAGGATGATGCTCCTTCTTCATGCATACCACAATCAGTTTTTAATGGTCTTCCACAAAACGTAATCATCAACTATTTCATAAAAAAACATTTACTCCTTACTCATCACAATAATACAATGGTTCAATTAAGTGATGGCAGTAAACACTCTTTTGCGCCACATGAAGTTGAGGCGTGCACTGTTTTGCTACAAAAAAAAATAACTCGCGCAAAAATAACCCCAGAGCTTATTACAAAATGGGGACATGATATATCTGCATATGAACAATTAGAAATAGCTCCACTATATGTATATAACCTTGATATTGACTCTGACAAATGTATTCTGTTGAAACAATTTTTATGTCTTAATTCTACACAGTTCAAAAAAAAATATAGTCAATTAACTGAAACAGAACGGGACCTTTTGTTATTTATGGCATCAAAAAAGGGATTTGGCATTCCCACGTTGCTTGCGCACATATATGAAGAAAAATTGCTACCTGAGGTAATAAAAGAATATCTTACTCCCCACTTTTCGTTAAAAAATATAATCGATCACCTACGCAACACTATTATTAAACATAATGCCAAAAGCAATACGTTGACCAAAAAAAAAGCAATCCTTCCCTTGGACCATAGCCAATGGCGCCTTCTATTTAATCAGCATTTGTCAAAATATATGCTTGTACCGCACCAAATGATACACAATCATTCCTATCTTTTTAGCGGAAGACTAAATGCATACCCTCCGATTACATTAAATGGCCAAGACTGGACTCCCTATGTACACATAACAAATAATATTCTTAATATTTCATATTATCTCACACAACCATTTCCCGATAAAGAATGCACAAGCGAAAATCTTAGCTCCATTATACCGCAAATGATTCTATGGACTTTGAACAGTAAAGGCGCAATTATCAATAAAAAACTTTTGGCATGTGATGGTAAATATGACTATATAAAATTTAGTCCCAACGGCCACCTTCTTGCACTCGCTTCATCTGCAACAGTGAATTATCCACACAACGAACTTAATCTTATATCTTTTAGCATGCAGCAAGATGGACCATTTTTTAATGAGATGCGATTGCCAAACATCAGTCGCAAAATTACCGCGCTTTGTTTTGATGCATCATCAACATTATTGGCAATTGGAACAGAGCATATACCAAACAGTAATGAAAAAAATATAAGTATCAGAGATGTAAACACAGGTCAAGAACTATATGCTTTGTCGAGTAAAGACGAACACATTGTTCATTTTTTACGCTTTAACAATGCAGGCACGCGATTATTTTCTGTCTCTTATTACAATGATACATATCAACACAGCATTCTCTGGGATATTACCGACGCATCCAATGTACAAAAAATCTCCTCTCATCTTATTGTAAATGATGGAATAAGTCACCCCTATTTTAGTCGTGATGATAAAACAATCATAACAACACAGGCAAGCGGTGATCTTATGTTTCTTGATGGCGTAACAGGTGATATTATCACATACAATGAAAGAGATCACCATGGCTCTTGTCAATATATTGCTTCTACGCTGAATAATGACAACACATTACTTGTTTCAGCACAATTAACAACCACCCAAAAATCATCCAAAGGCAATACTCTGTTGTGGGATGCTCGCACAGGAACCGTGCTTGCTACCATACTATCAGATGAAATACCGGTTCATGGTGTTGGTTTTACACCAGATAAACGCCATATTATAACTACTGGTCATGCATGGGATCAAAAAACAAATGAAGAATTCTGTTATATCACCACCACTGAATTATTTGATGAAAATACGCACAAAGCTTTAAAATATATAAAACATGACACTTCATTATCACAAAAATATGTTCTTTACTCTGCTTTTGATATGCAGCAAAAAAATGGACTTACAAGCCTCTACAAACAGCTTTTGTTGCACACAATGCGGGAAGATAATGCAGAGGAAAAAACGACTAAGTTGTTAATTAAGGAGCATTTGTAAAAAAAGGAATTTTGTATGAAATATTTATGCATCATATGTATTAATTTATTATCGTATCCTTTACACAGCATGCAACAACAACTCACGCCGATCATTTCTTCTGACAATAAACTTTTTATTATGCCGCTCTGGAAAATCAAAGAATCAGAAACACTGCATGAACTTTTTCTGGAAGAAAAAGATAATCAAAACAATCCACTTAAAACTATTACCTTGCCATCTGTTTCTGCAGAAAAATTATGCCTTTTTAATGATGCGCTTGAACAACCTTGCAATACATTTAATGATTATTTTCACTCATTGACATCGCAACAACAACGATTACTCATTATTGCTGCAGGAAAAGAATCTGCTGAAGGTCGCCAATTACACGCTGCTTGCCTAACAGCTCAATTATTACAAGCATATTGTGACCAAGATATAATAACAAAGCATATTTGCCCCCATCTTGAGCTTGATGCCCTTGTCAACTATATAAAACAAAAAGCCATTGATCACACATTTGAAAGCCAACAGTTAACTACTCAAATCATTGGTGGTGAAAAAATAGTAAGAAAATATGATTGCCGTGGTTATTGCAGTGAAATTTTATTATCACTTAAGCACAATCCACACTATCATTGCATACCTAAGCTTCCAATGTTAAAACATAATGAATCTGAATCATACACCATAGAATATATGCAAAAAAGAAAGGGTAAAAAAATCAAATATTTTATTACTCCACCATCACCCGATAACATACAAAATCAAAATGACAATCACAAAAAATATATATGGATTGTTGACAAGAAAGGTCCATTGCGTGCCAGTAAAATTAAACATCCTTATCCAATTGATAGCTGCACATTCAGCGCAGATGGCCATTATGTAGCAACAATGTCAATTCACCCCGATTGGGATCCCATGCGTGGCAATGCTTATGAAAATAGTACCTGTCTTATGTTAACAAAACTTGGCACGCACAGCGACGGGTATGATTTTGTTAATACCATTCTTAATCAAAACATATGCCACAACTCAGAAGTCTGTTTTAATCCACAATCTACATTGCTCGCTGCAAGAACACTCAATGGTGTCTATCTTTGGGATATAAATGGTACTTTAGTAGATCATTTAATTGACCCAGATTATCCCATTGTATCGCATCTATACTGGAATAATGATGGTTCTACCTTGTATATGTTGGCACGAGGCCTTCCAAGAACATCTTCAGCAAAATTGATTATTCGTAACATAGAAAATCATTCAGATCACATAATTCCTTTTGTTGATACTCATGTAGAAAATATATTCCTCCAACGAGAAATAGATACGCTCACCATTGTTATAAACAATACAGCAAGATCGTTATTAGTTATAGATACCGCAACAAATTCCATCTCACATTCTATTCCTCTTGCTCAATCAATAAAAAATAAAGCAGAAAATACAGAAGAAATATATGCTCTAAGTCCTCAAAAAAATTTTTTTATAAAAACTGCTGCATCTCCTGACATGAACATATGTCCATTTATTCAACTGTATGATATCAAATCCAACAAATGCATAACTCTCACAGAACATCCAAACATTACAGGGTTTGGATTTACCCCCGATGAACAATCTGTTATCGTCACCACCAACCATGATACAAACACCTTGTATCATTTGTGTTCAAATGAAATACGTGAATATATTGCATGGCTCAATACGCAACCCAATGCATTACAACGTTACACGTTATTAAAATTATCTAGAGCATTACGAGACAACCAGGGTTTATCATTACATCCACAAAGCGCAGTGTTGCAAACCCTGGAATCATTGCCAACGGCACCATGCAACGTAAAAATGTTCATTAAAGATTTAGCAAATACTTCTTCACCATAGCCTTTGCTCGTGCATTAGTAATATTATTTTCTAAATAATTGTACAATGACGCATGAATTAATGGACTTACTCCATTTTTTTTCGCTGCAACTAATCGCCATAAAAGATATTGGTATAAAATATCATGCGATGAAACAAATTGCATAGCTGACACATCATCATCAGTATATAAATAACTAGTAGCCAATGTATGATTCTCAAATGTTGATATTATTCTACGAGAACCTGATGAAGTACCAATATGATTTAAATCACCCTCTGAATGGTTCATGGTAATGCACTGCTGAGTATCGCAATCAATTATCTTAACACAACTTTGTTTATCTTTTTTTCTCATTCCCAAAGCAATAAAAGTTTTATCAAGCGGTATTATCTGAGGAATAATGACAATGTAAGGATTTTCACTATATTCTGCATGCACAATAGTTTTCATAATATCGCCAGAATCATGATCTACTATAAATATTTTAGTTTGCGTAGGAATAACAATAACATTACCTGCAAAAGCAATCTTTTGAAAACATATATCAGGTTCAACGTCAATAGATGACAAGAGCTTTTTTTCATTCATATCCCATATAGAAATCAAATTATGTTTATCCTGACCTTGACCTCTTACTGGTAAACCTAATGATATCGTTACCAGCCTACTATCCTCCGGACTGAAAAAAAATTGCATTGGATTAACAGATGGTATTTCAAGGCTAGGTTGTATTTCCTCTTTTGTTTCAACATCCCATAATACCATTTTGCCCAATATTCCTCGCGTTGTTATATTTAAACACGCTGACAACAATATAGTCCCTGCATTATTAAAACATATCTGTTTATAAGAACTGTTATGAGGAATTAAAACAGTATCAGAAAAGGGAATATTTTCTGATACTAATCCTAAGTCGGTAATCTTTAATTGGCCTTGATGAGAGCAAGATGCAACATAACGGCCATCGCTGCTACATGCCATGGATGTGATAGGTCGACTATGCACCAATTCTTTGATCATTATTTTTTCATCATTAACGTCATTCATCCATATTGTTCTTGTTGTTTCTTGATTGGTACCGTCCGCTTTGCCCATTGTTATGTAATATTGATGCATGTTATTTTCAACAACATATTGCGTCATAAGCTGTTGACCCTGATAAGTATTAAAACATCGAGATGGTATCCCATCAAAAATAATGTCACTTATTATTGGCAAATAATGAAGTCCATCTGGTCGACAATCTACGTTTCCTTTATATGCTTCAGATGATGTTGTTACAACGACATTGTTCGCTACTGCGTCACTTAAAAGATGTGTTACAAAAAAATTACGTAAACATTTTTTTTCCGCTCCAAAGTTTTTTAAAATATTTGCAGCAATAAATTCCTTTTCAAAACAATGTTCAAGCAGTTGTACCGTTAAACGTTTGGCATTGAGTTTTTTTGATTTACCATCAACTCCATGTTTTCCTGCGGCAGCAATAAGCGCCCTTTGATCATCCGCTGAGAGTTTTTTGTAATACTCATGCAAAGAATCTTGACCTTCTGTTATACAAGGGTTGCAATCTAATGCTCCACTAAATAAGATTACGTCATTAAGTATAATGCCATCACTAACCGGCAAAGCCTCGCATTCTTTACCACTATTTTTCCATTTTAAATAGCCTTTATATAAAGTATTTGATTCTTTTACTTTCCATTTTTCTAAATCATACACTTCATCACAGTCACACAATTGCAGTGGAATCATTTTTTTGGACGACTGGTTTTCCATACAATTGATAGATACGACGACTAAAAGCGCTAAAAATGTTATTCTATTCATGAGCTCTCCCAAAATCACATGACATATTTTTTAATCACGGCCTTCCATTCTTCACCAGTAATACCTTGCTCAATATAATGATATAATAATGGATAGAACAGAGGTTTTGTGCCATCTTTTTTTGCAATACATAAACGATATAACAAATATTCATATAATGCACCGGAGTTTTTTAAACTCGACCATATGTTTGGATTTTGATACATCTCAGCTTTTGCCATCATCTGACCTTCAAAAATCGCAAAAATTTCACGCCCACTTACAGACACCCCAATATGATTTAAATCCAAATCATTTTGCCCATAATCAATAGTAGTACACTCTTGTGTGTCATAATTGATTACTTTTATACAACACGAATCTTGTTTTTGTAACCCCAAAAAAATAAATAGTTTATCACATATCTTGTGCGTATAACAAATAACTCCTCCATAGCCTTGATGATCAGATGCAGTATGCTCAATCTGCTTTAAAATAGTACCGGTTTTTTCATCTATCACAATAACGTACTGTTGTGTACAAAAAATAAAAACACCATCTGAAAATGAAGAAATCTGACCAAGAATCGATTTTTTTTCATCATATGAAATATTCAACAATTCTTTTTTACTGAGCATGTCATATAATACAAAGCATATCTGTGGTGTAATTGATCTATTTTGATCTAATGTGAATCCAATTGAAATAATAGCAAGCCTACTGTCATCTTTGTTACAAAAGAGCATTTCTGGTTTTTTATTTGGTAAATTAAAAACATCAAGATATTCTTTTGTGCGAGTATCCCACAATGATACAGTCCCCATTGTTACTATACCCTCTGCTAAATTGCGTACGAATTCATGCTTTAAAGCTAGAAGACGAGTTCCTGCATTATTAAAAAATACTGAATAATAAAAACGATTCTGAGCCTCTAAAATGGTATCAAAAAAAGAATGTTGATTATGAGTAGGCTCAACGTCTGTAATCATTAATTGACCATTTTCTGAAACCGTTGCGATATAGCGTCCATAATTACTACACGCTGTGCACATAATAGGATGAGAGTGATGTATTGTTTTAAAAAATAACTGTTGACCAGACGCTATCATCCATATTGTTTTATCTTCTTTTGCATCAGAATTGTCTGGATTACCTTCTGTAATATGATATTGCAAACCGCCTTTTTTTAAAAAAATGTACTTAAGTATGTGTTCTTTTCCCTGATATTTACCCTTCACAACAGAAGAAACTCCTTTAAATACTACGTTATTCAATTTTGGTAAAATGTGTACATTTCCATTTAATTCATATGCAATTCTTGAGTTTTCTACAAATGAAGTAAACTGCCCTACATTCATATCATTACGACGTATAGCATCTGCACGGAATTGTGAGCAGAAAAAAGAAATTGTTTTTTCTCTTTCCGGTATTAATTTTTCCAAAATATTGTTTTCAATAAATTCCTTTTCAAAACAAAGCTCAAGCAATTGTACCGTTAAGCGTTTGGCATTCAATTTTTTTGATTTACCATCAACTCCATGCTTTCCTGCAGCAGCAATAAGCGCTCTTCGATCTTTTTTCCGAAGACCTTCGTAATATTTACGTAAAGAACCTGGACCTTCTGCTATACAAGGATTACAATCTAATGCTCCACTAAATAAAGTTATATCATTGAGAAAAATTCCATCATTAACCGGCAAAGCTTCGCATTCTTTGCCACTGTTTTTCCATTCTAAATAGCCTCTATATAAAGTGTTTGATTCTTCTACTTTCCATTCTTCTAAATCATACACTTTATCACAGTCACATAATTGTAGTGGGATCATTTTTTTGTGCTGGCTTTCCATACAACAAATAGGCATAGACAACAAAAACGCTAAAAATGATATTTTTTTCATGGCTCTTCCCTTTTTTTGCAATTATTCGGCAAAAACACCACCATCCTACCAAATTTCTTGTTAAAAAGAATGTAAAAACAAGAAGTACCTCCTCACTTATCGGCAACCAGCTCCTCCTTTGTAAGCCATAACCCCCAATAAGCCCTACATTCCTTGGAATAATACCAGGCAAGAAAAAGACCAACCAACAACAATACGCACACAATTAAAAACCTTTTTTTCATAACAACCCCATTCTTTAGAACGATTCTACGCTTCTTTTCAGATCATTTTTTGTCATTCTTGATAAATCCTCCCGCTATGCTATACTATAGGAGTAAAATTATTTATTGGCCAATAAATAAATCGGGTAATTGTTTTATTTTTATCAGAGTGATTGTTTATGAAAAATATTTATGTTGGGAATCTTTCCTACGGGGCGACTGAAAATACAGTAAGAGATCTTTTTGAAGGATTTGGACAAGTATCAACCGTTAAAATTGTCACTGACAAATTTACCGGCTCATCCCGTGGTTTTGGCTTTGTAGAAATGCCAAATGAAGATGAAGCTCAACGCGCTATTGCTGAACTCAATGGAAAAGACTTTGAAGGACGCAAAATCGTTGTTAACGAATCTCGTCCGCGTGAAAACACTGGTCGTGATAATCGCCCTCCTCGCCGTGACGGTGGTGGAATGCGTGATGGTGGCGGAAGAAATCATCGCTACTAATTTCTGATTCTTTAAAAAAGAATTAAAATGTAAGGCCTGCATGCAAATGCGGGCCTTTTTTATTATCTTGACCAATCACAATCCTATTCTTGACTTCCCTCAGCGCAAAATCCTATCCTCTTTTTGTACCTTTTTTGAGTAAAAGTATGTTAAAAAAAAAGCACATTTTCCTCTCTATTTTCGCTGTAGTTACTGTCATATCCATATTTTTATGGCTATTTCTCACGCAATCAACAAAAAAGGCTCCCATTAAAATTGGCATTCTTCATTCCCTAACAGGCCCTTTTGCGGCGTATGAAAAGCCCATTGTCGACGCAACCATCCTTGCAATAGAAGAAATCAATGCACAAGGAGGAGTTCTTGGCCACACTCTCAAATCAATCATCCGCGATGGGCAGTCAGATGCAACTCATTTTGCGCAAGAAGCACAATCTTTGATAACTCAGGAGAAAGTTGCTGCCATTTTTGGCTGCTGGTCATCGGTGGACAGAAAAGCTGTCAAACCAATTGTTGAACAATACAATAGCTTTCTTTTTTATCCAGTGCAGCACGAAGGCCTTGAAGATTCACCAAATATTGTTTACACCAGTACCATTCCAAATCAACAAGCAATTCCAGCGATGACCTGGTGCTTAAAAAATTTAGGAACAGCATTTTTTCTTGTCGGATCAGATGAATTACTACCACGCGCAACAAATGAAATTTTAAAAGATGCAATAGCATTATTTGACGGCACTGTTGTAGGCGAAGAATATATAGATAAAAAAAAGAATACCGTTGAACACATAGTTCAAAAAATAAAAAAAAGCAATCCTCAAGTTATTATTAACACTATTATCGGAGATGATAATAAACTTTTTTTCACATTATTGCGACAAGCAGAAATCTCTGCAGAAAAAATACCTACTATGTCGCTTTGCGTTGATGAATCTGATCTTGAAAGATTTGGTACTGATGATTTAATCGGTGATTACAGTGCATGGAGCCACTTTCAGAGTATTGAGCGAACAGAAAATAAAAAATTTGTAGAAAAAATAAAACAACGCTATGGAAAAGAATACCTCATCAGTGATGCATCAGAAGCAGCATATTATGGCGTACATCTCTGGAAGCAAGCAGTTACCAAAGCACACACCGTCAACACTGCAAATGTACAAATAACTCTTAAAAATCAGGCGTTTAATGCACCAGAAGGAATTATTTATATTGATGACACAACACAACACACATGGTCTGTCATGAGCATTGGTAAAATTAGATCAGATAAACAGTTTACTGTTTTATGGAACTCTCTCAAAGCAATACGCCCTACGCCATATCCTTTTTTTAAAACTCGCCATGAATGGGATGAATTACTTAATACATGGTATAAGCAATGGGGTAACAAATGGTTTGGTTAAAAAAAAATTCCATTCCTTTTTTCATCAAGTTTGTGTCACTTCTGTGCATTGTATGCACCTTCAGTATATCTTTGTGGTATCTATACGCAAAAAACACCTTAGTTTCAGCAACAGAAAAAAGGATGTACAAAATTTTATTGTCAACAGAAGCAACAATCAACAGTTATCTTAAAACAGAAGAAAAAAATGCACGCCTTCTTGCAGATTCCACCGAAATTAAACAATTAAACAGCGCAGAAGCCGTCATTTCAGAAGCACAAAAATCAATGAATTTTAATAATGTTCTTATCATAGATAATCACAAAAAAATAATATTCTCTCTCACGAATAAACATCTTATTGGTAAACAACTTACGTCTCAAGATTCTCTTCTGTATTTATCATATGAACGCGCCATGATGTCACTCACTCCAGACTTTTCTGAATATGGACATGATCCCTTATTTAAAACACCAACACTTTTTATTTCTGTACCTATCATTCATGATAAAAAATGTAAGGGCATTTTAGCATATGAATGCAATTTGCAACCACTCTCTTCTGTCACCCATCACTATACGGGCCTTGGTAATTCAGGAGAAATTGTGCTTGCACAAGAAAATGATTCCTTTATTACGTACGTCGCACCCAGTCGCCATGACCGCGAACTTGCATTCAAGCGAAAAAAAATATCAATAAAACATCCACCAGCAATACAAGCGAGTATATTAGGTAACCAAGGAATGGGCAAGGCTATAGATTATCGTAACACACCAGTTATAGGCGCCTGGACATTTATTACAAAAATTAATTGGGGATTAATGGTAAAAATAGATCAAAAAGAAGCAGAAGAATCACTTTCGTTATTATTTTATATATTGTTATTGTGCATTGCATGCACAACGCTCGTCATTGTTATTACCGAATGGATCTATAATAAACAAATAACCGCAACAATAGAATCTTTTGCACACAAATCATTTATTCGGCATATTCCAGCTTCATGCAAAAATTATTTTTTTATTCTATTATTGGTGAGTCTTGGTTTACTTTGTAAATCAATCACTCTGTACTACAAAGAGCAAACTAGTTTTTCTGATCGTGAAAAACAACATATTATTACCGATATTAAAGATGGCGCTGAAGATATTAATCAAATATTAAAAAAAATAGCATTCACTACAGAATCAATTGCGGATGATCTTCAACACAGTAGACTTTCAAAAGATGACATCATACGGCGCATAAAACGTGATTTATCTGAAAATAGTAATCTTACCGCTATCACGGTAGCATTTGCACCGTATGCCTATGATCCACAAATATATTTGTATGCTCCTTCAATTCAAAAATCAAATAATAACTTTATTGAAACCATGCTTGAAGATTCTTATGATTACACAAGCGTTACTCCTCATGATTCTGCAACAGCATGGTACAACAACGCTCTAAAACAAAAAGGCGTATGGATTAGTCCAAGCAGAGACGCTAAAGGTAAAAAAATTCCTCCCACCTATTCTTATCCATTTTTTGACAGTAACCAAAACATTCAAGGAGTTGTATGCGTAACGTATAAACTCAATGCTATTGAACGCATCACTTCATACACAAGCCTTGACAGAAACGGTTATTCTATGCTGCTTTCTCAAAATGGCACCATTTTGGCTCATCCCATACATGAGTTTGTATCATCAGAAAAAACATTGCTTGATATTGCTCAAGACAACAATAGTCCATCGCTTGCCAATATAGCTCAAACAATGCCACATACAACATCTCAATTGTCGTCATACACGCTGGACAACAATAAAAATATGATGTGGATCTACTCAGAGCCAATTACCACCAACAACTGGATTCTTGCCGCAGTATTTTCAAAAGAAGATATGTTTTTACCTGCAGAAACAATACGCTATCATCTCTTTTGGATACTTATCTATTGCGTCATAACCATACTGATATTGCTCGCTTACTTACGTTCGCTTCAAAACATATCGTTCATTATGTTTATTATTGGTACTAATATTATTTTAACAACCGGCTTACTCGTTACCTGGTATATTGTACAAACAACAGCAACAGCAAAAACTCCCTACTCAACCGTTATCACTGATCAAGCAAGTCTTGATAATTTTCTTGAGAATCTACAAGAAGAAGCGCAACGCAAGAATGAAGAACCGTTTATAAAAATTCCATGTGGCCTTCTTTTATATTCGGTCGGCATGTTGCAACCAAAAGAAATGACTATTTCTGGATATTTGTGGAATAAATATAATCTTTCTGATACACAAGGCATTTCCCATGAAATGCAAATTCCTCACGCAATAAAACTCATTAAAGATCAGCCAACCACATCCATTCATAAAAATTGGGAGACGGTAACATGGAATATTCGTGGAACCATTTTCCAAAAACAAAATTTTTCTTTATATCCTTTTGATAAACAACAGATGCAAATCACTCTTGAACACCATGACATAGAAAAAAATATCCTTCTTATTCCAGACTTAGAAGATTACAAAAAAATAAGCCCTGAAGACGCTCCCGGACTCGACAGAAACTTTACCGTTGCAGGTTTTAATGTAGAAAAATCATTCTTTACCTATAAAAAAATTAGCCCTGTCACCAATTTTGGTTTTAGCGAATATGGTAAAACAACGGATCACTTTTTACTCTCATATAATTTAATTATTCGCCGCAACCTATTAAACCCGTTTGTACTCTTTTTTTTACCGCTTCTTGTGGTGCTATTCTCTCTGTTTTCTGTGTTGCTTGTGGCACGACAAAATTCAAGTCCACTTAGTATTATTTCAGGATACACTGGCCTCTTTTTTGCTCTTGTCATATTGCACCGATCACTCAGGGAGCAATATCCAACAAATACCACATTGTACATGGAATATGCATTCTTTTTTGCCTACATATCTATTATTTTACTCGTTATTCATACTGTACTCGTCTATTTATATCCCCATTGGAATTACTACCAAAAAAAGATTTTTCCACTCATCAAGCTACTCTTTTGGCCAATGCAACTTGTTGCATGGCTCATCACAACTTTAATTATATTTTTTTAAAATCTAGGGTTGTTGTGAAATATGGCTTTAAATATAACAGCAACCAAAGCCCCAGCGCACCCACACAACAACCCATAAAAAATATTTTTCTTTTTTCATGGGATGATATTTTGGATTTTTTAGGTGTTGTTTCTTTGACACTGTCTTTTGGTGCACCACTTATTGATAGCGCCTTTTGAATAATTTGCTTTTTTTTAAATGCATCGTTCATAGCATTTACTATTTCTTCGTCTTCCTTAGCCCTATTGCCTTCAGCACAGTTATTCCATAAAACTAAGGGAGGATGTTCATTAATATATCGGAGTCGTGTTAAAGAAAGCCTTTTGTTCTCAGACCTCACCTCATTATTAAGCTTCTCTCTAATCTCTGCCATCACCTCAACAGAAAATAATAAGCCAATACTTTGTTTCAATGTTCCTGTCTCGAAATGACAAAGGGCTGTAGCAGAGCTATTTATCTCAATATCTTCCAACAATTCTTGTGCCTGACTTGTAGCGATATGATAGCGTCTTCCTTGATCCACAGCGAACTCTAAACCGTCTTGAACTTTGGTCATATTTTTTTTAACAATATGGATGTGGTTTACTCTTTCCGCTGCAAACACAGCAGTTACACTGACAAACAAAACAACAATAATTAAACAAACTGATTGATAATTCACTATAAAATCTTTCTATTAATACAATTATATTAATAAGCATAAGATTATTGTAAAAAAATTCAATTTTCTTGTTTTTTACCAAGAATATTTTTATGCTACGCACAGACAATATTCACTTAAAAAAAACAGGTAGTAATCATGAAAAAAACAATCTTTTTCAGCGCTTGCGCATACGTATTTCTTTTGTCATCATTTTGCGCAAGCGGTGCAGAGAATCTAAAACCTGTTTATAAAAAAACAAATCAAACAGCTACCACAACAACAACTCCAGCTGAGACACCCTCAACAGAAACTATTGTCAAACACTTAGCTAATTGTTTAGACGCACTCGTCAAAAATAAGATTACCAACGGCCATAAAACGTCATTTATGGAAAATGCCATAATAACATTAATGACAAATATGATATCAACAAATTTTGTTAGCTCTCAACTTTTAACAGATACAGGTTTCAGAGCTATCGCCGACGAGATCAGTGAATCTCCTTATGCTGAATCATTAAACAATGAAATTATTGATGCTTTGTGTAATAAAAGTGGACTCTTTAACGCTCTTGTTGAAAGGTATACGGAATATGCATATCAAGACATAGAAAATGTTACGTGTGACACGCTTTCTGCTATTGAAAAAGACTTATTTAATGTACCAAAAACAAAAATCCCGCCTCTACCCGAAGCATTAAAAGAATATATTTTACATAAAGTAGAAGCAAAAATACCATCTCCTTATACCATATTAACAATGCCGTCAGATGAAGTGCAGTTCTATAATATCAAAAAAAGTATCGCTGCTATACAAAGGTCAGGAGTGCTCACATTATGGGATCTTGTTACAGGTAAAGCAATTGGCAGCCCTCAGATTTTAGGAAAAATAATAACATTTGTACTCAGCAAAGATGGATCTCGTCTTTGCACAGCCACTAATAATGAAAAATCTCAATGCCAAAGCTACATACAAGAATGGGATACGCAATCACTTAATGCCAACTTTACCATTACAATACCTGCTGTGCACTTACACTCAATTACGTATGTCGGAAAAAATGAAAATTATATTTCTGCTTTAGGTGTACAAAGCAATGATGCACTACACTGCCGTCAAGTAATGTGGAAAATCAAACAAGATAATACATATATTAAATTAGGATCAATTAGTATTGGTCTTATAAATGAAATTGGTCATTCTCATGAGTTTCGTTATCCTAGCGAAACTGTTAACACTCGCCCCATTCTACCCTTCTTAACATTTACCGTCACCGGCAATTCAAAACCTTTATACTTATGCAAAAAAGCAATAGAAAATGAGCAAAAAGTTAAAAAGCTGAAGAAAGTAAAACAATGCCCATTGTACTCTGAATTAACTGAATACGCGCAAGGCCTTGTTAATCAAAAAATAGTGGAGCGCACTGCTGTCCTTCAACAAATGCAAAAAGGGAAATCTGAAGAACAACGCAATTTGCTCACAAACAACAGCATCACGCAGGCACAAAATCAAGTCGCATACACACGGGCAGCAATTAGTGGCACACCAGTAAGAAGCTTGTTATAAAGAAAAATTTCTGAAATTAATAAGTTGTCTCCATATCCCGCACTTCTTCATAATCAATGCGAATATCATCAATCTTGCCTTTTTCCATGTACAATTCTTTGCCTAATTCAGGATTGTGCGCAGCTTGTAAAACTTGTGTCAATGTAATATCTGCTGGTTTACCTGCTGGACGTGGGTATGGATATTGTATTTCATAATTTCCATTTTTCTTGGCAACAAAAATACGCAATAAACCTTTGCCTCCTGTTGCTTTTTCGCCCGGATGAACCACTTGCGACATCATTTTGCCACTTCTCATAAAAGCTGTGCTAAATGTATCTGTTGAATCATTTGTTACCACTAAATCACGTTCTGTTGGTTGATTACTCATAAATAAATGGCCGCCACCGCGATATTTCATAATGCCAAGGCCTACAAGAGCAACCAAAACACATGCGGTTACTATTGCTATCATTGATTTTATATCATTCTTTTTCATACTATCCCCCTTGTCACAAAATTTTTATTATTACCCCTATCTTAACAGAATGACTATTTGAAAAACAATCTATTTTTTGCTATATGCTCTTTTCAATGGTTTTTTATTATCTCATAAAGACGTCGCAACGCAACAACCGGATCTGCTTCCCCAAAAATGCCTGTCGCTATGGCCAGGTCATCAGCACCTCTTTTGACTAATTCACCAATATTTGTTTTATTAATACCACCATCAACACCAATGCGAAATCGCAAACCATGCAGCTTGCGATATTCAACAAGAACCTCAATTTTTTTTAAAACCTCAGGTAAAAAAAGTTGCCCAGAAGATCCAGGCTCCACTGACATAAGTAAAATATGATCAATTACATCAAGAAATGGAAACAAATCGCTCACGGGCGTTTTTGGATTTATTGCCACACTTGGCACATGTTTTTTTTCTTTTATGGTTTTTATTATTTCAAAAATATCATTTTGCGATTCTAAATGAAAAGAAACAAGAGAGCCTGTGGGTAGTTCACACGACTCATAAAACCTCAAAATATCCTGTATCATAAGGTGTACCCAGGCATATAAACCTTCTTTTTTTACAAATTCAGTAATATAATTTTCCCCTTGCGTAATGTTGGGGACAAATATTCCATCCATTACATCTATGTGAATACAATCAATAAGTCCTTTGAGTTTTGCCATATTTTGTATGCCAACTTGCTCAATTCCCATAATTGCGGGATAAATACGTATCATAAAAAACTCCAATTTTATTTTTTTTCCATGTTACCATATAAAACCCTACAACATCCCACAAGCATCAATAAACAGCTCATAAAATATTATATACGCACATATAATAATATGAGTATGCTACTGTAACCACACATACAAAATTTATTTTTTTAAAATAAATGAATAATGCTTTTAGTAAAGAGCTTTCATCGCATTTGCTGATTAAACACCATAAACAAATCTGAGTGGACCGTTATAAAAAAAGATTGTAATTTTGACCGTTTTATTTATACTAAAAAACGATACATTTTTTTTAACTAATCACCCATATATAAAGGAGGACGTTATGTTCCAAAAGTTCCGTCCATTAGGCGATAGAGTATTAATCAAACGCCTTGAGAGCGAAGAAAAAACAGCATCTGGCATATTCTTACCTGATACCGCAAAAGAAAAACCTCAAACCGGTTGCGTAGTCGCAGTTGGACCAGGTCGCATCGTAGAAGGCAAAACTATTGCTGTTGCAGTTAAGCTTAATGATATCGTTTTTTTTGGCAAATATGCGGGTACAGAAGCTGACAAAGATCATTTAATTATCCGCGAAGATGATATCCTTGGTGTTGTTGAACAATAAGCAGAGTAATTAAAAAATTAAAGGTTATTACCATGTCATCAAAAAGAATCGTTTTTGGCTCCGATGCACGCGAAAAAGTGCGCAAAGGTGTTGACACCTTAGCGGGAGCCGTCAAAGTAACTCTCGGGCCTCTAGGACGCAATGTTGTGCTTGAAAGAGCATTCGGCGCACCTACAATCACCAAAGATGGTGTGACCGTTGCAAAAGAGATCACCTTAGAAGACAAATTAGAAAATATGGGCGCCCAAATGGTGCGTGAAGTTGCAGAAAAAACAGCTGGCGTTGCTGGCGACGGAACAACCACTGCAACAGTGCTTGCTCAAGCAATTTTCAGAGAAGGTAATAAATTTGTCACTGCTGGCGCAAATCCAATGGAATTAAAGCGCGGTATCGACAAAACCGTTGAAGTTGTTGTTGAATCAATTAAAAAAAATTCATCTGCAGTATCAGACAAAAAAGAAATTCAACAAATCGCAACTATTTCCGCTAACTCTGATGAAAAAATTGGTAACCTTATTGCGCAAGCAATGGAACGTGTTGGACGCGATGGCGTTATCACGGTAGAAGAAGCAAAAGGCATGGGTGACGAGTTGGATGTTGTAGAAGGCATGCAATTTGATCGTGGTTACCTCTCTCCATATTTTGTTACCAATCAAGAAAAAATGGAAACTGTTCTTGAAAATCCATTCATTTTGATTTTCGAAAAAAAAATCAGCAGCATGAAAAGCTTGCTTCCCATTCTTGAACAAGTGGCAAAAACAGGAAGCTCTCTCCTTATTATCTCAGAAGATCTAGAAGGCGAAGCGCTTGCAGCGCTCGTTGTAAACAAAATTCGCGGCGTACTTAATGTTGCTGCAGTAAAAGCTCCTGGATTTGGCGACCGCCGCAAAGCAATGCTCGAAGACATTGCAATTTTAACGAGCGGCAAAATGGTCTCAGAAGAAATTGGTCTTAAGTTAGAAACAATAAACATTCACGACCTTGGCAAAGCAAAACGTGTTGTTCTCACCAAAGACAATTGCACCATCATAGAAGGTCAAGGACATTCAGAAGCAATTCAAAGCCGTGTCGCACAAATTAAGACACACATTGAACAATGCACATCAGATTACGACAAAGAAAAATTACAAGAACGCTTGGCTAAACTTGCCGGCGGCGTAGCAGTTATCCGTGTTGGTGCTGCAACAGAACCTGAAATGAAAGAGAAAAAAGACCGCATAGAAGACGCGCTTCATGCAACTCGCGCAGCAGTAGAAGAAGGTATTGTAGCGGGTGGCGGTGTTGCATTAATCCGTGCACAAAAAGCAATTGATGAATTAAAACTTGAAGGCGATCAACGCCTTGGCCTACAAATTGTACGCCGCTCGTTAGAAGAACCTCTCAGAGTCATTTCAGCAAACGCAGGCTATGAAGCTTCTGTTGTTGTCAACAAAGTAAAAGCTGAAACAGGTAACATGGGCTTTGATGCAAAAAATGGTGAATATGTTGATATGGTAAAAGCAGGAATCATTGATCCAGCTAAAGTTACTCGTTCAGCAATTCAAAATGCTGCATCAATAGCAGGATTATTGCTCACAACAGAAGCAACAATATGCGACAACCCAGACGATAAAAAAGAAACACCAATGATGCCAGGCGGCGGAATGGGTGGCATGGGCGGCATGGGGGGAATGTATTAATTCTACGAAGCTTTAGCGTAGTAGGATCAGTCCTTTTTAAGCCTAAGCTTGTTAATAAAAAAGAGCTTCAGAAATAAAAATCTGAGGCTCTTTTTCATTCATTGTTGTGTTGCATTCTTTAAAATCTGCAACATCTTCTCGCCCTGCTCCATTGCTTTTAAAACCTTCTCAGAATCAGCTTTATTCTTTTGGTATAATTTATAAAAACCATCAACATAATTGATCAAGGCTTGCGATGCTTGGCCATATATTGTGGCTCCCAATCCCAGAGCAGGTAAAACATATCGTATTTGCTTTGATTTCTCCATAGCTGAAGGGGATCTATACGCCTCAAGCCCAGCGTCATGTAATGCTTTTTCTGTCTGGTCTGTGGCAAACGATTGAACTTTATTATATTTATTAAAAGCATCAATCAACAAATCTTTATAACTTTTGTGTGCAGATGGTTGCATTCCTAAATCTTTATATGTTTTCTCTATTTCTTGTGCTTCTGCTTGCGTTACAAAACCATCTTCATAACCAAAAAAAGATCTTATTCTCCCCATCACCCCTTTTGAACGAGAAGATCTGGCTGTTTCTAATAATCCCGCTTTAACATACATACCTGACCATTGCTCTTGATTATACATATTGAGAAGATCTCTAATCCAAGTCGCAGCTTTACTCATGGCTACAAATCCACCAACTGCCAAAGCCCCAAGCATGAGCCCTTTTGATAAGTTACGAGATGAATAATAAAGTTCATCAGCATATTGTGCTACTTTTTTCATGTATATTTTATTTTCCTCTAATAATGCTATGCATTGGTCAATAGATAGCTTTCTTTTGTTCTGAGAAACCAATTTTATAAATTCTTCCTCATTTTCCTTTGAGTGGCTATACAAGTAGTATAAAAATTCAGTATTAGGTTTCACTATGTAAAGATCATTAGAACCAGCTTTAATGACATAAGGGAGATTTATTGCTGGGGGAAATAAACTCAATTTTACTTCATCATTTGCGCTTACCCCCACACCCCAAAAGCACATTAGCGCCACAATCATCATTTTTCTTAAAAAAGTAACCATAAAAACCCCCTCCATGCAAACAATCATTATTTATTGACTATTTTATCATTAACGGGGGGGGCGAAAGCAATGTTTTAATTCAATATGAATAACAATTCGACAGAGAAATTAAAAAGGAAAATACACAATCCTTTACTTTTCCACCATCACGCCGTATCTTAAACATTACAACCGTTTTATCAGCGAAAAAGCATACATATGGCAGAATTAGAGCATAAATTAAGTATCATAAAAATTATCAAAGCCTTTTATCCCAATGCTCATATTTATCTATTTGGCTCTTATGCGCACGGAACAGCCCAACAGGGATCAGACATTGATATTGCAATTGATGCGGGAAAACGTCTTACGCTCCATGAATGGCAATTTTTGTGGAACCTACTTGATGCGCTTCCAACCGCACAAAAAATTGATCTTGTTGATATGCACAGAATTCCGGAAAAAATGCGCAATGCCATCTTAAAAGAGGGAATAGAATGGACGCTTTAGAAAACAAATATGACAATTTTAAAAAATGCTACGAAAATCTTGGCAAAGCAATTGCTATGCAGGAACAATTACAAAGCATTGCCGCTGACAACGTTGATGCCAAAAATCTATTTTCCGCAGGCGTTATTAAGCATTTTGAAATAGCGTATGAAACAGCATGGAAATTTCTTAAACAATACCTAACCGCAACATATGGCAGCATTGCTACATCACCAAAACAAATCTTCAGGGAATGTGAAACTCATAAATTATTCCCACCTCGTATAGTTAATGATCTGATTACGCTTGCTGATGCACGTAACAATACAACTCATATTTATGACCAGATATTAGCGCAAGAAGTATGCAATGATATCTCCAAGCATTATAAAGCTTTTGGGACTATTTTAGAGACAATTAAATTATCGGTAAACAGTAAATGAAAACAAAAAGCTTCCAAGAATATTTAGAAAAACGACTCAACAGAAAAGAAATAGAAGAAATTGAAAGACAGGCTGCCTTGGAAGTAAAAATACTCAAGCGCATGCAAAAAAAATTAAACCCCTTTTAACAAAGCAATCAAATCATTCGGATCACAAAGCATCATCACCATCCTTCCCATTTCTACCAATTTATTGTATGCTCTTACAAAAAACAGTAAAAAGGGAGTTTTTATGCGCATTTATTTTTTTCATGTAATTAGTTTCCTATTGCTACATAGCTCATTATACGGTATGGAATCTGGCTGGCTGGACTTGTTTGAACAATACAATGATGTAATAAACTCAACACCAATTATTAGTGCACAATATCAAGCCTTTATGGATAACAATGTTCCTTCACCATCTGACCCTCGCCTTAAAAGTATTCCTATCGATAAATGTGCTGCCAAATATAACGAAAAGCTTGTTGATATAAAAAAAACAGGTCAAAATAGTTCAGCAAGAGTCTACATGATGAAAGATCCTGCTTATCCAGCCGAAGGACCTGAATACAACTCTGGCTTACCAAATAACTCACTTGTCCGCCAAACCGTTGCGTCAAAATTATCTACTATGGTTCATCATCTCGATACACTGTCACCACAATTTGGCTACGAAAATGGAAGCATTGATATACAAGTCTGTGATGCATTGCGTAATGAAGACGTTCAAGTATTTTTATTCAATCTCACATGCCAACAAACAAGCGCTGCATTCCCTACATTAACGCAAGAAGAAGTATACCAACAAGTAGCACGAGTCGCATCTCCTCCTGGAGCACCATACATCCACCCAAGTGGAGCTGCAGCTGATATTCGCTTGTGGCATAATAAAGAAAAAAAATTCCTTGATATGGGAGATTTTGGCGTACCTTGGACAAAAGATCATTCAACATTTCCAACATTCGCAAATCATATAACAGAAAAACAAAAAATAAATCGTCTATTGAGCGTAATCGCCGCTGCAAAAGCAGGATTGACAAATTATCCTGGTGAATATTGGCATTTTTCTTATGGTGATTGCATGAATGCTTATTGGAAGAATTTAAACAATACAGAAAAAGCTACAGCTGTCTATGATCTCGTCGAGCAAGGCCATCTTGCTATTAGCATAGATGAAAATGGACATTTTAAAGTTACTCCTTTAACTGAAGAAGAAAAGTAAAAAAAAGAAGAAACGTATAAAAAAAGGTGCATCCTACTTTGATATTTTAAACCCTCTGCAACGCCTTAATCAAATCATTAGGATGCACAAACGATATGGTCAAATCTTTATAGTGCTTTTTGTATGACACATCAATGTTATAAGACACTACAAAGTTATCCCCATCAGGATAATGCTTACGAAATACCTCAAAGTTTTTACCCATACCAGATGAAACAACATCATCAGGAGAACTCGTAAACTTGCATTCTATTGCGACAAGCCTGTTGCCAACACGATTATGAACAACAAAATCAATTTCATGATCGCCCTTGTCTCGCCAATAATTAATTGCACGAGTTTGTAGTTTGCCATGCAACTCATTCAGAACACAATGTTCCCACATAAATCCCATATCTTCTGCGCGTAATGTACTCCTGCCTTTTGCATAGCACACAAAACCTGTATCAAATCCATACACTTTTGGAGCCATAACAATCTCAGTTGATTTATGAGTGGAAAAGGGGCGCACTATATGCACAACAAATGTTTCTTCAAGCACATGCAAATAATTAACAAGCGTTTGCCTACTCACTTCACATGGTGCAGTAAAACGCGTTGCTTCAAAAAGCCCTCCACTGTTAACCAATAATAATTCAGCAAATTTTTGGAATGCATACCTTTTACTGACACTAAATAGTTCTTGTATATCCTTTGCCCAATAAGCATCAATCCACTCGCGTAAATCAGTTTCTGGTAATTCTTTTTTTTCAAAAAACGAAGGGAATCCACCAAACAAAAATCTATGCCTTATGTCAGTATTTCCAAATATATTCATCTCATCGAGCAGCATTGGCGTTAGCCAAACTTCTCGCTTTCTACCAGTTAATGTGTCCTTAAATTTTGAACTTGCCCCTAGCGTTGATGATCCGGTAGCAACTATTTTTATGGTTGGATAATGATCAGCAGCCAATTTTAATATTTCTGAAGGATTATTAAGTCTATGTATTTCATCAAGAATAATGCGATTCCCTTGTTGCCCCTCTAAAAAGCCTTCTGGATCTTCTTCCATCAGCTGACGAACACGCGGCCTTTCGCAGTCAAAATAACTACTATTTTCAAGACTACGGCATAAGCTTGTTTTGCCTATTCTACGCACCCCCATAAGCCACACAATGCTTTTTTCTAACCAAGCATTTTCTATCATTTCTTTCCAAAAATGACGTTGAATAATCATTTTAACCTCAGGCATAATTAAATCATTTTTAAACTATATGTAAAGTCAACTTAACACATAGAGACTCCAAATGTAAAGTCCACTTTACATTTAGTATGGTTTTTATAAAAAAAATGGACCATTCTCACCTTGCGTCAACACAACAAAATTATTATGCTACACCATGATAATTTTCTACAAAAAAAAAGGACCTTTCATGAAACACAATGTACACCTCATCCTTCTTCTTATCTGCATTCTTTCCTATCCTCTTACCGCAATGGAAGGTAATGACATAGAATTAACCCCTGTTTACAAACCCCATACAACAAGCACAACTACAACCACCACCACTACTTCTGTAAAAACAAATAGTTCACTTTCTCTGGAACAAATAGTTACGGCTGTTGATGAAAAAATCAATGCACAATATTTATCACAACAAACTTTTGTAGACCTTGTTCTAGGGCGCATTCCTGAAATATCAGAGAAGGGAAAGCTAAAAACAATGCGCTTTATTATCGATTATTGCGATGATAATGAAACAAAAATAGATGCTATAATAAATGCGTTAGGCGAACAAAATTCTTTCTTTAGAACAGCTTTTGATTTTTTTATTACTAAAGCTCAAGAAAATATCACACATGTAACCGTTAACACAATCGATACCGTCATAGATCCAACAGTACAACAACCAACACCTATTCTTAATCTTTTACCACTCATACTGAAAAAAGTTGTTATGAATAGAGCAAAAAAATCAATTCCTTATAACTATACTATGAACTATACAATCAAAGCACCTGTAATTTGGCTTGACATGTGTTCTGCAACAAAACAGGCTATTATTCGTGATGGTAACGAAATAATTTTGTGGAATTTAGATACGGGAAAACAATTCTCAATAATACAACATCCATATGATCAATTATATTTTAATCAGGATGGCTCACGGTTGGTTGCGGTAACAAATGAGACCAATGAGACTGGTTCAACTGCGGCTATAAAAATATTTGAACTGGAATTAGACTTGTTGCAACCAAAAGCAAATAGAACCCACGAGTGCAACATACCAGGAAATATTAATGATATTGTACCTTTAGACAACAAACATTTCCTAGTTTCAAAAAAGGATGCTCATGATAAATATTCAGAAATTGCTCTTAAGTTAAAAAAGAACAACAAAATAACAATAATAGGGCCAACAACTACCTGCAAGGAACCAAGACTCCAACAACGGTTTCAATGGCAAACAGAAGACTACGCTATATACGCAGATGCTCAAAAACTACAGATAACTAGAAAAGATTGTTACGCTATGCATCTCTGTGAACAAGCAATTAAAAATGCACAAAATATTACTCAATCACTCAACAAAATAACCCAATCTCAAACATATCAATCACTAACACCATATGAGCAAAGTATGATCCAACAAGCACAGAATACACACACACACACACACACACACACAAACAAATAACAGCAAAATCGTAACTGTATATCAAAAGCAGTAACAATGCACGTAAAAAAAGGAACTTCATGAAAATACTGTACACAACCATGTTCATTCTTCTCTCTTGTCCACTTTTTACAATAGGATGCGAGCAAGAAGAAGGCTGTCTTGAATTGCCAACAACAACATCAGAAATAGACAAGCGAACTAACTCTATACCCATGATCACTCTTATTGCAAGCCTTGAAAAAATAATTAATACCCAATACCAACAAAATACTTTCTTTAAACTTATTGGAGCAATGCCACAGCTATCAGAAAAAGATATGGTTACCATATGCAACACAGTATCAATGCCCTGCCACAATAATGAAAAATGGATTCCCTGTGTATATACTTATTTATTTGATAAAAATTCATTTTTTAAAGTCGCCGCCCAATTTTTTATTAACAAAGCAATTGAAAATATGAACATTGTTACTGCAAGTACAATTGATATTATAAATAATCATGAATTAGAACAGCCGCAAACAATTCTTAATAAACTGCTACCCACCATAAAAAAAATTTTTATGAATAAAGCAGCTGAACAAAACACATGGATCTACACCATGATATTAGCCGAACTCACAGATACTATTGATGATTTTGATATACACGCATTAACTGGCCGAGTTGTAACTGTGAGCGCAAAAACAAAAACAGCTCGCCTATGGGATCTCAATGCTGGTGGAACGGGTACAATACAACACAACTCTCAATACATAAACATTTCTCCACGCTTTAATCGCGTCGGATCTCACATTGCACTCGTAGCAAATTTTAATACCAATACAAGCCTCATAGAGCAATGGCACATTAATGAAAAAAATCTTCAAAAAACACATTCTCAAGAACTAGACAAGCCAGTTAACCACATATCTTATTGCGATGACACTTCCCTCATTGCCGTAAAGATAATCGATGAAAATATCATACCAACCTCAAAAAGACATCAATTAACATTAGTCCAATTTAGCAAAGATGGCAGCACAAGCAGTTCAAACGCACTGTCCACATGCTTCAATTCAACTCCTGACAGAACAGACAAATATGACAGAACAACAATTGGACCGTACACAGCACAGCTAGATAAAAATCAATTAAAAGTTACCAAAGAAAGCTCTGATCTTTATCTGTGCGTAAAAGCTATACACAATACACATGACAAAACATTGTTGCATACAATAACAGAATCAAACACATACCAAAAAAGACTAACATCATACGAACAAAACATAGTTATGGAAAAAATGAGTGAAAAAATAAAAGCATTAACACCCAGAAATAACACAAACGACAAAATCGTAACTATATATCAAAAACAATAATGAACACACGCAAAAAAAGGAACTTTCGTGAAGCACAACGTACACCTCATCCTTCTTCTTATCTGCATTCTTTCCTATCCTCTTACCGCAATGGAAGGTAATGACATAGAATTAACCCCTGTTTACAAACCCCATACAACAAGCACAACTACAACAACTACCACCACTACTTCTGTAGAAACAAATAGTTCACTGACCATTAATCAAATAGTCGCCGCAGCCAACGACAACATCAACAGACAATATTCTCGCGATTTTCTTGCTGATTTTATGCTCACTCAATTTAAACTAAATGAACATGATGCAATAACCATAATGGAAACAATTGCTGCCTATTGTGACGACGACAAAAAAACAGACGCTATAATAACTGCGTTAAACAAAAAAAATTCTTTCTTCGAAACCGCCTTTGATTTTTTTATTGGCAAAGCACAAGAAAATATCGCAAAGGTGACCGTTAACACAATTGACACAGTAACAAATCCAGAAGTACAGCAACCAACGCCTACTCTTAATGTTTTGCCACTTATATTAAAAAAAATCATTATGGGCAAAGCAAGACAAACTTTTAAGACTGACTATGAAATAAAGCTCCAAGGCAATCCAGACCATATACTTTCTTTTGACATACATGCTCCATCAGGAAAAGCAGTGATTACAAAGCAAGATGATAAAACAGTTCGTTTATATGATCTTAATGTGGGCGGTGTTTGCATAATAAAATCTATACCAGACAAATACCATAGAAACTCCGTTTGCTTTGATGAAAGCGGAAATTACATTGCTACCTCATGGGAGGCTTCATGCGGATATAGCGTCACGGAGCAGTGGAATATCTCCGCAGATAATTTTACAAAAAATCACTCATACAAATTAGACAATCAACACATCCATCTCATTGCTTATTACAAAAAAAACTCTTTGTTGCTTATGACATGCCTCCCTAATCCCAATACTTACCCAATCTATTATTCACAGATTATGATTACGTTCAAAAAAAATGGAGACATTGTAACAAAAGGATCAACAAAAGAACATCTTATAACGCTTCATAACCGCGAACTTAATAGACCACCATACACAGCCACACTCGATAGCGTAGATAAGACATTATCAATTCAGAAAAAATGCTTTGAATTATATCTATGCAAACAAGCAATCAAAAATGTACAAAGAACTCAAAATCTTGACTCTATAATACAGTCGCAAACATTCAAATCATTAACTACGCATGAACAACACATAGTAAATAAAGAAATGAACACAAAGCGCAAAGCGCTACTACAACAATAATACGCAAAAAAAAGGAGCATTCAAAAAGAATGCTCCTTAAAATTACTTATTTGGAAAAGAAAATAAACTTAGTTATTTTCTTCGTCAGATGCAAAAACTTCTGCAAATTCTGCGTCGTATTCGTCTCCGTCCATGTCATCTTCTTCAACAAAGAACGTTTGGTATGCTTTGTAAGCAGCTGCTACAATTACCGCTGTTTCAAGCAATGCCAATGAACGGCTCACATGTTTTTCATTTTTTGCAAAGAAAGAAACGATTGAACCCGCTTCAGCACCTTCTTTAGCTGTGCCTAACCATTTTGCTACTCTTTGAGCTCCGCCCCAGCTTGCAACAAAATCAATACCTTTACCTGGCAAAGCACATGCTGCTGCAAAAAGACCTATTTTTTTAGCTGCATCTTCTGTAGCAGTGACTTCTTTAGCAACAACTTCTTGTTTTGCCGCTTCAGTTGGTTTTACTTCTTGCTGCTCACTTGCAAATGCTGATGGAGCAAATGTTACTAACGCTGCTAAAAGCATGTTACGTGAAATATTCATAAAAAAACCCTTTAACTATGAATTAAACTTTACTGTTCTTGTACATAAAGGCTTTTGCCTTCTTTAGTACATGGTATTCAAAAAAATACATTATGTCAATACGGGGGAAAAATAAAAATGATCACAATACATCGCTTTTGACAGTACATTTTAACTTAAATGAAGTATTTGGAAAAAAACAGATGAAACGTGGCCTGCCATACGAAGCCTTGGCGAAGTATGGTATGCCCGGCAGGATTCGAACCTGCGACCTACGGATTAGAAATCCGTTGCTCTATCCTACTGAGCTACGGGCACATATAAACTTTCAAACATTGTGCCCTAGCTCGCGGAGTTTACCCTGAGCTTGTCGAAGGGGGCACATATAAACTTTCAAACAATTGGTTTCATTTTTTCCGTTCGCCCTGAGCTTGTCGAAGGGGGCACGTATTTACTTTTCATTATTCGCAGGCACAAAAAGTTTGCTAAATTCCTGTGCAACTTCAATGATTTTACTGACCGTTTCATCAGTCATATCTTGTGTGTCAAAAATAGTATTATAAATATCATTATAAACTGATTTTATATAACTCACAAATTGTATTGCAAAAGAATTTACCTGAGATAGTGCTAAAGTATCAAGAAAACCTTCTCGCAATAAAATGAGCATAAGAGACTGATCAACAAAAGAGAGTGTAACATATTGTTTTTGTTTGAGAAGCTCAACAGCACGTTTGCCACGCTCAAGTTGACGATACGAAATGTCGTCAAGCTCCGCACCAAATTGTGCAAACGCAAGAAGCTCTTGATATTGAGCAAGTTCTAATCTCAGCGCACGCGTCATTTTTTTCACTGCTTTTGTTTGCGCAGATCCACCAACACGAGACACTGACAATTCAGCATTAACTGCAGGACGTATGCCTTGATTAAACAACTTAGTATCAAGAAAAATCTGTCCATCAGTTATAGAAATTAAATTTGTTGGAATATACGCAGTAATATCATCACCTTGTATTTGAGCAATAGGAAGAGCAGTGATCGAGCCACCTTTAGCTAATTTTCCTGCACGTTCAAGCAAACGTGAATGCAAATAAAACACATCTCCAGGATATGCTTCGCGCCCCGGTGACCGACGCAACAAAAGAGACATTTCACGAAACGCAATTGCATGATTAGTCAAATCATCATACACAATAAGAACATCTCGGCCTTGCTCTCGAAAATATTCTGCAATAGTACTGCCAACATAAGGGGCAAGATATTGACTTAATACAGCGTCACCCGCTTCTGCACTAACAATAACGGAATATTCTAATGCTCCATTTTCTTCTAATAATGAAACTAAACGCGCAACATTTGCCTGACGTTGACCAATTGACACATACACACACAAAACATTTTTTCCTTTTTGGTGTAACATAGCATCTACTGCAATTGCGGTTTTCCCTGTTCCTCTGTTGCCAATGATAAGCTCTCGCTGACCTTTACCAATGGGAACAAGCACATCGACAGCCAAAATACCAGTTTCAAGAGATTCATTTACCGGAGATCGTTCTATTATTCCCGGAATCTCTGCTTTTATGGGCCAATATTCATTAATATTAAGATCACCCAACCCATCACGCGGCATACCTTCAGTATTTATCACACGTCCCAACAAATTCATGCTTACTGGTGTTTTAAACACGTTATGCGAACGCCTTACCACCTCAAGCTCTGCAACAGAAATAGATCTATCAAGTAAAAAAACAGACAATGCATTTTCATCGATCTGAAACACAATCCCTCTGTTTCCTCCCTCAAAAAGAACGAGCTCATGAAACATAACATGTGTTAAACCATAAACGGTACAAACATTATCACCAACACGAACAACGGTGCCAATCTCTTCTAATTGTTCTTCTGGCAAATCACGCAAAGATCGTTCAAATAATGATATAAGATCGGTACTTTTCATCTGTCCATTCCCGTTTTTTCCAACGCACGCAAACGCATAAGTTGTTTACGCACAGAATATTCCCACATATATTCAACACTTTGAGCACGTATTCCAGCTATTAATGTCCGATCAATAGCATAGGTGCAGCTACTATTTTTATGTACAATTCGCCCTAAAAACATATTTATAGAATTTTTTTGAGTTTCATCCAATGGACATGCTGTTGTTACTGCAAAATCAACCGCATTAACCCTTTCTTTATACAATGATACAATAAAAAATAAAACATCAGGCATTAAATAAGATCGATTTTCTTTAATAAGTAATAAAAAAATTTTTATACATTCTTGCGGCAGTGAAAGATATCCAATAAGATCTTCTATCATAGAAAGACGAATAGCATCAGTAAATTGAGGTAATTGCACAAAAAAAAGTGATTTACGATGGTTTTGCAAAAAAAGTTGCGCTGTTGCTATTTTTTGTACATCGGTAGATGTTATTTGAGAAAAAAATAGATTGAGAAATGCTTGAGCATATTTTTTTGCTACACAGATGTCTGTTGGTATATATCTCACAATACCCCTTCATCCATAAAAGAAACAATCGCATTTATGTATTTTTTACCGACATTCTGAGCATCAAAATGCTTTGTGAGAGAGGTTTCAAGCTGATCTACAACTTTATTTGCTACACACTGCTTAACCGTTTCGCTTTCTCGCCGTTCAGCCTTTTCTGTTTTTTTTCTTTCAATACGCGCCACCAGTAATGCCCGTTCTCTTTTGTGAGCAACAAGCTCTTCCTGAGTAACCCGCTTCCATTCATTAATTTTTATTTTAAAATGCTCACATAACAAACGTTCATTTTTTATAAGTTGATCAAGTTCCGCCTGTTTTTGTTCATACAAGAGTTGCTGACTCAAAAGGAATTCTTTTTCAGATTCCTCTTTTGCCATAGCAATCAAAAGACCTGGGCGAATATATTTTTGAAAAACATATACGAGCATCATTATAATAAGACCAAAATTAATCAGTCGAAAAATAAGTGCTATCAATGCTTCACTAATGAACATGTTTTATTTTCTCCTCAAGCTCTGAAGATATTTCTGCTACAAGAACATCAATGTCGTGTGACAAAAGATTTTGATCATGCTGCTTATTCTCCATGCCAGTTTCATCTGCACATACATGTTCATCCACCATTGCAGGACTGTTGGTACTACAGTATTCACGACACTCATTCCAACACTGATCGCGTTCTGCTTCCTGTACTACTATGGCCATTTTTTGATCAGCAATGATATTTTCTAAGGTTTTTTTGTGCGCAGTGTTATCATCAATGATAGTAATAAGAGGTTTAAATAATGCTTTACGCAGAATCCAATACACTACACAAAAATTAATCGCTTGAATAAAAATTGTTGCATTTATGTTCATAATAAGACGCAACTCACTTACAAAAAAATAACATATTAACCTACGCGAGTCCCAAAAATAAGAAGAGCCCCTGAGACAAGAAGGCAATAGACTGCTGATGACTCAACAATCATCATAGCGAGCAACATGGTTGTTCTCACTTGATTTGCACTCTCTGGATATTTGCCAATATTTTCACACGCTTTCATACCAATAATACCTTGACCAAGCGCAGGTCCAAGACTACCAAATCCCATCGTAATTGCAGCACCAATAAATGCCGCAGCCTTTGCATAAAATATGCCATCCATTTTTATGTCCTTTACTAAGAATAGTGTACCTAAACTTCCTTTTTCTATTGTAGCGCACTTTTTTCTTTTTTCACAAGAAGAATATTGTTAAATAGGCTGTTTTTTCTTATTTTTCTTCATAACAGACATCCATCTTTTTTTCTAAATAGTCAGCAAAGAGAGCGGTTATCCGCCCAGCTGTATTCTTTTAACAAGAAATTTGCAATACTAATCATGTTGACTGAATGGCTTTTGCTCCTAGTCTTACACCATTTTTAAGTGTAAAGCTTTACATCTATAACACCAAAAATTAATAAAGAATTTAAAATATGACAATAGTATATCGTTTGACTTTAACTCTCACGTGTAGCGTCGCACTGACATGCTACACTGCTGCATTATCTTATCAACACCAAGAGTCCATATCTTTTGAATCAACTAGTTCACAAAATTACGACTCTCACAATGATGACATCACCAAAGATTTTGATTTTGATGATATTTTTTTTGACGAGGAAGATTCTTTTGACTTTATGAATGAATATCTTGATACAGCAGCTATGGATCATATATCTCGGGCCATAGACCCAAAAGACATCATGAATATTTTAAACATTCTTGGTATTCCATTGCTTTTACAAACACCCTTTTATTTACACACTAATATTATTCATAAAAGAAGCCTTCTTGATGAACCTATTTTTGAGCCTGACCGTGCAGAATTTCCTAAACCTGCAGTGTGGGGAATCAGTGGTTTTATTCGCAAAACAGATCGGTCAAACTTCACCAAGGGAAGCACCAAGCTCAGTTCATATATATCTTTAACAGAAGAGCTTCTCATCAGCAGATTGCAGCATAGTATTGGCAAAATTGTTGAATTGAATGCAGCATCATTCATTGATGTTGAAAAGATTTTTAATTTTTTTGAAAATATGACCGTTCAAGAACGTCAAGCAGGTTTTATGCTCCATTTTATGAAACGTTGGAACAAAACAACGTTTCGTATTTTTGCTCCACTCTATTATTTAGAAACTAATTTTTCTCTGACCAAAAGAGAACAAGATGCAGTAGCAGAAGAATTTGGCCGACAAACACCCGAAGAAGAAAGAGAATTCAGAAAGGCTCACTTTATTTGTGACAAAATAGGAATGGGTGATACGCGTATTGAAATTGATCAACAAATTTTAAAACGCCCATCACTTACCATGCGTTGCGGAGGACAATTAACTATTCCAACAGCATTCACCTGGGGAGCAGGCTTTGCCGGATCATCATTTCCAAAACCATCAACATTACCTACCTTTAATCTTGATCCTATTTTTGAAGCATTTGAAAACCCAACGCCAAAAACAGAAGCTTTAGCGCAGCAAAATATACAAAATTTACTACTTGATAGCCTTGATCGTTTAGCAGCAAATCTGTTAGATGTAAAACTTGGTAACAACAGACATCTGGGACTTGGTGCCTATGTAAGAACAAAAACACCACTACGCGCATACATTAATAACTCTTTTGCAGAAAAAATAAAACTAACTAATCGTGTCTCTGTGGAATTATTTGTCCCAGCTACAGAAAAGCGTTTTTATATTAATAAAATTGATGAACAAGCATTCAATGAACGTAACTTTTTGGATCTCAACCAAGCAGCTGAAAATTTAATTTTTTTACAAGAACAAGCAATAGAACGTCTATTTTTACGCGCATTCAACACCAAAATACGTCCGGGTGCAATTTTCAGGTGGACCAATAATATTTGTTATTCTCATATGCGATACGGATTTAATCTTGGCACTGATTTTTGGATACAAGACAAAGATGTCTTTAAATCAATCCAAGCATCAAAAAAAACAGTTAAAGAACTGAGTCTTAACAAAGCAAAACCACCATTTGGCGAACAATGGAAAGTGTTTGGTGGCGTTGTATGGAAACATAAAACAGCTTTAAATACTTGCTTTGTATCGTTAAATGGCGACATCACGATGAACAATAAAGGCATTGGTGAAGACTGGGGCGTTTCACTCAATTTTGAAGCAAGCTTTTAAAATAAATATGTATTATGGTAAAAACAATAACGTATATAAAAAATGGTGTTGTCCCATTTAAAAGGAAAGTCGAATGAAAAAAACATTATTTTTCTTACCATTTATGCTCTATTCAACCATAATACACACACATGAAAGTAGAATAAAACTTGAATCTCCTGTTATTAAATTAGCAGATGGTTCATTTATTAATGCCGACAAGATTGAATTTATCAGAAAATTGAGACGAACATTACTCACTATTATTCTTGGAGAAGAGCTACCAAATGGTCAACGCAAGGGAGATGGTATACAGCATCTTGCTCATCTTGAACAAGAATTAGAAAGCATTGCACCTGTCACCAAAGAAATCAAAGAGCAGAAAGCTCAATTACGCACCATGCTTGCACAAGCAAAAGAAAAATTTTCTCACCAGTTGGGGGAATTTATTGAAAGTGGACGTGGAGCCAAAAAAATTCTTATTGAACTCATTCAAGAAGACTGTCTCAAGCGCAATAGACCAGACAGCTCACTACTAGAATGGGCAAAAACCAAAGAAGGCTCAGAAGCCACTATGTTTGAAGAACAAATTATAACATTTTCTGATTATTATCACTTTTGCACAGATTTGGTGAACTTTTTATTTGACTTGACCCACAGCTGCCCAAAAGCTGAAAAACAGTTTAAAGATCGTGTTACAAAATGGAGCGCCGTTAAACAGGTTCTTCCTGCCCTTATGAAAAAAGCGCACGTAAAAATTGAAACATTTAATGAAGTAGAATTTTTAAGATATCTTAAAGAACGGTATCTTGATAAAATGACTATTGATGAAGTTACTCCACAAATACTACTTCCCCTTTTAACAGAATATTTAAAACATATACCTAATGCATGAAACAGAATTATTAAGCGGAACAGTTGAACGGCTCATTTATCAGAATAAAGAAAACGGATTTACCGTTTTCATATTAAACACAAAAAATAGCGCTGAAACAACAGTCAAAGGATACTTGCCATCCATTACTCCCGGTGAACATGTCACCATAAAAGGCATATGGAATATGCATCAAAAGTTTGGAAAGCAGTTTGATGCACAATCATGTGAAAAGCAAGTACCAACATCAGTTGTTGGACTTAAAAAATATCTTAGCTCAGGCTTAATAAAAGGCATTGGACCTGTTTATGGAGACAAACTTGTTAACCATTTTAAAGAACAGGTCCTTGAAATTATCGACAAAGCCCCGCAACGGTTACACGAAATCCCCGGTATTGGTCAAAAGCGTATTGAGAAAATTATCTCCGCATGGAAAGATCAAAAAGAGATATCAAACATTATGGTCTTTTTACAAGGCAAAGGACTATCAACAATATACGCCGTAAAAATTTACAAGTTTTACAAAGAGAACGCCATTGCCATTATTCAAGAAAATCCCTACCGATTAGCGCAAGACATTTGGGGTATTGGTTTTAAAACAGCAGATACTATCGCACAAAAAAGTGGCATCGATCTCACCTCAGAAAAACGTATTGCTGCTGCAATTATTCATCTCATTCAAACTGCTGGCAATGATGGTCATGTATATGTTGAACTTGAACAACTCAAAACAGAAACAGCAACATTATTAGAACTTGCACTGGATAGCATTGCACCAATTATAAAATTGTCACTTCATACTCTCTACAATGGAGATAAAATAAAATTGCTTTCTTATGAAGATAAACATTATATCACCATTCCCTCATTTTATTTTTCTGAAAAAGGCATTGCTTATTCACTCAAACAGCTTATGCAGTATCCTTCACAACATACATTTAATAGTGAAAAAATAAATTCTGCTATTGAGCAAGCAACCAAATCAACAGGTATTCAACTTAATACTCAACAACAAGAAGGCATTGCTGCATGCCTACAAAACAAAGTGACCATTATTACTGGTGGACCAGGAACGGGAAAAACAACATTGATCAAAAATGTACTCCATATATTGGATAAAAATTGCATCAAATACCAATTAGCTGCCCCAACAGGAAGAGCTGCAAAGCGGATTACAGAAAGTACTGGTAAACCTGCCTCAACATTGCATCGTCTTTTAGATTTTGATGTCAGCACGATGCGTTTTACCCGCAATGAAAGCAATGCTCTTGCAACTGACCTGCTTATTGTTGATGAAGCATCAATGATTGATATATTTTTGGGGCACGCTTTAATTAAAGCAGTTCCATTACATGCGCACCTTATTTTGATTGGTGATATTGATCAGTTACCATCAGTTGGTGCTGGTAATTTTTTGCATGATTTGATTGCAAGCAAAACAATCACAACAATACGACTTGAACATATTTTCAGACAAGCTCAAAACAGCATGATCACGCTTAATGCTCACCGTGTTAACAATGGCGAGTTTCCCACCATGAATCATGAAAATGCAAAGCGAGATTTTATTTTTATCAAAGAAGATGATCCTGCAAATATACCCGCACACTTAGAAACTATTTACGCAAAAGCATTACCTCGTTATCACATTAATGCACAAGAGAGCATTATACTCACGCCAATGCACCGCGGCGTTGCAGGAACTCAAAAAATGAATCACGATCTACAAAATATGCTTAATCAAGAAAACGCGGCAACATATTTAACCTATGCCGGTACACGTTTTTGTCTCAATGATCGTGTTATGCAATTACGCAACAATTATGATAAAAATGTTTTTAATGGCGACATTGGCATTGTGGAGCAGATTGATACACAAGAGCAAGTGCTTTTTGTACGTTTTGACAAACTAGTTGAATACGAAATCAATGAATTAAATGAATTGACCCATGCATACGCAGTGTCTATTCATAAAAGCCAAGGATCAGAATTTTCTGCCGTTATTATTCCTCTTTTTATGCAGCATTTTATGATGTTGCAGCGCAATTTATTGTACACTGCAATTACCCGCGCAAAAAAACTCTGTATCATCATTGGTCAACCACGTGCAATTGCCATGTGCATAAAAAATAACAAACGCAACGAGCGGTTAACATTCCTACAACAGTATTTAAACAGTAATCTTCAATGCAGATAAAAACTGTTTTTTGTATTACCTTTATATTATGCATATTCACAACCATGACCATGGTTGAACACCAAAAAAAATATATTATTATTCTTGACCCCGCAGGTGACGCAAAAAAAACAGGACGTGCTATTAATGACAGTTTTGAACGAGGACTTACCTTACAATGTGTTGAAAAAATAAAATTTTATCTTGAACAACGCATGCCTCATGTAAAAGTTATTATCTCTCGCCAACCGGGCGACATAGTTTCTGAACTACACAATGCATCACTTTCAAATCGGCTAGGCGCCGATTTATTTATTAGACTTCATTTTTATCAAACAACAGACACAAAACCTACGTTATTTTTATATACTTTTGCATGTGATAATGACTTTGCACAATATCAACACGGCCTTGCGCTCAATACATATGATCAAGCATATAAAATCAATAAATCGGTGACAGATACTATTGCACAGCAATGCATGCATCATTTATCACAACAACAATATGCTACGCTGTTTTCTGTTGCGGGACCTCATGCATTACCAATTAAAGAATTAGCTGGTATTATTGCACCAAGCGTGTGTATTGAAATGGGACTAAAACATAAAGATATGTGGAAATTATATGTTGAGCCGCTGACTTGTTCAATTGCACATGCAATTGAGCAATTAAAAAAATCATCATGATAAAAAAATATATATTCCTATCCCTCCTATCTTTCCTCACCGCAATCATCCTCTTTGCACTCTGCAACGAATGGATCATCATCACCATTCCAAGCTCGCACAACAATATTCACACAACACCAACCATTATAAATAAAAAAGAAGTTGTACTCAGCTACTTTCATCGTGAAAAATGGAATAAAGAAAAAGCAGAATTATTGTGGTCAGAAAGCATCACAAAAAATGCACGTCAACTCATCAGCGCATGGCTTAACCTGCTTGATGAAGAGCATGTTATTACAAAAAAAATAACGCTCCAAGATGCTCTTATTTCAACATCTGGAACGTTATATATTTCATTTGATCAATATCCACTCAAAAAAGATGATACCATATTTAACAAGTGGATGTTTATTGAAGGTTTATTAAAAACATTACGCGACAATAACATCTGCGCACACAATGTTCACTTTCTTGTGCAACACCAACCTCTTAATGATCAACATATTGATTTTTCATTGCCATGGCCATTGCAGGGATTTTTATAAAATTTTATAGATGTGCTTTTTATTGATATATGCAAAATATCCGAGTAATATAATTACAATTCCAGCACCCAAAATTCTAAAATGCGTAAAATATTTTTTCCAGCTTAGCAATGTAGATTTAGATTTAGGCCTAGACTGATAAGAAAAAGATTTAGATTGTTCATTTTTCTTTGATAAATATAGACATTTTCCATCTAACAACTCATTATTTTCTTCTGATCGAAGAAAAATATAAAAGTCATTATCATAATTAAATGATATTTTTTCAACAAGCTCTGTATCTTTTTTATCAAGAGTATATATGTGTTCAAGATTTTCTAATTCATCAGGTTTAGCGGTATATATTTTACCTTCAGTATCAATCAATATTACACGTCCTCTATACGGATTAATTGAAACATCTTTAACAATGATATTATTCTCTTGCAAAATACCACTTATTCTAAGATCATCTTTTTGTGACAAATCAAGATAATATAATTGTCCCTCAGCTGATAGTGCAATATACATATCTTGCCCATTCATGGATAATATCTTTTTTAAAGAGATGGGTATGTCCATCGTCACCGTAGCCCATTTTTTTATCATAACTTCCTGAAATTCATAACTGCTATATTCCTCTACATATTGATTCAATCCAGCTTCTGTCTCAAATACTTCTATATATTCTTCTGGCAATTCTTCGCATGCTTCACCATTTTGTATATATTGCCCTATACTACCATGTTTATATACGTTTACATATTGCCCATCAATCATCATATATCTTTTTACATGTTCATACTGAGCATATTCTTCACTCGATATTGTTTTCGCTATATCTTTTTTAATTTTTTGCTTATGATCCACTTCCTCTAGAATATGTAATGCATGTTGCTCATTCTTTGTTGCGCAACATAAGATTTTATTACGTTTCTTTAATAAAGAAATTGAAGTAATGAAACCTTCAATTTCTTTTATTTTAAACTTTTCCGTATCATTTATATTATGCCCTTCGACAAATTTTTCTCCACTCATAGATCCTTTGTTTTTTGATGGCAGACAATATATTGTTGATAATTGTTCTTTATCATTTATTTGAGCACATACTATATTGCTATCTGGCGGTCGGCCATCATTGTAACGGCCAAAGTAATTCGGGCCATCAAACAAAAAATGTTGTTCATTTTTTGAATTTGCAAGTAAAAATATAACATTAATCCTGCCATGACTGTTACGGCAAGAAAGTTCATCACTAATGTATTGTAGTCGTAAGGCGTTTTTTGACTTATCTTTATTTATTAAAAAGTGAATATCTGGGATATACTGATCAGTCTTGTTACCAGTTTCTGGATCATATGTTCTTACTCCAACATTTCTGGCAGACGGTATATACATCTTTTGTTGCCCAACATCATTGCTGTCTACATAAAATGGATAATCTTTCGCTATCGCCATTTTATTTTTTGTTTCTTGCGATGCGTTCATAATAAATGGAAAACAACTAACAGTTATTATCATCATTATTGCATAAATATGTTTCATATATTTCCCAAACTTCTATCTATCCTTTATCTTTGATTATTCTAAGAACTGTAATATAAACAAAAAACATGAATGTTTCAATAAGAAAGAAAGTAAAAATAGTCTTCTATTGCTTATCACGAAAAAATAATATTATTTTTCTGGTAAACACAAAAAAGGAGCTCTTTGTGCCATCATTAAGAATATGTTACTTTTTTATTCTTCTGTTACACATAACAACTTTCGCACACATAGAAGATGACGAAAACATTAAACAATTAGAAATTGGAAATTTTGCATTACCTGGTTCTCAGCGTATGGGGCCATTGCTTGGTTTTGGACAAAACATAGTTGATAAAGGTATTGTCTTTGGCATATTAGAGGGTGATTTTACACTTGGCAAAAAGCATAAAAACTTTTCTACTATTATTCCTTATGTAATATATGGCATACGAGATGATCTTTCTCTCACGGTGGAATTTCCTGTTGCTGCACAATATAAAGAAAATGGACATTCTTCTGCAGGTATCAGCGATATATTTGCACAATTAGAGTACGCTTTTTATCACAAAAGCAAAGAAAGATCTGCTGCTTATGCAACACTTGTCGGAGCTCTCTGGTTTCCCACCGGTAGCGTCAAAAAAGATCCTCATACTGGCTTTGGATCTCCCAGTTTTTTTTTAGGAATAACTGCAAGTCGCATGGCAACTGATTGGTATTGTTACACATCATACGGCGCATTTTTGACCACAAAACATGGCAATCATAACAAAATAGGTAACCACTTTTATTACCAAGCTGGTGTTGGCAAAAATATTACCTATGCAACAGGCAAATGGCTTTTTTCTTGGCTTCTTGAAATGAATGGTATTTATGAACAAAAAGGGAAAGCTCACGGAATAATTGATAACAACTCTGGTGGCAACACCATATATCTTGGCCCTACTTTGTGGTTTTCAACACAGAATCTTGTTGTGGAAGCTGGTGTAGCACCTGTTGTATATCAGCATCACAATGGAGAGCAATCAAAAACTTCCATGTTTATCTCATTTGCATTGGGATGGAATTTTACCTAAATCTCTTGTTTTTTTGTAGAAGGATAGGTATATATTTTTATTACATATATCAAAAAAAAGGAAATATCATGTTCAAATCATTCAGACAATTACCAGAAAATTATCAAGGAATTATTTTTATTGCCTTGGGATCAATTGTTCTTTTACTTGCTCGTGGCGTTCTTGCAAAAGGAATAACTCTTATCCTCGTTGTCTTTGCAATAGGTTCCATTATTATAGGTTGTAAAAAACTTGGTCTCTTGCATAAATTATCTATGGCAGGAAAAGCATTAGAGAAAAAAATACACCACAAAAAATAGTGGTTATTCTTTTGCTGATGGTTCTTTCTGTTCTTTATGAGACGGCTCTGATGCATTTCTTTCTTTTACGCGTGTCTCGTAATATGCGCCAAATTCATCAATTTTATACATTGGTATTGCAAACTCTATATTATTTTCCCTAAATATTTTTGCAATCAAGAGGCGTAAATCACTCCCAATGTCCCACATTTCAAGAGTATATGCAGAGCTGATAAAAGAACGAACCATAAATTCGTAACCATATTCACTAAAATTATTCAAACGCACAATAGAACGAGGATTTTTAAGTACCTTTGGATGTTCTTCAACTGCTCTGTATAATAATTCTTTAATCCGTTGAGGATCTTCTTTAAAGTAAATAAAGAGAATCATGTCATCAACTGCAATAAAATTACGTACATAATTCCAATTATAAATCGATTTACTCACCACATACGAATTAGGAACAACTATTGTGGTGCTATTTTTTCTTCTTAAAATAACCGCACGTGGCGTGATTTTACGCACAACACCCATGGTGTCATGATCAATCTGAACATAATCACCAATTTTAACTGGACGTTGTACCAAAATAATAAAATAAGAAATAAAATCACTAATCGGGTCTTTTATATACCAACCAATACTCAACGCCAAACCAATAAACACATTACCAATCAAAGAACCAAGCCCAACACTCTGAAAACCAATAAAAACAGCTACTACTATTACTATATATTGAACAATGCTTGTCACCGTGTGTTGCACTCCAGATTCAACGAGCAATAAATCAAAAATACGTGCTAACACATGCTCTTTTAAACCATACGCAACAGCAAAACCCCCAAAGACATATACAATCAGTTTGAGCAATGACAATGTAGAAATAGGGTGCGTTGTTCCTTCCAGCAACAAGGGGGCCGACAACCAATGCTTAAAATCATAAAACGTAATGTCCCAACCCCATATTTTTGCACATGCCACAAAACCAACAAATCCTAAAACAACAAATGATCCGATGATAATAAGACCAAAACATGTTTTAGCATATGAAAAACGTTCTCTGACCACTGCTTCATCTTGAGCAAAAAAGGCAAACGATGTTATTCGTTTTACAAAATCATGCAACCATGAAAGCACCTTAAATAAGAGCAACATGTAGATAAAACCGGACAATAAGTAAAGCACCAATCGTCCAAATCCAACATAAGGATTGCTCATAATAATAATGGTGATAACAAACAATAATATGAGATAATAGTAGTGATCAATGTGTGCATGAATCCATTGCCAAAAATCAGTACGCTCTGGGATAATCCCCATAATTTGTTCTTTGGTAATCAGAAAAATAAGAGAAATTTGTAAGGTAATAAAATTAATAGCCAATAAAATATTGGGCAACTCTGATCTTAAATAAACGCTGGAGAGCATGAATGCTTGCCTAAAAAAGAAAATAAAAATACTAACATATAATAAGGTAGAAAAAACAAAATCAAACCGACGCTGAAAATCTTCTGGCAAAAGAATATGATCGTACTGTTCATTCATATGTATCAAATAACGAGTAAATCTATGAGATAAATAAAAAAGGTACGGAATAGAAAAAAGATAAAAAAGAATGCAAATATAATGGTCTGGCACCATAAAAGCAAAAAGTCCTATTGCTATCCACAAAAATATGGTGCGATAAAAGGACTGAATAAATAATAAACTCGTACCAATAATAAAGCTTGCGATGCTTGTTAAGTTACCATGTCGCTGTCCTTTCACAAAAAAAACATCAACGAGCACTCTTTCATATTTTTTAAGGAAATATAAACATACAAAACAAAGCAAAAGTTTTAATAAAAACAACATCGCTTCTAGCGGACGACTAAATGCATCATATACATGTGTAATAAAGACCTTAATATTAAATTGAGCCACATAAATACGAACATCCGTCAAAAAGGCATTAATATCCGACAAACTATTCTTAACTCCTTCTAAAGTAATGGCGTATGCAGGTCGATACCAGATAGTGCTTGCCTGCAATTCTGTGCTAATAAAATCAATAAGCCTGATTGTACTATTAAGCTCAGAGGTAATATTTGAATAAATACCTGTTAATTTACCAGACAGCTCGATCTGCTTTTTAATAGCATTTTCGGCACGCTGTATGTAAGCAACAAAAATTTTATATTCTTCCTCTTTATCTCTAAAAACAATGCTTTTTTGCTTTTCAGCTTCTTCTTTCAATATACTCACCCTATCAAGACTTTTTTTCAAAAGATTTAATATAGTTGAAAGGGCGTTTATTTTTGTCTGGTAATGCTTAGATTTTTCTTCGGCATCCTTTTTTTTGCTTTCATATTCAGTATGCTCTTTGGCTATCTCTTCTTCTGTTAAAAAACCTCGCGTTGAAATTTTGTGATACGTTTTTTTGCCTTCTGTACGTATTTTTTTATAATTAAATTTTGCATCTTCAAAAGCAATTTGGGCATCAAGAACATCTTTTTCTCTCATTAAAACATGCACTTCTGAATTTAATGCCCCAACATGAACCAAAGAAACATAGGAATCTGCTGTTTGTTTTGGTTTTTTTATCCATTCATCAATATCGCTGCCAAGAGATATATTAAGTTGTTTACTCACGCGATTAAGCTCCATTTCTTGAGCTTTTTGATTTTTGACAATTTTTTCAAGTTGCAAACGCAACGCGTCTTTATGCGCAAAATAACCATGTTGCTCTTTGGCCAAATCCTCTTCTGCAAGCACAACATCTGCCTCGCTCACCTGAATTGCTGATTTAATAGCTCTTAACTGTTTTTTAAACAGTTCCAAATGCGATTTATTAAGAAAAATTTGAAACTCTACAAGGCGCCCTTTGTAAGTGATTACTTTCACGTTAAGTTCTTCTAGTTGTCGTTTATATTTATATAATTGCTCCACAAGGCGAATAATGTCTTTCTCTTGCATAGTGTCAGAACCAAAAATATCCTCTTCTTTTGTATGTTCTGTAAGAAGTTGCATTTCCTGCGATCTTTTTTCATAATCCTCTTGCAAGGAAACCAAACTGCGTTTTCTGCTCTCTTTTTCAGCGCGAATACTCTTTTCTTGATCAGTTAATTGATGCAATCGGTGTTCATAATCCAAAATATTTTCATGCAACATTTGAAGATCTTCAAAAGAATAATATAGACGGTCTTGCAGTTTATATTTCTTTTTAAAGCCTTCAAAAGACGTGTCTTCTAAAAAAGTGGTTAATTGGGTAATTAGTTCATTACGTAAGGATATGCTATCATCCAATAATCGACGAGTATCTTTTAATAACTGCTCAGATTCTTTAAGAAGAGACTGTTTTTTTAATAAAAAATCATCATCAGGATTAGTTATTAATTCATCTTCTATAGTAACGAGAAGCGTTTGACTTTCTGTAATATGACGAGATATTTTTTCAGACAATGCAGCATCAGAAATGGCGTATTCATCAGCTTCTTTTTTAAGTTCATCTAATAATTTTTGCTTTTCTTCTATAACACCCACAAAAAACTTTTGTGTTTCTGGTTTAACAAACTGTTTTAAAAACTCACCAGAATAACCACTATTACCTACACAAATCAATAATAAAACGGACAACCGTATCTTTTTCATAGCACCCTATTTTTTTCTAAAAAGTGAATCGTTTTAAATGTATCAATACAAGGATGTTGTATAATACAACTCCATAACCATACATCTATTTTTTTTTCCTCTTGCGTATTCATCATGCTCTCATCAAAGTTGTACAAGGTCATAGCATGCAATAAAGGTACATCCAGCGAGGAAATAGTTTCTATATCAGGAGTTGCTCCCAATAAAATCAGTAATTTCAACAAAAAGAATTTTTTAAATTTCATACTTATCAACATATGCTCAATCGTATAAAGAAAAGCAAGAAGATCAAAAACTCCACTAACCTGGCTCCCTTCTGGAGCAAAATAGTAAATAAGCTCAATAATATGATGCAAAAACAATAAATCAGAACCACCCAAAGACAATGGTGCATATAAAAATTGTATATTTTTTAAAAATAATGCATTTTTACTGACTATAGTATATTCAAGGAGCGATCCAACTGCACTGTTACATCCAGGCGTAATACACTCTATTCTGCCATACTTTTTGTCAAGCAATGCAATCTTATTGCCCGAAAAAGATAATCGTTTCAACACTATACCTACAGAACCAAAATCCACCTAAAAACTCCTTTGTATTTACTATCATAATAATCCTAACGTACAAAAAATGATCCTGCTAGTATTAATTGAAAAAAAATGAATATCTTTTTTTTGAAAAAAATAATGTGCTAAACTAAAATTACTCATAAATAAAAACTATTTATTTTTTTAATGGAATTAAAAATCATAAAAATGAATGTGGGGGAGTGAAAAATGAAAAGTAACGCAATAAAAAGGGCCGTATTCATAATGACATCATTATTATTATTGCCTACAAATACCCATACATATAACGCCCGCCCACCAAAATTAACCATCGTTATTGTTGTTGATCAATTTGCACATTATTACATTGATAAACTAGCTCGTCACTTTAAATGGGGCCTTCATTATCTTCTTTCTCATGGCGTTGTATTCACCAATGCTCACATGCCACACGGACAACCGGGAACAGGTGTTGGCCACACAGGCCTCAACACAGGAGCGTATGGAAAAGATCATGGCATTATCGGCAATGGATGGCATACTGAAACTGGCAAAAAAATTTCTTGTGATGATGACAATTCCGAGAATTCCCTGGTAATAGCCCCCGATGAAGAAAATACTGTGTATGATTACGGAAAATCATCTCATTTTGTCATGGTTGACGGCCTAACGGACCAGTGCGTTATGCACTCAACACCCATTGCACCTTTCCGATCATTCAGTATTTCGGGAAAAAGTCGATCTGCCATTGTCACCGCTAATAAATTAGGAAAAGCTATTTGGTTTGATTCAGATTCAGGACTTTTCACCTCAAGTAAAGCATATTTTGATGAACTACCAGCTTGGCTTAAGAATTTTAACATCAATAATAATGCAAATGACTTGGGTTCTGTAACCTGGACTCGTTCCTATCCAAAAAGTCCTCATGCATACAGATTTTTTGATATACATAATTATGAATTTACCCGCAAACCAGAATCAATGCTTGATCGAGCTCTTCCTGTGCCTGACTTTAGCCATGAAGCTAATTACTATCATTTTTTTGAAAAAACACCTTTTGCAAACAAACAAATTCTTGATTTAGCGCAAGCATGTATTAAAAATAATGTCAGCAGAAAAACAAAAGATCGGCTTTTATTGTGGGTTTGCCTCAGTCCGCTTGATAAACTTGCTCATGGTTACGGACCACAAAGCCTTGAAGCCATTGATATGATTTATCATCTTGACAGACAATTACAAAAATTCATTCGCTTTGCTATGAAAGCCGTCGGAAAACATCAAGTTAACTTTGTACTCACCGCAGATCATGGTGTTATGCCAATTCCAGAATTGTTAAAAGAAAAGGGATTAACTCTTGCTCAACGCATTGATCCAAAAGAATTTATACAACAACTGAATGCAGAATTTGAAAAAGTATATAATATACCAAAAATTGTTCGTAGTCTTAGGGGCCAGGAAATAGTACTTGACCACACCGTTATGACCGATTTTTCTGAAGAAGATCAAAAAAATGTTATCGCTGACGTCAAAAACAAGCTACTTGAAACACCACACATTAAGCAAGCTTGGACTTTTGATGAACTGATGGCAATGCCAACACAACAAGGAACAATCTTAGATAATATCAAAAACCAACTGTTTAAAGGGCGCAGTGGTCAAATAATCATTCAGCCATACCCTTATACGCTATTCACCAGAGATAAAAAAGGAACCTCACACTCGCGTTCGCCATATGACTATAATACACACATACCGCTTATTTTATTCCACTCTGGTAAATTTGAGCGTAAATATGTGCGGCAACGTGTTACTGCACTGCAAGTTGCAAATACTCTCGCTGAACTACTGAATGTGCCAAAGCCATCAGCTTCAACGGCGGAAATATTACCTGAATTGTTTGATCCTGAGTATCAGTAGCGTTTTACGCTACTGCTGCCACATGTGATTGGTAAAAAGAATACCAATAAATAAACGCAAACAAACCTGCGCCTAATAAAGCAGCGAATATGGTTTTGTGAGGAAAAGATCCACTGCTTTGTATTTTTGGAGGACTTTCTTGTTGCTGTTGCTTTTCTTTCTCTTTCATCTCTTTTGCTTTATTTGCAATTGCAATTTTATCACACTCTCGCTGCAACTGATCTGCGGAATAAATGGTCTGCTCTTTTTGTTTTTGTGCTTGATCTACCGTATTTTGACCTAAAGATGCTTCTTGATCTACTTTTTTTGTCAATTGCTCTGTCAGCTTTTCACACTGACCTCCCAAATCAACAACTCTCTTTTCATCTTTGTTTGCAATCAGACCAGTGCCGTGTTGAGCCTTTTCACGCAAAAGCTCAATAATTCGATGCATTTTTTCCAAAGCAACTTTAGCTTCACGAATATTAAATTCGTGTAAACTATTTGCTTTAACCGTACTCAATAATCCATTCGCTCTTATCCACGCCTCATGCAATGCAGTATTACCTTTATTGTTTTGCGTTTCAACTTTTGCTCCTTTTTTCAATAAAGCTTCAACTAACTTCTCATCTTGCAAACAGACTGCTGCATGCAGCAATGTATTGCCATCTTCATCTGTTTTTTTCAGTATGCTCTCATCAAATTGTTCGCTTTCCAAATAATTTATAAGAGCTTTAAATGCAGAAGGAAAAGAAGAGTCTTTATTATAAGCAACAAACTGCTCACCATTAGTCCCAGCGCGACGCGCTTGTTCGCAAAATATGTTTACCACAAGATCAATCAAATTATATTGTAAAAACAACTCCACACGCCAAAAAGAACAATCTCGTTTTATCTCATTCCACTGACAGTGTTGAGCTGCTCTTCCCTGGGTTAACTCTAATAATAGTGATAAAGAATAACCGCAGTATTGTTTTATTGCATATTCAAAAGGACTAATTTGTGTATTATCGCTGCGATTTTTTTGTATGCTTTTTACAAAAGCGTACTTTTCGATAGTTTTCTTATCTGATTCGTCTGATGCTTTACCTTTGTATCCGCTGATAGCATCTCTAATTTTTTTGGAAAGCATGCTATTTAAAATCTCACCTCTATAGTAAGCCATACAACTTTTAATATTATCGCCCTCAATCCAAAATGATAATTTCTTATCTATATCTTCTGTGCTTTTGTCTTCTCGCTTTAAAGGCACCACTCGGCCAGACATTTTTTTAAAAAATTCAATGCTTTCTTTTTTTTGTTCAGAACTCTGCCCTAATAACAAAGCTTTGAATTGACCCTTATTATTTTCCTCAGCAGCAATCTCTAAGGCTTTTACATGCGCAAACAGATCTACATTATTCTCTAATAAATCATTTTCAATATACGGCGCCATACACATTAACCGCCTTTGCGACTCGCCACCAAACAACTGACAACAAAAAGTGAGGGTAAAAAAAGCTAATATAATATTTTTCATGAATTATACTACCGCCACATGAGATTGATAAAAAGAATGCCAATAAATAAACGCAAACAAGCCTACGCCTAATAAGGCAGCGAATATGGTTTTGTGAGGAAAAGATCCACTGCTTTGTATTTTTGGAGGACTTTCGTGCTGCATTTTTTCATTTTCAGCCTCTATTTCTTTCTGTTCAGCTGCAATTTTATCACATTCTCGCTGCAATTGATCCGCAGAATAGGTGATATTTTCTAGTTTTTGTTGTATTTGAGCTGCTTTATTTTGATCAGAAAATATTTTTTTACCAATTTCTTCTTCAGTTTCAGCTTCATGCATATCAAATACTTGTTGTGCTACTTCCTTAGCAACAGTAACTGGTTGTTTTCGGTTAGCTGCAACAGTTTCAAAAATTTTATTTATGTCTTTTATAGGGTCCTTTTTTACAGCTCTTTCTTCTTCTTTCTCAGGACTGTTATCAGTACTTGGTTGTGAACAAAAAACCGAATACAAAAACTTCCCAAAAAAATACACTAGACCGAATTGAGTTTCAAACAATAATCTTTGAATTTCACAAATTTCTTCTTCTTGAAGGCATTTCTCAACTTTACCTTGAGTAAGCTCCATCAGTAAATTCACTGAGTCTTGATTACCGTATGTTATGGCAAAAAACAAAAGACTGCGCCATTTTGGCTTATCTTGTTCATATGATATATTAACTCGTTTTACATGAGCAAAATCTTTGATCGTCTTATAATGCTCGTTTTTTTCAACAACCTTGCCATTATATTTTTTCAAAGCTTTACGAATAAAATTAGCAGTATCTTTGTCAACTATTTCACCGCGATAAAAGTGCATATATTCTGCGATGTTCTCATCACTAATACTACGATTCATAAGATGTTGTATAAAAAGTTCTTTAGTCTGTTCTTTATTGCACATTTTGCATACAAATTCAGCAGTTTTTCTTTTCTGTTCTTCAGCTTGTCCTTTTAATAACTTCCTAAATAATTGTTCGTCATTGCGTTCGGCGGCAATAGTTAAGCCACGAGTATGTGATGCTGAATCTACACACAAAAGACTCACAAGATCATCTCCATCAAGATGCGATGCTACTAACATCCATGGATCTTGCGACTCGCCACCAAACAACTGACAACAAAAAGTGAGGGTAAAAAAAGCTAATATAATATTTTTCATAGTAAACATCACCATAACATACAATTAAAAAAAATGAACTTTTTTTTAATTGTATTATAATCCCATGTCAGAAAAAAATGCATCTGAATTTGGTTCTCTTCCCAAAAAATTATACAGTAATTCATTTGGGTCTTGCGAACCACCCTTGCTCAGTACATTATCAACATATTTTTGACCAATGATAGGATCAAGCAGCCCATGTTTTTTGATTTCTGCAAAAATATCAAGTGCAAACACTTTAGACCATAAGTATCCATAATATTTTGCCCCATAACCTGTTAAATGACCAAATGATGCATAAAAATGGTTGTCGGGATTGTATGCAACAATCGGTGCCATTATTTGTTCATGAAGCTGCTTAAAAATAAGATAAGGATCTTTATTTTCCCCTTTTTCAAAACAGGTCAATGCAAATAACGACAAAAAGACTTGTCGTAACACAAAATAACCAGAATTAAAATCTTTTAATGCCACAATGGTGTCAAGAATATCGTCGGGCAATGGTTGACCAGTTTCATAATGGCCACTTACTTTTTTAAGAATATCTTTGTTGCATAACCATTCTTCTAACATCTGCGATGGCAATTCCACAAAATCTGTCTTTGTGTGAGTTCCTGACATTGAAGCAGTTTCGGTGGCTCCTAAGATTGCATGTAATGCATGCCCAAATTCATGAAAAAATGTTTTAACTTCAGTGCGTTTTAATAATGAAGGTTGTGATTCTGTTGATTTTGCAAAATTAGCAATGACAATAGAAACATCAGGAATACGAGTGCCATCAGTTTTAAATGTTGCTGGAATAATAGTAGTATGCGCCGCATGATTATATTTATTTGGACGAGGATATAAGTCAAGCAACAATGTTCCAAGCAATTCATCGCCCGCTTTATTAAATACTTGAATAGCAATCACATCTTCATGCCACAATCCCTTTGCAGGAATCTCTTTAAAATCAATGCTCAAAAATTGACGATAAATATCAAGAAGCTCTTTGATGGTATTTTCCATCGGAAAGTAATCAGCAATTTTCTGTTCATCAAGAGAAAAGGTTGTTTTTTTGTACATATTTTCAAGATACATAAAATCCCACCCTTGAATTGCTCCAGAAACATCAAGTTCAATAGATTCTGGTAAATCACGTATCAACAGATTTTTTTCTTGAATGGCTTTTGGCAAAGCTCTTTGTATTAATTCTTCAAGAAATGCCCGTACTCGTTCTGATGAATGTGCCATTTGCATGTCAATATTGTACGCAGCAAAATCAGCATACCCTAAAAGATGCGCAAGATCGTCACGACGCACAATAATTTTTTTTAATAACTCATAGTTGTGCTCATATGCACGGTTTTGAAATGCATGCCACAATTGTTTACGTGTATCCGTAACTGAACAATTTTCCATGACTCTAAAATAGGTAGGATAATCAATACCAAGAATATATCCCCCATTTTCATCTCGCCTGAGTGACTCAATAAATATTTCATCAAGCCCAGTCAGGCCATCACGATTAACAACAATAAAACGATTATCCTCTGCTATATTGCGATCAAAATCAGCAATAAGAGATGAAAGTTCATTTTTAATTGCCACAACTTTTTCAAGAATTTCATCGGGCAACGCAAGTCCTGCTTGTTTGAACTCTTTTATTGTTGTATTAATAAAATAACGCTGTTCATCGGACAAATGTTCATATTCTTTTTGCATATCTGCATATGCCAGAAATGCATTATATAACTTCTTATTGCTGCCCACGTGTATGGTCCAAAATTGCTGTATTTTAATAGACGCATCGTGTGCTGCATCGCGAATGCCTTTTTCGGGACTTAATATCTCAAGAGCCTCATATACTCGGTGTGCAATTGCAAGGTTTGATAATGCCACAATCTCATCAAGCGCTTTGACTGTGTTGCCATAGGTACGTTCATCACCAGAAATGTCTATAAGTACATCAATTTTTTTTTGAGCATCTTCAATGTACATATCAACACGAGTAGTAATTTCTTCTGGTGTTAAACAAAACAAGGAAACAATATTTTTAATATCTGCAGCTTTATTAATCATAGATTCTTCTCGTGACGTATCTTTAAAACAATGTGTTAAACTCATTAAACCAATCAAACTTATAGTTAAAAAAATGATCGAACACAACCTATTCTTCATTACAAACATCCCTTTCTATTCCATAACGCCAAGTGAAAGAACAACACTTTCTACATCTTCACGTTTTACATGATATTCAGGGGCAGCATTTCTATTAAAACGCTCTACATGTCCTATCAAAACAACTTTTAACGCTTCCACGTTACACTGTTTACCCGCAAAACGTGTTACCTTAACACGCTTATTGAACTGACCTAGTCCATGTCTTTGAAGTTCCCTTTTCATTACTTGCTCAGATGGCATCAACAGCATTTTTGATTGCATTTGCATACCAAAAACAATACAAGCTGAATTAATTAAAAGCAATCCTAACGCTAATTTTTTCATTTATCACTCCTGAAATAATAGTACAAAGAATAATAAGTATACATAATAGCCATACATTCATCAAACTTCTCTATTTGTCTGTTGAAAAAATATTTATATGTGTTATATTTACACATATATAACTATAATTATACCCTTTGAGGAATAAAATCAATGTTACACTACCTTTTAATGCTCTGTTTTTTAACCGCATATTCAAGCATCAGCGCTATGAATCCATATAGTACCAAAAAACATCAGGTTATTCTTGTTGATCTTACAAACAAACCGACATTCCAACAACCATTCAAAAGACCTGCTTCATCCGTGAAATGGGAAGAGAAACCACAGATCAAACGACCTAGAACCACCAAAACCAATCTTTCACCTGAAATAGAAGCAGCTCTTAAAAAAACATATGAAAATGCGGACAATTATGAATTATTGGTAGAAGAGAAAACAACACCAAGAAAAAAATTAAGAGCACCGAGAGTTATTGTTGAAACTGACGCTTCAAATTGCATACCAACTATATTTCATGAGCAGCTTCTTCAAGAAGAGACAAGCTCTCAGCTTATAGAAGATACGACGGATACACATCATATAGAGCAAGAAGAGGCCCTCAAACCTCAACAAGAATTGAAAAGAATAAGAGCTGAAATAAATCAACGTCATGAGTTATTTATCAAAGAAATAAAAAGAAAAAAAGCTGAAGAGCGAAAACGTTCTAAATTATGGAACAATGAAATAATAAAAGAACAAGCAAAAAGATCTTTCTACCATGAACCTTGCGTTTTTCGTAATCGATATTTTTATCTTACAACAGTAAAAAAATCCAGACTCAACCACCTTTTTAATTGTCATGGAGAGTGTCCACTTCTCACCTCTCAATAAAGACAAAAATGTGTACTATTTTCCTTTTAACTGCTGCCATTCACTTCTGAGTGCAATGGCCTTTTCAAAATCAAGTTTTTCTGCAGCATTCAACATTTGTTCTTCTAGTTGCGCAATGCGCACAATTATTTCTTCTCGTGATAATGTTGTTTGCTGCATTTTCTTTTTTTCTTTTTTAGACTTTGAAGCCTGTGCAATCAGTTCTTGAATATTGACAATACTTTTAAACACATCACGCTTTACTGTTTGCGGTACAATATTATGTTCTTCATTATATCGTTGTTGCAATTGCCTTCTGCGATACGTCTCTTCCATAGCAGCTGCCATGGAACCAGTGATTTTATCTGCATATAATATAACTTTTGATTCAGTATTACGCGCAGCCCGTCCAACAATCTGAATAAGGGAGCGTTTGTCTCGTAAAAAACTTTCTAAATCTGCATCCATTATGGCAACAAGCGCCACTTCTGGTAAATCTATGCCTTCTCGCAATAGATTTACTCCTACTAAACAATCAAAAATACCAAGTCTCAATTTTTGCAATAATTCGGTACGTTGCGGTGTCTTTAAATCACTATGCAAATAGCACACTTTAATCTGCTGTCCTTCAAGATATTGCGCAAGCTCTTCTGCCAATTTTTTTGTCATTACCATAACAAGAGAGCGATACCCTGCTTCTGTTGTTTTGCGAATTGATTCAATAAGATGATCCATCTGCCCTACACGCCCATGTATTTCTATTGCCGGATCAACAAGTCCTGTTGGGCGAATAATTTGTTCAACAACAACATCAGAATGATCAATTTCATAATCCCCTGGTGTAGCAGACACAAAAATAACATCTTTGAAATAAGATTCTATTTCTTCAAATTGTAAAGGCCTGTTGTCCCGAGCGCTTGGCAAACGAAACCCAAAATCAACAAGTGAACTTTTGCGTGCCCTATCCCCCGCATACATTCCTCGCAATTGAGGAATAGCCATATGAGACTCATCAATAACAAGCAAAAAATCTTGTGGAAAAAAATCAAACAAAGAATATGGTTTTTCACCGGTTTTACGGCCATCAAAATGCACTGAATAATTTTCAATACCACTACAATAACCTGTTTGATCTATCATTTCCAAATCATGCATTACCCGTTGTCTAATACGCTCGCGATACAGAGGATTTTCAACTTGAGGCAGCCATTCTGTAAGCTCTGCTTCAATAGTTTTTCTTGCGGCGTCTTTCATTTCTTGTGTTGTTACAAAATGCTTTGCGGGGAAAATAATGGTGTTATCAAGCTCTTTAATAACAGTGTTATTATGTTTGCTAATCCAAGAAAGGCTTTCAATAGTATTACCAAATAGTTCGATACGCAATTTATCCTTTTGATAAGGCAAATTGACCTCGACGGTATTACCAAAAACCTGAAAACGGCCTGATGCTGATTCAACGTCATTACGAACATATTGAATAAAAATAAGTTGTCTCAACAGCTCAGAACGCGATATTTCTTGCCCAACAGACAGTGAAAATGCCAAGTCACGATAATCACGAGGATTGCCCAATGAATAAATACAAGAAACAGATGCTATGACAATGGTATCATTACGATTAATAAGAGATGCGGTTGATTCAACACGTAGACGCTCAATTTCGCTATTTACCTTGGTTTCTTTTGCTATATATATATCTTGAGCTGGCAAATAAGATTCTGGCTGATAGTAGTCATAATAACTCACAAAATAACAAACCTTATTTTCAGGGAAAAATTGACTAAATTCTTCATATAACTGCGCTGCTAACGTTTTATTAGGAGCCAAAATAAGCACCGGTTTGTCTTGTTGTGCAATAACATTAGCGATTGTGTACGTTTTACCAGAACCAGTAACTCCCAAAAGCGTAGAAATGCCTGGTCGGCTTTCAATAAGTTGTTTTATTGCCTCTGGTTGGCTTCCTGAGGGTGGAAAGGGTGTATGCAGTTTAAAAAGTGACATAAGAAATCCTCCATATACACTCATTTTACTGCAAAGATAAAAAATATACAACTGGAAATTATGAATGGCTCGTTTTATAACATCTCAGATATGCCAAAACGCACAGCAAACATACGGTTCCACTCAAAATCCATAGAGTTGACCGCTTATACCAAGGCAACTCAATCACAACCCGCTTATCTATCACTTTTGTTAGAGCTACCCTCATATATCCTGTAGGCTTTTTGAGATCTGCTAATGTTATAATAATCGTTTGGTCGTGACTCGCTTTTTCACGTGCCCTATATAATTCCAAATAATATGTCATCGTTTTATCAGAAAGCTCCAGACCCTGCTTAGAATATCCTCTTACATTACTATTCCCCTGCTTTTTCTGACTCTTCATTAAAACAAGAATACTTTCTTGATTATGAAGTTCCAACGTTGCTCGGGGAAATTGTTCGTTTAATTCATGCGGATGCATGAATGTATGGTTAGATATTTTTTCATAATGATGCAATAAAGGTTCTTTTCTATACTCTTCAAGAAATTTCTGCAGCTTATTTTTTTGTTCTCTGCTTACTGTTATTTCAGCAGTATAATTATGCAAACAACCGTCTAAATAACTGATCATTACATCAACCACATCCTTTTTTTGTGCGAAGCTATTTTCAAACATTTCTGCTACATCCACTGCTTGCAACTTTGACAATACAAATTGTTTTTTTTTACTAAGCATGTCACCAGTAATGATAATCTTATAATCATGACACTCAGAGACATGATCAATGTTAAAATGACCTTCTCCTTCTGCCATACTCTGACGAGTATTCAAATAAATTCCATTTGGATAAAATATTGGCAATTCATTTTCAGCGCAAAACAACACGCACGGAAAACAAAATAAGAAAAAAATAATATTTTTTGCATTCATAATCTTCAATGATAACAAAAAATAACACATCATTAAAGACTCACATTAAAACATTGCATGATTTATTGTTGTTATGGAAATTGTGTAATATTCAATTTTTTCCAATCATGCACAAATTGCTCTATCCCCTGATCAGTAAGAGAATATTTAACGGATGCCTCCAATAAAGAAACAGGCAACGTTACAATATCAGCGCCTGCAACAATAACATTTTCAAAATGAGACATATTACGTATTGATGCTGCAAGAATTTGGGTAGTAAATCCATACCTTACCATCATTGCACGCAATTGTTTTACCAACTCAATACCATCACCACCATTGTCATCAAGGCGTCCGACAAAAGGAGAAATATAGGTTACTCCTAATTTTGACATCATCAAACCCTGTACCAATGAAAATACAAGCGTAATATTAAGGCGCACGCCTTCATTCACCAATCGTTTAATAATAGGATAGTAATGCTTATGACATGGTATTTTGACAACAATATTGTCTGCAAGATCATATATTTTATGCGCTTGATTATAGATTGCATCAGGATCTGTTTCCACAACTTCTACGTTAACAACACCGTGTGGTAACAATGAACATATTGTTAAAATATCTGCTTTTGGATTTTTACTTTCTCTGCTTAAAAGAGTTGGATTTGTTGTTACACCATCAAGAACACCGCTTTTGGCCCATTGCGCAATTGCTTGTTCATTTGCACTATCTAAAAAAATTTTCATTTTTTATTCTCCATTTTTTTTATCGCGTCGTTCAAAACAACAGCATGCTTTTGCATATCATGCCATACATCACCAATGGAATCTATTCGTTTATGTATATTTTTAATTGTGTATTTTTGCGATGTCATTCCTTTTTGTAACAATTCATCCCATGTGACTGGCACGGCAACTGGTGCATCTTCATGCGCGCGCACCGCATATGGAGCAACCGTTGTTGCTCCAAAACCATTGCGCAACCAATCAATAAAAACGCGTTTACCACGTTTATATTTCTGCACATCTATTGTTAATTTTTTTGGATCACACTTTACGGCATATTCTGCTATTGTACGCGCAAACTCACGCGTTTCATCAAACGAATATAGCCGTTTAATAGGTATGACAATATGTGCACCACGCGAACCAGTTAACATACAAAAACTTGGCAAGTCCAAATCATCCAAAATAGTTTTAATTATTGTTGCTGCATATTGCACATCAACAAATGACATTGTTTCTGCTGGATCAAGATCAAAAATAATACGATCAGGTTTTTCTATTTTATCTATTTTACTCAACCACACATGCGGAACGCATGCTTGATTTGCTAAATAAACTAATGTTGCTGCTTTATCGACAACAACATAATAAACGGTACCCTGAGTATGTTTTACTGCACAGCGCGTAATCCAATCGGGAAAATAATCTGCTGCTTCTTTTTGAAAAAATTTTTCTTGATGAATGCCATGCGGAAATCGCTGCATTGAAATTGCTCTGTTTTTAACATGCAGCAACATAATAGGCGCTATATAATCATAATAATCAACCAAATCACCTTTGGTTATACCAGATAAGCCAAATAATATTTTATCCTGATTAGTTAATTCAACGGTATGATGACCAACCGTTATGCTTGTTTTTTGAATTTTTTTTTAGAAATCATGCCACCTTCCCCTTCTTTTACTATCTGTATGACATATCTTAACCCAATAAAAACAGCACTCAAAATAATTACTTGTTTGATGAATGTATGCATCATCACCTCCCCCATTTTTTTTGTCAGTATGCACAAATAAAATAAATAATTTCAACGAACAAAAAATTTAAAACAACTATTTCTTTTCTCTTTTTGTTAGTTGTAGTGTGTTGAAGAAAAAATTATTTATCAAAAAAAGGAGTTTTGTATGCGGACTGCGTATTTATTTCAATTCAACGTTGTTGTTTTTACATTGCTGTTTTTGCCGTATGCTTTAACGGCAGATCCTACAAAAGATATATCCGTTGAAAATGAAAATTTGTTCTTGCTAGAGGTAGATGACGTCTCTGACAAAGATTCTGTCAGGCTAGCTGTTGTCGGAAATATTGATATGAAGGACACTACGAGCCCATCCGTAGGAAATATTGTAAAAAATGGAGTTCGTTTCATTCATAATTTTGGCACAGATAATACATTTGTGGGAAAATATGCGGGCAGAAATGATGGCAATATAACCAACATTGGCAGTAGCAATTCAGGATTTGGATTTAGTGCTCTCAGAAGACTTACAACCGGTATCAGTAATACAGCAGCTGGCTTTAATGCATTAAGACGTAATAGAACCGGATCAAGAAATACAGCAGTTGGTTCATCAGCATTATTTGACAATAGAACAGGATTCGATAATGTAGCTGTTGGATTTGCCGCTTTAGCATCAAACATGGCAGGAACAGGAAACACTGCAATTGGTACATCGGCACTCAATGCTAATGTGAGTGGTGCTGATAATATTGCTATCGGCAGACAGGCCCTATTGAATAATATTTCAGGAATACAAAATATAGCTGTTGGTAATGATGCATTAGGGGGAGAATCATCAAACAATATCGCCATTGGGCATTTGGCATTAGCATCATCTAGCAAAAAGCCAGGAACAAGCAATATAGCTATTGGTAATAACGCATTAGCAAACGGTGCGGGCAGCAATAATACTGCCATTGGCCACGGCTCAGGAGTATCTAATAGTAATGAGAACATAACAATAGGTAATTTTGCAGGATCAGCCATTGGAACAGGTGACAACAATATTATGATTGGTAACGGTGTTGGGGTTAAAAACGATACAAATACTATTAGGATAGGTTCCAATCAACGTAAAACATTTATTGCAGGTATTCGTGGAACAGCCGTTCTTGGTGGTAAACCAGTATCAATTGACAGCGCAGGACAATTGGGAACAAACACTTCATCTAAAAAATACAAGAACAGCATTCGTGCAATGAATAACAGTGACTCAGATTCTATTCATAGTCTTAAGCCAGTAACTTTTGTGTATAACGAAGACCCAACAAAAACAATGCAATATGGTTTGATAGCAGAAGAAGTTGATGAAGTATTTCCTGGACTCGTTATACGAGGCGAAAATGATGAACCATTCAGCGTTCGGTATGAAATATTACCAGTGCTCCTTCTTAATGAAATCAAGCAACAGAGACAAGAAATAAATCAAATGAAACAGGACATGAACCTTGTACCACAATTACGACAAGCAATTGCTGATTTACAAGAAAAAATGGTTCGTTTCATAGCATCATAAAGGAGATTGTTATGCGGGGCACTTATATATTTTCATTAAAAATATTCTTTTTTGCAATATTTTCACTCTACTTAAAAGCAAATAATGATAATGATTTTTTTAGACGTGTTGTTGAGACAAATATAGTAATGAATGATTCAATAAATGCAGAAATTGGAAACATTGTAAAAAACAGCATACTCTTTATTCATAATCTTGGTAAAAATGAAAAAGGTGAATATACCAATACCTTTGTTGGTAAAGATGCAGGCGGTGCGAATACGAGAATAACCGGAAATCAAAATGTAGGATTGGGAAGTAATGCTCTCATAAATGTCACAGTTCGTAGTAAAGATAATACTGCAATTGGTGCAAATACTCTATTCAACACGACAACAAATCAATCCAATACAGCCATTGGCGCATTTGCTTTAGCAAATGATAATAGTACAAGTGAAAGCGTAGCAATTGGTGCCTCTGCCATGGAACGCAATGATGCAGGAAAAAACAATACCGCGATAGGTTCTAATGCATTAAATATGCAACAAAATGCCTCTGGTAACATAGCCATTGGTCAAAACGCATTAACACCATTTGGACCATCAAAAAACATAAACGATAACATAGCGCTCGGTAAGAACTCCCTAGTGCTCAATCAACAATCTGGCAACATAGCAATTGGATATCAAGCTCTCGGGAACAATGTCGACGGTGGTAATAGTATAGCTATTGGTAACAGTGCATTGCAAAAAGGCTTTGATAATTCTAAAAACATAGCCATTGGCGATGGATCAAACGTCAATGGCGCTAGTGCAGACAACATAACAATAGGTAGATTATCTGGATCCGCTTTGGTAGCTACAAGCGGCCCGGATTTTAACAATGAAAATATTATGATTGGAAACATTGGCGTTGCCGGTGATGCTTCAACTATTCGCATAGGTTCAACTCAATTCCCAACGTTTATTGCAGGTATTAATGGAAGGCCCATTACTACTGGCATACCAGTATTAATCGACGATAAAGGGCAATTGGGAGTAAACACTGCATCTAGAAAATACAAAAACAGCATTCGCGCAATGAACAACGGTGATTCAAGCTGCGTTCACAATCTTGAGCCAGTAACTTTTGTGTACAACAAAGATATAACAAAAACAATGCACTATGGTTTAATAGCAGAAGAGGTTGATAAAGTATTCCCTGCATTGGTTATAAGAGATGAAAATGGAGAACCACTCAGTGTGCGTTATGAAATATTACCAGTGCTCCTTCTTAATGAATTACAACTACAAAAACAAGAAATGAATCAGTTAAAACAAGATATGAATGAGCTACCTGATTTGTTGCAAGCAATCACTCGTTTACAAGAAAAATGGTACCATTTTATGACATCATAAAAAACCATAAATAAAAGTGTAATCAAACTATTTTTTTGGTTACACTTTTATTTTATCTGCTCAATTGTTTTTCCCGACAAAACAGATTCAGGTTCAGATGAAACAGGATTGCGACGCGCATCTGCATATTCGTCACGCATTTTAATAAGTAGCCACTTATTTTTTTCATCACTTTCTGTTCTGATAAGAGCATAACCACCAATTAATTTTTTGCCATGCAAAAAGATTTCTATCTGCCCATCTTTATAACATTGTTTCAGTGGCACTATTACGCCATTTTTTTGCTTAATATTATCATATGTTCCGGTGTCCCATACAATAACAGGACCTGCACCATAATGTCCTTCTGGAATAACGCCCTCAAATGTTGCATATTCCATTGGATGATCTTCCGTTTCTATTGCAAGATGTTTTTCTTGAGGATTGGTTGATGGACCTTTCGGCACCGCCCATGATTTGAGCACTCCATCAATTTCAATGCGAAAGTCATAATGCAAGTGAGATGCGTCATGTTTTTGAATAACAAAGATTGGTTTTTCATTATTTTTTTTCATTCTTTTTTTTCCTGCTGGCTCAGGTGATGCTGAAAAATCTCTGCGATTTTTATATTTTTTTAATGCATCATAGGGAACCATGATATATCCTAATCCAATACAAACGGCACTCAACAGAACAACTCTTTTTATTATTTTGTGCATCATAATAACCCCCCAGTTATTTTTATTGAGTATGAAAAAATAATACAAAAAATTTCAATAGCTAAATGTTCCGTCAATACTTGCATCAACAGAAAGCATTTTTCTACCATTAAAAAAAAAGGAAAAACGCATGGAAGATAAAAATTTTTCTTTTTACACTAATATTAGTAGTCAACAAACACTCAATGAACTTAATGCATCTCAATCAGGACTAACATCAACGGAGGCTCAAAAAAGATTAGAGCTTTATGGACCCAATGAAATTAAAGAACAAGATGTTACATGGTTTCAAATCTTAAAAGGACAGCTGTTTAGTCCTTTTATGTCTATTTTTTTTGTCATCGCAGCAGCGTATATTTTCACAAAACAAATTGCCGAAAGCATCATTATTTTCATCATTATTGCAATTAATGTTGGGATCGGCTTTTTTCAAGAGTATCGTAGTAATAACGCTATGCAACTTCTTAAAAAAACATTAATGTCTCAAGTTACGGCACGTCGCGACAACAAAGAGGTAAATATTCCAATTAATCTCCTTGTCCCAGGAGATATCATACTATTGTATGCTGGTGACATTATTCCAGCCGATTGCAGATTCATTGAAACAGATAACCTATTTATTGATGAATCAAGCCTCACGGGAGAATCTATTGCTGTTGAAAAAACAGAAAAACAATCAGATGAACCGGTGAAAGATATGTATAAAGCGCATAACATCGGTTTTACAGGAACTATTGTCACGCATGGCAAAGCAGTTGGAATTGTTATAGCAACGGGCACAAAAACTGCTTTGGGAAACATTGCAACATTAACCAATCAAACATCTGCAAAAAGCAGCATGGAAAAAGGTTCCATAACGATTACCAAATTTACCATTTATCTCATTTTTTTTAGTTTGTTACTTGTCGCGTTTATCCATATTATTATGCGCAAAGGTGAAATTAATTATATTGATCTTTTTTTGTTTGCTGCAGCACTCACCATCACCGCCATCCCCGAAGGCCTTCCCATGGTCATGACATTCTGCTTATCACAAGGCGCTTCAACACTCAAAAAAAATAATGTCATCGTAAAACGATTGTCTGCCATTGGTGATTTGGGCTCCATTGATGTTTTTTGTACCGATAAAACAGGAACGCTGACAGAAAATCAACTGAGTGTGGACAATGTTTACGGTAATAATCCTGATCAAACAGTCATGTATGCTATTCTTTCATCCCCTGCGCAAAGCGCTACAAAAGAAAGCACAACAAAAGGCTTTGATCTTGCTTTGCAAAAAAAGGTAACACCAGAAATGAACATCAATATTGAGCAACATACAACCATTAAAGAACTACCATTTACGCCTCAAAAACGCCAATCTCTTGCCCTTGTCAATAAAGACAATGTACACACGCTTATCATCAAAGGTTCACCTGAAATAGTTATTGAAAAATGTACCTTTTTAAAAACAGAAGAAAAAGAAACCATTAATTCATGGATTACTGCAGAGGAATCAAAAGGTAATCGAATACTCGCAATCGCCACTAAAAGCATCTCGATATCAACTAATGATGCATCATCATTTGATATCGACAATAACGATCATGATTATGAAACAATTGGCCTTATCGCGTTTCAAGATCCGCTCAAAAGCACCGCGCTCACCACAGTGCAAAAAGCAAAATCACTCGGTATTCAGATAAAAATTTTAAGTGGCGACAGTAAAAATGTATGCCATACTATTGCCAAACAACTTGGACTTGAGGAAAACATTGATAACATTGTGCTTGGAGAAGATTTTGAAAAAAGCAGCGAAGAACAAAAAACATTTTTAGCAAACAATCGCTCTGTTTTTGCGCGCGTTAATCCCGAACAAAAATATGAAATCATCAAACATCTACAAAAAAAATATTCCGTTGGATACATGGGGGATGGAATTAATGATGCGCCAGCGCTCAAAAGTGCGCATGTCAGCTTTGCTGTCAACGATGCAGCTCCCGTTGCACGTGAAGCTGCTGAAATTATTCTGCTTCGCAAAAGTTTAAGCAGTGTTATTTTGGGCATAGAAGAAGGCAGAAAAACTATTGTAAATACACTCAAATATACCAAAATGACTAACGCGCCAAGTTTTGGTCATTTTTATGCACTTTCTGTTGCATCTTTACTTATTAATTATCCACCCATGCTTCCTATGCAACTATTATTTCTAAACCTACTGACTGATTTGCCCATGATTGCAATATCCACCGACACCGTGAGTCTTGAGGAAATAAAAAAACCAGTTACGTATGACATGACCGATGCCACCATCCTCATTATTCTTTTTGGATTTGTTATGTTTATTGCAGATTTAACCATTTTTCTGGTATTTAGATCACATTTTCCTGCAACATTGCAAACAAGCTGGTTTATAACGAGCACCATTTCGGAAATCATATTTATTTTCTTGTTCCGTACAAAATTATTTTTCTTTAAAGCACAACGACCTTCATGTACACTCATTGGTCTCTCTCTATTTGTTATTGCAACTGCCATCATTCTTCCATTCACCTCAATTGGTCATAAAATATTTTTGTTTACGTCTCCAGAATGGCATCATGCTCCATGGCTTATTGGCGTTATCCTGTTCAATATGGTCATTGCTGAAACAATAAAACTTACCTATTATTTTGCCAAAAATAGAATAAAACAATGTACATAGATACCTATAACAAGAGCGCTCTTTTTCGTGGTACCATGCAACTTGCCCGCGCAGTTCTTTTGATATTTGTCACCAGTCTTATTCTTATTTTATTCATTAATGTGGCAATAAAACACGGACAAACTTCTTTTTTGAATCTCTTTCTTTTTTCTACCACGCTCGCCATTTCTGCCATTCCTGCCGCTCTTCCCGTTGTTACTACTTTTTGTCTCACAAAAGGTGCAATGGCTTTACAAAAACATAAAATTATCATAAAACGTCTTTCTGTCATTGAAGACTTTGGTAGTGTAGAAATATTGTGCACAGACAAAACTGGCACACTTACCGAAAATGTGCTTACCATCAATGATATATCTGCAAAAGACAAAGAACAAACATTGGTATACGCAGCCGTTTCATCTGATGCTTTCATGGATAGTCACAAAACAGTGCTTCAAAGTTTTGACCATGCAATAGAACAAAAATTAACACAAAATAATAAAAAAGAAGTTGAACAATATACTATTATCCACTCATTACCATTTACGTACGAAAAACACCGAAGTATATCATTAGTCAAAAAAAATGATGTTTACACACTCATCACTAAAGGCTCTGCAGAATATGTGATAAAACAATGCTCATTACTTGATAATGATCAATTGTCTTCTGCTAATCAATGGATTCAAGAACACGAAACGCAAGGCAACAGAGTTATTGCTGTTGCCACAAAAACGATACATAATAGTGAAGCAACAAATAATTTTCTAGAAAATGAAGATCATCAATATGAAAGCCTTGGTCTCATTGCATTTGCTGATCCACTTAAAACAACAGCCATAAATGCAATCAAAAAAGCGCAAGCACTCAATGTACGCATTAAAATTTTAAGTGGCGACAGCCCATATATATGCTACTCAATCGCCCATCAACTTGGACTAGAAAATGATATGAAAAATGTTGTTTTAGGCAGCGACTTTGAGAACAGTACTGAAGAACAAAAAAAAGATCTGGCATACAAACGCACTATTTTTGCGCGTGTAACACCAGAACAAAAATATCAAATCATTAACTATCTACAAAATAGTTATTCCGTTAGCTATGTGGGAGATGGCGTTAATGACGCTCCTGCACTGCATAGCGCTCATGTTGGCATAGCAGTAAATGATGCGTCACCAATAGCACGCGAAGCTGCTGACATTATTTTACTTCAAAAAAGTTTGTACAACATTATTCTTGGCATAGAAGAAGGCAGAAAAATTATTATCAACACGTTAAAATATATCAAAATAACTATTGCTTCAAACGTAGGTATTTTTTACTCTCTTGCTCTGTCGTCATTATTTATTGATTATTTACCAATGCTACCATTGCAACTCTTGTTTCTTGATTTAATCACCGACTTTCCACTGATCGCCATTGCAACCGACGCGGTCAACAAAAAAGATCTCAAAAAACCTGTTCACTATGATATCAAAGACATTAGTATCGCCATATTATTATTTGGTTTTATTTGTTTACCATTCGACTTTTTAATTTTTATCTTGTTCAAAGCAGACCAACAAACATTGCATACCTGTTGGTTTATAGAGAGCGCACTTAAACAATTAGTACTCATCTTTTCACTGCGTACTACATTGCCATTTTGGAAAGCACAACGACCATCACTGATACTGATTGCTCTTTGTTTGATTGCAGCATTTATTGTTGTAGCTCTTCCTTTTAGCTCTCTGGGACAATCAATTTTTCATTTTGCTGCACCAACAACACATAACCTAGCTATCATTTTTGCTGTTATTATTGGTTATTTTGTTGTTACAGAGATAATAAAACTTTTGTATTACAAACCACTAAAAAATCATTTTCACCATTAAATTCTATAACCTTTGCAGTTACTTTTTTGTGCCTTCTTGCTTCAATGCATATTCAAATAAAGCACAGTGTGCTAACCATACAAGTGAAGGAATTGCCATGCTTGGGTTATATATCATCCAACACGCTGGTACAGCTAGCCATTGATAGCTATGAGGAATGCAAACAAGACCAACATATACAGGAAAAATCACAATAGCTGGAATACTCGTTGCACCTGCAATCACACCAATAACACCAATTTTTGCTGCAATGCATGCGCTAATAAACGCTAAAAAATTTGTTCTATTTATAGGAATAGAAATATTGATTGAGTTAGCATTTTGATCAGGCAATGTTGCTTTATTTTTAATCTGATCACCAATAGAAAAATGGAATCGACCAGTATTATTATTACTTATACTTTTTCCTCTTTTATATGTATTCCATAATCCAATATCAACAAGAATAGAATTAGTGTTATTTTCGTAATATGTTTCTTTATAGGTATTACCGATACGAATAATAAATAATCCAGAATTATTTATTGAACGCTTAAAAGAAAATATTTCATTGCCTGTAGCTCCGCAAAAAAAGGTACTATTCGAAAATGATGATGAACAGGCGTCGCTGGCAAAGCCACCGGTATTATTGTGCCTCTGTATAACATCGTTCTGCTCTTTTTGTTTCTGTGCTTTTTCTTTTTCGTATTTTTCTAACTTTTCTTTTTGTTCTTGCAAAACTGCTTGTTCTATTTTTTGTCGCTCCTGTTCTTTCTGTCGATGTCTATCATCATATGTTGCCGTAACAGTAGAATTTGATTGCCGATGAAGATAGGTTTGGACATACAAAGGAGTATGTGGAAAAGTAGCTCCATTACTCCGATATGCAGCAATATCAATCTCATACTGTGCACCATAGCCTCCTGGTTGCGGCTGGTATGCTTGGCCATCCTGACCATACATGCCAAAACATTTATGAGAAAACATTCCAACTATCACCACTAAATAAACACCATTTTTTATCATACTTTTCATATTTTTTTTCCCAACATACGCAAAAAACTATCAGCTTTATCTGAATGATATATAAATAACGCATTAAAAACAATATCTATCAATATTTTTACACTTTTTTTGCCATATTGAATTGTTTTTGATATTTTATATTAATTATAAACAAACACACAGAGGCAACCATGAACACACAGAGAAATATTTTCTTTATACTCAGCATCAACCTATTATTTACAACACTAACCACGCAGACTATGCAGCAACAGCAGATTGTGCCATTCGCTGGCTCAAAAAAAGATATGCTTATTCTTGGTGCTGGTATATGTATTGGGGTGGGATGCTGTCTTGCTTATAAACTGTTTACAGAACAGGACAAAAGAATTCATGAACTTGAAAAAAGAGTGCGCCATCTCGAAAAAAACACAAAAAAACAAGATGATTTTATGGCCACAATACAACATGATCAAAAGGCTGAAACAAAACGCCTTGATCAAACACGAGGGTGGATATTTGATGAAAAAGAAAAAAGAGTGCAATTAATAGAACTTATTGCACAAGGCACAACGGATATCACACAAATACAGGAAACGTTGGACAATTTAAAAGCACAATTTGATGTACATGAGCATCAACTTGCACTTTATGATCGAAATAGTTATTTTACTCCCAACAACAGCAGTTCGTCGTCAATTGCTGAAACAGAATAAAACAAGGCAGAGATAACTCTGCCTTTATTTTATTTAACAACAAAATTAATCAACGCATCTTTTACAAAAATAACCTTAACAACATCTTTATTATCCAACCACTGCGCAACTTTTTCACGCGCAAGAAACTCAACTACATCTTGCTCTGATGAACGTTTTACATTCACTGAACTGCGTAACTTGCCATTCACTTGCACAACAACAGTAACCTGATCTTCATACGTATATTCAGGATTATAATATGACCAGTCACAATCACTCAGCTGTTTTTGTAAAACAATTTCTAACAACTCACTCGCCATATGCGGCGCCATGACAGATAATACAACTAACACTTTTTCAGCTGAATCTTTACTTAATCTCATTGACTGATTTGCAGTGTCATGCATCCATTCCATGAATGCTGCAAGTGCTGTGTTTGGCTTGAAAACATCAAGGCGTTCTTGAAATTCTTTTAATAATTTGTGAACGCGGCGAGTAACCAAAATGTTTTCCGTTCCGTCAGACATTATATTGTTAGGGTTGCTCATGTAATCAAAAAAACGATGCGCAAAACGCTTAACACCCTCAATGCCACTGTCCTGCCATTCACAATCAAGTTCCGGTGGACCCATGAAAAGAATGTACATACGCAACACATCAGAACCATATTTTTCTACCATATCATCGGGGCTGACAACATTACCTTTTGATTTTGACATTTTTTCAACAAGACCAGTTTTTTCTGAATATTTAAGTACCATGCCTTGATTAAAAAGATGAGAAAATGGCTCATCAAATGGTAAATGTCCCAAATCATATAATACTTTTACCCAGAAACGCGCGTATAATAAATGCAAAATGGCATGTTCAACACCACCAACATATAAATCAACTGGTAGCCAATAGTTCATGTCAGCTGCGCTCCAGGGCTGATTTTTAAGATGTGGATTTGGATAACGTAAAAAATACCAACAAGAACCTGCCCATTGCGGCATTGTATTTGTTTCACGCTTTGCTCGACCGCCACACGTTGGACATGTTGTATTTACCCATTCTGCAACATTTGCAAGTGGAGATTCACCAGTTCCGGTTGGTTGATAATGATCAATATCTGGTAATGTTACCGGAAGTTGTTCTTCTGGCACGGGAACAATACCACACTGTGCACAATGAATAAGTGGTATTGGCTCTCCCCAATAACGCTGACGAGAAAATACCCAATCGCGTAATTTATAATTAATTTTTTTTGTTGCAAAACCACTGCCAACCATAAAATCTATAATTGCAGCTTTTCCGTTTGATTTTGCATACATGTCATCAAACAAACCGCTGTTAATAAGTAATCCATCACCTTCATACGCAGCAACTAGTTGACCATCGTTATTGCGCTGTACATTGTCTGACGCAATAACTTGTTTGCATGGTATAGTATATTTTTGTGCAAACTCAAAATCACGCTGACAATGAGCAGGAACGCCCATCACAATGCCGGTGCCATAATGTGCAAGAACATAGCTTGCAACATACACTGGAATTTTTTCACTATTAATTGGATTAATTGCATAAGTACCGGTAAAAACACCTGTTTTTTGTACATCACTCATGCGTTCAAGTGCTGACATGGTTGCATTATGCTCGCAATATGCAGCAACTGCATCTCGTTGTTCTGATGTTGTTATCTTGTTAACAAGTTCGTGCTCGGGAGCAATCACCAAAAATGTCACACCATAAATTGTTTCGGGGCATGTTGTGTACACTGTTAATACACAATCATTATCATTACTTTTGTCGTTTTTAGCGTCAAAAGTAATTTCTAGTCCCTCACTTTTGCCAATCCAATTGCGCTGCATCAATTTAACTTTTTCAGGCCATTCAAGTGTATCAAGTCCTGACAATAATTTTTCAGCATACGCAGTAATTTTTAAAATCCACTGACGTACTTCTTTTTGCACAACCTCAGACCCACAACGCTCACAGGTACCATTAATTACCTCTTCATTAGCCAAACCTGTCAAACAAGAAGAGCACCAATTAATTGGTGCAAAATCTTCGTACGCAAGACCTGCTTTGTACATCTGCAAAAATATCCACTGCGTCCACTTATAATAGTCTGGATCAGTTGTGTTTAACTCTTTGTCCCAATCATACAACGCGCCAATAGCTTTCAATTGCTCTTTAAAGTTTGCAATATTTTTTGCGGTACTTTCTTGCGGGTGAATGCCCTTTTTTATTGCATCATTTTCTGCCGGTAGACCAAACGCGTCCCAACCCATGGGATGCAAAATTTCGTATTTTTCTAACCATTTAATGCGTGTGTATACATCAGATAATACATATCCCCGCCAGTGACCTACATGCAAACCGCTGCCTGATGGATAGGGGAACATATCTAAACAGTAAAATTTTTTTTTATCCACACCTTCATTATCATGCGATTGGAGATCTCGTTCTTGAGAAGACCAATTTTTTTGGTGTTTTTTTTCAATTGTTTTAAAATCATAACTCATACATTATTCCTAAAAATTGTTTGTTCATTTCAGTATAAACTATTTCTTTTTATACGCACACACCAAGGATAAGCACACAGCACCAGCAAACCATCCCCAACGAATGGCATGCGCAAAAATAAAAAAACCCAAAAATAACAATTATAATTTTTTCATAACATAACTAACGGTAAAGCTCTGCGGCTCTTTTTTGAAAGATAGTCCCAATAAAATGATGGGTTTGTTTTGAATCAGAAACTTTTCATAATATCTGCGGTCTTCAATTTGTAAAAGTGCATTTTCTGCTGTGTCATTAAATTTAACTTCAATAACATATATTTTTTGTGAAAACTCTAAAACTAAATCTATTCTGCCATGACTAGTAGAGCGTTCACCGCTACTTTTTATGCCAGCTATAACACATGCCATTATGAGCAATGAATGATAATATCTTTCTTCTTTTATATGTAATTGATATGGTACATGCGCAAATAATTGCTGCAGCAATTCTATTACTTTCTCCAAATCTTCTTTTTCAAAAGCTGCTTTTAATTGTAATGATAATCGCTGCGCAACTTCTGCATCAATATGAGCAAAAACTTCAAGCAAATATTTTTGAAAAGCAACACGAACCTCTTCATTGGGATAATCTAAATCAAATAATTTTGATTCTTCATTATATCCTGTGATTGTTAAATAGCCTGCTTGAAACATGAGAGATAACAGTGGAATGGTATTAATATCAAAAATCCCCAAAAAGTCCTCTGTCGCAGTCAAGTCTTCAGGATCAAATGTTTTATATTCTTTTTTTAACATTTCAACTAAAAAAGTTGGTGTTCCAGATTGGAACCAAAAATTTCCAAACTTATATTCATTAAGTGCATTCATAACAGAAAAAGGGTTGTATGCTTTTGGCACATTATATCCAAATGAATAACCATTGTACCAGGTTCTTATCTGCTCATGTAACTTGTCATACGACTTGTTTTCTTGTTTTGCCCAATCTGCTATATAATCAGCAAAATAATGATCAATTTCATCATCAGAATAGCCACAAATGGTGGCATACTCTTTACGCAATGTCAGTATTTGCAAGTTGTTAATACCAGAAAACAATCCTGCTTTTGCAAACGAACTAACACCTGTTATAAACACAAATGAAATGTGAGCATCTAATGCTTTAATAACAGTAAAAAAATGTTGTATTTCATCTCTAATTTCTTGTGCAACCGACTGATTGTGTAAAGATTTCAGGATTGGGCTATCATATTCATCTACCAAGATAGCAACTCGACCAAATTGCTTGTGAAGCGCCAAAACAACATCCTGTAATAACTCGTCAGGATCACTGCTGGTATCGTTAACATCAATGTTATAATTTTTTGCAATGATTAGTAATTCTTTTGAAAGACGCTTTCTAAATGCTTCTAAATCTGTAGCTCGTAATTTTGAAAAATCGAGTTGAATAATGCCATGCTCGTGCCATTGATAATCACTTAAATGTATCCATAATCCATTAAACAACTCTTTATGTGCAGATAAAATTTCTTTTAAAGTAGAAACAAGAAGAGATTTGCCAAAACGTCGAGGACGTGAAAGAAAGTAACGGCCACCACCAGTAATCATCTGATACATATATTGAGTTTTATCTACATAAAGATAATTATCTTCTCTTATTCGAGAAAATGTACTGGTATCTAATGGTAACTTACGCATAAAAATCCTTGTTTGTTATAACCCGTACCGTGAGATTATATTTTTTTATTGAATGCTGCAAGAACTCAAAACAAGGATTATTTTTATCAATTTTTTATGATTTATAACTAAACGTATCCAAGAAGTTGTCTTCTTCCTCTTCCTCATCGTCTGAACTGATAATTGAATATGTTTTGTAAAGAGCGGCGACAATAAGAAATGCCCCGGTTGCAGTGATACTATTTTTTATCACAGTTTCTTTTCCTACAAGATATGGTACACGGGAACAGGTCCAGTCAGCAATTGTTTTTGGCCCACAGTTATCTGCAACAAAATTGAAGCCACCGATACATGCGGGAACAATTGCTGCGCTTAATTTTGAAAGTAGGCTTGGTTTTGATTCTGTTGTTTTGTCTGTTATATCACTACCATTCTCAGACTGATCTTGATTTGAATTATCTGTATTTGTGCTTGCTGTTTCTTCTTTTTCATTGTTATTAGTTTTAGAATCTAATGATACAGTTTTTGATGATGATATTTCTTTTTTTAAATTAATATAATTTTGTTTAAGATCAGCTAACATTTGACCTAATTCTTCAATATCAGCAAGCGCTCGAATTTCAAGGCTATCTTTTGATTGTTCTAATTTTTTCAATTCAGCTTGCTTACCCGAATCAGCTTTTATCTTATTTATTCTTCTATTAATAAGCTCCTGTTGCGATTGCATCTGTTTGGGTACAAGATCTATGGCATTATTTAAAAAATTGATAGCACTGTTATATGTTTGTAATTTTTCTATTGGTGTTTGACGACCACTATATTGATATTCAAGTTCTTTTTTTGCCCATTCAACTATAGAACCACTGAATCCTTGACTAAAACCTTGAACACCACCTTTTATAATCTGTTCCTTGGTCAAATGCATTAAGCTATTTTTGTTTTTTGCTGTTATCAGCTGCTGTTCAAGCAGTTCAGCCTGTTGATTTGGACCTTCAGCACAATTGGTGGAAAAAAAAATAAAAGAAGAAAGACAAAGCAATAAGAATAATTTATTTTTCATCATTTTTCCTACAAAGTTTTAAGGGCAATTTTATTAGAAGATAACTGTAAATTGACTTTTAGAGACTCTAATTTTTGTGTCATATGAAGTAAGTTAAAACCAACATTTTTGACTGAAGCATCTGATACGCGCGGCGAAAAAAGCAATCGATTTACTGTTCTGCCTGCTATCACATAAGAAGTAGAACCTAAAGGTTGGTTAATGAATATATTTTTAGGTAAACCTGACAGAGAAACTTGCTCTTGATTAATCTCTCCTAAATGTTCATGCAATTTATGAGAAATATCATTTACGAAAGAATTTAAATGCGAACAAGGCTTTTTCTTATTTAAAAGATCATCAATTTCGTTAAATATTATACGATGATGCTCTGTACATTGATCTTTAAGTTTGTCGGGATGATATTTCATGACAATTTTTTTAAACAATTCTTTATTAAGCTCTATGTCTTGCGTGGTATTTGAAAGAAGAAAAAGTACTTCTATCACAGAACACACACGGTTAGCTTGCAGATCAATATCATGAGCATTTTTTTGTAGTTGATCATGAAACTCTTTTTCATTTTTTATTAATGAATCTCTTTGTGTAGTCGCATTATTGTATAACTGTTCACTTAAAAAATGTGCGCATTTTTCAAATGTTTCGCTGGAATCATTATTAAGATATTGCAGGGCTAAGCGTATTAATTTCATAATCTCATTTGACGATTGAAGATTAATTTGAATAGAACTACACGCTGGTGATCCTGAGCAAAAAATATTTTCAAAAGCAAAACAATACAGAAAAAAAGAAATATATAATATTATTTTTTTCATCCTAAGCCTTTAATTTTTTCTTTAGCTTTTTGCAATAATGCCTCACTCTTTTGAAATTGCTCATCAATCTGCTCACAATAATGTTTTTCTAATTCAGGATTGCGAATATGTTGAGCGGCTTCTTTATCACAAAACAATTTGAGTAATTCAAAGCTAATATTCAACCCATCAGCCAAGCCCTGGTTTAGTGCTTGATCAGAAAGATTAACAGCATGCGATTCTACTGGAACCATTTTGACGGATGGAATAACTTGTTTATTTTCTGAATCTAATGTGCAGCCAATACGCATTTGTACACGATTAAAATCGTATCCTCCCCACAAAACTCCTGATAGCTTGTCATCATAATTTACAGAAACGCCTGCAGATACTCCATACATAGATGAAAAATAGATAAAAGGAGTAATAGAAATAACAAAAAGCAATTTAAAATTCATCTATTTTTCCATCAATCGAGCTGCAAGCCATGCTTCTTTTTCTTTCATAACCTTATCAGCACTCTCAGTATAATGATCATAACCCAAAAGATGACAAATACCGTGACACAAAAGCGTCTTAAGATGATCATTAATTGTTTTGTTTTCTTGCGCACACGTCGGCTTTATATATTCTAACGATATAATTAAATCACCAATATTTTTATCGTCATCGGTAGCTGCATTTATTGATTCCCCAGCCTTAAGCTCTGGATAAAAGGGGAAAGACAAAATATCTGTTGGAACGTCTTTTTGACGAAAATTACTATTGAACACTTGAATAACCTGGTTATCGGTCAATAAAATACCAAGATCAAAGTCACCATACCCCATCAATTGCATGATCAGTTGGGCATCATGCTCAAATTGTTCCACATTGAATTGAATATTTTGTTCTTCGATTATTATCTGTACCATAGTCTTAGTTTTTTATTTTTATATTGTTCAATAATACTCTTAGTGTCGCTTAAAAACGGATTTTTTGCAAGCAGGCCTTATTGCACAACTATGGTGGCATACCACAAGCCATCTTCTGAAATGAGTTGATGCTCTGGCTGCGCAACGCTTGTATAGCTTATTTCCACCGCCTGAGTGACTCCTGCAATGAGCTGATTATGCTCTTTGAGACTTGCAGATAGATCAATATCCTGTATCAATAAGGTAAGCTTTTGCAGTGGCGTTTTAAGCGAAAGCTGTTGCTCTGTTTTGAGCTTGCGTACCTGATTGATAATAGCAATAACATGCATCATTAACCTGTTTTCCGATTCAAATACATAGGGAATTTGTACCTGAGGATACCTTATTTGATGCAGGGATAACGTTTTTTCATGCTGCTTATACAAATTCTGATAAATAGTTTCGGTGACATGTGGCAGATATAGTGCATAAAACTGTAAAATACGCAATCCAACCTGATAGAGTGTGTAACGCGTACTTTGAACCTCTTTCTGATCATAATGTTCAGGATTAAAAAGCTGATTTTTAATGAGTTCTATATAGTTGTCACAAAAATCACCCCAAAAGAACTGCTCAATAGTGGCAAGAGCAAGACCAGGTTCTTGTTCATTAAAGTAGCTTTGATATTTTGTAAAGCAATTTGAAACAGTGTGTAAAATCCATTTATTTGCAAGACCAACAGTTTCTACGCTATGCGTAATTTCTGCTACTAAATGCGGCTGCGCAAATAAAAATGCATTCCAAAGCTTGGTGATAAGTTTTTGCCCAATTTTAAGCTGTTCTTCAGAAAATGATATGTCTTGGCCAAGCTTTGCGCTTGCGGTCCAATAACGAATGGCATCTGCGGGGAAACGCGTCAGTAATTGCGCTGGATCCATGGCGGTGCCATCTTTTTTTGATATTTTTTCTTTTTTATCACTTAACACATGACCAGAAATAACAATATCTTTCCATGGTGCTTTGTTTTCATGCATCCAGGTTTTGACTATTGTATCAAATGCCCAGGTGCGGATGATATCATGCGCTTGTGGGCGCATGGACATTTGAATAAAAGGCTCGCTACCCTTCGATACGTTTCCTTCGGAAACACTCAGGGCGAGCGGATCTATTTTATTTGATAATTCATTATATAAGTCCCTACACAAGTAGGGACTTAACGACGATGTATTCCACGTATCCATAACATCAGAATCAGGAGAAATGTGAGAACTTGAGCATTGAGGACATGAATGCCCGTATGCTGTTTCTTGTGGATCAACAGGTAATTGATTAACATCTGCAAGAATAATGTGTCCACAGTCATTACAATGCCATGCAGGGAACGGTATACCATAAAAACGTTGACGAGAAATTCCCCAATCCCATGCAAGATTGTTAACCCAGTCAACATAACGAAACTTCATAAAAGATGGATACCAATTAATGGTATCGGCAATGTCTAAAAATGCTTTTTTATGTGGCAGTATAGAAACAAACCACTGCGGCACAATAATAATTTCAATCTCTTTTTTGCAACGCTCGTGCACGCCAACCGCGTGACTAATCATTTTTTGTGCATACAATAAATTATTTTCTTTTAACTTGTCAATAATTGCAGCACGAGCATTAATAACTGACATTCCTTGCAAAAAACCTGCATTGTCCGTGCACTTTCCATCAAAGCCAATGACTTGTTTGTATGCAAGATTATGTTTTTTATACCATATAATGTCTGTTTTGTCTCCAAAAGTACAAACCATCACAAGACCGCTGCCTTTTTCTATGTCAACCAATTCATCGGACAAAATGGGAACAGTGTGACCAAAAAGAGGAACCGTTGCCATTTTGCCATGTAATTTTTTGTAACGAATATCTTCAGGATTAAAAAGTATAGCAGCGCACGCAGGTAACAATTCGGGACGTGTGGTTGCAATAATTAAATTATTGCCATCAGAGTCTTTAAAAATGATGTCATTAAAAAATGAAGGCATTTCTTTGTCGTCAAGCTCTGCTTGCGCAACCGAAGTTCTGCAAAGTGTGCAATAAAGAGCTGGTTCTTGTTTGCGATAGATATAACCTTTTTTAAAAAGCTCAATAAATGATTGTTGAGAAATTTTTCTTGTTGAAGCCGAGATAGTTGAATAAGTAAGACGCCAATCAGCTGAAAGCCCCATCTTTTGCCACAACTGCTTAAATTGCTCGGCAGATTCATGAGATTCTTGTGTGCAAAGAGCTATAAAGTCGGAACGCTTTAATTCATGCGCACGAATATCATGTTTTTTTTCTACATAACGCTCAGTAGGCAAGCCATTATCATCAAAACCAAATGGATAAAATACGGAATGTCCATTCATGCGTTGAAAACGCGCAATAATGTCTGTTTGGGTGTATGAGAAAATATGACCGATATGAAGTTTACCTGATACCGTTGGTGGAGGTGTATCTATACTAAATAGAGGACCAGGGTTGTTTTCTAAAGCATAAGTGTTTTCAGTTGCCCATTGTTGCTGTGCTGATGCTTCACTGATAAGATGATCGTATTTTTTTTCCATAAAAATCGCGTATTCTTTATAAATTTAGCTGTTTTATTGTTTATCAGTATATGATGTTTTGTGGTTATGCGCTAGCGCATAACATAAATTGAAAAAAAATTATCAAAAATATTTCAATTTATTATATTGGTGATAAAATCAACATTATTATTAATATTTTTATAAAAGGCTGTTATGAACAAAAAACTCATTTTTGGATTAATTTTAATAACAGGAGTACATGGCTTTGTACTTTCTAGCCAAGAAATCAACAAAAAAAGAACATCTTCTCAGGCATGTGACGATCTTCCTCCAACAAAAAGAACAAGAACGCACTTAAATGGCGCAGAACAACCCAACGTAACTGATTCAAGAAATACTATATTATCCAGCATCCTTTCAGATATTTTTTACTTAGACGTTAAGCATCAAGAACCCATTGACTCAAGAACAATATCGTTACTTGGTCTTCTTGCGGATGTTTCTTATTTGGAAGATAAAAACCAAAAACTTATATATTTTAGAAATAGCACAAAAAGTTAAGGTTTTTATGAACATTAAATATGTTTTTATTTTTTTATTTGCGTATACAAGCAATGTGATTCTTTGTATGGAGGGCAATTCAAAAAAATCAACCAACGGCCATCATAGTCCAGAATGTAAGCGAGCAGTAAAAAATTGTCATGACAAACATCTTGAAGAATTTAATGCTAATGCTGACAATGAAAAAAGATTAAAGGAAATAATGGACGCATATATTGCTGGCCCAAAAACAAAATAACGTATATGTTCATTTGACCCATTGTTAAATTATGATTACACTTTTCACATAATTAAGGAATTTTATGAATGCAAAGTTAATCGTTCTTTTTTGTGCTTTGAGCTCATATAGTTTTATTTTTACCATGGAAGAATCTAGTAAAAAAAGGAAAAATGATTCCATTGCACTTCCACAAAGTAAACGGCAAAAGGCTTCTGCTAATGATACAGCTATTATTGCACCATTAGTGAGTGATATAGACGCATCTAATCATCCAGGGTACCCTCGCCTCAATCAAGAGAATTCAACTGCCTTAAAGAAGCTTGTTGGTCAGTTGGAAAAATTAACAATAACTTTGCCATTTACAGGACAGGTAATAGTTGTTGACCCAAATAACAATAATGCTGAAGGTAAATAAATTATTATGATGACAGTTCACACCGCCGAGTTAGCAATTGGCGCAATTACTTTTTTTGTAGCATATCTCATGATGATCACCTGCTCCAATGTATTCAGAGCATGGGTTGCACATAAAATGGGTGATGACACCGGTATAGCACTTGGCTATTCAACGCTTAATCCCTTTTTTCACATAGATCCCATAGGAGTCATTTGTCTGTTTGTTTTTTATTTTGGGTGGGGACGAATGACACCTGTCAATCCGCTTAACATTGACGAACCACACAGAAATATAAAACTTGCCCTTGTTTATTTTTCAGACACTTTTATGCGATTTGTTTTAAGCGTAGTTGGCATTATCGCATTGTTTTTTATTTTTGATATTAAAATTTTGGCAGTGATGCGATATATGGTGTTAACATATAATGTTTCACAGCTACCTATTGCTAATATGTACCCAGATATTTCAAGCTTTATTGTTTCTATTGGCTTTATTATTTTTGCATTAGTTTATTTAAGCGTTGTATTGGGTGTTCTTAATTTTATTATTAATGTAAGCAATTATCTCTTTTTTATTTTTGCAGACAGATACAGAAACTTTGCTCGATATGCTGATTATATGACAATTGGACTACCTATTATATTAATTTTATTTTTTTCACCAGTACTACGACTTTTGTCTGTTAATTTGATAGGATGTATTGGTTTGAGCATAGCGTATATGTGTGGCATTGCTTAACGGGAAATATTCAAATGCATGATTATGATGTAGAAAAAATAGACCGGATGTTAGAGCTTTTGTGCGGAGGCACCGTTAATGTTTATTCTCAGCAAGAACTGAAAAAAAAATTAGCGTCAGGCAAGCCTTTAAAAATTAAATTAGGCGCTGACCCAACCGCTCCTGATTTGCATCTTGGCCATGCGGTAGTTCTTTCTAAAATGCGACAATTTCAAGACATGGGCCATGAAGTAATCTTTTTGATTGGCGATTTTACCGCACAAATTGGTGACCCGACTGGTCGGGACAAAACTCGTCCACCACTTACAAAAGAAGCAGTACAACATAACCTGCAATCTTATTTTGAACAAGTAGGTAAAATTTTAGATAAAGATGAAATTACGATTCGTTACAATTCTGAGTGGCTTGCGCCTCTCACCAACGTTGATATTGTTTCCATTTTATCAAAAGTAACGCTTGCACGCATTATCGAACGTGATGATTTTGCAAAACGTATTCATAATCATGAATCAGTCAGCATGCATGAACTACTATATCCAATATTTCAAGCATACGATTCTGTTGCTCTGCAAGCCGACGTAGAACTTGGCGGCACCGATCAGACCTTTAATTTATTGATGGGACGTTTTTTGCAAGAGCAATATGGTCATGAAGCACAGGTGGCAATGACGATGCCGCTTCTTATTGGTCTTGACGGAACACATAAAATGTCCAAATCACTCGGAAATTGTATTGGATTAAATGAACCCGCAAACCAGGCATTTGGTAAATTAATGTCTATTTCTGACACACTAATGTGGCATTATTTTGAAATTCTCCTTCAGCGCACAAAGCTGGAATTGAGTTCGTTAGAAGAACGCGTTGCGGCGGGTAATTTGCACCCCATGGAATTAAAAAAAGATATGGCGTATGAAGTTGTTTTACGTTTTTGGTCAGAAGACGAGGCAATCGCAGCGCGAGAACAGTTTGAAGCGCTTTTTCAAAAACATGATTATTCCCAAGCGCAAGAAGTTACACTTCCGCATAACATGTCAAATCCTGTCTGGATTGTTGATTTATTAAAAGCATTAGGAGCAATCACTACTTCATCTGAAGCAAAGCGCTTGATTGAAGCGCATGCTGTACGAGTTGATGATATTGTGATTGACGATTTTAAAAAAGAAATATCTCACGTTGCCGGAATGGTTATCAAGGTTGGTAAGCATCGCATTTATAAGCTGCTTTGATTTGCAGACAATTAGAAATTATTTATACTATTGTATCTTATGATATTTGTGTTTTTTTAAATCTCAAGTAATATAAAAATAGAAATATTTTAAATTGCTTGGGATTTTTTTATGAAATATATGAATGTACTGTCGTATATAGGTGGTTTTTTATCAATCTGTTTTTCAAGCATTATAGTATGCTCGGAAATTCAATGGCAGCTGAGTCTTGTGTCTCAATTACCATCAAATGTCAAATTCACCTGTGGAGAAATAGCATTGTTGGATAAACAAAACAAAATAAATATTTCTCTTTATACTAATTCTGCTCAAAGAGGTGGTTTATTACAAAAAATACAGATACCGTGCAATCAATGCTCGGTAAATATTATTGACGATTTTACGTATGAGATTGGTTATTTGGAGATAGTCAAAAACAAAGGTGCTGCAACTCAGGCAAAAGATTATGTTCAATGTAATAAAAAGGAAATGGATAATCTCAAACAAATTTTTTCTAAGCTTAATTGTGTGAAAACAAATACTAAACGCCATTCTGGCGCAGGCGTTTTAATTACCAGCTCCAGTTCTAGTTCCGAAGAAGGACACAATAATGATAAATCTGTACCACAAAAATTAAATCCCTTTTCTGCCTATGACGGTAAGAAAATAGATGGAGATTTTTCAGGAACTTTGGAGCTTGATAAAGCTGAAAATAAATGGCGAATAAAGGCAATAGATAGTCAAAATAATACAGTGACTATTGGTTTGGGAGATAAAACGCGAGCTAATCTTATTACATTTTTACAAAAAGAAGAAACAGAAGATTCATACTTAGATTTGTGTTGTATGTCACACTCCATAATGTATATTGTATCTAATCCAAAAACTAATGCTGAAATGAGAATTGTATTACAAGTAACAAAGGATCAAGCTGAATTATTACTAACCCATATGCTTGTTATTGAAAAAATTGAGTTTGTCGAACCCGCAGACGTCAAGCCGAAGCTTGTGAAAAAAGGCACTCTTGATTATTCTCAAGATTCTCTATGCATTAAAGTTAACGATAAAATATACACTATGGATGAAAATAGTACAAACACAATCATCAAAAAAATAAGAAGTACTAGCTTTGACGAACAAAAAGAAAAATATTTGTTGCTTTCAAATTTTAAAACCGGCGCTTTTTATCTAATTCCCGTTAGTGGGCGTGATGCTACTATACTGACACTTCTTGATCACAACAATAATAACACCTATCGATTATATTTTCATCAGCTAAACAACGAATGGAAAGAAGATGCTTCTGCAAATAATGTAACAATACAAAATAATAAGATACTTATAGAATTTGGTGAAAATCAGAAGGTTACTATCCCAATAGACGTTATTACTCTTTACCACCTAGATTGGCATAGTGATCTTACACCAGATCAACTAATACTAAGCATTCGAATTAATAATAAACTAAACAGAGAAAAATGTTTTGTTGTATCAATAGATAAAAAACAAGCAGAAACTATCCTCAATCCAGTAAATAAAGCAGTGCAACAAAAAGAAAATGATCGCAAGCTTGAAAAGGCCAGACACAAAACATTTCACCAACGCCTTTTTATTGGCAGCAGCTTTATCATGATTCTTTCTGTGCTGCTCTATTTTGCAAACCTCAATAACATTTCTTTATCTAATATCTGGTAATTATTGCTCTTTTAAAATTATATCAAATAGAATAAATAATGATAATAGTTATTTATTCTATTTTGTTTTTAAAAGAGAGAACAATGAGACACGTTGGCAATAGCTACTTAAAACCTAAGTCCATTCTGCCATTTTTAATGGCTCTTCCTTTTATTGCTACCGCGGTAGCAATAGATAAATACACCCAATCACAAGCACATATGTCCTTACCCGAGATAAAAAATGCTATTGAAAAGACATATAATACAAAACCATATCAGGCAATCATTTCACAGGCTTTAGCGCGAGAACAAACATATAAAAATGATTATTATGTGTTTTATCATGGCTTGGACTATCAATGGCGCCTTGCTCAAGACGTATATACCCGTTTATATGCCCATTACCATCCCGAGATTTTTAATAAAAATGTTACTGATTTTATATTTTTGCGTTTTGGCGGCACATTTCCTTCTCTTACACCAAAAGAATTTTTATTAGGTGAATTATACAAAAATGGTCTTATCAATGATCATGGAGCCATGGGAGAAAAGCTTTTATCTGCAAATTTGGCATTATTTGGCAATGTTGGCGTGCCAAGCGAATGTTCATGGGAATATTTTATGAAGTCCCGTAAACATCTTAATCCTGATGCCAAAATATATGAAAAAATAATGGATCATTTTGGTTTACCGCATACATATATCAAAGAATTACTGTCACTTATTGATATATACAAAACAAAAGAAGAGATGTTGTTGCAAATTTTTGTACCAAAAAATGTGGTTGATGAAATTGGATATGAAGCCTGGATACGAGGTAATCCTGCACAAGAAGAACTCATGGATTGGGTTCTTGCAAGCGTCAGAAGCAAGCGTTATCCCAAAACACAACAATCTCTTGATGCTTTAACCGCACTATTTAAAAACGAACAAGAAAAAAACCCCATTTTCAGGGACCTTATTACAGAAGTTAAAGAGAACCGCTTTAAACTCAGCTCTTTTTTACATATCTATCGCAATGACCCAGCAAGCATTAAAAACATTAACTCCATTATGGCACGTCTTATTATTACTTCTGCTATTTTATTGAACCCTCGATCGGGGGTAAAAATGTTTAGATATTCAACCGCTACTGACGCTCAGCTTAAACATTATGATGAACGCCTAAATGAGATTATGAATAAAATTACCGCGGAAAAGCCATCTTTAATAAAACCCTTGCCCTTGTCCGCAAAATCCAAATAGAATTATATTAAGTTGAAGTTTTATGGGCAAAAAAGATTAAAAAAGGAGTTAAAAGATGAGTGTTTCTATAAAAAAATTCTTAAGTCGATATTTTTTTCTATTTTTCATTTTTATGATCGTTGCTGTTAATGCCGACGTTGCTGTGAATACTGAACAAAAACCTGGTGGTTTGGCTGCGGCGCGGGAAAGAGAAAAAGGAACTGGGGTTCCTCGTAGAAAAGTGCAAGAAACAGTACGTAGACCAATTAACAGAGTATCTTTGGAAAAGGCACGAGAAAAAGCATCACAACAAGATCAAGTTGATTTTAAGCCCCTTGAACAGGTAATTGAATCAAAAGAATCTGACCGATACACTCAATCAGAAGCTCATATGCATCTTGGAGAAATAAGAAAACTTATTAACGACAATTATAATATTGCACCTTATTTAAACGTTATTTCAACAGCATTAGCCAATGAAGCAAAATATAAAGATACCCACTATGCTTTTTATCATAGTACGCCTAATGTCTATCGATTAACACAAGATCTATTTACGCAATTATATGCAGCATTTCATCCCGAAGAAAAGGTTGAAGAACACTTTAAATTTTTACGTTTCAACAATGAATCTGTCAATCAGAGTGCTCATGGGTGGTTGGTTAATGAATTAAAAGAAAAAGGCCTCGTTGACGATAATTCAGATGCCGGCGCTATACTGTTGTCTGTTAATTTAGCCATTTTTGGAAATGTTGGTTTTTCTGGTGAATGCTCATGGCAATATTTTATTCATCCACAAGGACATAAAGCCCCAAATAGAGAAACATATGAAGAAATGATGAAAAATTTTGGTTTAACTAATAAATATGTAGATGAAATCATGTCACTTGTTGATATCTATCAAACCGAGGAAGATACATTAATTCAGATACTTGTGCCCATAGATAAAGTTGAACAAATTGGTTATTTAGCCTGGGTGAAAGGTATTCCTGCACATCAAGAAGTTATTGATTTAATTAAACAAAAAGCACACGGTACAACATTTAATAAAACAAAACCTGTTATGGAAAAATTAACAGAGAGGTTTGCAGATGAACAAAAAAACAATCCTTTGTATGTTGATATGATGAAAAGTGTGGAAGCTGGTGACTTTAGCCTAGCAGCTTTTTTAAAGGTATATCGTAACAAGCCGTGGGATTTACTAAATATTAACGATGTTACTGGTCGTTTATTATTTACACCGGATGTATTGTTAAACCCTGAATCTGGCGTGAAATTTTATCGATTCTCAACGGCAAATCGTGATAAATTAAAAGAATATCGCTCTCGACTTAATGAGATTGTTGATAAATTGTTAGCAGATAAAGAATCAGCAGAAGCGGCTGCAGCTAACGCCACGGAAGTAGCATAAAAATAGTACTTTTAAAGAGCTCGATGAAAACATCATCGGGCTCCTTTTTCTATAGCATAGTAACCCTTATAATCGACGGGTGAATGCTTGTTAAAATTTCTCGCACATTATATATCTCAGATGTCTCCGCAATATCCATCAATCTAACACCTTCATTATCTCCTATCAGTATAACTTCATCCCCTATTGAAGCTGGACAATCAGTTACATCTACCATCGTCATGTTCATACCCACTCTGCCAATAACGGGTGCAAGAACATTATTAATTAAAACGTGAGTTTTGTTAGAAAACCGTAGTTGATAGCCATCAGAATAACCTATGGGCAGCAGAGCAATGCGTGTTGTGCGTGTTGTTTTGTACGTGCACGCGTAACTCACAAAAGAATGAGCGGGAACGGTTTTTATATTCATAATACGTGTTTTCCAGGTAAGCACTGGTTGCAAATGTTCATAATTATGACCAAAGCCATAGATACCAAGGCCAACTCTGAACATACTGCAAAATGATGGATAATGTAATGTACCAAGTGAACCAGTATTACTCATATGAATATGTTGTATTGATGGATGCTCACTGAGAACTGATGTTATTGCATTGCAAAAAAGACTAAATTGCTGTTGCGTTACTTCTTGATTACTATCTGAGGCAATAAAATGGCTGAATATCCCAGTAATTTTAAGATGAGATAATTTTTTTACTTTTTTGATGAATGATAGTAAAGTCTCCGGTTGTATTCCAAGGCGAGAAAGGCCAGTATCTATTTTTATATGAATGAATAGTTGTTGTTTATGTCGTTTTGCTCTTTCATTAAGATACAGCGCATATTCTATTGAATCAACCATAAACTGTATATTTTCATAAAAAGGGGCATTTTCATTAATGTGCGCGTAATTAAGAATAAGTATATTCTTTGTTATATCACTTTCTCTCAATTGAACTGCTTCTTGATAATGAGCTACACAAAGCCACTCTGCAAGATTATTTTTCTGAACAATATGGGCAATATCAATAAGACCATGGCCGTAAGCATTGCTTTTAATAACGAGCGCAAGCGTATTATGGGCTCCAATTAACTGTTTATAATAGATGATATTATGCAATAGTGCAGATTCACTCATCTCAATATGTGTGCAATTATTGTAGGGTATGATCATTTGTTTCTGGTAAAAATAGATGAAATATAGTATATTTTAGTTTATAAAAATATAACCTTTTTTGGTAATTGTATAAATAGTGGACTGATATGACCAAAAAAATAAAAGAGCAAAAAGGTGAACTCATATTTGGGATTCATCCAATAATCGAATTACTTAAAGCAAAACGTCGCAAACTTATTTCAATTTATACGACTAAACCTGCGCCACAAGCATTTAATGAAATAGAAAAAATGTGGCCAAAATATCCTGTTCCTATTCAATATGTTGCTCGTGAAGTACTTGAGCGCATGACTGGTAGCACTGATCATCAAGGTGTTGTTGCATGGGTACATGCATTTCCCTTTCGAAAAACATTCTTTGATCCTCAAAAACAACCGTTTCTTGTCATGCTCGATGGCATTCAAGATCCACGCAATGTCGGAGCAATTTTACGTTCTGCATATTGCACAAGTGTTGATGGTGTTGTTTTAGTAAAAAAAGGTGGCGCTCAACTCACTGGTGTTGCCGTTAAATCAGCCGCAGGTTTAAGCGAACATCTTGAAATATACCAAGCATCTTCAGCTGCCGAAGCCGTTGCTGCGCTCAAAAAAGCAGGATATACCATCTATTTGGCAACATTTGACGGAGAAAATGCTGCAACACATAAATATGTAATGCCATGTTGCATGGTTATTGGTGGTGAGGGACTTGGGATTACTAAATCTATTCTTTCTTCTGGTACACATATAACATTGCCACAAAAAAAGAGTGATATTTCTTATAATGCCTCAGTTGCTGCCGGTATTTTATTATTTATTATTTCAACACAAAAGTGAATCCATTCTTTTTTATTATTCTTTTTTTTTAATCTATTGATTTGTTTTTCAATAAGTTGCTACAAAAAGACCTAGTAACTTTTTACATAAGCAAAGAATTTAAAAAAAAAGGATGTCGTATGAAGCGTTTTAGATTGTCTCGTTTTTGCTCTCTTTTCTTGTCCCTCAGTTTATTAGTATCACAACTGCCTCTTATTGCGATGGCAGAAGAATATGGTGAATTAGAAGAATCCTATATTTATGTACAAAACAAAAATTATGATATTGCAGCATTTATTAATGAAATAAGTATGCTCGACAATGACACAGAGTCACCGGTACATCTTCTGAAAAATTATATTGCAGATGGTTTTAAAATTGTTCCCAAAGAAGAAATGTTACGCGTACTGGATTATGTAGAATGGCTTCTTGATCAAGAAGAAATAATTATTGATGACGCATACAAAAGTACACTGTATGAGTCATTAGATATTATATTACAGGCAATTATAGGCGATGAATTGCTCGTAAATATGGACAAATTGAGCAAAGATAAACGATTGCCATTGTGGGTTATTAACAAAAAAATAAAAGTTGAAGGTAAAGCTCGTTTTGAAAGAGAAGCCATTTTTCGTGATAAGGCGCGTTTTCATAATCCAACACGTTTTTATAAAAGAGCACATTTTAAAGATAATATTATTGTTGACGGTACAGCAAGTATAGCAGATGCTATTATTGATAACTTATCGGTGACTAATGCAACAGTAGAAAACTTAACACTCTCTGGTGGCATTGTCATTTCTGATCTAACTCTTAATTCTTTAACTGCTACAGATGCCTTCATAGGTACCCTGGAAGTAGATGATCTACAAGTTAACAATTGTATGTCGACTTTATGTGCCAACCAAATTACTATTACAGGTGCAATCACAAATCCGACAGATGCTGCAACAAAAGCGTATGTTGATAGTGCAGTTGGTGTAGGTGGTACTAATCTTAATACACCTGATACATTGGTCAAACGAGACAACACAGGAAGTTTTGCAGCACAAGTAATTAGTCTTGTCGATGAAGTAGCTTCAGGAACCATTACCGTTACACCATTTAGCACCGCAGGTGTAGTACATAACAATGCATCAGGCGTCTTATCAAGCTCTTTGATAGTAAATGCGGATATCACCAATGCAACTATTGCTAATGCAAAATTGGCAGCTATTTCTAGTACAAATACAGCAAATGATATCGTGGTCAGAGATAACACAGGAAGTTTTGCAGCACAAACTATTAGTATGGTTGATGGTGTTGTAAGTAATGAAATTACCATTTTAGGAGCAGTGACAAATCCGACAGATGCTGCAACAAAAGCTTATGTTGATAGTGCTGTTGGTGCAACTGGCACTCCTCTTGCTACACCAGATACATTGGTCAAACGAGATAACACAGCAAGCTTTGCCGCTGCAACAATCAGTCTTACTGATGAAGTCGCTTCTGGTTCAATTAAAGTAACGCCATTTAGTACCGCAGGAGTTGTTCATAATGATGCAACAGGATTATTTTCAAGTTCTTTGATAGTAAATGCGGATATTACCAATGCAACTATTAGTAATGCAAAGTTAGCGACAATTTCTAGTACAAATACAACAGGCGATATAGTTGTTAGAGATAACACAGGAAGTTTTGCAGCACAAACAATCAGTATGGTTGATGGTGTTGTAAGCAATGAAATTACCATTTTAGGGACTGTCACAAATCCGACAGATGCTGCAACAAAAGCATATGTTGATGGCCTTGTCGGTTCAGGTGGAACTCCTCTCAATACGCCAGACACATTAGTTAAACGAGATAACACAGGAAGTTTTGCAGCACAAAACATTAGCATGTTTGATGCGATAATATCTGAAAATATCAGTTTAAATGACTCAACAAGTGCTACTGTTGGTAACATCGTAAAAAATGGTACACGTTTTATCCACAACTTTGGAACAAATAATACATTTGTGGGTAAAAGTGCGGGTAATTTTACCATGACTGGAGCTGGTGGAAACATTGGTATTGGAGATAATGCATTAACAACTAATACTACAGGATCTGCTAATGTCGCAGTTGGTCTCAATGCATTAACTGCAAATACAACGGGAGCAAATAATGTTGCCATTGGTGCAAGTGCATTAGGAACAAATAGTATAGGCCTTGATAATGTTGCTATTGGGGCATCAGCATTGGCAAGCAACACTACAGGATCAGTAAATACTGCAGTTGGTTTTTCTGCATTATTTGCAAACACAACAGGATCTAATAACGTTGCTATTGGCCTCACTGCACTAACTGCAAATACAATAGGCGTAAATAATGTTGCAATCGGTGGAAATGCTTTAGCATCAAACACAATAGCAAATGACCTCACAGCTGTTGGAACCAGCGCTTTAACGTTAAATACCACAGGAACAGGTAATACAGCAGTAGGCTCTGGCGCGTTAACCTTCAATACTATAGGAACAAACAATACGGCAGTAGGAAACAGTGCATTACATGCTAATACAACAGGGACAGATAACACAGCACTTGGTGTCAATGCGTTATTAGCAAATACAACAGGTGTACATAATACAGGATTAGGACGTACTGCTCTTGCTTCAAATACTACAGGCTCTGATAATACCATTGTTGGTTACAATGCTGGTGATACTATTACAACAGGCTCCAACAACACAATTATTGGTTCCAGTGTTGGCACTAATTTAACAACAGGTAATAACAATGTGTACATTGACGGTAATGGTTTAAATGCAGGGTCAGCAGCTGAAAGTGGTACGATTCGAATTGGTAATACGCAAACAAATTGTTTTATGCAAGGAATTTTTGGAGTTTCAGTGGCATCTTCACAAGCGGTAACAGTTGATGCTTCTGGACACTTGGGAAGTTCAACATTTGTAGCTTTGGGAACAAATCTTAATACACCAAACACACTTGTAGCTCGAGATGGAACAGGAAGTTTTGCAGCACAAACTATTAGTATGGTTGATGAAGTAATTTCAGGAAATATTAGCATGCAAGATTCAACAAGTGCTACTGTTGGAAATATCGTAAAAAATGGAACAACATTCATTCACAACTTTGGAACAAACAATACATTTGTTGGTAAGAGTGCGGGTAACTTTACTATGAGTGGAGGTGGCGGAAATATTGGCATTGGGAATAATACATTAACAGCTAACATAACGGGATCCATTAATGTTGCTGTTGGTCTCAATGCATTAACAGCAAATACAACGGGATCAAATAACGTTGCTATTGGCCTCATTGCACTAGCTGCAAATACGATAGGATTAAATAATGTTGCAATTGGTGGAAATGCTTTATCATCAAATACAACGGGAAGCAATCTGACAGCGGTGGGCGCAAGCGCTTTGGTTTCAAACACAACAGGCACAAATAATACAGCTGTAGGTACTACTGCATTAGCTGCAAACACTATAGGCGTACGTAACACAGGAATCGGCAATAATGCACTACGGGCAAATACAACAGGAGTAGATAACACGGCTGTTGGTTTTGATGCATTATTGGTAAATACAACTGGAGTCAACAATACAGCTATTGGATCTAATACATTAATAGCAAATACCATAGGAACAGATAATACGGCTGTTGGTTTTGAAGCGTTGTTTTCAAATACAACAGGTTCCAGCAATACAGCAATTGGATCTAGTGCGTTAGCAACAAATACAACAGGTGTAAATAATGTTGCCGTTGGTGCAAGTGCATTACTATCAAATACCTCAGGATTTGATAATATTGCAGTTGGTACGGCAGTATTGGTAAGCAATACAACAGGAATAAATAATACAGCTGTTGGTACAAACGCGCTTACAGCTAATGTAACAGGAATAAATAATACAGCAATTGGTGCAAATGCATTGGTTGCAAATACAACGGCAAGTAATCTTACAGCGATTGGTGCAAGTTCTTTAGCTTCAAATACAACAGGCACAAATAATACAGCTGTAGGTGCTGCTGCGTTAGCTTCAAACACTATAGGCATAGATAATACAGCTGTTGGCAATAATGCACTACGATCAAATACAACGGGTATGAACAATAGTGCTGTTGGATTTAATGCGTTATTTGCAAATATAACAGGTCTACAAAATACAGCAGTCGGATCTAGTACATTAACAGCAAATACATCAGGATCAGATAATACGGCTGTTGGTTTTGACGCGTTGTTTTCAAATACAACAGGTTCCAGCAATACAGCAATTGGATCTGGTGCGTTAGCAACAAATACAACAGGAGTAAATAATGTTGCTGTTGGCTTTGAAGCATTATTTGTAAATACGACAGGATTAAATAATACAGCAGTTGGCTATGTTGCATTATCGGCAAATACAACAGGAACAAATAATGTTGCCGTTGGTGCAGCTGCGTTATCGGCAAACACAACAGGAACAAATAACGTTGCAGTTGGTCAGACAGCATTGGCAAGCAATACCGTAGGTACATCAAATACAGCCATTGGACTTTCAGCCTTGTTTGCAAATACAACAGGAACATTAAACACCGCGGTAGGAAGTAGTGCTCTTGGTGCAAATACCACAGGATCGACAAATACTGCTGTAGGAACCAATTCTCTTCTCGCAAATACAACAGGCTCTGAAAATACTGCAATTGGATTTAGTGCATTGTTAACAAATGTTTCAGGTTCTGAAAATACTGCTGTTGGTAGAAATGCTTTGACTGCTAATAAAGCAGATTTTAATACCGCTGTTGGATATACTGCATTATCAGCAAACACTACTGGTACTCATAATGTTGCTGTTGGAAAGAGTGCGTTGACAGCAAATTCAATAGGATCTGATAATGTAGCAATTGGTTTTGATGCATTGCTAGCAAATACTACAGGAGTAAATAACACAGCAGTTGGATCAAGTGCATTACCAATAAACACCATAGGAACAGGAAATACGGCTCTTGGAAAAGGTACGCTTTTTTTCAATTCAACGGGAACAAATAATACCGCTGTTGGTATTAGTGCAGGTAATAGCGTATCAACCGGAAGCAATAATACCATTATTGGCGCCAACGTTGCGACTAATTTAACAACAGGAAATAATAATATTTATATTGACGGTAATGGTTTAAATGCGGGAGCAGCAGCTGAAACAGATACGATTCGCATAGGTAACACGCAAACTAATTGTTATATCAAAGGAATCCTGGGAACAGTGGTAGTAGGATCTTCAGTAGTAGTATCTGCTACCGATCAGCTGGGTGTATTAGTATCATCAAAGAAATTTAAACACAATATTCAAGACATGAACGATGTTTCTTGTGACGTATTAAATCTTCGTCCAGTAACATTTATGTATAATGCAGATGATACTAATGCGACACAATATGGCCTTATTGCAGAAGAAGTTGCGCAAGTGATACCTGCTCTTGTGATACATGATAAAGACGAAAATCCATATTCTGTTCGTTATGAAATGTTACCAGTTCTTTTGTTGAATGAAATTAAAAAACAAAAACATGTAATAGAAGAACAACACCAAGAAATACAGCAGCAAAGAAAGGATATAGAATCTTTACGATTAGCGATAAAAAAATTGCAAAATAAGGTACAAGCTTTCATATCATAATCAGTTATATTTCTAAATAAAAGATGGAGAATCAACGCAGATATATTTTTTATGTTGATTCTCCATCTTTTTTATTGACATTGTTTTTCGTTGGTTGGTAGAAGTAGGTGATGATTGATTATTGAATAGAATTCTATCTGGGGATGTAATATGAAGCGATTACGATTATCTCGTCTGTGTTCTTTATTTTTATCATTTAGTTTATTAATAGCGCAGTTACCACTCATTGCAATGGTCGAACATTATACAGAACCACAGGACGCACCAATTGTTACTGCTGTAAACAAAGAATCATATATCTGTTTACAAAAAAAATCACATAATATTGCAGAGTTTATCTTTGAAATCGCTCGTTTAGACAAAAATATAGAATCACCAATACACCTTCTGAAAAACTACATTTCTGATGGTTTTACCATAGTAAACAAAGAAGAAATGTTGCGAGTGCTTGAATACGCAGAATGGCTCCTTGAGCAGGAAGACATAACAATTGAAGATACATACAGACATAAGTTGTTATTATCTTTAGAAAATCTAATGCAAGCAATTATAGATGATACATTGCTTGTTGATATGGAAAAATTAAGTGAAGATAAGCGTTTACCATTGTGGGTTATTAACAAAAAAATAAAAGTTGAAGGTAAAGCGCGCTTTGAAAGAGAAGCAATTTTTTATGATAAAACTCGCTTTCATGATCCGGCAAGATTTTATAAAAGAGCACATTTTAAAAATAATATTGTTGTTGATGGTGCTGCGAGTCTACAGGATGTTGTTGCCGATAATTTGTCGGTAACAAATGCAACGATAGATAATTTAACATTGTCCGGCGGCATTGCAATTACTGATTTGACTCTTGATTCTTTAACAGTTACTGATGCTGTTGTTGATAACTTACAAGTCAATAACTGTATGCCACATCTTTGCGTACAAGATTTAACAGTAACTAGTGGTTCAGTCAGCGGAACACTCTCCATTAATGACGCAGTCATAGAAACATTAGATTTGACCGGTGGATTAATTATTTCTGATCTTACATTAGATACCGCAACAATTACTGATGCTGTTGTTGATAACTTACAAGTTAATAATTGCATGCCACATCTCTGCGTACAAGATTTAACAGTAACTAATGGTTCAGTCAGCGGAACACTGTCCATTAATGATGCCGTCATTCAAACATTAGATTTGACAGGTGGATTAATTATTTCTGATCTTACGTTAGATACTGCAACAATTACTGATGCTGTTATTGATAACTTACAAGTTAATAATTGTGTATCACAATTATGTATTGATGATTTGACAGTAACCAACTGTATTCCTGAATTATGTGTTACTCGCGCTACGTTAACAGACTTAGCTGTTTTAGGAACTTTAACAGCAACCGATGCGTTCATTGAACATTTAGGTGTAGCACAAAATACTCTTCACTTTTATGACTCTTCTAATATTAATTATGTTGGTATGACTGCTCCAACAACAGTACCTACCAGCTATACGGTAAATTTGCCAACTAATGCACCAACAAGTAACCAGATTCTACGTGCAAATAATCTGACTCCAACAAATTTAGAGTGGGCTACAGAAGGTAGTTCAGTTCCGCCAACTACCAGTGGAATTATTTATGTTACAACATATGGTAATGATACTACGGGCGATGGTTCATTTGACAATCCTTTTGCGTCACTTGCCAAAGCAGTTGATGTAGCAAATAGCATAGCGCTCACCTTACCCGCTGTTCTTATTATGATGGGACCAGGAGCATATGTTGAAAATAATAGTGTTGGACCAATCACCGTTACTTCGTCAGGAATTTCAATTGTCGGTGGCTCTGCAACATCTGTTATTATCATCCCAGGCGTACCATCAAATGATCTATTACAACTTAATGAAACGGTAACAATAAGAGATGTCACATTCGCTTCAATCCTAGCCCCTTCCACAGCAACTGGAATTAATTTCACCAACGGACAGTTGACACAGATGAATAATGTAAACATATTGTATTTTCAATCTGGTATAGTATGCTCTGGGCCCGCAACAGCAACGTATTCTCTTAATAATTGTCTTTTTGTTGGAAATGGAACAGCTCTTACCGTTAATAATACGGTCGTTCAGTGTAATAGTTGTACATTTTTTGGCTCAGGATCGCTCACAACTCCAAGCAATATTGGAATGGTAGTAACAGGAGCAGCAGCAACTGTTATTATTAACTCTGGTTCTTGTGTATTATGTCAAAATGGTTTTGAAGTTAATAATAATGCAACACTTTCGATAAGCGCAACAACATTTAAACTTAATATAGCTGACGTAATTGCTTCTAATGCCGCACATATGACATTAACAGGATGTTCTTTTGAACTTACTAATAGTCCAAGTGACATTGATGTACAAGTGAGCGGTGCTGGCACAATTGCATACATGATTGGTTGCGAATTTAATGGTAATAGTGGACTTGGTGTACCAGAAGCTACTGGTATTTTTGTATCCGATAATGCATTTGTCGAAATAGACGGAGGAACATTAACTAATTATATGATAGGTATTATTGTTGGAAATTCATCAGATACTGCTTCAACAAATTTTTCATCAAGTGCTTTTTCCGTGCGTAATTGTACAACAGATATTCAACAACAAGGGCTTGCAACATTAAATTTTAATTCTGGTGTTGCTTCTGGTAGTAAAATTTCCATCAATGATGCAACTAATGTTTCCCTCTCATTTTTTGATTTAGAACATAATAATGCTCTGACTATTGGTTCAACTGCAGATATGAATACAGATCTTATTAATATTGAAATAGGGACCATTAATAATCCCAATATCTCTTATGACTCATCGTTATACTCCGCACAAGCTGTTGGCTATATAAATGGGCTAGGTAATCCATCAACACTATTTGCGCAGTCAGATGATGATGCCAAACTCGCTGCCATAACAACGGATAGAACAGACATTGCAGGAGTGCGCTTAATGTCAGATCAGGGAGTTCCTGTTGGTGGTACATCGGCATTGCGTGGATGGGATATCTACAAAAAAGGTACAACTGCCGAATTGGCGTTTGATTATCAAAATAGTGACCCTCTTTTATTGGGCACTACATTACCATACACTGTTATGCAACTTGATGGTACTAATAATCAAGTACAATTACCAACTACAGGAACGCAAATAGTATTTGGTGGAGATACTAATTTATATCGAAGCTCTGCGAATGTTTTACAAACTGATGACAATTTCATTGTAGGTACATTAACACCAGATAGAGTGGTTATAACTAGTGCACTAACTAATCAGCTAGCATCGAGTATAACTACAGCAACAGAAGTAAGTTACTTATCGGGTGTAACTTCTCCAATTCAGCCGCAGCTCAATAATAAAGTATCTCGCTCTGGAGATACAATGACCGGTACATTACAATTACCAGCTGGAACAACAGTAGCCCCTTCGTTAGTGTTTACCGGCAGCACAACAACAGGCTTGTCGGCAAGCGCAGGAAATTTATCATTAAGCACAAATGCTGCAGAACGTTTAAAAATTTCATCTGCTGGTATTGTTTCAATTAATTCCTTGGTTCCAGCCGGAATTGTACATAATGATCTTACCGGTAATTTATCAAGTTCATTGATAGTGAACGCTGATATTGACCCCGCTGCAGCAATAGCTGATACAAAATTAAACACCATTTCAACAGCAGGAAAAGTTGCAAACTCCGCTACAACCGCTACAAATGTTAATACAGCAAATGCCATTGTTTCACGTGATGCTTCAGGTAATTTTAATGCAGGCACAATAACTGCGGGTTTAATAGGAAATGTGATTGGAAATGTAACAGGAAGTGCATCTAATAACGTGCTCAAGGCAGGTGATAGCATGACAGGAACTCTTAACATGCTTGCACAAAATGAAATACGCTTTCAAGATGCTACTGGTGGTGAATATGCAGGCATTAATGCCCCTGCAACGATACCGACAAGCTATACATTGTCATTGCCATCTGCAGCTCCAACAATAAATCAAACATTAAGAGCTGGAAGTGTAACGGCAACAAATTTACAATGGATTACAGAAGGAGGATCAATTCCTCCTTCTGTAAGTGAAACTATTTATGTAACAAAATATGGTAATGATATAACGGGAGATGGTTCTTTTGATGAACCATTTGCATCATTATCAAAAGCAATAAATGTTGCAAATGGTCTTGCCAGCGCGTCAAATCCAATTGCTATTTTTATGGGTCCTGGTATTTATATTGAAGATAATAGCGCAGGACCTTTAACGGTAGCCACAGATGGAATAACAATTATTGGTAATTCTTTTACATCAGCTATTATTATACCTGCGACAGGAAATGATCTTTTACTGTCAAACCAACCAATAGTTATTTCCCAGGTCAGCTTTATTGGATCTGGTAGTGGAATTGCCCTATCTTTATCAAATGGTTCATTAACAGAATGTCAAAATGTACGTTTTATTGGTTTTCAGACCGGAGTACAATGTTCTGGTGGCGCATTTAATAATTATGCGTTTGGACAATGTTATTTTGTAGGTAATAATACGGGAATAGAGTTAAATGGAACAGTTGCTGAATGTTATAATTGTACCATTATTGGGAACGCTTTATTAACTTCTCCTGCAAACACTGGTGTTAAAGTCAATGGCACCGGTAGTGTCTTTATTATGAATGGTGGTGTGTTTGGAATCTGTTCAGTTGCTCTGGATATCAATAATGGTGGGGCTACCACATTAACAGCAATAGAATTTGAGTCTAATACATTTGATATCATTCAATCATCTGGAGCGCAAGTAACATTATCAGGATCTAACTTTCAGTACACAACATCACCGAGTGATCTTAAATTTTTATGTACAGATCCAGGTAGTTTTGCGCAAATTACCGGATGTAGATTTAATGGAACGGACTCTTCTGGTAATCCTCAAGGAACAGGCATTGCAATAACCAATGGCGCTGTTATGAATATGAACGGATGTGGACTGAGTAACTATGGTATTGCGGTGACAGTAGGATCTGTAACTGATACATCTTCTACAATTTTTAATGGAGCTTCAACATCTATTCGAAATAATGCAACATATGATATTCTACAGCAAGGATCATCAACATTAAATTTTACGGCTGGAACTTTAGATGGATCTAAGGTTGTTATCAATGATCCAACCAACGTTAACATGGCTTTTTTTGACATAGATGATGATAATGCTTTGACAATCGGCTCTGGAGGAAATACAACTACATCATTATTGCAAGCATATATTGATCCAATTAATCACCCAAAAATTACCTATGAACCATCATTATATTCAACGCAAGGAATTGGTTTTGAAAATTTATTTGGAAATCCTTCAACATTATTTGTAGAAGCAAATGCAGATGCCAAATTGGCGGCAGTCACAACAATAAACACAGATATTGCAGGAATTCGTTTGGTGTCTGACACAGCCTCTCCTGTTGGTGGAACAACGGCTTTGAGAGGATGGGACATTAATAAAAATGGAACAACAGCAGAATTATCATTCAACTATCAAAATAGTGATGTGAGTCAAAGCATTGTACCAGAATACACAGTCATGCAACTTGATGGTGCAAATAATTTAGTACAATTGCCAACCGCAGGAACAAAAATTGTATTTGATAGTGATACTAATTTATATAGAAGTGCTGCGAATGTTTTAAAGACAGATGACAATCTGATTGTTGCAGGAATAGCTCCAAATAGTGCTGTTGCAACAGATGGCTCAAGTCAATTAGTAGCTAGTGCTACAACGGCAACAGAATTGGGCTATGTAAATGGAGTAACTTCACCAATACAAACCCAATTGAATAATAAAGTTTCAAAATCAGGTGACACAATGACAGGTGCGTTGCAACTTCCTGCAGGAGCAGCAGCAACACCATCATTAGTGTTTACCGGAAGTACAACAACGGGCCTTTCAGCACAAACAGCAAACACATTATCTTTCAGCACCGCAGGTACTGAAAAAATGTCAATTTCATCAGCGGGTGTCGTATCAATAGCTAATCTTACGCCAGCAGGTGTCGTACATAATGATGGATCAGGCAATTTATCAAGCTCCTTAATTGTAAATGCTGATATTACCGATGGCACCATTGCCAATGCAAAATTGGCAACCGTTGTAACAAGCAGTGATGTCTCTAATACAATAGTGTTACGCGATGGTTCAAAAAACTTTGCAACAAACATGATTACACTTAATGGTTCTGTTGTCAATCCAACAGATGCCGCGACAAAAGCATACGTAGATGCTGCTATTGGACTAGGTTTTGAAGTAAAAGAACCAGCTCTTGTTGCAAGCACAACACCTGTTGCAACAACGGGATTATATACTCTTGATGGTGTTGCATTGTCCGCAAATGATAGAGTATTGCTTGTTGGACAAGGAGGCGCTGTACCGGCCGATGTTAATAATGGATTATGGTTAGCACAAGTTGGTGCATGGACACGTCCTGCAGATTTTGCCACAGGAACACCAGCAGGAACAGCCTATGTTCTAGTGACATCTGGCAACACTTATGCAGGGGCAAGTTGGGTATGCAGCACACCAACGGCTATTATTGATACAAATCCTCTTGTCTTTTCACAATTTAGTTTACCGAGTAGTACAACAGCTGCAAATATTGGCACTGGTACTGGTCTTGTATTTGCAAATAAAACGGGCGTAACACTCAATTTTAGATCATTAGCTGCAGGATCACATTTAACTTACACAACAAACACCAACGATGTATCATTAACAACAGATGCTACCAATGCAAATACAGCAAGCACAATAGTTGCGCGTGATGCATCTGGCAATTTTAGTGCTGGCACAATTACCGCTAATCTGACAGGAAGCGCATCAAATAACGTGTTAAAAGCTGGTGACACCATGACGGGTTCACTCACGGTGCCTGCAGGCACTGCTGCAAGTCCATCATTGAATTTTAACGGAAGCACAACGACAGGATTGTCTGCACAAACAGCAGATACATTAGTATTAAGTACGGCTGGCACCGCTCGTATGACAGTATCTCCAACTGGTGTTGTTACCGTAAGCAATTTTACACCTACTGCAGGAATTATCCATAACGACACATCTGGCGTTTTATCAAGCTCATTAATTGTAAATGCAGATGTTTCTGCATCTGCAGGAATAGTAGATACAAAATTAGCAACAATTTCAACCGCAGGAAAAGTGTCGAATTCTGCAACGAGTGCAACAAATGCTAACACCGCAAATGCTATTGTTTCTCGTGATGGATCAGGTAATTTTAATGCTGGTACCATTACTGCAACATTGAATGGCAGCGCAACAAATAATGTGCTCAAGGCGGGCGACACCATGACGGGAACATTACAATTACCGGCAGGAACAACAGCTTTACCATCATTAGTGTTTACCGGCAGCACAACAGCTGGTTTATCTGCAAGCGCAGGTAATTTATCATTAAGTACAAATGCCTTAGAGCGCTTAAAAATTTCCTCAGGAGGAACTGTTTCTGTTAATGCATTTACCGTAGCGGGAGTGGTTCACAATGATTCGTCTGGCAATTTATCAACTTCACTCATAGTAAACGCTGATATTGATCCAGCTGCAGCCATATCAGATACAAAATTAGCAACAATCTCAACCGCTGGAAAAGTTGCAAACTCTGCCACAACTGCAACAAGTGCTAACACCGCAAATGCTATTGTTGCACGTGATGCTTCAGGTAATTTTAGTGCTGGCACAATAACTGCAAGTCTCACTGGAAATGTAACTGGAAATGTAACTGGAAGTGCATCTAACAACGTACTCAAAGCCGGTGATAGCATGACAGGAACTCTTAACATGCTTGCGCAAAATGAAATACGCTTTCAAGATAATACTGGGGGTGAGTATGTAGGCATTAATGCTCCTACAACGGTACCAACAAGCTATACATTATCATTACCATCTACTGTACCAACGGTAGGTCAAACATTAAAAGCTGGTAGTGTAACGCCAACAAACTTACAATGGGTTACAGAAGGTGGTGCCATTACGCCAGCAACGAGTAGAGTTATTTATGTTACTAAGTATGGTAATGATATAACAGGAAATGGATCTTTTGATACACCATATGCATCATTGTCAAAAGCTATTAATGTGGCAAACACTCTTCCAACATCAGCATTTAATCCTACTGTTATTTCTATTTCTGCAGGAGTATATGCTGAAGATAATACCGCAGGACCATTAACCATTACAGCTCAGGGCATTTCTATTATTGGTGATTCATCAGAGGCTGTTTACATTGTACCAATGTCTTTATCAAATGATCTGTTATTAGTTACTCAGTCGGTTGTTATTTCTAACGTATCGTTTTATGCAACGGGGCCATCAACAGCAAAAGGTCTTTCTTTTAATGGTGGATCATTTTCTAATCTTGTGAGCGTAAGAGTCTTTAATTTTCAGACGGGAGTTTATTGTACTGGAGGAATTAACAATAACTGTATTCTTGATAATTGTTTGTTACTTGCAAATGGAACAGGCAGTATCATAGATAGCTCTGGAGCTGAATTTAATAACTGTACCATTTTAGGCTCGCCTGTTTTAAATGGACCAGCTGCAAATGTTGGTTTGAATGTAACAGGAACATCAATCGCGGTATACAATGGCGGATCATGCTCTGAGTGTGTCACTGGTTTTTCTATTAGTGGTGGTGCCAAATTTGCAGCAAATGCAGCAGGATTTAATTGGAATATTAATGATATTATAGCAGCATCATCAGCATTGGTAACGTTGTCTGGTTGTATATTTGAATTTACACAGGGAAGCAGCGATATTGACATTCAAGCGACTGATGCCGGTACTATATTGGATGTAACAGGCTGTAATCTTAATGGAAAGAGTTATACTGGAATTTCTCAAGGAACAGGTATAGCCGTTTTAAATGGTGCCTTGATGACTATAAGCGGTGGTAATATACAAAATTATGATACCGCCATTCAGATAGGATCAGTATCAGATACATCTTCTACGCAATTAAATGCATCAGCTGTCAGTATCAGAAATAGTACAACATATGATATTTTACAACAAGGATCTACAACATTGAGCTTTAATGCAGGAACAGCATCAGGCGATAAAGTTTCTATTGCCACTCCTACCAATGTTAATTTGGCGTTCTTTGATATAGTTGACAATAATGCACTCACTATAGGATCAACCGCAAATCAAAATACAATATTATTACAAGCCGCAATAGCGCCAACAAATCATCCAAGCATTGAATATCTGTCATCATTGTATTCAACGCAAGCAATTGGTCTTAGTAATTTATTTGGTAATCCATCAACATGGTTTGTTGAAGCTAATGCAGATTCAAAACTTGCAGCAGTGACAACTGTGCGGTCAAACGTTGCAGGTATCCGTTTAGTATCTGATACAGGTTCACCGGTAGGTGGAACATCAGCGCTACGTGGATGGGATATCAATAAAAACGCAACAACAGCAGAATTGTCATTTAAATATCAAAATAGCGATACCGTAGGACAATCGGCAGTTCCATTATATACCGTTATGCAACTTGATGGTGTTAATAATCAATTACAACTACCAACGGCAGGAACAAAAATTTTATTTGCGGGAGATACCAACTTATATAGAAGTACTGCGAATGTTTTAAAAACAGATAGCAATTTTATTGTTGGTACGTTAACACCAGGAAGAGCTGTTGTTACTGACGCAAGCACAAATCAATTAACATCAAGTAGTACAACGGCAACAGAAATAGGATTTGTATCAGGAGTAACATCTTCCATTCAAACGCAATTAAATAATAAGGTTTCAAAATCTGGCGATACTATGACAGGTACATTACAATTACCTGCAGGAACAACAGCATTGCCATCATTAGTATTTACCGGAAGTACAACAACAGGGCTTTCTGCAAATACTGGTGATTTATCATTCAGTACCAATGCTTTGGAGCGTTTAAAAATTTCATCTGGTGGTATTGTATCTATTGATGCATTTACTTCAGCTGGAGTAGTACACAATGATGCTTCTGGTAACCTATCAAGTTCTTTAATTGTAAACGCGGATGTTTCTGCATCTGCAGGAATAGTAGATACAAAATTAGCAACAATCTCAACCGCAGGAAAAGTATCAAATTCCGCAACAACTGCAACAAGTGCCAATACAGCAAACGCAATAGTCACTCGTGATGCATCAGGTAATTTTAGTGTTAATGAAATTACTATTGCAGGAACTGTCACAAATCCTACAGATGCGGCAACCAAAGCATATGTTGATAGTTCTGTTGCTAGTCCTGGAGTAAGTACAAACACGCCAAATACAACGGTAAGACGAGACGGAACGGGAAGCTTCGCAGCGCAAGTGATTAGTCTTGTTGATGAAGTAGCCTCAGGCTCAATTAAAGTGACAGCATTTGCACCAACAGCTGGCGTGGTTCACAATGATACAACAGGTTTGTTCTCAAGTTCTTTAATTGTGAATGCTGACGTTTCTGCATCTGCAGGAATAGTTGATACAAAATTAGCAACAATTTCAACCGCAGGAAAAGTATCAAATTCTGCAACAACTGCAACGAATGCTAATACAGCAAATGCTATAGTTGCGCGAGATGGATCAGGTAATTTTAGTGCAGGAACTATTACCGCTAATTTAACGGGTAATGCAACGACAGCGACAACAGCAACAAACTTTAGTGGTTCATTATCGGGCGATGTAACGGGAACACAGAGTGCAACAGTTGTGAGTTTAGTTGGAGGTGTAACTGCAGCAAACGTGGCGTCGGGAGCAAATGCTGCAAATGCCGCAACAAGTGCAAACACGGCAAGCACAATCGTAAAACGTGATGCATCTGGTAACTTTATTGCAGGAACTATTACCGCTAATTTAACTGGTAATGCAACAACTGCGACAACGGCAACAAACTTTAGTGGTTCATTATCTGGTGATGTAACGGGAACACAGAGTGCAACTGTTGTGAGTTTAGTTGGTGGCCAAACCGCAGCTAATGTCGCAACTGCAACGGTTGCTGCAAATGCTGCAACCAGCGCAAATACTGCAAGCACAATCGTAAAACGTGATGCTTCTGGTAATTTTAGCGCAGGAACAATAACTGCAAGTTTAACAGGTAATGCAACGACAGCGACAACCGCAACAAACTTTAGTGGTTCATTATCAGGTGATGTGACGGGAACACAAGGTGCAACAGTTGTGAGTTTAGTTGGAGGTGTGACTGCAGCAAACGTGGCATCGGGAGCAAATGCTGCAAATGCTGCAACTAGCGCAAATACTGCAAGCACAATCGTAAAACGAGATTCATCTGGTAATTTTAGTACAACAATGATTACGTTAACGGGAACAACAACTAATGCAACTGACGCTGCAACAAAAGCATATGTTGACAGTGTCGCAGGGAGTCCAGGAGTTAGTACAAATACACCTAACACAACGGTAAAACGAGATGGAACAGGAAGTTTTGCAGCACAAAACATTAGCATGTTTGATGCAATAATATCTGAAAATATCAGCTTACAAGATTCAACAAGTGCCACTGTTGGAAATATTGTAAAAAATGGAACGGCATTTATTCACAACTTTGGAACGAACAATACATTTGTTGGTAAAGGTGCTGGCAACTTTACTATGTCAGGATCAGGTAGTAATACAGGAATAGGAGTATCTGCCTTGTCTGCAAATACAACAGGAGTTAGTAATACAGCTGTTGGAACAGGTGCTCTTACCGCAAATACGACTGGTGCTAATAATACAGCAGTTGGATCTATAGCTTTAAACAACAACTCAATAGGTGCAAATAATAGTGCACTTGGAACAAATGCTCTTCGTTTCAATACAACAGGGACTGGTAATACTGGTATTGGGACAAATGCATTAACAACCAATACAACAGGTACAAATAATACTGCTATTGGTTCAGGATCCTTACTATTAAATACAATAGGAACAGGTAATACAGCTATTGGATTTAATGCGCTTAATGCTAACACTACGGCTCTTTATTGTACTGCTGTTGGACATAATTCTTTAACAGCAAATACAACAGGCTTATACAATACTGCCGTTGGAGCATTTGCGCTATCTGCAAATACAACGGGTGTGGATAATACCGTAGTGGGATGGAGTTCAGGTTCTGGTATCACAACAGGAAGCAATAATGTTCTTCTTGGTTGGAATCTTGGTAATTCAATAACAACAGGAAATAATAACATCTATATAGATGGAACTGGATTAAGCCTAGGATCAAGCGAAAGCGATACCATTCGCATAGGTAACACACAAACCGCTTGCTTTATACGAGGAATATATGGTGTTTCTGTCAGCTCTCCACAATTTGTAACAATTAGTTCTAATGGCCAATTAGGCTCTGGTTCAGGATCAACAACATTTTCCGCCGGTTCTGCAGCAAGCCCATCGATACAATTTACAGGGAGTACTAATACTGGCTTTTCTGCAGCGACAGCAAACACATTGTCGTTTGATACAAACGGAGTAGAAAGAATGTCGATTAGCACAACAAGCATTATCAATACGTTGCCACTATGCAATCAAGCTGTTGTAGTTAATACAACTCTTGCAACAGGTGGTACAATAACAACTACGGCTGGTACATCAATATTGATAATAAATTCAGGAAATACTGTCAATAATTGCACCATAGTATACCCTCCTAATCCCACTGATGGCCAATATTTTACTATTGTTTCAGCTCAAACTCAGGCTATTAATAGCATAACAAATACGGGAGGCACTGGAGGAGCAATAGTTGTCAATGCTATTTTCTCATTTAGTCCAAGCGCCGCTATTGGAGTATCAACTAATGGCGTGTCTGCTACTTATATTTATAATTCAGCAAATAATAGATGGTATAGAATAGGAAGAGGATAAAAAAATATATAACAAAAAAAATATAACAAAAAAAGGAATCACTCACATGATTCCTTTTTTTGTTGACTAATGAAATGGGTAATTGTTACAAAAATGTGGTGTCCTGATTAAAAAAGATAGTGGGAGAAGAGTATGCATTTAATAAAAAAAAGAATAACATTGCTCATTCATATTATTTTATCTTTGTTTTTAATAAACAGTACAGTTACATGCAATACCATCGAAAATATCAATAAAGAAAATTTTTATGTTTTTATGGATCAATTTTGCATGGACATCAAAAAAATTAACAAACAATTATTGCTGATTGATGAGCTGTGTGAAGTCGCTCTTATGCAAGAATATGAAATATCAGATGATTTTTTAATGAGCATTCATGATAGTACAATTGCTTTATTAAAACGCGGTCAAACATTATTAGCTATTGCAAAAAAATATCAGTTGACTGATGAAAAACATGGAAAACTTCGAGACTATCTCGCAAAAAAAATAGCCTTGCTTCAAAAAAATGCAACGCGATTATTTGCAAGAACAAACGTGTTTCCTGGTGTTTTGCATGCGGATGTTTCGGGTATTATTTCTAGCAATTTAATTGTTGATGCTGATATTGATGCAGCGGCTGCAATAGTAGACACAAAACTTGCTACTATATCTACGGCTGGAAAAATTGCAAACTCTGCCACTACAGCAACAAACTCTAATATTACAAGTGCAATTGTTGCACGAGACACATCAGGCAATTTTAGTGCAGGTACAATTACTGCAAATTTGAGTGGAAATGCAACAACAGCAACTAGTGCAACTACATCAACAAACTTTAGTGGTTCATTATCTGGGGATGTAACCGGTACGCAAGGGTCAACGGTAGTCAGTACTGTTGGAGGACAAATAGCATCAAGTGTTGCTGCTACAGTGACGGCTTTTGCTGCGGCAACGAGCAGTAATGTTGCAAATACATTGGTTGTGCGTGATGCAACGGGCAACATAGCTGTGCAAACGATGAGTGCGGTTGACGATGTTGTAAGTGAAAACATTTTTTTAAACGACTCAACAAGCTCTTCTATTGGTAATATTGTCAAAAATGGTACAACTTTTATTCACAACTTTGGAACAAGCAATACTTTTGCGGGAGAAGGCTCTGGTAACTTCACCATGAGTGGTTCGGGGCAAAATACTGGTATTGGAAAATCTGCATTGGTAGCAAATGCAACCGGTGAATCAAACACTGCGATAGGGTTTAGTGCGCTAACAGCAAATACAACGGGATCACAAAATACAGCTTTAGGTGCTAATACAGGCACAGGAGTCACTACTGGCAACAACAATGTGATGGTGGGATACAATGTTGCTGCTTCAACAACAACCGGAAGCAATAATATTTATATTGATGGTAATGGCCTTAGCCCTGCAAATGAAAGTAATGCTATTCGTATTGGAGGTACGCAGACTACCTGTTTTGTAAAAGGTATTAGCGGTACGACAGTAGTAGGAGGAACTGTTCTTGTCACTACCTCGGGTCAATTAGGTACATTGTTGTCTTCACGAAAATTTAAAGATAACATTCGTTCAATGAATAATGAATCTGAAAAAATTCATGCTCTTAACCCTGTGTTATTTACCTATAAATCAGATAAAGATAATGTACAGCAATATGGATTAATTGCTGAAGAGGTTGATCACATTTTGCCTGATCTTGTTATAAAAGACGAAGAAGAACAGCCATACACGGTACGCTATGATATATTACCAATTTTATTATTAAAAGAAGCACAAAAAAATAAAATAATTGTTGATGATTTAATATCGCAAATTATACAACTTAAAGAAACAATAATCGTACTTACAAAAGAAATAAATATATTTAAATGTAGTGCGTAGGTGATAATTATTATGCTGAAAAATGTTTATTTTTATAAACTATTATCATTAAGTTTATTAGGTGCTTTGCATAATCATATGGTAGCCAATGTTTTTCCTGGCATATCTCATAATGATGTATCCGGAGTAACATCAAGTAGTTTGATAATTAACGCTGATGTTGATTCTAATGCTGATATAACAGATAGTAAGTTAGCAACTATTGCAACCGCTGGTAAGGTAGCTAATTCTGCAACAACAGCAACGAACTCTAATACAAATAGTGCAATTGTTGCACGTGATGGAACAGGAAGCTTTGCAGCACAAACGATTAGTGTTGTTGATGAGGTGATAACGGGAAATCTAAGCTTAAATGACTCAACAAGTGCAACTGTTGGCAACATCAACAAATCAGGTACGCGATTTATTCACAACTTTGGTACAAACAATACATTTGTTGGTAAAAGTGCTGGTAATTTTACAATGAGCGGAACTGGTAGCAATACAGTGATTGGTGCGGGAGCTGCAACTGGTATAACAACGGGCAATACTAATACTATTATTGGTGCTGGAGTTGGAACTTCTTTAACAACGGGTAGTAATAATATTTATATTGATGGTAATGCGCTTGCACCGAGTAATGAAAGCAACGTTATTAGAATTGGAAACACACAAACATCATGTTTTATCAAAGGAATTAGTGGAGTTACTGTTATCGGTAGTGCCGTGACAGTTACTACAGGTGGTCAGTTAGGTGTTGTTTTATCATCAAAAAAGTTTAAGAAGTCTATACATTCTTTAGAAAATGAATCAGAAAAAATTTATAATTTGCGACCAGTTACTTTTTTTTATAACGATGACAAAGATTGTCATACGCGATATGGACTTATAGCAGAAGAAGTAGAAGAAGTGCTTCCAGAACTTGTTTTAAAAGATGAAAACGGAGAACCTTACTCTGTTAGTTATGACATGCTCCCAATACTATTATTAAAAGAGCTTCAAAAATTACACAAAATTGTTGAACAATTACAATCAAGGTAGTTTGATGTTTAAAAAAGATAGGGTTTTTATATGAAACACGTTTTTTGGTTACGTTCTCTTTTCTTATGTTCATTTTTAAATTTCTTTTTATCTGTAAATGCACACAGTATTATATTGTCGCAAGCAGAATATAAAGAAGTTACCAGTAATGTCCAAGATACATATATTTGTTTGGATGAAAGTCTGAGTGATATTAAAAATATTATATGTGATATCAGTATATTTGATCATGACAAGACGTCTCCTGTATATGAGTTAAAAAAACACATAGATCAGGGTTTCAACTTTTGTTTTTATGAGAAAATGATTGACGCTCTTGAGTATGCAGAACGTGTCATTGGGCAAGAAATTTTGCGTAAGGAAACACAACAAATATGTGATATTGCTGAACGATTTTCATATATTACTGAAAAGGTATTAAGCAAACAATTAAATTATGAAAACATCAAAGATTCTATTTTAATAAAAGAAGAAAATAGTAATGATGAATATATTTCAAGAGCTCCAACAAGAGTGTTTCATGAAAATGTTGAAGTAGAAAAGCATTTGATTGTCAAAAAAGAAACGCGTCTTCATGAAAGGTTGAAATCGTATGGAAAAGCTCTTTTCAAAAAGAAATCAACATTTGATGGTAATGCTCACTTTAAAAAGAATGTAACTATTGATCAAGAATTGACGGCAGATAGCTTCTCAACATCTGATGCAATCATTAGTGGAAATTTAACGGTAAATTCTATTGATATCACCGGATCCTCTGGAGGCATAACAATTGATTCATTAACTGCAACCGACGCTGTTATTACGAACTTAACAGTAATTGGTTGTATGGATGATTTGTGTGTAAATAACTTAGATACGGCAGACATAGTTGTTGATGACAGCGCACGTATTACATCATTCAGCTCCGCTGGAGTTGTGCATAATGATGCATCTGGAAATTTAACAACGTCACTTGTTGTGGATGGAGATATTCAAACTGGTACAATTGCAAATGATAAATTAGCAACTGTTGTGACAAGTAATGATGTTCCTAACACAATAGTATTGCGTGATGGCTCAGGTAATTTTAGCACAAATATGATTACCTTAAATGGTGCAGTGACCAATCCAACAGATGCTGCAACAAAAGCATATGTTGACAGCGCTCCTCTTGGCATAGATCCCAAAACACCTGCACGTGTTGTTAGTTTAACAAATGTAACCATAAGTGGATTACAAACAATTGATGGTGTGTCATTATCTTCTAACGATAGGGTCCTTCTTGTTGGACAATCTACCGCACAAGAAAATGGCCTATGGTTAGTTAAAGTTGGAGCATGGGTTCGACCATCAGATTTTGCAAATGGAACCACCGCAGGAGATGCATATGTACTTATTCTTGAAGGAGTAATGAGTGGAGGCTCAAGCTGGTTATGTAATACACCAACAGCAATTATAGGAACAGATCCAATTACTTTTGTTCTTTTCACCTTACCCGGACAGACAACGGGTGCCAATGTTGGAGCAGGCACTGGATTAATATTCCGTAACAAAACAGGCAATATTTTAAACTTCAAATCGTTGGTTGCTGGTTCTAATGTTGCAATTGTAAACAATGCAAATGATATTTCTTTAAGTGTTAGCGCTACAAGCGCAAACACCGCAAATACAATTGTGCAACGCGATGCACTCGGTAATTTTAGTGCGGGAACAATCACCGCAAGTTTAAACGGTAATGCAACAACAGCAACAACGGCCACAACAGCTATTAGCACAGCAAATTTTTCTGGTTCTCTGTCTGGTGATGTAACTGGAACACAAGGTGCAACAGTGGTAAGTTTTGTTGGCGGTCAAACTGCTGCTAATGTTGCTTCTGGTACAAGTCTTGCAAATGCATCAACAAGTACAAATACAGCAGGAGCTATTGTACGCAGAGATGGGTCTGGTAATTTTAGTGCAAACATAATTACTGCTAGTCTAAATGGCAATGCGTCAGGTTTTACTGGATCATTATTAGGAGACGTTACAGGAACGCAAAGCGCAACTGTTGTCAGCTTTGTTGGTGGTGAAACTGCTGCAAACGTTGCAGCAGCTGCAACACTCACCAGTACCGCAACAAGTAACAATACACCAAATACTCTTGTGCTCAGAAACGGCGCTGGTAATTTTTCTGCAGGAACGATCACTGCAAATTTAAGTGGTAATGCCTCAAGCGCCACAACCGCAACAACAGCTACCAGTTTTACTGGACCGTTAGCTGGTGATGTAACAGGAACACAGGGAGCAACAGTAGTGAGCTTTGTTGGTGGACAAAGCGCTGCAAACGTTGCATCTGGCACAACGGCCGCAAACGCTGCAACAGCTGTTAATACAATCAACACTATTGTAAAACGTGATGGATCTGGCAATTTCAGTGCAGGTACTATTACTGCAACATTGAGTGGAACAGCAACTAATTTTTCTGGAGTATTATCAGGAGATGTAACAGGCACGCAAGGTGCAACAGTGGTCAGTTCTGTTGGTGGACAAAGTGCTGCAAACGTTGCGTCTGGCACCGCAGCAGCAAATGCTGCAACAAATACCAACACATTTAATACTATTGTCAAAAGAGATCCATCGGGTAATTTTACTGCAACAACAATTACTGCAAATCTTAATGGAACAGCTACCAACTTTTCTGGTGCATTAGTAGGAGATGTAACAGGAGTTCAGTCTGCAACAACAGTTAGTTTTGTTGGTGGTCAGAGTGCAGCCAACGTTGCAGCTGCAACCGTTCTTGCCAATGCCTCCACAAATCTTGATACCTTCGGCGCTATAGTCAGAAGAGATGGGTCTGGTAATTTTATGACGAGCAATATTACATTAGATGGCGTAACATTTAACACTGGTGGTGGAAATTTAGCTTATTATTCATCATCTTTTGGAAATATTAACTTTAATGCAAACACAGGATCTCCGGCGCTCCTAACCCCAAATGTAGTTTTTGTTCGTATTGGTAATATTGTTACAGTCACCATAGCTGCACAATCATTTACTGCTTCAAGCTCTCCTCAGTTTTACACGGCATCCGCAGCAGTTCCTTCCGCATTACGACCTAACAATGGCCAAGTACAAACTGTTTTCACCCCTACTTTAGGCTCTGGTGTATATGATCCTACAAATATGGGAACTTTAATCATTGATGCTTCTGGTAATATAGTTATTAGTAGAGATGCAAATCAAACTCTTGCGTGGTCAAACGCAACAAATCAAGGTTGGGATAGTTTATCTACTACGTATTGTGTATAACAGAACATTATAAATCGTAATTAAAGAAGATCTCTTTATCTTTTAAGGATAAGGAGATCTTTTTTAATTATTGACTATTTTTCTCCAAAATGAGTAAGAAAAGAGAGAAAGATGATTCCTTGGCAATTGTTTGTAGGGCATATGATGAAATATAACGCAATTGGCGGAATAGTTATTGCTGGCATATTTTTTATTTATTTAAGTAGAAACATTTTTTCATTAAACATGTGCCATAATTTTTTCGTAAAAAGTGACGAGTTGTTGTCATCTCACGGTATGGCTCTCTTGCAAGATCAATTAGCATTATGCGCATGCAATAAACAAACATTACATGACACCATACAAGAAATAAAAAAAACTATTCCTTGTATTAAATCTCTTTCCATTAGTTATTGTCCACATGGTTGCGTTGTGCATGTTACAGCTCACAAACCACAGTGTATTATTAATGATTCATTGATATTTGCACAAGGTGAGCATTTATTATCACGATCTTTTTTTTCAGAACAAGAAATAATCGGACTACCTTCTTTGTCTATAAAACATGAAGATATGCCCTGTTTGAAAAATGTTATTTCACAATCTTTGCGCACTCTACCTATCCACCTTTATGATACACATAGTGTTCATCTTGAAAATAATCACACGATACTATCGAGCGATAAAACAAATAAGCATTTTCGCATGATACATTCAATTGATCAATACATTACACAAGAACTATTCGATCATTATGAACGTATAAAAAATCATATTGTATCACATGAAACAGTTGCAGAAAATGTTGTGTGGATGATAGATGTTCGTTTTGCCAACTATATTGTTACCTATAGAGCATTAAGGGGGGATGGATATGGCACGACTTGCTAAAGAAACACTCATTACATCAATTGATATCGGTACAACAAAAATATGTGTTCTAGTGGGAAAAAAAATAGGGGATCAGATTGAAATAAAAGGAATAGGAAAATATCCTTCATATGGCTTGCAAAAAGGTGTTGTTGTTGATGTTGCAAAAACAATACATTCTATTACTCATGCTGTTAAAGAAGCCGAAATGATGTCTGGAGTGACAATTGAACGTGCATGCATAGGTATCGCAGGAAGTCACATTAGTTCAATGAGTTCAAATGGATTACTTGCTATCAAGCATGGTATTGTAAAGCAATCTGATGTACGTGCAATTCTTGATGCAGCGCAAGCAGTTTCTATTCCGCAGGAATATCATATTTTACATGTGTTACCACAGTATTTTATCGTAAATGGTCAAGAAAAAGTCAAAGACCCTGTTGGTATGCATGCTGTCAGATTAGAAGTACAGGTGCATATTGTCATGGGTGCAGTTTCATCGGTACAAAATTTAATTAATTGTTGTTTGGGTGCAGGAGTACAAGTAAGTGATATCATTTTAGAACCCCTTGCGTCAGCAACTGCAGTGTTGAGTGAAGATGAAATAGATTTGGGAGTTGCTGTTCTTGATATTGGTGGAGGTACCTCTGATTTTGCTGTGTATAAAAATGGTGCAGTTCAACATACCAAAGTATTTCCTGTTGCAGGTAATCACCTAACAAATGACATTGCAATTGGTTTACGAATTACTAAAAATGAAGCTGAGCGTATCAAACAAGAATATGGGCTTGCATCATGGAACAAAACCCTTGAAGAACAATTAATTGAAGTAGAAATGATGCAAGGCAATGACATACAGATTGTTCGACATTCTGATGTAATACGCATTATTGAATGCCGCATACAAGAAATGCTTATCATGATTCGTGACGAAATTGACAAAGGCAATTTTACACCACTAATGACGAATGGTCTTGTACTAACAGGTGGAGGATCTTTACTTAACGGTATCAAAGAATTCGCCGAAAAAATTATTGATTGTCCTGTTCGTATCGGCAAACCACGACTATTATTTGATTTATTAGAAACATTACAAAGCCCTCTCTATGCAACCGCTTACGGACTGCTGTTATATGTATTACACAATGAACAAAAAGCAATGATGTACATGGATAATGAATCATTTACACAACGGGTAGTAGAGAAAATGAGATCGTGGGTAGCAGATTTTTTCTAAACTATTTTTTCTAAAAAAAGGAGAAGGAAATGATAGAGTTTGAACAAGAATCTTTGTACCGACAAAAATCAATGGTATCGATCAAAGTAATTGGCGTCGGTGGTGCGGGCGGTAATGCTGTTAACAGTATCATTGAATCAGGGTGTCAGGGAGTTTCTTTTGTGGTTGCAAATACTGATGCACAAGCTTTAGAACTTTCAAAAGCGCAGCACAAAATTCAAATTGGTGTTAAGTCGACAAAAGGGTTAGGTGCGGGGGCAAATCCAGAAGTGGGAAAACGAGCAGCTGAAGAAGATCTAGAAAAAGTTATGGATGTAGTCAGTGGAGCAGATATAGTATTTTTAGTTGGAGGCATGGGTGGCGGAACTGGTTCTGGAGCATTACCCGTTATTGCGCGTGCATTGCGTGAAAGAGCTATTTTATGCATAGCAATAGTCACACGTCCTTTTTTATTTGAAGGAAAAAGACGATCAAGCATTGCTGATGCAGCAATTGAAAAATTAAAAAGCGATGTCGACACTCTCATAATTGTTCCAAATCAACGCCTGCTAGAAGTTGTTGATGAACACGTTTCTATGGTTGATGCATTTGGCATGATTAATAATGGCATTTTAAGCCAATCTGTGCGAGGACTTTCTGATATCATCACTAATCCAGGACACATCAATGTTGATTTTGCAGATATTCGCACCATTATGAAAGACCGAGGTCTTGCTGTTATGGGGACCGGCAAAGCATCTGGTGTTGGAAGAGCACGAGCCGCTGCTCTGGAGGCAATATCATCACCTTTACTTGAAAATATGAGTGTCGTAGGAGCTCAAGGAGTACTGTTTAATATTACTGGTGGAAAAAATCTTGGTTTACATGAAATTAGCGAAGCTGCATCAGTGATCTATGAACAAGCACATGAGGATGCAAACATTATCATTGGTTCTGTTATTGATGATAATTTACACGATGATGTAATCGTAACGATCATAGCAACAGAATTTCACAAACCATCTGTCATTGATGAAAAACCAGAAACAGTAGAACCATTGGACAAACCAATAATTGATAATAAAGCGATTGATACCGAATTATCTGTACTTTTTAAAGCAGAAAAACCAGCTCAAGAAGTATTTGATATTAATATAGATCCAAACGATCTTGATATTCCAACATTTATGAGACATAAGAATGAGTAACGAGCGTCTGGATGAACCCTTTTTACGAAGAATGCCTTTTTTGATATCCTAATAAAAAATGATTAAGCTATGGAAAAATCAAGAAAGGCTTCTATGAAAAAAAGAAATAGCGCAGCAACATTGTCTCTTATAATGGGACTATGCATCACAACTACTCCTTATGCGCATGCATCAAAAAATGGTTTTTGGGAAGGTGTAGGAATAGCAGCAGCAACGGTTGCTGCTGGCATCGGTGCATGGAAATTAGCTGAATGGTGTTTCACTGAATCAGACAGTCAACTTGTTATACGAGCAAAAACTGAATACGAACAAGCATTGCACTTTAGTGAATCAATAACATTCCTTAAAAATACCTATCATATTAATAACGCATATTTTTGCGAACGTGATACATATACAATAACGCATGAAATTAATGAGCCTGTATTATATGGTGTGGCGCGATACTGGTTTGATAGAGGTATATCAGTAAGTGCTTATATTGATGAAATTATTGGCTCAGAACATGCCATACAATTATTATCAAAAACATTACATACTCGCATTGATGAAAAAAAAGGAATGTATCTTGATGCATATCAAGCTCGCATAGTCAGTGACATGCGTCACGTTCTATCTTTGATTGAAGGCTATTTACCTCATCTAACATTATTACGTAATTATGTTTCATATCATTCAACATACTTTAATCTTTTTGACGAAGAAGCTTACTTGTATAAGCAATATGATACAGAATTACGCATCACTGGTTCTATGGCATCTTCATACACCATGATGAATGATATCAGAAATTCAGTATTATGGAGATATAGTGATAGAAAATATCCATTAAGCTGTTTTGTTTCTGAAATTGATTCTGATATATCTTCACTGTCTTATTCTATCCGCTCAACTTCCGCTCGTTATGTGGAAAGAATAGGCGCAGCACGGTACTTAAAAGACTCTCTTGATTGGATAAAAAAAGCGGTAGCTTCAGATGAACGCTATGTACAAGAACAATATCAAAAAGAAATTGAACGTCTTGAGAAAGCACGTCTTGAAGCAATGCAACAAAAATTAGATATTGAGCGCATGCAACTTGCAGCACAACAGCAACAAAATATGCTTCTTGCGCAAAATAATATATTGCAAGCGCAACATATTGTACAACAACACACACCGCAACAAGTAACTGTCATTGTAAAGTAATATTGATCTAACATCTTGCATTGAGCAAATATTCTTTTTTTGTTACCCTTGGAAATAATAATGAGATTTTTACCAATGGGGAAACTGCTATGATTGCACGCCTGCTTGCAAAAATACTTGGGACTAATAATGAACGACAATTAAAACAGTTACACCCCATTGTAGAAAAAATTAATGCTTTTGAGCCAGCAATTAGTGCGCTAACAGACGAACAATTAGGTAATAAAACACATGAATTTAAAGATTCATTAGCTGCAGGAATAAGTCTTGATGCATTGTTACCAGAAGCATTTGCGGTAGTACGTGAAGCGGCAAAGCGTACTTTGAGGCAACGTCATTTTGATGTACAGTTAATTGGTGGTATTGTATTGCATCAGGGCAAAATTGCTGAAATGAAAACCGGTGAAGGTAAAACATTAACGGCAACATTGCCACTCTATTTGAATGCTCTTGCTGGCAAAGGTGCACACCTCGTTACCGTAAATGATTATTTAGCTCGTCGTGATTCAGAATGGATGAAGCCTGTCTTTAGTATGCTTAATATTAATGTTGCATGCTTGCAACATTCTATGTCAGATAAAGAACGCAAGGCAGCATATGCATCTGATATATTATATGCGACAAATAATGAACTTGGGTTTGATTATTTACGCGACAATATGAAGTTTAGACAAGAAGATCTTGCGCAACGAGATTTAGCATATGCGATCGTTGATGAAGTTGATTCCATTTTAATTGATGAAGCTCGTACGCCACTTATTATTTCTGGTTCTTCAGAGGGTATCAGCGAATTATATGTGCATGCAAATCGCGTTGTTGCACGACTTCAGAAAAATGAAGATTTTGAAGTTGATGAAAAATTGCGTACGGCATTGTTAACAGAAGCAGGCGTTGATAAAATTGAAGCTGCGTTTAATATCGGCAATCTTTTTGACCCTGAACATATGCCATTGCTTCATCATGTTAACCAATCACTCCGTGCGCATGCACTTTTTAAGCGTGATGTTGATTATATTGTTAAAGACAATGAAGTTTTAATTGTTGATGAATTCACTGGTCGTATTTTACCGGGGCGCCGTTATAGCGATGGTTTACATCAAGCGCTTGAGGCAAAAGAAGGCGTTGACATAGAAAAAGAAAGCCAAACGCTTGCCAGCATTACGTTACAAAATTTTTTCAGATTATATAAAAAACTTGCAGGAATGACAGGTACTGCAGCAACAGAAAGTGAAGAGTTTCATAACATTTATAACTTAGCTGTTATTTCTATTCCAACGAATAAGCCGGTAACACGACAAGACAAATCTGATCTTATTTTTTTAACCAAAAATGCAAAATACAAATCTATTGCAGAAGATATAAAAGAGCGACATAAAAAAGGGCAACCAGTACTTATTGGTACTATTGCGGTTGAAACATCAGAATATATTAGCGCAGTATTACGCGCAAGCAGCATTCCACATGATGTATTAAATGCCAAACAACACGAACGCGAAGCCGACATCGTTGCCCATGCAGGTGAACCGGGACGGGTTACTATTGCAACCAATATGGCTGGTCGTGGTACTGATATTAAATTAACGCCAGAATCCATCAATGCCGGCGGTCTTTATATTTTGGGTACAGAGCGACATGAAAGTAGACGTATTGATAATCAGTTGCGTGGTCGATCTGGTCGTCAAGGAGATCCGGGAGAATCTCGTTTTTATATTTCATTAGAAGATGATTTGGTGCGTATTTTTGCAGGAGATTCATTAAAACGTAAAATGGAATTCTTTGGTATGCAAGAGGATGAAATTATAGAATCAAGAATGGTTTCTCGTACCATTGAACGCGCACAAGAACGTGTTGAAAAACATAATTATGATACACGTAAGCATTTGCTTGAATACGATGACGTGTTAAATCAACAGCGTATTGTTATTTATAATTATCGCCGTGATGCATTAGAAGGCGAACAACGTATTTATGAAGTAATACGCGATTTTATTGTTTCAACAATAGAAGACTTAATTGCATATAACATGCCAAACAAAACGGTAATGGCTGATCAAATTACCAAAGTATATGAAGCTATTGAATTTTTGACAGGACTCACAGAAAAAGACCTCAAAGAATCGGGCGTTAGCCATAGCAATAGTGAACTCTTTACCAAAGAACTGATTGCATTTCTTTTAAATCGTTATGAAGCTCATCGAACAGAACGTAATACAGAATCTGCGCAAAGCGCGGAAAAATGGTTGGTGTTAGAAACAATCGACCAGGCATGGAAACAACAAATGCTCAATCTTGATCACCTCAAGGAAGGCATCGGACTACGTGGCTGGGGACAAAAAACACCTCTTATTGAATACAAGCGCGAAGCTTTTGATATGTTTAGAGAAATGATGACACGTATTCGCTTTGATATTGTTCATCATATCTTCCAATTTAACAAAATTATGTCCTTTGACGCTCATTCTCTTGAAGAACGTCGTCAACAAGAAATGGATCAATTACATTTCAATACAGGACAAATAGCAGAAGAAATTGGTGATAATTCTTCTAGCTCAACTCCTAAGCTTGGCCGCAACGAAGAATGTAGTTGTGGATCAGGGAAAAAATATAAAAAATGTCACGGTGCATAACATTAATGCCCATTACATGCAGAGCATCCTGATGGGCTTTCTTGTTTATAAATATCGGCTTTGCGCAAACTTGGTAATTCCCTTACCATAGATGAGTGATGTGCATTTGTTTCAATAATGTCAAACAATGCTGCTTCACCAGTCTTATTTTTTAAATCTGATAAGGTGATCTGAGGGTTTCCGTTTGCACCACATTCTTTCTGTTTTACCTCGTAGGTAGAAATGTAGAGATTACTTTTTGGATGCTTGGTATACACGGTAAAATGAGCATGCTCGTCTGATTTTCCAATACGCCGTGAACTTCCCTTTGAAACAATGGCTAGCGATGACGGCGTCTTGCTCGTGTAGAGCGTATTATTGTGATCAAGAAGAAGAACTGGCCGAGGCCCATTATTCAAAAATGTAATAATACATGATTGGAGACTTCCCCAAAAGCCAAACGCACATATGGCAAAATATAAATGTATATAATAAGAACGCACCATAATATCCCCCTCTCAAAATATATTTACCCTTCTTTTGTAGAATATCCCATTTCTAATTCAAATAGCAATATTGTTTTTTGATTTATGAATAGAGCGATCTGATGCTTAATCAATATATAAACAATTGGCTTTTATTGCATGTTTGTTGTTTTTTTTGCAATATTAATTATAAATAATTCTGTTTAAGATTAAAAAAAGAGGTTTTTTATGAAGTTTTTTAGATTAATAACATTTATTTATCTACTGATAAACATATATGGGATTGCTTTTGGCGGGCAAACTCCAGAACAAGAAAAACAATTGTTGTTACGAGAAATGATAGCAAATGATAGAGGAATGAATGAAGTAATTGATAGAGAACTCACCCCTATTGATGATCATGCCTTGGGATTAGCAGAGGTAGCCGGATCGTTGTATAATGAACTTTATACTCTATTTATACAAAAAACTATTCAATTATCTGACAATGAGCAAAACATTGTTAATAATTCTTGTAAAAAAGCAAATCTAATTCTTGCACACAAATACGGAAAAGAAGAAGAGACAAAACTTTATTATGAGAAAAATTTTGAACTGGAACAAATATTACAATTTACAAATCAAGCTCCACAAAATATTGAAACTATTAAAAATCTAGTACATCAAATAAGTCAATTGACCTCTCTTTTACTTAAGGCATCAAATAATAAATTTTTAATAAGCTTTCAAATGCGTGATTTAATGCGCAAAGCTGAAATAGCTGTTAAACCATCAATGACTCAAAAAACTAACTATATGCAGCCAGAGTCTAATCAAACAAAACAAAATTCTTTGGCTATCCTAAAAAATTACGTCATCGTTAAAAGCTCACAACAACGTACTGATGCAGAATACAAACAAGCTGTTTCTAGTTGGTTTGAGTTATATGATCTTTTAAAAGCTGGTTCTATACAATTAAATACCGATGAAAAAAGAATAATGGACAGAATGTCAGGGCTAATGGATGAACACAATGAAATTGAAGAAGTAAAAAATAGAGTGTTCTACATAACTGACATACTCAGAGGCACAGTAGTACAACCTTCTGATATCAAAGAAGGTGCAGATTTAACATTTAGAACAACTAAATTGTGTTTGAAAGGGGTTAAATTTACTAATTCTTTTATACAAAACTATGATGATATGGTAACAAATATCAACCGTTTTAATGAAAAAAGTAAAGGTTTTAATGCACGGGAAATTGAAAGAGACATACGTACCTTTAAGGCAAATACGTTCAAAAGCAACATATCTGCTCATGAATTACAAGAAACAAAAAAATTGTTCTTGAAAATACAAGATGCTTATAAAAAAGGTTACCTATGGTCGTTTGAAGACAATTGTGAAAATGGTCTTGGTGGCATTGCACAATTTCAAAAAGATCTTGAAGGTTTAACTGGGGGCCTCAGTAAAACTGGTAAACCAGTGGTAACAAAAGGACAAGTTCAGGTACCAACACAAATTACCCAACAACAATTACCACAACAAAAAGTAACTGGTAAATCCAGATGGGTTCGTACAAGAACAACTAAAGCTCCAGAACAAACCATGGGCATGGAGCAAGCACCACAATTTCAAGAACCAATAGTAAAAAAAGAAATGGTGAAAGTTCCGCAAATAACTAAAGTGCCATTGGAACAAGCCCCAGTTGTAAAAAAAGAATTACCACAGCAAGTTGTTCAACAACAATTGCCTCAACAAAGAATAGCTGGTAAATCCAGATGGGTCCGTACAAGAAAAACTAAAGCACCAGGACAAACCATAAATATAGAAAAAACACCACAACTGGAGGAACCTATCATAGAAGAAGAAATAATAGAAGTTCCACAGAAACAAAAACAATTGCCACAAAAAACAACAACTAGCAAATCAAGATGGGTTCGCACAAGAAAAATAAAAAAAGAATTATAAAAATATTATTTTATAAAAAATACAAATATTGCTTTTTGACTTATTTTTTTGAAATACTAAAAATAGCTTAGAAAAAAAGATTATTAATAAAAGAGGAGTATTTTATGAAATTGTTTAAGTTAATTTTGATGATTGGAATTCTTGTTGGTGGACAAAATTATACATATGGAGGACAAAAAAGATGGGTTCCAACAAGAAAACCAAAAAATACACAGACCACTCAACAACAAGCTCAACAACAACAAGAAACCGCACAAAGAAGAGCTGAGTATGAGAGAGCAATGCAAACAACGCAAACAAAACAGCCAAGCACTACTAGAACAGGTACTAAATCAAGATGGTCAAGAAAAGTAAAAGGCCAACAGACCATAAAATCTGGCATGCAAACTCAACAGCCAAGAGAAATTATTGAAGAAGAGGAAATCACGTTACCTATGCCTTCACGACCTACAATTATTGAAGAAACTACTTTATCCCTACCTTCTATGTCTCTTGAAAGGGAGGTTCAATATCGCCTTGGGGGTGATTTAAGATCATTTTATTCTAATGATCGTTTGGACTGGGATGCTGTTGAGAGTACCATTGATACATTTATTGATACTGCTAAAAAAGAAGGAAAGTCTTTGCAGATTGCAGATATGATTAATAATGCACTTAACAACAATCAAAAATCAGGATTAACAGAAGTTCAATTCTTGTATCTAAAAGACGGCTTTAATCAAATGATAAATGAGAGATCAAACACTTCTGAATTATTACAACCGTTGTTGCGTCCAGAAGAACGTACTACTCCATCGCCATTACTAGAATCAATAGAAAAAGAGCGTCCAGGAGGTTTATATAAAACGGTACGACCGGCACAATCGCAAACAACTCCATTGCTTGGTACTAGATTGACAGAACAAGAAGAGAAAGAAAGAGGATGGGCAGAAATGGCAAAAATAGGCGAAAAGTAAGAAAAATTGCTATTATTTTTCAGGATCAAAAAAAGCAAAGTTTTTAGGCAGCTAAAAAACTTTGCTTTTTTTTGATCCAAATTTATTGATTTTTTGTATTATCCTATGTCATTATAAAATAAAAACAATTAATATTTTGTAATAAAATTAAAAAAGGGGTTATAGTAATGAAAAAAATAAACATACTTGTCACTTTATTAAGCTTTTGTTTAATTATTGAGGCAAGCCAAGGATCAAAATCTAGATGGGTTCGTACAAGAAAATCTGGAACAACTACCACAAAGCAAACTGGGCACCGACCAACTACCTCGACAAAAAAAGGCACTATTAACAGGCCAAACAGACCAACCAGTACTCTCAAAGCGCCAGAAGGCGTTGATCCACTTGTGTGGAGTGAATTATCAAGAGAGCAACAAGACTCATTCAACGAACTGAAGGTTGTATTTGAAAATAAGGTTAAAACAGTATCAAGAAACTATCCTTTGTGGCAAAAAGCAGTTATTGCTCAAGCAAAAACAATTATTGATTTAAATAAAGAACTACTTGATTACTGTATCTCTACCATTAGCGATGAACTTGAAGCAACAGCTGACGATAGAGGAATTAATGCTAATGCAAAAATTAAAATTATTTCTGGCATATTAAAGCGACTTGCTATTCAAAAGAAAACAATGACACATGGAACAATAGACCAAAGAAGCTTTGATGACGTGGTGAAAAATGTAGAAGTTAATGAAGAAAATAATGAACCTACTAATGCATGGCTTGAAGCTGTTATTAATACAGGAACAAGTCTTCTTATAAACGATAAAAATTTAACGGTAAAAAATAATATCGAAATGCCAGTTAAAAATGCACTAATTGAACAAGGAATTGAAGATACTGATATATCAAGAATAATCAAATATATATCGCAAGAAGTTCAAAAAAACCTTGTTCAAGAAGAACAACAAAAAAATCCTGAATTCGTTTACCAAACATTTAGAAATTTATTACTTAATTTAGGACAATACTGGGACAAAGCTGGGATACGGCCTTCTACAGAATGGAAAAATGCAATGATTGACGCTGGTAAGCGTATGCGTACCATTGTTGGCATGTCAATTGCTGATATTGAACAGCAAATTGGCGCCGAAGTCTTTTTTGTTGCAGTAACTACAGAAAGAAGACCATTAAATCAAACAGAATCAAAGAATCTTGAAGATTGGGTGACAAACTTAAAGATGCAGATAGAAAATAAATAACAGGAAGTAACAAATGGATCTTTTTAAAAAGGCTTTTGTTGCAATAACATTGTTGTTGAGCGTGCAATTGCACGCTCAATTAACTAAATCTGAGATTAATAGAGCAGCTTCTCTGAAAGCACATTTGATTACTCTTGCTAAAAAATCACAGAGGCAACCATTGTCGGGTATTTTAGCAAAAAGCGTACAATCGACAATGATCCAATTAGATCGTCTTGATAAAAAAGATCCAAAAGCACATATAATGGAAAAAGCGCGAGCACTTGAAAAAACTATCAAATATGAAGCGCCATCGGCTCCCATAATTAAAGAAAAACCAAAAGAAACTGAAGAAAAGCCACCTGTTCAAAAACAAGACAAAAAAGTTGATTTAATTACTCTCCTGAACAATCAATTGGCTTTATTATCTAGCGGTCAACAAGGTATTTGGGTAAATGGCACCCCTGCGACCACTTGGACTGAGTCAGTATTAAATTTATTGAGAAATCCAGAATTTATGAATTTTTTACCTCAAGAAAGATTACAATTGCTGACATTATTTTTTGATCATATAGCTACTCAATACAATGCAAGTATATGGCAACATGCAAAAAATGAAGAAGATAACAAAATTGAACTATTAAAAAAAACAAAAGAATTATATTTACAAAAAATGATCAATGCTATTCTTATCGATATATACGCACATCAATTATATCAGCCTGGGCAATTTTGGAAACCAGATACATTACAAATAGAGGACGCTTGGATAAAAGAAACTAGTATGTTTTTATGTCAGATATTGCATTTTAACTTTTCTAATGAACGTACTGAAAATCTAAAAACTATCCTTGATAATATTGTAAGACGAAAATATGAAATAGAAAAAGTTTCTCAGTCTATGGAAAAAGAAAAAACAGTGGAAGCAATGACTAATAGTTTAAACAAGTGCAAACAAAAATTACAGCAAAAAGAAAAAGAATTAGAAGAACCATTAAAAAAAGCGGAACAAGATTTTACTGACTTTATGAAAATAGTTAAATCTGCACCAGGAAAAGAAAAAACACAAGAAGTAAGAATGAAACGTGAAGCTGATGCGATAAAATTTGCAGAACAATGGCTAAATGTCGCTTCTACTGATCAAACAACGGAGATTGCAAGCAAAATAGAAAGTTTATATAAAGAAGCTCTTGAGGCTCAGGTGAATCCTAAAAATTGGTTTCAAAAATGGATGTCGAAGGCAGAAGATGTTAGCTTACTACTGCAAAAATTTAATGCTCAGATAAACAAAATCGTTGAACAACGAATTACTCAACAATCGCAAAAAGAAGAACAATCATTACAAAAAGAAAAAAAGCAACCAGAAATAGAACAACAACAAACAAAAGAAGCAAAAGAAGAAAATGAACATGGTGTCATTGATGCATATCTTGCAACTATAAAAAAGCCAGAAAGTTGGAATAAAGATAGTGCAACCGTATCTGATGATTGGATGGATGGACTTCTTGCATTATATAAAAAAAATCCAGAGTTATTTATATCGGAACAATTACGAGGCCAATTAATTACTTTATTGCAAGAGTTGCCAGACGATTTTCCTGTTAAGAATATTAACAAGCAAGATGTTAATTCTCAGATTGCAGAATACATAGGAAGTGAATTATCACCACAATAAAATAAAAAGGGTGCCTTCGCACCCCTTTTTAAAACGCTAATCCAACTTTACCCCACAGCACCCACCGTCTCAGCACTGCATCATTATTTTTGGAGAATGTGTATGATCCACCAAAACTCGCAATAATTGGATACTCTCTTTCATTGCAACGGAAACCAACAGTACCATACAATGTGCTAGAAAGTAAACATGGCGTTGACGCTGAATGTAAATCAAGATCAGTAACTTTAATAACACTTGTTTCATAATCAGCAACTGTTACTGGAATAAGTTCTAGATCATCCTCTTGATTTTCAACTCGTTGCTCAAGATACGGATTACCTTGAATGTTGCGAATTGGATTAGTATTACCTTCTCCAATAAAATGCTTAAGCGCTGGTCCTTCTATCCATTTGTCTGCAAGTTTTACATGTTCTGCACGTTTTGCATAAAAGTTATAACCAACTTCACCTTCAAATTTTCCACATCTGAAAACAAATGCTGAGTTAACGTTATGCGCAAGTCCTGGAGTTACTTTTACTTTTTGAGTAAATACATTAATGCCGGGTGTCGCAATAGTAGTACCAAATTCTGTTGCAGTTGCCGCCTCTTGTGCTTGCTCTTCATTTGCATAAACAGAGATGTAACGACTCCATGGCTTATTTTTTAAATCAAATGAACGGCGCTGTGTTCTATTAAATAAATATTCACTATGATTTGCTAGCTCAAAACGAATTGTCTTGTCACGCGCATCATTACCCCAAATTTCAAGCCCTAAACTACTACCAAACATAATGCCCGGATATCCACCACGTCCAACAATTGGTTGAAACACATACTTACCATTTTGCTTATTACCCGTTGGAATAATAAAACCAAGATATGATTCCATATGCGCTGGTTCATGCTGCAACCACTCATATCCAATTTTAAATTCTATATCCGCAAGACCTGTTTTTGTCATAGACTGTTGCGTAATTTTACCATACTTCCAATCTGGCTGATTGAACGCTGCAACCATGCTGTTTACTGCATTTGGACTTTCTGTCAGATCTGGTGCAGAATCAGATTCAATTTTTTCAGTCAGATTCATATTATTTTTAACATGGGTAATTGGAGAAGAAAGACTAAGCCAAAAACCTCTGCCACGATCATGATTTTTCCAAAAACTTTGGCGCCAATAAAGGCCAAGACCAATGGTGCTTTGTTGTGGCGCTAAGGTAATAGTACTTTTAAAATTATGATCAACAGTAAAAATATTAAAATTTTGTGCAAGCAAATTTTGTTCACCATTATTAAAACCAATAGCTCCCGGTTTTGGGCCAGTTTCTACTACAAGAAGAGAGTCTTGCGCATCGGGAAAAAAGTAACGAGCTAAATCTTCTTTGTCCGTTGATTTACCACCAAACAACACAAATTGCACACAACCGGCGTGGCCATCTTCACGCGCATGGTTAAAATCACTCCGAACTGCAGACACAAGTTCTGGAGTCACTGAAGTAAAGTTTGGCTGGATACTTTCAAGCGTTGTTCTGCACGATGCTTCATGCTCAGAACTACTTGGACTTTCTGCAAATACAGTTGTAGTAAGTATCATCATAGAAAAAACAAGTGCTATTTTTTTGTTCATTATGCTCCTTTTTTTATAATATGCGTTGCATTATGTATGTGTTGTATCACGAACAGATCGTATAAGTCAAATAGTTTACGTGTTAATATTCATGATTAAAAATAGTAAAAAAGATGATACACTGAAAGGTAAGATGACCAAATAAGTAGATGAAAAAGGGCTTTTTTTATGATTCCACGCGTTAAAGGCACACAAGATTTTATTGATGCAACGCTGTTTAATTTTATTATTTCTGCCATCAAAAAACATCTTTTTTTGTATCATTTTTCAGAAATTCAAACTCCCATTGTGGAGTATCTTGATCTCTTTCAGCGTTCACTTGGTGAGCATACTGACGTTGTTTCAAAAGAAATGTTTATTATAGAATCTCGTACTGAAAGTGGGCAAGAGCAACGCATCTGTTTGCGTCCAGAAATGACTGCATCAGCCGTGCGTGCTTTTGTAGACAATCATATTCAACAGATTCCATGGAAAGTATTTTCGTATGGGCCCTGTTTTCGCTATGAACGACCGCAAAAAGGTCGTTATCGCCAATTTCATCAAATCACCATGGAAATTATTGGTACGTCTTCAATGACGCAAGACGCGCAATTTATTATGATGCTTGATCGCTTTTTTCACGAACAACTTAACATTAATAGCTATGCGTTAGTGATTAATTTTTTAGGCTGTGCGCAAGACCGTATTAATTTCCGTGCAATACTTAAAAAATTTCTTGATGATTTACCAGAGGGAAGTCTCTGTGCGCAATGCTTCGAAAGAAAAGAAAAAAACATATTGCGTATTTTTGATTGCAAAAATGATTCATGTCAAAATATATATCGCTCAGCACCACACATGACAGATCATTTGTGTGCTGGTTGTGAGCAAGAATGGCATATGTTGCAACAACAGCTTTCATTGCTGTCGGTTTCTTTTGTTCATAAACCAACATTGGTGCGTGGTCTTGATTATTACAATAAAACAGTATTTGAATTTGTGAGCAAAAATTTGGGTGCACAGGACACGTTTTGTGGTGGCGGGCGTTACAACCAATTAGCCCAAGAACTGGGAGCATCGCAAGATTACCCTTCAATTGGCGCTGCGATAGGTATTGAGCGCTTGATGATGTTACTTGAAATGCAACGCGACAAACTTATGTTACCTGCATTGCAACCAGTACACATTATTATTCCTCTGTCTGCTGAACAACACACATTAGCATTATTGCTTGCTGATTCTTTACGAGCGCATGACATAGGCGTTGATGTTTTGTTTGAAGGCTCGCTTAAAAGTATGATGCGCAAGGCAAGTAAAATGGGCGCAGCACATGTACTTATTTTGGGAGAAACTGAGCAGCAGGAAAGAAAAGTTGTTGTTAAAAATATGGTAACGGGACACGAAGAATCGATTTTACAAATTAATGTTGTAGAATATTTAAAAAAATGAAAAGGAACAAATGTGTTACACAAAAAGCATCTGTTAGCGATTGGAGTATTCGTTAGCTTGTTGAACATAGCATTACATGCAGAAGATAAAAACATAGTAAAAAAAGAGGATGTCAAAATGGAGCAAATGAAACAGTTAATTAACAAAGTACAGCCAGGTGATTTATATGAACATTATAAAGGTAAACAATACCGCATATTAAATGTATCTTGTAACACAGAAGATTTAACCTGGTATGTAGTATATGAAGCACTATATGACAATGATGTGAGTCAGATTTGGCATAGGCCAATTGATATGTTTTTAGGAGAACTTGAAGTTGATGGAAAGGTAATACAAAGATTTAAGCGTGTTGACTGACAAGGTTAAAAAAGGTAGATTGCCATAGTATATTGTGGAATAAAAAATAATTATTTTTAATGGGAAAAAGATGAAAAAACATATTTTATTAGCCGTTGGCGTATCTGCAAGTTTATTGAATGTAGGGTTACAAGCAGAAGATAAGGCAGTAGTAAAAAAAGATACAGTAAAAAGTGAAATGAAAGCAACTGATGTAATGACAGATGCAACTCAATTAGGTGCAAATGTTAGATTCGTCGAAACTTTCACCGTGATGGGGGAAGGTGAATTGGGGCAAATGTATCGCGTAGAAATAGAAGGTAAGCGAGATACAGCAATGCAACTTATCCAAGAAGAAGCAAAAAAAGTAGAAAAAGCAAAAACTGAATATGTTACTAAAGCAACAACTATGACTGATGCTGCTCGAGAAAAAGAAGAAAAGAAGTTGCACAAAATGGACCGTGATTTAAAGAACATGGCTACAGAAAAAGAAGAAGAACTTAAGTTAGACATGCAAATTGCAACGGAAAAATTAGTACAAGACATGGAAGTTGCCGTTATTGAACTAGCTCAACAAGAAAATATAGATATTGTTTTTGATAAGATGACTGGACGTGCAATTTATGTGTCAGAGGAATTTGATTTTACTGATAAAGTAATTAAAAAGGTAAATGAAAATCATCAGATGAAAGTTGCGCAGAATAAAAAGCAGCAGGATGTGGTGAAAGTTGCTGATAACAAGAAAATAATAGAAAAAACAATTAAAAGTTAACTTTTTTTTGTAAAAGATTAATCCCCAACAATGTTGGGGACCCAAAAATTTATTCTAAATTTTTAATTTTTTGTGGAGGTTTATGCGAAACCTCCACACCTCCACGCACAAACTTGCAGTTTGATCGCTTTTATCTCGGCGTATTCCGTACTTAGTCTGTTAAGAAACAGCCTAAATACATCAGACGCCTGCTAAAGTATTTTATAAAATTATAGTCTGCTACGCAGTCTAATCTAGAAATGTTAGCTGTGCGCCGTTCGAGATGAGTGAAACGAACTATTCGAACGGAAGAATAATATGCATCTGTAGGAATTAAATAAAAACAAAAACTTAGTAGTTTTTAACTTTATGAGGCAAACTGTCTGAGGAATTTAGCCTGCTTCTTAGCAAATATAATTCCGAGTTTTTGCCGGATAAGCGATTAAACTGCAAGTTTATGCGCGGAGGTGTTGGAGGGTTCGCATAACCCTCCAACGAAAAAAACTGTAAATACAATGAATAACAAAATTAAAATAATTATCGGCCTTGGCAACCCAGGCAACAAATACCACTTCACTCGCCACAATATCGGCTTTTTAGTAGTTGATGCATTGTCAGAAAAATATAATGGTGTGTGGCAAACAAGAGGCGACAAAGACGTTGCCGACATCAACATAGAAGACAATAAGATTATACTCGTCAAGCCGCAAACATTTATGAATAATTCAGGCAAAGTGATGCCATCACTACTCAAGCAAGGAATAACTATTGAAAATGTACTTGTTGTGCATGATGAACTAGAAAAACCTTTTGGCACAGTTGAACTAAAGGTAGGTGGCAGCCACAAAGGTCACAATGGTTTACGCTCTATTATGCAACAATCAGGGGCAGATTTTGTGCGTTTGCGCTGCGGTATTGGGCGCCCACAACACAAAGAGGATGTTGCTGATTATGTATTGAGTGATTTTTCAGAAGGAACTACTGCTGTTGAGCAAGAGATAAAAAAGGCTATTACTATTATTGAAGAAGCAATAAAAGACAATTAAAACTGGACAATTTGAATAAAATAGGCACAATAAAAGAGAAATATTTCTTTTGTTGTGTTTATTTTTGGGGGTTATGTTGAATATTTATCGCTATGTATTATTGGCATTTTTAATGTCAACAATACCATCTAATGCTGTTAAAAAGCAAACCACATCTCTTTTTTCTGTTAATCTTGATACGTCAAAGCCCCTCAAAATTCAGCCCGATTTAAGTAATGTTGGCTCTGATTTGGGCCTTGGAGTAGGTAATTTTTTTGGAGTTGGGGCTCATTCTTTTGCCGATACCGTAGGAGGACAAAAATATGGAGATGATTTATCACGCGGAATGACAGGATTGGCTCATAATACCGGCAAAGCCTTTGGTGATTTTAACAAAGAAGCAGAACAAACATTGTTCCCTGAAATGAGCAAAAGCTTCAGAGGACTGGTGGGAACTGCTATCAATAAGCGTAATGCTTTTCAATTCGGTGGCTTAATTGCCCTTTCTTTTGCAATATCAGCAACTGGATATTATCTCATGAAATTTTTGTGGGAACTCATTACCTATAAAGTGTTACATCCAAAACCGGTCATCTTACTTCCCGACAGCACCTATGGTTGGTTGGACCGTGTAAAACGCTGGTGGAATGGATATAAATCACCAATCATGATTTGTGATGATAGTGTTAAAGAAAGATTGCATCATATTGAAGAAAAAACAAAAAAAATACGTTCGCATAATAAAAAAAGAGCCAATAAGCACAAGCAGCTCAATTACGATAATTTACTGCTGTGTGGAGAACCTGGTACCGGTAAAACGTTATTTGCACGCGTGCTCGCCGATCGCACCAATATGGATATTGTCATCACAACAGCTGCGTCATTATTGCAATCTGGCGTACAGGGAGTAAAACATGTTAATGACATTATGCGTATGGCACGTAAAAGTAAATATGGTCTTATCATTTTTATTGATGAAGCTGATGCTCTATTTGTTGATCGTGATTCTTTAAATCCTGACTCTGATCATTATAAGATTTTGAGCCATATTTTGGCATTAACAGGAACTGGTAGCAACAAGTTTATGCTTATTGCAGCAACAAACCATGCAAAAGTTATGGATAGTGCAATGGGAAGGCGTTTTCAAGACAGAGTTGATATGCCACTACCAAGTCAATCAACGCGTATTGCGTTAATTGATGCTTATGTAAAACGCTTGGATGCCAATGTACAAACTCTTTTTGATAAAAAATATATTCAACACATCGCGCAGCGATCTAAAGGTCTTTCTCATGCAGAAATAGCGGATATGATTAATTCACTTGGCAAAACAAAATATGAATCTATTACAAAAGAATATATTGATACCGTTGTTGAAAATGCTTTACAAAAACGCAAAAAAACAGAAGAAGAAAAAATATTGCGAGAGCAATCATTACAAGCATGGCATACATACATGCAAAGAATGTTAACAATATAAAAAAAAGGGACCCTGGATTTCCAGAGTCCCTTTTTTTTATATCAATATATTATTGATTTCTAGCAACTGTGTCTTCGAGTGCTGAAACACGAGCAACAAGCTTCTTCATTTCATTAAGAAGTAATACAGGTAATACTTCGTAACGAACTGTATACGGTGCACCATCTTTGTCTTTTATAACAAGTCTTGGGAACACTTTATCTACGTCTTCTGCAATTAAACCAAATTGTCTTGTATGTGATTCATCTGCATTATAAATAAATGAAACTGGATTCAATTTAAGGATAGCAGCAGATTCATCAATCATATTTTCAATTGAATGTTTAAAACGAGCTGATGAAACAATAGTTCCTAATACGCCTGCGTTATCAATAATAACTGGTGAATTGGTTGCACCAACAGGTTGTCCATATATACCATGAATTTCAACACCAGTTTGAGTACCTAATGTTCCAATGATAGTTCTGTTGATAAGTCCAGTGTTTCCAATATTACCAATAAGAATCAAATTATTTGCTCCCGTGCTATTAGACCCAGCATTAGCACCAATGAAAATATTATTTGAATCAGTTGGTGTTGGACTGCCAGCATTAAATCCAACAGCTGTATTGTTTACGCCTCCAACATTAGCCTGTAACGCACCAGAACCAACAGCGGTGTTAAATGAAGCCGTATTTGCAAGTAATGCAAATTTACCAATAGCAGTGTTGTCTGTTGCAGCAGTACTTACAGAAAGTGCGCTGATACCAACTGCAGTATTGCTAGCGCCTATGGTGTTTGCCGCTAATGCTGAATCACCAACTGCAATATTACCTGCACCACCTGTATTTGCCGTTAATGCATTTGAACCAACTGCAACGTTACTTATACCGGTTGTATTTGCTTGCATCGCTCTGTCACCAACAGCGGTATTTCCATTAGCATTGTTAGTAAACAAAGCGTTAAAACCAACTGCTGTATTATTAATACCTGTGCTATTTGTAGTAAGTGCATTTGCGCCAACTGCTGTATTTTCAGTACCCGTTGTGTTTGCATTGAGAGCATTAAAACCAAAGGCAGAATTTGAGTCAACGGTATTTGCTGATAATGCACCAAAACCTACAGCGGTATTATCAACGCCTGTTGAATTGCTCAATAGCGCAGTGCTTCCAACAGCTGTATTTGCGTTACCTGTAGTATTCGCTTGCAAGGCAGTAGCGCCAACAGCAACATTCGTTGCACCAATAGTATTAGAAAGTAATGCATTTCTACCAACTGCAACATTATCTACACCTGTTGAGTTAGTGTTCAAAGCAGATCGCCCAACTGCAGTATTACCACCACCAGTTGTGTTTAAAGCTAATGATGAAAAACCAACAGACGTATTATCGTTTCCTATAGTATTTGCCAAAAGTGCAAATGTTCCTGTTGCTGTATTTGCAGTACCAGTTGTATTCGCATTGAGAGCATTATAGCCAAACGCAGAATTTGTATCAACAAGATTTGATTGTAACGCACCAAATCCTACGGCAGTATTGTCAACACCAGTTGCATTACTTAACAATGCATTTTGACCAACTGCTACATTATTGATACCGCTAGTGTTTGAAGCCAATGCATTTTTTCCAACAGCTGTATTTGCATCACCAGTAGTGTTTGCTTGTAAAGCAGTAGCACCAACAGCAACGTTTGTAACTCCTGCCGTATTATTTACTAATGCTTGTCTTCCAACAGCAACATTATCTGCACCAGTTGTGTTAGCGTTCAAAGCAGATCGGCCAATTGCAGTATTACCACCACCAGTTGTGTTTGATACCAATGCCACAGATCCGACTGCAGTATTATCAACACCAGTTGATACATTCATCAATGCATCAAATCCAACACCTGTGTTGCCTCCAGCACCAGTTGTAGTGAAATTACCTGCATCTATACCAACAAAAGTGTTTGCTGTACCAAAGTTGTGAATAAATCTTTCACCATCTTTGACAATATTACCATGTGCAGCATCTGTTGAGTTATGTATGTTAATGTTACAACCAACAGTCAAATCGCAACCAATAATTTCGTCGCCAACAGACAATGTGCCATCTATTCTAACATCGTCTTTAAAGCGTACATCTTCATAAAAACGCGCCTTACCATGAACTCGTAATTTTTTGTCAATAATGACATCACTTTTAAATCTTGTTTTTCCTCTTACTGTCATTCTTTCATTAACAAAAAGAAGAGGAAGATTAGGTGAACGAGTAACCATTTCTTCTGTCATCGTCAATTGATCATCCAACGCTTGCTTAATAACTACATCAAGCTCAGCAGAAAGTTGTCTTGTTGTGTCATTGCTTGGTAACTGACCAACAAACCATTCAGCATATTCCAAAACACTCAATACTTCATCTTTTAAACCGAGTAAATAACCGTTATCAAGATGATTTTTAAGTAAGTGAACTGGTGAATCTGCATTTTCATCAAATGTGCTAATGTTGCGAATAACGCGAGAAATATCGCTCATGCTTTTATCAAGACAAATATACTCAGCCGCTACATCTTGAGTTGCAATTTCTTCATTATTTTGAGCGACAATTGTTATTGGAGAACCAAATAACATGCATGACAAAAGAATAGAATAACAACGTGACAAACGTATGTTTTTCATAAGAACTCCTTTTTTTTATAAAAATACCTTACTCCTTAATAACAAATCATTGTAAGTAAGTCAATCTATAAAAATGAGAAATTCTTATCTTTCATAATTCAGTATATTTGGTAGATTTTCCTTTACATTTTTCTACCGGATACTTTTGCGCAGCTTTTTTTTGTTTATTAATAATCGCTGTGCTTAAATCAATATTGTGCCGAATACAAAACGCAAAAATTAAAATGGCAACATCAGCTATTTCGTCTTCTACCGCTTCGCGCCGTTTTTCAAGCTCTTGATATGATTCGTTGTTGTCACACCACAAAAAAAGATCCAATACCTCAGCTGCTTCAGAAGCAAGAGCCATACTAAGATTCTTTGGATTATGAAATTGTTGCCAGTCACGTTCTTCTATAAATGCTTTTACTTTATCTTTAAGTTGTTCAATTGATGTTATTAAATCATTCATCTATTTAATCCTCTATTTGTTGTTGTCCGTTCATCCTGAGCTTGTCGAAGGATAAAAAATCCACAACAAACTGACTCCATGTTTCCATACATTCTCTTTGTGCTATGCATTCTTGTAAACTAACTAATGCACCACTCTTAAGTTCTGATTTTACAGCAATATTGGGACTATCTCCGGTAATCAAAAGTACAAAACCAATATGAACTTTACCAACATCATCAGAATCATCATTGAGTATGCCTAATGGCTTTACCGACAAATTTCCTGCATAATCAACTTCTTCATGAAATTCACGCGTTGCCCATGCAAATAAAGAATCTTCTTGCAGATCTTCTTGACGTACATGACCACCAATGCCCAGTGTTAACTTATTTTGCAATCGACTTTCAGAAGCTTTTGCTGAACGTTGCATAAGAAAAAATTGATTATTATGAGTAAAAATAAGATAAGGAATAATTTGTTTGTATGTTGGATCTGTTTCCATTAATGAACGTGGATTAAATTCTTTTTTGTGATTAATGATATGCATGTAATGGTCAAAATTTATTTCTGCAAGGCCGTGCCAATCGCCATTGGGAAATAAATGAGAACGTTTTACGACCAAGATGTGTTCATCGTGAACTAACATTATTTTCCTTTTTGTAGTGCGTATATGTAATTGAAATACATAAAATAGTCATACCATTGTTCATTAAAATAAGATTCACTTTCAGTATAAAGTGACAGGAAAGTTTGGCAAATGTGTGTGTTCAAATTATACTCATGGAAATAAACTATAATTTTAAAATATATTTTTTTAAGGGTAATTAATGAAAAAAGATCAAATAATAGCGGTTGTTTTGATAATTTTAGTAAGTGGTGTAAGTGTAGTTTTGTGCAATTGGAAGGATGAATTGTACAATCTTGGTACATATGATGACAGACAATCGTTTGCTCCTTCTTCTATTTATATCTACTGTCAAGAAAGGGGTACAGAAGATTGCCAAATTTTGGGGAATGCTCTTGAAGCAGCTAGACAACATTTTGAGCAACAGAAAGAGATAGATGCGTTACAAACCACAATCGAAGAAACCATAGATCTAGAAGCAAAAGCAATACTGCTAAAAAGGATGGAAATAAAAAAAGAAGAATTTTCAAATCATGGTAAAACCTATTTAGCAACATTAACTTCCGAGGAGTTAGAAAAACTAAATGAATCTAAGGAAAGGCTTATTCTACTAACTGTTTGCGATAAAGGTGTTGAGAGAGAATGTAAAAGGATAAGAGAAAAGCTCGATCCACAGAAATAGCAATCAACAGATATTCTTTATGCACATTTTTATGTTATAGATAAAAAAAGAATAAAAGGCGGTCGTCAAATAAAAGGAGTTTAGTTATGATGATTTCAATTAATGAAGAAAAATTTAATTGTCTGATAACAACATTGCGTTACATTTATGGCATTGTGCCAATAGTTATTGGGGTGGATAAATTTTTTGGCCTTATTGTCGACTGGAATATATACGTAAGTCCCTTTGTTATCACCCATATACCTCTTTTTTTAGCTGCACACTTTTTGGCGCTTGTGGGCATTGTAGAAATTGTTGCCGGAACTTTAGTGCTGTGTAAAAAATGGACTGAATTTGGAGCATATTTGGTTGCCGCATGGATTGGGCTAGTTATTATTAATCTATTCATGATTGGTGGTATGTACGATATTATTTTGCGTGATGTTGCCATTGCAGTTGGTTATATGACTCTTGGCGCATTGGTCAATATACAAAAAACAAAAATTACACGGTAAGTAATTTATAATGTCTATGCGCTAATATGGTAAGTCCTATTAAATGTGGTATTGCGACAAAAACCATAATGGTGTCTGCTATTTCCCAAGCAAGCGGTGAAGACACCAGCGCTCCACAAAATATAATCAAGGTAATAGTTGCAATATAATAATGCACTCCTTTGTAACGCGTGAGCACATTAAAACTTTGCATACCATTAAAACTATTACCAATTACTGTTGTAAGTACAAACAAGATGACGCTAAACACCAAAATATATCGTCCAAAAAATGGTAAATTCATAAGAAAAACTTCATAAACCAACGTGCTTCTGAATGAACCATATGTCCACACGCCAGTTACTAACGCAAGCAACCCGGATATAAGAGAAAGAAACGCATCACTTACCATAGAACACATTGCTAAAATACCTTGATCACGCGGATGCTTAGTGTCTGCAAGTGAATGCGGTATTGCCGCTGTTCCAACTCCTGCTTCTGTCATTAAAACGCCACGCAAAATACCAATACGCATCGCCTGAAATACTGATGCTCCCGCAAACCCACCTATTGCCGCAGATGGCGTCAACACATTATCAAATACCAACAAAATAGCTTTATGTAATGCTCCTATATCTTTTAATAATATGGACAACGCAGAAGAGACATATAGTACAAACATAACAGGAACAAGAGTGGTTGCGAGCTCTCCAAAACGACGCGCTCCACCAATTAAAACAACAAAAGTAATGCTTGCCAATCCTACACCCGTTAACCACGCAGGAATATGCTCTTGCACTAAAATATTAGCTAATGTATTTGATTGCAAACTTGACCAACTCATAAGCAATACAATAATTGCACCATTATACCAATGAGCAATAAAAGGACTTATTTCTTTTAAATATTGCATTGGCCCACCAATAATTTTACCCTCAGCCGTTTTAACACGCGTGGCAACGGCAAACGTAACTTCCGCAAATTTGATGATAGAACCAAAAAAAATATAAATAAGCAACCAAAATAGCGCACCGGGACCACCAACCATAATTGCCATTGAAGGACCAACAATATTGCCCATTCCCATGGTGGTGGCAATTGCTGCAAAAAGGGCTTGAAATGAACTCATAGTATTTACGTTTTCAGCCTGCTTGTGTGATGACGTTGTAATAATCTTAAAAAATCGTTTAAAAGAACGAACTTGCGCACATTTTGTTAAAAATGTTAAAAAAAGACTGACACCAAAAAAAGTTATTATTATTGGTATTGAAAGAACTGAACTATTAAGCCAACAAAAAAAGGATAGTATATTCATAACGATGGACTCACAAAAGATAGTCTAATTTCATTTCTTTTTTCAGAATAATCTTATTCCTCATATTCGACAATAACTATTTTCAATGCGGATGACATTGAAATAGGCAAGACAAAAAAATAGTCCTTATTTCAAAATTGACCCTATTTTTGAAATAAGGACATAAAAAAGGGTTTTTTATTTCAATAAGTTTACAAAAAAACGTAGATTTTATTGAACAAATAGAAGGGACTTTATCAGGTTTTGAAATGAAATGGTCCCTACTTCGCCCCACAAAGGGCTACGAAGGGCAAGCCCCAACAAAAGTGCATAGCGCTCCAAGCAATTGGATAAAAAATTATCCGAGCGCTTCATTTACCGTCATAACACCAGAAAATTATTTGGATTATGTGTTAAACACATAGCCTAAATGACAACATCTATCAATAAGTGCAAAGATAATAATTGATGCAAAAAGACCAGCTGAGATATATTTATGCCACGAATAATTTTTATTCGTGGACTCATTTTTTGACCTTTTTTGCTGCTGTTCAAGTAGTTCTTGATTTTTCCTCCAGTCCGTTAAACTAGCGATCCGTTGTTCGTCTGTTACGTCTTCTTCCAATGCAGTATATGGTACAAATGTTCCTCGTGCTTTAATACAACTCAAAAGGTTGCTGTTTTTACAATTTTGTATATTTATATTCTGACCCTCTGGGGCTGGCGCTAAACGAGTCCTGTTGGTAGAATTGCGAGGCAAAGGTATTTCTGTTACATCGTATATATTTGTGCAAGAAGCAAGCTGACACAAAAAACCAGAATTTTCTTTCTCATCTGGAAGATTCCCATTACCAACAGAACCGTTATAATCTTTGAATTGTTGTCCATTAAAAAGATAAGATAATGATACACGCTCAATTGTGCTGTTTATATGTTTTTCGTCAATATGAGCAATTGGCTGACCATTAACATTTAAGCTGTAATAATTATCTTTTTTAACAAGATAGAAGGATGTATTTACAAAATGATGCATCATCTTATCGAATTGATTAGTTTGTTTATCTTTATTAAACAATACAAGTCTTACGGCTAGTCCGCCACTATTACACACATGTAATTGAATATCTTTTGGAGTTATTCCTGCTTGATATAAAGTTAATAAAAATGGAGATGACAATGGAGTGTTTGCAATTTCTATATTATCAGGATTGGTGGAGCAATAATTCTGTTGAAATATACAAACAAAGAACAGAGCAATAATGTTTTTATGCATAACCTTCCTTTGCATTTTATTGTATACCAAAAAAACTATGTGATTGATATTGTTTAGCCAAAAACATAAGCAGTAACACAATTGATGTGACTACAGCCGTAGGGATAATATATAGTCTCCAGATGGTAGGCTTATTATAAATATCGGGAACTTTTTTTGTTATCTTTCTTTTGTTCGTTTCTTGTGCTTTTTTTTGTTCTTCTAGCTTAGGATTATTTATCGCATCTTGTAGCGCTGCACTTTCTTCCTTAAATACTTCGTTTAATTCTTGCTGTTTCTTTTTATAATCTTCTAAATTTTTCCGTATAATTGAATTTTTTTTATTTAAGTTATCTATTTTTTGTTGAGTTTCCTTGAGTTTGCTTTCTGCTGCTTGCTTTAAAATCATCCAACTGCTTTCATTTGGTTCTTCTTGAATCATTGTCGTATAACGTTGTACATTGCTTTCTTGGGTTGTTTTATTTGATAATAAACCATGAAGTTGAGTTTGCTTTTTCTGGAATGAATCTTCATTTTCTTGTATTTTTCTTTTTAAATTTTCAATATCTTGTTGATATTTCTTTTGTAATTGCTCTTGTTTTCGTTGTAAATTTAATACAACTTTTTCTATGCCTGAAAAATATTTCCTAATTGGAGGAAAAGGCATTTCAAGATTAGGTTTATTCTTTCGCGTCATAACACTGGTAACTAACCATTCTATTTCTTTGAGTGTACCATCACTATCACGCATCCATTTATTTGATCTACGTAAGTTAGAAATATTGTTTCTTTCCATTTTGGCAAGCATAATACACAGTGAATCATTTTTATCTTTGCTTTCTTGGTATAGCCGAGCATCAACCTGTGCCAATGAAGCATTAAAAAACGTATTGTAGTTATCACTGCCACAGGGCATGTAATAATAAAGCGTGATATCACGACAACGCCAACTGAACAATTCTTTTGGAAATGTACCAATATTATAATTGCTTTTATCGTCACTAATACAAAAGCTACACTGATCCTCAGATGGGCTTTCTTGTGATTTAAATTTTAATGACGAGCCTTTTTTTAATATGTCCTCCCAATCAGGCAACTTATCAGTATAATCAGCCCCACTGTTACTTGTGTTTTGTTTTTTTGCATACAAATATAGCATAACCTCTTGGGGATAATCGTCATCATATGAACTATAAGCATAATCCATCGCTATTCCCAAAGAATCTAATTGACTATTACCTGCGGAAAAGCATTGAAAAAAAGTAGAAATTTCTGAAGAAATGCCTTGCTCTTGCGAGCAATAATTCAAGTGTACCATTCCCAATAAAAACATAACGGATAGCAATTTTTTAATCATAAATATCTAAATAATAAGCAAAATGTATTTTTCACTAATGTTGATGATAACCAAAAATACTTTTTTTGTCAAAAATCTCTATACTAAACAGCATCCATTATGACACATTTTGACTTTTTGAGGTACGGTATGTTTGCACACAGATATATATCTAAAATCATTGTTCTTAGCATTTTATGCATTGTTGGATGGTATACGTATACTTATTTTTTTGATGTTACGCAGCCTTGTGTAAAGGTCAGCGGCATTGCTGAAAATGAATATTGCTGTGAAGAGGTACATTGTTGCGTGAATTCTGACAAAACAGGATTGTGTTCTTTGTGGTTAAATAATCAGATATTAGTAAGCAATGGTAAAATAAAAGCAGGTGACAGTGGCTATGAGTTTATTATTCCTACAAAAACGTTATCTAACGGTAAGCATGTTCTCAAAATTGAATGTATTGACAATACCTATAACAAAAACAAACAGTCATTTGACTACTTGTTTTTTGTTGATAATCAACCACTGCAAGCAGTTTTGGTGAAATCAGCATCTCAACAAAAGGTGCATCAGGGCAGAACTCTGCATATTCAGTTTCAGGTAAATAAAGAAATAAAACAGGCACATGTAAAAACATTATCTAATGAATACGAATGTTTTCCAGAAGCAAAAAATTCACTTATTTATGAATGCTTTATTCCTGTTGAATGTGAAGAAACACCAAATGAATATTTATGTACCATAGATGTGGAAGATAAAGTAGGTAATACTCTCACTTTAGACAATACATTTCAGGTTGTTGCGTATCCATTTAAAAAAGAGATATTAAGTGTTACCACGCAAAAAGTGCAAGAAGAAAAATCGCTTGGGCGCGATGGAAACGATTTAGAAATGGAAATTGAGATTTTATTAGTTCAATCTCCACGCAAAAAGCTGTGGAAAGGTCCATTTTGTGCGCCAATCGATATAGAACGCATTACTTGTGAATATGGAACCATTCGCACAACACAACATAAAGGACGCTATGCTCATAAAGCTGTTGATGTTGTTAATACGCCAAAAAGTGTTGTATGGGCTCCACAAGATGGCATTATAATTATTAAAGATCGCTTTGCGCCAAGTGGCAACACGGTAATCATTGACCATGGGCTTGGTATTTTTTCATTATTTTATCATCTTGATAGTTTTGCAGATATTGAAGTTGGGCAAAAAATACGTCAAGGCAATCCAATTGGTACAATAGGTAAAACGGGCTATGCAACAGGATATCATTTACATTGGGAGATGCGTATTAATAATATTCCCGTTGATCCTTTACAATGGATAAAAATGTTCTCGTGATCTATGCGCTGAGGAGAGTTTACATGTATTTTATTCCCCGTAATAATAAATTTTATCATTATATTGCGCACATGAATAACAAAAACCGGTATGCATATACCGGCTTTTTTGTGATTTCTTTTATCATCATTTCTTTTTATTTTATACAACGACTTATCACAGTCTACACGACAACCTATGAACAAGAATGTATTATGTTGCGCAAGCAATATCAAGACATTGAGCGTATCACACAAAAAAATAATCAACTGTCGATCATGCTCAATGGCATAAAAAAAGAACTACAAACACATGAGCAAACAGGTTCAATTCACGATTATTTTAAAAAAAGATTGTTCTTTGTGCTTAAAGAAATCAAACAATGCAACTTAAAACTCCACTCATATGGTGTACAAAAGGAGCGTAATTATAATTGGTATATCAAGGAAAAAGCTCACATAGATATTTCAGGAACATTTACACACATAATGAATTTTTTTGAAACAATACACAATGCACGTCAAATGATTTCAGTATCACAATGCACATTGACACGTCTTGATGATGGTGATATTCGTGCACAATGTACTATTGAATTTATTCTTTTATTGTCCACATCTCAAAAAGAAATCCCTTCAACTGTGAATAAGCTGAAGGGTTAGGGGGGTGAACAACACGTAAAAAAGGCATTGTTCAATTAGGGACATTTTTTGCTGTTTTTTATAGTTCGATTAATGCTAACAAGCGCCTAGGGCTTTGTCAAGATACCTTTTTTATAGCAATACAAAAGCAATGGTATGATTAAAATACTACCAATAAATAAGAGTTTTTGAGTGACAATGCTTAAAAAAGAATATTGCTTGTGTTTAAATACAAGACACTCAAAAGAAGGATATTGAGCTTGCCTTGTGCACTCTATCACATCTGGAATGTTATTAATCATGTCTTCATTAATATCAGGATTTTGCAACTCCGCTGTGGTAGAACAACATGCAGATGCAGGATCACCAGAAGCACATAAAGCAGGACACCAATATTCATTACCTGGATATGAGTTGCCGTCCCACGCATACATTGCAACAAGAAGTTTTCCTGTGTTTTTACCAGTGAATTTATCTGCTGGATTACGTCTTGAAAAAATAATGTTGATATTATTGTTCAAAGTAGGTTTGCTGTTCCAATAAGACTGACTATCACTAGGAAACCAACTAAAATCAATATCAGAAATATGCTCAAATGCATTACTACTGATAATGTCATAATACACATCTAGCATAAACTCTGACTGCTTTGTATCGATAGCCCATACACCAAGACCTAAACCAACAATATGGCAATAAGCGCTCTTTTGTGCTTGACAACCTCGCATATTTGCATCATAGAAAAATGGTGCGATGCTTAGGAGCATTCTTTTTTTATAAATATCTATGTTTAGATAAACATCATCATCTGACATGTTCTTATCGCATATGCGTAGATAGTGTTCACTTTTATCATTTTTTACTTGGTCATATGTTGGAAAAAATGGTACTTCATAAAATTTTGCCCACATTTTGAGTAACAGTGCTTGTTTGGTAGTACGACTATTATTTACGCCATAACCATTTTCTATTGTGCTATATTCTTTAGTAATAAGCATATGTTGCCATTCCATACGATTTGCTCTTTCAAAACGTGCACCAACAAGCCCCATATATATGCCTTCTTGTTCATAATCATCAGACGAACTTGGTTTTGCAGCATTTTTTCGATCGCCTTTATTAATAAAAAAGGTGGGAACAGAAACACCAATAAGTGCGGAAATTGGCATTTCGTCATAAGAAATATACTCATTAAGTAAAAAAGGACTTTCTTCCCACAATGTTCCAATTTTATCAAATGGATTGTTTTCATCCTCCCAATCACCTGCCGGCACTATTCGAAATGTATTTTGTTCATTATTTCTTAAAATATATGAATCTGTTGGCCCCATAAACATAATGGGCCGCTTTTTTAAAAGCCTCTCAATATGTTCTGCTTGCTGCATATTCTTATATGTTTGCTGCTCAATATCATTCCCATGCTGTTTTTTAAGATCTAAAAAATCACCAATCAATGTTACTATTTTAGGATGAAAAATAGGTCTTGTGTTTTGAGCTTGCCAAACAACTCGTTGCTGTTTTTTTTCATCACCATCAGTTATTATTTTTATTCTGTTTGGGAGGTCTTTGACTGGTTTTGCTATCGGAAGATCAAAAAAAGCATCCGATCTTTGCATTAATGCTGTAAACTGTTCTTGTTGTGTCATACCATAAGTTGTTGTTACTAAAAAAAAGAGCAGTGTGACAATAAGCATAACGCAGAATCCTTTCTTTTATATGTTACAATAGCACATCATAACAGAAACTATTCATTTTGTAATCACAATCAAAGATGCTGTATTATTCGTGCCCAGCGACAAACTTTTTGATCAGAGGAGATTGTTCAGGATGCTGTTTAAAATCATGTGATTGTGCAGTTTCAACAATAGAACCATTACTCATAAGATATATAGAACAATTAAGTTTATCCAAAAGCGCTGTATCATGCGTTGCAACAAGTACAATATAGCCTTCATCTGCAAGTTGCTGAATATTTTGAGCAACATATGATGTCAACACCGGATCAAGAGCTGACGTAGGTTCATCAAGACAAATTACCTGGGGCTTCATTGCGATTGCACGCGCAATCGCCAAGCGCTGTTTTTGTCCGCCGGACAGTTGAGAGGCGTATGAATTTTTTTTGTCTTCAAGGCCGTATTTTTGCAATAAATTATGCGCTATGGTCTGGGCTTGCGCCGCACTATATTGTAATACTTTTTCAAGTGCAAGCGTGATATTCTGTTCAACAGTCATATGTTCAAATAAATTAAAATGTTGAAATACCATGCCAATTGCATGGGTTGCATTGATAGTTGCTAAATTGAGAGATTGTCCATTTAAAGAAAGTTCACCAGAGTCAATTGTTTCTAAATTGTTTAATATGCGCAATAATGTTGACTTACCAACACCAGAGCTTCCCAAAAAAAGCGCAATCTCTCCTTTGTTGACGCAAAAAGAAACATTATTAAGAATTTTTTTATTTTTAAATGATTTGTTTATGTTTTCAATTTTAAGCATGGCGTGACATCCTTTTTTCCAGTTGAATAACAATAAAAGAAATGGTTGTTGTGATAAACAGGTATAAAATAGCTATTGCAAAAAATACGGTGATGCCATCATATGTTTTACTAATAATAAAACGTCCTTGTTTTGAAAGTTCAGAAACACCAATGACTGATGCTAAAGCGGAATCTTTCACCAATGTTACAAATTCATTTCCAAGCGCGGGCAGTGCAATGCGTAATGCTTGCGGCAAAATAATGCAACGAATAGTATCTTTTTTAGAAAGGCCCAACGCTTTTGCGGCTTCAATTTGACCAGTACCAACAGATGCTATGCCAGATTTAATAATTTGGCTTATGTAGGCAGCGCTATTTAAACCAATTGCAATAATGGCTGTTGTGAGTGTGTCTAATTTGAGCCCTAGCTGTGGAAGCACATAAAAAGCGCACAAAATTTGGATAAGCATTGGTGTGCCCCGAACAATAATAACATACGCCATTACGATATATCGTAATAACTGATGGGAACTTGTTTGCATCAATGCAAGTATTGTTCCCAAAGTAAGACCAATGAAACAACCCATTGTCGCGATTTGCAAAGTAACTTTAAGACCTTGCAACAATAATGGTAAATATTCGATGATGAGATTAAAATCAATAATCATTCTACATTCCATTTCTTTTTTAATGCATCTAATGTTCCATCTGCCTGCATGCGATCAAGAATAACTTGTATAACGTCACGCAGTTCTGGATAATGTTTTGATACAGCAAACGCGCTGCTTTCTTCTGTGCCTTCTATTGGTACAATGCTTAAATTATCTTTTCCAAAAAGTTCAAAATAAGGTTGCATAGGGCGCAGTGCAGTCACAAATGCATCAGCTCTATTGCTTTGTAATGCTAAAATACCGTCGCTAACAGCACTTGAAGACAATCGAACAAGGTTAATGCCTTGTTGATTAGACATAAACATATCAGCCGTGTATCCTTCGTTTACGGCAATTGTTTTGCCAATTAAATCATGAATGCTTGTAATAATTGGTCCATTTTTAAGACTAATAATGGCAAGTGAATCACCTGTTAAATGTGCCTCGGTGAATAAAGTTCGTTTTGCACGTTCGTTTGTTGGGGTAATCCCGCCTGCAACCACTTGAATGTTACCGAGTTGTATTTCTGGAATGAGTGCATCAAAAGGCATGTCTTTTAATATCAATTTTTTATCTAAGCGGTTTGCAACTTCTTGTATAACATCAATATCAAAGCCGGTAATGATATCACCCTCTTTAAATGAAAAAGGTTGAAATTCAGAATTTGTGCCAACAATAATGGTATCAAAAGATTGTTGTTGTGGTTGAGGGGTTTTGGTGCTGCGCCAAAGGGCTATGGTTGTACCGATAATGAGGGCTATTATTATATACAATGATGTCTTTTTCATATAAAACCTTCTAATAAAAGATGTAAAAAGTGAATGCGGAGTCAAATTATATTCACTTTATGATTATAATTTGATGCAGTTGATAAGTCAATCCTTTTTGAATACAATTTCAGTAAAGAGAATTATTTATTCAATAGGAGGTATTTATTGTGTCGCAAAAGAATATAATTGATGGTCATATACTCAATATTGTGCAAAAAGATATGGTACAAGAGCAAAGCGATCTGCAGCAATTGTTAAAATCACGGGGATTTGATATTCCCCAACCAACATTATCAAGAAGACTCAAAAAACTGCATATTGCCAAAATAGATGGTATTTATAAAGTTATTGAGACCAGCCCTTCCCATGTTCCAATGATACTTAATATGCAATATTCTGATTTTGGAACTATTGTGCTGCATACCCATCCTGGAAACGCCAATGGCTTAGCAGCATATATAGATGACAAATATGTTAATTTTGGCACAGATGATGCCAAAGAATCAGGCATTTTGGGCACCTTGGCAGGCGATGATACGGTGCTTGTTATTGTGAAAAATAAAGAGGCTATGGAGCGTGTTAAAAGTGTATTGTATGAACTATTTCCGTATGTAAAAGAAGTATAGGTCCTTGTTTTTTTTGTTAAAAATGACCTATTATATTAATAACAGAAATTTTTAATATAATAGGTGTTAATAATGAATATATCTAAAATAATAATAAATATCGCATTGTGTGGATTTGTCTCTCTTTCATATTCTACTCATCGAGATTGCTATGACCTGTTTGCAGGGTCTATGCTTGCTGCCGGCATTGGTGATGCCTTGGGGCGCGTAACTGAACATACAGATTCAACAGATGCAATTTTTAAAAAATATCCATTGGGCGTGCGCACATATCTTGATTTTAAACCACAAGATTGGGAGCGTCTACCTTTATGGTTTAAAAATAATAAAATAGCACCATATACTGATGATACTGGTATGGCCAGATTAGTCATGAAAGAACTTATTAAATCCAAAGAACATCGTTGGGATTTAAATCAAACTATGAGCGCAATGGCAGAAAGTTTTGTAAGTGATTTTAATGACGAATTGGGCTGGGCCGCTAGATTTCGCGCTGTTGGTAGAGCATGTGTGGCAGGGACACAAGAATTAGAAAAAAGATTATCAGCAAAAAAATATGCGCAATTATTTCCACGTTGGTGGGATATTGAAGCAAATGATGCTGGCGGTTGCGGATCAGTGATGAGAGCACATCCCTTTGGACTTGTTTTTTCAAAAAATCCAAAAAAGGCTGCGTTATGGGCAACTGAGCATTCTAAGTTAACTCATGGTAATCCAATTGCACTTGCTGCATGCGCAGCTATGGCGACAGGTGTAGCTTACGCTGTTCAAAGAAAAAGTCCTGACTATATTGTGGAACAAATGATAACTGCAGCAGATAAATATGATCATGGTACAGCACTAAAAATAACGCAAGCTCGGGAGTTTGCACATCAGGCGCGAATGCTTAAAAATGATTTATATGTATTCCAGGCTTATAAAAATACTGTTTTTAGAGCGTTCAACGACAAGGTATTTACAACGTTTCCTGGTTGGGCGGCGCATGATGCCATAGCTGCAACAGCTTATGCACTTATATTGTCTCCTGACAATTTAATGGAAGCGATCTATCTTGGTGTTCATACATCTGGTGACAGTGACAGTATTGCTTCTATGGCAGGAGCTCTTGTTGGAGCTCGCTTGGGGGCAAAAAGTTTGCCAATTGATCTTGTTGAACAATTAGAAAACAGTGAAGATTTAAAAGCAGATGCTTTGAAAGCTGCTCGTATCGCAAAAAACTGCGATTAAAACGACGTTGGTTGCACCGGCAGCACTGAAGAATGATGATTAATAATAAGCCACTGATCATCCTAAAAATTTCGACATTCTAGGCACCATTGCGGGAGATGATACGGTACTTGTTATTGTGAAAAATAAAGAGGCAATGGAAAAAGCGAAAGTTGTATTTTATGAAATATTTTCTTATTTGAAATAGCTATTACCCACAAATATATACGAAATAATAAAAACAGATATAAGCATACCGCCTATATATTGATAAATGAATTGTTTAACTCTATACGCACCATACATATCCATTACTTTCCTTGTAAATAAAGCATTACTAGGATGAATGTATAAATCTGATGTATCCTTTGTAATAAAAATATGTAACATGGGCATAAATTTATCAATATTATCGCCTCTTATCAAACAGTTTTCAATTAATTGAGAACACAGCTGACTTGGAGTCTGATTTGCTCTATTGATACAACCAAAAAGGGCCTGCTGCTTCATTTTACCTATCCTAGTTAATAATTCTTCAAACAATGGTGTAGCATTATGTTTAACAATAATATGCATAATGGATTCTTGCTCTTTTCCATATAGCAAATCAGCATTAAAGTTTTCGTGGCCAATTAAAAGTTCTGCACAATTTTGATGGTTAAAATTCAATGCTTTATCGACAAGAGAGCATTTGTGTGTCGTGCAACAGTTGGGATTAAAAGGTGTTTTTTGACTAGACATCCGAAGCTGCAGCTCGGCAAAATCACCTACGCTTATGATCTGACATATATCTTTTTTTTGTTCGCTACATGTAACTGATATCTGTATCAATATTAAGCAAATAATGAACAATAAACGATATAAATACATATTAAAATGATGTCGGTTGCACCGGCAGCACTGAAGAATGATGATTAATAATAAGCCATTGATCATCATATTTTTTATACACAAATGAAAAACGCGCTGGCACTGTTATTTGCCTGTCTTGAGAAAGATAATTAAATGTATAAACACCAGAATTAATAATAAGGCTATTACATTCTTCAGACCAAAAATCATCTGTTGTGATAGAAAGCGTTGGCAATGTTATTAAATTCTTAAAATAATTGTGCAATTGCTCGTGATTTGTACAAATAATAGGAGAAAAAGTAGGCAATAAGATTGCATTCTGGTGATATAAATTAAGAACACGGTTAACATCATTTTTTGGGCAGATCATTGCATCAACCCATTCTGTGTATACTTGATATCCAATGCTCGTTTTTTCTGAAAATATTTTCATATTACTTTTGTCCCTTGTTAATGTGAGTAATTACTGTGTATTTCAAGGGTAAAAGCATATTCTATCGAAGTCAAATAAAAAGGCCCGTAAAAACGGGCCTCTCTATTAATTATGGTCGCCAATTTGCAGGATGTTGCGGCTGATTAATTTGTTGAAGCAGATCACGTTGATCTATGTTCGCTCTGCATTCAGGGCAGCTATTAATTCTCCCTTGCTTAGCGCAGTTTTTACAAATACTGTGTTTATGCTTTGAACCAGAACTATTTTTAAGTTGTATTTCATCAACAATGCCAAATTTATCACGGCCTTTATAAGACTCACAACACACAGAACAGGCAACTTCTGCATTTTGAACAACTGTTTCTTCAAGTGTTTTGAGAATATCACTGAATTTTGCCATTTGAGATATGGTAAGTACTCGTATTTGAGAATGTCCTTTTTCTCGTGTACTTTTGATTCCTTGCTCCAAACGTGAAGATTCTATTTCTTGAGCAAGCCTTCGCTGAATATGATCTAATTCATAATCAAACAGAGCTATCAAGGCATTTGTTTTATGCTGCGCTTCACATGGTGCAATGCCACTGTATTGAAGAATACTTTTAAGAAAAAAGGCTTCAAGGCGAGTTGCATCACGATCTTTTAAATTTGCTTGCAAGTGAGCCCTAAATTTATTGAGTTCATCATTTCCTTGAGATAATCGATAGCGGTCAATGTCTGTTTGCGCACAATACACCCATTGTGCTAATACTACTTGAGGAGAGGTATTCATTACCGGCGCAGATGGTTGTGGCTGAACTGGTTGATACACAGGCTGCTGAACATTTTGTTTTTGTTGAGGAAAATGCATGTCGGCGGTATTATAAAGACCTTTATTAAAAAAAGCATCAAGTCGTTCATTATTGGCAAGTTTTTTATTTACTTCATGAAGCCACATATTTGCAAATTCATTGATTTTGTTCGCATTTTCAGTGCGTTTTGCTGCCTCTACTGCGGCTAGATTGTATGCATAAGTAGCAATAATAGAATTTTTAAGCTGCTCCATAAATTCAGCACTCATCAATTGCTGAGTCCCATAATTGTTGAGCTCTTGTATTAACATTTCTGTCATAGCAACAGTATAAGCCTGTTCTACTCCTACTAATTTTGCGTTTAACTGCTGGATAAGCTTCTTTTCCATTTCAGTGCGAGTAGGTTGATTTGGTGCTGCGTATGCTATATTGATCAATGATAGCGAAAGAGTAAATAGACCGGCAAAAAAGCGTTTATTCATTGCGATTTTCTCCTTTGGAGTGTTAAAAAATTGAGTTTTTATGCCATAGTATATCTGTCGGTCCTAATAACTTCAATCTATTTTTGTAAGAATATCTCTACTGGGACGTACTTTTTTCTAATAATGCCACATTGTAATGTTGTTATTTTTTAATTATAAGGGCCATTTGTATTAATCTTCAAATAGTCTATACTAATAGAGAACTGCTAATTAGCGTAGACGCATATGATGCGGGCAGGACACGAATTTTCAATGTGCATTTCATCAAATACACATCTTTTTTTAGACTACGCTGGTTTTTGGTTTTATAAAGCGTAGTATTATTCATCTCCTTTCCTAGAATGTGATTTTGTTTATAAAGCTACGTGAGTGTAGTTATATCTTTATATTTTTAATAATTATTGTGAGACACATGAGTATACAATCTTTGGGTATTGATTCCCGTTTAGTTAAAGCTATTTCTGAATTAGGTTTTACCCAACCAACAGCAATTCAAGAAAAAGCAATTCCACTTCTTTTAGAAGGAAGCCGTGATTTTATTGGTCTTGCGCAAACTGGCACCGGCAAAACAGCAGCATTTGGGCTACCGCTTATTCATTCTATTATAAATAGCAACGTTCGCGGCTTAGTTATTTGTCCAACGCGTGAATTATGTTTACAAATTACAAAAGAGTTAACATCATATGCAAAGCATATTGATGGTTTTAATGTTGTTGCTGTGTATGGTGGCGCAGACATTAGAGTGCAGGTCAGAGAATTAAAACGCGGAGCACATATTATTGTGGGAACTCCGGGTAGATTAATTGATCACATTAATCGTAAAACAATTACGTTAAATACCATTGGACGTGTTGTGCTTGATGAAGCTGATCAAATGCTTGATATGGGCTTTCAAGAAGATATTGATACCATTTTACAAGACACTCCTAAAGATAAACGTATATGGCTTTTTTCTGCAACAATGCAGCCTAAAATTGAAAAAATTACACACAAATATATGCAAAACCCGCTGCATGTAACCGTAGGACAACGTAATAGTGGCGCAACTAATATAGAACATCAATACTGTTTGGTTAAAAGTTCTGACATGTATGAAGCTGTCAAACGTTTTATTGATTTGTATCCAGAAATGTTTGGTATTGTATTTTGCCGTACCAAACGTGATGTACAAGAAATGAGTTCACGTTTAAGCAATGCTGGTTACAACTCAGACGCTTTACATGGCGATTTATCACAAGCACAACGTGATGCAGTAATGAAAAAATTCAGAAATAGACAATTACAGGTGCTGATTGCAACTGACGTTGCAGCACGCGGCATTGATGTTGATGGTGTTACCCACGTATTGCACTGTAACTTACCAGATGATATTGAAAATTATACTCACCGTAGTGGTCGTACTGCACGTGCAGGAAAATCTGGTATATCCATTATTATTGGTGCGCCCGTTCGTAAAATTAAGTTTATTGAGCAACAGGTAGGAATTAGCATTAAACAAGTTCATGTGCCAACTGGTAGTCAAATATGTCAAAAACAATTGGCTAACTTTGCGCAAACGTTTGTAAATGCTACCGTTAATCATGAATTGATACAACCGCACATTGCGACAATACAAGATACTTTAGGAACGCTAACAAAAGAAGAACTTATAGAACGCATATTTATGGTCAATTGTGGTGAAATGCTACAGTACTATAAAAACGCAGCGCAACTGACAACACCAACGCAAAGAATGGAATCGTCATCATCGTATCGTGATCGTGATAGTCGTTCTTCTTCTTACAGAGATCGCTCATCTTCAGGCTATCAGCGCAGTGGTGGTAGTTTTAATGGCAATAGCTCCCGCTTGTTTATTAACGTCGGGAAGATTGATCGCATGGACAGAGAAGGTTTGATCAGATTTATTGCAACAACATCATCTGTTGACGGAGCTTGCGTTACCCGTGTTTCTATGCAAAATACACGTTCATTCTTTACCGTTGAAGACAGTAAAAAAGCACAAGCAATTGTACATTCATTAAAAAACACCTTGCTTAAAGGCAGAAGAATTCAGATTGAGTTTGAACCTCAATAGTAAAATAAAAACAAATATATAGCCCTTTTTTTACACATATATTGATTTTGGCAATAGCCACTTGCTATATCTGTGTTAAAAAAAGGGTTTTTTATGAAGTCTACACTCGTTTCGTATACCTATTCCGTTCTATTATCTTTTATTGTGTGCGCAGCATCATTTGCAGCAGCAAAAGAAAAAAATAACCAGCATCTCTTTTTTGTTAATGAAAAAATGAAAGTGAAGGGAAAAGCTCTTTTCAAAAATAATGTTGTTATGAACAAAAATATGCGTGTTCATGGCAAATCACGTTTTTACAACACCGCAGAATTTAAAGGCGGCATAGCAATAGAAGGTGAATTATCTATCGAAGACACCATTATTGGTTGTGACGTAACTGTTGGTTGCAACATTAATATGCACAATTCAACAGACGCAGCACATGGCAATATCATAAAAGACGGTAAAAAGTTTATTCATAATACAGGAACTAATAACACATTTGTCGGTGTTGATGCGGGTAATTTTACTGTGTCAGGAACTGGTAACAATGTTGGATTGGGAGCTTCTGCGCTAATGGTCAACTTAACGGGACAAGAAAATGTTGCTGTTGGCGCTTTTGCATTAGCCAACAATACAATAGGTAGTGGTAATATAGCAGTTGGTTTTTCTGCACTTAATGCAAACACAACAAGTATGCACAACGTAGCAATTGGCACCCAAGCTTTACAAGCAAACACATCAGGATCAGACAATATTGCAATTGGTGCAACTGCACTACACACTAATGTAGTGGGGCAATCAAACATAGCTATTGGTGCCAGTGCATTAGAAAATAATACAGCAGGCAGTGATAATGTTGCTATTGGCAGCAATGCTTTGTCTCAACTGAGCAATGGTACAAATAATACTGCAGTAGGTTTTAATGCTGGTAGTGCCACCGTAAATTCAAACGATTCAAATAATATTTTTATCGGAGCGCATGCTGGGTCAAACATCACCGGGTCAAATTCCAACATCATGATTGACAATATTGGTGGCGCGAATGATACCTCTACAACCAGAATAGGAACAACACAAACAAAATGTTTTATTGCTGGTATTCGTGGCATAACAACAACTGTTGCTAATGCCATTCCAGTACTTATTGATTCTGCTGGACAACTTGGAACAATCTCTTCATCAGAACGATTTAAACATTCAATACAATACATTGTTGATGAGTCTGCAGCTATTCTTAAACTGAATCCTGTCTCATTTATTTATAATTCTGATGAATTACATACAAGACAGTTTGGTCTGATTGCAGAAGACGTTGAGAAAGTATTTCCCAAGCTTGTTATTAAAGATCCTGAAGGTGCTCCATTTACGGTACGTTATGAAGTATTACCAGTACTCTTATTAAATGAAGTTAAAAAATTGGTAAGTGAACTTGCTGTGTTGACGGAGCGGGTTAAGCTGCTTGAAGACAACAGGTAAATAAAAAAATCTGGTGATCTCAGGCTTTTGTTGTTGAATTATCGGTAAATAGTTAAATACTGACTATCTAGGGCAAAATGATAACCCAAAATGCCACTTTGGCTGTTATTGAGATAATAAAGACCCACGATTACCACTAGTAATTGGATTGCCGTAATGATGCGTTGAGTCATTCTGTGATTCCTAAAACTTCTGTAGGAGTGTTCTTTTGAATAATATTTTAAATGCACGTCAATGTTTTCTTTATCGTTTTTGTAAAGTTGTGCATCATTCGCCTTTAATATGGAGTTCCATTTTATTTGATCATCACAAGAACATTCCGGCTTTAAAGTTCCGTTGAAATAATGAATAATATCATTAATTAACCGTTGATATGCTTTGTGTCCACCATCATTTGTACAAGAAACATATAATTGACCGGGTTGAAAATGCTTTCTAAGTTGCAATGTAAGCTCAATATCATCTTTGTTTGATACATCCCAATCATTTTCATCAAAATGAAGCCAGACGCGCGATTTAATATCTTCCCACTGTTTAATATAATCAATGGGATTTTTTTGTTGAAGGTCATACCGTGTCAGACTTGGTAATACAGTGTTTTTTACAAAAGATAGAATCTTGTTTTGGGCGCATTGTGGTAAAAATAAATATAACAAAAACAAACGCCTTTCCAATTGTACATTGATTGCATTATCAATATTTGTTAATGGGTTGAGTAGGTATATTACTTTAATTACTTGTAAAATATTGGTGCGATCTGTTTCAGTAACTTCCCATTCATCCAGAAGTTTTTGTTCGATTGTTTCTGGCTTGTTTAGCATACCAATGACCGCCATTGTTGTACCAGCGCCGCGTGAATGTGGATACAGTACAGCAGGGTTACATTGCAGATCATGCGTTGTTTTTAACACATGTAAAAGAGCGAGAATGTCCGGTCTACCAGCAAAGCTTGATTTAGAAATAGGAAACCAATATGGAATTGTTTGTTTATACCAGTATGATGCGTCCTGAAAATTAAACATAATAACATCGCCAGGAACATTTTCACTTTTGCAATGCTTTGCAAATGAATACGCATCTTTGCTGCTGTTCCAGCCATGAATGGCAAGCGTAGGGCCGCCTTGTTGCACAACATCAGGATGATTTTTTTCGATTAAAGTGATGTCAGGATTATAGCCAAGTTTGTTTTGGCGCGTTTGCATGGCAGCATATTTGTCCCAGCTGGGATTATTTATCTCTTTAAAATTTTCGCGCCAAATGATCACTTCTTGAGGGGTTTTAGGATTGTCTGAAGTATGTGTTAAGTATGGTAACAGTATAGTGAAAATGAGTATTAATTTTTTCATGAGTAATTATCCGGATAATAAAGATTCAAAAATAATACAATAATTGTAGCATCTATTCACTAACCTAGCAAAATAGTTGCCTTGGCGATAAATTTCATGCTATTATGGTAATCAATGACCATATTAGCATGAAAAAGGCCAAGTTTATGATTTTAAAACGTGATATTACGCAAACAATCAAACGTTTTACCAAATTTCCCGTGGTTGGATTATTTGGCCCTCGTCAATCGGGCAAAACGACCTTAATGAGAACCCTTTTTGATACCTACACTTATCTTAATTTTGAAAATCCTGAAATTTTAGAATATGCACAAAGCGACCCGCGTGGCTTTTTAAAAACTCATGAAAATCCATTCGGTATCATTTTGGATGAATTTCAACATTTTCCTGAACTGCTTTCATATATTCAACTGGAGGTTGATGAAAAAAAACGTCCCGGATATTTTGTATTAACGGGATCACAAAACTTTTTGATGAATCAAGCAATCACACAATCACTTGCAGGCAGAATTGGTATTTTAACATTGCTACCACTCTCAATTAATGAATTCATTGATAATAATCTTATTGTTTCCTTAAGTAATGAAATGATATTTAAAGGTGGTTATCCACGTCTTTATTCTGACTCTTTTACACCCGACGAACTATATCCATCATACATTCAAACATACATTGAAAGAGATGTGCGCTTACTCACTAATGTTGAAAATTTGAGTACCTTTCAAAAATTTATGCGTTTATGTGCTGGCAGAGTTGGACAGTTACTTAACATTGCAGATATTGCAACCAATTGTGGTATTACTCAAAAAACTGCACATAATTGGATATCCATTCTTGAAGCAAGTTACATAGTCTTTTTGTTACAACCATATCATGAAAATTTTAATAAACGTGTTACAAAAACACCCAAAATATATTTTTATGACACCGGAGTTGCATGCTCTTTGTTAGGAATGAAGCAAGTTACCGATATTGAATTAAGTCCGTTTCGTGGCCACTTGTTTGAAAATTTTATTATCGCAGACTTATTTAAACAATATTATAATCAAGGAACAACAGCACCACTCTATTTTTGGCGAGATAAAAATGGGTTAATTGAAATCGATTGTCTTGTTGCACAAGCAAATCGATTAACGCCAATCGAAATCAAATCCGGCCAAACGGTAGTTGCTGATTTTTTTTCATCTTTAAACAAATGGAATACGTTGGCTAACACCAATCCGGAAAATGGTTACATTATTTATGCAGGTCAAGATGTGCAAAAGCGGAGTAAAGGGACGGTTATTGGCTGGCAACAGGCTGGCAATATAGCTTCTAACTTTACCCCTTAGATTCTTCTTTTTCTATTTTTTTCATTAATCGATCAACAACAAGTTTATTTGGCTCAACGTGACGTCGCGTATCCGCAGAAAAAAGAGAGAGTATTGTCGCCCACTCATAGCATTCTACTTTCACAGCTCCCGTATTTATATTTTTTTCAACTGCTGTTATAACTATAATATCTGAATCGAATGGCTTTCTAGCGTCTGTAGTAGCTGTAATAACACTGCCCTGTTTATAACATCTCACAGGATCCTTACTCAAATACATTGTAGCCCCCATATGTTTTTTGGGTTCTACAACAGAATTTTCCATCCCATTAATTGCACAGCAACTCAATAATAAACCTAAAGAAATGTGTTTCATATCTACCCTTCCTTTTTAAAACAACTCATTTACCAATTGATCTATCTGTTGCGACGTAACCATAGTACCCATTTTGCGATAAAAAGTCTTATCATATTTAAGAATCTATTTTTAGAGAGTGTAGATATTGATTGGTTACTTTTGAGTAAATTTCATGTATGCCATAAGAATTTGTTTTTAAGCAGTATAATACAATTCCCATCAATGATATTTTGAGTAAAGCTATAAACGTTTTAGTTATTTTATGATTCCAAAAGCCTTTTTGAGAGTAGTTTTTTGAAAAATTATTTAAATGCTGTTCAATGGCAGTTTGAGTCATTGTTTTTGATAGTTGCGCAATTTGTATAATTCGTGTCGCTACTTGAGTAGGCAAGGCCCAACGATAAGCACATTCGTTTGTCTGATTAAACGCATCAATGAGACCAATAGTTGGGTTATTTAATGCTTCGAATGTATTGTGTCCATCATTGTTAATATAAGAAACATACAGATGTTCATTTGGTAGTGCCAATAATAATTGTTGAATAATGTTGATATCTTCTTCTTCAAGATGAAGCCATATTTTAGTATTTTGAATACCCTCCAATTGAGAAATATAATCAATGGGATTTTTTTGTTTCGGATTATAGTGAGTTAAGAGCGGTAGAATATAGTTTTTGACTACAGGAGTAATATATTTTTTTACGAATGATTGAGGATCTTTTTTAATAGCGGTAATTTTTGTAGTTAATTCATTTTTAAGATCAGAAGGTAATTCTGGTAGTTTGTTATTAAACTTTGCTGATATCATTTCGCTTAATATCGGGAAGATATAATCAAAAATAAATAATTTGCTTTGAATGTATCTATTTAATGCTATCTCAACATTAGTGAGCGGATTTAAAAGATACATTATCTTTAGTCTGCTGAGAATATCAGAGCGATCGTTTGCTTGAATATTCCATTCTGTCAAAAGATTCTGCTCTATTTCTGATGGTTGATTTAATATTCCTGCAACTGCTTGCGCTATATCAGCACCTTGTGAATCAGCGTACCAGACTGTAGGTAAGCACTGTAATGAATGCAAAGTTTTAAGAACACAAAGAAGACTGGTAATATCTTCTTTGCCCGCAAAATTTGATTTAGTAAACGGCATCCAGTATGGAATTGTTTGCTTGAACCAACGGGATGCATCTGAAAAATTAAATGTTATGACATCACCGGGAATATTATTACTTGAGCATAGCTTCACGGTATTATAAGCGTCCTTACTACTTGCCCAATCGTGAATAAAAAGTGTTGGACCAGATGAAGTATTGTTATATTCTTTTTCTATAAGTGTAATGTGTGGATCGTATCCTAATTTTTTCCACCTATTTTGTGTAGTATCATAATCATTCCATTCTGGATTTTGTAGTAGTTTAAAATTATTGCGCCAGATTTCTGGCATGTTAAGTGGGTCTGTTGAAGAGTTAATAAAAGATGAAATGAAAAAACAGATAAAAATGAAATATTTTTTTTGCATAACGCTATCTTTTTTCCAAAAAAAAGATTTGAAAATCAAAACAACTCATTTACCAATTGATCTATCTGTTGCGACGTAACCATAGTACCCATTTCTCGATAAAAAGTCTCGTCATATTCACGCGTTTGCACAACAACAGGCATAGTGATTGCATGCCCCATAATAAGAGCCTGTTTTTTTGTATCCAATGTTGCCAAAATTGATTTGAGAGCTTGTGCACCATTCACACCAGTCAGCACTGCCTGAATATCTTTTTCATCATTTAATTGCGCAACAATTTTGGTACCAATTTGGGAAATAATTTCTTGATCAATCCCAGATGGTCTTTGATCAACAACAAGCAAAGAAACATAATATTTACGCATTTCGCGCGCAATAATGCCAAAGATTGTTTGGCGAGCTGCTTGAGGATTTAAAAATTTGTGCGCTTCTTCAATGGTGATGAGTAATTTTTGTGGTTCATCTTCTTTTTTTTGAGATCCCAAAAATTTTTCTGTTTTTGCAACATACTCCGCGTGTATGCGGCGAGATATGATGTTTGCAATAAGCAAATAAACAAACGTTGACGTGTAATTCCCAAACTCAACAACAATATTAATACCTTTATCAATATATTCCATCATCTGATCGATAACTGCTTTGTGTGCTCCTTGTTGCATTGGTTTAAAGAAAGGAAGACGTTCTATGCGCTTTAATTTTCTGTACAGTGCAGCAATGGATTCTGGGTGCGCTCCAATTGATTGTGCAAAATCTTTTATATTTTCACCCTGATTAAGTAATACAAAAAGCCAATCATGTTTGTATTTTGCAGCAATCAAATATGCAGCTTCAATAGCCGTTGAGTGTAAATTAAGCTCATCTTGCAATGAAAGCAAGTCTTCGACTTGAATGGATTGATATGAAAGTACAATGTCAATATCTGGGCTACCGCCCCGACGACGAGTGGAATCTGGATCCAGAGAAAAAATAGCAACACGATGCGGAAACAATGTTTTAAGTCCCTTAACAAATGATTGCGTTGCAGATTCTTTGCGTGCTTGCAAACCATATTCACTGTGCATATCAAAAATAAGATTGACCGCTTTATTATTTTTAATGAGACCAGCAAGAACAAGACGTGTTAAAAATGTTTTTCCCGTGCCTGTTTTTCCAAAAATACCATTGCTCCGTTCAGTCAGGCGTTCTAAATCAATACATATTGGTGTGTTCATATCAAGCGGAGAACCAATACTAAAATATTTTTTAGAATGATGTTCTTCATCTCCAAAAATAGCATTAACATCCTGTTTGTTTGCTTCATGCACGGTGGCAAAATGTGATGGAATTGTTTTGACTTGTGAGTGTGAGTTGTCTTTGGCAAGCATGAGCATCGGTCGCAATGTCGCCGTTGCATAAATATCTTTTTGCTTGAGCAACTCAGTGAGCAATGTTTCTTGAGATGTTGGAGGGAATAACAGAATATCCGGATGTGTAACTGCTAAAGTGAGGTCTGTAATGAGAGAAAAAAAAGTCTGATGTTTACCTGCAATAGAGACAAATTTACCAGTTTTAATTTCATCCAGAGGAATATCTGGACTAATGCGGATGATAAAACCTTCGGTAAGAGAGCCAGAAAGAACGTGGCCAATAATTTTTTTTGTGTTCTTCTCTCGCATTTTTTCACTCATTCACTATAATACATATAACATTTAAAGAGTTTAATAACAAATTTTTTTAAAAGGAAGTAAATAACGTGTTATCGCATATTATTTTATTATTTTTCTGGCTTTCACCCCACATCAATGCAATGGAGCCAGAACAGAAACCATCTGCGTTGCAACGCTTTTATTTTCAAGATACCCCAGAACAAATACTTCTCTCCTTATCTACAAAAACTCAATCACATATTGTTGCACAAAATAATAATTCATTATGGTTAAAAGAAAAAGAACTTTTCCATTCTTATGGTGAAGGGCCGGCTATTTTTAGCAATAATGGAACTTATGCCCTTTGTAACCTCTGTAATATGGATAATGAAATAGCTCTTTACGATATAACAAAAAATGAAAATCCCACCTTTTTTTATCCCCAAAAGAAAGTTATATCTCCGCATTTTAGCCTAGATGACACTCTTTTACTTGTGGTTATACCAACTCCAAGTAAATCGTTTCCCAGGGTTTGTGTTAAAAATATAAACACACAGGATGATCTTTGTGGAGTTACATTTACCGAATCAATTAATTCTGCTTGCTTTGATGAGGATGGTTCTCATATGATTATTGCTTCAAAAGATAATATTGAGGTTTATCATATCACATCACTATATTTAGTTCGTTCCATTCCACATAGCCATGCAAACAAATCATATTTTAATAAAGATGGATCGTATGCTGCCATAATAAATGATCTTAACAATATCAGTATTTTTGATATAAAAACAGGTGATCTTGTCCGTACTTTTACAGCTGACAATTATAGTCAAGTATGTCACATTCACTTTAGTCAAGATGGTAAACATATTTTTACCATTTCATCTAAAGGTCAAGTTAATATTCTTGATATAGCAACGGGAGAACTTGTTGATTCTTTTGAATTTGATAGTCCAACCACTCTCATGAATTATGATACATCTACAGTTAGTTTTAGTAATGATGACTCATATCTTTGCGTCGCTTCGCTATCACATATTGCCATTTGGGATATAAAAATCAAAAGGATGATCTGCTCTCTTGCTCATGGATACTTATCTAAGTCTGTCTGTTTTAATGCATCAAATGATCGCATTTTGAGCTTTGGCAGCAATGCTATGATTTGGCAGCAATATGCTAAATGGACTCTTGATCAGTTTTTGCTTTGCACGTTACTTTTTAACTGGTTATTAGTACAAAAACCAAATAAGACAGCTGCAACAATTATTGATTTTATTGCAACAATAAAAATAGATAAAGATAATAATACAACAGATGAACTTACTGATATTTGGAATAGCTTCCCCGAAAAAGTACAAAAAAGCATTTGGGACAGAATTAATAATATAATACAAAGACATGGAAAGTGATTATGTAAATAATTATTGATAATTTATATACAACTGCTCAGGCATTCTTTTACTATATTCCCTGTCGCGCAAACGCTTTGTAATAGTAGTGCGACGTTTCAAAGGTTTTCGTTCACCTGCAGGTTTTGATTCTTGTTCGTCATTATACATTATTATGTCGGCTTCCTTTCTCAGCTGCAATGGAGGCAAAGTGTATGCTAAAAATTGTTTCCTTTCAAAATCACCTGACACTTCGTGTGATTTTTGAGCAAAATTATCAAGAAGATTATAAGATCTTAAGCAAATTTTTTCATTACATTTTTTACCAAGCAAAGTTTTTAATGCATCAGTTCTGCTTGGACAGAGAGGAATATCTACGCAATCAGCTGGAGTTTCTCCTTTATTATTTTTAATACGAATGTCTGCTCCATAAAATAGTAAAACTCCGAGTGCAAATTCAGGATAATTTCTTTGAGCTCTTGCTGCAACATGTAAAGCGGTGTCACCCTGATGATTTTGTTTATTAATATCAACATGATTATGAGGATTTTCAAGGAATGGTAACAGTGCTCTTAAATAAGGATGCAGTTTAGTGTCAAATGTTGCAAGATAGTGCAAAATAGTATTACCATCATTGTCTTGATCATTGAGATTTGCTCCATGCTCCAAAAGTATGCGACTGATTTCGTAATGGTCTTCAATTTTTATACCATAAAATAGTGCTGTTTTTTCCAAAGAATTTTTAAGATGTACAGCAGCATTATTGCGTAATAAAAAGGAAACAGCTTCTTTTTTATTATTGCAACAAGCGAGCATAAGTGGTGTCTGCTTCTTGCTTGTTGGTACATCAACAGATATTCCGTGATCTAAACATAATTGCAATAATTCCACATCAGAATCATCTTGTGCTACTTGGGATAAGAGGTGCAACGGAGTTAAACCATTTTCATCTGCACAATCTAAGGAAATATTTAATTGAACCAACTTCTTGATTGTTTTTGCGTGATTAGGATAAGCAGAACGATCAAAATCATACCGGTTATGTTTTGAGCATACAGTCAACATAAGATTATTTAATGCATTTTCTTGTTGTACATCAACACCATAATCAACAAGCAGTTGCATCATTTCTATATTGCCATTGAGGACTGCATAATAAAAAGCTGTTTTTTTTTCGCTATAACCACTTCGTATGAAAGGGTCAGCCTTTTGTTCTAATAAATACTGAACTGGCGCAAGATGATTTCTTTGAGCTGCCATCATCAACGGGGTTAATTGGCAATAATCGAGTTCATTGATATTGTGTTTTTCAATCTCAACATAGCACTTCAGTTGTTCTAAATTACCCCAAAAGCAACAATCGTGGATATTACGACATTGCACAGCTCTTTGCATTGCGTGTAATTGAGTAAAAAATATAATTATAGCGCAACAAACTAACTGTTTAAGATTTATTTTATTCATTATTCTGCTTATTTTTTATCTTTAACTGCAGGCATCATTTTAATACCATAATCCTGTAATTTCTTTTCTTCAACCGGCGTAGGACAATCCATCATAGGATCATGACCACTTGATGTTTTAGGAAATGCAATCACTTCTCTGATTGAAGCTGATTCTGTTAATAACATAATAAGACGATCAAGGCCAAGAGCAATACCACCATGCGGTGGAAATCCTAGTTCTTGCGCTTCTAAAAGAAAACCAAATTTTGATGTTACTTCTTCTTGTGAAAGCCCCAACAAGTTAAATACTTTTTCTTGAACAGCTCTGTCATGAATACGAATAGAACCACCGCCAAGTTCAATGCCGTTTAACACAACATCATATGCGCGCGCTTTGATAAGTCCTAATTCTTGTTCTTCCCAACCATGCGCTGGCGAAGTAAATGGATGATGCTTTGCACTCCATGATTTTTCTTTTTTATCATATTCCAAAAGAGGAAAATCGGTAACCCAAGAAAAATTCAATTCTCCTTGTAGAATCAATTTTAATTCTTGTGCAAGTTCTTGTCGCAAACGTCCAAGAATTTCCCACGCTGACTCATATTCACCAGCAACTAAAAAGAGGACGCTACCATTGTTAACATCAGTGCACACATTTTGAACACGATTAAAAAAATCAGCCGGCAAGAATTTAGAAACTGGAGAACTAATAGATGTTGGCGATTCAAAATCAATCCACAACAATCCTTTTGCACCTAATTTTTGTGCTTTATCAACCCAACGATTTAATTCAGAATGCGTAAATGAATGCTTTGCAACATGAAGGCCACCAATTTGATGACCTTTTTCAAGCGCATCACGTAAAAATTTAAGCTCTGTATCTGCAAAAACAGAACTAAAATCAGTAATTTTTAAGTCATACCGCAAATCTGGTTTATCTGAACCATACTGTGCAAATGCTTCATCGTAGGTAATGCGTTTAAAAGGAATAGGTAAATCTTTTTTGAATAACTTTGCAAAGATATGTTTAAACATGCGTTCAATAAGACCCTGTATGTCACTTTCTTGAATAAATGACATTTCTATATCAAGCTGCGTAAACTCAGGCTGACGGTCTGCACGTAAATCTTCATCTCTAAAACAGCGCGCAACTTGGAAATATTTTTCCATGCCGCCACACATTAATATTTGTTTATACAACTGAGGAGACTGTGGCAACGCGTAAAATGATCCAACATGATTGCGGGACGGCACCAAAAATTCACGCGCGCCTTCGGGCGTATTTTTCGTCAAAACAGGAGTTTCAATTTCATAAAACATTTCATTGTTCAAAAACTCACGCATTGCAAAAATAACTTTGTGTCGCAACGCCAAATTATTATGCATATGAGTACGACGCAAATCAAGATAGCGATACTTTAATCTCAACTCTTCATCAACGTCATCTGCATTTTCTATTGAAAATGGTAATGCTTTAGAACTATTTAAAATAGTCAGTTGGTTAACATGCAATTCCCATTTTCCTGTTGCTATTTCTTTGTTTACCGTGTCAGCAGAACGTTCAACAACGGTGCCTTCAACGGATATAACATACTCGGAGCGAATTTTATGAGCAAGCTCATGCGCTGCAACAGAAAAATCTGTATTAAAAACAAGCTGCATCAAACCAGTGCGATCTCTCAGATCAATAAAAATAAGTCCACCATGATCTCGTCTACGGTGAACCCAGCCTGCAAGACATATTTTTTTTTCTAAATATTTTTCTGTTACCAATCCGCAACCTGTTGTGCGCTCAAGCATTACCATGTAATTATCCTTTAATAAAAAAAGGGGTCGCAAATTTTGCGCCCCTTTTTGTTTTTGTCAGTTAAAATGAGTAAATCAAACCAGCGTTAAACGTATACGCAACATTTGCACCAAGCTTAATAATTCTATCTTGCTTAAACCCAGTAGGATCTTCACTATCAAGATCAATAGCTTCTGTTGTAGTGAGCACCGGAATTCCCATACGATCTTTGTAAGAAGAACCCGGGAAGAACAATGATGATACCCAAAAAATCTTAAGATCTTTAAATAAATTGTAATTGATAAACAATCCAGCCTCGGTACCTAAATAACTACGCGCATTGCCAATCGGCATTTCTTGCCACAACGAAAGAACGTTAGGATTAAGCTCAAATTGTCTTTTCCAATTTTTTGGATTCCATTTCAATGAAATACCAGTGAACACAAGATTAGTAAATCCATTAACGTTGCGCGCTTCTTTGCTTGGAGCCTGCACTGTTGTTGGTGTTGAAAGTGGACGTTTTAATTTGCCAGCACCACCAAGCAAGAACACACTACGTACTCGTTTACCAGAATAAACTTCTTGTAAACCAATAAAACCACGATAATCATGATCAAATGTCTCAAAATGAATGTCATCACCAGATGCAACGCCGGCTGTTGTTGCAAAAGTAAGGTCTTTGTTCAATGTTGAATAAGAAGCGTCAGCTACAAACATCCACCCTTTATAACGATTAGTATATGGATTACCAAAACGTCCTATGCTATTTTTTAATGTCACTGAACCCTCGGCAGGAACAATATAACCGATGCTGTCAACAACACCGATAACCTGTCCATTCTGGTCTTCATCACGGAATGTATTATTAATGATTTTTTGCGCTTGGCTACCATCAACAAATGGCACAGGCTCTGTTACTGGTGGCATTCCAACTTGTTGAATATACTCAGCATTAACATTATCATTAATAACAACAACATCACCTTCTCTACCATTCAGCACAATAATATTGCGATCCCAACCTTTGACGCGCTGCTGACCAAGGTTAACAGCATAATCAAAACCAGCCTCGAATCGTTTTCCATAAAATTCACCTGCCCAACCAACAGTTCCCAATTTACTTGTTGCATCAGCACGAAACTCTATTTTTTGCTCAGGATCACTGTTGTACACTGCATACGGCTCAACAGTCATTCTACCAAGCCAATCATTATCAAATACATTCCAATTCAGGCGACCTGCAAACAAGAAGTTAACTTTACCAAAGCCTCGCTCCGGTGTTTCAAGTCGACCAAACTCTTGTCCAAGAATTTTTTTACCTGTATCTCCCAAATTACTACTGTTATTTTGCAAGATTGCAGTGTAAAGATCATACGACAAAACACGCGTAATCAGTTCACCAGCAAATTTAGCACCAAATGCATATTGATCAATCGCACTGTCTGCATAAAAACCAAGAGACTCGGGACCAACAGCATAAGCATCACCCAAAGCAATACCACGACCAAGTTGAAAAGGAAATGCTCCGAGCGTAAATGTATGCACATTACTAAATGGCACACTAAACGCTTCTCCAATATTAAATTGAAACCACAACTGCCTAATCCAGAAAATATGCCTTGGAAATCCATGTCTGTGAGGAACAGCATTAACGACTTCAAGCGCTTTTATGTCTGCCTCTGTTGTGCTTGCTATGCTTTCAGGATTTCCCCACACTCCTTTATTACGGACTTGAAAAAATAGTTCTGCTATTTTTGTTCCATACGTTTGAGTTCCATACAAAATATCAATTGCTAAATCTAAAACATGTCGAGAGTAATAAATTTTGTCAAAAGGATTAAGATTATTAAGCCATGTTGGGTTTTTAGCATAAAATGATTCTGGTTTAAAAACGCCTGAAAAAATATATTCCCAGTCGTTATGTGCTCCCTTTAAATCAGCGCGCACTGTCCCAACAACAAACATCTGCATTACAAACAAGATCAACAAAGCAGTATTTTTAGATTGCATACATCGCCTTACAATTGCATAATTATTGAATTCATCACAAACAGAACCGTCTAAAACGTTTAGAATTGCATTTAAACAGATTATTATAAAAATAAGGATAAGCTTTTTGCTTATATTGTCAATCAAAAAACAGGAAATAATCCCTACAGAAAGGATTTTTATGAAAAAAAGAAACCGGCTTTTATTCGGCGCTCACATGTCTATCAGCGGTGGACTTCATCACGCCATAGAACGAGGAGAATCTATTGGATGTACAGCCATTCAAATATTCACCAAAAGTAATCGTCAGTGGCACGCTAAACCTATAGACAAAGAAGCAATAGAATTATTTCAAAAAACATGGAAACAATCAAGCATACAATCTATTATTGTACACGCCACCTACCTCATTAATATTGCCTCTCATAAAACAGAATTAGAACATAAGTCTATTGCGGCACTTAAAGAAGAACTCGAAAGATGCGATATGCTTGGCTTACCCTATCTTGTGTTACACCCCGGGTCTTATGCTGGTGGCCATGAAAATGAAGCTCTTGAGCGTGTTACGCGCAATTTAGATATGATATTCGAATCAGTGGAGTCAAAAACATGTATTCTTTTGGAAACTATGGCAGGACAAGGAACAAGCCTATGCTATTCGTTTGAACAAATTGCTACCATAATTAACAAATCAAAACATAAACATCGACTTGGCGTCTGTTTTGATACATGTCACGCATTTACGTCTGGGTACAATTTTAGCACAAAAAAAGACTATCTTGATATGTGGAAAAAATTTGACGACCTCATTGGAATTCACAAACTTCATGCTATGCATATCAACGACTCTAAAACTGCTTGCGGATCTCGCGTAGATAGGCATGCCGATATTGGCAAAGGAAAAATAGGTTTAGAAGCATTTAAATTATTATTCAATGATAAGCGATTTGTTCATATATCAAAAATTCTTGAAACTCCATACGAGACGATAGAAGATTATAAACCGAACATGGAAATTATTTATTCTTTGATCTGATTTTTTTAAAATCTTGAGGAAAAGTAATAGACTAGAACTTGTTATCGGCGAGCCAGGAAAGAATTGTAGTACAAATCTTTACCCTAAGACTAATCTATTACCCCTCAAAATATAGCAGTGCTTTTCAATCATTCTTTCTGCCTAACCACTAATCAGAAGAATTCAAATTGCTCAAAGCACTACTCATTTTGAAGTCAATAATAAAAAAAACAATTTTTTTTATATTTATGTTCTTGCAACAACATAAAAACATGGCTTTAATTGGGATTTTTTGAAATAATGTTGCGCTTTTTATTAAAAAAACTAAAAAACGCAACATTATTTCAAAAAATTAAAATATATAAAAAAAAGCTGTTATATAGAACATTTTTTTGCTTCTTGGTGTAAAATAGATCCAACAAAAGAATGAAATAATGGATGAGATTGTAACGGTGATGATTGAAATTCCGGATGAAATTGAGTTCCAATCATAAAAGGATGTTCCTTGTTTTCAGAAATTTCAACAAGATCCATTTCTTCTGATACCCCAGAAAATACTATTCCTGCTTGAGTAAGAGCTTGCTTGTATGCATTATTCACTTCATAGCGATGCCGATGGCGCTCTAAAGTTGCTTGTTTTTTATACGCCTTATATGCCTTTGAATCTTCTTTGATTGCACATAAATATGAACCAAGTCGCATACTAGCGCCTTTGCGTGTTATTTTTCTTTGTTCTTCTAATAAACAAATAACAGGATGTGCTGTTTTTTGATCAAATTCCGTACTATTTGCATCTGCCAGATGAAGTACATTTCTAGCAACCTCAATAATCATTATTTGCATACCAAGACAAAGACCTAAATAAGGAATATTGTTTTCACGAGCCCACTGTGCTGCTATAATTTTCCCTTCAATACCACGAAATCCAAAACCACCAGGAACAACAATGCCATCTAGTGAGCGTAATTGTTGCCATGCAACATTGTATTCTCTGTCGCTTTCACTACAAGCAAGAGATTCTGCTTCAATAAAAATCAGTTGCGCTTTACAAAAATGCGCATATGCGGCCGCATTGATTGCTTCAATGACACTAATATATGGATCATTACTTCCCACATATTTAACAATTAAACCAATCTTTAAGGTTCGAGTGCTGTTTTCTATTCGATTGATACAATCTTTCCACTCAATCAATTTGGATATACAAACAGGAAGATTAAAATAACGTTGAATCTTACTACCGACTTCTTGTTTGTCAAGATCCGTAAACAATAGAAAAACTGGATTTACGGTCAATACCTGAAAAATATAATCTTTATTAATGCCACACATTATTGAAAGTTTTTCAATTGATTGAATATCAATAGCCCTGTCTACACGTAAAAATAAGCTGTCAGGAATGAGACCAAATCTTTTAAGTTCTACTATACTATGTTGCGTAGGCTTTGTTTTAACTTCACCAGTCCAACTTAACACAGGAACATAACTAAGATGAACGTGCATTAATTGCTTATCTAGGTTCATTTTTAATTGCCGAACTGCTTCCAAAAATATCTCACTTTCCATATCACCCACCGTACCTCCTATTTCAAGAAGTACAAAATCAACATCTTGCATTAATGCAAATTCAAGCAATCTTTTTTTAGCAACATCAACTACATGTGGTACAAGTTGTATGCATTTACCTAAAAACAATCCTTCTCGTTCCTGATTTAAAACTTCTTGATACAGCTGACCAGAAGAAACAGAAGAACCTTTGTGTAAATTAATTCCTAATAAACGCTCATAATGACCTAAATCGAGATCGGTTTCAGCTCCATCTTCTGTTACAAACACCTCACCATGCACAAGAGGAGACATTGTTCCTGGATCAACATTTAAATAGGGATCCCATTTTACAATAGAAAGAGAATAACCTGCATTTTTAAGCAATACACCAATTGATGCTGCAAGTATTCCTTTTCCAATGGATGAACAAACACCACCGGTCACAACAATAAATTTATAATTTTTATTTTTTACCTGCTCACACAATTGCATAACTATGCTAGAAGAATACACAACATGCCCCTTTTGTTTTATTTGTTATCACGCATTAAAAAACGCCGTTAAAAAACGGCGTTAATACTATAACTATAATCTACTAATTTATTTTTTTGGTATATCTATAAAACATTCAACGCGATCGTCAATTGCCCAATCATTAAAACCATTGATCATAAATGCACATTCAAATCCGGTAGCTACCTCTTTTACTGTTTTTTTATCACGTTGAAGGCTAGAAATTTTACCTTCTCCAATTTTTGATTTACCACGCCAAACAACAGCAAAACCATCACGTGAAAAACGGCCATCTCTAATCAATGAACCAGCAATAACACCAACTTTTTTAATATCAAACACTTTTAATACAACTGCTTCGCCAATTTTAGTAGTAACAAGTTCAATTTTCTTGAACTCATCTGCCAAAGCAACTAAATCTTCAAGTAACTTATAAATAATACCATAATGAGAGATTGTTACTTTTTTTCGATCTGCTAAATCATGCGCGTTTACTTCTGTCTTTACATTAAAACAAACAATGCGAGAGCCAGTATTGTACGCAAACTCAATGTCACCTTCTGCAACATCTCCAATTGAATGCCTCAAAACATTAAAACCTTTTGCTCCCTTTTTTGAAAGCCTATCAATTCCTTCAACAACAGCTTCTAACGACGAATGATTATCCGCCTTAACAACAAGATTTATACCTTCTTCATAAATGAATCTTTTGTTGTGTAAAATATTTTTACTAGATGAGGATTTTATTTTTAAATAAACATCTTTTGATACACATTCAAAAAAATCTCCCGCTTCTGGTCTATCATCAAAACCTGCGACCTGAACGGGAATCGATGGCAAAGCTTCTTTTATTCTTTGTCCTGCTGAATCAACTAAAGAGCTAATTCTGCCCGATGTATCTCCACAAGAAAAATAATCGCCAATTTTTAAAACACCATTTTGAGTTATAACCGTCGCAACGGGGCCTCTTCCTTTTTCTAAGCTTGATTCTAAAATGTATCCACTTGCAGAAACATCAATTTCCGCGCGCAATTCCATCATATCTGATTGAAGAGAAATCATTTCAAGCAAATGATCAACACCTGTTCCAAATTTTGCAGAAATAGGTGCGCAAATAACATCCCCGCCCCAATCTTCTACTATGATGTTATGCTGACTCAATTGTCGCTTGATAACATCAATGCGCGCTGCATCAACTCTATCAACTTTATTTAATGCAACAATAACAGGAGATTCCATCAATTGAACATGTTTAATTGCTTCTATTGTTTGAGGCATAACGCCATCATCTGCAGCAACCACTAAAACAACAAGATCTGCAACTCGTATGCCACGCTGTCTAATTTTTCCAAACGCTTCATGGCCAGGAGTATCAAGAAAAACGATATTACCATGAGCCGTAACCGCTTCATAAGCGCCCAAATGCTGAGTTATGCCGCCTTTTTCTTTTAAAGCAACACGAGTTTTTCTAATGTAATCAAGCAATGTTGTTTTTCCATGATCAACATGACCAACAACAACCACAACAGGAGGTCTGCTCGTAAATTTACCGTCACTGTTTGTTTTTTTAGAGGAACGGCCTTCGTCAACAGCTTCTTTTTTTGCAACAGCCTTTGAGCAAGGAATTTCGTAATGCTCAGCAAGTCTTTTGACTATTGCGTCAGAAATGACCTGATTTCTTGTTGCCATAACACCCCATTTTAAAAGGGTTACAATAACATCAGTTACAGGCTTTTTTGTTTTTTCTGCAAATTCCCCAACACTCATTTGAGTAGCAACAAATGACATTATTGAAGGCTCAACAACCTCTTTAATGCTTTCTTGCTTTACATTTTGTCTTGTTGCAAAGGAAGAATTTTTTTCTTTTTGTTGCCTCTTTTCAATAGTTGTTTTTTGAGGCAGATGAGTAGCTTTAGACAATGATTCAGGCACTGTTTTTTCAATCACATTTACGGGTTGAGAGCTTTGTATTACGCTTTCTTTTGTTATGCTTTTACCACTTGCTATATCGCCATCGCTGGCAGCATACTCTCGATTTAATAACGCAAGAGCCTTTTCGTCCAAAACGGACATATGGCTTTTTACCTTAAAACCACTGCTTTGCAATTTTTCTATGATATCTTTACTCGAAATGTTGTGACTTTGAGAAAACTCATATATTCGCATAACAAAAAATTATAACTCTTCTTCGTATTCTTCTTTTTTTAACACTTGATCAGCAACTTCACCATTTCTACGCGCATCGTTTTCACCGCGCACAAGCTGAATATTTACACCAGTCAATTGAGATGCTAATGCAATATTTTGGCCATTTTTGCCTATTGCAAAAGAACGCTGATCTTCATCAACATAAACCTGTGCTATTTTATTGTCAGAACTTAACTCAACGCGATCAACCACTGCAGGTTTGAGAGAATTTTTAATAAGACTTTCTAGAGAATCACTCCATGGAAAAATATCAATTTTTTCTCCTGAAAGTTCTTTTAAAATGGGCTTTATACGACTGCCACCAATGCCAACGCAGGTGCCTACTGGGTCGATATTTCTATCGTTTGACAGAACAGCAACTTTTGCTTTATACCCAGGAGCTCTCACTATCTTTTTTATCTCAACAAGCTTCTCAAACACCTCTGGTATTTCTAGCTCAAATAAATTTTGTAAGAACTCAGAAGAGCTTCTGTCTAAAATAAGCTGATAATCACCACGAGGTTCAGAAAGAACTTCTTTAAGTAATGCCCTCATTGAGTAACCAATAACGCATTTGTCACCAGGTATTGAAAGAGAATAGGGCAGAAAGGCAAACACATCACCAAGCTTGACAAGTACGCCATTTCGCTCACATTTGTGCACAACGCCAATGACAACTTGCCCCTGCTTGTGCTTAAATTCGTTATACACCGCAAGCGCTTCAATGTTTTTAATTTTGCTTGCTATAACTTGGCGAGCTTTTAGCACCTCAATACGTCCAACTTTCCCCTCAAATGGCAACCACATGGTGTCATCAAGAGCAACGTTTTTATCAATATTGCGCGCTTTTTTGAGAGAAACTTGATTGCTTTCGTCTTCTACCGACGCAACCACTGTTTTTTGTACAAAAATAACAAGAGTTCCGGTTGCTGGATCCTCTTGAGCTTTAAGAATTAAATTGGGATATTTGCGTTCATACGCAGCAAGCATACCTTCACACACAATAGAGCTCAAAACGCTCTTATCGAGGCCTCGCTCTTCAACTAATTCGGCTATTACGTCTGTAAGTTTCACTCAATCTTCCCTTAAAATACGGCCTAGTTGGCTTGTGCATGATCACTTGAACTATAAAAACTGTTCTATTTTGTGTTTAAAATTACACTTTACAAGCTTATTACAATTATTTTTTTCTGGCAATAGCAAAAAAAGATGTGTTTTTGGTTTTTTGTCATTTTGTGATCGCTTACTATTATCGTCTTTAATATAAATATATTTATATATAATAATAATAGGCGAAGCATAAAGTGGTGGATAACTCACCTTTTTTTAATCAAAAATAGCGATTGAATCGATGTTTTTTGTTAAAAATTGGGTGGTGGATAAGTGGTGGATAAGTGGTGGATAACTTTTTTTATCCTTTCATTTGATTGTCTGAGACGAGATATCGCTGGTGGATAACTTCGAAAAATACTTTCTGATCGTTGCGTTCGAGGGGGTATTTTTTTGTGAAAAATAAGTTATCCACCACTTATCCACCACTTATCCACCAAGTTATCCACCACTTATCCACCACTTTTTCTTTTGTGAGGGAAAATATGTCATTTTTGTGACAATAAATATGCATTTTGTAAATCTTTTTCAAAAAAAGAGACACGTGACTTATTTCTTAAAATATATGCAGGGTGATAAGTTGAAATTATTGCTGTGGAATTGAGAAAATGAGTGGTTTCTCGCAAGAAAGTTATGTTTTGTGTTGTTGATAATAATGTTTGAGCGGCAACAGATCCGAGGGCACAAATAACTTTTGGTTTAATAACAGCGATTTGTTTGAACAGGAGCTCTTTGTATGCATCTCTTTCTTGAGGGGTTGGTGTTCTGTTGTTCTGAGGCCTGCATTTTACTACGTTTGTAATAAAAATATTTTCTCTGTGTATATTAAGGGCGTTTAAAACTTTAGTAAGTAATTGTCCTGATCTTCCAACAAAAGGAATTCCTTGTTTTTCTTCTTGTTCTCCTGGCGCCTCTCCAATAATCATAAAAGATGTATTGGGATCTCCTGTGCCAAATATGAGACTGTGTTGATCTGTTCTTCCTAATGGGCATTGTGTGTGATATTTGTATGGTTCGTAAATAAAATTAAGTTGCTCTTCTTTTGTGTGCATAATATTTCCAGAAAATTAAGAGATAGTTGATGTTCTTGTTATTAAAAGTATACCTGGAAATAGTGCGCGGGATAGTTAATTTTTTTAACCATCCCGCTACAAATATGAATTTTTAACTAAAAAGATAGCGAGTCAATAAAGTTCCCCAGTGGTTTGTTTCCAGAAAAAAAGCATCTTTGTAAGAAGAGTGAATGCTTCTTTCTGGAAAATAAATAGAAAGACCATGCGCTCCTGTTAAATTGCGACCCGTTGTGTTTGCAATGATTGCGTCGTCAATAAGGCTCATTCCTTCGGTGAGTTTTGCAATGAGAATTTTTTTGATATTTTTGTCTTGCTTTGATCCGCCAATATCTGTTTTTTGTATTGCAGCAAGAAGATTTGAAAACAAGTGATGTAAGTCTATGTAGCTCGGTTCATCAAAATGAGTGCAACTATTTTTATTTCTGCTCTCTGCGATAATTCGACTGTAAACATTTTTTTGACTGCTGATTCCTTCCATAAGAAGCACAGCAATTTCATCTACGTTTTTTTCTATTTTTTTGATGGCTGTTAAATTTATTGCCGATAAAGTGTAATCATAGGTAATTGGTTGATATGTTTTTTCGTATGATTCAACTATGTGTCGAGCAAATGTATGAGTATCTATTGCTTTGTATGCAAAGGGCGCAAAAACTTCATCATATTTCCACCCCATACCAAGTTCAACTTCTTGTGATCCGGTCATGACAGATGCATGTTTTGCTATGAAGCTACAGACTTCAATCATCGACATAAGACATGCGTCAAACCCAATGATGCCGAATTTTTTATTATTTAAATATTTTTCTCGTATGGTTTGTAAGGCGGCATCTAATTTTTTGTTGGTGAGATAATTACCAGTTGTATCGTCCCAACATACTCCTCGTTGGCCATTATTATTTTTACTGATTGCTTCTATAAATTCTATTGATCTGTCAAGTTCAAGAAGATGCGTTGCAGGATTAAATATAAAAAGGTCCATTGGATTCATTATTTTCCCATTCATAGGCTCCAGTGCGCCTGTTCCGTGGTTCCACAAAATGAGATCATACTCTTCTTCGCTTGCTGGATAGTTTTTAATTCCCCATTCGCAAAATGAAATAAGTGTTGCGGGATTTCCGCTGTCCATTTGTTGTGTAAAAACATCATATGGATCAACATGAAGAACTTTATCTTTTTCTATGAGATATCTACGAGTAATTTTTTTATTACCAGAAATGCGGATATCCAAATGTACAAGAATAGAAATGTTTTCGCTTGATCCTACGGCAGCCATTTGTTGTATATTTCTAGCGGCAAAAATACGCAAATCGTTGTCTGCAGCCATATAAATCATGACAGTTCTTTTATTTTTTTTTATTTTTCTTTGTGTTGTGGCATCATGAACATGAGTATGTTGATTGCTTATTATTTTATACGTTTGCGTGCATCCATCATTTTGTATTTCTTTGCAAAATTCGCACATGCATAATTGCTGATATGTATTATTTTGTTTTGCCGTAGAATGATTTTGCTCATAAGGATGAATATTTAGTGGAGCAATGAGTAAAAAAATAACAATATGGTATAGAAATTTCATAAATATCCCCCTTGTCTATTCCGTGAAACTTTCTTCTATCCTATGTTATACGGGTAAGAGGAATCAATAATTTGATATTTGTGGTAATTGTTCTTGATACAAATGGTTCCCATACAATTGGTTATACCAGGCAAGAACAAAGGTGATGCCAAATGTTAATTGAAAATCAATAAAAAAAATATACGCGGGGCAGTATAATAAAAAACAAAAACAGGTGGCTGTTAAGTAGTGAAAAAGATTGTATGATGCGCTTGTAACAAGGCATATTTTATTGAATAAAAAAAGAATAAGTGATCGCATAAATGGAGCAGAAGACCAAGACAGAAGGGCATATACAATGCACAATACAATAATCAACAATTGCTTTAAGAAAAATGGTGTGGGTATGTATTGTAAAACAGTTGTCCAAATGAGAATAAAAAGAGCTAAATGTAAGCCTGAGCGTGAAAGAAAATGGTAAATTCCCCACTGTTTAAAACGTTCATTGACTTCGTCCAGAGAGTCTTTAACGTATGATCGATTGCCAAGAAAAAGAGAACTAAAAAAAAGAAAAGTCTTCGGTGAAAATTTTTGTTTACATGAATGCAATAAAGTTTGTTTTTGTTCATAAATAAATCGTTTTAATGACCACTGTGAGGGTGAAATCAGCGTATATGTTGGTTTGTGTAAAAATAATGTTGCGGCAATGTTTTCTCGTATATGATAAAGCTCAAAATGATCATCATCTGGTTTTTTACATTGAATATTATGCAAAGCGATGGTGTCACCAATATATACATTTATATTGCCAGAGATATACACAAGAAACGTCTTATGAATAGCGAATGAACTTTCATTTTTTGTTATAGATAGACTGCTCAGCGTGATAACTTTTGTTTTTTTGTTGCAAACAGTTGTTTCATTAATATCTTCTATGATACCAGTAAGAACAAGTTTGTTGTTATGGGTAAATGAGTAAAACGAATGATAGTCATTCAGTTGTTTTTTGTATAACAATGCACCAGAAGCCATTGTGCACATATATAGCACACACCAACCAATGGAAAACAATGATATTTTGTTGAATAAAAAGTATATTGTAAAAAAGGACAGAGTTACTATAATGGTGAGTGCTAATGTACACGTAGTCGATTGCCATGTAATACCGCATATAAAAGCGATTAAGCCAAAAAAAAGCGGCGGAATATGAATGTTATGAAAATGTATTTTAAAAAAGTCCAAGACTGTTTGTTATTTCTGTTAGAATACAATATGATTTTTAATAAAATATAAATAATATAACACATATTTTGTTGAGCAACAATATCATGCAAAAAGAGTAAAGGGTAGCGAATGAGGTCATATATTGTTAAATATGGAGTTTTAAGATACCATATACTTTTTATGTTTTTATTGTGTGTACATTCTTGTTTACATTCCGGAACGCCTGATTCTGAACAATTAGATTCTGAGCAATTAATAGAGGATCCAATGACCGAAAATAATATGCCATCACATTCAACTCAACATGTTGCAAAAAAAGTATTGAGTAACGGATTAACCGTTCTTGTTCATGAATCTCATACTATTCCAAAAGTTTCTTTTCAGATGTGGTACAAAGTTGGATCAAAAGATGAGTTATTGGGAGAAAAAGGGATAGCACATCTTATTGAACATATGATTTTTAAAGGAACGGAGATTTTGTCAGAAGATGATGATGGTGTTGCTCTGTCGGAGTCTGATATTAATACTCTTGTACATAAATTATCGGGAAGCTGTAATGCTTTTACGTCATACGATTATACCGGATATCTTTTTAATTTTCCTACACAAAATTGGAAAGAAGGGTTGCCTGTTATGGCAACATGTATGACGAATTGTACGTTCAAAGAAGATATGCTCAGCTCCGAGATGAAAGCAGTTATTCAAGAGCTTAAAATGTACAAAGATCATTATGATCGGTCATTAATGGAAGAAATGATTGGTATGATTTTTGCAGATCATCCATATCACTATCCTATCATTGGTTACAAGCATGACTTATGGAGTGTTTCTGGAAAAGATTTACTTGCATTCTACAAAAAACATTATAAGCCCAACAACGCAACGTTTGTTGTTGTTGGAGATGTAAGCGCGCAAGAGGTTTTTGAATTGGCAGAGCAGTATTTTGGCTCAATTCCAAAAGATCCTGATTATAAACAAAAGCGTCATTTTTTTGATAAAGATATTTTGTCCCGTTCACTGACGGTGTATCGTGACGTTGTGCAACCAACAATGGCGTGCATGTTTGTTGTTCCTGGAGCGGAAAAAAAACAAGATTCTATTCTTGAAATATTAGAGTGGGTTATTGGTAAAGGAAAAAGCTCTCGTCTTTATAAAAAATTAGTAAATGATACGCAACTTGCAACAGATGTATCAACGGGCTTCTGGAATTTATTTGATCATGGCGTATTTTTTATCATGGTAGAGCCCAAAGATGCGACGGTGTTTGCAGATATAGAGACCATTATCGCGGCAGAGTTTGATGATTTGATTAAAAATGGTGTGCGTGATGATGAATTTGAAAGAGGCTATAAAAAGACTCAAATGTCATTGTATAGCTTACTTGAGGGGTTTGAAGATCAAGCATATGCAATAGGTCAAACGTTTTTGGCTACTGGGGATGAGCATTATGTATTTAATTCATTGCAACAACCAAAAGCAGAATTGCGTGCGCAAGCAGATGATATTTTAGCACATTATTTCCGTCCAATAATTATGCATAAAGGATTTGTGCTTCCTCTCCCATCGTCAGAAAAAAAAGAATGGGCAGCCTTGCAAGTATCATCAGATAATGATGATGCAGGTATTTTGTCTGCGCGTGTAAGAACAACGGGCGTTGAACCTGCTTCATATGCAAAAACGGTGCACGCACATGATCCTGTTGAATTTGCCTTTCCTAAATCTGAACTGTGCACTTTAACAAATGGATTAAAAGTTTACTATTATGACAATCCATTAACGCCAAAAATAAATATTATTCTTGAATTTAAAGCGCGTTCTTATTTTGATCCAGAAGATAAGCAAGGTTTGTATAATTTTGTGACAAGTATGATGACAGAAGGAACAGAAAATTATACCGGTGAAGAGCTTGCTCACATTATAGAATCTCGCGGTATGGCTATTGATGTTTATACTGGTGGTATTGCACTGAAAATGTTACGTGATGATTTTGAGTTTGGTTTAGATATCTTAAAAGAGATTGTAACTAAGGCCAATTTTCCAGAAGAAGAAATGGAAAAAGTGCGCGGACAAATTATTTCTGAAATTAGACAATATTGGGATGAGCCACGTTCCTTTGCAGGGCAAATTGTACGAGAGCAAATTTACAAAGGGCATCCATACAGCAAGCAAGCAGTTGGCAAACTTGATGTTATAGAAAACATTACACGCGAAGATTTAGTTAATTTTTATAAGCAATATATATCTCCGGTTGGTGCCCGTATGGCTATTGTTGGTGATTTGAATCATGAAAAAATAAAAGAATTATTAGAAAAAAAACTGCATGATTGGAAATCAACGATTGTTGAAAATATGCAATTTCCTCAATTAAAACAATCTGCGCCAACGGTGATAAATTATCCTATTAATCGAGATCAAGTTGTTCTTTGTTTGGCGCAGTTATCAATTGACAGAAAACATCCCGATTTTGATGCATATTTATTGTTTGATCAAATTTTTGGTGGTGGCGTTCTTGGCTCTATGAGTTCACGTTTGTTTGATTTACGAGAAGAAACAGGACTCTTTTATACTATTAAAGGATCATTGATTGCTGGCATTGATGAACAACCAGGTATGTTTTTAGTGTCCACTATTGTATCGCTTGATCGGCTGCAAGAAGCGGAAAAAGCAATTAAAAACACGATCAATACTGTTGTTGATACATTGACACAAGAAGAACTTGAAGAAGCTAAACGTGCAGTTATTAACTCATTGGTTGATAATTTTGCATCAAATAGCTCCATCGCAGGTTCTTTCTTATTTTTAGATAAATATGGTTTTTCTGCTGATTATTTTGACAAACGTGCTGCGCAATTGAACAAAGTTACTCTTGATGATATGAAGACAGCAGTTAAGAAATTGTTGAATTCAGATAATTTGGTGACGGTGCGTATTGGTAGGGTTGAATGATAAAGCTGAATCTTTCTAAAAAGTTTTTTTAAAAAGATTCAGCTCTAATTATAAAAAAGCAATAATTAGTTTGTTACTTTTATGTGACGCATAAGATCATCATAACCTTTTGTAGCATCTCGTAATTGTTCTCTTGCCAATTTTTCACTATCTCTACGTGATTTGGATGCAGTATAAGCTAAAAATCCTCCTGCGCCTATAGTTAGACCTCCTCCAACACTTATTGGTAAATTTTTCTTATGCATACCTACCACTATGCATACGATACCAAGGGCAATAGTGCCTAATCCGACATTTGTTTTGGTAAATCCAGTTTCGTCAGCTTCACTTTTTTTTTGTGATTCTTCTAAAAATCTTATTTGCCTGTTTTTTTCAATAACAAGTTCTTCATATTGCTTTTTAGGCATTTCAACTACATGATACTGTGATGGCGCATCATAAGCATTAGTAATGCATGCGAAACACGCAAAAGTAAAACTGGCAAGAATTATTTTTTTATTCATAGTGATCCTTTGTAATTTTATGTACAATTTTAATTATAGAGTTTAATTGAAGAATAATTTTATGCAATTCAAATGACACGTTTTTTAAATGAAAAATAATTTAATTACATTTCAATCTTTTATTTGGGATTTTTATAAAAAGAATGGCCGCACGTTTGCGTGGCGCAATATAGATAACCCATACCATGTTCTTATTTCTGAAATTATGCTGCAACAAACGCAAACACATCGAGTTGTACATAAATTTGGAGAATTTTTAAAAATATTTCCAACCATTACGGTTCTTGCACAAGCATCATTGCGTGATGTGTTGAATGTATGGCAAGGGCTTGGTTATTATCGCAGAGCACGGTTTTTGCATGAGCTTGCAAAAAAAGTATGTTTTGACCACAGTGGTATTATTCCGCAAGATCCAAAAATATTACAAACATTTCCCGGCATTGGTGCTAATACAGCAGGATCAATTTGTGCATTTGCATTCAACAAGCCAACAATATTTATTGAAACAAATATTAGAACCGTTTTTATACACCATTTTTTTGAAGACAGATCTGCTGTTACTGACAAAGAAATTATGCTTTTGGTTGCTGAAACCGTTGATCATGTCAATCCTCGTGAATGGTATTATGCATTGATGGATTATGGAGTTTTTTTAAAAAGTAAACATAAAAATCCAAGCAAAAAAAGTGCCCATTACACCAAGCAGAGTAAGTTTGAAGGTTCTGATAGACAAATCAGAGCAGCAGTTTTAAAATTGATTACTCAAAAAGATATGATTGCACATGATGAAATTGTTATTGCTATGGATAACAATGAAGAACGGATAAAAAAAATTATTCGACAACTTGAAAGTGAAAAATTTATTAAAAAATGTTCAAATGATATGTATACTATAACGTAGTATGTACAACGTAACAAACAAAAAATATGAAATTTTTTACACATGAAAAAAATAATTATAATAAGTGCACTATTGATGAGCTTTAGTCAATTGCCAGCCATTCAAAAAACAACCGCAAACATAGCAGTAGGAACAATAATGTCTGCTTCTTTGGCAGGCAGTTATCGTTTATGGTCTACAAGCATGCACCATGTTCATCCTGCAGCATTTGGCATTCTTAATGTAATCGCCGCCTTTCCCGTGTATCGCTACGCGCATTCTTTTACGCCAAATGGCCGTCTTAATAACGCACAGTTTCAGTTAGATCGTGTTTCTCGTTATGCATTAGCAAAACATTCTTTTAAAGATGAAACATTATTTTTTGATGCTCTTCATGATCTTTATCTGACGTATGATTTACCATTAATAAGAGGATATAATCAATTAATAGAATTGTTGCCGACGATGGAAAGTGTGTTTACCTTAATAAAAAAAGCAGATGCTGATATTAAACAAGATTCTTTATTGCAAGAAAAGTATGATGCAACATTAATAAAAGCAAAAACTATGTTTGATAACATTTCTCTTGCAATTAAGCGCATTAGAGAGCACAAAGATTATTTAACACAGTTACAGATTTACAAAGAGTTCTTGGCGCATGACAAAGACGCGGCTATTCAGGCTCAAATAGCAGATGCTCAAACGCAAATGGCGCACGCGCAAAAGAGTTCTACGTTATTAAAATGGCTTAAAGCTTTATTTGGGTTTGGTAGGTAAAACCTTAAGTCTATTATTCACTTTGAAATAAAAAATATTTTTTACATTATGCAATCAATTTCTTATCTCTATTTCTGAGAATATATTTTTATTAAAAACAGATGGAAATGATGTTTTTTGCATTTCATCTTGCATTTATTGAGTTACTATTACTATTTCTTCTACACTAGACTTGAAATGCTACAGCACAAATCAAAACTAGGGGGGAAGATGAAGACTGTTGTAAATCAAAAAAAAGTTGATACAGCTGTGGAAATTTTGTCGGTTATTCCGACAATGGATGTTGTTGTATTTCCTCAGATCATTGTACCGTTGTTAGTGCTTGATGAAAAAATTATTAATGGTATTAACAAAGCAATAGAAGAAAAGAAAATGGTTTTTCTTCTTGCTGCAAAAAATGGAGTTGATCCACACGGTGCTATTAGCACCGCCGATTTACATACTTTTGGGACCATTGCGTCTATTATGCGCCTGATAAAATTGCCAGAAGGAGGCATTAAGATTTTGGTGCAAGGGATGAGCAAGGGGCAAACAATAGATATTCTTACAACTGAAAATATTTTGCAAGCAAAAGTATGCAGAATAGAACAAGAAGCAAGCGATCCTGCAGAATTGACTGCGTGTGTGCAAAAAATGAGAAAAATTGCAGAACAGATGGCAACCTCAGGATACACCTTTAGTCCCGATTTTCATGTGATTCTTTCTAAAATGCAAGATCCTGGCAAGATTGGTGATTTTATTTTATCTCATCTCAATTTAAAAGTGGAAGACGCCCAAAAATTATTGGAAACAGAAACGCAAAAAGATTTTCTTTTGTTATTGTCAGATTATTTGGGAAAAGAGGTTCAAGTTGCAGAAATGCAAGAGAAAATAAGAAACAATGCTCGTGAGGCAATGAATAGATCTCAAAAAGAGTTTTATTTACGTGAGCAACTCAAGGCGATTAAACAAGAGCTTGGCGAAGATGACATAGAAGAAATTGAAGACATGCGGGACAAGTTGCAAGCACTTGATGTTGCAGAAGACATCAAAAAAGAAATTAGCAGACAAATTAATCGTTTAGAGCGAACAGCTCCCGATTCTCTTGAAGCAACGGTCACGCGTAATCATTTAGAATGGGTTTTTGCACTGCCTTGGAACATCGTAACTTCTGACAATCTTGATATTAGCCATGCAAAAAAAGTTCTTGATGAAGACCATTTTGGACTTAAAGAAATAAAAGAACGTATTTTAGATTTTATTTCGGTTCGTAATCTTAAAACAGATGGATATGCACCTATTTTATGTTTTGTTGGTGCTCCAGGTACTGGAAAAACATCTCTTGGACAATCAATTGCACGTAGTCTTGGCAGAGAGTATGGACGTATATCGTTGGGTGGTGTTAAAGATGAAGCAGAAATTCGCGGCCACAGAAGAACATACGTTGGTGCAATGCCAGGCAGATTTATACAAGCAATTCGAAAAGCAGGCTCCCGTAATCCTCTTATTATTATTGATGAGTTAGATAAAATAGGCTCAGATTTTAGAGGAGATCCGTCAGCTGCTATGCTTGAAGTGCTCGATCCTCAACAAAACAAAACGTTTTATGATAATTATCTTGGACTTCCCTTTGATTTGTCTGATGTTATGTTTGTAGCAACAGCTAATCACATTGATGTTGTGTCAGAACCATTGCGCGATAGAATGGAAATCATAGAACTGAGTGGTTACACTCTAGAAGAAAAAGTATGTATTGCGCAGCGCCATTTGGTTACAAAAGCGGTTACTAACTCTGGTTTGAATAATTATGACATTGCAATCACCGATAATATTATTGAACGTGTTATTAATGATTACACGCGAGAGTCTGGTGTGCGGCAGTTAGAGCGTCTCATCCATAAATTATGTTCAAAAGCGGCGCGTAATCTTGTTGAACACAACAGGTTTCCTTCATTTACTGTTGATTCACTTGAGCAATACCTTGGACCATGTAAATTCATTGATGATGGTGCAAACAAGGAACATCAAGTTGGTATTTCAAATGGTTTGGCATGGACGGTGTATGGCGGTGAAATTTTGCAAATTGAAGCTATGCTGATGCCAGGAACAGGAAAGTTACTGCTTACTGGTCAACTTGGTGATGTTATGAAAGAATCTGCCCAAGCTGCTCGTAGTTATGCATGTGCAAAAGCAAGTCGTTTTGGTATTAATCCAAAGATGTTTACTGATTTTGATATGCATATTCATTTACCAGCAGGAGCTGTGCCAAAGGATGGTCCATCTGCAGGTCTTGCAATGCTGACTGCAATGCTTTCAACATTGACAGGGCGTCCAATTAGTTCTGATTATGCAATGACAGGAGAGCTTAATCTGCGTGGTGAGGTTATGCCGATTGGTGGAGTTAAAGAAAAAGTGCTTGCTGCAAAGCGTAACAAAATACCATATGTTATTCTGCCAAGAAAAAATAAGCATAATTTAGTTGAATTAGACACTATATCAGATGGCATAGATATTATTTTGGTTGATCATGCAGATGATGTTATGGATAGGGTGTTGATGCAGGATGAGCTGAAGGCGTAAAAACAATTTAAATTAAAAAAGGAGGCATTGCGGCCTCCTTTTTTATTATTATTTTACAAAAAACTTTGTGTCACTTGCGCAGCAGGTAATTCTGTCATTTCTTCTTCAACTAACGCAGAGCTTTCTTGTTCAACAACTTCAATATCATTGAATGTTGTATATTCTTCTTCGTTTTCTTCAATTACTGCGGAGTCTTCTTGCTCGCAGGTATTATATTCTTCATATTCTTCTTGTGCATCTTCAAGAGCAAAGAAATCATCATCAAAATGTGCCGGACCCGAAGCATTAGATGGTTCTTGCGTTGTTGCACTATCATCCATGTCTTGAGCATCTTCTTGTTGTGCATTGTAATATGCATACCCAAATCCGAGAGTTGCTATTCCGCTTAGAATACCAACCACTTTCCACAATAGTTTGTTATTGGTGATACAGAACGTTGATACTTGATTACACATTCCACAATCTGGTTTTGCAGAGCACACTGCAGGCACCGCAGTCAATTTTGTTCCCAATGCATATATTAAAGCGCAACCTGTCGTAACAATACCGGCTTTAACCCAATTGTTTTCCCATGCTTTTCTTAACTTTTTGACCAAAACGGACTGTTTTGTGTTTGCTGCTTTAGCGTGTACAACTGGTGCAACGGATGAAGAAAGCAATAGAGCTGATAAGGTAATATGCATTATTTTCATATAAGTGTCCTCAAAACCAAAAGAATATATTTATACCAAAAGTTATACCATCAGTATACGACATTAAAAAAAATTATAAAATTTTTGTTTTTTATTTTACGCGGCGGCAGCGGCACCACCATTACTGTCTTTTGATTTATAAAAGGTGAGCTGTTTATTGTTATGCTGCCTAGATTCAAATGTTGATTGTTTAAACATATTTTTGTGTGGATTGCCACTGTTATTCATATGTTTATCGTATGATATCATGGACAGCGTTGTTTTTTCTGGCTTTTTATGGTGATCTGACGTATTTACTGGCAAGAGTGCAGTTGTTTTGCTCTTGTTTACATGGGCAACAAGAGCATTACCAGGAGCCGTATTATTTTTTTGCAAACAGTTTTGCTTTATTGTATCACTTATTTTATCGTCGCTATGTCGACGCTCAGATAGCATTAATACAAGATTTTGTTTGTTTAAATCATCCAGATCGGTTGTACGCTTTCGATAGTTGCTTCCCACTTCTCTCCAGCTTCCTTTCCCTCTGGGGTTACCTCACCCTTTGCAATAAGTAATGTTGAATTTGGAGCTTTTTGTTTTTCTTGTTGTTTGCGCTCTTGTTCTTCTTGCAGCTTTTTAGCAGCAGCAAGGCGTGCTATTTCTTCAGTTTCTATTCTTTGTTGTTTTTCTTGTTGTTTACGTTGTTCTTCTTCTTGTTTTGCTTGCAATCTTGCAGCAGCATCTTCATCTTCTTTAGCTTTAGCTTCTAAGCGAGCTGCTTCTTCAGCTAGTTTATCAGCCTCAGCTTGCTTTGCAGCAATTTGTTCTCGCAATAATCTATCAGTCTCAGCTTGTTTTGCCGCAATGCGCTCTTGTTCTAATCTTTCAAATTCTTTTTTTGCTTTTTCATCAGCTACTTGCTTATCTAGTTCAGCCAATTGAGCAGCAGCAATAGCTTCTATATATTCCTCTGTTAATATTTTTTCAGATTGTATAGCAGGTGAACTTGATGGTCCCTCGCCATCTTTATCCATGTCACCATTATGATTTTGTTGTAACGGTTGTTGTTCTGATTGTTCAACAATAACAGGGTTTTGCTTTTCTTTTGGTTGCTCATTTGGCCTGTTTTTTGTTTCTGAATCAGAAGGTGAAGTTATAAAAGAGCTTTGTTGATTTGCAGGCTCTTCTATTTTTTCATCAAGTGTAGCTGATGTAGCTGGCGTTTGTGGTTGTGGTGCAATATTTGGTACTTCTGTTGACCCCATAAAGCGGTTGTACCCCCATAGCCCCGCAGCTAAAGCTCCTGCAACAGCAACTGTACCCCAAAACAACCTTCTGTTTGCACTCATCACATCACCAGTAATAAGCTGTTGTTTGTGTATTTCATTATCAATAAGTTGTGTTGTGAGCGGATCTGTTTCGTCTTTTAATTGTAGTTCCAACTGCTTAATAATAGCTCGTGCTATATTTTTTTCTTCTTGAGTATAACCATATCCAGCTTTGAATGGTGCTACCGCGCGTGCACCAATAGCATACATGCCTGTAGTTAATTGATTAAGGTAGCTCGTTTGAGCGTCGCTTTGAGTGACAGTATTTTGAGCTTCTCGCGTCTCTTTTTTTAGTGCACGTTCAGCAGCACCTATTTTATAGTTTTGTTCGCCAATAATTTTTGCAGCCTCAACTGATGTAATGACCCCTTGACTTAACAGTTCGCGTGCTTTATTGATTTTTATATTTGCTTCTTTTTTGATTGTTTCAGTGTTATTAATAGAGCCTATTAATTTTTGCTGAACTTCAGTAATTATATCCTCCGTTCTGTTTTCAGAGAGACGTTGGGTAGTATTGATAAGTTCGTTTAACGCTATTTGCGCAGCAGCACTGTTATATTTTTTGAGTGGTTTTTTAACAGTAATAAAGCTGGTAGAAGCTTCTTTAATTGTATTAATATATGACTCAATATGCTGTTTTGTTGTAGTAGAGAGTTTTTTTAATGAAACATCAATGGTTTTTAGTGCCATTTTACGGTCATTTTCATGATGTTTATTATTGGTCATCTGACTGACTAAGACAGCGGCGTTTTCTATTATTGTTGAAAGAAGCTCGTTTTCAGTGTTAGCAGCCTCAACCAAGCTTTGTGGTAGGGTGATTTTGTCATTTTTGCCCGCGGCAATTATCATTACATGAATTTGAATGCCCATTGCGGCAATGAATGCAATTACAAGATAGATATTGCTTATTATTTTCTTCATATTTCACCGTTTGTAAAAAAGTAGTTATTAATGAGGATTATTAGTGTTTTTAGTATAACCAAATAAGTGTCTTTTTGTAAACAAAAGGTAATAAGGTCAATTCTTTTTTGAATAAGTATTGATATACCTCTTTCTTTATCTGTATAATTGAAATTGTATAAATGAAGTAAAAGTCTATTTTAATAAGGGGTTAGTGTATGAAAAAATACAATTTGGCCATTTTGATGTTACCGCTGATGATTCATTCATTGGTTGTTAATGGGATGTATCCTGTGAGCAGGCAAGCAGGGGCGGCAAGACGACAAGCATATGCGACAAGATATCGACAAGCTTATATGAGACCTTCACAAAATGTGCAGGAAGCGGGATATAAAGCTCCTTATGCAGGGCAAATGATGGAAGAAGCTCCAAAGTCTAGCAGTCTTCTCTATGGTGAGCGTTCTCCAGAAATGACACAAGGGAGTTGGTTTAGTACGTTGTGGCGTGGCACTGGTGTACCAATGAAAGCACCAGCTGTTGAACCAGCTTCACAAAAAGGACCAGTTTGGAATACTCAAACATCTACTTGGAAATATCCAAGATCTCAGGTGGTGGAAGCAGCACCAAAAAGAACTCTTTTGTATGGCGAACGTTCTCCTGAGGAAGTAAAACAAGAACGACAAGCAAGAGGAGGTTTTTGGAACTGGGTATATGGTACAGGTGAAGAAGCGCCGGCTGTAGTACAAGAAGAAGTTGTAACACCAGTAAAATCAAATATAATGCCAGCAAAAACAAGTTGGAGTGGCTGGAGACCATGGCGTGGTACACAGACACCAGAGGAATTTGCAGCTAAGCAACGAGAAAAAGGTGGGGTTGGAGGTATGCTATATGGTCAAAAGAGTCAAACATATAAAAATCAATTAATAACTCTTCTTGGTTTAAGTCCATGGGCTTCAGAAGGAGAAATAGAACAAGCGTATCAGGAACAAGTTGAAGGTCTTAGTATTCCTCAAGTTAGACGTCTGGCACCAAAGGATCGGCCTGCAGCAGTAAGGCGTCGTGTTCAGATTCGTGAAGCATATGAAAATTACAAAGATGCTCAAATGGGGCAGGGAGCTTCAGAATAAATAATTATATATATAAGTAATTTATATAATAAACGAGCGGAGGGAGAAATCCTGTCACCGCTCGTTTTTTTGTGCTTTATATAAATGTGTTGAAACTACGCAGGGCACCTCTTCCTATGTTAAAATTTCGGAAAGCATGGCAAGCTTACGTCCGATTCCGCGGTGTAAAAAACATAAGTTAGATTCTTTATACGCGCTCGTCCTGAACTTGTTGAAGGATAGAAGCGCTCTTTTTATCCTTCAACAAGTTCAGGACGAGCGCAGCGAGGACTAATTGCATATGAAAAAAATAATGACAAGGTATAATACCAAAGCTTATAAGCAAAAAGATAATTCAAAAAAATAGGCATAACCATACCAAATTATAATTTTGCTGAGTAAAATTTAGCGTTTTGGATGAGAAGGGAACTGATTAATAAGCTGAGCTCGACCATTAGACCAGAGATTTTCAAGTTGTTTGTTAGCAACTGTCTCTTGAGCCTGTAAGTCACGTTCTTTTTTTTCGATTTCTTCAGATGGGAGCTGTTCAGGAGTAACTGCTTCTTGCGGTGTAGTTTTAACAGTTTCAGCAGTTATTGTCTCCGCGATTTGTTTTGGGGGAGTAGGAATAGTAGATTCTTCAATGACAGCAGGCAAGTCTGTATGAACTTCTTCAACAGCTGTTTTGTGATGAGCTGATTTTTCTGTGTTTTTAGTAGATTTTACGGGTGAAGTTTCTGTTTCTGATTTTATTTTTTTATTCATGAGTAGATTTTATTTAAAAAGAAAGAGGGCACGTAATACACGTACCCTCTGATCTGTTTCTTATTGTTCGTTAACACCAGCTTCTGCATATCCCCTTATAGCAGCTGCTCTTTGTGCTGCTTGTTGTGCTGCTTGTTGTGCTGCTTGTTGTGCTGCCATTCGTACTGCAGCGGCTTCTTCAGCTAACTGGGCAGATGTTGGGCGACCAACAGCTCTGTTAGCTAAATCTGTGGTATAATTCCACATGGAAGACATCCATCCTTGTTGAGTAGGTGGTGTTGACTCTGCCATTATTTCTTCAGATTGCATAAATGGAGCTTTGAATGCTGTGCTTATGCTTGATCCTGCAGCTCTGAAAGGTGCGCTTGCTCTTGACCCTAATGCTGCAAGCCATTCTCTAGCTTCTCTTTGTTGCGCTGCAATTTCCATTTGTATAGCATTGCGTCGATCTATCGGTGCTTGACGTAACTCAGCTTTTAAGTCTGCAATTCTTTGTTCTATTGCTAGTCGTTGTGCTGTAATTTCTGCTGAAGAAAGAGGTCCTCGAGGAGTTTCTACGCTAGGCTCTTCTTCCCAACCAAGCATACGTTTTCCTCTTGTCCAATAATCTGCGGCAGTTCCTTTTCCACTTTCCCAATATTTTGCAGCGGTACCTTCAGGAATCGCTTGATATCCTGCATATGCAGCAGCAGCAACACCAGCAGCTGCAAGAGCTCCGAGCGTAGCATTAAAGTATGTTTTTGCTGTTGATTGTTCTTTACCAAAAGCAAGATCACCAGGCATTGCAGCAATACCTTTAACTTCTGCAATAATACGATTCATGTAACTTGCTTGAGCTGCTTGATCTTGTGCTTCCTGAATGTTTTGGACTTGTTCTGCAACAACTTGTTCTTTCATATCAGCTGGAGCGCGATCAATAGCTTCACGAGCTTCTTCTGTTACCATAACAAGATTACCCTTGCTATTGATGTTGTTTACCGCAGCGATAAGTAGGTCGTATGCTTTGCGAGCTTTATCTTGTGATTCAGTTGTCTTGCCATATGCTTTAATCGTGTTGATGTGTTCAGCAATAACATTTCTTGTTGCATCGTCAAGTTCTTTCATGAGTTTTGTAAGCTCATTTCTTGCTTTTGTACGATCTGTGCGGTTCTTTGTGGTAACGATGGTGCTTGCCTGAGCAACAATTTGTTCAAGCAAAGAAAGTTCTTCTTTGACATGTGTTGCAGGACTCTGTTTTGCATCTACTTTTCTTCGCAGAACATTGCGTTTTTGGCCAGCAGCCTCCATTTGCATAGTTATCGCTGTTACAGCGAAAGCTATTGCTATGTATACGTGTTTCTTCATATCCAACCCTTTTTAGTTAGGTAATTTACTACTTCATTTGTAGCATTACATATTTGATTTCAAATTGTAAATAATTTTAAAAAATATTTTTATATTATTTGAAAGAGTGTGGATATTTTGTTGTTTTAATAGAAATTATATAAAGGTATAAAAAGGAAAAAGAGCAGACTTTTTTACAGTCTGCTCTTTTTTAACACCATTTTTTTTTGATTTGTTATTTTATTTCATGCCCCGTTGCGCTTTCATTTGAGTTTCAAGATCTGTTAGCCCAGTTTTAGTTTTTGTATTAATTATTTGTAATTGATCATTTATTTCTTGCACCCGTTCGCTGTCACCTGGTGTACTAGCCAATTCTTTTCTAAGAGCTTTTTCTTGGACTTCAAGATTCCTTAAATTGTCCACTGTGGTGTCTATTATTTGTTGTATTGCGTTAGCATCGGATATTGCTGTAGGAGCTTTAGTTGGTTGTGTAACTTGCCTATCAGCCTGAGCTTGTAGTGTTCTTTGGTATGCTATTTTTCTTTTAGTGAAGCTCCTTTTAAAGCGGCTTCAGCTTGCAGTCGTTCTTGTTGCGTAAGTTGTTGCTCTAATTCCATTTCCCTTTTTTCTTCTGGTGTTAATAATATTGAACCTTGTTGCTCCTGCCATGCTTGTTCCATTTCTTCTTCTGTATAAGGGGTTAATGCTTTTTTAGTTGATTGATAAAGTTTGGAGTTTTTTGCTTTTTCAAACAGAGAAGGTTTTGCTTCTCCTTTTTCTCTTCTTTTTTTTGCAGCTTGTTTTGCTTCTTTTGATTTAAGCGACGGTCTTGTTGCTTTTTCTGATGTAACCTCTTCCGCAGGTTTACCATAAAATCTTTCCTTCAACCCAGCAAACGCTTCTGCGGCGCTTGCTTTAACGCCTGGTCCATATTTATACCCTAAATATCCAAGTCCACCTACAACAGCGGTACCAACAGCAACTTCAACAGCAGTTTTTAAAGCAGTTCGTTGCTCACCAAAAAAGTAATTGCCCGGTGCTGCAAGAACACTTTTCACGGTACCAGCCATGTGGGCTAACATACCAGCTTCTTCAGCTTGTGCTTCTGCTATCTGTACATTTTGTACCGTTTCGGCTATAACTGCTTCTTTCATGTGTGCTGGTGCAAGTTCAATAGCTCTTTTACCTTCTTCCATGACATCAATTACGCGTCCTTGTGCGCTCATAACGCCAACAACAGCTGTTAAACGTTCAAGAGCTTGCCGAGCTGCTTTTTTTGATTCTTCGGTTTTGCCAAATTTTAAGATAATGTTAATGTCATCATTAATTTCATCTGCAATATGAGTTTCAAGATCTTTCATTGAATTCTTGATACTATTTCTTGCTTCAGCGCGTACTTCTCGAATTCTGCGTGGAGTGACGTCTGTTTTAATAAATTCTTCTGTATTAACCACAATATTTGCTTGCTCCACAATGTTGTCTAATGCTGAAACCTCTTTGTCGACTTGCATTGCAGGAGATTCTTTTGCCACTTGTTTTGTACGGCTTTTTCTTGTTAGTTTTTTACGGGTAGGGTTTACAGCATCAATCTGTGTGCTGATTGCAACAGTGGTAAGAACCACGAGTATTTGCTTGATTATATGTTTCATTATTTTTCCTTAATAATTTGTTTTTGACTAATGATTTTAGATGCCTATCCCCTGAACAAACTCATCATTTGCTTCTTCATTTTGTGCCATAGGTGCTTTTGCTTCTTTGTTTTTAGATAACGGTTTTTTAGCAGCTCTGATCATTTGTTGCTGTTCTTCGAGCTGCCATTTTAACATCTCAGCATCTTGTTTTGCTTTTTCTGCCATTTCTGTAGCTTGTTGAGTAAGTACTGATGCATCTTTTACGCGGCCTTCTTGAGCAGCTTGTCCTGCTTGATTGGCAAGATGTATGACTTGTTGTCCTTCTTGTTGTACAATCATTGAGTTCTTAAGTAATTGTTGAGCGTCAGAGTCTGTGGGGTCTGATTTAAGCAATTCTTTTGCCAAACCAGCGCCTGCAGCGCCGACACTTGCTACAGTGGTTACTGCTGTTACAGCATTTGATGCTTGAGTGTAAAGGCCAAGAGCAGTCATACTTGCTGTCCATGCGGAACTTATTCCGGAACTTACTGCAGTTACACCACGCGCTCCAAGTTCCCAACCTTTACTAGGCGCTGCCATGGCAGCACTTGCGATTGCACCTGGGGTTGCTTTAGCTGCCTCAACTACTTGCTCAGGAGCTGCCATTGCAGCAGCTTTCCATTGTTCTGGCGTCATTTCATATGCGGCTTTTCCCATACTATAAATTTTAGCTGCAGCGGCAGGACCATAGAAATATGCTGGAGCAGCAATTACTCCAATTTTAGCAACACCAATTACACCATGATAAGCTCTTTCCAATGCCGGGCGTTCTGAATCAAATGCTTTGACGAATGGATCAACAAAGAAACCTTGAGCTCTACTCCAGTAGCTTACTTTTTCAGCTTCTTTATTTACAGCTTCTATTTTTTGTGTTTCAGCTTGAGCTACGATTTCCTTTTGCTCTATCGGTGCTCGTTCAATATTGTTTGCTGCTCTGGCAAGAGCTGCATCTCTTTTTGCCTGAACTTTAATATTTTTTAAAGCAATTTCTATGTTTTTAAGAGCTTTACGAGCAGCAATTTTAGATTCTTCTGTTTTGCCAAATTTCAAAACAGTATCCACATATCCTTTAATGGCTTTATATAGATTTTTTTTTTCTTGTTCTAATTGCGGCATTAATTGATTTCTTATCATATTACGGGCTTCATTGCGCACTTCTCGTATTCTGCGTGGAGTAACGTCTGTTGTAATAAATTCTTCTGTATTAACAATAATGTTTGCTTGTTCTTGAATCTGCTTTGCAGTAGAAACGGTTTTGCGTATTTTTTGCATTGGTGCGCTGACTTGTGCCAATGCAGGTGATTTTTTTTCAATTCTCATACCTCGCTGAAACATGCGACTTTTTCTTTGAAGTGTTGTTCCTTGGCCACGTTTTTGTTGTTGACGACTTGGCTGACCAGCATTAACTGTGGCAATCATTGCAACTGCAGTGAGCAGCGCAAGGTGTAGTTTTTTAAATCCGTTCATGAAATACTCCTTTTTTTATTCTTCATAGTTTATAAAGGCTTATAAAAGCTTCTCTATGTTTACTTTTAAAATAATGAAATGGAATTCAAATTGTCAATAGAAATGATGAAATGTTTTGGAGGAAATGAAAAAGCGGGTAGTAAAAAAGCGAGCAGTTGTGTTGCTGCTCGCTTATAAAATGCATTGCAATTAAATGTTATTGTGCTGCAGGTGTTCCTGATCCTCCTGTAAGATATTTATATCCTAAATAACCTCCAATAAGAGCTGCGCCTCCAAGCGTAGGTCCCCATCCTCTGATTATACTTCTATATTCATATTCATTCTGTTTATACTTTTCAAGTAGCAACTTATCATCTTGTGAGAGAGAAGGTTTGGATCTAAGTCGTCTGATTTCAGCTTGAACTTTTTGTAATTTTTGTTTTGCAATTTCAACTTCTTCTTCTGTTGGTAGGGCCCATTTTCTTGCTGAGCTTAAACCACTTCCGATACCACTTGCAGCCCATCGAGTCCAATCGTAGCCTGTTGATATGGCACCTCCAATAGCACTTGCTACTGGTTTTGTGTATTCATAAAGAGTTCCAGTGACAGCTTTTTGTGCTGTGAAAAGGCCACCGATTGGCTCCGATACATATAAAAGATACGGAACATCATTAAGTGCATATTCTCTTGAATAGCGCTTATTTGGATCTCTTTTTGCAATCATGTTGACTGTTTCAATAATATTATTAAGGGCTTGTCCAAATATAGATTTATCAAATAAAGTTGGTGAGTCCAATATAGGTTCAAACTGTTTAAATACCTCTGTTAGTAAATCATTATTTGATTCTTGCACTTCGTTGGCAATATTGTTAGTTTTTTCATTTATTTTTTCCCAATCAGTTGGCGTAAATTGACCATTACTTGTTCTTCTTGCCTTGTCATAAATATTCCAAAGCTCAATTGCATTTAAAGCAATTCCACTTAATCTCACTGGACTTACCGGTTCTCCAGTATATTCTGAGGTTTGCTCTTCTGGGGCTATGTATTCTTCGGTACTCTCAAGAGACGGTTGTTGCCTCATTGTTCTTGTGACAGTAGTTTTTCTTATTGTTTCAAGTGGTGCTGATGCTCTTTGTTCGGGAAAATGAAATATTGGCTGTTGAGCTGGTTGATACTCTTGTTGTGTCCATGCTTGACCTTGTTGATAAGATGTTGGTTGTAATATTCCCTCTTGATACATGCTATTGGTAGCATTAAACAGTACTATCAATCCTGCAAAAAGTAGCCGTGTTAGGCCATTGATTTTATTCATGGAATCTCCTTTTTTAATCATTTTATCTTTAATGTAAAGAAATGAAGTTCAAATTGTCAATAATGTATTAAAAATTGAGAAGAGGGCTCGTTTTGGTATGCTTGTGAGTTATTTTCAGTTACAAAGGAAAAATAACAGTTATAAGTTGATCTTTAAAAAAATAAAAGAAAAAAACGGCAAAGATAATGCCGTCAAAGCGATCAAGAAGGCCGCCGTGACCGGGTAAAAATCTGCCAGAATCTTTTAGATGCACGCGACGCTTAAGATATGATTCAAAAAGATCACCCAAAAAGGCTAACAGGCATGTTATGAACGTGATGAGTGCTAGAGCAGTGTAAGGTGGCATGGAATACCGTTGTTCAACAATAATAAAAAGACCACCGAGATATGCAAAAATATAGCCGCCAATTGACCCTTCCCATGTTTTTTTGGGACTGATATTTTTTGCGATTAATTTTTTGCCGATGAGATTGCCGGTAATGTAACTGCCGGTGTCAAAGCCAAAAACAAGCATAAAAAGAACAAATAATAAATGATGATAGATAGGTGTGTGATTTAAAAAAATGAGTATTCCAAAAGGAATAATGAGATATAGTGGCAATAATGCCCAGAAAGAGGGGGTTGAAATGGGAAAAAAATGAGTCCACTCGAATATAATAATAAGTAATAAAATGAGAAGTAATAATAGTGAAAAGCAGATTGGTGGGAAATAGCAGAGTACTATCCAAAACCCAATGCCAAGGGCAAGGCCTGTGATAAAACGTTGGATAAATTCAGTCGAAAGCTGAAAATGCATCTTCTATGTACCGTACTTTTAAATTATGTGAGTTTTCATCTACAAGAGCAACATCAAAGCGACATACAATGTCACTGTTATTATGCTTGGACAGAAACAGTTTTGCAACGGAAATGATTTTTTTCTGTTTTGCGGTGTTAATAATTTCGGCCGGGTCAATGAGGGGGTTGTTGCGTAACTTTACTTCAACAAAAGCGACGGTTGCATCTTTTTTGGCAATAATATCGACTTCGCCAGTTTTGTGACGGTAGTTGGTGTGAAGGATAGCATATCCTTTTTTTTGAAGGTATTGCACAACAAATTGCTCCCCCTTTTTACCTTTTTCTATTGTGTATGACATAGTTAAAATCGCTCTGCCATATGTTTTTGCTTGTCATTATGAGTAAGTTGCGTAGCTTTATGATTTTTTTGTTCAACAAGTTCTTTTTGTATTAATAGTTCTTGTTCCAATAATACAATAGATTGTTCAGCATGAGGAACTTTTGAAAGCCATGCAGTACGTAACGCTTCCAGCCTTTTTTCTGCCTGTTTGACCTGACCTCTTTTAATATAAAAAGAGCAGATGGACATTTCACTTTCCACCAGTTTGCTATAACATTGATCTCGGACAATGCGCACTTGATCAGTGTATTGAGTAAAATGATCTTGTTGTAAAAATGATTCGGCAAGAGCGAGCGTTTCTTCTGTTTTTGTTTGATCTCTGTCATTTGAAAGAGTACATTCAAACGAACATTCTATTGCTTTGAACAGTGCATATTCAATATGTTCGCCGCCCGGATACAGAATTGCGTATTCTGCATATCTTTGCGCAGCTTTAGCATATTCTTTGTCCAAAACAAGCAGATCTGCAACTTCTATCCAGAGTTGCGCGATTATTGTTGCGTCGTTGCACAATTTAATCATCTGATCAAGATATTTAATGGCGCTTGCGTAATTGTTTTGTGCCATATGAACGTTTTTTGCAGCCAGCAGTTCTTCAAATGTCATTTCACGGTATGTTGAGGCCTTTTTCTTTTTTTCACTCGTAGATTTGCGCATGCGAGATTTTTGTTTTTTTGAATCTGTTGATGGTAGCGTGAGGTTAATATTATTATTATTATTATCATCAGCTGGAGCTGCAGCTGAGCTATATATATGAGTAGTGCCCGTTATTTGCATTATGGTAAAAAGCAGTATATATCGCAGTTTTGTTGTATTTGTCATATGACTTATGCCTATTTTTAAAATAATAATAAATAACATATAAGACGCTCAAAATCCTTCGACAGGCTCAGGACGAGCGGGGGGGAAGGATATGATTTATCTTAAATGAGTAGTCTGTAGTATCTAAAAATCAGTATACTGGTATCAATGTAAAAGAAAAGTTTCGGCGCTTATCGGCGCTTAAAGGATATATAAATGAAAACAAATAGAGGTGAAATTCTCGTTGAACTTGGTCTCATTAATGCGCAACAACTAGCAGAGTGTCAACTTGAATCAGAAAAAACAGGTAGTTCCGTTGAGCAATGTGTTCGAGACAAAAAATTTGTAACGGATTTGGTAATCGCGCAAGCGTATGCTAAATATGCATCCCTGCCATACATTGATACTATTACCGACAAGATGGCCGATTTAGACCTTCTTGCAAAAGTTCCTCTTAAATTTCTCAGAGATAATGAGGTTATGCCATTGGTGATAGATGGTCAAATCACCATTTTAACGGCAAACCCGTTTGAATTTCAGGCGCTTGACGAGTTGAACATGTTGTTAGGTGGCAATGCACAATACGCCGTTGCGCCATATTCTGTTATTGTGGCGGGTATTAATCGCTACTATCCTCTTGAAGGTGCCGAAGGCATGATGAAAGAGCTTGAGGAAGAAGAGGTTCCAAAAGAGGTTGCTTTTGAAGAAATAGAAGAAAAAGATATTCTTGGCATGGCGAGTGAAGCGCCTATTATTAAATTGGTAAACAATATTTTTTTCCAAGCAGTTAAACGTAACGCTTCTGATATCCACATTGAGCCATTTGAAAAAGAAATTCGTGTGCGTTACCGTATTGATGGTGTTTTGTACAGCGTTATGACTCCGCCAAAGCGTATTCAAGGCGCATTGGTTTCCCGTATTAAAATTATGGCACACTTGGATATTGCAGAAAAGCGCATACCGCAAGATGGTAGAATCGCAATTAAGGTTGGTGACAAAGCAATTGATATTCGTGTTTCCATTTTACCTGTTGCATATGGCGAGCGGGTGGTGATGCGTTTGCTTGATAAATCAAAAACATTTGCGGGACTGAAGGACATTGGTTTTAGTGACCGTGATTATACTGTCATTGAAAAAAATATTCATCGTCCAAACGGTATTTTATATATTACCGGTCCGACTGGTTCTGGTAAAACAAGTACTCTTTATTCCATTTTAAATGAGGTTAATAGTCCCGATGTGAATATTATTACGGTTGAAGATCCTGTCGAGTATCAGATGGCCGGCATTGGTCAAGTACAAGTACGAGAAAAAGTTGGTTTGACATTTGCAGCAGCGTTGCGGTCTATTTTGCGTCAAGATCCTGATATTGTCATGATCGGTGAAACGCGTGACCAAGAAACCGCTCAAATAGCAGTTCAAGCGGCACTCACTGGTCACTTAGTACTGAGTACCTTGCATACAAACAACGCGCCAGCATCAATTACGCGTTTAATTGATATGGGCGTTGAACCATTTCTAATATCTTCATCAGTAGTGATGGTTGTTGCGCAACGCTTGGTCAGAAGACTTTGCCCAAAATGTAAAAAAGTGTATGAACCCAATTTAGAATTATTGGAAAAAATTGGTTTATCTCAAGCGGAAGCAAAAAAAATAACCTTTTATGGACCTGTTGGTTGTGAAGAATGCAACAACAATGGTTACCGAGGTCGTCTTGCCATTTTTGAAGTGATGGAAATGACTTCTGCAATTGCAAAATTAACAATGGAGCGTGCTGATACTGGAGTTATTCGTGATCAGGCGATTAAAGATGGCATGACATTACTTATTAATGATGGTTTACGCAGAATTAAAGAGGGATTAACAACGATAGAAGAAGTTATTGCCGTTGCGACGCTTGAACAAACCGACATTGAAGAGTAGGGTTTACTTCTTTTTTAATTCTTCAATAGCAATTTTACATTCTTCAAGCGCAAGAGGAAATCTATATTCAATAGCTTTTTTTAAGTATGCCTGGTGAAGTACAAGTTGTTTTTCTGCTTTAAAAATGAGGCTTAATTGGTAATAAGTTGCTCCAAGAATGAATTGAGTGTTAAATGTTCCTGACAGCGCATTAAGATACTTAACATTTGCAAGCAGTTCATTTTTATCTGTTGAAAGTGCATAAATGCTTGCGCGTAAAAATGCAGCACCTTGTTCTCTGTTTTTTACTAGATGAGGAGCTTTAGTAAGAACATTGCTTGCCAAATTTTGAAGAAAAACATTATTGCGGCAATCTTTTAAAGTAGCATCAATTTCTTCTAAAGGGGTGTCTTTCAAAAACACTATTGATGGTTGCATAAAATGCAACAATTCTAAATAAAGGCGTGCCATAAACATATCATTATTATTAATGTATTCTTTAAGAATATTATATTGTCCGAATGGATGTATTGGAATACAATCCTGTAGTATTGTTTTGACCACTTGACAGTTGTTAGCATTGTTTTCTTTTTTTGCCTGAACGTATGCTTTCAAGAGATAATTGATTTTTTGAGCAGGAGGAATATGAATGTTATCCAAGCCGCTCGCATTAATCTGAGCAAATAGGTCACCATGCTCTGCTGCGTAACGTAAGCAACGCACACCATGTAACTTACTTTTTTCTTTATTTTCAGTTGGCTTTATAAATTTATTATGCAGTAAAATGCCAGCTATTGAGCATATAGCAAGAGCCTGTGAATCTATTTGTTTTGTACTTATAATGTTTGTTGTTTTGTTGATAAGGAAATTTACTACGTCATCATCGGTAAAGCGGGTAGTTTTAGTTTCAGATTGGCATATTAAATGCACTTTAGTTAAGCAGTCGTTAATAGTATCGTTTTCTACTTGACGACCTTGTTTTTCTTGCTCTGCAAAAGAACAAAGCAACAACCATATTCTTCCCTGTTGAACTATTTCCTGTTCTTCTTTTGGCAAAGAAGATAATTCAAGAGCATTAAAGTCGAGTAAAGCTTTTTCTGATAATGCATTGTTGCGATAGAGAACACCGCGGTGAAAAAGAATTTCTTGTGCGCAGGGTGCGGGCACATAGTTGCACTGATCAAGATATTCTAAAGCTTTTTCGGGGTCGGGTTTTTGTGACCATGTTCCATCACTATTTTTGCTTCCTTGCGCATAAAACACACCCAATAAACCATATGCCTCTTTGCTATCGTTTTGCGCAGCTTGTGTTAAATATTCAAAAGAGAGAAGACGATCTGGTTTAGTGTGTTTTAAAAGATTTTCTTGAACAGAATAATGAAAATAAAGTTCACCAAGTTTATACTGTGATAAATGACGGAGAGGGCTTTGACTTTGTGCATGTTTTTTAAGAAGTTCAAGAGCCTGCTGTTCTGATTGTTTAATATGTTGTTTTTCCAACAATAGTAATGCTTTGCCATAGATTGCATCTATATGTTCGCAGCCAAGAGCCTTGTTGTAATAATCCATGGAAGAATATTCTTGTGCAAGCAGATAATAAAGATCGCCCATTTCTGTTTGATGTGATGACAAGTACTGTTTTTTTGTATTTAAATGGTCTAAGCATGATTTTATTTGTAGATCAATATGTTTTTTATTTGGATACGATGCACATGACAGAAAAAGCTTAATAAAATTAATATATCTTTCTGGGGTGTTATTTTGCGCTGCAACACAGTCGTTGAGATAGGGAATTAAGGGAAAAAGATAGTGCGTACACAACGCATTTTTCCGTTGATTGTGTTGATCAAGAGCAGACAATATAACATTGAGAAAAGTATCAATAACCTGAGGCATTGTTTGTTTATTATTGAGCAATAACTGAGAATAACGATGTGCCACGTTATAATGGCCATTCGTTAACAAAAATGGTAGACGTTGAGGAAATTGTTCAACGAGGTAATTGTTTATTACAGAAAATACAGCTTCATGGAGTGACGATTTTTGTTTTGTTGGAGTAAAATATTTTTTGATTATTGGAAACAATGATTCTAAATGCGCAGCTGTTTTTTTTGAACTCGTTTTATCTTTGCATAGCCAAAGATACCATTCTGTTACTAGATCAGATGCGTTTGTATTACATATACTAAAATAGTTTTGAGCGGCAAGATAATCTTTTTTGTAGTAAAATAAAAGTCCAAGAAGGTAACAAATACTATCGCTTCGCGGTAATGATTGTAAAAGAGGTATTACAATAGCGCCATCCGTTTTTATAAATGAGTTAAAAACAATGTCGCGTTGTTTATCTGACAATAGGTGAGCTATTTTATCTTTTTGTTTTTTTTGATTTTTAACTGTTTTGTCGATATGTGCCATGCATATATCTATAATAATTTTTCTTAAAGGAGCAGCTGTGTCATTGATTGAGTTTAAGGCAACAAGCGCATTTTTTGCTTTTTCTACAGAATTATTTTTGATCGCTTGCAAGTAATCAAAATATACGTTTGCTACCTGATATGACATATCTTTAGAAGATGTCTCTTGTAATGTCATCTTAATGCAAAAATGTTCAAATGGTAGATTGTCCGAATTTTTTGCAAAAAGGGTAACATAGTGATACGCATAAGATAAGGCTTTTTGTTTATCAGTAACCATGCCACAAAGACCTTTGTTGTAGATATGAATTAAGTAACATAAAGCTCTCATATTATTTTGATCTGCATAGCGCGTTATGCATTGTACAAGAGCTTGCCCTTGTTCTATGTTATCCACTGTTTTAATAGCGGATATGAGATTTTCAAGACTAAAATCCTTATATATGTTTGCATAAAAATCAATGCGAAGTTGAGATGCTTTTTGTGCAAAGAATGCTGCTTGTGCTTGTAGTTTTTCTTTTAACGGTTGGTTGTTCGTTACGTTTTCGATTTTATCGTACAAGCTTTCTGCTATATCTGCAGAATGAATAATGCCCATTGATGTTTGCCTATCGCATATCGTTTCAAAAATAGAAAGTGCTTTTTGTGGTGATCCTGTTTCTATACTGCTTTTTGCAATGATGAAACTGAGCTGTTCAACAGTATCTTGACTGAGTTCAAGGCGCATACGAGAAATGCTATCTTTCATAACATCTATATATTGTAACGCTCCAGATGCAAGAGCGGATGCTGTTGAATATTCACCTTTATTAAATGCTGCTTTACTTGTGTCTATGCCATTCTGCATAGTTTTTTTTATTTCTTTAAAGGTATAAGCATTTTTTTGTCCATGCGCATAGTTGATCAGAGAGTGCTGGGAACCGTGTGATAGTGCACTAGAAATGATAATGATAGTTAAGAAATATTTTTGAAATAGGTACATTCTTAATCTTTTTGCATATTAGTAAAACAATAATGATACTATGTATACAATAGCAAAAATCTATTATTACGCTATTTTTTCTTTACTTTTTTAAGAGCAAGAGGACAACTACACTCAGCAGATTTTTGTAAATACTTTTTGTGTAACAGATCGTTATTTTGTTCTGCATAAATGCGACTTAACTCGTAATACGTTAGACCAAGAAGAATTTTTTTGTAAGCCTTTTTAAATGATTCTGGTAATGCATTGATAACTTTGATATTTTCCAATAATTCATCTTCATTTTTTGACAAAATGTAGATGCTTGCGCGTAAAAGAGCAGCAGCTTGTTCCGTTTTATTTGTTTCGTGAGGTGGTTTTGTAAGAACATTGTCTGCCAATTCTTGAAGAAATGTATTGTTACGGCAACTGTGCAAAAGAGCTTCTCTTTCTTTTTTGCTTACTTTTAATATTGTTACCGGCTGCACGGAGTATAATTTTTCTAAATAAAGATGGGCCATAGCTGTGTTATTATTGTCAATATAATGCGTCAGAACTTCATGTTGTTCTTTTATATTTACTGGAAGGGCATTTAAAAGCATTTTTTTAATGGTTTGATCATAGTTTTGTTTTTTTTCCTGAATATGTGCTTGCAAAAGATAGGCGATTGCTTGAGGACGTGAAATGTAGGGAGGGTTCATGCCTGCGGCATTTATTTGTGCATGTATGTCACCATGATCCGCTGCATAACATAAACACCGAGCACCATGCTGCATGCTTTCGTGAGAATTAACAGTTGATGTTATGATTGCATCATTTAATAACGTTCCTGTCATTATGCATAATGCACAATAGCATTCATCATTTTGAAGTTTATTCATTATTAAAGTTGTATTTTTAATAAGATATTGTGTTACATCGTCATCAACAAAATGAAGAGGATGTTTGTTTTCAGTGTATGCTTTATATACATGTATCAATGTATTTAATATGAAATTGCCATCATGCTGTAAACCTTTTTGTGCTTGTTCAACAACAATGCGCAAGGGTAAAAAAGTTTTATGAAAAACAACGTCTTTTTGTGCATCCTTTGGCAAAGAAGGTACATGCAATCTATTAAAATCATCTAATGCAGCTATTTTATCATCATTGGTCACCTGCATAATAGCGCGATGAAAAAGAATTTCTTGTTCACATGGAGTTGGAACAAATTTACATTGATTAAAATATTCTTCTGCTTTTTTGGCATCAGGCTCTCTGAGCCATGAATCATTATTATTTTTTTGACCTTTTATATAATGAACTGCTAGCAGTCCATATGCATTTTCATCACCAGCACCAGCAGCTTGTTGTAAATAGTTAAAAGAGAGAGTACTATCAGGTTTAGTATGTCTTAAAAGATTGTCTTGTACGGCATAATTAAAATAGAGCTCACCAAGCTTATACAATGATAAGAAGCGCAAGGAACTTGAACCTTGTGCATGTTTCTTCAGTAATTCAAGGGCCATTGTTTCATTTTTTTGCACACGCGCTTGTTGCAACAGTAATAAAGCTTTTTCATACGCAGCATTTTCGTGTCCAACTGCTATTGCTTTATCAAAGTACATTATTAATCCGTATTCTTTTCCAAGCACATAATACACTGAGCCCATATGCTTCTGATGTGATGATACATAGCCTTTATCATTTTCTATTTTTTTTAAACACACAGCAATCTGCTTTAAGAGATGTTCTTTATTATGATTGGTCTTATATGAAAGAAAAAGTGCAACAAAATCTGTGTAGAGTGCGCAGGTGTTGCTTTTTTTCTCAATACATTTACAAAAATGCGTAGTCATTGGTGTTAGATATTTCTGAAACAAGAGCGATTCTGCCATCTGCTTATCTTTATGTAACTCGATGATATTTGGAAGTATGCGAATGCATTGTGGCATCATCTGTTGGTCGTTGAGTAATAATTGAGAATAGTTTTGTGCGGCATTATAATGATGATTGTTAAGTAAAAAAGAGATATGTGCTGCACAGTGATCAATAATATATTTTCTTGCTAAAGATGCTGCTGTCGTGCAAGTTTCTGCGGATTGTTTTTTTTGAAGATGATTAATGTTTTGCATAAATATAATGAGTGCTTCTATATGCTTGAGTACTGATTGTTCATCAATGCGGTAATTGGACAACAAAGAATACCATTGTGTTACAAGATCAGATCTTTTGCTGTTATTACAAAAATAATTTTTTGCGCCAATATAATCGTGCATATAATAAGATAGGATACCAAGAAAACAACCAACATCTTTTGATTTTGATAAGGGCTCTAAAAGATGTTTTACAATGTTTCCATCTGTTTTTATAAAAGAGTGTATACGAGGGTTACAGTTTTTATGTGTTAGTTGTGTGCATATTATTGGAAATACGCGTATTTCTTTTTGTTCAATTATTGCAGTGCATATAGCAACAATAATGTCTCTTAGTGGCTTTGCTTCATCGTTTATAGTGTTTAATCTGATGAGAGCTTTTTGAGCAGTATCTTTTTTGTCATTTTTCATTGCTTGTAGATAGTCAAAATAAATATTGGCCACATAACATGAAATATTCTCTGATGGAGATGCGTCTTGCAATATCAATTTGATACCAAAATGTTCAAATGGTAGATCTTTTGAATTTTTTGCAAAAAGTACGACATATTGATATGCATATGATAAAGCCTTTTGTTTATCAACAGTACAATGACAAAGACCTTTATCGTAAATGTTTACTAAATAACATAAAGCTCTCATATTATTTTGATCTGCATAGTGTGTTATGCGCCGCACAAGTGCTTGTCCCTGTTCTATAGTATCCACTGTTTTAATAGCGGAGATAAGATCTTCAAGGCTAAAATCTTTATATATGCTTGTATAAAAATCAATCCGAAATTGAGACGCTTTTTGTTCAAAAAATGTTGCTTGCGTTTGTAGCTTTTGTATCAGAGTGTGCTTATCAGGTAAACATCTGATTTTATTGTGCATGCATTCTGCTATATCAGCAGAAGAAATTGTGCCCATTGATGTTTGCTTATCGCATATCGCTTTAAAAGCAGAAAGTGCTCTTTGTGGTGATTCTGTTTCTATATTGCTTTTTGCAATGATGAAATTGAGTTGTTCAGAGGAATCTTGACTTGGTTCAAGATGCATATGAGAACTGAACTCTTCCATAACATTAATATACTGCAACGCTCCGGTGGCAAGTGCTGACGCTGTTTGATATTCACCATTATTAAAAGCATCAATGCTATTGTGCATACTGTTTTGTATAGTTGTGCGTATATCATCATATGTATAAAGATTTTTTTGTCCGTGTGCATACTTTACCAAAGATTTCTGTGAGCCGTGTAGTGGCGCAGTAAGCATAACGGCGATAATAAAGAAATATTTTTTAAGTACGCGCACTTTTATCTTTTTTGTGTGAGGATAAAAATAATAATTGACGGTAGTATACAATAGCAAAAATGGTACAATTTGATATAGCTTTGCCACTATTTTTGTTGTCAAAATAATATATGAGCGTTGTATGTATGTAAAAAGAGGTTTTTTCCTTATTGAGTTAATGATGGCCTTATGTCTTATTATTTTTATGGTATCCATTGGCGTTGTGCAATTGTCTTTTTTGGAAGGTACACAATCTCACTGCGAACTTCGCAAGCTTATGTCTGCCTGTTTATATATGCAGCAGCGTGCAATAGCAACCAATAAGGAGCTGCATCTTATTGTTGATATATATAATAATGAATATCGTTTTGATGTATATCGTGAAAAATTACCAAAAAATGTTCGTTTTGGTATAGTACCAGGTGTAAAGGGGCCTCCAGGAAATCCTACAGGCTTGATACATAATGCAGTTACCTTTCCACAGCATCGCATCTGTTTTTATCCAACGGGAATTATATCCTCTGGAACGGTTTATCTTGTTTGCAATAATAAACTGTGTGCATTAAGTAATGCGGTATCGCAACTGTCATATATGCGCATCTATTATTACGATGGTGGATGGAAATCGTGCGATGAGAATAAAAAATAGATAATGATAAAAAAAATAACTATTTTATGTGGAATTGGGTTTTTTGTTGCTCTTTTTTTTGCGCAATTTGATCTTATGATACATACATGGTTGAAGCAATGTTGTCAGAACAGTGCACGTCAATCATTGGGTTGTCACGCTACGTTTACCATAGAATCATTAAATTTTTTTTTTCCTGCAATCATTCTTACTGACGTAACCATGAAAGCAACTGATGATTCATGGTCATGGCAATGTGGACGGTGCGAGGTGTATGCATCATGGATACAGTTATTATTAAAAGGTGTGGTAGAAAAGCATATTACCATGACAGATTTTTCCTGTGTATCCCTTTTTAAAGATGGTAGCTGTGCGATTGAATCTCATATAAATGCTCTTAATTCAGCGTCATTTTTTCCCGTACACACAGACATTAAGTCTCTTGAATTTAAAAATGCTGAGATACTTCTTTCTGACGAAAAAAAATGTACTACTGTTTCATTTTTTTTTAATAGTTCATCATTAAAAATAACCGATCAATTTAAAACAATGGTATCTCTTTATAATGGCACTATAGAACATGCAGGTGTTATATATAGCACGGAGATGGCTGCAGACATATCGGTGATAACGCGGCAAGAAAATAACACATCTATGTTTTTGTTAAACGGGTCAGGTCTTTTACGATTACCACATATGCATGATCAGGGAGTATGTTATGTTGCGGGATCTTTAGAATCAGGTCGGGGTAGATGTACTGTTCGTAATGCATATAATTCATTTACTATAGATCCCATTATCATCACCGATCGTGAAATAAAAATAGAAAGCAGTATGCCATTATCATATGTAGTAGAATGTATCACCAAAGAAGCAGTGGCGTATCCCATTAAAGGAACTATTTCTAGTTTTATTACGGTTGATAAAAAAGATAAAAAAATGAACGGTTACGCAGCGATACAAGAAGCATTTATTGCGGACAAAAAAATGTGCGATAGCGCAAAGCTATTTTTTACAAAAAAAGATATGCAATGGAAATACCGCATTTCAGGTGCACGTAATAATGAAGAATGCAAAGGTTATGGTAATTGGGATGAAAAAGAAAAACAGGGATCAGGTTGTTTTTTTAACACTACGCCTCTTTTGTTACCATCTTCAAACTGGCGCATTGCTCAAAATAACCTTTTGTGTCATATGTTATTTCATGATGATGAAATTGTTGGTATACATACTATCAGTGCGTATAACGTTGCTCATAATAGTTATCATACAGTACAAGGTGGTTTTTCCTATAAAAAGGATGAAGATGGTTTATTGAGTAGCTTAGTAAATGATACAGAATTTCATATAAAAGCAAAAATGGAACCGTCTTTTGCAATACGTAGTTGTTCGCTTTTTGATAAAAATAAAAAACAACTTATTTCTCTGGAAGAAAATAAAGATGACAAGAGAGTGCATGGGTATGTATCGTTTGCATTTATTCGTCATTTTATTAATGTATTTTTCCATTATGATATTCAGGGAGAGGGAATGTTTGTATTACAAGGGAATGTTTCCCTTGATGATATTTCTATAAATATCACGGCTGATGACACAATCATTCGTTTACCAGAAACGTATAATTTTATTGATGGGTTAAAAGCTTGTATTCGTCTTGATATGAAAAAAAATGTTCTTTTTATGGAAGATGCGCATATCTCTTTAAATACAGGGACCATAGATTGTGCACGAGCAACAGCCTTTTTTAATGAAGAAAGAAAACTTGTCAGTGCGCATGTCCCTTTTTTATTGGATCAATGTTTGTTTAATATTAAAAAAGATTTATTTGCAATCATTTCTGGCAATCTTCTTTTTTCTTACAAAGAAGATGCTTCATCATTAATAAAAGGTGCTATTTTTATTGATCGTGCACAGTTAAAAGAAAATATTTTTTCTCATGTTATACAAAAACAACTTTTTTCATATCCACGTTCTGTTTTTTCTGTACCAGGAATGACAACAGCATGCGATATTTCGGTGGAAACTCAATCTCCCATTAGAGTTGAAACAGCCTTTTTGCAAACAAATGCGCATGTTAATGTTCGCATACAAAATAATATTATAGATCCTGCTATTTCTGGCACCATTTCTTTGCAATCAGGTAATCTTATTTTTCCCTATCAACCTCTTGCGATTAACAAAGGATTGCTTACTTTTTCTCCTGATCAATCATTGGATCCTTCTGTTGAATTGGTTGCGCGCAATAGAATAAAAAATCATGACATAACGCTTCAAGTTGCAGGTTCTTTGCTTAATCATCACATTATGCTTGATTCATCTCCACCTCTTTCTGAAGAGCAGATTATGGCACTTTTACTCGTTGGTTCTCAGGAAAACACCTTAAACAGTATGATGCCATCATTAATTGTACAAAATCTTAAAAATCTTATTTTTGCACATAATCAAGAAACGTTTTTTGATAAATATTTTGCACCTCTATTACGTCCATTTAGAATTAGTCTTATGCCAAACTTTGCAGATCAAACAGGAAGAGGCGGCTTGCGAGGTTTATTAGAAATAAATATTAATGACAGATTAAAAGCAATGATTCAAAAGAATTTTAGCCTCACGGAGGACACTCGTGTTGAAATTGAATTTCAGCCATCTGATGATATTACCTTGCGTGGCATCCGTGATGAGCGGCGTGATTTGGGGGGAGAAATTGAAATGAAGTGGAAATTTTAAAATTTATGAACCTTTTTAAGACATTTTTTGAAAACTTATATCTGATTCAGGATTTGACTAATTACAGATTATTGTACTACTATTTATAGTAATGCTATTATTTATAGGAGCAAGGCATTGAAAAGATGGACCATACAATATTGGGTTAATGATAGTGGAAATAGTCCTATTGCGAAATGGCTTTATAAATTAACTACTAAACAGTTTGAAGTCATATCACAAGAACTACGGGTTTTAGAAATGTTAGGTAATGAATTAAAACTTCCACATAGTCGCGCATTAGGTAAAGGACTTTTTGAATTAAGAGAGCGGCAATTTGGATATCGTATTTATTACTGTTTTAAAGGGAATTAATTAATTATTTTACTTGCAGCTGGTGATAAAAGATCACAAGAAAAAGATATTAAAACGGCATATAAACGTTTATCGGAGGATAAATAGTATGAAAACAAAAAACTTTTATGACATATTAGAAGAAAGACTTACCAAAGAGCAGATTACTGAAATTGAACGTAAAGCAAAGCTTGAAGTTGATATTCTTAGGTCAATTCAAAAAGTACTTGCTGATACTATGGCACAGTACATGAAGAAGAATAAAATTGGCTTTAATGAGGTTGTGCGCCGTTTGTCCACTAGTCCATCTCAAGCTGCTAAAATACAACGAGGACAAGCAAATCTAACACTTGCAAGCTTTGCGCACTTTTTGGCTCTTATGGATAAAGAACCAAAAGATATATTTAAAGCATAAAAAGAATGTTTTACTATCTAGTCAATTTCTGATTGATGAGACCATTAGTATGTTTTTCTGGCCTTTCCCCGCGTTCTTCACACCATAAAAGGTAATCTTCAACAGAGTCTTGGAATGCCTTTTTCAGCTCATTAACACTTTTGCCTTGAAATGTTATGACATCTTTTAAGCCAAGAACTTCGCCATGGAATAGCTTTGCTTTATCGTCATAGCTGATTTCTGCAAAATAGCCTTTGTATTTCATCATATTTTTCCTGATTATGAATATTTTATGGTATCTTTTTTGGTACTTGGTGTCAAAAGAGGTGAGGAGCTTGTAAAATTTCAATATATAAAAAACCTTGTGTATGATTACCTAAAAAGGCTTGTGATTAATTTTTGGACAAGCTTTACAAAAAAAAAAGAAGGTATCATGCGTATAAAATCTTTAGTGTTATTATTCATTTTTTTGTGCGGTAAATTATTAGCGGAAGGATGTTCTGAGGGAACATTAGTTGCAACAGATTATGGACTCGTATCCATAGAGAATATTGCAGTCGGCACATCCATCTGTAATGAACATTTTGTTACCCATTGCATAAAAAATTCTGTTGATCGTTATGTAAACATTTTTATAGATGATTGTTGCATAAGTGTGGCATTAGATCAGAAATTTTATGTGCAAAACAAAGGATGGATTCACGCACAAGCATTATTGCCATCAGATAAGCTGTTTTGCTTTGATGGAGCAATAGTTGATGTTATTGCAATAGAAACTATTGAAAAACAACAAGATATGTATGCTCTGTGCGTTGAAATGAACCATATTTTTTATATATCTGAGTACGGTATTATCACTCATAATATTGAGCTGATATCGGGTGCTGCTACGGCATGCTTAGCTGTTGTCTGCCCACCAGCTGCAGCTGGACTAGCAATTGTGGAAGCTATAACTGCGGGTGTTATTTGTTTTGGCGCGTATCATGCGTATAAAAAGTGTCAAAAAAAGAAAAAACAAAAAAAGGATTGCTTAGAGCAAAATAAGGCGGTGATCTCTGCTGGTGGCAGCGGAAAAGATCCAAAAGATGAAGATGACGATCCAGAAAAACATCCATATGGTATTTATAGAGATGCATCTTATCATACTCCAGGTGGTAGTCGCATGAAGGGTCCGCGACCTAAGAATGGGCAAAGAGCATTAGATAATTCTGTATCTCTTGGTCGTAATTCTACCGGGAGAGTTGGAATTAGTGAGGGGGAGATTGTTGTTTTGAGAAGAACGTCAGAGCGATTGTATCATGGATACGTCGAAACATGGGATAGTTTAAAAGGTAGAGGAAATGGTAATCAAGCAATTAGAAATGCTTTAACTGAAAACAGATTAATAAGTAGAGCTGGAAAAATTATAGAAGCGGTAGTTGCAGAAAAGGGATAGTGAGTGGAAAAACAAGAGCTTGTATTTTTATTAAATGAAACAGATGCATTAACAATGATATTACATATTGGCTTAGATAAGATTGATTGTTGTTATGAAGAATCAATTTTGCTGATACATAATAAAAAAGAAATTCCTTTGGTCCATCAAGCGATCCATGATAGCATGTATGCGCTGAATACTACCTTGAAAGAAGCTTTAAAAAAACAATTATTTTTACATAAGTCTATAAGTCATGATATTGGTTACTTGTATAATGAATATTCAAATTGCATTGGAATACAAGATTCTATTGTTAAAGATACATTTGCTCGTGAAATCTTAGAAGGTACTTCTATGTGGGTAGGAATGAGATATTACTTATGGGCTAGTAAAGATTTGGTTTCGTGGCTATATAATGATGCAGAAGGAAATATTATTTTTGAAATAACACCATTTTATCCTTATATGTATTTTGATGCAAAAAAAGAATCACATTACATACCATATAAAAGCTGGATTAAAAATTATAAACCATATTTTATAAGAAAAATATCAAAAGAAACAGCGCAACAATGGCTTGAGAAAGTACATCATATTATTGAACAAATTGATAGTAATATTGCTCGATGGAGAATGCAAGAGTATGAAAATTAGGACTTTATTTTCTACTATAAAAAAAGATAAATCACATGTATCCATATGACATTGTTTTTGCACTCAATGATAAAGAAAGTATTGTAGTTGAGTTGCGTATTCCATTTGAAGAAGTGCCGTGCTATTGTCTTGAGTATATTGTTTTTGTTCACGATAAACAAAAATATCGTTTAGCATTGTATGATTTTGACAATAATATGAAACGGCTTCAAAAATTGCTTATTGATGCTCTTGCCAATACATTATCATTACACAAATCTATTACCAAGGACTTGGGTTTTTTGGAAAACATTGAAATCAAATATAATAGGAAAAACCCGAATAGTTATGAGGACTCGTGGCAGGGTTATCCTGGTCTAATATATGAAAAGAAAGAAGATTGTTTGAGCTGGATTGGCTATCGTTATCAATTATGGGCATATGATGACCTGTCAACGTGGATATATAATGACAAAAATGGAGCAATCATTTTTGAAGTCACTCAACGTTATCCATATTTGTTTGAAAAAAACAAAAAACAGCAAAAAGGAATAACTTTTAAACAATGGATGAGGTCATACAGACCATTATTTATTCATACGATTTCTTCTGAAATTGCACAAGAATGGTTAAAAAAGACAGGTTATATGGTGGATTATATGAATGCAAAGTTCAATATATAAAAAAATTACGATATTAGAGCTTATCTGAAAATTAAAAAATTCCTTTTTTCGGATAAGCTCTAATATTTTATTTTATTGTGTTATTCTTTCAAGCCATTTTATTTCTTTTTCTTTTAGTGATTCATTGTCTATTGTTGCTCCATATTGACGCAATGTAAGAGTACTTTCTTCATCTCGTGAAGCTATTGCGTAGCGATATGGTGTGATATGTTTATCCCACTCTGTGAGCCCTAGACTTATATCGGCTTTGTTTTTTAGTAATAAACTCAAAATAATGTGCCATGAAAGTTTTTGTTTTTTGTATTGTTCAGCAAAAGATTCTTTTTCTCTTTTAAATTTATTTTTACAAAAAATTACTTCAAAAAGAGCGCTGGTAATACCATATAAAGATTGATATGTTTTGTTAACATCCGCTCCCTCAGCAATTAATCTACCACACCAATTATGATCAGCTTTTTTTATTGCTAAACTTAATGGTGGCATGCAACCCCCGTTGTGACCATATTGTATTTTGTTTGTGTACTGCGCGCTACAGTAGTGAGTGGCATTTGCATACCACTGATCCTGTACGTTTCCATTTGGGTCAAATGCTTCTGTAATATTGTCATATATTTTTTCATAAGAAGAGTCATATTTCAGCAATGATTTTGTTACATGTTTATGACTTCTATTATCTCTATGATAGATTCTGTCTGTTATTTTAGAAATAATATGTTTTTTTGTGTCATCATCATTGTTGATTTCCTCGTGTTCTGCGAGTAAAGCATTTAAATCATTGGAAAAAAGATTAAATAATTCTGCTTCAGCCTGATTTTTTTTGAAATCAGGAGAAAAATGTTTATCTATTGCTGCGTCAACAAGAGCAAGAGATTGCTCCATGCTTTGTATAGTAAAAGAGGTGATACAGAATAGAATGCAGGCTATTTTTTTTACCATAGAGATGTTCCTTTTTTTATTAATTCATTATTTCTTTTGTGGTTATGATATCTTTTTTATGTTCATATTACAAGGCGTTTATGCGCTTTCTTAAGTAACTCTTTTGCATTATCATATGTTAATCTTTCTAATGCTTGTTCATAGGGTAGCCATGCATAATCAATGTGTTCATGCGACAAGGTTATAGTATCACTTGTTGCTTCACCAATAAAAAAATAGACTGTTTTTTTGGTTAATTGTTTATCATAATCATGAAAAATATATGAAAATGTTTCTTCAAAGTTAGCTTCTATTGTTGCAGATATTCCCGCTTCTTCTTGTAGTTCCCGCAATGCAGCTTCTTGTTTTGTTTCACCGTTTTCAATTTTACCTTTTGCAAAGTCCCAGTGACCAGCTTCATATTCAATTTTACCTTTTTCAAAATTCCAGTAGCCTGTTGCATATTGAAGAAGCAAGTATTCTATTTGCTTGTGATGGATACGATAAACAATAATTCCTGCTGAAAAAAGATGTTTCATAAAACTTCCGTTCGCCCTGAGTTTTTTTGTTCTTACAAAAAAGTATCGAAGGGTTATTCCAAAAAATAAAGACGTACGTTAAAAAATTTTCTACTGTACCATAGCATAATAAAAAAGAGCCCTGCAAGCGGAGCAATCCAGAACCATAGACCAATTTGTGTTAGCAAAAAAGATAACCACCAAGCTGAAGCATATAGTGTGATATAGTGTCGTATGCTATAATATGCGCACAGAAACAATGTACTCAGTAATAATAATTGCAAAAAAAATTGTTGTACAAACTTCATAAATGGATACCAATATATCCGGAAATGATAATATTTTTTTAAAATGATCAGCAGCAGAACCGTCTGCGTACTGTGAGCAATAACCATGGCATACGCAAGGCCAACTGTTTGAAAATGTCCAACTAACATAATATTGAATGCGATATTAACGGCCGTTGTGATAAAGGCAGTTAATGCAGAAATCCAGGTGGCGTGCATAGAATAGAAAATATTAAGAAGAATTTTATTAAGAGAGAATGAAAAAAGACCAAGAGTGAATACGGTTAGAATGCTGCCTGCTTCATATGTTTGTGCGAGGGTAAATTTTTTTGAAAGAAAGATGGTAACAAAAATATCATGCGCAAAGAATCCCATCAATAGAGCAACAGGAATGGTAATCCAAAAAATAAATTTAGCTGCTTCAAGCAGATAAAAATGAAGGCGCCGTGGAGCGTAAGCGTGTACACGTGAAAAATGTGGCAATAAAATGGTAGAAAATGCGACGGCAAACACGCCAAGAGGAATGCCGATGAACCGATTTGCATAAAAAAAGAGAGAAATAGAGCCAGGGGCCAAATATGATGCAAAGCGAGTGTCAATTAAGAGTGCAAGTTCCATTAAACTGACGCTAGGCAAGCAGAGTATAAACTTGCCAATTATGTTTCCAAAAATGGTAAAATCATTTTTGTGTGGATAACCAAGGCTGAACTGTAATCGTCTATATTGAATAACATGCACAATAAAGTAAATAAAACTCGCAAGTAAAACAAACCAACACAAAATAATGACTGAAAGATTAAAAAATAAACAAACAATGATGCCAAAAATAAAAATACTATTCATGAGAATTGGCGCGCATGCAGGAACAAAAAAATGATCAACTGCTTGCAATGCACCAGTCAGTAACGCGCTGCTTGAAATGAAAAAAATAACTGGCATTAAAATGTGCACCATGGGAACGGCAAGAGCAATTTGTTGAGCAGAAAATCCTGGTGCAATGGTATGAACAACCTGTTCTGCGTAGAACATAGTGAGCGCGCACAACAATAATACAACTCCCTCAAATATAATAAAACCAAGACTCATAATACCATTGATTGCAGAGCGGTCTGTTTTTTTTATTGTTGTGACAATAGAAGGAATAAATGCGGCTGAAAGCGCACCTTCTGCAAAAATTTTACGCAATGAGCTTGGAATTTTATATGCAGTCAAAAAAACATCCGACAATCCGCTTGCACCTAAATAGCGGACCATTAATACTTCTCGTATAATACCAAAGCATCTGCTCAGTAATGTTGGAATACCAACTTCTATTGTTTTTCTAAGAATTTTTTTTGTTGATAACATTTTATTGTGCTGTCTGTTTGTTGGTGTAAGGAGCCATTTTTAAGTTCAAAAATTTCATCCATATGAGCTACTACTATAGTATCATGGCTACTTATGATAAGTCCTATATTTTCTTTTTTATGATATTCAAGCATAAGATTTAAAATAATGTGTCCTGTTTGAGTGTCTAAATTACCGGTGGGCTCATCTGCAATTAAAAAAGCTGGTTTATTCATGAGTGCGCGTGCAAGCGCAGCGCGTTGCAATTGTCCACCAGACAATTCACCTGGTCGAGAGTGTATGTGATGAGAAAGCCCCGTTTTTTCAAGCAACATGACTGCTCTTTTTTTTATATCTGTTTTATGTTTATGCGCAATAAGACCTGGCAACATCACATTTTCTATAATAGTTAATTCTTTAATCATGTGTGATGATTGAAATACTAAACCAATGGAATTATTTAAAAAGAGTGCTTTTTTTTGTTGAGCTAGTGCATGTATTTCTACAGAATTATAATAAACATGTCCTGTTGTTGGTGCATTAAGACCGGCAATAATATGAAGGAGTGTTGATTTTCCTGTTCCTGATGCACCGGTGATCGCATAGGATTTGTTTTGGTGAAATTGTACAGTAATGTTATGGAGTATGGACGTTGTTTGATTGTTGTTATGAAACGCTTGAGAAATTAAATCAAGAGTAAGTGTTGATGGTAACATAAGTTTAATCGTATAATAAAAGTATAAAAAAAGTGTACCATTAGATTGTTTCTTGCACAACCTCTTTTTATGTGAGTTTCAGGGTTAAAAATATCTTTACTAAGAAAAGTTATAGTGCTATCTTTTCTTAGTAAGGAGTGGCTAAGAAAAGATGAATAAAAAAAGTCGCACTGGTGCTTACGTACAAAAAGGGGTTCCTGGGGCTTATTATAAAGCATATATTCCGCCAAAGTTACCACCACAACCTCCAATTAATATGGATCAATTGTATCCATATCTTAATAAAGCAATTCAGGCAGTTGCGGAGCTCAACGCAATTGCTAAAGCTATTCCCAATATTTCTCTGTTTATTTACATGTATGTGAGAAAAGAAGCGTTACTTTCTTCACAAATTGAAGGGACGCAGAGTTCTTTTTCAGATCTGATGTTATTTGAGCATGACCAAAAACCTAACATTTCTTTGGAAGATGTCGAAGAAGTGTCACATTATGTTTCAGCGATTAATTATGGGTTAGAGCGACTTAAGGATGGATTTCCGCTAAGCTTACGACTTATTCGTGAAATACATGGGGTGTTGTTGGCAGGCGGCCGTGGAAAGTATCAAACGCCGGGAGAATTTAGAAGATCACAAAATTGGATTGGTGGCTCTCGGCCGGGAAACGCTCGTTTTGTTCCGCCATCAACAGATGAATTAATGCAATGCTTATCTGATCTTGAACATTTTTTATATGATGAAGCAGTTGCCCATCACATTTTGATTAAGGCAGGTCTGGTACACGTGCAGTTTGAAACCATCCATCCCTTTCTTGATGGAAATGGACGTGTTGGGCGATTACTTATTATTTTGATGTTGTGTGAGTCTGGTTTTTTGTCTGCTCCCATTTTGTACATAAGTCTTTATTTAAAACAGAATCGCACAACGTATTACAATTTGTTGCAGGAAGTACGTGAACATGGTGCTTGGGAGACATGGCTGGAGTTTTTTTTGCAAGGTGTTACGCAAACAGCACATCAAGCTGTTGCTACGGCAGAAAAAATTACACAATTATTTCAGAACGATGAAGCTCTTATCAATAATCTTTCAAAAGTTCGTTTTTCTGTGATGAAACTGTTTGAATATTTAAAGGGTATGCCGCAAGCATCCGTTTCTATGCTTGCACAAGAAATTGGTATGTCTGCGCCTACCGCGCGATCAGCACTGAGTCACCTCGTGAACTTGGGTATTGTGCAAGAAATTACCGGTAAAAAACGCGATAAATTTTATGTTTATAAAACATATCTGAATTTATTAGAACAAGGTACTGAACCGTTGTAAAGAACCGACTTAAACTCTTTCTTGTACAACTTCTTTTGCTTTTTTGTCTCGCCGCAAGCCTAAGTAGCTTGGGTGTCTTAATTTATTGTCACGAGTCCATTCGGTAAATTGCACTTCACACACCAACATTGGTTTAACCCAATGAACATTGTTTAATGAGTCATCGTAATTGATAAAAGGGCATTGTGTTATTTCATATTTTTTGAGTAAAGCACCAACAGTTGTTAATATTTCTTCATTAAATCCAGTGCCTACTTTTCCTGCATAGTGCAGTTTATTATTTTTATAATAGCCAAGTAACAATGCACCAAAATGAGTGCGCGCTCCACCCGGGTCGGTGTATCCGCCAATAACTAATTCTTGTTCATTACTACATTTAAATTTAAGCCAGTTTGGCGAACGTTTTGAAACATATGTACTATTACATTGCTTAGCAATGAGACCTTCCCATTTATCTTTACATGCTTGTTTAAAATACAATTCCCCTTTTTCTTTTTTATGCGTAACGTAGCGAATAATACCTCGAAAAAAAATAAGGCTTTTGAGTATTTTTTTTCGAATTGATAGTGGTAGGTGAGTCAATTGATATCCATCACAATAGAGAATGTCAAAAACATAATAATAGATAGGAATTTTGTGGGAGCGTGCTTTTGCCGCGGATGTAATACCAAACCGTTCTTGTAGTAATGAAAAACTTGTTGCTTTGTTTTTGAATGCTACAACTTCACCGTCTAAAATACATTGATCAGGCATATCTAAATTTTTGATTGCATCTATAATTTCTGGATAACTGTCATTGAGAATTTTATTGTTGCGTGACTTTAAGGTAATGTGTGTGCCATTTTTAAACAGTAAGCATCGTTCTCCATCGAGCTTTCTTTCAAATATCCAATTCTTATCAGAAAAACGTTTGTCTGTTAATGTGGCGAGCATAGGTTTAATAAAAGAAGGCATTGCTATTTTGCGTATTAATTTTTTTTCAAGCAATGAAAGATGGTTAAATAAAGACATGGCGTTTTTCAAGATATTATTTTTATATTCATAATGATTTTTTATAGAAATTTTCTTTTAAATGTTCTGGTTCATTAAGATAATTATAATCAATCAAAATTTCATCACCAGCTTTAATATCTTTTGTGGTGTAAATATGGCGTTTTTTAATACCATTATTTGCACTGCTTTCTGTGATTGCTTCTGCTGTAGCAATATTGGGGGTATCAGAATGATTAAGGTACCAACCTATCTCCATACGATCAAACCGTTCTGGACATATACATTCTTCATCGCTTATGTAAATACAATATTTAATAAAATCTTGAGGGACATCTTTTATTTTTAAGGTTCTTTTTAGTTGTTGTTTTAAATTAAAAATTTGTGTTTCTGCGGGGATATCATGGGTAGCGAAAACACCAATGCCTCCTAATGAAGAAGGTTTTAAAATAAAAGAACATTCGTTGTAATGAGCCATTAAATTTCCTTTTTCACAAAAAACAGATAGTTCTTGTAGGGCGCTTGATAGCAAAACAAACACTAAAAAACTTGTCTTCTTCATTTATATATCCTTAAAAATATGTATCTAACATTGTGATATTCTAAACTAGTTTTTACAGTTTTTGGTGAAGTATAGAAAATGAAAAATGATTATGCAAATTTTTTGGTATTGCGATAATCTTCTTCATCTTTATGATAACACTTTTTTTGATGAAAAATGGCTTTTTTTTTAGATTTTTTGTGCTTTTTTGGCATAAAGGTCATCAAATATCCCTTTTTTTGTGAAATAACGATCAGATGAGGGCGTTTTACAAAATATTTCTATCGTGTTATTCTAAAATAGAAATAAAAAATGAATAATTTTATGGGGGCATTCATGAAAAAGTATATGTTGTGTTTGGCTGTTTTGATGATTGGCTTTTTGAGTATAAGCAGCAATGTTATCTGTGGTTATCCATCGCAAGAACAGAAAAAGCGATGGGCGCAGGTGTTGCAAAGAGAAGCTGAACGTGCAAAAAATAATGGTATAGATTCTCGTGATGGTAGTACGACTTGGCATGAAATGGCAGAATTGTGTGGTAGTGGTAGTACAATAAGGATTTCATATGTACCAGGTACAGATCCTCGTCTACCGAATAATGCTGGTGAAACACCCATTGAGATAGCAAGAGAAAGATTAGAGCGGTTTGCACCTGGTACAGCTCAATATATTGATTGTGAAATAATAAGAAATCTCATTGCAGCTGCAATACGAGATAATGATGAAAAGAAAAATCAATAAAGCAATAAATGAAGATGCTTATTATGAGGCTTGGAAATAAAATTTCAGGCCTCTTTTTTATTATTAGGCATAGCAAAGCACCTAAAAAATCAATTGGAAAGGTTGTTTTTTTGTTAGTGCCTTTGTTATGCTACTAAATGAAATAAAACAAAATGATTTTTTGTGTTTAGGGGGTTTGTAGTGAAGGTGATAAAAATACTAATTGTGTGTGCTTTTTTTATAGGATTTAGTGTGATTAAACCTGCTGATGAGCCTATGGTTAAAGCAAACATGAAATTATTGCAGTTTTTATATGATAGCTATGATGAATATAAAGATAATTTTGTTAATTATTTGCCAAAAGATTTCTCTATTGATTACTGTAAGCAGGTGTTGTATGCCGAAAAAGCGGCATTAGATCAGCAAATCAATTCATTGTCGTATAAGGATGATGTTTTGTTTTCTCAAAAGGGCATCACAAATATGAGTTTGGTTGCAGGTGGTGTTGCAGGAACTTTAGCAGCAGATTATTTTATACATAAAAAACTTGCTGATGTATCTTTTGGTATAAGTACAAAGATTCTTTCAAACAAGGAGTATTTGGTTGATTATTTGTCTAGGAAGTTGCGAGGAGAGTCTCGGATGTATGATCCACAAGGCCTTAGTTTATTTTTACATGATTTAAGAGGTACTAGTGGGTGGTATAATAGTGGTAGGTGGTATAATAGCGGGAAATCTTTGACTTCGCAATTGATAAGTAAATGGTACGGTTCAGGCGAAAATCTTAGTTACAGTGCATATCTTACATTGTATCAAATTGCGACCAAAGCATTAGCTGTTGGTGCAGTTGTTGGAGGAGTAGGTCTTATTCAGGACATAAAAAATTTTAGGGATAAGAAAAATCAACTTTATACGCAAATAAGTAAATGTGAAAAGATGTTGGTAGTACTTGAAAAAACAGAGTAATGCAAATTTTTTGATTATTATAAATTGCGATAATCTTTTTCATCATGTGCAGAATTCCATTCATCAAGCGTAGCTTCTACCGTTTTGAGATAATCTTCTTCGGATGAAATAACAGGGTCTTGTTTTATCGTATCACCCGTATTCTGCTTTTCATTGCTATTATTTGGCAAGACTTTTTTGTTGTCCATATATTTTATATCCTCAAAGTGGAGTTTTTCTGATCATTTTTTATGATAACACTTTTTTTGATGAAAAATGGACATTTGTGGTCACAATTGGCTATAATTGGCTATAAATGATCATAAGTGGTTTTTTTGAAATAGGTAATTTATGAGATATCTAAATGAACTAACAATTTCTGATGAGTTAAGGCAATTGATCGATCAGATTGATGTTTTTAATAAATCTTGGCAAACACTAACTCATTTGGCCCCCGAACAACTGAAGGCTTTACGTCACATTGCACTGATCGAAAGTGTTGGTGCTTCCACGCGAATGGCAGGATCAAAACTTTCTGATGAAGAAGTAGAAAAGCTTTTATTTCCAAAAAAATAACGTCTTATTGTCTTTTTTTCGACTAATTAACCAATAAATTCAACCGTCATAATATCTCGCAAATCACGATCCGCAGCTTTTTTATATAGTTCCATTGATTCTTCTTCAGACAATTGACGATCATAGTTAAACATTGCTGATCTTGATTGAATTCTTCCATCAAGAATGTGTTTTGCTAGCGCTGCATAAAATGGTGTGACTTTTAAACCTTCCACAGATGGTTGTTCTGCAATATCTTTCAATGGAACAAAAAATGCACGCACAATCTCAATAAGATCAATTTCTAGTTCACCTTTGGTATCATTGCTATCAATAATATAATAATAATGTGCACCATTGGCGCCATAGCGATTAACACATATACGATTAGTTATAGCCAATAGTTGTAAAGTATTAGGATTCATATTTAGATTGACCTCTTCCTTGCATTCTCTGGCAGCTGTTATACAAGGAAATTCTCTGAAGTTTGCTGTTCCTCCTGGAAAACCTAAAGCACCTCTTCTCGTTTTTTCTTCTATGATTAGAATTTCATCTTCTTTCTTTACAATGACTGATGCGGCGATAACAGAACTATATGGCTCAGGAATAGAAGAGCCATTTTTAAAAATCCATTCTGTTTTATCGTTGTTAGCATGATGTAATACAAAGCCTGCTTGTCTAATGTGATCAAGAGCTGCAGCTTTATTATGAGGAACATTTATAATAAATGGCGTTCCTTGTATTTTGTCTTTAAGTGAGTTAACTAAAAAAGATAGTTGTTCATTTAAATTTTCAAGCGGAATTTCCTCCCATAGCGGCAGAATATCTCCAAAATTATTCTTCTTATAGCGAACGCTTTCAAGCTCATATATTTTATTTGCGTCCATTGCAGATAATGATGTAGTTAATCCTAATAAAATAAATACTAAAAAATGTGTCTTTTTCATTTATATATCCCTAAAAATATTTATCTAACATTGTGACATTTTTTTTTCAAAAATCAACCGAAAACACAGTTCCGATTGTCGGTACTAACGCAACATTTTTGCCATTAAATGGACTGCGCACATACAATGACCATTCAGGTCTTACCTTGCGACATCGCTTATGTACACCAAAATCATACGTAAATTTAGCAATGACATGATGCATGGTAAACTCTTCAAGTTGTTTTGATGTGTTTGCAATTGCGCTTGAAAACTGTTGTGAAGTAATTGATATTTCAGTTTCTCCTTCTTTTATAAACTGGTATCCCAGTGTAAAAGAAAGTCCCTTTGCAAATCGATACAATTCTGCGTATAAATTAAAGCGCTGCACAAGCCCATAATCTTTATATGCATGTGCCTTATTTAATAATAATAATTCAGTCTGATCTTCTTGTGTTTTGATACGCCATGTGCGTTGATTGCCAAATATTTGTGTTAATTGCACATCAATGCCTGTTTTAAAATGCGATCCTAAATTTAAATCAAGGCCAAGGCCGAATGGCATTGAAAATGCGCCATCATAGCCAAACGGAACTGCAAAAATTAAGTCTTGATCTGATTTTAAACCCGTTGGAAACACTATTCCCCAGCGCCAATTAACACGTACGCATTTTAAGAATGGTTTGTACTGTTTAAAATCACGAAACCAATCAATAATGAGTGCCAAATCACCCAAGCCATGTCTGTTCCATCCACTAATATCAAGTCCACCTAATTCTTTTACATTTTGTGCTAAATTGTTGGTCAATAACTCTCTGACAAGTTTGTCATCATTATCAAGATTGGGAGTTAGATCTTGAAAAATGACATTTTTCAGTTGCATTTTGTATGCAGGTAAATAAAGACCAAGAGACCAGTCCCCTGCAAAAAAGAGACGCGCTGCAAAGGCAACGGTAAAATCAAGTTTTAAATCACCATTCACTTCAAAGTGACCACGTATGCCGTTGTTGCTGTCAAGCAATGCTGAACGTAATTGACCAATATCGCTTTCAAAAGGAACACCTTCTAACATGCTTAATGCATTTTGTTGATTATTCCAAATGCGCAGCACGTTAACATGGTCACCATCATCATTAAAACCATGCGCGTTATGATAACCAGTTTCGGCGTAGCCGGCTAGTTGCCACCTATATTTGTTGGTAAATGAGGGGCGGATGAGGGTATCAAAAGGATTTAATAAATTAACAATATTTGATTCAGCATGTGCTGAAGGTATTGAAAAAAGAGAAACAATAAAAGCGAACATCATTCTATTTCTGCACGTCATTGCAGTATCCTACGTTTATCTAAAAAAAATTATCTTATTCAAGCACCTGTATACCAAAATCCCCTGCAGTAATCCAACTACCAGAAGCTTGACTACATACAAATGCATTAATTTCTGTTCCATCACCATATTTTATTGCAACTGTTGTGCTACGTTCACCAACATTACGAAGGCCAACGCGAGGTGCAGGTTCTCCCGGAGTGAGTACCGTGCGTGGAGGTTGCGCATTATTTTTGCTGCGACTAGCAAAATAAAGGGCACCGTCTGTTGCAAAAATACTGTTAAAATTACCAAAGTTGAGGAAAAAAGAGAGAATATTTTTTACAAAAAGATCATCAAAAGTTTCTAGTGTTGTTGGTTGCATTGGCTCATTGTCTGCAAGTGGTGAAACGCTAAATCGGTTGATGCGAGATTGATTAAAACCTTCATTGCTGGTGAGCACATATATCTGTCCACCGGTATCACGCGTAATATCTTGCGAGCGATTGGTTGTTGTTGCAGTAATAAGTTGTGTTGAGGCTCCGGCAGTTTCATGTATGATGACTGGACTCCAATTATCACTATGTGGTTGTTGTATTGTTCTAATATCTTTGTTATTTGCAATACGTACAAGACCGCCTGTTGTTGCAACAACCGCGTATGCTTGTGAAATAATTGCATCCAATAATGTTCCGTGTTTACTCACAACGCCAACAGTTTCTTTTGTTGCTACCGTAACAACATCAAGTGTGTTGGTGCCAAAATCAGAGGTAGTGAGATTAATTCTGTCAATGATATCGTTGGTGATCACAAATAAAAAGTTGTCTTCATAAATAAGTTTTTTAACAAAACGATATGTGCCAATTGTTTTAAAGCTCATACCAGGAATTAATCCATCAAATTCATCACCAAGTTCTTCTTGCGCAATGTTCCAGCCAGAACCGTTATGATTAGTGAGCACTGCAAGTCCATCAGATCCGCCCACAAAAAGCCATCCATATGTATCAGAGCGACCTATTTCTGTTGCAGTAATTGGTCCAACATCATTAAGTGCGCCACCAGAAATGGTTATTATTTTTGCTTGTGGAAAATCGTCGATGGTACCATTTTCAAATGTTACTATTGTTTCAAATTCTTGCGTTTTTGTTGGAATAAGAACACCGCTTTCAATAAGTCCCGTTTGCACAAGCGTGAGAGAACCAATACCACCTGCAATCATCAGACTAATGTCACTCAGTCCTGGTGTTGAAGGTAAAAATGTTTGCAAATTTTGTATGCCACCATTTGCAACGCTAAAAATAGAATTAAAATAAGTGGTTACGGGCAATAATCCTTGAGGACTTCCATTTGACCATGTTGTTTGAAATACTGTGTTTACCTGGGCGTCATCAGAGCCTGTTGCATAAATAAAAGTACCATCATACGTATTTAATGTACCTTCAAAAACAAAATCAGTGGTTCCGCCAGTGCGTTGCCATTGTGTCCAGCCTTTTATTTTTCCCGACGCATCAAACAATGCTTGTGAAGAATAAATACCAGAAGCACCATTTGTTGCAATATCATCACCGACTGTTGCGTATACGGTGTCATCTCGCACAACAAGAGACGTGATGCTACCAGCAAGCAACTCTCCTGCGCCAACTTGTGCTGCAGCATCAGTTGATTGTGTCATTTCATCTTGCGTTTCTGCTTTGTGAGTAAAGTTACGCGCAATAAATTTTTGAACATCACCATTTTGATAGACATTTTCAGGTGTATCGTTTTTGTTTGCAAGCATACCTTTGTTATCACCGCTGCTTACCAAGGGCAGTGCATAGACTGATTGTTGTGATGTGCCGTTACCACCAAGCACAATCAGATAATTAAGCGCCGTGCTTGTGTACATGGTTTTTACATCAAACAGAGATACTGTTGTGTTTGGAGCGCGGACGCCAACAATATTGTTCACATTATTTTGAGCAAAAGCAGAACTTGGTGCAATTTCAAATAACTCTATTCCTCCGCCTTCTGCTAGTGAACCAACAACAACAGCACGCGCACCATTATTATTGCCGTTGTTTGATGTTGTCTGTAATCCAATAAAAAAGCGTTCAAGATAAGGGCTCCAGTGCATGGCAACACTGTTTTGCATTGCAGCAAGTTGATCACTATCTATGTTTACTAATGCTGATTTTTTATCAAGCGGATATGCTTTGGGATCAGCGGTAACTTGACCAGTTTTTGCATCAACTTCACCAAACACGGTTTCTTCTTTTTGTTCTTCTTTGCTAGTTTTTCTGTTTCCACGTACAAGCAGTGCAATACCACTATTATTGTCGCCAAAATTGCCAACCATTGGTTTAACTGCTGCAAAAACATACGCAAGATTGTTTGTAATAAGATTGATAATTCCTGAAGATGGTAACCCTGCAGCGTCACTGAGTGGTGGTGTATCAACAAGGAGCATATTTTTTGGATTATTAAGATTTTGAACAAGATACACGACTGCAGGTTTTATGTCTGTGACGGCAACAAGCAAATCAGATCCTCCTGCAGGTTTCAAAATGCCAAGTGCATTATTTTTTTGTCCAAAAAGAGGATTAGATCTTTCTGCCGTACCATTAAGTGTTACAATTTCTGGTGTGAGAGGCTCAAATGCGCGCGCATTGCGATTTAAACGAGATATGGCATACTCTTTTCCATTTGATGTAATGGTCGCATTGGCTCCTACATAAAATGTTCCAAGATTAGTCATTATATTGTTTTTAATAGGGAATGAAAATGTTGTTTCTTCTTGAGCATCTTTGTCTCCGGTCATTAGTATGGCACCGGATAAATGCAGTGAAAAAAGTATGAGAAAAAAAGAAGAAGTTATTTTTTTGTTGATCATATGCTCTCCGTATACTTCAACTATGTGCAGCTGCCTCACTGCGCTCGTCCTGAGCTTGTCGAAGGATTTGAGCGCCTTATCCTTCAACAAGTTCAGGATGAGCGCAATTTCATTTTTATTAGGCAGACTTAGTGAATCAAGCTATACCCATTAGTTTACGAATATTTTGAAAAACTACCACTCTCAATATTGATATAACAGAAAAAATTACTCATCTTAACGTGTATCGGCAAAAATTATTTATTTCCATAAGTCAAAAAATGTGATATATATTTAAAATATTATTATATTTATATTGTATTAATTGTTACAAATAAGAAAACCTCTTATGCATGCAAAAATATTTTCAGCAACAACAATAGGTATTAATGCGCGTCTTGTTGAAGTTGAAGTGGATGTCTCTTTTGGATTAGTTAACTTTTATATTGTTGGGTTGCCCGATACTGCAATTAAAGAAAGTAGCAAACGTATTTTAACGTCGCTCAAAAATGCGGGGTTTCGTTTGCCTGCAAAACGAGTTACCGTTAATTTGGCACCAGCAGATTTAAAAAAAGAAGGGACGCTTTTTGATTTGCCTATTGCGGTTGGTATTTTGCTTGCCAATGAATTTTTAGAAATTAACAAAAGCTTTCTTGAAGAAACTCTCTTTTTGGGAGAATTGTCGCTTGATGGTAGCATTCGTTTTATTAAAGGCGCGCTTGCAATTGCAAGTGATGCAAAAACATTAAAAAAACGCCGTGTGATAGTGCCAAAAGCCAATGCGCACGAAGCGGCGCTCATTAATGACATAGAAGTGATTGGTGTTGATCATTTGACTGAGTTGATTGGTTACGTGCGTGGAGAAATATCTATCGCACCAACGCAAAACAATAGTTTTATGTGTGATACAAACTATCGCAATAAAATGTTTGATTTTGCACAAGTCAAAGGACAAATGCAAGCAAAGCGAGCGCTACAAATTGCGGCTTCTGGTCGACACAATATTTTGTTTATTGGGTCTCCTGGTTCGGGTAAAACCATGCTTGCAAAACGCTTGCTTACTATTATGCCTCCCATGTCTTTTGATGAAGTGATTGAAACAAGTAAAATTTATTCAATTACCGGTAAATTAACAAAAGATTCACTGGTGACTCAACGTGCATTTAGAAGCCCGCATCATACTATTTCACAAGCAGGGCTTGTTGGTGGTGGCACTTATCCGCAACCGGGTGAAATAAGTTTGGCACATAACGGTATTTTATTTTTGGATGAATTGACAGAGTTTAGACGTGACACATTAGAAGCGTTGCGACAACCACTGGAATCAAAAAATGTTTCTATTTCTCGCGTTGCGCAAAGTGTTTCATTCCCCGCATCATTTTTATTAGTTGCAGCTCTTAACCCCTGCCCGTGTGGATTTTTTGGGGATAAAAAAAGACGTTGTGTCTGTTCTCGACAACAAATAACAAAATATATCGGTAAATTGTCAGGACCCTTGCTTGATCGTATTGATATACAAGTAAATGTACAATCAATAGAATATGAAACTATTAAAACAGGGGTAGAAACGCAAAGTAGTGAAAAGTTATATAACACCGTGTGTATTGCGCGTCGTATGCAAGAAGAACGTTTTGCAGATACACATACCTATAATAATTTTATGTCAGCCGAGCAGGTTGAAAAACATTGCATACTCACACCAGCAGCAGAAGTAATTATTAAAAAAGCATTTGATAAATTACATTTAAGCATGCGTGGATACCATAAAATTTTGAAAGTAGCACGCACCATTGCTGATTTAAGTGAATCAACTGAAATTGATGTTGCTCATATTCAAGAAGCAATCATGTACCGCTCGCTTGATCAATATCTTGAACAAGCACAATAAAATGTATTGCTTTTACCGTTAACTTGTTGCAGGGAAGAAAAAAGATTTTATTGGATAAAGTTCTGCATAGGTTTTAGCATTATGTTGTTGTAACAAAAATATAAGTTCTTCATCTTTGTTTTTTAACGCTACGTTTAGTGGAGTTCGAGAATTATGATTAACACTATTTACCTCGATATCCTGGGATTGTAAAAGTATTGTAGTACCCCTAACATCACCGTTAAATACTGTTCTATGCAAAGGAGAATTAAATAATGTAGTACATACATTATTTAAAGAAGGGTCCTTTTTTAGTAATATTTTCATAATTTTATGATGTCTATGATTAGCTGCGGCATATAAACAACTTTCTCCTTCCTTTGTCAAACAATTGAGATCGGCTCCTGCAGTTAATAAATATTTTACTATTTTTGTGTATCCATGCGCACATGCAAAAAAAAGAGGAGGATGAGAGCCGCGATCAACAAGACACTCTTGTTGCGCAAGTAATATATCGACAACTTTTATGTGTCCATTTTCTGTTGCAAGGGCTAGGGGTGTTTTTTGAAAAGATAGATTACCTTCTATGCTGTTAATATTGATATTCTTGTTATTACATAAACAAGATACTGCTTCATGATAATTTCCTCTTGCTGCGAAGTGGAATAAGGGTAGGCGGTAATATTCGTGCACTTTTATTGTGTAGCGATTTGGATTAACGCATGATAAAAGTGTGGATAAAATGGTAACATGACGCAACGCTTGCAATAATACATCGCCTGTAACAAGGACTCTGCGATTTTTAGTTTTTGTAAGCAGATTGACTGTTTCTGTGTGACCATTTTTAACTGCATACCAAAGAGGATTTGTGTTTACAATTTCTTCTGTTGAAAAATCTGAAATTTTTTTAAGCAACATTTTTAAGGGTTTATTATCGCCAAAATAAGCAGCTATACAAAGAGAGGTAATGCTGGGTCTTGCTTTAAACGATGTGGTTAAAGAATGTTCTGATTCATAATCTTTTAAAATTGGTTTATAACGCGCAAGCATATCAGGATCAATGTTTGGTAATATGTTTTTATAGTGTGCACCATTTTCAGAGAGCTTGAGCGCTACTTTTGGCATATTGTTATACAATGCAAGCATCAAGGCATAATTTTTTTGTTTTTGATTGAGATGTTGTGGGTTTAGTCCATACAAATGAACATTGTTTTTAGAATAGAGGGTCTCTAATGTTTTACATGTTGCGCGGACACTGTTTCTTCTTTTGTTTTTTAGATAAGGAAAAGTTGCATGCCATACGTCATATACTACTGCAGGTAATGCTTCCTGAGGCTCCATTACAAAAATAAAACTATGTGCTAATGCACATAATAAAAGACATGTTTTTTGTAACATTACAGAGATCCTTTTTTGTGTGTCGATTTTTTTGTTGCTTCATTTTATGATGATATAAAAATATTTCTTTTTTTGGAAAGAATAAAAAATGATTTTAGGTATTGGCGTTGATAGTGTTGAAGTGCATCGATTTGCTGCGTGGCACACCTATCATGAAAGAAAACTGCTACGCATTTTTTCTGAACAAGAAATTAAATATTGCGTACAGCATTATAAAAAAAGTGCTGAACGCTTTGCGGTGCGTTTTGCGGCAAAAGAGGCATTTTTTAAAGCTTTTTGCGCTGCGTTTCCTGATATGTATATTCCATTTTTAACAATGTGTTGTCATGTGTCTGTGCAGAAATCTGCAGGGCGCCCTGTTTTGAATGTTGATTGGCATGCAATTGCGCCATTGCATGACGCCTTATCATTGGTATGTCATATTTCTTTAACCCATTCTCATCAAAGCGCCACCGCCTTTGTTATTCTTGAAAAAAGAAATTAATAGTTTGATTAGATCGCTCCTTTCGCCCTCCCCAGTTTTTTGTTGATTTCTAGGATCTTTTTTCTATAAAATTAAAGTATAAAGTTATCTTTTTAAAAAGGAGTTCTTATGAAGAAGTCAAAATTGTTGCTATTTGTAGGGTTATTTGGTTTTGTGGGTTTTGCGTTTGCGAATAAACAGATTAGACCTGCGGGAACCGGTCCGATGAGTGCACCATTAGGTGAAAGCATTGCCTACAGACCATGTATTGAACAAGTAGAACAAGCATCAGATAAATTGCGAGAATTACGTGATTGGATTATTGATCAAAAGGAAAAAATGTCTTCTATGAAGTTTGCTTCAAAAGTTGATCGTGACAAATATGGCAAGAGAATAGAGTTGCATATTAAGGGAACTTTAAAAGAAGTTAAAGAATTAATTAACGAAGCAGAAAAGCAAGCAGTTAATGCTGTGTAATTAAAAAAATGCATTAAACGGCTATAATAAAAGAGGCATATTCTCATTGTTTGAAAATATGCCTCTTCTGTTTTGGAGCCGTAATGAAGTGGTGCTTGTTATTTCTATCATCAGTTTTATATGCCTTACCTTTTCTTTTGAGTGACATCTTTTGGTGGCTTATTTTTTTATTTCCCATTCCATTTTTATATGCATCAATGCAACAACAGTTATCTTTTAAGTACGGTTTCGCGTGGGGGTTGAGTACGTTTTTGTTACATATGATTGGTGGGATATGTGTTGTCGCGCAGATGGCACACAATGCTTGGTGGTACGGTTTAATACTTGCATTGAGTATTGTGGCGCTGCAGGCAGTGTTTATTGGTCTTTTATTTTGGGTTTGTGGTTACTTATCCTATCATCCACCTCGTTTATGTGCAGCAGTAATAACGTTATTTCTAACAATAGTCTGGATTGACCAATATTGTTTGTGTATGTTTGACGTGGTGGAAGGATATCCACTCATGCATCCGCTGATTGTGCTTACGCATAAACCTGCATTACTATGGCTGTTGCCTATTATTGGAAAAAATTGTTTTACCATTCTTTTTTTATTATTGCCAACAACTGTTGTTGCAGTATTAGTATTCAGAAATAGATATGCAATGATGCTGTTTGGATGCGCATTATTACCATGGATTATCAGCATGTGGCATGGGTATGCGCAGACAGAATGTCCGGCATGGGTGCAACATATTACTGCAATACCATATATGATGGTACAACATTCTGCGTCATCAGAAAGTTCTTTTGCAGTTGCAATGTACGACATCAATACCATTCTTAATGCAAGGCAAAATTATTGTATGTATGTGTTACCAGAATCGAGCGTGTATGTGCGTGCACATGTGGCAGCGCAGCCACTGCAACGCAATAAATATGTTCTTTTTGGTGCAACATGTATGCGTGATAATGCATGCTATAATGTATTGTATTGGATAAAAAATGGAACAGTGCATCATTGTTTTGAAAAACGCCATGCAATGTTATTGTCAGAAAGAATGCCGTCGTTATTAAATAACGACGGCATTAAATGTTTGTATTTTGATAAAAATAGATATCAAATAACTCTTGGCACAGGTCAACGTCCAAAAATAGATATTGAAGGCGTCGGCTCTTTTGTTCCTTATATTTGCTCAGAACTGTTTTTTGCAGGATATCCGGATGATGAGTATAATGGCACGCCTATTTTACTCATTGTTAACGATACCGTTTTTGCGGAATGTTCGTATTCGCGTTATATATGCGTATTATTGCAGATGCTTACGCAATTAAAAGCTATACAATGGCAGCGGGAGATAGTTTATGTTTCCTATACGCGGTCATTTTATGTCAATAAATGGGGCATAATGTGGGATATTTCTGTCTAAAAGGTCTTCTTTTTGTTTGACAAATGAGAAAACTGATCGTATAGTAATAATGTTATTGTTCACTTTTTTGATATTTTTCAGAATATTGCCGCGGGGTAGAGCAGTCTGGTAGCTCGTTGGGCTCATAACCCAAAGGTCGCTGGTTCGAATCCAGCCCCCG
>CAYSQT010000003.1:0-180889 GCA_964433525.1 uncultured Pseudomonadota bacterium
CGTTGGGCTTAAGGAAGGAATTTAAAAAACCAAAAGTTATAAAAATAAAAAAAAAAGCGATTAAAAAAAAACAGGGTTCTTAAAAAATCCCCCCCCCCCCCCCCCCCCCCCCTTGCTGGTATTGTATAATTGAATTATAAAATACCAATGATAGTATTTAAATAAAGGTTAAATATGAAGAAAAGTATCTATTATGCGATTGTATCGAGTTTGATGATCTCATTGACGATTAATGGTATGTTTGTGTTTCGTCAAACGAGAATGCCTGTTTCCCAAGCGAGGCAAAGGGTGGCAATGCAACCACAACAGCAACGTGCATATGGTGGGCGAGCTGGTGGTTTGCGTCGATTGTGGAATTCTTTGTTCAATAGTCAGCAATCGGCGAATGAGCAAAGGCCTATAAAAGAATACGTAAGTACACCACTAGTTTTACGAAGCAGGAGTGAAAGGTTAGCACAGCAAAGATCATTCATACAAATGGGACTTGAGGAGACACAAGATTCGATAGACGCTATTAATTCGCAGAATTGGACTGAGGCGTGGCTAAGCAAGTACGAAATAGAAAAACGTAGAAACAAATTGAATATTTTGCAAAAACAAAAACAGCAGTATCGAGAAGAGTTGAATCGATTGTCAGAATAATTTATAAGCAAAAATAAAAAAGTGCGCTTTGTTTCTGAATAAAAAGAAACAAAGCGCACTTTTTACCTTTGTGATCACGCGGTGTTTTTATGCTCTTCAAAATATCAAAAAGAAATTATTTTTGAATCCAAAGCAAAGATGTGTAAAAAATGAGTTAAAATTTTTATTTAATAAAAAATCAATCGATATATATTTATTAAAAAAATAAGAGCTCGTTAGGTTGTTTTTGTTTGCGTTTTGAAAGCGTTGATCTGATCGATTAATTCGAATAATTATAATTTTTTAGGTTATTATTTTACCATGTATGTCAAAAAATTTAAGTTTGTTGACATAGAAGAAGGGCTTGCGCGCTTGTTTTATTGATTTGTAGTGATACTAATGACAGAGGGCAAGTAAGAATGATAAAATTATAGTTGAACTATGTTTTTAAATAACATGTACTACTTTAAACGCGGAAAAAATTATGAATAAAAAAATGTTGAGGATAAATAAATTAATCTGTTTTTTTATAGCTAATTTTATATTTTTTATAGATAATTCAATAAGAGCTATAGATGCAAATTCAGGCAACACCTACGTAGTTGTTGGTTCGTCTGCTGCAAGTATAAGTGCTGTAAAAGGATTAGCTCGCTGCGCATCTCAAGAAGATCAGATTATTATTATTTCTAAAGAAGCTGAATTCTATGACAAGAGAAGATTAAAGCGTTATATGCAAAAAGGGCGCTCTCCCGTATTTTTATTACCTAAAAGTGATAAAGCTTCTATAAAATTTATGCATAATACAGTAAAACATATTGATCGATATGATAAAAAAGTAATGTGTTCCGATGGAGCAATTGTTTCTTATGATTATCTTTTTTTAGGTATTGGTGCACAGCCAATAGTGCCAACAATTGAAGGAATGAATAATTGCGAAGGTATTTTTGGTTATAATACACTCTCAGATGTGCATGCTATTAATAATTATATTGCATCACATAACATTAAAAATATTGCCGTGCTTGGTGGAGGTTTAGCGTCTCTTGAATTGACTGAAGTATTAACAAAAAAAGGATATGTAATACATCATTGTGTTAGAAGCTCACGCATTTTAAGAGAAAAAGCAGATGTTGGTGGTGCGACATATATACAGAATCTTTTTAGTCAAAATGGTGTACAGTGGCATTTTAATACGCAAGTAACGTATGTAAAATCATCCAATAATGTAATTACCAATATTGTCTTAAATAATAAGGATGAGTTGGCGGTTGATATGATTATTTATGCGATTGGAACTAAAGTTGCAACTGATTTAATTGATGGTTTAAAAACAGAACAAGGTGCATTGAGTGTTAATGAATATATGCAAACAAGTGATCCTTATATTTATGCGGGTGGTGATGTTGTATCGGTGTGGGATTATGTTAATCAATGCTTTGTGCGTAATGGAAAATGGACATCAGCAAAAGACCAGGGGCGTTGCGCGGCTAAAAATATGTGTGGAAACAAAATAGCGTATTCTGGCGTTGCTCCCATTAATCTTTCAAAATACTTTAAGATGCGTGTAGTACTCAGCGGGCCTATGGGAAATCCTCCAACTGATTATATTTATACCAATGATAGCGGCGGATGGTTTTCACGCATGATGAGTGCTCTTTTTGGAACTAAAAACGAATATCGTGCATTTTTAAAAAAAGATGGAAAGCTGAAAGGCTTTTGTCTTATAAACGTTCCTTTGAAAGAAATAAAAGACTATTCTCAAGCTCTTATGAAATAAATTGATGTAGTGTATGTATGTTGTCCCATTGATTTTGGATAATGAATATTAATCTTTTAACCGTTGTAAAACAACGAACATCGTTTCATAATAATGAGGAATTTCTTCTAAAATATTGTGTGCTAAATCTTTGTTATATGCATGAGATGTTTCATTGCGTCGAGTAATTGCTTTGATGAGAGCTTCAAACTCTTGTTTTGTTATTATGTTAGCTTCATAAGCTTCTCTCATAATGCTTTTTGGAGAATTAGCATCAATGATTATTTTTAGCATTTCTATCATATACATTCTGATGAATTTCCAAAAGTTATCTATAGAATATTCAAAACGTTGTATTGCAGAGTCACAGAAAGATAGATAGTATTTGGAAGGTATGTTTTTTTCTTGGAGCAACTCAAGCGCTTCCTCAAGAGTGATTAGCGTTTGAAATGACAAATTATAAGCATTTTTTATTTTTTCCATATTACTCTATCTCGTAAAATGTTTTCGCGCATTTGTGCAGAAACTGCATTAATATCCAAAACTTGTATTTTATATATTATATTACTTGCTTCAAAAAGGCTGTTAAGTTCACCGACAGTCACAAAATCGATGCTATTTTTTTCTTCTAGTGCTATATCAATATCTGAATATTTTCGATAAGATCCTCGCGCACGTGAACCAAAGAGATAAATCGATGCTTCTGGAACAATAGCATTAATAATAGCGACAATTTTTTTTTGAGTTTGTTCATCTATACCAGTGTTCATAGAGGTCCTTTTTTTAAAACATAAAATACTTTGTTAGCATTGCGAATCTAAATGATGATTAAAAAATTGTAATGCTTCCATAGCAACTTGCTGATGTATTGCAGTCCTGTCAATAGATGAATGATCAATAGTTATATATGGTTTGTTGAGTTTACCTTCTTTTGTTCCTTCATTCAACAATGTCCAATGCGTGATTTGTCCAGGTAAAATGGTACTTATACAATGAGGAATGTGTTCAGCAAAAAAGGGTATTTGTTCTACGGTGCCTTCATCTGCTTCACCGACAACAATGTAAGTTGGTGTTTTTGCTTTAGAAAGTCCTTGCTGTGTAAACATAACATTTTGGTCATCAATACCGGGAGCAATAGCAAATACAGCTTTAAAACGAGAATCATAATATGAGCGATTTGCTTGTTCAAAATCATATGATGTAAAATTATCTAGCAAAGAATCCATTTTTTCATTGGGTATGTCTTTAAAAAATTTTGTTCTCATAATTGGATCATTCATCATTGTTATTTGAAGTTTTATATTATCAGGAGTAAGATGCGCTTGAATTCCCGCAAGCCACATACATGCAATACCACCTTGAGAGAACCCTGCAGCACCGATTTTATTAATATCAATCTGCTCTTTAAAGAAAGGTTCTTGTAAAATATGATCAAGAACAAAACTCATATCTTCCGGTCTATTCCAGGGTCGTACGCACATTTCTGGAATCATAAGAGGCATACTATTGCCATAGTGACGAACGGAAGCAACAATATAACCATGTTGTGCAAAAAATTCAGCGAACCATGAATTCTGCCATTGGTTACCACTGAAACCATGTGAAAAAATAATAAGAGGAAATTTGTGATCAGTTGGTAATGGTGCATTGTAAATAACATCTTTGATTTTCCACGTATCATTTTCTACTACCCGCGCAGGCGTTAAATCTTTTGTTGGATACCAAATAATAACTTCAAGAATTCTTGGTTTGTTATCAAATACCCTACTTTTATCTATGTATGTACGCTCGGTAAGAGCTAAAGAAAACAAATTTTGTTTGTTTGGCATAATGATCATGGGTAATAATCCTAAGACGAGACATATAATTTTTACCATAATGTTGTCGCATAATTAATAATTATGAATAAACACAAAACAATCATTCATATGACTATTCTATAAAAAACAAATTTTTTAATTTTATAACACATGATAAATATATTGTAACAAAAAAAGATAAAATGTATTTTTTATCTTTTTAAATAGGTAATCATTGATTTATTTCTATAAAAATATACGTTTATATAACAATATTTTTCACTAAGATTATTCTAAAGGAATTGTATGCAATATAAAGATTTATTCATTGGATTATTATGTTACAATTTTATTTTTATGACTTCACTTAACTGTTCACAAGAAAAAGAAAAAACACTGAAACGGTTTTTTGCCGACAGAATCACAACTTCACTGGTATTAGGTTATAATGAGTTACCAGATTATGATGTATCACCAGAAACTCTCTCTACCTTTTTTCCTATAGATAACCAATCTTCAATTCAACAGATTTGTAACAAAGATGCACAAAGATGGTGTACAAGCACAACATTTCAGCCTGCACGGTCTAAGAATGTTAATGATATTTGTTTATCTGACCAAGAAGACTTAATAGTTTGTGCAGATCAATATTCTGTTAAAGTTTATGATAATGATTTATTCTGTGTAAATCCTTGTTTTGCAGCAAAGAATTATTTAACTTGTAAATGGTATAGTTTGCCTAACTCTAATTCAAAACAATCACCTATTCCTTTACTACTATGTAGCTCAGATCAAGGAAATGTTTTCTTAAGAAATATTGATCGAAACATTAATTTGGTAAAAATAAAGCATGGTAACACGACTAATGCTATTGCTATGGATGTTAATACTAAAAAAATAGTAACCGGTTCTGATGATAATAATGCATGTATTTGGGATTGTAAGGGAGAAAATGATACATTTCTTTTTGAACCTCAATTACTATTAACCTTACCACATGGAGGTACTGTTTGGAAGGCTGTAATTAGTAATGATGGTACAATGGTAGCAACAGCTTGCTTAGATGGTTATGCTCGCTTATTTAATATTACTGATGGCAGCGTATTGTGTGATATAAAGCATAATGATCAAGTATGTTTTGTACATATTACAAAAGATAATAAAAAATTAATAAGTGCTGGTGATGATGGTAATATTTTTATCGTTGATATTAAAGATGGTAAAGTTAGCACATTGTATATACACGGAAAAATACATAGTTTTTGTGTTAGCGGTGATGACAAAGTGATAGTCGCCGGTACCGATGATGGTTTGATCAAAGTGTGGAGTCTTACAGATGATCACAAGAATAGCCTCTTGTTTGAAAAAACAATTTATCGCAATGATCAACAGCACTTTTCTTCTGTTAATCATTTAAGTTTTAATGAGAATGCCAATTTGTTGGCGGTTGCTAGCGGAAAAGATAATATTACCAAAAAAAATGGAAAATGCTGTATATTCGATATTGCCTCGGGAGAGTTATTACTTTGTAAAGATTATGCCAATCCTGTTATGTACGCTCTTCTCAATAAAAGTGGTTCTATGCTTGTAACAGCTGAGAACAAAGGCAAAATGACAATTTCTAAGAAATACAAGAAAAAACAAACATATTTACGAAAATTATTCTTTTTATGGCTATTAATTAAAAGAATAGACTCAACTATATCTGTAGAAAAATACCTACAAGATATCAAAACAAATTTGAACTTAGATTATTCTGTAGATAACACATGGTATTCTTTTCATAGCACAGAACAACATGCTATATGGTCCAAATGTGTGAATATTATGAAAGAAAGAGAAGAGGAAATGAAAAGAGTAAAAAAATTGAATCTTGCCTTTGCAGAATATGTTTAAGTAGATTATAGCAGAAGTATAAAAAAATATAAAAAAGGATTTACGCTATGCTACCATTTATTATTCTTTTTTTAATACTAGCGCTGATTGCTGGATTGTTAGGTTTTAGCGGCGTTGCAATTATTTCTGTTGAAATTGCACGCATATTGTTCATTATTTTTATAGTATTGTTTATATTTTCTTTAATAATGCATGGATTAGGTTACGGTCGACCAAGACCACCAGTAGAATAATTAATAATGTATCATCGATTGCGATAACAACTAAGATTGTAATGGGCTATGTCATATGTTGGTTGAGCTTCAACCGCTTTGTGCGCAGCCCATTTTTCTTTTTTAAATTCACCACAATACCATGCGCATTGAATCTAATGTAATGTATTGAATTTGGAATAGTGATGTATATATGGTGTATATGTCATGCTTCAAAGATAATTAGTATATTTTTTTATAAAAGGAGTGCTCCGTGATACAAAAAAATTATCTTTTTTTATTAAGTTTATTATTGTATTTTCCTCTATCATATTCAATATCTATAGATAATGAGTGTGAACATCATCATCACCACCACCACCATCATCACCATCATGATTGCTCAGAGTTGTACAAGCCAAATTGTAAACATGAAAGAACCAAAATTGAATTTGATGTAAAGAATAAAGACATTGGTCTCAAATGTGGTCACAATCCAAGAAGTCATGAATGTTGCTTAGAACCAGAAACATTTGCGGGATATTCTACCAAATTGTATTATGGTTCAGCTGTTGAACCATCAATTGCCGTTAATCCTCAAAAAAAACATCATGTGGTTGCAGCATGGCAACAAGACGTTTTTTCTGATGGTGGTGCGTTGGATATAGTTATTGCACGATCAGACAATGGTGGAAAACATTGGAAATATTCACTGGTACCATTTCAAAATTGCAATCATGGTCTCTCTCAACGAGTTACCGACCCTTGGCTCAGCTATTCTCGTGATGGTGAAAAATTATATTTGATAGCGTTGGTTTTTAACGCTTCAACTGATCCTAACACAGAAAACCAAGAAGGTATTGTTGTTAGCATATCTCGTGATGATGGTGAACATTGGTCAAGCCCGCATTATCTTGCTGCTAGCACTAATTCTTTGCAATCAGGTTGTTTGTTATTAGAAAAACCAAGCATTACCGCAGATCCTTGCTTTAAACGCCATGCGTATGCAGTATGGGATAGTTTTGGTATAGAATGTCCTGTTGGGTGTACTTACAGTTCCAAAGCATATATCAGCATAACAGATAATAGCGGTAAATGTTGGACTCCTCATAAAGTTATGTATGATCCATTCCCGGATTTATTTAGTACACATTCAAGTAATGGTAATCCTAACGACACCCAAGTTACTGGTAATACCATTGTTGGTTTACCCAATGGTGATTTGTTGAATTTTATGACTCGTATTTATGCAAAACCTGATGCAACGGATGCTCAATTTGTATCAGATAGATGGCCATTTCAATACACTTTGTTTGATATAGCCGTTATACGCTCCACCGATCATGGTAAAACGTGGGAAACTTCAGCAAAAAAAATTGCCACTATGGATGCAAATGAAGTGTGGACATGCGGTTACACTTACAATGGCTCTGGTCAAATTGAAAGTGGTAATGGTGAACCATGCAGAACAGAATCGCCATATTTTAGCGTAACGGTTAATCCTTACAACGGTAATTTGTATGTTGCGTGGCAAACATCTCAGTTTGGTAGTTCCAATAATTTATTACCCCAAATAGCTCTTATTGCATCCCGAGATGGTGGTAATACATGGACAAATCCTGTGAAGGTGAACACAACACTGTTAGGTTCATCAAATCCTCAAGCATTTACACCATCAATAGCTGTTAATAATAAAGGACACTTAGGATTAATGTATCATGATTTCCGTAAAGCTAATCCGGGTTGTCATCCAAAAACTAAAACAAATACATGGTTTGCATTGTTTAAAGAAACGCCACATTCTTATGGCGGAAGTACCGGCATAGGGTTAGATTTTAAACAAGAAGTAATATTGACAGAGCATTCATACATGATGGAAGATGGTCCATTCACCACAACAGGAGCGTTAGTTGATGGTGATGATATAGGGTTTATGGTAAATGGTGACTATGAGCGACTTGTTGTGCTTGATGACGATTTTCATGCGATATATATACAGACTCATCGCGGACCATTTAAGCATGCACATACAGTAATTGACAGTCCTGACGAAGGAATATTAATTATAGATCACAACAAAAGGACCGCACCGTATTTTAGCAAGATTGATGGATAAATAACATTGTTATACAATAAAGGGTAGAAATTATTTTTCTACCCTTTATTGCTTTTTGTGATAATTGTAATATTCTTAAATATAAGTATTTTATAGTTACAATACTATCAAAGGGTTACAGTGTATTTATGCTCTGCGAGCTTACAAAGTAGTTTCATTTCCATTCAGATCATACTTTTTCCGGCTTCTATTATTGTCTTTTCTCTCATTTCCCTCATTCGCATTATATGCGGATAAGTGGGATCATTTTTTGCTTATCCGCTTAGTTTTGTTTTATGTATAGTCTCAAATTATAATATTATTGTGCGTCATTTCTCATAAATATAGATCCATTTAAAGAAAGTAAAGATATGTCAGAACCAGAGAATCAAAAGAAAAATTTTAAAGATACATTGAATTTGCCCCATACTGATTTTCCCATTCGTGCAAACTACAAAGAAGAAGATGTTACATTAGTAGAGCGCTGGGAAAAAGAAGAATTATATAAAAAATCTTTTTATGCTCACAAAGGCAAAAAAAAGTTTATTTTTCATGATGGCCCTCCATATGCAAATGGACACACACATATTGGTCATGCATACAATAAAACATTAAAAGATATTGTATGTAAGTCACAGCGCATGATGGGAAATCATGTGCCAGTAACACCAGGATGGGACTGTCATGGATTGCCTATTGAATATGCAGTTAAAAAAGAACATCCAACATTAACGGGCGCCGAGCTTAAAAAAGCATGCAGAGAATATGCAAATAAGTGGATTGCCATACAAAAACATGAATTTAAACAACTTGGTGTTTTGATGAATTGGGATCATCCCTATTTAACGATGGATTATTCTTATGAAGCGGCAATTGTTGAAGCGTTTGGTACTTTTGTTGACGAAGGCTATATTGAACGTAAAAATAAAACAGTTCCGTGGTGCCCTTCGTGTCAAACAGTACTCGCATCTGCAGAAATTGAATATCATGATCGTAAAGATCCATCTATATATGTATTGTTTGCGTTGGATGAACGTACTGTTGAATGTATTGTTCCACAGTTGCAAGATAAACCAGTTAGTTTGTTGGTGTGGACAACAACACCATGGACATTGCCACTCAATAAAGCAGTTTTATTAAAACCTAACACTGAATATGTTGTGTGTGATACAGAAAAGGGTTACATCGTTGTCGGAAAAACACTTGTCGATAAAGTGTTGTCCGTCTGTGGAATGGAAAAAAATATTGTAGCAGAGTTTAATTCTCAACAGATTATTGCATGTAATGGCATGGCAATTCATCCGCTGATTTCTGATTATAAAGTGCCAGTACTTGTTGATGATTCTGTACTTATTGACGATGGTACCGCATGCGTTCACAGTGCACCGGGTGCGGGTCCCATAGACTATGAAGTTGGCGTTAAAAATAATTTAGACATTTATTCACCAATTACTGCGGATGGTAAATACACAACAGATATTAAACCTCAAGGTTTAGCTAGCATGTCTGTTGCCGATGCTCAAGGATGGGTAATTACACAACTACTAAGCAATAACAAGTTATTGTTTAAAACAAGCATAAAGCATTCATATCCACATTGCTGGCGTTGTCGTGGTGGATTAATTTTCCGTGCAACAAAACAATGGTTCTGTGATTTATCTCACAATAATTTAAAAGACATGGCAATATCTGCAATTAAAGATATTACTATGATTCCAGAAGGCTCACATAATCGTTTTGAAGCAACATTAGAAGGGCGATTGGAATGGTGTTTATCCCGTCAGCGTGAGTGGGGTGTGCCAATTCCAGCTCTTTTATGTGTTGACTGTGATCATGCATATACCAACAAAGATTTTATTAATAAAATTGCAAAACATATTGCACAAGAAGGTATTGAATATTGGGATACAGTATCAATAGACACCATTATCCCAAGGGATAATGTGTGTAGTAAGTGCGGTGGTAAGAACTTCAAAAAAGAAACTGATATTATTGATGTTTGGTTTGAGTCAGGTGTTAGTCATTATGCTGTTTTATTGAAAAATCCTGATCTTGGCTATCCTGCTGATATGTATTTAGAAGGAAAAGATCAACACCGTGCCTGGTTTCAAAGTTCATTATTGACCAGTATGATTTTGGAAAAAAAACCATGCATGAAAACAATTGTGACACATGGATTTACGGTTGATGAGCATGGGCGCAAAATGTCTAAATCATTGGGTAACGTTGTCTCTCCACAGCAAATGGTGGAACGACTTGGCACCGATGGTTTGCGTTTGTGGGCATCAAGCATTGATAACACGGGAGATGCGGTTGTTTCTGATGTGTTGCTCAAAAATGTTCAAGAAGTATTGCGAAAGGTACGAAATACATGTCGTTTCTTGCTTTCAAACATTAATGATTTTGATATGACTACTGATGCAGTTTCTCTTGAAAAGATGCAAACAGTTGATAAATATGCTTTGCAAGAATTGTTTGAGGTGTACGAAGAAATAATACATGCATATCAGGAATATGATTTTACTCGTGTATTTCATGTTTTAGGAACATATTGCGCTGTTAATCTCAGTGCATTTTATTTAGATATTATTAAAGATAGATTATACGTTGAAAAAAAAGACGGCCATACACGTAGATCAGCACAAACAGTATGTTTTATTATTTTAGATACCTTAACTAAGTTAATGGCACCAATACTGTCGTTTACCGCAGAGCAGTTATCTGATCATTATCAAAAAGAAAAACGTGAATCTATTCATTTACAGCTCTTTCCACAATTGCCTTATGTATGGCAACAGTTACTTACAGGCACAAGTGCCTATAGTGTGCCATCGTATTATAGAGGTATGGAAGAAACAATGCTTACGGTAGAAACTCAATTGCTGGTACGCAAATATGAAGATCGCTGGGTCATATTAAAAGAGATTCGTTCTGCTCTGTTAAAAGCATTAGAAATAGAACGTGAAAAACAGATCATAAAACATTCATTAGAAGCTGCGGTAATTATTTACATAGACCAGCAAGCAGAATACGCTGGGCTTATGCGCGATTTTTATATGAGTCTTAATGATAATAAAGAAACGATTGAGTCATTTTTAAAAGAATTTTTAATCGTATCACAAGTTGCAATTGCAAAAGATGCTGATGGACTAGACAAAACTATAATGACAAGATTGTTTGCTCGTGTTGAACATGCAAAAGGTGTTAAATGCCCACGATGTTGGCAGTGGAGCGTTACAAACGATCCTGATCATTTGTGTGATAGGTGTAGAAGAATAGTTAAATAAAAAAGGGGGCATATCGCCCCCTTTTTTATTACTCGTATGTTATTTGTAGTTGAGCTTCAAAAGGAGTTGTTGGAGATAATTGCAACAATGATGTATCTGTTGGTTGAAGCTTAATTTGAAACGATGGAGATTGTGCAGCGTTTTCAGTAAGAGCATACCTTATCGTATCTTTCCAAGCAAGAAACAGTTTATCATGACCAGCATTAAAATTAGTGAATGGGCGTACTCCATAACCTGATCCGTGGCCAGACGATCGTACAGCAAATCCTTCTACTGAATTTCCCTTTGAATCTTTAATTATTAAGTTATTTTCTAATACTGTAGCACTGAATTGTACAGATGCGTTTGGGGCTAAATATTGTACGGGAGCCGTATCGGTAGGATATCTAGATATTGTATATGCAATTCTTGAATCATATGCGTTGTATAATTCAATGGGATATGTTTTTTCGTCAACGGATAATTCTTCTACATCAGAGATAGAAGCGATTAATGCTCTTATTTCAGGATTTTCTGTTTTTTCTGCTGCCTTTATGCTGTCTTCAGGATGAAATTCAATCCCCGATGAAGACAATGCTTCTTCTATAATTGAGTCAAAAGTTTCAGAAGGGGTACTTATATCGGTAGGTTTTGATGTAATTTGATTAATATTTTGTGTTACAGAGTGTTGGTTAGTTTTCTTTTTTTTAACTTTCTCTGTTTTGGGATATAATTTTTTGTAAACAGCAAGACCAAGAACTATCACTAATAGTGCAAAAAGAGCTACCTTTTGATTTTCACCAACAACATTACTGAAATTATTTGTCCATTCTGATTGTTGAATATTATTGATCAAAGTTTTAAAGTATGTATTCAATCCTATCGTATCATCTGAACAAATGATTGTTTGTGGTAACAACATACCACAACAAAGCAGAACCGTAATAATATTATTTTTTTTTATCATACGCCAAAAACCTTTTATAAAAAGCATTAAAAAAATTTAGTATTATTTCTATTATAATATGCTTTTAAAAAAAATAAATCCCCAGGTTTGACATTATTTTTTAATTATGTCGATTCAATTTGTATTGTTTTAAAATGCGTATTAGTAATTAAACCGTTTTGGGTATTGATGGATATTAATATTTCTAAGAAGAAGGACACAAAAAATTTGTGTCCTTCTTCTTAATAAGATTCAATTTATTCTACAGGGATAGTTGGTTGAGTTGTTGCTGGATTTGGAAGTACAGAAACTGTTTGTTCCACTTGAGTTTTATCTTTGAACGTTTTGACAGCATCTTCAAGATTTGAAAGCGTTTTAAATAACTCTTCTAACGGTATTCTTGTTGGAATCTTTGTTTTTAATTCTTCTACTTTTTCAGGAGCGCCGGCTTCGTCCATTTTTATTTTACTGAGCACCTTTTCATCGCCAGCAAAATATGCCCATTCTTTTTGAGGAGATGTTGTTTGTTTTCTATCCTTAAAATCTTTAAATTTAATTGTTTTAAGATCTGTGTATAGTTTTGTCAATGTTTCCATTGGCTCTTCTATTTTAGTCACAAATGATTCACGATAGTAAGATTTTGTTGAAGGAATTTCTTTCAAAACCATGCTTTGCAATGATTCTATTTCTTCTTTAAGTGACTTCAGTTCTTTGTTGAGTTTAACGATATCATTTTCAAGATCACTGCTTACCGGATGTGTTGATTCATCTTTGCTGACAATATGTTGGGCAATGTTTTCAAATAACTCATTGTCAGAAACAATTTTTGCAGCTTTTTGTAAACTATCTTTAACACTCTCAACAAGTTTTTTAATGCGAGGTTTTTTAACAGGTGCTGCAGCGTGAGGTGTTGTCATTGATGTTGTTGGTTTTTTTTCTCCTGCTTCTCCTGCAAATTCACCGCCACCACCGCCGCCCATTCCACCACCAGAAGATCCTTTGCCTTCTTTTCCACCGCCAAAGCCTTCATTACCATAACCATAGTCACCGCCATATCCACCGTAATCATATCCGCCATAACTTGGACTATATCCATAATCACCGTAGCCACCACCGTAATCATATCCGCCATAACTTCCATATCCGTAATCACCATATCCACTTTCTTCAGCTACTCCTGCAGTGGTAGCACCAATGGGAGTTTTTGGTCTTTTTGCAAGTTCCGCAGCTTTTTTTTCAGCAGCTTCTTCTGCTTCTTTTAATTTTGTAGCTTGCGGTGCATATTTTTCAAAAATAGCATTAATAGCTGTTGGTAATTGTAAAACATACAATGCTTCAGTAAAATATTGCAGCGTATTTTTGATTGCATCTTTTGCTTGAGAACTTAATTCTTGAATATCAAGCTCAGAAACTTCAATAAAAGGAACCGAAGAATTTAGATTTGTTTGTAATTGTATCAAATTATTAAGAGTAGATTCATCTTGAATCAGATCCATAATATATCGGTACTCTTGCGTTGTAAGATCTTTGTCTTCTAGTAAATACAGTTGTTGAACAAATTTTTCTATATCAAATTTAAGATTGTGCCACTCTGTTCCCTGTTGCCAATTACTAATAGATCCTTTTCTTGCCCAATTATTAATATTTTTTTCCGTTTCTAAGGAGCTACCAATTTGAACAAGAAATATATTTGACTGTCTAATCAAATCATTAATAAGAGTAATAATATTATCAACTTTCTTTTTTTGTTCTGTGGTTAAAATGGGAATTTCCCGCATAACTGGTTGTGACGTTGGAGCAAAAGATTCTGTCATCATCGGCGCTGGCTCTTCGGTAAACATTTCATTTAAGAATGATGCAAATTCATCTTCACTCATGCTATCAAACATTTGAGATAACTCATCAACAGCCTGATTAAACTCTGCTTGCTCTTCTGGTGGTAAACTCGAGATATACTCTTCTATGGCTCTATTTGCTTCTTCCAATTCTTGTTGTAGATTTTGCATCTGATCAAAATTAAAATCACCCATGCTTTTAATGCATGAGAAGCTTGATAGCGCTATAATACCAGTTAATACGATGCTTTTTATATATTGCATTGAGAGATCCTTAATTTATTGCTTTCTTTTTTTTATTCTCGCTACAGTTTACATGAGTTTTAAACTCAAAACTATTACTTTTGTTAAGGCTTTTTAATACATGGTTGTTAAAAATGGATTTTTATTAATTGAGTTACTTATTAGTTTCACATTAACTCTTTTTTTTATTTTTATTACGACTCATTATATAGTCGAAATAAAAAAGATTCAACACGCTGCGCTTGCTCGCGTTGAACTAGTATCTTATGCACGTAATTGTGTTGAAAAAATAATTGCTGGCAAAAAAATAACAGAAAAAGATGTGCGTGTAACTGAATTGGCAAAAAACATTGTTGCTTTAAAGGCAATTGATGTACAAAAAAAAGATCTGCACCAACATTGCTCGACTAGACTGCTTGTCTGTACACCGCTTTTAGAAATCAAGCAAACGGGGGAATATGAACTATAACAGTGGTTTTTCATTGTTATCTGTTTTGGTTTATATTTTGTGTAGTTCCATTCTTGTGTTATGTATTTTTCATACGATATCTCAATTTTTTGTGCCATCTATACAAGCAATGATTACACATAAAAAACAGATAGATCTTCATATAATGGTAGACCTGTTTATTAAAGATATACGTAAGCATCCCGTTATTGCATGGAAAAACAATACAAAACATGAATTGCAATGGAAAAATGATGCAGGTGATATCTGTTGGATATTTAAGAGTGGCTCTCTTAAAAGGGTGCAAGGGACATATAAAAAAAAGAAAAGGCATAAACAAACAACAAGTATGGTTGGCGCAAACCTTAAAGATGTTAATTTTCATTATGATTATGACCAAGGGAAAATAATAGGAATTGAGATTGTTTTAACAGGTTCTTCGTCACTCAATAAGCGAGTATCAGGTTATGTTGCGATTAGAAACGAATCATAAAAGGTCGGGTACCATCCTGTTCACCATAATTATGGCTCTCATGATGATGTGCACGATATTGTATTCATTAATGAGAAGCGCCTCTTATATGGTATCAGTTGCGCGTGAAAGGGAGGTGTCTGAGCAATTATATTATGCCGCTTATTCATTGTATACCTATGTAAAAGCGCATATTGACGTAAAAAATGATACTTCATCTGCAAGCAAAGAGGTTGTTTTTTCTGGCCCTTGGCCACCTACACATAGCACGTATCGCGGCATTGCATGGATTGAACGTAAAAAAAAGGAAAAAGCTTTATTATACGTGGAAATAAGACAGTCGGACAACAAGCCACTTATTCTGTTATCTTTTGTTATTTGACGTTTTCAACCCCTCTTTTTTGGTTTATACTAAAGGAAGATTGATAAAAAAACCTGAAAAAATGAGTCTGCAGAGGGAGTTGCCATGGAAGTTTATTTGCGCAAAAACGTTGAAAAAATTGGCCTAGAAGGTGAAATTATTAAAGTTGGTGATGGTTTTGCTCGTAATTATCTTATTCCTCAAGGCTTTGCTGTTGAATTAACTGAACATAATAGAGCTCAATTTGAATCAAAAATTCGTAAAGTAGCAAATCGCAAAGAAGTAATAGCTTCACAAACTTCTATGTTTGCCGATCAAATCAGCACCATGAATATTACGATTAAACGTAAAATGCATGACAATGGTCAACTCTACGGGTCAGTTAATGCGTCTGAAGTAGTAGATGCTCTTGCTATAAAAGGCGTTAATATCTCAAAAGGACAGGTTGAGTTTGAAAAACCAATAAAAAATAAGGGTAAGTTCAAAGTTACTGTCAAACTAACCTCTCGATTAAAGCCAACCCTTATGTTGTCTGTTGAGTCTGAATAATATATGAGTAATAAAAGCTCCTATTACAATAATATTCCTGTAAAAAAACCGAACGTTGAAGGCTTGCTTGGTAAAACGTTGCCAGCACATATTGATGCAGAACGTGCAGTTTTAGGAGCTTTACTTTTAAATGACGAATACGTCAACTCTGTTGCAGAAATTATTACTCCCGACGATTTTTATACCACTGCACATAAGTTAATTTTTCAAGTCGTCGTTGATATACACCAAGCACATAAACGTATTGACATTGTAACATTGCAAAATGAGTTGAATAAACGTAATCAACTTGATGCTATTGGTGGCGTTATTTACCTTGTCACCTTACAAGAAGATATTCCTTCTGTTGGGCTTATAGAACAACATGCCCATATTATCAAAGAAAAATCAGTGTTACGGCAGCTTATTGGTTCCGCTGCTAATATTATCACCAATTGCTACACTCAAGATGAAACATCTATTGATGCGGTGCTTGATGACGCAGAAAAAACTATTTTTAATATTTCAAACAAACGATCACATAATAATTTTATTCAACTCGATATTTGGCTCAAAAAAACATTTCAGCATCTTTCTGATATGAAGAGCCATACAAAAGGGATTACCGGTGTGCCTTCGGGATATCGACAGCTTGATCAGATGACATCAGGGTTTCAGAACAGTGACTTTATTGTTTTGGCAGCTCGCCCATCAATGGGTAAAACGGCACTTGCTCTTTGTATAGCACTTGAAGCAGCGCGCAATGGTATTGCAACGGGCGTTTTTTCTCTTGAAATGTCAGCTGAACAATTGACCTTGCGTCTTTTATCCGCAGAATCAGGTATAGGGCATCACAACATTAGAAATGCAACCATTTCATCTGATGAGTGGATGGATTTGACCAATGTTGCAGCTCAGCTTGCAGAACTGAAAGTGTTTATCGATGACACTGCAATGCTTAACATTATGGAACTACGCGCAAAGGCTCGTAAACTAAAAATGGAAAAAGGTTTGCAGTTTTTAGTGATAGACTATTTACAGCTTTTGCATTCCAATAAAAAACATGAAAATCGCCACCAAGAAGTGTCTGACATATCTCGTTCTTTAAAAGCATTGGCAAAAGAATTAAACATACCAATTATTGCGCTTTCGCAGTTATCACGAGCTGTTGACAGCAGAATGGACAAGCGGCCCATGCTCTCTGATTTACGAGAATCTGGTGCCATAGAACAAGATGCAGATCTCATTATGTTTTTATATAGAGATGTTGTGTATAACCCAGAAACAGAAAAACCTGAATTATCAGAGCTTATTATAGGTAAACAACGCAACGGCCCGACAGGGACGGTGTACATGAATTTTGTGAAAGAAATTACTAAGTTTGAGGATGCAACAGAATTTGATTGAACTATTCAACTAATTGTATAAAGGGGCTGCGCTATGATGACAGGTAGATTATTTCCAAAAAAAGACGAAGTTATTCTCACTACTATTACGGCGTTGGTTGTTGGCGGATTGATCTATCAGGGGGTTGTTGCTATGGTGCATGTAAAGGAGCATGCGATATTTCAAAAAAGTTCCGTTGTAGCGGTTAAAAAGTAGCGTTAATTTATAAAGAGAAAATACCTCGTTGAGGTATTTTCTCTTTATATTATGATTATGCTTACTGTTGATTTATTAATCTGCTCATAATGGAGGGACCCTTTTTATGCGTATAAAATTATTTTTATTATCTCTGTTGGTTTATTTTTTACCAATCCAATCTTCATGGAATAATATTGAGGATGTTATTTGTAATTCTGTTGTAAAAATTTTTGCTGCAGAAAAAGTAGTAAATTGGTTTTACCCCTATAATATTGCTTCAACACATTCTTCTGGTACTGGCTTTTTCATAGATAACAAAGGATATATTATCACCTGTGCGCATGTTGTTAGAAATGCGAATATGGTATCTGTCGGGCTGCCTGCATTGGGAAAAAAAAGATTTAAAGCTCATGTTATTGGTTTATGTGTTGAATATGATACAGCATTACTTTGCTTGGATGAAGACTCGTTAATTGAGTTACAATCACTTGGCATTGCTATTAATCCGTTGGCATTAGGAAATTCTGATTTGTTAAAAAGAGGAGAAGAAATTGTGGTTCTTGGTTATCCAGGCACGGAACAATCAGATTTATTGAAAAGCTCTGCAGGTGTCATTAGTTTTAATAACGGATCATTTTTACAATACGATGCTGCTTCAAACCCAGGTAATTCTGGAGGACCATTACTCAATGAAAATTATGAAGTAATAGGTTTTTGTAAAAGTGGAGATAGAGCAAATGGTAATCAAGGAATTAATTTTGCTGTTCCAATTAATATAGCTAAATTATTGCTTCCTCATTTAGCTGAACACAAACTTCTTGTTATAGATCACTTTGGCATTGTAGTTTCATATGCAAATGCAGCAATGAAGCAATACCTTAATTGTCCAGAAAAAGGCGGATGTTATATTTGTAGTGCTGAGCCAACAAAGCAGGCATACGAAGCAGGATTAAGAGCGGATGATATTTTTTATGCAATTGATGGTTTTGCTATAGATAATTTTGGAGAATTAATATCACCTTTTAATGGTGAGCGTATACATTTTGTTGATTATATTGCCCAAATGCCTATTGGTGTAGAAATAAAATTATCGGTTTATCGAAATGGTAATCCATTAGAATTTACACTTACGCGTACATTAAAAGACGAAACATGTCATGCTATTTCATATAAATATCCAGCTTATGAAGATATAGATTTTGAGATTTTTGGTGGTTTAATTGTTATGCCATTAACTATTAATTATATAGATGCATGCACGCAGGCAAGGCGTGGTTTAAAACGTTATTTAACCTGCTTATATAATGAAGGACCTCGTCTTGTTGTTGCAAATATTATTGCGGGTTCGCAAATATCTCAATGCAATATTAGTTATGCCGATACTATTAATGAAGTTAATGGAGAAACAGTAAAAACAATTGACGATTTTAGAAAAGCATTATTAAAAAGTTTAGAAACAGGCTTTTTTATATTAAAGACTACAGACGAACAATCATTAAACACTGATAACGTGACAACTGTGTTACATTTGAATGATAGTTGTAGAGAAACTATAGAATTATCACATGTACATAATTACGCACTATCAGCATTTATGAAGCAATTTGTTGAACAAGCGGGTGTAGTTGTGGGGTAAAAAAAAAGAATTTTTTCGAAGAAAAAAGGAGTCGTCGTGGTAATATTAGGCATTGATCCAGGATTTCGTTTTGCAGGATTTGGTATTTTAAAGAAAGAAGGGCGACAAGCCCTTCTTCTTGATTATGGGTACTTAGGAATGTCGTCATCTGAAAGTTTGATAACAAGAGTTGGAACATTTCATGATTTTTTTGAAAATAAAATGAATGAATGGAATGTGACAGTAGTTGCTCTTGAAACTCCTTTTCTTGGAAAAAACGCTCAAAATTTTTTAAAACTTGGTTATTTACGTGGCATTGTTTATTTACTTGCAAACAAGCATTCTCTTGAAGTCAAAGAATTTTCTCCGTGCGAAGTAAAACAATCAGTTACCGGTTATGGTAGTGCAACAAAAGATCAAGTATCTCGTGTTGTTTTACAATTATTTCCTGGCATGGAATTACCAAAAAAAGAAGATGTTACGGATGCTTTGGCGGTAACATTATGTGGATTTTGGTCTCATCAACACAACATCAATTCCCTTTCATAGAAAATGTTTAAGACATCTTATTGACGGCATTTTACTATTTTTGCTAAAAAGCAAAGAGTTAGTTAATGTTGTAAAGTAGAAGAAAGTGTTTTTCTAAAAAAAGAGGGTGTTCTATGAATAATGTACGGTTGAGACTACATCTTACAGAATTTTTCTGTATGTTAGTTATGTTTTCTTTATGCTCAGCTGAGCCACGAAAAAATAACAACTTGTCTGATTTTGAGTTACGTGAACTGTTACACAACAGGGAAACAAACTATGTTAATTTAGCGGCATCGGGAGATTTATATGATATTATCGTGCAATTGTCACAATGGGAAAATAATGAACAATCATTGTTACATGGCTTAAAAGATCACATTGAAGCTGGATATTCAATAGGTGAACATGACGCTGTTGTGCAAGCTTTAGAGTATGGTATTTCAGTATTACACGATTATTCCAAAGACATTAGTTCTAAAGATGCGCGTCGTGTTGAAAAAAGACTGTATACTATTTTAAATCAGATAGCAAGCAATCAGCTTGTTGTTAATGCTCAAAGATTGCCAGATTTTCATAGCATCTATCATGCACCAAAACATAATGAAAATAATAACGCTGAAGTATGTAGAGAACAATGTGAAGCAACATTATTCAAATGTAATGTTGAATGCCAAAAAGATCTTATCGTCAAAAAAAATACCAGAACACATGGCCATTTTAAAGCATACGGAAAAGCGCGCTTTAAAGATGATGTGACGTTTGAAGAAGATGTTGAATTTGAAGATGAAGTAACATTCAAGGATGATGTTAAGTTTAAAGAAGATGTTAAATTTGAAGACGAAGTAAAATTTGAAGATAACGTTAAATTTAAAAAGAATGTAAAAATTAATGGAAATTTAAAGGTTAAAGGTGTAACAAGTTTAACCGATGTATTTGCAGAAACATTGTCTGTTGGTGAAGCTATTATTGATAGTTTAACGGTAACGAGTTGTCTTAACGATCTCTGTATTGCAACATTAACCGCAACAGATGTTGTTATTGAAAATGCTACTATCACAAATCTCACAGCAACTGATGCTGTAATTACTGATTTGACTGTCATTAACTGTATGGATAGCCTTTGTGTCACAGATTTTACTGCAACAGACGCAATTATCACCAATGCAACAATTACAGACCTAACGGCAACCGATGCAATTATTACCGATTTGACCGTAGTTAATTGTATGGATAATCTGTGTGTGACTAACTTAACGGTAACGAATGAAACAGTCGGAACATTAACTGCAACAGACGCGGTTATTACTAATGCAACGATTACAGATTTAACGGCAACTGACGCAGTTATAACTGATTTGACAGTTATTAACTGTATCGACAATCTTTGTATAGACCATTTGACAGCAACAGATATATTTACCGAAAGCTTAACTGCAACAGATGCAATTATCACTAATGCAACTATTACTAATTTGAGTGCAACGGATGCTGTTATTCAGGATTTAACGGTAGTTAATTGCCTTGGCGATCTTTGTATTGGAACCTTAACAGTAACTGATGCGGTTATCACCAATGCGACTATTACAAATCTAACAGCAACAGACGCAATTATCACCAATGCAACAATTACAGATCTAACGGCAACCGATGCAATTATTACGGATTTGACCGTAGTTAATTGTATGGATAATCTTTGCGTTACCAACTTGACAGCAACAGACATATTTACTACGAGCTTAACAGCAACAGATGCAATTATTGAAAACGCTACTATTACTAATTTGAGTGCAACTGATGCGGTGATTCAAGACTTAACAGTAGTAAATTGTATCGACAATCTTTGCGTTAATCATTTAAGCGCATCAGACATATTTACGGTTAGTTTAACTGCAACGGATGCAATTATTGAAAACGCAACTATTACCAACTTAACAGCAACTGATATTGTTGTGCCAAGCATTGAAATTGGCTGCGATTTAACCGTTGGTTGTAATATCTCAATGGTAGATTCTACCGATCCAGGTCATGGTAATATTATTAAAGCAGGTGTTCGTTGGCTTCATAACTACCCAGGCGGTGGAACAGATAACGTATTCCTTGGACTAAACGCAGGTAACTTTACAACAACAGGTGCAGAAAACGTTGCCATTGGTCGTGATGCAATGATATTAAACACAACAGGGTTTCAGAATGTTGCAGTTGGTGGTTTTGTATTAGACGCCAATACTATTGGTGCAAACAACGTTGCTCTTGGTTTTGGTGCTTTAGGTGCTAATACGAATGGTAATCGCAATATTGGAATAGGTTCTTTGACACTTGCTGCAAATACTACTGGTCAAGGTAATACTGCTGTAGGTACTTCTGCGGGACTTGCGCTTGCTACAGGGGACAACAATACACTTGTTGGCAACAATGCGGGACTCATTCTTGGAACAGGAAACACCAACATTATTATGGGTTACAATGCAGGTCTCAATTTAGCAACAGGTGACAGCAATATTTACATTGGTAATGCTGGTAATGCAAGTGAATCAGGCATGATCAGAATTGGTACAGCAGCAACACATACCAAAGCATTTGTTCAAGGTATTTTCGGTGCAACAGTAGGCGGAACAGGTATCGGTGTATTTGTTGATGCAGCAGGTCAGCTTGGTGTAACCGTTTCATCTGCTCAATTTAAGACAAAAATAAACAATATGGATTCAATGGACACTGAACGAATTTACAATTTACAACCAGTTACGTTTGTGTACAAAGAAGATGCATCTGCAACAAAACAATACGGACTCATCGCCGAAGATGTAGCAGAGGTGTTTCCTGAGTTGGTGGTAAGAGATTCTGAAGGTAAACCATTTACTGTACGTTATCAATTGTTGCCAGTGTTATTGTTGAGTGAGCTTCAAAAATTGAATGCTCGTTCACAAGAGCAAGAAATGACAATAAATATGCTCAAAGCCGACAATAAAAAGATAGGTGCTCTTTTAGATTCTATTGTTACCCGTCTTAATAATTAATACAGCATAAACATACAATAAGAGAGAAAGAGGTGCCGGTTGTCGGCACCTCTTTCTCTCTTTATAGAGTATCAATTGACTTATAAATCGCTATTTTGTTAGAAAAATAGAGACTTTTTGATTGAGTATACCGTTGTTTATCAAAAAAGGGGTTGGTATGAAACACAAGGAATTTTTTTTGCGTTATCTTATGTTTCTGTTTTTTGTCGTTTTCTCAAACGAGCAACTGTTGTATGGTAAAGACCATAGTGTTTATTCTTTAGTACCAATAGAATATGACATGGTTATTAATAATCAGGATCAAGATTATGTTTATCTTGCCCCAAAGGCCAGCAATATTTATACGATTATATCGGAAATCAGTGCGCTTGACACCGATAAGCTATCTATTATTCATGCATTAAAAAATCATATCGAACAAGGACATAAAATTGGAGAATATCAAGAAGTTCTTGATGCTCTGGTATATGCAGATCAGTTATTACAAAAAAAACAGAGTTTGTTAGATGCGCAACATTATGCATTTTTATATGAGCAATTAGAATTATTAGTTAATAATATTACGAACAAGGCATTGGTGATTAATAGGCATTTTATGCAATGGTGTGAACATCAGCCAAAACATAAAAAGAAAGAAAAGACTTTTAAGAAAAAAGTTTATTTTGATAAAGATGTAATCTTTGAAGATGATGTACTTTTTAAAGATGATGTAGTGTTCAAAGAAGATGTTTCTTTTAAAGACGAAGTAAAATTTAAAGATAAAGTAAAATTCGAGAAAGATGTTACGCTTAAAGAAGATGTAAAAATTAATGGAACATTGGACGTCACTAATCTGAATGTTCAACATGCATCAATAACAGATGTTGTTATTGAAGATGCAACCATTACCCATTTGTCTGCAACAGATATACTAACCAACAGCTTAACGGCACAAGATGCAGTCATTGATAATCTAACGGTGACAGATTTTACCGCCAAAGATGCAGCTATTGAACATTTGAGCGCATCAGATATTTTTACTCAAAGTTTAACGGCACATGATGCAGTCATTGACAATTTAACGGTCACGAGTTGTCTCGGTCAGGTTTGTATTGCAACTTTAACAGCGACAGATGCATTTATTGAACATTTAAGCGCAAATGATATATTTACTAAAAGTTTAACCGCAACAGATGCAGTCATTGATAATCTAACGGTATTAAGTTGCATAGATAATCTATGTGTTACGGACTTTACTGCACACGATGCGGCGATTGATCATTTAAGTGCAATAGACATATTTACTCAAAGCTTAACAGCACACGATGCAGTCATTGATAATCTCACGGTATTAAGTTGCATGGATAATCTGTGTGTTACCGATTTCACGGCACATGATGCTGCAATTGAGCATTTGAGCTCAATAGACATATTTACTCAAAGTCTAACAGCAACGGATGCTATTATTGAAAATGCTACCATTACAGATTTAACTATTGTGGATGAAGTTGTCATTGGCTGCGATATTACCGTTGGATGTAATATTTTAATGCACAATTCAACAAGTCCTGCGGTTGGAAATATCATTAAAGATGGTGAACGATTTGTTCATAATTTTGGTTCTGAAAATACTTTTGTTGGTATTGACTCTGGTAATTTTACAAACACGGGATTTGGAAATTCTGGTTTTGGCGCACTGAGTCTTACCTCTCTTTCACAAGGGTCACTCAACACAGGAATAGGATTTCTGGCATTAGCGGAGAACACAACAGGAGATCTCAATACATCAGTTGGTGCATTTTCAATGCTTAACAATACTGTTGGAGTTGATAATACATCACTTGGTACCTTTTCAATGTTTTTTAATGAAAATGGATACAATAATACGGCAGTTGGTGTTGCAGCGTTAGCATTTAACGTCTCTGGTCATGACAATACTGCAGTTGGTTTTCAAGCAGTTGAACACAACATTGCGGGCAACACAAATACTGGTGTTGGTGGTAACGCATTACTCAATAATACGTATGGCAATGATAACGTTGCCGTCGGATTTGATGCATTACAAGCAAATACAATAGGTTTGTCTAATGTTGCAGTCGGTAGCTATGCATTGCGGTCAAACACAACAGGATCTGATAATGTTGCGGTTGGTCAGGAGGCACTGAGGACAAACACAACAGGCTTGTGGAATGTTGCAGTTGGTGGACAAGCGTTACAAGCAAATGTAACAGGATCAGTTAACGTTGCAGTTGGTACGCATGCATTAATGGAAAATACAAGCGGATACAATGCAGCATTTGGTAATTATGCATTACAAAATAACAGCACCGGTGACCATAATACGGCAGTTGGTAATTTTGCATTAGCGGCCAATACTACCGGAATTCAAAATACGGCAGTGGGAAGTTTTGCTCTTGCAGATAACACTGTCGGTTTTGAAAACAGTGCGCTTGGTGCATTTGCATTGGAGTCAAACACTAATGGATACATCAATATTGCAATTGGTGATCATGCACTTGTTTCAAATATATCCGGACATGAAAATATCGCCATTGGTACCGACGCTCTTTATTCTAATGTTGCAGGAAATTTAAACATTGGTATTGGTACTGCTACCTTGAGAGATAGTGATTATGGTTACAATAATACAGCCATTGGTCACTATGCTCTTGAATTTGATCCTAATGGACTTTCAAATATAGCGATTGGTAACTTTACGTTAAGAAACAATACAACAGGATCAGAAAACATAGCAATTGGCGTAAACGCTCTTGAATCAAATACCACAGGGTTATTTAATATTGGCATAGGTACTAACGCATTACAATCTGATGTAACAGGGTCAAGTAATGTAGCTGTTGGTACAAACGCATTACAGTCAAATGTAACCGGTTACAATGTGGCAGTTGGTGATTTTGCACTACAATCAAACACAACGGGAACTAACAATGCTGCTCTAGGTACTTTTGCACTTACTTCAAATACAACAGGAATCAATAATACAGCAACAGGTAATTTTGTATTAACTGAAAACACTGTTGGGTTTGATAATACAGCAGGTGGTGCATTTGCAATGCAATTAAATACCATAGGGTATGAAGACACAGCATATGGGGTAAATGCCTTGCACAATAATCTAACAGGGCATGACAACGTTGCAATGGGTGTTGATGCCTTGCTATCAAATGATGCTGGTTATCAAAATATAGCAATTGGTAATGAATCATTAGAAACAAATACGGTCGGTATTGACAATATCGCTGTAGGTCAACGAGCACTAGAAGCTAATACAATAGGTGTATCTAACGTTGCAATGGGTAGCTTTGCATTAAAATCTAATACTACAGGGTCTGACAATATTGCGATAGGATATAATGCGCTCACGTCAAATACAACGGGGCTATTTAATAATGCTATCGGTGCTCATGCATTGGAATCTAATGTCACCGCATCAGTTAACGTTGCATTTGGAACAGACGCTCTCATGACAAATACAGGAGGGGTATTCAACGTTGCAGTTGGTGACTTTTCTATGGAAGCAAACACCAGTGGTGTTGAAAACACTGCAGTCGGTAACTATTCATTACCAGTTAATACTACTGGTTCAGAAAATGTTGCCGTTGGTTATCAAGTTATGTTCCATAATATTACAGGCCAAAAAAATACATCGGTTGGTAACTTCTCATTATTTTCAAACGTGAGTGGCATAGAAAACGTTGCTGTCGGTTATAATGCCTTGAACAAAAATCTTACTGATATTAATACGGCAGTAGGATCATACGCATTAGAATTAAATACGACAGGTACTCCCAACGTTGCTGTTGGTTATGAAGCTGTTCAAGAAAACATCACAGGTGCAAATCTTGTTGGTGTTGGTTATCGTGCATTAAATATGAACCTTGCTAATGTCAACGTTGCTGTTGGTAGTAGAGCAATGGAAGAAAACTTAACAGGTACTAATGATGTAGCTGTTGGATACCTTTCTATGAATCTGAATAATACCGACCGCAACACTGCCGTTGGAACTGAAACATTACAGTTTAATGTTACAGGACCAGATAACGTTGCAATTGGATATCATGCATTACATTTTAATGAAGTAGAGCAAAATACAGCGTGTGGTAGTCTGGCATTGGAAGCGGACGTTGATGGAGACAATAATGTTGCAGTTGGTTACAAAGCTCTTAATGCCAATCAGGCAAACGAAAATGTAGCAGTTGGTAGTCAGGCAATGGAGCAGAATATTAATGGCACCAAGGATGTTGCAGTTGGCTTTAAATCAATGAATTTAAATCAGGCTGATCAAAATACCGCATGTGGTTATGAAACATTACAATTTAATGTATTTGGCGACAACAATGTTGCTGTTGGCTACAATGCATTGCACTTTGATCAAGCTGAACAAAATACAGCATGTGGTAGTCGGGCATTAGAAGAAAATATTCTTGGAGAGGATAATGTAGCAGTTGGCTTTAAGTCTCTTAATGCCAATCAAGCAAATGATAACACTGGCTGTGGTAGCCAAACATTAGAGTTTAATCTTATTGGTACAGATAATGTTGCTGTTGGTTATAAGTCGCTTAATATTAATGAAGCAAGCGATAATACTGGTTGTGGCAGCCTAACATTAGAATTTAATGTTGTGGGAACTGATAATGTTGCTGTTGGGTATAAATCGCTTAATATCAATGAGGCAAACGATAATACTGGTTGTGGCAGCCAAACATTAGAATTTAATGTAGTGGGTACTGACAACGTTGCAGTTGGTTATAAAGCTCTTAATTTAAATGAAGTTGGTTTTAACACAGCCTGCGGCAGTCAAGCATTAGAATTTAATGTTGTTGGTTTGGATAATGTAGCAGTTGGTTACAAGGCCCTTAATTTAAATGAATCACTTGATAATGTAGCAGTTGGATCAGAGGCGCTTCGTTTCAGTGTTTCGGGAACCGATAATGTTGCTGTTGGTTATAAATCATTAACAACAAACAACGCTATCAATAATACCGGTTGTGGCAGTAAAACATTAGAACTTAATGTTGCGGGAGTTGATAACACAGCTGTTGGGTATAAGGCTCTCAACACGAATGAGTCTGCATTTAATACCGCAGTTGGATCTAATGCATTACGTTTTAATGTTATAGGGACAAACAACGTTGCTGTTGGTTATGAGGCACTTATTGCTAATAATGGAATAAATAATGTTGCTGTTGGATCTGGCGCGTTAGTTGCATCCGTGGGAGGAACAGATAATGTTGCTGTTGGTGCTGGGGCATTGGCAGCATCTGTTGCAGGAGTGGGAAATGTTGCTGTGGGACAAGATTCTTTGGCTTTGGCAACAGGAGTAAATAATATTGGCGTTGGCACATCAGCGGGAGCCTTAGTGTTGGGAGGTATTGATAATATTATTATTGGATCAATAGGTTTTCCCGCTTTGGCAGGAACAATTACCATAGGAACACCATTACTTCATATCCTATGCTTTATACAAGGTATTTTTGATTTCCCTAATCCCGCACCTACTTTAGTTAATGTATTACCAACAGGACAACTTGGATTGTTTGTACCAATACCGTCATCACGCAGATATAAAAATACTATTAAAGATATGGACGAAGCTTCAGAAAAAATTTACGATTTGCGTCCAGTAACTTTTTATTATAATGATGACGTTGGTGAAAATGCTGGTGTTTACAACAGTAAGGATAAAAAATTCATTAATTATGGTCTCATTGCAGAAGAAGTATATGATATATTTCCGAGTTTTGTCATGAGCGATCCTCATCATCCTTCCGAAATTCGTTCAATTGAATATGAACGCTTTATTCCATTATTATTGAACGAAACACAAAAAATTAATAAACGAGTTCATAATCTTGAGGATACAATGGCGGAAATAGAACAATTAAAAGAAGAGAATGCTCAACTTGTATCTACCGTTAAACAACTATTAAAACGAGTTCAAAAGCTGGAACAAATGAAATAATACATATATAATATATGGGGAAAGTAAAAATTGCTTTCCCCATTCTATTTGTCGATAATGAACATTATGTTAAAAAATAAAAACCAATCAACACAACACCTCGCCTCCTAAAAAAATCACTTTCTCTAATACAATCGGAACAAATAAATGTTTATAATTTTTATGTGCAGACTCATTTATTTTTACTAACTCTTTTATACTGTTCGTATGTAAATCATAAGAAAACAACTTTAAAAAACAGGTTTCACCTGTTTTATGAGCATCAACAAAATAAATCCTTTTTTTGTTCACAATGCGTGGTAAAAGAGGCAACAAAGAATCACACAATTGATTTTCACGAGAAAACAATAAATATGATGGTACATTAAATGAAAATAATGCCTGATCTCTCCAAAATCCATACGTTTTATATAATCGATGATAGGTAAAGGTGATCACATCGGTGTTTATATTTTTCCCGTCATAACTTACAACAAAACCTTCTGTCTGAGATCTCATATGTAAAAAAGCAATTGATTCATTGTTGAATGTAACAACACGGCGATATTTTCTATTTTTATCTGTTGAATAACTAGTTTGTATCACATGATATGTTTTATCTTTATCTTTTTGAATAAAAAATAAATCTGTCCCCACTTTTTGAGGATACATACAATCGCTTGTTTTATGAGATACCAGACAACCTGTTTTTCCATCAGTGGATGAGTTAAAAATAGAATAAAGTCCAGAATGGGCCTTAGCGCTAAAATAACATTCGCGCGAATGTGCCCAATGCACCTGGGACAGATCATAAAAATAAGTATCAAAATCGATAGTTTTGGCTGATCGTTTATCAAAATATTTAATACGTACGCGTCCATTGTCAATAAAACTAAATCCTGTCTCATCAGGTAATAATTGCACTCTTGTTGGGTTATGTATTGACCATAAACAATTATCCCATGAGTTCAATTTTCTATTGCGAAGCATCAGTTTTATATTATTAGTTTGTTCTTGTTGAACAAATAATATATTTTGTCCATTATCAAAGCAAGCCACTGGATATATATAAATATTGCAATAAAATATATTATTCGATAGTAATAGGAATAAGTATAACAACTTTTTCATCTGCATCCTTTTGCTCCAATTATAATAAAAATATAAGCTATTTAAAAAAAGGGAAATTAACATGAAAAAAATAATAATTATATGTTGTCTGATCGCATGTGGTTACACTCAAAAAAATAACAGCGCTTACAAAGATGCACATATTAATCGTATGAGAGCAATTGATGAAATGACGTATGAAATTGTACGTGATGGCTCAGGCGAATGTCCCATTGATGGCCAAACTGTCTCTATATATTATATCATGTGGATAGACAATGATGGCGTTCCTGGACTCGAAATAGATAATAGTTATAACAGAAAAATACCTTTCACCTTTATGCTAGGCAGAAATATAATGGACCTCTGGGAACCGACTATTAAAAAAATGACAACAGGATCAATATATCGCTTGTATATACCTCATTCTTTAGGATATGGAAAACGTGGTATCCCAGGAAAAATTCCTTCATCTGCTAATCTTATTGTTGATATTGAGCTGGTAAGAATACAGTAATTATACAAATGCGCTCGTTATGCATACCGCTCATATACAGACAGATTTTGATGTAAATATTCTACGCAAGGATCATATTGTAATGCATTAAGAACTGCATTTTTTCCCGCTTGATAATCACCTACATAAAATGCACATTGCCCCAAAATATCATGACGAGTAAAATCGTATGATTTTTTTTCTACAAATAAAACATCTGTGTGTGGAAAAGGTAATTCTACAGCTCTTTTTGCAAATAAGTAGGCAACAGCATATTCTTTCATGTACGTATAATAGTTTGCAACTCTGATTAATGGCTCTGCTCTATGCGGTAACATTGCATGAGCTTTGAGATAATAATACAATGCATCATTCCATGTATATTCAGTATTTTCATCATGAACCATAAGATATTCGATTGCGCATGCAACTCTATACAATGCTAAAAACCTTTCTTCTGATACTGCTCCCAGTTCAGCACGTTTTTTATAATAAACAATCGCCTCGTCCCATCTGTCTAAAAATTGACATGTTTGCCCGAGGTAAAACAGTGTTCTTTCATTATGTGGGTTGTCTTTTAAACTGTTACTTAATAAATCATAATCACGCAGAAGTCTGTTTTTTGATTTAAGGCGACCATTATCTTTTGGTATATATTCAAAGTAAACAGATTTTGGCAAAATACCACTCACTGGTTGCTGAATTGATTCATGAACGCACCCAGCGTAACGCACATTCATTCCTCTGCGTAGCAGTCTTGTTGCATAGTTATCCATACTGTCTTGAATGGTCACCAGGCGAATAGAATAGCATGCCCCATTTGTACCAGGATCTCTATAATTTTTATATTTTTCGCAAAATGATACTATTTCTTGAGCATTATACGTATACCACTCAGCATCAAGCATTAAAAAAAAAGGAATATTGGGGAATAATTCTTCTGCTGCATCAAGAGATCTGTTACGAGATGTTGCAAAATCAATAAATGGATCTTCAATAACATAAGCATGCGTTAATTGTTTTTCTTGAAAGTAGTGTTGCACTCGCTCTTGTGTCCCATCAGTAGAACCAGTGTCATACACCAAAACTGCATCCACTCCTGCATTTATTAATGGCTCAAGCGTTGGCACAATAACATCCACTTCATCTTTAACCATGATCACTACACATAACACGCCTTCATGAGGATCAACGGGAATGGTATGTGCATAAAAAAGAGAAGTGAAAAAAAGAAGACAGAGCATTATGAGAGATAGAGCAGATTTCATTAAAGTTCCTTTTTTGATCAAACTGAAGATACAAAAAGGAAACTAACAAGAAAAGTAAAAAAGATCAATGCATTAATGGCATAAAAAACCACCACCCTGATGATTAAATCAGGGTGGTGGAAAAAAGGAGAGTAGTAATGAAGCCTAATTGAAGGTAGTTAACTAATTCAAAATCAACTACTACAGATAAGAATAAAGATAATTATAAAAAAGTCAAAGATATTTTATTTAATTTATTCGGTACTTTCAATATAAAATAGTCTTTTCTGTCAATTAGTATATATCAAAATAAATTATTGATCAACAGGGGGTGCCAAAAAGCACCCTTGATTACATTGTTTTTATAAGGTTATTTTTTTAAAGGTGCGTCCAGATGAGATTAATACGTCTTCTAGAGGACTTTTTTCTTGAGGAGAGGTAAACACTAACTGGCAATTAAGGTCAAACAAAATAGACAAAAGATTTTGGCCTCTCATGGGGTCAAAATCGGTCATAAAGTCATCCAAAAGAAAGATAACTGGCCCTTTTTGTGCCATTAACAACCGTATTTGAGCTGCTTTTATAATAAGCAGAATCATTTTTTGCTGTCCTCTTGAGGCAAAAGAACGGGATTTTTTGCCCTCTAAAAAAATTGAAAAATCATCAAGATGGACTCCAAAAAGAGTTCTTTTGAAATAAAGTTCATCTCTCAAGAGGGCATTATGTTGTTCCCAAAAGAACTCAAATGGCGTATCGCTCTTTTTTTTTGCAAGATAAGAAAATTCTATTGTCAGCGACTCATCAAAACAAGATTGCAACATACTATTAATATGAATATTCAAATCACAGAGAATCTGTTTTCTCATATTTTGAATAAGGTTTGTTTTATCCCATAATTTTTTAGTCCAGACAAAATATGCTTCTTTATCTATACTTTCATGCTGCAACAAGGCATTGCGCTGCTCTAAAATGGCACGGAACTCTTTTATTATGGACATAAATTGTTGGTTACTGAGCAGCAATGCCTGATCAAGAAAAATACGCCTGTCTTCTGGACCACCTTTTATAAGCATCAAATCATCTTCTGTTAAACTAACAACCCGATAATGTAATAATAAATCCTTGTATGATACTGTTGACGTATTATCAATTTTGACCAATCGTTTATTATCAGAAAATCCAATGCTAATAGTGTGATCAAGGCTTCCCTGTAATGATTGATTATGCAGCGTCAATTTTAAAAAAAATGATTCTTTTGTTAAGGCAATAAGATCACGAGTCAGATGCGTTCTGAATGAACGCAAATAACATCCATAATACAGCGCTTCAAGCAATGATGTTTTACCAGTGCCATTAGGTCCAGCAATTAAAACAATAGGACTACTCAGATCAACAGAAATATCCTCAAAGCAACGGAAATTTTTCAACACAATTGTTGAAAGTTGCAATGAATGTGTATCAGTCATGTGTTTGAGCTACTGGCATAACAAGATAAAACATTGTGTATTCATTATCTGCACTTTTTCCATGAGCATCAAAAATAATGGGCTTTGATTTACCATGTAAATGAAGTTGAATATACTCATCCGGAAACACTTGTAATCCACTCAACAAATAAGGTGCATAAAAGCGAATATCACAATCATCACCAGTAAAATCAATTAAAGGAACTTCTTCTTCCAGCGTACCTACTTCTTTATTATGCAAAGAAACTTTTAATTTTTGCGGACTAAAGGCAAACGTTGTTGCAATGAATTGTCCAGACAGCAAACACGCTGATCTACGCAATGTTTTAATAAAATGTGAACGCTCAACACGCGCAGGTACAAACTCATTTTTATCGAGAATCGCAGAATAGGCAGGAAACGAGTTTACCAACAACTTGGAAAAAAAATTAAATGATTCACCAGAAAACACAATATGATTTCCACATAATCCAAAAAATATTGCGGTATCATTGCTGCTTTCTAAGATCTTTTTAAGCTCAAAAACTGCACGCCGTGGTAATAACCATTTATTTGGTTCTTCCAACGTGTATGTTGGTGTATTTACTTGTGCCAAACAATGGCCATCACTGGCCGTCATTTTAAGCTCTGTGTTAGAAATTTCAAGCAAAAGACCGTTGAGTGCAGGATTGGCATTATTTTGTGGTATCAAAAATGCAACCTTGCTCAAAAGATCTAAAAAGAATGATGCATTAAGATGCATCAAATTTTCAATTCTTTCAGGAAATGGCGGAAAATCACGAGCATCTTGAATGTTAAGTGCTACATTAACAAGACCTGATTTAACAATTAATGATGCATCATCAATAATAAAGGTTATATCACCTTCAAACTCTCTGACAAGATCAAAAAGACGTCTTCCTGAAACTAAAAAAGTTCTCGGCTCAACTAAATCACTTTCTTTGAGTAAGTAACTCGCCTGTAAGCTTATTTCTAAATCAGTACTTTTTAATATCAATTCTCTATGCCCAACATGAAACAAAACGGTTGTGGTTGCTTCGAGTGTTGTTCTTTTAGTACAAATTGGTTGCATAGAGGAAAGAATCGACAGCAATGGTTTTTGCTCTACTATAAATTTATTTTTCATTAATAATCCTTATGGAAACATCTACCTTGTATACTATAGTCTACTCTAAAAAAATAAAAAGCATTAGTATTCATTATGACACTATTTTTAAGAACGAGGATGTTTTTTATCGTACACTGTTCTTAAATGAGATGTTTCAACATGAGTATATATTTGAACGGTACTAATATTTTCATGACCCAATAATACCTGCAATGATCGCAAATCAGCACCTTTTTGAAGCATATGCGTTGCAAAAGAATGTCTTAATTGATGCGGTGAAACAGCGCGTTTAATACCAGCATCAATACACATTTTTTTCAAAATGATCCAACATGATTGACGAGAAAGAGGTTTAATTGTTTTACCATACACAACAGGAAACAGATACATCTGACTTTTATGTTGTTTAATTGTGCATCTATTTTGTAAAAAAGATATGTATCTATGCAACAATTCTGTTACCGCCATGGGTAATGGCATCATTCGCTGCTTTCCACCTTTTCCATTAATAGCTATAAACCCTGTGTCAAAATGAAGATCAGTTACTTGTAACTGAATAAGTTCGCTCACCCGCATGCCTGAAATATATAAAAGATACAACATAATCATATTGCGCATACCAAGATGAGATGAATCTTTTCCTGCTATATCCAATACAGAAAGCACTTCATCTTTTGATAGATAAGATGGTAACTTTTTATCAATTTTAGGAATATGTAATTCTTTAGCACTATTTTTGATATCAAAATGAAGATTCAAATAACCAAAAAGAGCTTTGAGTGTTGATATTTTACGAGCAATACTACGTGCTGTTAACTTAAGGCTATACAAATAATGAATAAAATTTTTCAGTTCATCACTGGTGACTGAAAAAAAATCACGCTCTGTTTTAATCAAAAATCGCACAAATTGCTCAAGATCCCTTTTATAGGAATGGAATGTATTCTGAGACACTCTTTTTTCTGTCAGTAGATATGCTTCAAATTTTGTCTGCATCTCCCTTACGGTCATACTAATCTCCTTTTAAGCTTTAATATGAGCGTCCCACAAGAACATCATGTTTACTTAGATTTCTGCAAAAAAAGCACTGTTGCATAGCACGTTCATCAATAATGCAACGAATGCTCGCTTTATATTTCTTTAGCTCGTCTTCACATGCATTTTCACCACACCAGCCAACTTGATAAAAATGGCCTTCTTCGAGCAGCGGTCCAAACTCATTCAAAGATTCACCTTTTTTATGCATACTACTGCGCTTTTCAAGCGCATTGTTGAACAACGTTTCTTGAATAGTATTAAGTAATAGTTCTATTTCATGAGCAAGCTCGCTTGCCAAAGATATTGCCTTTTTCATTAATCCAAGACGACCCGCAACCATAACATTGTTGTTTTCCACGTCTTTTGGCCCTATTTCAATGCGCACAGGAACACCTTTTAATTCCCATTTAAAGAATTTTGAACCAGGGGTTTTATCCTCATCGTCAATGAAAACACGTATGTTGTTTTTAATTAAATCATTACGCACTTTTTGTGCTACCTGCAGTATAACGTTGTTATCAATGCCTGCCTTAAATATAGGAATAATAACAACTTGAATAGGTGCTATTTGAGGAGGAAGAACCAATCCTTTTTGGTCTCCATGAGTCATAATAAGAGCGCCAATCAAACGCGTTGTTGTTCCCCAGCTCGTTAAATAAGGGTACGATTGAGATTCGTTGCGATCTTGAAATTTCATATCAAACGCATGAGCAAATGATTGTGATAGCAGATGAGAGGTACCCATTTGCAATGCCTTGCCATCTGGCATAAAAGCTTCAAATGTCATTGTTTTTTCAGCACCAGGAAATTTTTCTTGTTCTGTTTTTTTACCCACAAACACGGGAATTGCCAAATAATTTTGCGCTAAATTAACATATTCTTGTAACATAGTACGCACTTCTTGATCAGCTTCTTCATAGGTTTCATGAGCGGTGTGACCTTCTTGCCAAAAAAATTCCGTTGTTCGCAAAAAGGGACGAGGTCTCATTTCCCAACGCACAACGCTACACCATTGATTAATTTTAAGAGGTAAATCACGCCATGAGCGTATCCAACGCGCAAACATGTGGTGAATAATGGTTTCAGAGGTTGGGCGAACAACCAATGGTTCTTCTAATTCTTTTCCGCCGGCATGAGTAACAACCGCTAACTCTGGAGCAAAACCTGCAACATGTTGCGCCTCTTTTTTAAGAAATGACTCAGGAATCAAAAGTGGAAATGCTGCATTGTGATGTCCCGTTTCTTTTATGCGTGCATCAAGTACCTGCTGAATTCGTTCCCAAATTGCGTAGCCATATGGCCGCATCACCATACAACCTCGCACCGGTGCATTATCAATTAATTCAGCGTCATAAATAACTTCATTGTACCAACCAGAAAAATCTTTTGTTATGTCAGGTAATTTTTTCATATAGATCTCATTTATCAGTTTTTCTGTGATTTAGTTTAAATAAATGATACTATATTAGCTAAAAAACACAAAAAGAATGACTTTTTTAATGCATTGATCCGACCTAAAAAAAAATTATTGATGCAAAATAACGATCTTATTTCTTGAAAACAAGCATCAACAAGTACAAAAAGACGATTTCGTCAGTAAAAAAAAACAAAAAGGAAAATAATGATTCATTTTATGAGAACGTACATCATTTTTACTACTTTTTTTACCAATTATCCTTTATTTTCTATGCTTATTCCATATCAACCAATGCGACCTTGTCGCACAATAGCAGCACAGCGCTCTTTGGCGCCAATACGTCGTGTTTTTTGCAACAAAGTAAATAATGGTTATAATCAAGGTCGGCAGAATCAAAAACCTATTAAACGTCAAATACCTCCTTATCTTGAAGACTATATAGACAAAAGTGCAACCTATCCATATTTGAGTGGCTTGGGAAAATATTCAAAAATCTGTATTGTATGCGAGTCTATTAAAAAAATAATACCCAAAACAGTTATTCAAACATGGATACAAGAACATGCAAAAGATGCTTGTAAAAAATTAGAAGAAAATCTAAGCATGGGCCTTGGGGTCTGGTACAATGAAGAACATAAAGAATTAGTACATGACATTTTAAATGGTCAATGTGATGAACATACAAAATTTGAAGAATACGATAGCTTGTTGGAGCTTAGTAGATATTACGACTATAAATGGGAAAAGTATAGAAAAGAACAGGAAGAAAAAGAAACGGTTGGGGGTAAGAAAAATGCATTTCGTAAATAGTCAAAAAAAACAGAAGGTGATTCATTTATTGGCTTTTATATGTTTATTTATCCCTCTTAATTCTTTTAGTACAAATCACGGACGTTTTACAGAACCAGACCCTTCTCATTATACAAGTACAAGAGCAGTAAAAAAGGCTGAAATGGCTTGTCGAAAAAGACTAAACGAGAATTGTTTGCTTTTTATACAAGAAAATAATCGACCCCTGACATTTGTTGTCCAAAAAAACGCAATGCTGTTATTAAATTCTTGTTTAGATTTTATAAATGAAAAACTCAATTTTTGTATGCAAGGCATCAAAACAAAAGACTCTGATTGTGCAACAATAAACAGATTACTAAAAGATTTTGCCATTCAAAAATTGGAAACAGAACATGCAAAATTAGAAACAAGGTTGACACAATATAGACAGCAATATGAAGTAAATAACCATTCTGATAAGCGTTCATATGAATTGTCTATATTGCAAATAAAAAAACAACAAGAAAAAATAGCCGTCATTATTAATGCATGTAAGCAGTAATTTCCAACGAATATGAACCATGGTTGTAAATGGTCGTCGGATGAATATGAAGAATGGTTGATACATACACTTAAAAAAAATTTATTACAATGATTACAAAAGCATTACGTAAAAACTGGCTGACAATCACTTGCATAGTGATATATGCGAGTAATCTTCATTCTATGGAATCACCATTTCCTCAAGAATTGTGGTTAGAGGTTGCTCGCAATGGATCTACTTTACAAACAGTAGGAAGATTAAAATGTGTTAATCGTACATTAAATCAGCTGGTTCAATTTGGTGATAGTAGACAATCTGTTTGTATATCCGACAAACTCAGCACACTGCTCGTTCAAAATTTTGAGGTATGTACCCATGCGCTTATTTCTTGCGCACATTCATATCACAGCGTGCCGTATGCTCAGCTCTTATTTGATTATCTTTATGAAAAGCAAACAGAAGCTGATAGAGAAATAAGAAAGTATGATTTAAATCGCTTCGGTTATTATTACCCTCAATATGATAACCATCAGCAATACGTGCGCTATCTTTTTCAGGAAATATTAGGAAAAAGAGAAAGTGAAAAAGAGATATGGATAAAAGCATATCAAGGTAAATTTGCAGATGATGTAGGAAAATACTTGGCATTCCAACAAGCAATAAGGACCAGTAATACTCATATAACAACATTAACCTTATCATGTTTTGATACCAAAAAGAATGGTGGACTTATTACTTACTCCCTTTTTAACTTATTACATGACAAAAAATCAAAGAATATAATAGAAGAATACCAAAAACTTCCAGAACACATTACTATTCCTATCGTTAATGTTTTAGCGCGATTAACAAAATATACGTTTGATTTTGGTATTCTTTGGCCTCTTCTCTCAATATTAGAGGAGCCCGGGTTTGAATCGACTTTACTCATAAGGGCCTGCGAATATGGCATGCTTGAAGTAGCACAATTTTTAATTGATCATGGAGTAGACGTTAATGCCCAAGATTCAGTTGGCAACACAGCATTGCATATGAATCGTGCATACTGTGCTAAAGGAAGAGAATTTACAGAAATGCTGTTAAATGCAGGAGCTGACCCCTCTATAAAAAATAAGAGTGGCCAAACAGCTCTGGATTTTTTTGATGCGTGTGAAGCTGATATGACAGGCGCTGTTAAGCAGTTATTAGATTCAGATCGCTCTCTCATCAATAAAAAGGATCACTCTGGAGATACTTGTCTGCACAAGGCAGCCTGTCATAATGATACAATTGCAACGGTTCAATTACTTTTGCAATATGGCGCTGATGCGAATGTGCGCAATAATTTTGAAGAAACCCCCTTGCACGCTTGCTATAATGATGATGTACTGCAATTATTGATTGACAATGGGGCTATTGTTAATGCCTACAATAATACTCATGAAACACCCTTACACGGTTATATGAAGTATGGTACCAGAAGAAATGATCTCAAATATGTTTTACTCATGAACAATGCAGATATATATGCGAGAGATAAGATAGGCGCATCTCCTTATACATTGTCACAAAAAAAAGATATCGCAAAAGACTTATCATCAGAGGTCAAGGCATTTTTTGAAAAGCCCAATTATATGCTTCTTTATCGATATCAGATCGGTCTTTCTGCAATAACTACAATGCTACTTGCTTTCGTATATTGGCTCAAGCAGTTATATTAAAGCTTAAAAATTATCTAGCCCCATTTTTTTATATATTTCTTCTATGCCCTGTGTCACCCCCTCTTGAGTTATTTTTTATTTCAGCTAGAATAGACAATAGTAGTTTTAACCACGAAAAGGAATATCTATGGAAAAGATGATTACTTTCGCTCTTATGTGTGTAGTCTCACTAAATGTGATGGCTATGGATTTTACTGATAAATATCCACGTGAAGAGCTTATTATTGCCCGTGCTGCCTGGTTAGACCAGGAAAATCGCATAGGTCAACTTAAACAAGAAGCAAAACATGTAAAAAATACACCATTGGATTTTTGGAATGAGCAACAGCTTGTTGCAAGGATTGATGCTACCAAGGAAATTATTGAAACATTTTCTGAAAAAGATAAATCTGTTTCCTTAACTTATCAACAGTTTGACGCATTTATACAAGATGAAGAATTACTGAATGAAACAATACTGTTATTATTGTTACAAGAAATGGTAATAAAAGGAATCGAGAGATTTTAAAACATAAAAATTATGAAAAAACTATTTATAGTTCTTGTTCTCATCCCACTAATCGAACAAATTAAGCTTCATGCATCCCAAGGAGAAATCAGTCGTAGGTTAAAAACAGATAATTCCGCTGTTGCTGATGATCTAATAGCCCTTTTTTCAGAGATGACTTCTGGATACATATCAAGACATGTACAGCAAGCACTAGAGAGCTCACTACAAGACCCAAAATGCATCATTTTTCTTCTTGCACAAGCGCATAAAAATAACAAAGATATGCAAACAATCTTGGCACTAAAAACAGCTGCAAAAGCACATCTTAAGCTTTGTAACTTCTTGGAAAATCATGAATCTATTTCTCTTTCCATCGGACAAAGAGAAGTAATACGCAATTGTGCAGTAATAGCACAAAAACTCAGACATCACCAAGCAGCTGGTACTGTGATAGGCAAAAATCCATCACTTTTGAATAACATCTCTGGTGAAACAACAGAACTCAATGGCCAGGATTATTATAACAATGCATGCCCCTGTCAGCTTTATGATATATTGCCAGAGGATCTCCTTAACAAAATCATTGAAGCAAGTAAGCAAAAAGAAGTATAAAAGCTTGTAAGGGGGTCTTGCGAGATGATAAAAAAAATAGTTTGTTTACTTATAATTGTCTTTTTTCAAAATACTTTACCAGAACAACAAGATTGCTGTGTCGTTGTATTCTCTCATGGCATTGCAGATACCTATAAACAGGCATTTTGGTATGCCAAATCATATACCCATAATGAAACAAAGCATACCAATGATCGTTATCTTTTTTCATGTCCTTTTGTGACTTTCAATTATCCGGATGCAACTGAGGGGCCATTGCGGGTACGGTATCAAGAAACAAGTTTTGGACAACGCAATGAAATGAAACGGCTTCACTCTGCATACAAAAAAGCAACAAATTGGGCCCAACAAAAGTGGAACGACTGCAATATTATTTTATTTGGGCTATCGCGCGGAGCCTCTAATGTAGGCATTTTTGCAGGCACTCATGAATTAGAACACGTAAAGGCAATTATTTTAGAATCACCCTATTTTAATCTTTCTGAAGTGATTAGCAATATGCTGCAAAGAAGCGGTTTAGGGTGGATACCATTGTCTTATGGTGAGTCGGTAGCGGAGTTTATTTTTAAGCGGTATAATCGCCATGGAGCGAGTCCTGCAACAACGGTTGACAACATTCCTCTTGATATGCCCATTCTTATTATTTGTTCAAAAGAAGATCAACTCGTTCCATGGACAAGCTCACTCAATGTATATAAAAAATTGATCGAAACAGGACACAAAAATACACACATTTTAATTCTTGATCATGGAAAGCATGCAAAAATTTTATCTGGTGAAAGTGGTGATGTGTATCAAGCCGTTACGCATGCATTTTTTAAAAAATATAATCTTTCATATAGCCCTTCCAAAGCTATGGATGGAGAGTTTTTACTAACGCAGTGTCAACCACCAGTATGATCAAAAAAATAACAACACAAGGTAATATTTTTTTTGATCAAAATAGACACAAAAACTTATTGTTAAAAAAATATTTATGCATTTTGTTGATTTAGTAAAAAAAATTTTTGTACAATTGTAATTGAAGTGGAAATAGGGGTTATAAACAACCAAAAAAAGGAGCCACATTATGGCTATCAAAAAGGTGAAAAAAACTACACCTAAGCGTAAAGCAGCAAAGAAAACAACTGCTCGACGCAAACCAGCAGCTAAAAAAGCTGCTCCTAAACGCAGAACAGCTGCAAAAAGAACTACAGCAAAACGCAAACCTGCAGCAAAAAAAGCAGCGCCTCGTCGTAAAGCGGCAGCAAAAAAAGCCGCTCCTAAACGCAGAACAACTGCAAAAAAAGCTGCGCCTCGCCGCAAAACAGCTGCGAAAAAGGCTGCTCCTCGTCGTAAAACAGCAGTAAAAAGAGCTGCTCCTAAACGCAGAATGACCGTGAGAAAAGCGGCTCATCATTCTGCAATGCCTACAGAATAATCCTAGCATAATTAAAAAAATAGGCCTCACTTTTGAGGCCTATTTTTTTACACTTATTTTTCCAATCGATGAATAAGACACAGTAATAACAAGCTATTTTGCCAGCATTGTTTAACTTGAGGTGTCTTCACCTGCGTCATTAAGAACCACCCAAAATTTATAAAACCATTTTTACCCCATGTATACATGTTAGTACCAGGAATATTAAAAATAATATCATTACCAACCAACTCCCAAAAAAGCTCTGGTTTATAGTGATCACCTGAACCTGGTAAATTAAGTAGCATTTCATTTGGAATGGTATGAGTAAAAAACATGCTAGAAAAAAGTGCTATATGATTGCGTACATCTTGTTCAAAAGAAGTTCTTTGACCTGCATTTCCTATACATTGTAATGTTACAAAATTATCAACCATTTGATTACGATCTAAGCTTCCCATATTTAATTTTATAATATTGTTCGTTTTTAATTGACATAGATGAGATATTGGTAAATCACGATATGCCACCATTTGTACAGGTGTATCGTAAGATCCTTCACATGAAGAAGAAGAAAGTGTTATCTCAACACCAATAAAAGGGTATTTTTGATGAGAAGAAATACCACGGCTGATTAATGCCCGGTGATTTTCTTCTAGTGCATAAAACGCTTTCAATTCATGTGGATCAATGCGAATGGTTCCATCGCACCCACCAAAATCACTTCCCTCTATCAATTCCATTGGATGTAAAAGAAAGACTGAAGACAATAACAATAATGTACTTGTGAGTAAGAAATGTTTCATATCAAAATTCCTGTAAAAATTGTTGTTATTCTTGTTCCAATTGATGAATAAGAAACAATAACAACATGCTATTCTGCCAGCATCGTTGAGTTTTTGGTGTCAAATTATACAGCATATGTATTATCTGTTCCATGCTTATTAAACAATTGCCATTCCATTTATATTGGTTTATGCCAAAACTTTTAACAACAGCTCCATTATCTACCAATTTTTCAAAAGCTTGTGGATAAACTTTAGGTAAAGAAAGCATTATGGACCTTCGCAGGCCATGCTCAAAAAGAGGTCCATGAAAAAAACAATTTATATGTAACGTTATCTTTTTATTGTCTAGGTTAAGTTGTATGGTATTATTATGCTTTAATCTTAAAGCACTGTCTAAAGGCATATTATAACATTGCAATAATCTATAAAATTCTACTCCTGATACATTCTTATTAATACCAGAAGATACTTTAACTTGCACGAGAGGCATTTTTTCATCAAGACAGATGCTATTTGAGCTCCGTTTACTAGCTTCACAAGATATTTGTGGCAATTTTATATTAGTAGATGGGAATTGACTAAAATACAGAGAACCTTTATATTCAGCTAATTCCATTGAAAAAAGAGATGACAAAGAAGAAAGTAGTACAAATGAATATAAACTTTTAAATACAAAATGTTTCATATCAAAATTCCTGTAAAAATTGTTGTTATTCTTGTTCCAATTGATGAATAAGAAACAATAACAACATGCTATTCTGCCAGCATCGTTGAGTTTTTGGTGTCAAATTATACAGCATATGTATTATCTGTTCCATGCTTATTAAACAATTGCCATTCCATTTATATTGGTTTATGCCAAAACCATTAACAACAGCTCCATTGTCTACCAATTTTTTAAAAGCTTGTGGATAAACTTTAAGTAAAGAAAGTATTATGGACCTTCGCAGGCCATGCTCAAAAAGAGGTCCATGCATGTAATGATCTATATATAGCGTTGTCTCTTTATTGTCTAGGTTAAGTTGTATGGTATCGCCATCCTTTAATGTTAAAGCGCTGACTAAAGATATATTGTAAGATTGCAATGAACTAAAAAATTCTATTCCTGATAAATGGTTACTAAAACACACCTTAACTTTTACAAGAGGTGGTATTTTTTGAAGACCAATGTTATTTAAACTGCCTTCATCTACTTTCAAAGGTATCTGTTTTAACATTGTCATATCGGAGGGAAACTGGCCAAAATATAGATTACGGTTACACTCTGCTAACTCCATTGAATATAATGGCACAAAAGAGGCGCATATAATAAGTATCAATATACTTTTAAATACAAGCTTTTTCATATGAAATCCCTGTAGAAATTGTTATTGTTGTTCTAATTGATACAAATGACATAATAAAAGTACGCTATTCATCCAGCACCGCTGAGTTTTTGGAGTAAGATTGTTCCACATTTTAAAGTGTTCCATGCTTATAAAGCCATTTCTGCCCCATGTGCATTTGCCTTCACAAAGACTTTTTATTCTTTCAGCACCTTGCGGTATGTTTTCATACAATATGTTGTTATTTTTACCGATTTCTTCTACATATCGAATAACATCACTTTCGTTTACAAATCGAATAACATTGCTTTTAATTAAGTTTAAAAGTAATGTAGAATCATATTCTAATAAAGAAGGTACCCTCTTAGATAAAAAGGTATTTTGAAATTTTTGAACTTTTGCACTTAGTATTTGATCAAAATTATTTATACATTTAAATTTCATCAACTTAGGAAATTCTGATATTGAAATATTTAGTTCTTTAATAACATCTTTTTTTAAATAACAAACATCCAATAGTGACAACGATGGGTGCAGTCGCGAAATGTTTTCTAAACCTTCATCTGGCAAGTTAATTGGTTTATTAAACTCCATAACAACAGCAACTTTGGGGCATATTGAAAAATTATATTCACCGTTTTCATTTTTTTCTATATCATAAAACAATCCCCCACCATGACCATCACTGCAATAGCCAATACTCACTGTCCCATCATACTCAGCTAACTCCATTGAATATAATGGTACAAAAGAAGCGCATATAATAAGTATCAATATACTTTTAGTTATCAACTGTTTCATAAAAATCCTTATGCATAAAGAAATAAATATTTTTATAGTTAATAATGTAATTGTTTTTAAAAAAAATAGCAATTTACACATAGAATCAACAACTCAAAAGATTTAGTTATATTGCATTATTTAATAAAATTATGTGATAGTAAATACGAAGGCATTTATCTGATATAAAAATTCAGAAAGAGAATCATATGAAGATCCTCAAAAAAATCATTTTATGTAGCATACTATTATGTAACACTATCTATTTACAAGACACACTCGAACCTATTTCTGAAACAGCTACAAATATTGTAGCAACTGTGCCCGAAAAAATAATAGAAACTTCAACAGAAGTGTCGCCACAAGAAAACATTGTCGAAGAAACAAAAGAAGAAAAAAATGAACTAACCGATTGGAAAGATCATCTTAAAAAACTATCTGAAAAAGGAGCCTTTTGGGATGCTGCTAACAATGAGCCTGATAATAGTTGGTTGGAGCAAACAACACAATTGGCCAGAGCGGTATTACAAAAAGATATTTCGCAAGCGCAAGAACTTAAAAATTCCTTTTTTAGTTCAATTGAAGACAAATATAAAAATATAGAAAAATCAGATAATTTAAAATCATTTTATGATACAATAGAAAATTTTAATAAAAGAATTGATGATATCGTAAAAGAATTAACGCCAAAAGAAGAAAAACTTGTTGTCGACGAAAAGCCTTCTGAGGTAAAAAAAGATTCACCAGAAGAAAACGTTGAAAGCGTCGAAATTTCAACTCCAGAACAAAATGTACAAGCAACAGAAGAAAAAACTGAAGACCTCTCTGATGCGCAACAAGAAGAAAAACGTAATCAAAAATTGCAAACAACATGGCAAGAATGTATAGAAAACATTAAAAATAGTGGCATCGAGGAAAAAGAGTTAGAAGCAATACTTACTGAAACATTAGATACTGCAAAAAATATTTTATCTACAATCTTTGATCATGAAACAGCGGTTGAACAAGCAGCGTTATTAAAAAAAGATTATAAACAAGCAATAGATGAGCGCGCTACAGAACTGTTTCCTATCAAAGATCAAGAAACGGTTATCAATTCATTCAATGCAAAGCTTGATATGATAGTTCAAGAAAAGGTAACACCATTTGAAGAACCATTTTTTCAAAATACATTCTTTGAAGGCACTATGCCAATGCAGTTTACTCCACAGAGTGCACAAAGACAGCAATCAATGATGCCACGCCAAAATTTTATTCAACAATCAGTAATAGAAATGCCAACACCAGAAAAAACAGCAGAAAAAAAAGAACCTGCTCCATCAGTTATTGTGGTAACACAAGAATCAACCACACCATTCAAAACGACACCAAAAAGTAAAACAAAAAACCTTGCGCTAGAGGTAGAACAAACGCAGTTAGCTCAAAAAATTAAATATGCAGCCGCACAAAAAGCTTTAATAGAAAAACAAGAATCACAAAAAGGCATTGCTTCTTCTTTTATGGGAGCAGTCTTTGGTGAATGGTGGACTGGTCCAAGTGCAATGGAAAAAACATTAAAAGATATTCGCGTACAACAAGATAAGCTTCTCAATGAAACAATTGCCAATATTGAGCGCACTGAAAATATGAAATTTTCTGAAGAAAACAAACGTACTATAGAAACAGCATATTATACATTCCAAGATAAATTATTATCATTTGACATAAATGCATTGTGGGACTCATCATACAGTAAGCCAAAAGATAAAGAGCTTATGGATAAATGGATCAAAGATATAAGAAGTTCTCTTAAAATATTAATTCAATATAATATTATGAACACTGATACCGTTGAAAAAATTTTAAAAGAAACAAATGCCAAAATTCCACTTGAATGTCATGAATTTATAGTGAATAAGCTTAAGCCTTATCTTGAAAAATATAATAATGAACGAATAGAAGAAGCGAGACGTCGAGAACAAGAAAAAGAACAACGCATGGAGTGGGAGCGACAACAAGCATTATTAGAGCAAAAAGAAAAAGAAAAAGTAGTTCGAGATCAGGACTGGGAACAATTAAAAGCTCAGCGTGCACAAGAAAAAGAAAAAATAGAAGCTCCTGAAGAGCTTAAAAACTTAGAAAAAGAGTGGGATAATCTTATGCAACAGATTAAAACAAGTAAACCTGCAAGGGATGAGACTAATAAGCTGTTTACGGATAATGCATTGGAGATTGCCTCAAAAATATTAAAAAAAACAGTGCTTGTGCCAGGAAAAGATAAAAAACAGGTAACGGCACAACATATATCAGACTTTAGTAATGCTTTTACAGCGCAACAAAAAAATCAGGATGAACACATTAATGTCCATCAGCACATTGATCGTTTTAATAAAGTAGTGCATACGTTGTGATTATTTTATTTTTTCCAATTGATGAATCCAACACAATAATAACAAGCTTTTTTCCCAGCATTTCTTTGTTTCAGGAGTTAAGTTATAATACATGAGACGCATTAAAAAATGTTCCTTGCTAATAAAACCATTTTTACCCCATGTGTATTTATTTTCTACATAGGCATTTTCTATTTTTTCATTATCTTCCAATATATCATTGATATTACCGCTTAAAAGTTGAATAATATCCTGTTGCGCTAAATTTTTGAAAGGTTTTCTAAAATACCTCACCAGATACTGATGACACATTGGACCAAAATTTTGGGAAAAAAAATCACAGTGAAAAGAGGCAATTTTCTCCTTAACGCTCTGTTCAAAACCATCAACGCATTTTACCTTTAATGGTATATCACCATAGCTTCCGTCAGCATACATGGGTCTATAGGTAACCGTTGTAACTTCATTATTTTTTAATTGGTACGCAACGTGAAGTGGCACATATACGAAAACTGTATCTTTGACCTGTTGATCAGAAACATTTTTAAAAGCATGAACTGCGTCATAATTACAAGTGTTAACTGCTGCGCAAATTGATAAATGCAATGGATTTTCATTTTCATTCGAGTATGTATACAATATTGGGTGTATATGAGGAGCAATAAACATAACGTCTTGTCCGTTGTACTCAAGCTGTTTACGTTCTGTCAATTCCATCGAATATAAAGAGACAAAAGAAATAGCCACAATAAAAGAAAAACTACTCAATAAAAAACGTTTCATGCAAAATCCTCTAGATGTTAAAAAAATAATTATTTTTCTTATATTTATCGAATTATTCGTCTTCATGGCCACCAACAGGTAGCTCATTATCAAAAAGCATTACACGCTCTATTTTGACAGTCTTTCCCGTTGATGGGTTAACTTCCATCCATACGCCACTGATCACAAGCGGATGAGATGTGTCGGGAACAAATTTAGTTGGTAAAGTTGTTAAAAAAGTCTCAACAATGCCGTCCTTTTTCATTCCAAGCATTGAATTGAATGAACCACACATGCCAAGGTCGGTAATATAACCAGTGCCACCAGGTAAAATGCGTTCATCAGCTGTTTGTACATGCGTGTGTGTTCCAACAACTCCGCTCACACGACCATCAAGAAAAAAGGCCAAAGCCATCTTTTCAGAGGTGGCTTCAGCATGAAAATCAACAAAAATAAGATTTGTTTTATCTTGTAAATAAGTCAAAATTGAATCTGCTGTTCTGAATGGACAATCAATTAATTCACGCATAAATATGCGTCCTTGCAGATTAATCACTGCAACACGATGCTCATTTACCACAAATGTAGCAACCCCTACGCCTGGTGCAGCGGAGGGGAAATTAGCTGGTCTTAATAAATCATGGTTTTCGTTAAGATAAGAATAAATGTCTTTATGCTTCCAAATATGATTACCAGAAGTCACTACATCAACGCCATTATGACGGAAAAAGCGAACGTTTTTTTTGGTAATGCCTCTGCCGCGAGAGCAGTTTTCGCCATTTAAAATAACGGCATCAATGCTGTATTCTTTTTTAATTTTATCAAGATGCTTTTGGATCATCGCGCAGCCTGCAGCACCAACAACATCGCCAATCAACAGAACTCGAATGTTACTCATGTGCTTACCTTGCATATTCTATAGCTCGTTTTTCACGAATAACATTAACCTTGATTTGTCCCGGGAAATTCATTTCTTGTTCTATTTTACGAGCAAGGTCATGTGCAAGAAGATTTGCTTCATCATCATTGAGTGTATCTTCTTCAACAATAACACGTATTTCTCTGCCTGCTTGTACCGCATATACTTTTTTAACACCACCAAAAGACAGCGCAAGTTCTTCTAATTTTTCAAGACGTTTAATATAGGCAGATAATGTTTCTCGACGAGCTCCAGGACGTGCTGCAGATATGGTGTCTGCAATCACAATAATAACCGCATAAATAGAAGTAAATGGTACTTCTTCATGATGGGCTGCAATAGCATTGACAACTATAGGGTTTTCACCACATCGTTTTGCAATGTCTCCGCCGATTGAAGCATGAGGACCTTCAACTTCAGCTGTCACCGCTTTTCCAATATCATGCAATAAGCCAGCACGTAACGCTAAACTACCATCAAGTCCTAATTCTTCGGCAATCATGCGAGAAAAAATACCAACTTCTTTTGAGTGGACCAATACGTTTTGAGAGTAGCTTGTTCTGAAATGCAACTTACCAAGTAAGGTAATAATTTCAGGGTGCACTCCTTGTAAATTAAACTCAAGAACAGCATTTTTTCCATATTCTTGTACAACTTCTTCAAGCTCTTTTTCGCATTGAGCAACGGTTTCTTCTATACGCGTTGGATTTATTCTGCCATCATTAATAAGCTTTTCAAGAGTACGAACGGCAATTTCTCTACGAATCGGGTTAAATCCAGAAACCGTAATATCAGAGGATTCACCGATAACAAACTCCATACCCGTTGCCATTTCCAATGCTTTTATATTTCTACCTTCTTTACCAATAATACGGCCTTTCATTTCCTCATTGGGTAAATGAACAATACCAGACAGATGTGGTGCAATGAGATCGGCAGTATACCGTTGCATTGCGGTTACAACAATGTGTGTTGAGCGTTCTTTTGCGGTTTGACGTGCTTCTTCTTCTACTTTTTGTACCATTTTTTGAGTTGATAAACGAACTTCCGCGTCAATGAGCTCAAATAAAACATTTTTTGCTTCTTCTTTAGAAATACCACTAACGTACTCTAATTTTGAAATTAATTCGTTATGAAGATTTTTTACTTTTGCCTCACCTGCGCGAACAATATCTTCAGTACGAGAAATAGCACGTTCTTTTTGTTGCATTTCAGCGCGAAGATCATTTAATTGGATTTCTCTTTTTTCTAAAGATTCTGATTTTGCAAGAAGTTTACCTTGTAATCTGTCCAAGTCAAGACGTTCTCGCTTTAATTCAAGCTCAAACTCTTTGCGCTTGTGATACATCTCATCTTTAATTTTTACTAATGCATCACGCTTTTCAATCTCAAGATCTCTTTTGACGTTTTTCATCTGTTCTTTGGCATCTTGAAAAAGATATGATGCTTCAGCGCTTTTTTTGCGAGCAAGTAATAGCATAATGGCAGCTATTACGACACCAGCACAAGAAATACATAAAAATATAATATTCATACCTATCATGGTTATCCCCTATTTCTCAATAATATACAAAAATATCTGTTGCTTTTGACAATAAAATGTACACAGAAATGCGTATACTTAACAAATAAAGAAATGCACAGGGAAGAGGGCCGAAAAACTATGAGCTAAGCGCTGATAGTTCTTGGTCAATATAATTTTCAAGAGCAGTTTGCTGTTGTTGATTCTTTACATGTTTATTTTCAAGATGCAACAATGTATCTGCAATACGTAAGGCAGATAAAACAGCAATTTTTTTAGGATCTGTGATCATTGATTGATGACGAACTTCTTTCATAATAGTATCAACCATTTCTGCAACTTTTAATACGTAAGCTTCTGATTCGTCACTTAACAATACATAGTGCTCTTCAAAAATGTGTACTTTATAACTTTTTTTTTCGTTCATTATCATTGATTTTCATTTTCAACAATTGAATCGATGCTTTTAATTAAATCATCAAGAGCTGATCGAGTTACTGAGCGTTCCTCTTTTAATTCATTCACATGATCTGCTTCTAGTAATATTGAATTTTCCATGGCATTTAACTGCATAGCAAGCTGTGCATTATTTTCAATAAGTTTAGCATTTTCTGCTTTTAATTCCTGCATTTCATTTTTTAATGAATCATTTCCCGATTGCAACAACTGAATCTGACTTTTTAATGCATTTATACAGGCAATCAGTGTTTTTACTTTTTCTTCTAAAGTAAATATGACTTCCATGTTTCTCCTTTTTTTTATCTTCATTCTGGAAGTCAGTCTAATAATTCTCAAAAAACATTGTCAAGAATCTTAACCTTTTGAGATTTCGACAATACGAGTAAATGCCTCTGGCTCAAGTATAGCTAATTGACTCAGCATTTTTCTGTTTAACGCAACATGGGCAGTTTTTAAACCATACATAAATTTATTGTATGATGTGCCATGTGGTCTGACTGAAGCAGTAATACGAGATATAAATAATGAACGCATATCTCGTTTATAAAGTCTTCTATTTTTAAATGCAAAAGCCCAAGAGCGAAGTAATGTTTCATGCGCTCTTTTAAAAATATTTTTACGTTGCCCCCAAAACCCTTTGGTCAGCTTTAATAATCGTTTATGTCTTTGTTTGGTAACGGTACCGCGTTTTACTCGTGACATTGTAATCCTATACAATAATTATATTAATAAGGTAATAACAGCTTCATTCCTGGCAAATCTGCATCAGAAAAATAGGTTGCTTTGCGCAATTGACGATTCGTTTTTGCATTTGCGCGAGTCATAAGATGACGCCTGAAAGCCTTACCTCGTTTAATTTTGACTTTTTTTCCGCCTGTTTTTGAAAAACGCTTCTTTGCAGAAGAATTTGTTTTCATCTTGATTTTAATCATCTTGCTCATCGATATACCTTTAATTAAATCACTTTAAATAATAAATACGAGACCACATTTTGCCAACCTTGGCATCCTGTTCTTGGACTAAATTATGAACAAATCCGCTTTCTTCAAAGCTTTTTTGCACTTTGTTAAATAATTCAGTTCCGCGCAACTCTTTTGTAGCCATTTCTCTGCCCCTGAAGGACAATGTTACTTTGACTCGCTTTCCCGATGCTAAAAATTGGATTGCCTGTTTAATCTTTGTTTGATAATCATGCTCCCCAATTTTTGGGTTCATCTTAACTTCTTTAATTTGAATGGTTTTTTGATGTTTTTTGGCCTCTATTGATTTTTTCTTTTTTTCATAGAGCGACTTACCAAAATCCATTATTTTAACGATTGGCGTATCATCTTTCATAGCAATTAATACTAAATCAAGACCAGCCTCTTCTGCCTGCCTCAGCGCTTGCGCTCTGCTTACAACCCCAACATTTTCACCATCTTGAGTGATCAACTGTACGTTTTCTGCTCTGATTTGATGATTAATGAGTTGTGTATTTTCTTTTTTTTCTTTCAACATGTGCACTTTTTCACCTATTCTAATTCCATAGCAACATTGCGACCTTCATCAACAGGATGACTATTTATTGCAGAAACTGCGCATTGTTCTTTTTCAATTGCTTCAAACACTTTTCTACGAATCTGTTGGAAAGATTCCTGATTTTTTAAATAGTGAAGTACTTGTTCACGTCCCTGTGCAATTTTTACTTCATCACTTGCAAACCAAGAACCTGACTGAGTAATAATTTTGTAATGTAAAGCTGCGTCAAGAAGGTCCAACTCCTTACTGATGCCTTCACTAAAAAGAAGGTCAACTTCAACGTGCTTAAATGGAGGAGCAACTTTATTTTTAACAACACGAATGCGCACTCTGTTGCCAATATTAACCTCATTCTTTTTGAGGCTTGCGATTCTTCGCACGTCAAGTCGCAACGAAGCGTAAAATTTTAACGCATTGCCGCCCGTTGTCGTTTCTTTATTCGCAAACGGCATCGCTCCGATATTCTGTCTAATTTGATTAATAAATATAAGGACTGTTTTTGATTTGTGTACGACAGGAGTAAGTTTACGCAATGCCTGAGACATTAAACGAGCTTGCAACCCCATATGCGAATCACCCATATCACCGTCGATTTCTGCTTTTGGAACGAGTGCAGCAACAGAATCTATAACGATAACATCAATAGCTCCTGATCTGACAAGCATTTCCGCAATATCTAATGCTTGCTCGCCATAATCAGGCTGTGAAATAATAAGTTCATCAACATTAATACCTACATTTTTGGCATATGTTGCATCAAGAGCATGTTCAGCATCAATAAAAGCACAAATACCACCTTTTTGTTGTGCTTGTGCTATAACATGCATAGCAAGTGTTGTTTTTCCAGAAGCTTCTGGTCCAAAAATTTCAACAATTCTACCAACGGGTAATCCACCAATACCAATTGCTTGGTCTATCAAAATAGACCCGCTAGAAATTGCTTCTATGTGCACATTATGAGACTCTCCAAGCTTCATAACAGCACCGCTTCCATACTGTTTATCTATCTGAGAAAAGGTAACCTCAAGCATCTTTTGCTTCATTGATTGCTCGGTGCTTGTTTTATCCTTTGTGCGATCTTCAGGCGATGACAATGTTGTTTTTATTTTCATTCTGAATAAGTTTCGTTTGTTGTTAGTATTGACTCATTAGTTTCTATTGTAGCATTTCTATGCAAAGAAGCAACAACGCTATCCAGTAATAATCGTGCGCGAGTGGACCCTAAACGCTCTTTTATCTCTTTTTCAGCCTTCAAAAAGGCTTCTTCATCAAGGGTATCAATCGTTTCCAATGTAATAAGAAAGCTGTTTTTATCGCTATCAAATGACAACACAGACCCCTGTTTTTCCATGGTAAGCATTTCATGAACCGGAAGGCCTTTTTTGCTCAGTTCTTGCATTTTTTTACTGTCTTTTTGTCCGAAGGTACCTGTATTACTTAACGAAGCATTAAAAGCAGAACGAATTGATTCAAAAGATTCAATTTTTGCCATGTCTTTTGCTTTTGAAAAATCACGCTGCAAAGCGCGAGAAGCTTCATTTTCATAAAAATCATTTTTAACAACATCTTGAATAGATGCCATATCTGGCAAATGACGCTCAATAACATCAGTTAAAAGAACTGCTTTACCAATACCATTGTCTACAAAAAATCCATAGTGGCCTTTTTTCAATGAAAAAAGCTGTTGAGATAACAAGGTATCATCTTTAAATATATTGGATACTGCTTCCTTGCTGCCAGATTTTTCGGTAATAAAGTGTGCCATTGCAGCTTGATCATCTTTTGCTATGATATTTTTAATATCTTTTGCAAAGCTCTTTTTGAAAGCTTTTGCTGTCAATGTAGTTTCTATTTCTTTTTTAACATTAACAAGCGGTTTATAGGTCCTTGGAATTCGTTTGACCAAACGGAGCATTGTTTTGCCATCTTTTGTTTCAAACACCGGAGATAGCTCTCCTTCATGTTGTAATACAAATGCATTCTTTTCAAATTCTCCTTTATGCTCTCCGCGCGCAAAGGGTTTTACCTTTTTCCAGTATTTTTCATACTCAGATGATTTTTGCTGTAAAGCATTTTCTATATCCGCTATTGAGGCATTGGTTTCAGTTGCAACCTGTTGTAAAAATAGCTGTTGAACTTCTACTTTTAACGGATCTAATACATACAATTTAACTTTATTATCTTCATAGTATTCTTGAATTTCTTGATCAGAAAGAGTGATATTATATGACCCTGGCTTAAAGGTAAAAATTTCACCTTTTCTGCTCTCTGGAACCCAATATTTTCGGTATTGTATATTTTGTGCGTCGTAAAAAGATTTTAATTGTTCTTCACTGACATTTTTCTTTTTTTCTTCTGTCATAAAATGATCAAAAGCAAACGTTATATAAGAAAACTGTTTTCCACACAATTGCGTTACCGCCTGCTGACACACATCTGCAAGAGGGACATAGGACGTTTGAGCAATAAAATCGAGTGTTTGTTGTTGAATAAGTGCCCGCTCAATAGCATGTTCAAATTGTTGAGCAGTCATTCTATTATGTTGCAAGAAAGCTTTTACACTATTCATGTCAAGCATACCGGTTTGATCAAAGACAAATGATGGAACTATATGACCAAGATGTTGTTTGACAAATTGAGCATTATTAAGAACCTTGTTAATGTATTCTGGATGTATCTTAATTCCCAATTTTTCACCATACTGGCTCAATAATTCTTCTTTGATTAATGCGTCCAATGCTCTTGTTTTTGGATCAATTGACCAACCCAATGACTGTAATAAAAGCTCTGCATATTGACCATATTGAGCCTTTATATGCATAAAATATTCTGTTTGTTTTGCAACTTCCCGCGAAAAGTCTTGATAAGATATCGCAACTCCATTGACCCGTAGGGCCCAGGAAGCATGTTCAATGCGTTCTGTTTTTATAAAAAGCGATGAGACAACGCTGAGTGCGATGATAGAGACCAAAAAAAAGATAACATATCGATAGGTTGATTGCTTTAATTGACTACGAATAGTTGTGATCATTAAAAATACCTTTCTTTTACATTTTTCATTTTAAAAATCAACATATTTCAATACGAACGCCACTTAATCTTTCTTCTTTTGTAAGACGGCTTACTAATGTTATTAACTGTTCTTTGTTGTCATAAGGAGACGTGACAACTTGATACCAATAAATAGTTTTTCCTTTTGCAGTCTTACTTATTCGTTTTTTTACAAACGTTTCAATATCTTTAAGTTGTAGTTTTTGAACAAATTTTTGCGCAGCCTTTTCGGTTCCAAATCCAATGAGTTGAGCATAAAATTGTTGTGTTGTTTCATTTTGAATATCAGTAACAACGGGATCTGTTGCTATAACAACTTCAACTGTTCCATCGATAACATTTTCCGGTTCAGATACAATAACACAATCGTGTTTATTGTCATTGCTTGCAATTTTTGCAACATACGCTTGATCAGAAACAGCATTACGATTTATTTCATCGGTAAATTGTTCAATAGATGATTGTTTACCTAAAAAATATCCTACAATAAAAAAACCAAAAAAAATAAACAATAATCCGGCAACAATGAAGCTCAGTTGTCTATTTGGTATAAATAGCCCCTTATTATTTGAACAATGACAATTGTCGCCTGATATCTGTCTATCACTAAAAGAATTATGCCACTTACTCATTTTTTTTACCCATATAAAAAACTCTTTTTAATAGTTCATTAATATATAATTGAAGATGAGTGGTCGTCAAGTTCAATGACTCAACGCTTCCTCTATATATACCATTATAATCGGATTGTTGTTTCAATTCACGCTCTATTTTTCGCCAAAATGTTCGCTGTCGTTTGGCATATTGTCTTGTTTTATTACCAATCAGTTCAACCATTTTATTATACGCTGTTTCGCTTCTGTTGGTTGGCGACAGTTGTAAAAAGTCTGCTATTTCAGTATATCCGATTAATTTTTTCTTTCGAATAAAACCTTGCCAAGAAGATTCAATGAGCTTCTTTGTTTCTTCAATCCACCCATGTTGCATCATTGTCTTGACCCGATCATTAATACGCTGATTAAGGTCATCAAGATCTCGAATAACATATATCATCATAAAATGTGCAATAGGATCATATGTAGGATGTAATGAACCGGGAACTTTGCCTGTTTGTTTCCATATATCTAAAGCACGCGCAATTCGGTAGGGATCAGTTTTTCCTATTTTTTCAGCTCTTTGGGGGTCAATAGAGTGTAATAATTCCCACGAATTTTCATCAATAACAGAATTTTCTGATTGTGATACGTGTTCTTCACGCGGAGGGAATAAAAGTGAATATAAATAGAATGATGAACCACCAACAATGATAGGAAGGTTACCGCGCTTTATTATTTCTGTTATTTTTGCGTTTACTGCCGCTCGATATTCTACCACAGTATAATTACGTTTATCATCAATAATATCAAAGAGATGATGTGGAGTAGGTTCGTTTTGCCAATCAGGTTTTGCAGTACCAATTGAGAATGGTGTATAGAATTGTCCCACATCCATATTAATAATTTCTGCAGGAATATGAGAAGCAATAGAAAGAGCGACATCTGTTTTACCGACACCGGTTGGCCCGTAAAGGATGAGCATGAATGGTTGAGGTGTTATTAATTTTGTATTCATATCAATAAGCATACACAAAATACGAAAAACCGTAATCTTATGTATGCTTATTGGTAAAACTATATTCCTTTTGCGACCTGTCGTTCTTTATGACCAACAAGAGTTCTTAGGCATTCTGTTGCTCTATTAACTTCCATATTATTGACAATGGATATTTCTTCTACAAGAAGAGATTCTGTTTGCAACAACAAGTGCTTTTCTCCAAAGGAAAGCTCTTTATAATACTCAACGTGCCTTAGGTCTCGGTAAATTGCGCTAATCGCTAATAAATCACCACTTCTTAGTTTTTCTTGGTATCCTTTATTTCGTTTGTTCCAATTACTGAGAACAACTTCGTCGTTTTTCACTGTTGGTTGAGCTAATTTTTTAAAGATATCATTAATGTGATCAGAAGAACTGAGAGGTCTAATTCCAACGGCTATAGCATTGTCGGTAGGAACCAAAATGGTCATTTCTTTGTTAATGAAACGTAATTCAAAAAACTGAGAAACTTTTCCTGCTATCTTTTTTTCTATAACGGCATTGATAACCGCTACCCCATGTCCCGGGTAAACAACTTTCTCATTACGAGTAAACATAGTTACCCTTTCAAAAAGGTAAAACCTTTCTGTAAGAAGTAACTTTTACACTAATGTGTAGTATATCACAATCGGGGGTTGTTTTTAAGAATTTATCGTCGATAAAAAAATCAATCTCTTTTATACTGTATACATAAGGATTTTTAAATAATAAATAAACATGAACAGATTACACGCTCAGCACAAAATTAATATAACGTGGTCTATGATAGAAGCAACAATCTTTCAAACGCTGCTTCTTATTCATCAGTATGCATTGTTTACCCTCACGGGGCATCATTTTTATGGTCTTGTTGGTGTCATCTTTGGGAGTCTTTATTTTTGTGTTAAACTCATAGATCTTGGTTTTAATAAAATTATTGCTTCATTTTTTCTGGATTATTCAACGCATAAGACGGCAACCCGCACTTTTTTTACACAAGGACTAATACCCAATGTACTGCTTTATATAACAGTTGCATTCTTTTTCGTATACCTTATGCCTTTTCAGCTTGATACATTGGTGATAGTTATTTTATTATTACTCGTCTTGACCGAAAGCATCAAATTAAACACCAAAAAGATTCTTCAACTTTCACATAAGTTTCGCCAAGTGGCACTTTTTGAAATTGCGTCTATTCTCTGCTACCAACTCATCATCTGGTCATATTACTATTATTGCGAGCACCTAACTCTGACGATTGTTTTTGGTGCTTTTTTAGCAACATCAGCCATAGAATCATTCTATTTTTCTGCACGTTCCTATCAATGGTATATATCATTGCCACGTTTAGATCATGCACCTTCTGTCAATGACACTAGTGTCATAAAAAATAGATTCTTTGCGTATTGTCATAGCATGAGTAAGCAGCTCTTTTCTGCAAACACTCTTATCCCTCTTTTTGCACATTCATTTGGTGTAGAAACGGTTGCCCCTTTAAAGCTTGCAAGCTATTTTATTCACAGTGCCATCTCTGTCATAGAAAGAATCATTGAGCCTTCAAGCGCGGTACTATTTGCGCACATAAAGAATGATCCAGCCGAAAGCAAACAACATTTTTTTTCTTATGCATCATCAGTTTTACATACTATGCTATCATGTTTGTTTGTTTTCTGCGCAATCAACTGCACCAAGCTTGCCTCTTTTTCCCATGAGACAAGCCTGTCCATTTTTTCATGCATTATGGTTTATTTTGTTATACATTTCATCGAAAGTTTTTTCATCGTCATAGAGAAGTTTTATATTGCGCACGATAAATCAGAATTTTTATTGATCAATACATTATTTAATGCATTGTTTGCCGTATTAACATTTGTTTATGCGGTGTCGCCATTCATTTCTTTAGTCTGTTTATGTGCAGCGCGTATTATATCATTTTTTGCATCACTGACCATTTTGTCTCTTTTCTGGAAGATTCGTCACTCATTTATTGTTCACTCTTCATATATTATCGGTACATTAATTGCCGCCCTTGTTTTTTTTATTATTTTTTAAGAACGATAACCTATTAAGTCTCTTTGCTATATCAGCAACAGACTCTCTATCATCATTTTTAATATCAATGTTGCATCCGTATTTTTCACCTATATAGCTAAAAAGATCTTTTTTGTCATTGTACACCAGCATATGCAGCAGTGTATTTCCATCCTTATTTTTTGCGTTCAGTTGTGCACCGTGTGACATCAATATGTCAATCATCTGTTTTGCAACGTCAAGATTATCAATCCAAGCAACCATATGCAAAGGAGTATTAAGGTACAGATTGGTTCTGCTTACATCAGCTTTTTGAGAAATAAGGTGTTTTACCATATCAGGGTGATAATGAAGAACCGCGTAATGCAAAGGCCTCATACCAAACTCATCCTCTGATGCAGCGTTAATATTTACTCGTCGCTCCAAGCATGCGTCAACCAATTCTTTGTCATCATTAATCACCGCATAATGCAAATCATTCATACCGGTTCGTTTATCAATAGCAGAAGGATTCCAGTGAGCATCCATAATTGGTCTGAATACTTTTCTTTTGCCAGCCCCACTTAATGAAGTACCAAGGTCATAATCGATAGAGCGACCCTTATCATAAGACACAACTTCAGGATTAATCAATTTTCCCCACGATGTTGTTGCCAATTGTTTTGTTCCATTAAGTACATCAAGCATATCGGTGAGGTTATATTGTATAGCGCGTTCTTTTGCTGCGTGGACAACTTCAGGATTAAGTAGTTTAGCCCACCAATCAAGAAAGATGTCTAGTCCAATCAAGTCATACGTTTCAATAATCTTATCTAAAAGTGTATATGATTTGTCGTCTTTCATATTAATATCAGCACCGAATTTTATCAATTTACCTAATGTTTCCATTCTCAATTCTTTGTAATCAATTTTAACTACCCAAAAGAATGGCGGCTGGCCTTCTTTATTTTTAAGGCGGGGATCAGCTTGGTGTTGAAGCATAAGATCAATACATGGTTGATTGGCAGGGTAGGTACCATTAAACACCGCAAACGCTAAAGCGGAATTTCCTACGTTCATCAAATATTGTGGAACAGGACCAACAAGTGAAGACACTGAACCTCCAGCATCATCAACAATATTTGGCGTTTGTCCTTCTTTAAGTAATTTTTTAATAACATCAATGTTGCCAGAGGATGCCGCCTCAAGCATTGGTGGGATAACAAGAGCAACCGCTTGGTTTTCACTTTTAACACATTTAAAATAGACAAGGCCAAGGCCCATAACAACTATAAATATACGTAGTCCAAGAGATAAGCGCATTACATTTTTTAAACTCACAGTACATTCCTTTTTTTGTTTTTATAGTATCAGTTTGGAGTTGCTATTAGCAATATGATAAAATGGATGTCATTATGCATATCAAAAATGCTTGTTCAAAATGCCAGGGCGCCGTGCTTTCCCCTTTTTGGAAAAGAAAAAAAATGAGCAGTAGTGATTTTCACAAAAATATATAATGAATATGCAATTGGTAGGCAATTTTAATCGATTAAAACGCTTTATTATGATTTTTTTATAAGCGTTGATTGGTACGATTGAGATGTTTTTTGTGCGTTACGTGCGATTGGTTCGTCTGTTTTGTTTTTTCTGTACCTTTTTTGTGAATATACTTCGAAGGATGATTAGATGTTTTTGTCTTATTCTTTTATGATCACATAATAACCCATCACCCTTCTGTCTATCTATTATTTACTTATACTCTTATGCTTTTCTATTTTTCTCATATCTCAATTCATATCTTGTTCTTCTTTTGTTCTTTATATACTCTATATACTCTTATATACTCTCTGTACCTTTTTCTTAATTATCTCTTAATATTTTTAGTTCTTAATATTTTTAGTTCTTATTTCCGTCTGTACCTTTTTCTTAATTATCTCTTAATATTTTTAGTTCTTAATATTTTTAGTTCTTATTTCCGTTTTCCCTGTTCCGTTCGCCCTGAGCTTGTCGAAGGGTTAGTCGAACGTCTTAAAAATATATATTGTTAATTCAGACAGACTCTTAACTTTTTAATCTTATACAAGAACCATTCGATTAACCCTTCGACAAGCTCAGGGCGAACGGGAAAAGAATCCACCCTTCTTCTTATCACCCTTCCTCATTTCTTCATTTATTCCTCATTTTCATTCTTCATTCTTCCTCTTCATTCTTCCTCTTAAAACGAAGTGCCCCTCTTGTCACCCCCATTATCTCTGGCATAACGGGTGACAAGAGGGGCACGGAGTGGGGCGCGCAACGGGGGCAAGCTCTTTCCGCCTGCTCGGTTGTGCTCGTATTATCCGACAAGCATAGTGCCCAAAGTAAAACTATCTCATTGGTCAAAGTGGGCTAGGTCAAAAATATGCACCCCGGTACATAAAAAATATGAGTGTGTTTCACTAAAATTTTATGAGCTGTTATTTGACAGGAATAATATCTCTGATATATAATAGAAATACCTATAACAAAAGGGTTGCGAGGTCTAACATGAGATAAATAACTCAAGATTACCTCAAAATATATCGGATAAAACAATTAACAATCTCAAATGTAAAAGGATTAGGATGGGAAAAATAATAGGGATCGATTTAGGGACCACCAACTCCGTAGTCGCTTTCATGGAAGGCGGATCTCCAAAAGTTATACCAAATAAAGAAGGTGCAAATACAACCCCTTCTATCGTTGCATACACAAAAGATGGCAGCAGAATTGTTGGCTTACTTGCAAAGCGTCAAGCGGTAACAAATCCAGAAAACACTATTGCGTCTGCAAAGCGTTTTATTGGTGCACAATACGAAAAGGTATCAAGCCAAACAAAAAACATTTCATACAAAATCGTACGTAAATCAAATGGCGAAGTTGCTATTGTTGTCGGCGGCAAAGAATATGCTCCACAAGAAATTTCAGCAGCAGTTTTAAGTTACTTAAAACAAGCAGCAGAAGATTATATTGGTCAACCAGTAACAGAAGCTGTCATCACCGTTCCAGCATATTTCAATGATGCTCAACGTCAAGCAACTAAAGACGCTGGCAAAATTGCAGGTCTTGAAGTAAAACGTATTATCAATGAACCTACAGCAGCAGCTCTTGCGTATGGCGCAGACAAAAAAGGTGATTCTACTATTGCAGTGTTTGACTTTGGTGGCGGTACCTTTGACGTTTCTATCTTAGAAATAAGCAATGGTGTTATTGAAGTTAAATCAACCAATGGTGACACTCTTCTTGGTGGTGACGATGTTGATCACGCATTAATTGACTACCTTGTTGGCGAATTCAAAAAAGAACAAGGTATTGACCTTACAACCGATAAAATGGCGTTACAACGCGTTAAGGAAGCTGCAGAAAAAGCAAAAATTGAACTTTCTTCATTATTAGAAACAGAAATCAACTTGCCTTATTTAACCGCAGACGCTTCTGGACCTAAGCATTTTAATATCAAAGTATCTCGCGCAAAATTAGAAGCGCTTTGTGCTGATGTATTTAATCGTTTAGTAAAACCATGCACACAAGCATTGGCTGATGCTAAATTATCAGCAAAAGATATTAATGAAGTTATTCTTGTTGGTGGTTCAACCCGTATTCCTAAAGTACAACAAATAGTTAAAGATATATTTGGCAAAGAACCAAATAAATCAGTCAACCCTGATGAAGTTGTTGCATTAGGCGCAGCGTTACAAGGTGGTATCTTAGCTGGTGATGTAACCGACGTTCTTCTTCTTGACGTTACTCCATTGTCACTTGGTATCGAAACACTTGGTGGTGTTGCAACAAAACTCATCACAAGAAATACAACAATCCCTACACGTAAATCACAAGTATTCTCAACTGCAGAAGATGGGCAAACAGCTGTTGATATTCGCGTAGTACAAGGTGAACGTGAATTTGCACGTGACAACAAGCTTCTTGGTCAATTTATGCTCGAGGGCATTCCAGCAGCACCACGTGGCGTTCCTCAAATTGAAGTAACGTTTGATATTGACGCTAATGGTATTGTCAGTGTTTCAGCAAAAGACAAAGCAACTGGTAAAGAGCAAAAAATATCAATCACCAATAGCAGTGGCCTTTCTAAAGAAGAAGTTGAACGCATGGTTTCAGACGCTAAACTTCATGAAGATGAAGACAAAAAAGCGCGTGAAGCTGTTGAAAAACGAAATCATTTAGACAGCGCAATTGCAGAAGCTGAAAAAACAATCCGCGAAAACAAAGAAAAGCTTTCTCAAGATGATATTACTCCAATGGAACAAGCAATTGAAAAAGCAAAAGCAGCACTTTCAGAACATGCAAGCAGTCCAGCAGATCTTCAAAAAGCTACTGATGAATTAATGCAAGCTTCTTACAAAGTTTCAGAAGCATTGTACAAAAATCAGCAAGCTCAAGGAAACTCTGATACTAATGCAGAATCAACAGGTACACATGAAAAACCTATTGATGCTGAAATTAATGAGTAATATAAACTCAACAAAAAAAGCCCCGATTGATTCGGGGCTTTTTTAATACATACGGTGCAACTTGATATGTAATACAACAAACTATTCACATAACCTATCCTATAAAAATGCTTGCTAACAGCGGCATTCTCAATTTTAATTATCAGACCACAAAAGTCGAGGAAAATTAAACAGAAATGACAAGCTATTCCTTATATCTCAACTGCTTATGCTCATTATCTAACAATTTACAAAAAGAATGTTTCTTTTTTATATCAGTTATAAAGCTAGCTAAATTTTGAGTTTTTATTTCTTGTGCAACTTGCTGCGAAACTTCCTGAGGCACAGCTGTTAATCCTAATTTTTTTGCGTAAAACCGCTCACGCTTTTCTTGATACAACGACATGTCTTTATCCATCTGAGATACCAAGTCATATATTTTTTGTTTATGCTGAAAAATATTATTCAACATTTTTGAAGACTCATCATTATCATTAGAAACAGTGTTAAGTTGCAACCTTTTTTGTATTTCTAAGGACTCAACAAAACAAAGCTGGTCATAACGTTTTTTCGCCTCTGATAAAAATGGAAATCGCCCAGACTCGCTATTGTCAATTTCCTCTAATGACTGTGCACTAAAATCATTAACTTTCTGACTAAAACATTCTCTAACATAACCATATGCATCCTTTTTATAACGCTCTTTCTGCAAAAAAGTATACAACCAAAAGGTTATTTTATATGTGCCGTATAACATTACAGAAGGAACAATCACCGCTGTTGCAGCGAAAGTACCAACCCCAAATAAAAGCGCTCCCCCATCACCCGGACCAAAACGCCTCAATTGTACTGCTGGCACATAATGACGCGGCGATCCTCTAACCACGCTATACATTCCGTATGCTTCTGAAACAAGTAAACTCATTATAAATATTACTGCAACGCTATATCTGATATTCATATTTTCTTTTTCATTTTTACCAATTTGCAACTATTTTTTCATACTTCAAGAATTCTATACTCATAAAATGGTAACACATCTGATAATATTTGCTACAAAGAGGAACGAAGAGAAAAATAAACTAATACTTTTGCCCTAAACCCTTCAGCGCTTCTTTTGCCGTTTCACTACGAGCAAGATCATAAACAGTTTTTCCTTTTTTATTTTGAATCGTGGGATCTGCATGATGCGCTAATAATACTGTTATCATATAATGCGCTACATAACTGTCACTATACATCATATAATGCAATGCAGTGTTACCCTTATCATCCTGAGCATTAATATCTATACCTGCAACAATCAGCAACGATAAATAAGCATTAAATTCTGCTCGACGAGGCAAAGAATATCCTTTACAAAAAGCATGCAGAACAGACAAGCCTGCATTGTCCTTATGTTGTACATTTGCCCCGCACGCCAACAAATCATACAACATATCAGTATTTGTTTCCACATAGAACAAAGCCGTCCGTCCTCTTTGATTTGCAAGATTAGGATTTGCGTTATGTTTCAATAAAAGTCTAGCCATATCATACCGTTGATGCTTAAGAGCACAAATCAATGGAGTTCCACCCCAAGAGATTGCGATTGCACTCTTTTCTATATTTGGATCTGCACCTGATTTCAATAAAAATTCTACAAAATCATTCTTACCTCTTGAGTCATCGCAGGATTCTATACATGCCCACATAAGAGGAGATGTATGGCTACTGTCTGAAAAATTAATATCCGTTGAAGAATGTTCTAAAAAGAATTGTGCCATCTCAATAGTACCAGTTCTACATGCATATGTTAAAGGAGTAAATTGTCGTAAACAGCCTTGATAAAGAGTATTAGGATTAGCTCCCTTATTCAATAAAGCCTTACATTGCACAAAAGATTCATCACCAAATTTATTATACCCATCAACTATTCTCGTCATAACTTTATCAAAGTCAGCCTGAACAGAAGAACTATCATTAATAGATACTACCTCCTGATGCATAGAATACATTTTTACAGCACAACAATTCATTATAAACAACAGAACAAAACCATATTTTACTCTCACCATTGCCCCTTGCTTTTGTCTACCAACTCGCCACTATCATTGTAAAATAAAAAAATGTCACACAACAATATACCTCAATAGCTCAACCAAATAAAGCGATTCTAAAATTGATACCATTAAATTTCCATAGGTTCTTAACCTATTAACTTTTCGTGATAACAGTGCTAAGCTAACGTCATTTATTACATAACCAATTGCATTACAATCGAAAACAATCCAAATAATAAAAAAATAACATGATTAAAAATAAACCTTATATCGCTATCGCACTAACAGTAATCACTTACACACAAATCCATTCAATGTACAATCAATTAGCACAGTGCGGACAAAAGATTGCTGTTATAGGAATAGGAACTTATATTATTCATCAAGCCTTTAATAAATATATAGAAATAGCTGCCCCGAATTTCCCTCCAGCAGCTGAGCAGTGGGCACGCAAAACAATGGCCGCAAAAGGAATTGAAAATGCCAACACGATACCTCTTAAAATGGGTGACCAATGGGCAATTATAGGAGGAAAAATTATTATAGCCAATAAAAAAGACATAGAAACACTAGAAAACGATCTGCTTTCCTCTCCTTATGCAGAAAACTACAACTCAACATTACAATGCGAAGCCTCATTAGGACACGAATCTGGTCACTATGAAAAAAATCATAACATAAAAATAGTTACTTTGTACGGGGCAGCAACCGGCATAGCTCTAACCCGATGGAACATAAGCCATTTACTTAAGATAAACCCTTACAAAAAAATTCCGGCATTACGAGGCGCTGCATTACTAAGTGGCTATTGCATTAAATGGACTATCGCCCTCGTTAGCGTGATTGGGTTTACGCAATATCATGAAAATGAAGCTGATGAATTTGCATCAAAAACTGCACGTACTCCAAGAGAACTTCGTCTTGAACAGAATTATTTTATGAGAATGGCATCTTCTTTTGAAGATAAATTATTAAATAAACCCGAAACATTAACTTATAATCCTTTAAAAAAACTTCTCTTTTATTTTTTATCAAAAAAAATCAATCGCATGAATGATGAATTAACAGAAAAAAATCATCTAGAACAAAAAATTATTAAAAAAAAGCAAAAAACTTTAATTAAAACTGCCTACTTTTTCTATGACTGGCGACACCCTTACCTCTCTGATCGCGCAAAAAAGAAAAAAAAACATTTGCAACAAAGAAGTTTAGAGTAAATCTTTAAAAATTTTTCGCTTTATATTCTTCCGCCCATTTAACCATCAAGTCCGCCAGTTCGGTCCAACCTTGTTTCATTGCAATAGTAAGCGGCGTTTCATCTTTATAATTCTTATGATGAATATCTGCACCTTTAGCAATTAAATAATAAATAGTTGAATAAAGAGACCCATTCCTTATCGCATAAAACAAAGGTGTATCGCCAAACAGCTCTGCCACATTCACTACAGCTGAATTATTTCTTAACAATAACTCAAGACACTCATTGCTTTTGTAATTTACAGCACAGGTGAATGGAATATTACCTATTACATTTTTTATCATCTGATCAGCACCATGTTGTAACAAAAGCGCTACAATAGTATGTCGGTTATTCTCTGCTGCGACATATAAAGGCGTCTCTAACCCTCTTGTTTTTATAGCATTAACATTTGCACCCCTACTAATTAGTTGCTCAACCAAAACAGACTCGTCAAGATATAATTGTTCAAATTTTTTAGTACATAATGTAAATAGACCTTCTTGTGGATCACCACTTAATAATTCATTATTCGCAACTAATCTATCCCCTTCTAAAGCTCGCTGATATTCTTGAGCCGACTCAATTACCGATTCTGCTAATTCTGTGTTAACTTCTGCTATCAGCTCTAATGGGGATACCCCGTTATTATTTTTCTGATGAATATTTGCACCGTTAGCTATCAAATGATCAATCATAAAATAACGCTTATATATTACCGCAAAATGCAAGGGCGTATTCCCTTCAATATCTTTATCATTAATGAGCGTCGGACAACGTTCTAATAAGGCACGCGCACATTTACCAGAAAAAGACATCAATGCTGCATGTAGAGGGTTTTCTTATCGCACATTAACTGCTTTGGGATCAGCGCAAAATCTTAATAACGCTTTCACCATTGTGCTATTACCATTTATTGCTGCAAAATGTAACGGAGTATAAAGAGATTCGTTTTGCCTATTTGTGTATGCACCTTGAAGAATTAATGTACTTACAAATGCATTGTCTATATACGAGGGAAGTTCAGCTACACTACTACAACACAACCTTTCTAATGTTCCTTGCGGTCCTGATGGCAAAAGAGAGAATCTTGGTAATTCTTGCATCATGCGAGACTGCAGTTTTGCCATCGATCCAAACACATCATTGCCTTCCATGCTCAACGCTGATGTATAAAATGTAAAAGTAATCGTAACAATAATTCCCAAAATTGATGCTTTCATAAAGAATCCTTCATTTATCTATTAACGCGCCACTATTGTTGTAAAAATAAAAAAATATCACACAATAATATATCCCAATAGCTCAATCAAACAAAGTTATTTTAAAATAATTGATACCATCAAATTTATCTTGAACTATAGTTCAATTTTTTATAAGCTCCATGCAATATAATCCATTTAATCTATACATTTTTATATTAAGGAAAAAATCATGTACACAAAAACCAACCTTTTATTCACTCTATTTTTATTGTCACATAACCTATTGTGCAACATTTCGCATGATAGCTTCTCATACGATACACACGTCATCAATATACCATTTCACGACACAAATAATATTACCATTGAAACATTAGATGAAGAAAACAATCAAATTACCTTCTATAGCCCTGACACAATGCAACTATACGTATTCAAAACAGGAAACGGAATAATTAACTCTTTTTCTCTGCAAAATGTTGCTCGCTATATTACAAACCCCAATGGAAAATGCGCAGCAATACATTATAACAATGATAACATAGAAATAATTCATAATTTTGATGAGCAAACTTTTTGCTCTACTTATCCTAAAGAATTAGGCATGGTTAGTGAACTTAATGCTGAAAATACAGATATCATTATTGGATATTCTGATTCAAAGAAATATTTTCTCGATTTCCTTGATGTGAAAACAAAAGAAATCTTCAACTGTAATGCACATCGTATTGAATTTGATATAACAGGAAAAATTTGTATGGTAGTACAAAAAGATACAACAACTATTTTCAAAAAGGATGATAATAATACCCGCACCATCATAAAAACTTTTGATACTATTGCATACGCACGCTTGAACCCCAATGGCCAACAATTAGCCGCACGCCAAAAAGATAATTCATATAAATTAATTACCATTGATAATGCACAAGAATTCTCTCTTAAACCTTTCAATAGAAATCCCATGTTCAGTAAAGATGGCAAATATGTCGCTACTTCATTTTATGACAACAATAGTGGTATACATACCATAACAAACACATCTACAGGCAAAAAATGTCTTACATTTTGCAGCCCAGCAAACTTACTCTTTTTTGAAAAAAATTATCTCGCAATTTGTCCTTCAAGTTTCTCTGTTTTAGATGCATCCGTCTTTAAAAATGCCTATCTCATCGACATCAATGTATTAGATAGTATTACAACTCCTGATGTGGTTTATACTCTTGAAGAGCTTGTTCAACAAAATATCGCAACGCATTTTGAAAATGCCTGTTTTTCAATGCTACCTTATTCTTGGTTTGCAGTACGGTATATACTTCATCCCAGCCAAAAGCATATCGTCACATTAGACAAACACAACACATTACGATTTATTGATATACAAAGTAAAAAAACATGTTTTTCACTAGAAAATGTCAAATCATATAAATTTAGCCCTACAGGTAAAATGCTCTTTATTTCTTACCATAACAAACCATGCGAATTACTCGTTACAAAGTAAATATAACGTGAGGAAAATTATTGAACATAAAACAATTTTCTTTTTTTTCTGTATTATTATTCTCATCCAATATACTATGCAATAATTCATACAATGATTTTTCAAAGGTAAATACAAAAATGACTACCATCTTATCTCAAAATACTTTTGTTCCTCATGAATATTCTACTCTGGATACATATGACCAAAGCATCATTCCAATATCTTACTATAACCGATGCATAAACTGGTATAATAGGATAGCTGATACAGAATTTTTAGAAATTACTTACCTCAGTGACGATTGCACGATAAAAGGCATCATAGTAAAACCAAAAATAATCAATACCAAACTCCCTCTTATTATTTATAATCGAGGCGGCAGTAATGATTCAGGTAAAATAACAGTTTGTACTCTTAAACAAAAAATTTATTTTTGGACACAGCAAGGATATGTTGTATTAGCATCGCAATATAGGGGCGTTGATGGTAATGACGGCACAGATGAACTCGGTGGAAACGATGTCAACGATATCTTAAATATCATTAATATCGCAGAAACACTTCCTTATATTGATAGAGACAATATATATATGGTTGGACATTCCCGTGGCGCAATGATGTCACTCATGGCCCTCCGTTATGATATTCCTATAAAAGCATTAGCCTTAACGGGCGCGGTAACCGATTTATTTGCTCTTGAACAATTACGCCCCGACCTAATCCCTCTTTTTCATGAACTGATTCCTGGCATGCCAAACAATAAACAAACAGAATATATTAAACGATCTGCTCTTTTTTGGGCTAATGAAATTAATATCCCAACACTAATAATGCATGGTGATTCAGATATTATAATTGACGTAAGCCAATCACAATCATTAGCGGAAATATTTAAACAATATAACAAAAAATATAAATTAATTTTATATCCAAAAGGAAGCCACTCCTTAATAGAACATCAAAATAATGTTAACAATGAAATAATGACTTGGTTTAAAAATCCATACTGACACTAATGCAGGATCAACAGGTACAACAGAAAAACCTATTGATGCTGAAATTAATGAGTAATATAAACTCAACAAAAAAAGCCCCGAATCAATCGAGGCTTTTTTTGTTAATAACCTTTTTTGCTTTTTGCGCCTTATTGCAAGTTCAAGTTTATGGATTCACATAGTTATGCACAGATGCCGCATCCCTCTTGCTTGGATAAATCATTTCACTTCCTATAACTACAGTACAGCTTGTTTCTTCTTGTGCTCCTATGGCTATAGGAATTCCTAATCTAGCAACAGGTATTTTTAGGTCCTGGACATCTCGGTAATAATAATTAGGTCTGACTCCAGCAGCTGGCCTCTTATATTCTACCCAAATACCAAGCAACTGCTTTAATCCAGTTGACGCCGATATTTGCTTCATGGGCTCTATTACAGCACTCCATCTGGGCATAACACCAGCCACAACCAACGCAACTCGCACACGATTTCCATTTTTTGCATCTGTAGAGTTCTGATTAGAAATCTTAAATTCTGTCGCATTAATCCATTGTGATGCACACAACAATGATAACACCGCAATCACACTATTCACTTTTTTCATAATAACTCCACTATAATTAAATTATACCCTAATAGAATATTAGCTCATTGTTCGCTATTAATTCAATAGATTTTTATAAAAAGCCAATAATTACCATTAGGGCATCGCTAAGTTATTATTGTCCTTCATACTTTTTTTTTCATAAAATAATACAAAAAAAAGAACTCTATTATAAGGAATTCTTGTGAAAAAAAAAATAGTCTTTATATCTCTTCTTCTTTTTTATTTACATGCGATAGGCATGGAATCAAAAAATCGTATAACAGATAAAATAGCTCCTATTATTGTAGGTAACACGATAAGTTCAAGAGAATATGCATACCTTCAAAAAAGAAATTCTATTATTAGAACAGCATTGGAACGATCACTTGCATGTGATTTAAAAAATAAAAAAACCCCAACAATTGCATGTGTTTTTAGTGGCGGTGGATATCGCTCTATGCTCGCTACATTAGGATCAATGCGTGGACTTGAAAAAGAAGGCTTACTTGATTGTACTACTTACACTGTTTCGCTGTCAGGTTCCACCTGGGCATTGGCACCATGGTTTTCTACTCAGCAATCCCTTGAAGTGTATACAGCGTATATTCATAATTGTGTACAAAATTGCCTCTTTGATCTAACACCAGAAGAAGAGTGCTTACTTGCTAGTATGATTGCAGTAAAAGCATTATCTAATCAACCACTAACACTCGTAGACCCATATGGAGGTTTGCTTGGAAACAACTTACTCAGATATATGAATGAAAAAAGACATATGATATATCTTTCAGAGCAAGCAAATACTATAAAAGAAGGGTCTCATCCCTATCCAATTTATACTGCTATTAGTGGTAACAAAGAAGATAATGAAGCTTGGTATACATTCACTCCTCATAGAGTAGCAAATATAACATACAATATTTCCATTCCAACGTGGGGATGCGGCCGACACTATAATGAAAAAAGATCTATCGATAATGTTCCAGAATTACCATTAAGCGTCTTACTTGGAACATGGGGATCAGCATTTGCTGCAGATTATGCAACTATTATTAATGGAGCAGAAGAAATGGCTCCTCAATACAAACTATTGCTAGAAAAATTACACAATTTAATTCGTCCTATCGAAAACGAACGCCCCATACCATGCGAGCTCAAATTACCAAACTTTACCAAAGGAAAAAATACACCATTAAGCAGGCGTAAAAATTTACAACTTGTTGATGCTGGAATAAAAATCAATTTACCATATCCTGCACTGAAAGATCGAAATCCTGACGTTATTATGTTTTTTGACAATTCTGCGGGACCCCTTGGAGAAGAATTACAGAAATGCGCTGAATATGCCCACAGTAACAAAATGCCTTTTCCCCCTATTGATCTAGAAAATATCGACAAAAAAACAATAAGTATATTTACAAGTGATAATGCTCACGATCCTCTTGTGTTATATTTTCCAGGAATTAGTGATCCACATTTATGGGATGAACATAAAACTAATCCTCTATTTAAAAAATATCATTTATCAGATTTTGATCTTAAAAAAGAAACGGAAGAAGGATTTTGTGAAACAATACGCTTTCAATACCTGGCAGAACATGCACGTCTTGTGACTGCACAAACGGAGTTTAACTTGAGAGCAAACACTCAACACATTAAAGAAGCCATTAGTTGGAAAATTAATACTTTGCTTTAAAATAAAAAAAGCCTCGGAAAAAACCGAGGCTTTTTTTTATTTTGTTAACAATTACTTGGATCAGCCTTCTGTTTCATGCCTTCTCCCTCAATCACAGTGCCACCATTCTCATCCTTAACTACCTTCTTATTCAAATTAATGGTATACCAACCATCTTCATAAATTTTTATTGTTACATTTTGTCTAAATCTACCAAGCAACCCTCCCAGCTCTTTTTCTAGATTAGCTGACCAACATTGTCTATTTGCACCATAACGCCATAATATATATTTCAAGTGATGGTTACCTGAATCTTGTTCCACTGGCACTCTAAGTGTCACCGGAACAAACTCTAATTTACTACCGGTCCAACGAGGACTAACCATAATTGATATATCAGGATTTGTAAGGCCACTTACTACAGTAAATTTTGTGGCCATAGCTTGTTGTGAAACAGAAAATAACAACAATGCCGCTAGGGCTCTATTTATCTTCTTCATAATAACTCCATTTTTAAACAAAACAGTTTCTATTTGGATATTATCATGTATTTCAACCGTAATTCAATAGATCTTTATAAAAAAAGAAATAATTGCCGTTAGGCGACCATAAAATACCTTGGCAATAAAAAACCCGGTTTTACCCGGGAATTTTTATTTTTTATGAAAAAATAAAATAATTTATTTGCAGTTGCAGTTTTCGCATGAACATGGACAAGTGCCACATCTTGGGCAGCCCATCATAACCATTTTTATAAACATAGCAAGGCTAAACATACCAGACAATCCAATTATCCACATTAACGGCACAATCAACCCTGGCATCATGTTACCAAGCCAAATGATCGCATTGTAGTCATACATCCCTGTCAACATGTTGATACACACAAGCGATGAAAGTAGCCATGATCCCATCATCAACCATTTCATAATTGGTGAATGTTCCATATAAAAGCACTCCTTCTTTTTTATAAAAATATATATACTATAAAACATTATTTTTATTTCTAACACAGCACAATTATTTGTGCAATAAAAAAAGCATCATTAACTATTTTCATTGCTAAAAAACCCTTTTTGAAGCAGACTAAAAACAACTATTTTTTGTATAACTATAATAAAAAAGGCTTTTCACCATGGGCATCAAAGCAGGTCTTGTCGGACTTCCAAATGTAGGAAAATCTACTCTTTTTAACGCACTCACCAAATCAAGCATTCCGATGGAAAACTATCCATTCTGTACCATAGACCCGCATGAAGCCATAACTCAAGTACCAGACACGCGCTTGGAAACACTGAAAGAATTATACAATTCACAAAAAATCATCCCCAGCACCGTTACATTTGTTGATATTGCCGGCCTAGTCAAAGGAGCTGCTGCAGGAGAAGGTCTTGGTAATCAATTTTTAAGTCACATCAGAGAAGTAGATTTAATACTACATGTTTTGCGTTGTTTTGAAGACCCAAATATTGTCAGGTCAACAGAGGTGGATCCCCTTGGTGATTTTGATACTATTGTCGCAGAGCTCATGCTCAAAGATATCGAATCAATCGATAAACGCATACCAAAAATAGAAAAATCTCTCAAAGGCAAACTATCACCCGGAGAACTAAAAAGTTTCCATGACGAACTTCAATTACTTAAAGATTTGCATGTATTACTCGAAAAAGGCGATGTTATAGCAGTGCGTCAACGCGCACAAGGGGCAAACCTTTCATCAAATCCCCTGCTGAGCACAAAACGCTTTTTAATCATTGCTAACGTCAGTGAAAAAGAACTGGAAAATAGTGATTATAAAAACAACAAACACTATCAAGCACTCATCAACCATTTCGGCAACGAAATAGTCATTCCTGTCAGCGCTCGTGCAGAATATGAACTTACCCAGATGGACCCTGCTGATTCAGCTGAATTTATGGCTATGCTCGGCATTAATGAACCAAGTCTTAACACCATTATCCGCAAAACATACGAAAACCTTAATCTTATCACCTTCTTTACCTGCGGCCCACGTGAAATTCATGCCTGGCCCATCGTAAAAAACACACCAATTCGCCAAGCAGCAGGCGAAATTCATTCCGATTTGGAACGCGGTTTTATTTGTGCTGAATTATTTAATTATAACGACCTAGTCGCTTTAAAAACGGAAGCTGCTATTAAAACTGCAGGAAAAATGCGCATAGAAGGACAACATTACGTTGTTGCTGATGGCGATATTGTGCATGTGCGGTTTAATGTATAAGCCCCACTACCTCCTTTACAAAACCAAAAAATTGATTACAATTAGAATAATTGCGCATGTTTTTTAAATGAAGGAGTTTCGTATGAACAGGAAAATACAATCAATAGCAATGCTGGCAATTACTATCCTTACACTACATTGCTGTAGCGCAAATGACTTCTGTTCAACTGTCAAAGATAAGGCACAAAGAACATTCAAATTCACTATGCCAAAGCTATCTGGCAGCCCTGAACAGACATATCAAGGAAAAATTAAAGTAAAACCAACAGGTTTATTTGCAGGATTAAAACATAATCCTGGAAAAGGATATGTTGAAATACCAGGAAAGCATTACATAACAAAAAAAGAAAATGGTAAAAAAACACATTTCTATTACCCTTTTCCCATCTGCAAATGGCCAAAAAACTTAAATGCCGAACAACTATACAAAATAAAAAGAATAGGTTTCAAGCTATACAGGAAGTCAGTATCACCAACACACAAAGACAATATTAAACTTATTGGAATTCAAAAAGAAAAGTTAAATGATTTCCCAGTAAGTCTACTACCACATCTCATTCCTGTAAATAATAAAGAAATATATTATTTAAAACAAACTACACAAGAAAACGATACAGAGAAACAAATGCTATGCGCTGAAAAATCAATTACAATTTACCCAAAAAAAACAGAACGCCTCTTTAACAAATATGGCGCTGGTTGGTAATAAAAACATCAAACCCGTTTTACCCCCCTTTTGACAAGTAAAAGACCTTATGGCACTCTAAATACAGATAGAAATAGAAAAAAAACAAGATCAAGGGGATGAGATATGATCACTATAATTAATCAAACAAAAAAAGCACTCCTATTCACGTTATTAGCGTCAACAGCATCCAACAGTGCTTTTGAGATATCAAATACCATAAAACAATACCATTTTGCTGCAAAACAACGTACCTTTTTTGCCAAATCCCTTGTTAAAAATCTCTGGATTGGCAATAATCACACCTTAATTGAACAAAAACTCGCAAAAGCCTATCAGATCGCCTTATCACCTAATTATACCGTTGAAAATGCCGTTGCAGAGCTTACAAAGGCTATAAAAAACAGCATCTGGAATATAAAAGAGTTCTTTATCGGCGCATCATCATCTGCCTATCAAATTGAGGGCGGATTAGATGAAAATTCAGCTGCTGCCCGCTTTTATAAAAATAAGGCACATTTGCCTACCGCTGGCAATGCCATCGACTTTTTTAACCGCTATAAAGAAGATATTCTGCAATTAAAAGAAGAATTACATATCAATATGTTTAGACTTTCAATTGCGTGGAATAGAATTGAACCAGAGCGCGGCGTATTTAATGACGAAGCCCTTGAATTCTACCGAGATGTTATAAAACTACTGATATCTCTTGATATCAAGCCTATTGTTGTATTTCATCATTATGATTCACCAACATGGTTTGAGGATCTTGGTGGCTTTGAAAAAGCAGAAAACGGCATCTATTTCCGTGAATTTTGTATGTATATATACACCAATTTAGCGCAAGAGTTAGGTAATTGCTTCATCTCAATGTGCAATGCACCCGAAGGTCCTGCGTTTAAAGGTTACTTCACGGGAGATGGAACACCAGGCGAAAAAAATAATTTACACAAAACTCATACGGTCATTGCAAACATGTACTATGAACTAGTTGAAGCTGCGCTTCAGATAAACGCGAAATACATGGAACTAAAAAAAGAAAACTCAACACTCAAAAAGCCATGTATTGGAACTCAGATTAATGTGATATTTTTTGATCCGCATAATACAAAAAATGCATTATCACCCATTGGCTGCGCAATGGCAACATACATACAATCTGGTGGCACTGCAAACTTCTTGATTAATGGTGAATATCGCATGTTTACACCAGACTTAAATTTTATGAAACAAGCAAAAGGTGCAAATGTCTACCGTCAACACAAAGATGCGTACAAAGCATTTGATTGGATTGGTGTTAATATCTATTCAAACAATTTTTTAGATGGGTTTAAACGCATCAATGGCGCACAGCTTGTTGAACAAAATGAAGAGCGCTATACAGATAACGCAAATTATCGTAATTATCCAGAAGGCATCTACAGAGCAGTGCAATTTATCACAGAAAACATCACAGCGCCTCTTGGCAAATTACGTAATAAAAATGGAAAACCATTACCCATTATTGTAACCGAAAATGGTATTGCAACAAAAAATGACGCTAAACGTACTCGTTATTATCAACGAGCGTTGTGCACCATCACGCAACTCATTAAAGATGGATATTATGTTATTGGCTACACTCCATGGACATCACATGACAACTATGAATGGCCTACACAAGAAAATCCAGAAGGTTTTAATAGTAAATGTTATGGCTTTTTTGCAGTAAACCAAGATACAAGCTCTCCTGACTATCTTAAACGAACATTGAAAAATGGTTCTGTATATTACGCTGACTTTGCACGCTATTTTGCTGAACAATATGCATAACAAAAAAGGCCCGAGAAATCGGGTCTTTTTTCATACTCTAATCAAATTTACCATATAAATCACTGCGCAGTTAACTGCTGTTGTTTTTGCGCAATCTGAGTTTCAACAACATTCATTATCTTTGAAGCATTTGCATCTTTTGTCCTGTCGTTATTATTCATAGAATCCATAATGTAATAATTTCTTTGATTTTCATTGTTTTTTTGATGCATCACTAAACCATACCAGTGCCCGGAAGTTCCACTTTTATCCTCAATGTGTTTCATATTACCAACAGTAAAAATAAAAAATTTTTGCTGGTCTTTATACCGATCCCATTCTGTCATTTTTTCTCGCACAAAAGTGGTTACTTCATCAAAGCTTTTAATTCCTTTAATATCTTCAAATTCTTGGCCTATCATATCCGGATCATTAACAGTTTTAAAATCACATATAACATTATGCGGAACTAACGAGTCTTTCTTATCCCGTTCATATCGCCATAAAAATTCTATTTCCCCATCATCAAGCCAGTCACCTTTCAGCTCAGATTGAAGATTTGCTCTTGTACTAATCTCATCAACTAAACTCTGAACATGCAACACACTACTTTCAGCACCAGCACTTTTTCGTATGCCAGATATACTCAAATGCTGCTTCATTATAGCAGATTGTTCTAACTCGCTAATTTTCGCAATGTTTTGAGGGTCTTCCAATTTTTTCAATCCCCTTCTAACATAATCCTTAATTGCCTCATCGGTAAATTCATATCCCTGGTTTCCTGCAACAACGTCATCGACCAAATCAACTATTAATTGCTCCAGAGATCCCAATGATGACTTATACAATTCAATAGATTTGGGGTCTTTACCTTTTTGTAAAACAGTTACAAACTTTTCATGCAATTCATTTTTTAATATTTTCTTTTTACGCTCAATAATAATCTTATTTCGCCATTCACCAAATTGTCCCGGCGTTGTTCCAAAATACAATTGAACAAGCAGAGGATCCACCAACTCTTGTTGTAAACTATCTTCCGGTTCATCAAGTGCTTTTGATTTAACTACCTGCATCGATCTCAATAATGCATGATATCCACAGCTTGCACCACCACCCCCATCATTGTTTGTCTGACTATATACCTGGTATTGCTGTAGCTTGGGTAACGCTTGTGATGCCTGTTGATACACAGGCTCTGGTTCTGGTGTTATACTTTCACTTGCTTGAGCTTGTTGCACATTCGCACCTTTCTTCTTCAATTTCAATGGAATATCTTTTCCTATCTTTCTGCTCATCCAATAATAAAAACCTACGACGCTCGCCAAAAGTACAAGCGGAAAAAGCTTTTTCATGGTATCCGAATCAACAGACTGACTAATTGACTTAAGCGGCGCTTCTACTATATTTTCCCACCACGACCATGAACAAAGAGACACTTCTGATAAAAACAACATACCCACAAGAATAATCAGCTGACCTTTTCTTATATTGGTCATAAAACATTCCTATCGTATAAAAATTTTCCAATTGAACCACAGCCCCTTCAATAATATTATCATATAATATTTTTATTTTTCAACAAGAATTAAATAGGCCTCTCGTTGACAACTCAACTCAACACATAGTAGAGTGCAACTATAGTATTTAAATGAATAAAAAGGACTCTCTATGAAACAAGTAATGCAGATTGCTCTCTTATTACTAATCATACTCATCGTTATAATGTTCATAAATCGTAACAATCTCCCTTTTGGCTATAGAAAAGTTGAACAAAAAACAACGTCAAAATATGTAAAAGAAAATCCTGATAATGCACCAATGCATGGAAAAACAGAAGTTCATACAACAAGAGTAGAAAAGCCAACTCACGAAGGATCACAAGTCACTATCAAAGAAAAGGTCACAACATCTTCAAAATAAGACAGGATCGTCATGAAAAAGATTTTTTACATACTCTTTGTGTTGTGCGTATCTCTTAACAGCGCCTGTATGGATTGGTCAATTGAAAATCTCACTATGGACCAAAAAATTCGCCAAATGTTTATCATTCCTGTCGTGACTGATGAAGCAAAGTCACAAGTAGTTATGCAAAAAAAACCATATCGCATGGACAAAGAATATATAGATGAACTCATTCATACAGAGCAACCTGGGGGTCTTATCATTTTTGGAATAAGTGATCTTGAACAACAAAAAGAATGTATACGCCATTTCCAATCAATAAGCGCTATTCCTTTGCTTATTGGACAAGATCTTGAACCCGGCAGAGTTGGCGCCGCTCATTTACCATATGATTGTAATTTCCCAAGCAACAAAGAATCAGGAATTACCAACGATACTGAGCACACTAAAACTATCGCCCAATCAATTGGCAAATTGTGTAAAACATTGGGCGTTCACCTTAATTTTGCCCCCGTTGCTGATGTCAACAACAATCCAAATAATCCCGTCATCAATGACAGATCTTTTGGTGACAATCCAGAACTAGTCACAAAACATGCCATAGCCTTTGCGGACGGCCTTGCAGAACAAGGTATTTTGAGTTGCGCAAAACATTTCCCCGGACATGGTGACACTGATATTGATTCTCACCTTGATCTTCCTGTCATTAATCAAAATCTAGAAAGGCTCAATGATATTGAATTGTACCCATTCAAACAACTTATTGCGCACGGTATTCCTACCATAATGATTGGACATTTATGCATTCCCGCACTTGAATCAGAAAAAAACTTGCCCGCAACATTTTCAAAAGCTATTGTTACTGACTTGCTGCAAAAACAACTCGGTTTTTCTGGCCTCATTATTACAGACGCCTTGGAAATGAAAGCAATTTCAGACAGATATTCGATAGGAGAAGCTGCAGTACGCTCTATAATAGCAGGAAACGATATTTTGCTGTGTCCTATTGATATTGCTGTTGCAGTTCAAGCAATTAAACAAGCTATTGTTAATGGCATTATTACCGAAGAAGAGATTAACAAACACGTTGAAAAAATTATGCATATAAAACAAAAAATTTTTGTGCATCAATAAAAACAGTCCTTTTTAAAACCAAATAGCCCATTCGTATTTTTGTGTTTATTGCTATGCGTCTTTTTTATTTTGTATAATAAATTCAAATTGGACAGAAACTCAAAAGGCGAGGCAAAAAAGGTGAAACAGAAAAAACTGCTCCTGTTTCTTGTTTTATGCAGCAATATGCATCTTTTTCCTATGAAACCTTCAGCGGATAATTCTTCATGGTTGTCATGGGCAAAAAACTGGGTTGCAAACACTTGGCTCGTTAAACAAGGACAGGCTGTAAACAAAAAATTAACAAAAGCGCAACGCGTAGAACAAAAATGGTCTGGACGGTATCAAGAACAAGAAACTATGCCTGAAGCACCTATTACTCAAGCTGTGCAATCCGCTGATAAATTCAAACGAGTACTTCTCAACGCTGCAGCAAACGATTCCACAGGAATTATGTCTCCATTTATATCGCATCCAGAACAGTTTCTCTTTGGTGCATCATCATCTTCTTACCAATATGAAGGTGGCTTAGACGTAGTGGATGCAAATGGCATGTATCGCAACGCAAATGCTCAATTTTATCATGAAAAAGAACTTCCTCTTGCAGGTCAAGCCATAGATTTTTGGGATCGCTATCATGACGATATCAAACAAATGAAAGAAGAGCTCGGAATTAATAGCTTTCGGTTGTCAATTGCATGGGACAGAGTTGAGCCAGAACAAGGTAAATACGACGGAGGTGCAATTTTGCGTTATGTTAATATGATTATGACATTAAAAGAACATAACATTGAGCCTATTGTTGTATTGCATCACTACACAGTACCAACATGGTTTTTAAACCTTGGTGGCTTTGAAAAAGCAGGGAACATTAATCATTTTGTACAGTTTGCACAACAAATGTATGATGCCCTCTATGAACAAGTCACCTATTGGTCAACATTTAATGCCATTGAAGGTTACGCATTTAAAGGCTATAGTAAATCTGCTTTAGATGGCCCGCCAGGGGATCCAAACAATTCTGGAATGTATATAACGCAACAGGTTATGGCTAATATGTTAGAAGCACACGTCCGTTTTTATCAATCTGTTAAAAATAAAGAAGACGGACTGTATTATGAAAAACTTAAAGAAAATAACGCCATACCAAATCCACAAATCGGCATTCAAAAAAATATAGTCGTTCTCGATCCTATTTATCAAAATACATATTTTTTGACTCGATTTGCATCTGCAACAGTTTCTGTTATTGGTGAAGGCGCACAAAACAAAGGATTTTTTGATTTTTTCACCACCGGAACTTTTAGAGTAGTCACCCCAAAAATAGTTTACCTTTATAACGAAAAAGCTCCCGAATCTCTTGATTGGATAGGTCTTAATGTTTATTCAAATATGATTATGCGATTTAAGGAAAAACAAATAGAATCTAATAAAGATAAAGCGACAACTAATATAAATTATCGTGATTATCCAGAAGGCATTTATCGCGCAACAAAAGAAATATACAACAGATTAGCAAAGCCTCTTCAACTACCTATTATTATTACAGAAAATGGTATTGCTACAAACGATAACACTAAGCGAACTCGCTTTTTTCAAAGAACATTATTTACCATTCGCACCCTCATTGAAAAAGGATATCCTATTATTGGCTATACACCATGGGCATCGCACGACAATTATGAATGGCCATCAAAAGAGCAGCCTGATTCACTCAATCGCCGATACGGATTTTTTCATGTTAATTTTGATGAGAATTCTAAACTATATCTCAAAAGAACACTCAAAAATGGTGCTCACTATTATCGTGATTTTATCAAACAATTCTTTTTAAAGAATAACAACACTAATAAGACAATCCCGCCTTTAACCAAATAGCCCACTGGGATGACGCACTATTATGCTCTGCGCTGGTGTTGGCAACTTCTGCAGAAAAACCAAGGCCAACATATGGGTCCCAATCATCTCTGTTATTCCAAATGTAGTTCATAAAAATAAACGCCTTATTTGATATGGCACGCGGCAAAATGCCTGATTCATTATTAATGTCAGCATCTTGCAATAAAACTGCCGGGTTTGAGCCCTGCACTTGTACTTGTTTAATTTTTAAATCAGTTGCATCTTGCGTATTCAATTGAACTAATTGAGTTCCATCAGACAGTGTTGCTGCTGCTGGCTGATTGTCAGCATTTAAATTTTGAAAATTAGCATTACCATCACCTTGACCACCAAAAATAGTTGCACTGTTTTGCGTTGCATTTAAGGGAACAATAACAGCATTATCATTTGCAGCAAACCCATATATTTGTGCATCACCTTTTAATGCAAAAAGGTCACTGGTGAATTTTTCCCGCGAATGCATTTTCTCTTTACTCGTTGCCCAAAAATTATAACCCATATCAAATTCAAAATTGTCTTGTTGATAAGCAAGTTTAAGAGTAATATCAGCCTGCACACCAATACTCAACTTTGTGTTCAATGTTGTTTCATTAATTGCGGGTACTAATTTACGCACATACTGATTTTCTGGAATGTCACCATTAATGTTCAGCCCCTGAGAGGGGGCTTCAATTTGCTCTAACAACATATATCTGCTTCCCGGGCCATTTTTAGTAAAATCAAAAGATCGCTTTTGTTTTGATGTGCATAGATGTGAGATGTGAGAATCTAAATATAACGCAAAACATTTACCTTCTTTTTTGTTTTCCCACATATTTACGTGACCAGACAACCCAACACCCACATCCCAATGATGTCGATTGCCCACAATTTCTTCAAATAAAAATTCTGCGTTAGTAATGGTGCCCGTTGGCGCACCAACCCGAAAGCTTACACCAGCATGGTACCATGGCGCATTGTAATTATATCCAATGGTCCCTTGAACTTCTGCAACCCTATTGCTTTCTTGGCGTCCATCAATTTTGCCATATAACAATGGATCTTGCATATCACCAAACTTTATCCTGCCTTGCAACGCTTGCGTCACACTTTGCGGCAAATCAGACGCATTAATCCGGGCATCACTCATATACCCCGCTGGGAAAAATGCAGCGCCTGGCTTAATGGCACTTTCTTTCATATATAAATTCCACTTGGTATGCACTACAGGAACATGAAACATAATAAAAAAGCCTGGAATCTTTGCATCAAATGCTTGAAACAGATTAAAATCAACAACTACATCACTAATATGCGGAGACACATGCACCCTGCTAGAAAAACTTGGCGGCAGCCCAAAATAATCTGCCAAAATATCGCCCGGCTTACGGTCTGCCTCACTACCACTAAAACGCATATCCTTACCACCAAATAAAAATTCAGCAATCTGCTCAGACCTAAATGAACGATCATATTGAATGGTTGCGGCAACAGTTCCAAAATTTCTGTTTTGATCATATTTAAACATACATTTTTGCCATCCGCACAATTCCCGGACAGAATTAAGACCTTGCGAGCGAATGCCAAATAATGTTCTTTTTCCAATAAAACCATATGATTGTATACAGATAAGCATTGTGCACATAATAGAAACTATTCTCAATAATAAGCTCTTCATCTTATTTTCTCCCCTTATATGTGGCCTCGCCCATTATTGTACGTTTTTATCACCACCCTATCGTAAAATAAGCAACCCTAGGCACGCAATATTTTTAAGAGTTAGAAACAAATAAAGCAATAGCTCAATAGTTATGTTTTATGTATGCTTATATAGCACATTAACGTTATAGAATGATAAAAAAATGAATAAAAGAACAAGCTTTGCAGCATTTAAAGAAAAAGCATTAAAAAATGCTCAAGTAAAAGAAGCATATGAGCAATTACGGCCTGGATTTGAATTGATGATACGGTTTATTAAATCTCGTAAATCATCGAAATTGTCACAAAAAAGCACTTGCTAAAAAATTAAAAATTCAACAACCTGCGGTCGCTCGCATGGAACGTGGTGGTTATGCGTCGACATCTGTCTCAAAATTGGCACAAGTCGCCAATGCGATGGGTTATTCACTAAAAATTTCATTACAACAGAAAAAGTTAGCCGCAAAAAAATAATTTTCTTTTCTGAGTGATATTCATAATAATCATTGATTGCGTGCCTGTAGTGCAATCTAGCCCATTTAAAAAACTTATCAAAAAACTAAAAATCATCTGTTGCCTTTTTCCCGTTCGCCTTGAGCTTGTCGAAAGGTTAATCGAACGATCCTTTAAATCAAATTACAAGAGTTTGTCAGAATCAATAATATATTTAAGACGCTCGATAAACCCTTCGACAAGCTCAGGGCGAACGGAGTGAGAAATGAGTGCAGCGTTTACTACTGCGGAGCCCAACGTAGCCTTGGCGAAGTTGGGAGCTAGACAAAGCATCAGGGCGAACGAAATGAGAATATTTACAAACAATTTCAAGACAGATTCTAAACATAAGCAACCTGGGCACGCAATATTTGCTCATACCATTGACTAAAAAAGAATTCAATCTGTATAATTACAGGTAAAGAAATGCTCCTTTAGCAAAAAATTAATTTTTTGGAGAATTACCATGAATAACAAAAATATCTTTGCATTCGTTATGTTATGCTGCATCAGCTCAACACTATTCTGCGGGCAAACCCCAGAACTAAGCTATTGGCAACAATTTAAGAATTGGATATCTGGAAAAACATCATATGCTCAAACCATGGCTGAAGTTCCATATGAATGGGCTCAAAATTTTATTAATGGTCTATCAAGAAAGCAAAAAATAGCTTTAGCTCTCACTTTCGGAAATTTTAGTAGAAAAATGCTAAATCGTTATACAGAAGACGCAAAACTTTTCCCTCACGGCGTCGGAATAGAAGTCATAGGGGGATTTGGAAATTATATATTTGCTCTTATAGCCGCAGACATGATCGATTCTTATCTTCATGCAGTCGATGTAAAATACACAATAAAACAACTTAAAATTGACCTGCAAGACACTCAAAAATTCCCTACATTACAATCAAAAATAGATATCCTCAAAATCATGCAAGCTGCGTATGGCTCAGAAAGACAAAATCCTAACAAAATAGCATTGCAAGCTGTTAATACTGTCCTTGATGAGTTATTAAAAGAGAAGAAACAATAACAGGAATTTTTTATGAAAAAAAATATTATGACGATCTTACTCTTAAGCTCTCTTGCTTTAACTATGCATGGTGCAGAAACACTACAATTAAGCCATTGGCAACAGATTAAGAATTGGTTTAGAGGCACTTCTAATTTACCATTCGAAGGCTTAACACAAGAAAACGTAATTCAGCAGTTCGACGCTTTAATGGAACAAGATAGTATATGGTATAAAAAAAAGCATGCAAGGGATACCAAATTGCGAAATATACGTAAACTTATTGCACTATCCTCTTATGAAGTATCACGAAGTCGAATAGAAAAAGAAAAAGAAAACCTATACATCAATTTTTCTCCTGAATTAAAAAAATATTATCAGATCAAGCAACAAACAAAATCTTTATCCGATCAAATTAATCAACTTGAGCCATCATTACGTTCTGGACAAAAAGATATCGCGAACAGCGCAAGAATAAAATTAAATGATCTTGAACTACAAATAGAAAACTTAAAGTGTCAAACCGCATATCTACCACTTCTATCTATAATGGAAAAACTATTGCAAGCAAGAGATTCTTATTCTCTTCAAAAACAAAAACAAAAAAATACCATAAAAATTGAGGCCTTGAGTGATATTATAAGAGATCTTTTCAATGTTGTAGGATGGTACTGGTGCGTTTTTTATACAGATTGCAAAACAGAACTCACAAAGCAACAACAAACCGATCAGACTAAGTAAAAAAAGGAATATTCATGAAAAAAAATATTTTGACGATTTTACTCTTGAGTTCTCTTGCTTTAAATGCACATGGCACGCAAACTCCAGAACTCGGCTACTGGCAACGGTTTAAGAATTGGGTCAGTGGTACACCAACACAAGCACAAGAAATGGCAAAGATACCTTATGAATGGGCAAAAAACTTTCTTGCAGGGTTCTCTGAAAAAGAGAAATTAGCCCTTGCTTTCGCATTAGGGGTTATGACGGCGGATAACGCCTTTTCCGGAAAATATCTTACAACAGCTGGACAAGTAGCAGGCGCAGCACTAATAGGAAAACAAGCTGCCATATCAATCATGGCTTACATATATAAATATACTGATGCAAAAAATTTAAACGTTACTATTGTCAGTATAAAAAAAGATTTAAGTGATTCTCAAAAATTCCCAACATTGCAATCAAAACTAGATACACTCAAAGTTATGAAACAAACATACGCTCGCAATGGAAATAAACCAAACAAAATAGCATGGCAAGCTGTTGACACCGTCCTTGATGAATTATTAAAAGAAAAATACCACAGCTAACAAATAATTACGTAAAAAAGGAAATTATAATGAAAACAATAAAACACTATGCAATAGCGCTACTCACCCTACTCAGCTCCTCTATTTATATGTATGGAAACGGAAATGATCTTGTCTCCAACAACAAAGTTGCATATGAATTGGCCATATTAACAGCCTACGAATATTTGCATTACACGTACCAAAAAGGCGCAACTGCCAATACCTGCTCTCAACAAGGGCAGAAAATATGCCGCATTCTGTCACAACTTGTTGAACGCACAAGACTTTTTGCAAATCCTGCAAGGGAAGATCTTGCGCAACTTGCGCGTGATACTGCGCAAGCATTCAGAACGTTTGATCTTTCTGGCTCTACCGCGGATCGTAACATTTTTGTGCGTAGTTTAATAAATGTGTTGCAAGCAACATCATCATTGCTAACTCCAGAAGAAGCGACTGAATGTAAGTCTGTTATCCAACAGCTTTCAAAAGTATTACAATAAACTTTATGTGGAGGGTTATGCGAACCCTCCACTCCACCACGCACAAACGTGCCGTTTGATCGCTGATCCGGCAAAAACTCGGAGCTATAGGATACAAAGTATCCTAATCTCCTCAGACAGTTTGCCTCATAAAGTTAAAAACTACTAAGTTTTTGCTTTTATCTAAATTTTTACAGATACATACCATTCTTCCGTTCGAATAGCTCGCTTTGCTCATCTCGAACGGTGCATAGTTTAACATTTCTAAATTATGCTGCGTAACAGCTTATAATTTTGTAAAATACCTCAGTAGGCATTTGAACGGGGTCCCCAACGAAATGAAATGTAGTTGGGGTTAGCTGTTTGTGCGCGGTGGTGTGGAGGGTTCGCACAACCCTCCACGTAAAATGCTGTTAATGATTTGCCAAAAAAAATATGCTATACTACGATAGTTGGAGGCTATGAAAAAGTAGGCAATCAAGCCTAGATTGCATATATTTTTTTGGATATAAATCATGAAAGTACGGAGAAAAAAAGGTTTCTTTTCCATTTCAGCTGTTGCCAAGATGTTTTCAGTGCACCAACAGACGGTGCGATTGTATGAAAAACAGGGCTTAATTACCCCAAAACGCTCAACTGGTAACACTCGTCTTTTTTCAGAAGAAGATATTGATCGTCTTGAAGAAGTTATTTATTTGACTCATGAAATGGGTATTAATCTTGCTGGTGTTGAAATGATTTTACGCCTCAAAAAGCAGATTAAAAAAATGCAAAGCGAAATGAACAAACTATTTAATTCAACGCAAGAAGAATTAGACTTAGAAAACGAAAAATCAAAAGAAGCAATTCGCTCCAGCTCTCAACAATTATTGCGTCTTAAAAATCAGCAAACATCAGAAAAACAAACACCTGCCAAACCAACAGCACGAACATCACCTGATGCATCTGAAAAGTCTATTGATGTAGACAACTGGGAAATTGAATACGAAGATTAAGGATACAAAAAATGTTTATCAATATACTCAAAACAACCATCTTACTCGTTGCGCTTAACTGTTTACTCTTGTTTGTTGGTAGTATGATTGGCGGCACCTCTGGCATACAAATGGCACTCCTTTTTGCACTGATCACAAATGGCATAGCATTATTTTTTTCTGATAAAATTGTGCTTTCCATGTACAGCGCACAACCACTTGACCGCTCACAATACAGCTTCATTTATGAAATAGTTGAAGAACTTTCTTGTAAAATGCACATTCCCATGCCAAAAATATATCTTATCCCCACATCAGTTGCCAATGCATTTGCAACAGGACGCAGTCCAAAACACGGCTCCATTGCTGTGACCACTGGCATATTACAACTGCTTGACAAAGAAGAATTGCGCGGAGTGCTCGCGCACGAGCTTGCTCACATAAAAAATCGAGACACACTTATTTCTACTATTGCTGCAACCGTTGCATCTGCCATTGGTTATTTAGCATATATGCTCCGTCACGCGGCATTTTGGGGATCTCTTGGTGACAACCGCAAACGCGAAAATCCTATCGGTCTATTTTTGATGAGCCTTCTTATTCCTCTTGCTGCAACACTGGTGCAACTTGCTATTTCACGCTCACGTGAATACGCAGCCGATGAAACAGGCGCACAATGCGGACGTAATCCATTGGCATTAGCTTCAGCTTTAGAAAAATTACATCATCACACAAAATATGCACATATGGACAGTAGCAACACACAACACACAACTACCGCTGCTTTATTTATAGTGCATCCATTTACAGACAGCACATGGTCAACATTATTTTCAACACATCCACCAATGAATAAAAGGATAGCTCGACTTCAACATCTTTCTAAAAAAATGTTTTCATAGTTCAGCGGAATTATGCAAGGATAAAAATAGGCGATAAAAATTTAATTCTAAGCGACGAAAGGCATTATATGAACAATGATTCATTTTTATATGATACTAACACGCAATTCGCACTTTCGTATGAATTACTCTATCTACTTCAATGGATCAGTAAGTATGAAGTAGATAAACTGAAAAAGCTGATTGCAAAATCTATTGCGAGGGGACTTCACGATGAAATTCAACGCTTTGATATTGCAAATAATCAACACGCTCTACAAGACATGCACAACAGCATGCTCGATTTTTTTGAATTAGCTGACAAGTTATTATCTGATGAAATTAATCAACATGTAGAAAAAAAGGCACGCGAGAAAAATTTATTACCGACCATTGATCACATTGATACGAGTATGTTTGATGACGACACGGTACGCTCAAGCGTTGAGAAAACAGCAAAACAACTTGATCATTCTCCAAATGTCAATGCAACTCACGCAAAAGAACAGTTGTGTAAGGAATTACTCAGACAGTGGAAACCTCTTGATAAAAGTTGGATTAACTAAAATAAAAGTGCGCTCGTCCTGAATTTGTTGAAGGATTGAGCGCGCTTTTTTATTTTTCAAAAAATTCTAATTTCTCCAATCCAGTTCGCACCTCAAAAAGAGGCAATCCAATGATAGTAGAATAGGAACCGTTAACTTTTTTTAAAAATTGATTACCAAAATGTTCAACGGCCATAGCACCAGACACATCAAGAAAAGGTGTATTGTCTAAATAATAATCAATCCATTCATCAGATATGTAATATAAAAAATCAGCAGAAACAACATCTGTTATGCGCTCAACAATTTCCCACTTTCCTTGTCGCCATATTTTTTTGTCTAAACAAAATCCAGTACACAAAAAAGATCCATCACGTGCCGATTTTATTTTTGCAACAGCATCAGCTCTATCAACAGGCTTACCATTAATGTTACCTGATTTGTCATGGGACATAGTGTCAGCTGTAAGCACAAAACAAATATCACCGTCCATTGTGCCAGGCGGCAAAACAGCATGTTGCATTTTGTGCAATGCAATAGAGAGAACTAGTTGTGGCAAAGGCAATGCCCAATCACAAACTGTTTCATCTGCATCTTGACCAACAATGGTAAACGGAATACGTGATTCTTGTAATAACATCTGGCGAGACGCCGACTTTGAACCGAGGTATAAAATATTTTTTATATGTTTCATATATATTTATTTTTATGAAAAAAGCTCACTGCAAATATATTGCAATGAGCTTTTTTATTATTCATGTTTGGCTGGGGCGGAAGGATTCGAACCTCCGATCATAGGACCAAAACCTATTGCCTTACCACTTGGCCACGCCCCAAAAAACTTTTTATATTACTACTATTTTTTTTAAACAGTTAAGTCTTGCTACTCTTCATCAACTGCCATATGTCCATGTTCAATAGCATCTTTGTACGACGCTACCACTCTTTCTTCTATCATTCGTCTTGTTTCTGGATTTAAGGGATGCACAACATCTCTGAATGTTCCATCTTTACGCTTACGAGATGGCATCGAGACAAACAACCCTTTAAGACCCTCAATGACCTTTAAATCTCGAATGATAAATGCATTGTCAAAGACTATAGTGGCATATGCTTTCAGTTTTTCACCGTCCGTTACCGGAAATACTTTTACTTCCGTAATTTCCATTGCTGTAATCCTCAAAGATAGTTACCATTGTTTTGCTTCGTTTCTACTCGTACTTTAATGTATAGTATTGATATTTTTTGTCAAACATATCTGTTCATTTTATACACTTTTTAATGCTTTTTTGCATTCTATTTTCCCAAAAAGCGCGCAACCCTTAATTTTGCAGAACGTGATGAAGGATTACGCTTTATTTCCTCGGAAGATGCCGTCACTACTTTTTTTGTTATTATTTCTAATAATCCCTCCTCAGATTTTTCTTTAAAAAACTGTTTTACTTCTCTATCTTCTAATGAATGAAATGATATACATAGCAATAAGCCATCTTTTTGCAACACATGCATTGCGGCAGACAAAAAACCATGTATATTATTTAATTCATGATTTACATACATACGCAAGGCTTGAAAAACACGAGTCGCTGGATGAGTTTTTGCAGATCGTACCTGACGAGGAACAACTCGCTCAACAAGTAAAGCCAACTCTCGTGTTGTTCTAATTTTTTTATTCTGACGTGCTTCAATAATTGCACGCGCTATTTTTTTTGCTTGCGGCTCTTGTCCCAATTGCCAAAATAATTCGCACAATTTTTCTTCAGAACATTTGTTCACAACATATTCAGCAGTCATTTGTTGATGCGCTGGCGACATTCGCATATCAAGCTCAGAATCTCGATAAAAAGAAAAACCCGCTCGTTCTTTAATATGCATTTGCGATGTACCAAAGTCGGCCAAAATACCATCAACTTTATTAATGTGAGCTTTTTTTAAAATACGATAGAGATGAGCAAAATTACCCCACAACATCTGCAACCTATTGCCATATTTTTCTTCTAATGCTGGTGCGTATGTTTCAATAGACGTTGCATCCCAATCAAGAGCAACCAGTTTACATGCTGGCTGTTTATCCAAAATAGCTTGTGTGTGTCCACCAGAACCAAATGTTACATCACAATATAATTTATCGGGTTGTGGATCAAGATACTGAAGAACTTCATCTACTAACACGGATTTGTGATACATAACGGGTAATTGTTCTTTTGTGTGCATATCTGAGCAAACTTATTTTTTGTACTGTTATAGGCAAGCGTTTTGCACGCTATCTTTTCCTGTTAATTTTTCAACTAATTTATTTAAACCAGTCGCCTGAGAACCTTTTACCAAAATTGCAGGCTTTGTACCCAACTCTGATTCTATTCTTGTTGCAGCATCTTCCCATGTTGCAACAACTTCCACCGATAATCCAACGGGGGCAGTTTTTTTGACCCATGAAACAAGATTTCCCACTAAAAATACCTTATTAAGTGAAGGAACTTTACGTAAAAATCTTCCAACTTGTCTGTGCCAAAATGGACTATTCACACCCAAACCTAACATATCACCAAGTATAGCAATTTTTGGAGATTGTGTCTCTATTTGTTGAAATGCAAGCAAGGCAGCCTTCATGCTTTCTGGATTGGCGTTATAGCAATCATTAATAAGAATACCACGCTTACCAAGAACATCACGCGTTTCAAACCGACCCGCAACAACAAATGATTGTTGAATAGCTTTTACGATGGTCTCATCAGGAACACCTAACCAATGAGCTGCCGCTGTTGCTGCAAGCGCATTAAACACGGAACCCATATGCGTTTGATCCAAAACAACTGAGTATTTTTTTTTGTATATTTTCAAAACAAAACTAATAGAAGAAGCTGACACTCTCATCTTACGCGCTTGAATTTGATTGGTCGTTTTTGAACCAAATTTAATAACAGGATGAGAGTAAGAAACATTAGCCAAAATAGGTTGATCCCCATTTATAATCCCAATACTTTCTTCTGTTAAATATTTAAATACATCACGCTTTTCAAGCGCAATATCATTCAAAGACCCTAACCCATCCATATGCTGATGTCCAATGTTGGTGATAACAGCAGTTGTTGGGCGTAGCATTTGAGCAAGCTCAGCCATTTCACCGCGCTTGCTGATACCAACCTCAAAAATAGCTAGTTCATGTTCCGGTTTCATGCGAAACATATTGAGCGCAATGCCTAATTTTGTGTTTTGGTTACCAAGTGACACAAAATATTTTTTACTGTGATGAGACATGATCCGTGATAAAAATTCTTTTGTTGATGTTTTACCAACAGAACCAGTAATTGCAATCATGGGGTAATTAAACTGAGACCTCCACGCAATTGCTAATTGTACAAATGCTTTTAGTGGATCATTAACAAGAAAAACAACCTTTTTTTGTATATCTTGTACCGCATCAATAACATGTTTCTTTTCATGCGCAACAATACACCCGACCGCTCCTTTACTAAATGCATCTGCTACAAAATCATGCCCATCATGACAAGAGCCTTTTAATGCAACAAAAATATCTCCTTTTTGTACTTTACGTGAATCAATAGAAAACGTCGCTTCTTCTGGAAAATGCCCGAATGGAATCAACACGTCAGGAAGCACGGCAGTCACAAAATTCTTATCAAATCGCATTGATAGTCTCCGTTGAATATAAAAATACTACTTTCTTTTGCGTGAAAATAACATGTTCTTTTTTTGAACATTTGTCAAGTAATAACCAAAAACAAATAACTATAAATATGTTACCGTATTACTTTTCTCATCTTTCCGCCATCTTGTGGCATAATTAATCCCTGCGATTCTAAAATATCAATAATACGTGCAGATCTATTGTATCCGATGCGAAATTTTCTTTGTATTAAAGAAATGGATATTTCATCGATCTCTTTTATAAAAAGACAAACATCTTTATACAAAGGATCTTCCGTTAGCATCATTCCTTTTGCCTGATCTTTTATTTCTGCATAGATATCAAGATATTCTACTTTTCGCTGCAAGCGAATATGTTCTACTACTTGTTCAATTTCAGCATCCGACACATACGCACCATGAACTCGTTTTAATTGTGATGTTGATGCATCTAAAAATAACATATCGCCTCGGCCCAATAATCTATCAGCGCCGGTTGCATCTAAAATAGTGCGTGAATCAATGCGAGATGCAACTCTAAATGATATTCTGCTTGGAAAATTAGCCTTGATCAAACCAGTAATAACGTCAACTGATGGTCGTTGCGTTGCAACAATCATATGTATTCCTGCAGCGCGCGCCATTTGTGTGATGCGCGTAATGAGATCTTCAATATCACGCCCAACAGTAAGCATTAAATCAGCCAACTCATCAATCACTACCACAATTAACGGTAAACGTTCATGTTTTTGTTCTTTGTTAACTGTTGCATTATAATCAGCACAATTGCGTACACCTTTTTCTGCCATTTTTTCATAACGCTCTTCCATTTCTTGCACAACCCATCGCAATACAGGTGCTGCATGATGCGCAGATGTCACAATAGGAAACAAAAGATGTGCAATGTCCGTGAATGCTGCAAACTCTAACCGTTTTGGATCAATTAAAATTAATTTCAATTCATCGGGATCTAGTGCACACAAAAGACTCATCAGCAATGCATTAAGAGCTACCGATTTACCGGAACCAGTAGAACCGGCAATCAGCAAGTGTGGCATGCGTGCCAAATCAACAACAACAGACTCACCTATTGTTCCTTTACCAAGTACAAGCGGCAAACTACCATTAAATTGTGTGTATGCCTCAGTTAAAACAATCTGAGAAAATAATACATCATTACGCTTTGCGTTAGCAACTTCAAACCCAACAACAGCTTTGCCTGGAATAGGTGCTAAAATACGAATACTTAATGCTTGCAGTGCCATTGCCAAATCATCTTCAAGTGCAACAATTTTGCTTAATTTTGTGTCAATGTCTGGTTGATATTCAAATAAGGTCACAACTGGACCTCTTTTTATTGCAACAACTTCCCCCGATACACCAAAGCGTTTGAGTTTGTCTTGCAAAGTTAATGCTCTTTTTTCGAGCTCATGTTGTAAATCATGATCTTTTTGTTGTTGTTTATCGTAAATAAAAATATCTTGCTTTGGTAAAATATAGGCGGAATCTGCACAATCTTTTACCGATGCAGGCAACACAGTATCAATAAAATCATCACTTTTATCATCACTGTGTGATGATGTTTCAATGAATTGTTCAATTGGTTCTTCAATAATCGTGTCTTCATTTTTTTCAAATACAAGAGCATGTGGGTCATACTCATCATGTGGCACAAGAGCCCCCGTTTCATCCAATGCAGAGCCATCATATAATGAGTGCATAAAATGAAAAAATGCACGAGTAGGTCTGACAATAAGCATGGTGACCATGAACATAACACCATGTACACATCGCTCAACAACACGATATTTTTTTATGCCGTACGCAAAAGCAGATACTGCATCAATCAAAGATCGCACGACATTCATGCAAGAAAATTGCCAGACAAGAATAATTAATGCAACGAAACTCATGTGTAAAAACAGTAATCTTCCTGTTACACCACAGTGTCGCAATAAAAAATGAGAACTTTGCAAACCAATCAATCCTCCTGGGTACGGACTCCAGAAAAAATCAACCATATACGTTGACAATAATGTAGAAACTACAAAAATAATCAAACACAATCCAACAATGCGTTCCCAATAGTCACGAAAAGAAATACCACGCATTAATAAATATAAAATACCTAACAATGGTATAACCCATAAAAATGCTGCACCACCACATAAGTAAAAAAACAGTGCTGCGCACTGAGCACCAAGACCGCCTGCTTTATTCTGCATAGGTAACGATTCGCTTGTTACATAAAATAATGATTCATCCGTTGGTGCGTACGTCATTAAAGAACAGATTAAAAATAATAATAGACTGCCAACAATAGTCACACCCACTATTTTTTTTATCATGTGATATAACTCCTTTCTCTTTTTTTTTATTAAATATATTTCCTGTTTATTACTCAGTAAAAAATATAAAAAAAAGCGAAAATATAGTGAAGTAAAGGGATATTCTCATTTCTTTGTTCCACGTAAAGGACCTTCAGCAGCATAATCGCTTTATATTTTTTCTTTACAATTCCGATTTGGCCATACTATATTATACGAAGATACAAAAAATATGAGAGAAAAATGTAATCTGATGAAAGGAGAGATTCAACCAGAAAAAAAGAAAAGCGAAATAATACATGTTTTACTGGCATGATGAACATGCGCAGTAAAAAATTAATTCCACAAGTATATCGTAGTGAGTAAAAGGAGTTGGGATTATGAAACAATACTCAAAAAAATTGTTTTCAATCGTTATGCTGCTTAACACAGCAGCAACAGTAATAGCAGGTGCGGCGCCAAGTGTTGCTCCGTATTTGCAATTTCGTTCACAAGGTCGAAACAACGCTCGTAAAGTAGTTGGAGAAACAGTTTATCAAACTGATCTGTATGATATGGATTCATGGTACGGTTCATTAGATTTGGTACTTGAATATGACCGTTCATTCAGACCACAAAACATCACTGACGCACTCTTTGGTGCAGATGCAGTACAATTGTCAACAGTAACAACAACAAACAACAATGGCTCTAGTGCTTCTGGCGCTAAACATAGCCGTTCAATTGTAGTGTCTGGTAGCAACAATACAAATCGTGCAGCAACAGACTGGATGGCAGAAAACTTCTTACTTCCAAGAAATTTCAAGAGCATCATGTCATTCTCACCACTTGTGCAGAATGTATTGGTGAATTTTGACTGGTTCATGGGACTTGATCATTGGGCAAAAGGTCTTTACTTCAGACTCTACGGACCTGTTGTTAACAACAGAACAAGCCTACAATTCAGTGAAGCTCCAGTATCTGCCGGATCAAATGATGGCGGAGAATATGAAGCCGGATTCTTCAGTGTAAACGATGTAGAGATAAGCGAAATGTTTAAATCTGCAGGGCAATTCTTTTCCGGACAACCACTTGAAATTGCGGGTATAACATTTGATCCACTTAAATATGCTAAATTCCAAACAACGGGACACAAATCAAAAACGGGATTTGCTGAATTACGTGGTGAATTTGGTTGGAACTATCTGCAAGAAAACTATCGTGTTGGTCTAAACTTGCAAGCGGCAGCTCCAACAGGCACACGTCCTAAAGCTGAATTCATGCTTGAACCAGAAATTGGTAACGGCAAACACTGGGAACTTGGTGTAGGTCTTAAAGGTCTATGGACAATGTGGCGCAGTGAAGATGAAGAAAAACATTTTGATTTTGTTGTTGAAGCAGACATAACTCACTTATTCAAAGCAAAACAAACACGTACATTTGACCTTGTTGGCAAACCAAACAGTCGCTACATGCTTGCAGAAAAATTAGTAAGTAATGTCGGCTCAAATCCTATATTAGCCGGCGCTTCAAATGCTGGATTCGAATTTGATGGTGACTATTCACCAGTTGCAAACTTCAGTACACGTAAAGTAACTTCAAGCTTTAGTGTGCAAGGTGATGTTGTTGCAATGTTTACCTATGCTATGCGTGGATTTACATGGGATATTGGATATAATTTCTGGGGTCTCGCAACTGAAAAACTTTCACTTTCAAGCTCTTCTAGCGTAAGCAGTAGTGCAAGTGACAACACGCTACCATTCCCAGAAAATACATGGGCTCTTAAAGGTGATGCTTCTGTAGTTGGACAACTTAGAAGTAATACAGATGAATTTGTAGGTCTTGCTGCGACAGAAAGCACAGCCACCATTCATGCTGGTACCGGTGCAAATGGCCAAAATGCAGTACCAGGTGTCACACCACTGGCATCTGCAATCAATAATGGTGTATTGGCAACAGCAACGCTTGACGGTGGAACAGCTACTCAAGTAGATGAAATAAATAATGCTGATAATCAAATGTTTACATCCAACCCTCCTGTATTTATCAAAGCAACTGACCTTGACATTAACGGAGCAAGAATGCGTGGATATTCCAATAAAGTATTCACTCACTTTGGATACACATGGACTGACCGTGAAAAATGGGCTCCATTTGTTGGATTGGGTGCAAGCGGTGAATTTGGTAGCCATAGCAGTCGTTCCAATAATAGCGTAAGCAGCAGCATTAAGAATAACAACAACTCAAGCAATGGTAGCAGCAGCACAAGCTTTGGATTGTCTCAGTGGGCTATTTGGTTAAAAGGTGGGGTATCTTTCCACTAATATAAATGTGAATTTATGTTAGTAGTTAGGTAAATATTACCTAGCAAAGCAAACAATCGAGTACTCAAAAAGGCTTAGCTTTCAGCTAAGCCTTTTTGCTTTCTTCGTGTAGATGCTGTTTTTGGTAGAATCATGTTGCAATCTGATTCTATTTGATCTAGATTATATTTCATAAATATACTCCTTGGTTCAAATCCATCGCGCTCGTCCTGAGCTCGTCGAAGGATTTGAGCGCTCTATCCTTCAACAAGTTCAGGACGAGCGCAGCAAGAACTGAGTAAAAAACAAAAAAAAGAAAGGAACTTTACATGAACTCTTTCCGTAATAAAATATGTGTAGCCATATTAATGTGCAACATCATGGCACATTGTGTCGACGCTCCCGTTGCACCATTTTTACAATGGCGATCACAAGGCAGAGATACCGCACGTAAATTAGTTGGCACCACTAGTCATCATGTATATCTTGATGATATGGAATCTTTTTATGGCACCTTCAATGTAACACCACAATATGATCGTTCTTTTAGACCACAAGAAATAACACAAGCTCTTTTTGGCTCTAGTCTTTTTGATACACCAACCGCCAACGACGCCGCCCGTAGCTCTGATTCTGGGTTGAGCGGCAGAACACTCGTTATTTCTGGTCTCAACACAGAGAATAGAAATAACAGTAAAGATTGGATGGCTGAAAACTTCATTCTTCCACGTAACTTCAAAAGTACCATCAGTTTTTCACCACTCGTGCAAGACTTTTTAGTTGATTTTAATTTGTACGTTGGTCTTGATGAATGGGTACGCGGACTGTATTTTAGAATATATGGTCCTGTGGTGAATAACCGCACAAATTTACGCGCAAAAGAAACCATTATTGAAAAAGGTTCGATAGGTGAAGGTAGTTACACACAAGGATACTTCAGCTCACAAGCGCAAGTAAATCCCGATCAAATGTTTACCAGTGCATTGCAATTTTTAAGTGGTAGCCCATTAATTGCACCAATTGACAACATTACATTCAATCCGCTTTTATTTGCAAAAATACCTGCATCACGCACGCAAAGCAAAACAGGATTTGCTGAATTACGCGGAGAATTTGGATGGAATTATTTGCATGAAGATTATCACTTTGGATTCAACATACAATCTGCCGCACCAACAGGTAAACGTCCTAATGGTGAATTTCTTTTGGAGCCACAAATTGGCAACGGTAAGCATTGGGAACTTGGCGTAGGTTTGAGTGGACATTGGACAATGTGGCGTAGCGAAGATGAAGAACAACATTTTGATTTTGTCGTTGAAGGAGACATCACTCATTTATTTAATGCAAAACAAACACGTACGTTTGATTTAATTGGTAAACCAAACAGTCGTTACATGCTTGCAGAAAAATTGGTTCCAAACACCGGAAGCCCAAATCATTTAACGGGCAATTCTGATGATGGTGTAGAATTTGGTAACATTTATTCACCTGTCGCAAACTTCAGCACACGTACTATTGGTGTCAGCATTGGCGTACAAGCAGATATCATTGCAATGCTCAATTACACATCACGTGGATTTTCATGGGATCTTGGATATAACTTCTGGGCAATGTCACAAGAAAGTATCCACTTTTCAAACAATGACAATGCATTTCCTGAAAATACATGGGCTTTAAAAGGTGATGCATCTATTGCCGGTGTTTCAGCGGCTAACACAGACATCATCGTTCTGCTTGCTGCAACAGAAACAGGAGCTGACAACAACAATGGTGGTGCAAACATTCACGTTGGTACTAATGCATTAACAACAGGCAATGCTCTTGCAAATCCTGGTATTGATAATTTTGTACCTGCAGTAACGGGAGAATTTGGTGGAACAAATGTTAATGTATTTGGAACTACAACACAAATAAATACATCAAAACCAGCTGTCTTTATTGAGCTATCAGATTTAAATAAAGAAGGTGCTGAAATGCGTGGTATGTCAAATAAAATATTTACCCATTTAAGTTACACCTGGATAGATCGTGAAGATTGGATTCCTTATCTTGGTATCGGTTTTAATGCAGAATTTGGTAGTCACAAAAATGGTGTTGATAATACCATTAATAATAATGGCAGCAGCGGTGGCTTAAGTTTTGCTCTTTCTAAATGGGCGGTGCTTTTGAAGGGTGGAGTATCATTTGATTAAAAAATATTACCATATTTTTTAATCAGTATAAGGTGTTTATAAAAAAGGCTTGATGTAATATCAGGCCTTTTTTGTGTATTATTGTCTTTTTTTACATCAACATGTTAATGCTGATACAGTACTGTTAATGCGAATAAAAAAAAGGACTTTCTATGAAATTTCACCACCTCTCTTTACTCGTACTGACAACAATTACAATCAATACAACCGCAAAACAACACCTTGCAACCTTCTTTAATCCTCGTTCTATTTCTCGCGATGCAGCGCGTGATCTTGCCGGTTGGACAAATTACATCAATCTTAATCATGATAGAGAGTCAGTCTATGGTGCAATCAGCATCACACCCGAGTGGACACAAACATTTAGAAACAACAGAATAACTTCATGTCTTTTTGGTGATAATTTAAATTATTCTTCATCAACACCACGTTTGACCATCTCTGGTTCACAAGTTGATGACAGAGAGCAAAAAGATTTACTGGCAGACTATTTTTATTTACCAACGGATTTTGAAAGTACCGTAACTTTTAAACCACGCATTGACAACTTTATCATTGATTTTGGATTTTATCTGGGACTTGATGCATGGGCAAAAGGATTATATTTTTGGCTCCATGCGCCCTTTGCTCACACGCGCTGGGATCTTAATATGACAGAAAATGTTATTAATCCCGGTGTAAATGGATATGATGCTGGTTATTTTGCACCTGATCCTATTGATCGCGGCACCCTTCTTGAACAATTTACTGATTTCACCAATGGTAAAACATTGCCAAACATTAATGATATCGCATTTCAAGAACTTAAATTTGCCAAAATGAGCAACGACAAACTTATTAAATCACGCGTTGCTGAAATACGCACTGCTGTTGGTTGGAATTTTTTTGCAGAAGATGACTTTCATGTGGGTTTTAATGGGCAACTCGCATTCCCAACAGGCTTACGACCAAAAGGAATTTTTTTATTTGAACCAATCGTTGGTAACGCACATTTTTGGGAACTTGGTTTTGGTTTAAGTGGACATTACACATTTTGGCGCAATGCAGAACTCACTCGTCATTGGATGTTTTATGTTGATGTTAATGTAACACATCTTTTTACTACACGCCAAGCGCGTGCATTTGACTTACTAAGCGCTGGTTCTCTGAGCCGTTACATGCTTGCAATGGAAATGAAAACTCCTACTGTTAATCTCAAAGGAGCAGATGGTGCAATCCCTGTTTCACAATTTAATAATGAATATCTTCCTGTTGCAAATATAACAACACTCAATGTTAATGTAGACATTACACTGCAAGCAGATATTGTGTTTATGTTTACCTATACATCAGGCAACATGAGTTATGATATTGGATATAACTATTGGGGGCGTAGTGGTGAAAATATCACATTACCACAAATAGAATCATTTACCGAGGGTCTTTACTCACTCAAAGGAGATGCGCAAACATTTGGATTTATTTTTAATTCACCAGTAACCGTTCCTCTTTCTGCAACAGAATCACGCGCAACAGTACACACTGGCACCAATATGCCTTCAACAGGTAGTTCTGATCCTCTTATTATAAGAGCAGCACAACATAATCCTGATATTGATTTTCCCGAACGTGCAACAACAAACCCTACAGCACCAGAACCACCTATTAGAATACAGTTTGCGCCAAATAATACAAATCCATCAGATCAAATCAACACATCAATTCCTCCCGTATTTTTAACATTCACTGACATTGATGTAATAGATTCTGGCTCACATGATTCATCTTCAAAATTATTTGCACATATTGCATATACATCTTCACATCACAAGCAATGGCAACCGTATGTTGGTATTGGTGGTTTTGTTGAATGTGATCATAGTCCTAAACGCAACACGTCCAATAATAATTCATCTTCTGTGTGTGGCGCATCACAATGGGGTCTTTGGTTAAAAACTGGTGCAAGGTTTTGATGGATCAAATAACAATATTTAATGATAAGCGCGCTCGTCCTGAGCTTGTCGAAGGATTTGAGCGCTCTATCCTTCAATCCAACTTCGCCAAGGCTTCGTTGGACAGGCAAATTAGATGTTTACTGCTGAGCTTGTCGAAGCATCAGGACGAGCGCAAATGAAAAAGCACAATTATCATTTTTACTTACCATTGTTATTGTTATTTTTTATAAATTATTTACTCACCCAAGATCAACAAGTAGTTACCTTTATTTCACCACGCTCACAAACATTTAACGTAGAACGCATGCTTGCTGGGTGGGAAAATGTTATTCATCAACCAGAAAAAATAGGACCTTATGGTGCACTTGCGTTTACATTAGAAGCAACTACATCATTCAGACCAGAACGGATCAACCAATGTCTTTTTGGTGAAAACATTATCAAGTGTCCACAAGAAAACACAGAGTGGACTAACTTTATTACCATCTCGGGAAGTCACACAGAAAATCGCATACCACAAAAGGATTGGCTTGCGGATTATTTTGGATTACCAACAGACTTTAAAAGTATTGTTACGTTTCGACCTCGCGTCAATAATTTTATTTTAAACACTCATTTTTTCTTTGGTCTTAACAGCATTAAAGAGGGATTATACATACGTTGCGAACTACCCTTTGTATATGCAAACTGGGATCTTAATATGAAAGAAACAGTAATTCAAAGAGGTACCAACAATGATGCTCCTGGATATTTTAATGCAACAGGCATAGAACGTGATCAATTACTTTCCCGTTTTACTAAATTTATTTCCGGTTACTCTGCACCACAAGTAGATAATCTTATTTTTCATCGACTACACAACGCAAAAATGGATCCGCGTTCACGTAGATTAATTCATTATGCAGATTTTACCACAATAATTGGGTATGATCGTCTCATCAACGGATATCATCATATGGGCATTGGTTTTGAATGCACCATGCCGTGTGGCAATCGCCCAAAAGCTTACTATTTATTTGAACCAATCATCGGCAATGGTCATCACTGGGAATGTGGTGTTGAGTTATCTGCACATTTCAGAACATGGTCAAATGAAACCGATGATATTTTTACAGAATTTTTTTTTGACACAGTCGTTTCTCACATTTTTACCACAAAACAAAGACGCTCTTTTGATCTAAAAGGTAGCTCAAATAGTAGATATATGTTAGCAGAAAAAATGACATCCGATATTTCTGATAATTTAAATGGTAATGGTATCACTCCAACATTACAATACGCTCAAGAAGTTTCTCCCGTTGCAAACTTTACCACCTTTAATGTAAAAGTTTCTAATAATGTACAAGCAGATATTGCATTTATGTATGCATACACACAACACAAAAATACCTGGTCGTTTGGCTATAGTTTATGGCGCAGAGGATGTGAAACAATCACCATACAACATCCAGAAACATTTCCAGAAAATACGTGGGCTTTAAAAGGTGATGCGTATGTGTTTGGTTTTGTTGCTCAACAATTACAACCACAAGATTTACCGCCAAGCACACCAGTACCTTTGTCTGCAACAGAACAATTAGCAACCATTCACACCGGTACAAATGCCTCTGCTACTTTTCCACAACGTAATACTCACATAGATAATCCACAACCAGCATTTGCGGGCAACAACCAACTCTTAGTTGCATCAATGAATGACACATCTGCTACTAATCAAATCAACACATCAATTCAACCCCAAAGCATTACATTTTCAGACATCGACATTAACAGTGCTGCGACCAGTGGATTTTCACAAAAAATATTTACACATTTTAATCATAAAATAGCGCACGGCAATGCAATTGAATCATATCTTGGCATTGGTGCTGAAATAGAATTTGGCAGACAAGCAGGACCAACACCTGCAATTGGTGCTGATAAATGTGTTAATTGCGCACTCTCGTCTTGGGGCATGTGGCTCAAAGGTGGCATTAATTTTTAATTCTATTATTTATCCCCAACTATCAGAAGCTGATGATAAACAATTACCCCAAAATGATGCATATCGTGTAATATGAGGAGGAATACGTACCATCATTGAAGTCCCATATTCTTCATGCAAAAATTGTTTATCTGAGACAATAATAGAACCACCTTCACCAAGTTTTGATAGATACAAATGGTCTCCTAAATAAATTGCATAATGTTTACCATATGTTGCATCTTGATCAGTAAATATTACTACATCACCTGACCGCAAGTTTCTTTCAAGAACAATCTGTTGCAGATGACCACATGACGCAGAAGGATAAAATAGATCTTCATCTTTATAAAAATTCAAACAAAGCTTTTCACAAAAATCAAAACAATCTTTTGACTTTTTACAAGAATTATTCCGCAAATATAAAAGAAACTTTTTTTTAATATGATGAGGCACATATATTGATTTGCCATCTTTTGCATCATCCTGGTCTCGTATCACAATATCAAGCAGTTCATCTCCTACTAAATACTTCAATTTTTTATGCATAAACATGACGTATGCTCCAGTGGGATTATTAGACAGTTGTTTTCTCACAATGTCTCGTTCTGGATCATCAAAATGTTTCATCGTCTGAAATGTGTTGATATCTCGTCTTAAACTAAATTGCTTTCCACAATCATGAAATCCTGATAAAAATGTCGTATATCCGTAATGAGTAATCATATTCTTTTGAGGATATATTTCCATTATTATTGGTCGATATACTATAGACCTGAATGGTTCCTTCAAAAAATCTTCTCGCTTTCCAATATCCCTGTCTATTTTAACGTAACCATCGCAGACCACAAAATCCATGAGCGATTTCAAATCAGACACGCTTAATGGTTTCCCCTCACCCCATTTAGATAAATAAATACCTTTTGACAGTACAATTGCATAATGTTTCAAGTATATCGAATGCAATTTTTCATTCGGAACTCCTTTGACAAAAAAGGCAACTACATCTCCCGGTACAAGATTATTCTCATTTTTTATAAAGTTCATGTACTGTATAAGAGGAATATCTGGTGCTACTTCATCAGGATACAACCTTTTTAATGCAACATTCTTACATAAATGGAAGCAATCTGCATTCTCACAAGAAAGATCTTTTAATAAATACAAAGCCATACGTTTTTTAATATATTCAGGCATCGCTATTGTACGGTCACCATGTTCAATATTCACAAAAAATTCAACTTTATCATTTTTATGTGGCAACATCGCCATTTTTTTATGCCATGTAATAGGATAAATAGCTTCTTGTTCTTCTATGCTCGATAAATACATTGATAAACTGCCAGGCGTATGAACCTTTTCATTACTTTTTGCATCAGCTATAGTGAATTCCCCATTGACATCAAGTAACTCAATTTCATTTTTGCGAGAAAAAGATCCGTGTACAATTGCTGCAATATTACCATAAGTCTCAAAAGAGTTTGTTTTGTGTGCTAACGAATAATGTAATTGTGGATAAATTACCAAAGACAAAGAATTATTTTTACTATTCGACTGCGCAGCATTCGTACAATGCGCCTGCAATAGTGTGATTGTATATATCAAACTCATACATTTTACAAGATATATGTTTTTCATATTTTTTATCCTTTTTTTAAACAAAATGTAAACAACGCTATGCACAAATACAATGCTCTCAGCTTCTGTCATCTATTGTATTTGTGATCAGAGACATTCTAGTTTAATAACAGTATACAATAAGGAGAATACCATGCTACAAAAAAAGAAACTGTTACTGTTTACTACTTTATTGTTAATACCAATAACAACCATCATACCATCAGAGCAATTACGTGGCATCTCATATTTTAGCCCACGTTCACAGAATGACAATGCCGCTCGTGATATTGCTGGATGGCATCCTTATATTCATCGGTATGATGCAGATGAAAATTACAAAGCATTTTCAATTACTCCTATTTTTAATCAATCACTCAGACCAGAAAAAATGTCTCTTGCACTTTTTAACAGTGATACTTATATGCTCACCGGGAGTCAGATTGAAGATCGTGCAGATACACAAGAACTCCTTGCAGATTATTTTGGATTATCGCCAGATTTTGCCGCAAACGCTTTTTTTAAACCATTGATACGTAATCTCATGCTTGACGGTGCATTATATGTTGGTTTTGATTCATGGGTAAAAGGTCTGTACATGCAATTCCGCACACTTATCGTCTGGACACAATGGGATTTACATTTAACAGAAAGTTTATTAAGCACAGGAGAAGATGTACCATATCCAGCAGGATACATGGATGTCAATTCAATTTTTGCACCATACAATTCATATGTTGAGGCAATGACTGGTACACGCAATTTTGGCCAAGTAGAAAGATTAAAATATGGAAAAATAGCAGGAGCACAAACAAAAACTGGTTTTGCAAGTCTTGAGTGGATTTTTGGATATGATTTTGTGCGCAGAGAAACGTCACATTTTGGTCTTAATTTTCGCGTTACTGCACCAACAGGTTCACGCACAAAAGGTAAATATTTTTTTGAACCACGCGTGGGAAATGGCAAACTGTGGGAAATTGGTCTGGGACTAACCAGCCATGTGCGCATTTGGGAAAAAGATGCAGATCAAGAATTAGGAATTTTTATTGATGTCAATTTTACTCATTTTTGCAAAGGTACCGAACGACGTTCATTTGATTTTTCTGAAAATGGTTTTTTTAGTCGGTACATTTTATTAAAACAATTTGATCAAGATGGCCAATTCACCGGCACCATGTTACCCGCAATTAATGTAACAACACTCAAGTGTAAAGTATCTGTCGACATCCAAGTTGATGGCGTATTCATGTTTGGTTACACATACAATGATTTTATTTTTGATATTGGTTACAATGGCTGGATTAGAAGTAGAGAAAAAGTGAGTATCAAACAACGCATTGCTCCTGACCGCTATGGTCTTAAAGGTGTACAATTTGCCGCAAACCCTATCACCGGTCAATTACTCAACACAACAGAAAGCACCGCCACTATTTTTGAAACAGGACCAATTATTCCCGATGAAACACCAGTATTTATTACAACAGCTGATTTAAATCCAAAATCAGCCGCATCACCACTATTGTTAACACATAAATTTTTTGTGCACATTGCGCACACATTTATGAATCACCCACACGCGCCAATATCACCATTCCTTGGCATCGGCGCCGAAATTGAGTTTGAGGGAATTAACCGTGGTAATGTAACACAACCTGATAGAACGACGATGGGACAGGCTAGTTTGTGGTTGAAGGGTGGAATATCATTTTGACGCATTTATTAACGCGTCAACTCAAAAATTTTTGAACCACCAATGCTGATTGAACATTTTTTGCCACAATATTTATCAAGTAATTGATTTGTTTTTGTCAAATAAGGATCCCAAAGCGTCCAAGCAATTGCTCCCACAGATAAAGTACCCATTACACCCAATGCCGCTTGCGCAGCCTTTTGTCCAATTGTTTTCTTTTGATCACGAATTGCTTCTTGCTGCTTTATCTGATCATTAATAGCGGCTTTATCTTCTCCTGTTATATTCTCTTGTAATTTTTTCTGCAATTGAGCAATTTTTGCTTCTGCTGCCTCTTTTTGCATCTCATACTCTTGCGCTTTGTACATCAGAGCGGAAAACATACCTAATGCAACGCCTTGTTTAACCAAATCAATGCCACCACTGACTATATTGCCAAACCAGCTTTGCTGCGGATTTTGTGCAGCATAAAGTAATGAAATAGGCTGAAAAAGAAGAATAATCGATAAAATGGCACCCAAGGCTCTTTTATTCATCATATATCCCTAAAATCAGACTTTTTGTCACAACCTAGGGACAATATAACATAATTATTTTTAAAAAATATACAGATTGAATTATTTATTTACTTCTCAATCCATGTACATAATCAACCAAACCTTGAACGTTTTGCAGTTTTTCAACAACTTCATCATTAATTTCAATGCCAAACTCTTCTTCTATTTTCATGATAATTTCAACTAAATCTAATGAATCCGCACCAAGATCAGCGAGTGTTGAAGTCATCTGAACAGCAGATGGTTCAATATCTAATTTTTCAACAATAATGCTCACAATTTTGTCTGCGGTATCTTTTAATTCTATAGCCATGTAATAAATTCCTATTTTAGTGCATCAATATCTGATTTTTTTTCTATGACAATAATATTTTTTTCTGGATAATAATTTTTGATAACTTCACTTAATAATTTAGATGGAGCAGAAACAATAATGCGTTCATATGGTTGCAACGCACCTAATACTGCGCCAAAATGTAACGGTGACATAAAATGATTCGTAAAATGCTCTTTAATTTCTGCTCCTGCAGTCAGAATACGCCCATCAATACCACTAATAACTGGAATAGTGACATCTTTAAAATCAACTTTTTCCAGATATATTCTACATTGATCGATAACAGGAATCATTGCATCGGAATGTAAACCAATTTCTGGCACAAGATACTCCACTTTTACATCTACATTGGTTTCCAACGCAGCATACAATTGACTTATCGCATCTCGTGAACCGGTCACAATATGTTCTTTTTCTGTATCATAAAAAGCAATATGAATATCTTGGTTTTGCGTACGTATGCTATCGCACATACGTTGTAATTCTTGTGCTGTCATGCCAGTAATACGCATCACTGCAGCATCCATTGTATTGAGTGACTCTTCATAAAAAGAACAAAATTTTTGTAACAAATATAAACCGTCTGGCAAGCTGAAACAACCCGCAGCACATAATGCAGTTATCTCACCATTATTATACCCTGTAACAATATCTGGAGTAATGCCTATTTCTTTGAGTAGAGCACAAACGGACACACCAACTAAAAACAATGACATATATGCATGATCCAATCTGGCAAGTTCTGCATCTGATGAAGCAAAACATAATTTCACAAAATTAATATTTGAACAACTTGAAGCTTCTTCAAATAATTCTTGTACAACACGGTATTCATCGTACAATTCTTTTGCCATACCAACATATTGGCTCATATAACCAGGAAAAACGAGAGCGGTTTTCATACGTACTCCTTGTTCTTGTATGTGATTCATACTACAAAGTATCACGCAAGGCACTCAAACGTGCAATACTTTCCTCTTTGCCAATGATCTCTAACAAATCAAAAACTCCAGGTCCTGCAGTTTTACCAATAAGTGCAAGACGTACTGGTTGCAATAATGTCACCAATTTTATATTGAGTATTTTTGCACATTCTTTGATACCGTTTGACAGTGTATCATGTTGCCATTCTGTTTGTGCATGCAAAACTTTTGTCAACGCATCGAGATGCGCTTTCGTTTCATCAGTAATCCATTTTTGTGTTTCTTCATGTGCAAGATCAACGGAAAAGCCCGTGTAAACAAGCAGAACAAATTCAGCAAGTTCTCTTACTGTTGTTACGCGCTCTTGATACAAACCAATCACGCGCTTTATTATATCTACATGCCATGCCGGCATAACAGATAAAAATGTTGGTTGTATATCTACAATAATTTTATTCAACAATTCATCAATTGTTGATTGACGAATGTATACACTATTAACCCATGCAAGCTTTTCAAAATCAAAAATTGCGCCTTTGTTACCAATATGTTCCAAAGAAAAAAATTCAATGAGCTCTGAAAGTGTAAATAGTTCTTGATCTCCATGCGACCATCCAAGACGAGCTAAATAATTAAGCAATGCTTGCGGCAAATATCCTTCTTTGCGATATTCAATCACTGATGTTGCACCATCACGTTTGCTTAATTTATCTCCACTTGGACCTAAAATAAGTGGCAAATGACCAAATTGCGGTACTGCGTATCCACATGCATTATATAATAATAGTTGTTTTGGGGTATTAATAAGATGCTCTTCGCCTCTAATAATATGCGTAATACGCATATATGCATCATCAACAACAACAACAAAATTATACATGGGGTAACCACCAGAACGAAGAATAATAAAATCATCAAGTTGATCAATACCAAATGTTATTGGTCCCTTGATTAAGTCATTGAATGTAACTTCTGTGCAATCATCAGGGAGCTTAAAACGAACAACGTGCGATTTTTCAAAATCATCTGCACACTCTGCACGATTGCGACAATGTCCATCATATTTAACAAATGCATCCTCTTTTTTGTGTTTTTGCGCGTAGCGCGCAACTACTTCTTCTGGTGAACAAAAACAGCGGTATGCTTTGCCAGCAGCAACTAACTGCTGCGCAACTTTTCTGTGTTCTTCTATGCGTTCACTTTGTGTTACAATCTCTTCGTCATGCTCAAGTGCAGTCCATGCAAATGACTGCAAAATAGAGTCACGATATTCAAGCGTTGAACGTTCAAGATCAGTGTCTTCTATGCGAAGTAAAAACGCGCCACCGTGATGACGCGCAAAAAGCCAATTAAACAATGCTGTTCGCAATCCTCCAATATGTAAGTGTCCTGTTGGTGATGGAGCAAAGCGAACACGGATTTGTTTTTCTACACTCATATAATCCTTATTATACAACTACTAACGTCAGATAGTCTTTAACTTGTTGAACCCATGGAGAAGGCGCAGCCTTTTGGTCAGCTTGCTCATCAACCAATGTTTGCCATACTTCTTTTGCTAACGTTACATTATCATGTGTCCAATAATAACGACCAAGATAAAACTGTGCACTATCTTTAAATGGATTGAGCTTGTCTTGCGCCAATGCAACTAATGCCTCTTTACCTTTTTCTTGTATCTGCACATCTGCCATATCCAAAGCAATTAATGCGCGCTCCATCTGATACAATGGCAACAATGGGGATGCTTGCATATCAGAAAGCATAGTATCAAGCAACGCAAGAGCTTCCTCATTTTTATGTTGATGCATCAAAATGTTAACTGCATAATCTTTGTAATATGGCAACAAAGAAGATCGAGAATATTGTTGATATCCTTTTTCAAATTTTTTGAGCAGTAGTTGAAAGTCAACATCTTTATCTTGTTTTGCGCGATTATATTCCATAACTAATGCACCAAAATAACGCTGCGCAGATTTATTATGCTCATTCATCCAAAACATATAACCAAGGGCAACCGCTATGAAAAAAACAATAAGACCAACAATAAGCGTAACGTGACGCGCATTGTCCATCATTGCATCGTAAAGTCTATAAAAAAAACCATGTTTTACTGTTCTTTGTGTAATCATCATTTCTCCGTTATAAAATGTATAAAAGAAGACTGGGTATCAGCTACAAAACCTACCATAGGTCAAAAAAAAAAGAAAGACCGCATTTACAATTGAATCTGTTTGTTGCGCAATAAATTTTGACGTATGTCAGAACGCACAGCAGTATCGACAAGGAGCGATTTTAACATTGCATTAAATGTTCTCGTTATATTTTCTTGAACAGTATTATGCGCAAACATAATTGCTTGCATAACAGCTAAAGAACGTGAAGATCCATGTGCAATAACAACAGGCTCATTCACTCCCAACAATAACGCTCCACCAGTGCGTGCATAATCTATGCGTTTTTTAATACGCCCAATAATTGGTTTTGCAACAGTCAACAATAGTCGTGACAATAACGATTGTGCTGCTTCATCTTTCATCCAATCCATTACCGCATTGGCGGTGCCTTGAATTCCCTTCAGCAACACATTACCCGTAAAACCATCAGTTACTATAACATCAGCTTTACCAGAAAAAATATCTCGTGATTCAATATTACCCACAAACTGCAATGTTGTTTTTTGCAACAAATCAAATGCTTTTTTAACAAGAGACGAACCTTTGTAAGGTTCATGCCCGTTAGAAAGTAGTGCAATTTTTGGCTGAGCTATTTGTTTTGTAAGACGTACGTATGCATAACCCATGTAAGCAAATTGAACAAGATATTCTGGTTCACAATCAGGATTTGCACCCAAATCTAAACAAAATAAAGAACCAGCATTTGTCGGCAAAAAACTACCAATAGCTGGTCGAATAACCCCCGGAACGCGTCCAAGGATGGTGCTTGCTGCTGCCATAACAGCTCCAGAATTACCTGCCGACACAAATGCATGCGCCTTGCCCGCCCGCACTGCCTGCAAACCCCGTATAATAGAAGAATCTTTTTTGCGCAAAATTGCCCTCACCGGATCATCATCCATGCTAATAGCATCTTCACAATGAACAACTTCTATGGGTAATGATCGCCAAGAGGAACAATAATACAAAAGCAATGGCACAATCTTGTCTTTGTTTCCAAATAAAATAAGAGGAACACCATTTTTTGCTGCAGCTAATGCACCTTGTACGGCTTCTTGTGGAGCATAATCGCCCCCCATAGCATCAACAGCTATCATAATGATGTTCCTCTTTTTTGATGTTCTTATAACAAAAACAGGTAATAAATACTATTCAGACTGTTCTGCTTGTTCATCAGTTGCTTTTTTTGCAGGTTTTTTTACTGACTTGACAGCAAGACGTTTAACGGTTCTTTCTGCCTTAGTTGACAAGACTTTAGCCCCTTTGTAAAAACCACATTTTTTACATGCAGCATGAGGAACTATTGGTGCGCTACATTGAGTGCATCCGGTAATTGCTTTGACTTGAATACCTTTGTTTGCAAAACGTGAATCTCTGCGCGCTCTGGAGCGCTTGCGCTTAGGTACTGGCATGATCTTATATCCTAACGATACTAAAAAATTATTTATTTACTGTTATTCTTGGTAAAAATTATTACTTATTATAAAGGATTTATCAAAATAACGCAAAAGAGATTAAAAGACAAAAAAGGTTAACATTTATGCTCTTCATCCCAGCTCTCAATATATTGTTGTATCATTGCAGACCTATGAGCAGCTCTTGGATGTTCAATATCTGATTCAAACTGTACTAACTCCATTATCCAATTACGCGCCTTTTCATCTGCATTAGCATAATATGAATCCTCCATTAAGACTTGTTCGTAATCTTTTTCTACTTTATCAAAAAAAATTTTAAATGCCTCTAGTTCTTGTTTTGATTCAGCATGTTTACACGCAAACCTGTCAGCCTCTACTTCTAAATGTCGATTATGTGCTATTACCCCCCAAAGAGACAATAATCCTTTTGGAATTATAGCGCCAGTAGCCATCAAAGATCTTCCAATACAAGATAAAATTTTTTTTGGTGATTGTCTTTTAAAAATCGCATTAAATCCGTAAGATACAGTAGAACTTCCTGCTTGAACAATGCAAGGAGCTATCACCCATGCATAGATACTTTTTTGAGCATCTTTATTGAGTATATGCTTTATTTCATGCTTTTTAAGCGCTTCACCTTGCAACATTGCTGCCATATCATCAGCCTCAATCGCTGCCGCTATTTTCTCATCAACCCCAATAGCTCGATCATTAATTGCGCACCATGGTAATCCTATATATGTTAACACTACCGGCACCTCTGAATCATCTGGAACATTAAGCTTGACTAAATCTTTCTGCACAAAATCAATCACTTTCGAAGACGCAGGTAAAAAATCAATGGAATGGTTGTATTTTTCATTATCCGTATACGCTTTTTTTGCTCCAGCACCTATTACTATCCCAGCAGTCCCCACTTGCACTACCCTAAAAAGAATATTATACATCGCCTCTATTGGCATTGATAAAACCAATAATCCAATGACCATAAAAAAAATAGATAAATTTTTACTAAACTTGCCAATCATGCCATTTTCCTTAGTTAATTTTGTATTAAGTATCTGATAATTAGAATAGCAAAATCATACAATTTGTCAATTTTTTATGTGCGATAACAGGCTTTCAAAACACAAAAAAATAATCAAAAAAAGCTTAACTTTTATGCTCTTCATCCCACAACTTAAGATATTTTTTTACCATAATCGCCCTATCAATGGGGTGCAACTGAGCATATCCAAAATAACCATGATTACTCATCCTTTTTTTATATTTTTGCATAAAAGACATGCGTTCAAAGGCTTCAATCTCAGAATCCTGTACATTTACATACTTCTGAAGCGCTTCCAATTCAAACCTTGTTTCTGCATTCTTACACGCAAAACACTCCGCCCTTTTTCTTATTAATCTTTTAACATCATTAGTAAAATCTAACGGAAAAATAGACATACCCGATAACAACATATGTTCCACAACTCCAAACACACTTTTGGGTGGTTTAACATGTGTTAATAAAGCACTCAACGTTAACGTTGCATAAGACAACGCTAACGGAAAAATCGTACTACTCTTTGTAGGTTGATATTGATATTCTTTCAACGCACTTCTCAACAAAATCTTATTTACTGCAATGCTCTCCTCATCCGATACTTCATCCCAATGCTTTCTGTATATACAACGTCCCCACCCATCATTCAAATACAAATTCTCATCTTCACCCAAAGCAACATTAAGACCTGCAGCTAGACTTGCGTGTACCAAAAATTTTTTATCGTTTTCCACAATCCAACCAGCACCACTGCAACAAGAACAGGGTAAATATTGCGAGATTGGTATCTTTTCATAATCACTAATACCAAACTCTCGCATTTCATTTCTAACCCACTGTTCAACTCTTTCTGGAACACAATTCTCTTGAACATAATCATCATTCAATCTTTGTTGTAATGCTTGAACTGTATTAACACCATTTTGTATATGCAAAACACCTAAGGCGCCTTGAACACATCGCACAAAAGCATTGCCCATCATATCAATAGAGCAAAATAACAGAAAAAAACTGAATAATATTCTGCATAAGGATGAATTCATTTTTAACTCCTCTGTTCTTCATCCCACTTATCAAGATATTCTTGAGCCATCGCAGCTCTATCTGCAGGATAAGGGTGATCTTCATCTAAAACAGTTTGCATCATGCGAAACATTCTATCTTCATGTTTGCTGCTTTGAAGAGTAATTGCGTCTAGTTCGTCCAATTTATATAATCTGATATATCCGCTCATACACGCAAAGAAAAAAAGATTTTTCATTGTCGGTGCAACCTCAGAGAAATCGGGATGTTTTAAAAATTGCGTAAAATTACTTGTGTGCTCTTGGAAATCTTTCCGACGTGCTTCTAGCTCAGAGCGCGATTCAGCTTTTTCACATGCAAATATATCTGCCATTTGTTCTTGATATCTTTTAAAGCCCACCATCCCCAAACCACTCAGCAATAATTTAGGAACAATACTGCCTGCAGCTCCGCAGCTTCTTAATAAAAATGTTTTGAATGTTTTTGGTGATTTTATATTCCATATTTTATTCCAACAGCCACTCGCCGTTGAACACACACCCTGCACACATAAGGGCATAAGCGCTTGAGCATATATTCGTCTCTCGCAATCTTTATTTTTCAAATGTCCTATTTCATGCTTAAGAGCTTGTGTATTCACATCAATTACTTCTTCATTTCTATAAGATTGAATCCCTCTTTGCACAAAATGTAATGAAAACTCCAAGTCATCTCTATCGGGAACGAACAATGCCGTATCGGCAGCCGCTGCCCAACCATCATTATCAAAACTTTTGATTAATGGTATCGAGGAAGCATCGCATACATCATGCTTTTCTAGTTCCGCTCTTACCCACTTTTCAACAATAAGAGGAACCTTCCTTTGTCTTTCTTCTGCCCATCCATGTATTAAAAGGATACCTTTTTGCTTACTTTCATATCTCTCTATTGCCTTTTGAATACCATCGTTAATACAATACCCCGCAGCTCCGACTTGCACTGCTCTAAAAAGAACATTGTACATTGCCGTTAATGGCATTGATACAATAAATATTCCAATAAAAACAAAGAAGATAAGTGTATTCTTATAACTCGTGCCAAACATGATTTTTCCTGGCTTAATATGTATTTAATGCTTGATAACCAGAATAGCAAAACAATTCGATTTGTCAATTTTAAAGTCAAGCAAATCTTGCATTTGCAATTAAAAAGCCCTGTAATTTGGAAGTCAAATTTCCAGATTACAGGGCTTTTTAATTGCTTATCTATTTCTTTTATGCCGGCGACTGTTGCAATTCTTTCTTTGCTATAAATCGAGCTTCTCTCTGCGCTTTTTCTTCTTCTGATACCCTATGTTTTTCAACGGCATTATTAACGGTATTTTTGATAATGGTAGCATTAATTCCCGCAATCTGCGCTGTCTTATTCATTGTCGCTACCATATCCTTGATTTCAGCATGAGAAAGTCCTTCTGTTAACTCAACTATTTTTGCTATCAATGTAGAAGTTAACAAGCTTTTTGCCTTATCAACAAAATCGGCCTTATTTTCTTTTGGATTAAACAACGTTCCCGTTAAATAAAGATCCAACAATGCCAAACGAGTTACCGCATCAGGTAGTGGCATATATACTCTATCCTGGAAACGCCTTCCCATCGCTTCATCCATGACATATGCATGATTAGTAGCTGCAACAATCATCCATTTATTGCTGCCTGTACCCGTTGCCGCTAAGATGTGATTTAATACTTTATAATGATCTGATGCTGGATCCAGTGTATTACGATCTATAAATAATGCATCAGCTTCATCGATGAAGATAATGGCACCATATTTACTCTTATTAGCAAGCTCAATAAGCTCATTGAAATATTTAATACCTTCAACGCCCACTTGCAACAACGATGCAGCTGTTACTGGTAAGAAGTCCATATCTGTTTTGTCAGCAAGAATTTGAGCAAACAATGTCTTACCAGTTCCAGGCTTACCATATAACAAAAGATTGTCATAGGTCATATTTCTTCCTTGGCTGATAAGCTGTTTGATGATTTTTGTTTTTTCTTCTATTTCTGTCAAACGATCTTTAACTGATTGATCAAAAATCATCGGTGGTGTTTTGTATCCAGACCACCAACGACGCATCCTATCCCAACGTCCAAATTTTGGATTTGCCTGTTTTACAATTATTTCTGGTTTTGGATGTAATAAATGTTTTTCAAGAACTGCCCAGGCAACTCTGCTACCATAAAAACCTGCCAATGGTAATGCAATAGAACCCGCTATAATACTGCCGTATTGAACCATATTATGAACATTTACAAAAGAACTAATTAAATCTCTAAATCCTCCTGCTATATGAGGAGCAATCTCATCCCTAAATCCTTCTCTCGCTCCTTTTGCTCCTTGTCCAGCAGTTTTTGCCCAAGATCTACCAGCCTCTTCAAGATTTCTACCTATTTCTTCATTTCTCATAGCTTCAGAAAGACCTCTTGAAATCTCTCTACTCGTATCTCTAAGAACGTTGCGCGTAATGTTTCCTACTTGGTTTCCTTGAGTAGATCGCTCTACACCCGTTAAAACACCACTTATTACATTTGCTGTTGTGTCTTCAGCGCCCTTCCCCAAACTCCTGCTTACCGCATCCATTAGATCTCCAATAAAACCCTGTGTTTCTTTTCCCTCTGGAAATCTCAATCGAATATCAATAGGTAAAGAAAATTTTGGGGAATTCGATTGTGAAGAATTTGATTTTGGCGAAGTCGAACTGAAACTGGGTAAAGGATCTACATAAAAATCATCGTACTCTCCAACCAGCACAGCACAATTCATCAGATTTAATAAAAACAGACAAAAATACAGCTTTTTGTTATAAGGCATATGCTTTTCCTTAGGATCAAAATATTTATCTTTATATACCTAGCAGCATACAATAAAAATAGACAGCTTGTCAATTAGGAGCAGGCAACATGCTTTTCAACGACACTTTTTGAACCATAAAAATGCACACATAAAACAAACCCCCGTCATGACCGCAATAGAACCGGCAACAGAAACATCACAATACGACGCAAAAAAACATCCAAAAAGTGCACTCACACTTGCTATCAAAACAGTTAGCAGTATCATCTGCTCTACTCTATGGGTCAGCAGATATGCTGTTGCCGCTGGCGTTATCATCAAAGCTACCACCATAATGGAGCCAACGATATCAAATGCTGCGACGGCCGTCAGACTCGTTATAATCATCAACAAATAATAGAACAAAACAGGAGAATAGCCGGTCATGATCGCCAATGTCGCATCAAACGTAGTGATAACGAGTTCTTTGTAAAAAAATAGTACAAATGCACTGTTAACTAATAACGAAGCTCCAACAACCCAAAAGGCGTAAGGGCCGCAATCAAATCCATTTACATACAGACGATTAAAAGGAGCAAACACAATTTCACCAAGAAGCACCATGTCGGTGTCAATGTGTACATTGCGCGCATATTGAGAAATCAGAATGACTCCTACTGAAAAAAAGAGGGGAAAAATAAGGCCAATTGCCGCGTCACTTTTTAAGCGATCTGTTTTAATAATCATTTCAGTGCACAGCACCGTCAAAACACCAACACACGCCGCCCCCAGGAGCAATAATGGAGAATTCAACGTTTTTGTCCACAAAAACATGCCGACAATACCAAGCAAGATAGCGTGACTAATTGCATCACTCATCATTGCAACACCACGCAACACCAAAAATACTCCCGGCAATGCACACGTAACTGCGGTTAACAAAGCAATAAGAATGATCTCTACCTGCAGTGATATCATAAAGCAATCCTTCTTTTTGGGGCGCACAAGAGTGAAATAAACACAATCACACTTGCAATCACCACAATAGTGGGACCTGTTGGCAAATGTTCAACAATACTACTGACATAGACACCAGTCATTGCCGATATACAACCAAAAAAACCTGCTAATAATACCATTGTACCAACATGCTTAGTCCATTGACGAGCAGCTGCTGCAGGAGCAATAAGCATGCTACTCATTAACACAACACCAACCGTTTGCAGGCCAACAACAATTGTCACAATAAGCAACATTGTTAATAAAAATTCTATTTTGCTACGCGAAAAGCCAAATAAATGAAATAACTGTGCATCAAATATATATAAGGTGCATTCTTTCCAAAACACAACTAATAACAGTATCACCATGACACTCATTACCTTAATGACAAGCAGATCAACGGGTAACAACGTTGCAATAGTACCAAATAAAAATTTGTTTATAATTGCCTGATCTGCACACGCATATTTTTGTGTAATCGTCATCAACACAAGTCCTAATCCAAAAAAGACTGACAACAAAATACCTAACACCGTATCTTTTTTCAGACGTGTATTGGCCAGTATTGTGTTCATAATCCATACACCAATAATTCCCGCGCATGCTCCTCCTGACAGTAATATCCATGGATTTTTACTGTACGTACACAAAAACATTATAATAATTCCCGGCAGCGCCGCATGTGATATTGCATCACCAAGCAAACTCTGCTGTCGTAGTAATGCAAAGACACCCATCATGCCAGCTAGAGTTCCTAAAAAAGCCGCTCCTTGCATCACAAGAAACAATGTATAATCAATCATTATTATAACTCATGAGTTATGCCATATGTTTTTTGCATTATTTCAGAATTCCACACTTCTTGCGTTGGCCCATATGCTATACATTTTTTGTTAATCAATACACAAAACGTAAAATATGTGGTAACAGTATGTAGATCATGATGAACAATAATAATTGTTTTTCCTTGTGCACATAATTCTTTAAAAAGAGTCATTAATATTTTTTCTGTTACCGCATCAACGCCCGCAAATGGTTCATCAAGAAAATACACATCTGCTTCTTGCATTAATGCGCGCGCCAAAAATGCACGCTGCTGCTGACCTCCAGAAAGAGCTCCAATGGGACTGTTTGTTTGTGCTGTTAAGCCAACTTTATTGAGCAGTTCGTGCGTCTTGTGATGATCCTCTGCTGTTGGTCGCTTAAACCATCCTAATCGTCCGTAACACCCCATCAGCACCATATCAAATACGGTGATGGGAAAATCCCAATCAACTGCTGCGCGTTGTGCTATATACGCAATGTTATTGCGTATCATAGTAATTGGCTGTCCTAAAATTCTAATAGTTCCTTTTTCAATTGGCAGTAATTCTAATACTGCCTTAATAAATGTTGTTTTTCCCGCACCATTGGGGCCAAGAATACCCACTATTACTCCACGTGGAATGGTAACAGAAACATCAGAGAGAACTATTGTATTGCGATACGTAACCGTAAGATGAGAAACATCTAAGGCTGGTATTTTTGATAATATATTCATGTGTAATTTCCCCAGCTGCACATCAAATAACAAAGAGGATTTTTTTATAAATTTGATATACAAATCCTACACAAACAAAAAAATGGTCTGATACGGCTAATACTTTTAATTGCAACCTCATTTATGAATAAAATTTTGCTAAAGTTCATTATATTTAATTGTATTTCCTTTTGCCTTTTCGACGGGATACTTTTGTCCGTTGGATTTCATTTTTTGTTTAAAAGATGAAGTCAAATCGATATCATACTTCCAGCACATTTGCATGATCCAATAGAAAATATCAGATACCTCTTGTTCTATTTCATCCTTTTTTTCTATAAGTTTTTGTTCAGACTCTTTGTTATCCACAAATACAAATTTTTCCAAAAGTTCTGAGGCTTCAAGTGAAAGATATATGCTAATTGTTTTTGGAGAAAGAAAATTATCCCAATTTCGTTCTTGTGTAAATTGTTGCACTAGATTTTTTAATTCATCAATGTTTGTAAATTTATCCATAAAAGACCTTAGATATTATAAATTATGTTTTAATATTTTGTGCAAACATACTAATTCAACTGGTCTTCTATTCTTTGTATAACAACCAGCAATTAATCCCAAGTCATGTTCAAACATTCTCTTTTCTATGTTATCTGTATGGCCAATATAATATGCGCCATTCACGCACCGTAAAATGTACATATAAAAATTATTTTGCATACTCAAAACTTTAATGAATTGGCGCTCAAATCCTTCAACAAGTTCAGGACGAGCGCCTTTAAGAATGTGAACTTATATGGATAAATACATTATTTTACAACAAAAGTGTTGATCTCACCTCAGATATAATAAAATAATACGAAAAAATTACTCATTCGCCAAGCGAATATATGTTTAATTCATTCTTTCTTCATACAGAAATGAACCAAAAAAATTATTTTTGATGCGAAGTAAATAAATATGAAAAGTAATTAACCGTTTTATTAATGACAGACTTTATAGAAGTAGATAGTTGTTGCAATAATGATGGACCAAAATTTTTACCAAAACCTCTGAGATCTTCTATGGAATAATGTTCATTCTCTTTAAGCCATGTTTCTGCAGCAGATTTGTCTTGATTGTATTCGATTTTCCATGGTTTATTTTCTTCAACAAACCTATGAAATGCATCTTGTTTGTCTTGAGGCCACTTGCTTAAAGGTTCAAATATCCATTTTTCATGAAATTGATCAAATGATGTTAAATAAGCCCCCCTTTGGTAAAAGAATAGGATGTCATCCTCTGCATAACCAAGTAATTTTCCCATTAAGTAGGGGTTGTAAAACATAAATTTATGAAGACGATCTTGCTCTATAAAATATTTTTGCATTAATAAAGCATTACGGGTACCTTTGTCCGTATAAAAAATGTAATTTGTTCCAACAGTAAGCTTATTAAGAGTAGAATAAAAATCTCTTAGTTCAGAAACTATAATTTCATCTTCATTATCATACCCCCAATACACAGACCTAAACCCATTTTTCATGCACGCAAGGGCTTGGTTAATGGTATCTCTGCGAGGGTAAATTCTGCTTATAGCAGCGCCACATTCATGAATAGAGGGATTAAGATTATCTTCTGATTCTAAACGACCTGCACTTACTTTCAAAACACCTATATTAAAAATCAAAAGACTTATATAAAAAACATTGAAATTCATTGTGTACTTGACCATCTCAATCTCCTTTAGTATTCAATCTGGCACATTCAAACAACAAACCTCAATAAAATGAAATCACCTATTGGCCAAGCGAATGTATAATGGTATCAATATTATACATAATCATACCACAGTACGTACCAGCTTGACTGGCGATATCGCCAAGCGCATCAGAATATAATTCACCACCCATTTCAACGCGCCATCCTTTTGCTGCAACAGCATTTTGCACTGCAACAAGTGTCCGCACAGGAATTGAAGATTCAACAAACAACGCACGTATCTTTTTTTCTGCAATATAATCTGACAATTTTTGTATATCTTTTGTGTTAATATCAGCGTCAGTGCTCAGCCCTTGTAATCCAACAACTTCAAAATCATATGCTTTACCAAAATAAGAAAACGCATCATGTGCCGTTATTAAAATACGATATTTTTGATCAATACTTCGTATTCGCTGCTGTATATATTCATGTGCTGCAAGCATTTGTTTAATGTATATATCGCCATTATGTTGATAGATGTGTCCTCTTTCAGCATCATGTTGCATCAACACAGATATCATTCCTTCAACAACTTGTATCCACAACAAAACATCAAACCAGACATGGGGATCATACAGATCATCAAAATCAACAGAACGCAATGTAGATCTTTCTAATACATCAGTCACTGCTACCGTTTTTGTATAATGATGCATATGCGCAAGCATGTGCCCCATCTTGCCTTCCAAGTGCAATCCATGATAGAACACAATATCCGCTTGGGCCAATTTTAGCACATCACTTTCTCGCGCACGGTAAATGTGTGGGTCAATACCAGGCCCCATCAACTGATATACCTGTGCGCAATCACCAACAATATTTTTTACCGCATCTGCAATAATGCTTGTTGTTGCAACAATAGTTAATTCTTTTTGTTTTTGAATAGAGGAATCACAAAGGGCATATACTATGCACAAGAAACATGCAACAATAAAAAAAAGAAAAACTACTATGCGCGCATACCTAAAAGATCTCATTGCTCTTTTTTATTATCCCAAGAATTTTTTAAAAAAGCTGGAAATATACCCTTCAGCATGCGTAGCATTACCAATTAAATCTGAATATTCTTGCAGTTTCTTTTTTGCATCAGCAGATAATTTTTGTGGAATAAAACATTGAGTAATAATGACAAGATTGCCACGTGTTTTACCACGAAGTTTATGAAATCCCTCGCTAGTTATAATAATGCGTTCTCCCACAGGACATCCCTTTGGCACCTTGATAGTATGTTTTGTGCCATCAATACTTTCAATATCTATTTGACATCCAAGTGCAAGCTGAGGATACGTTAACATAACAGTGCACAGAAGATCATCACCATCTCGCTTAAACTGCTTATCTTCTTTGACCGTAATGCGTATAATGAGATTTCCTGCAGGTCCACCATAAACACCCGCATCACCCTTGTCTGCAACTTTGAGCTCTGCGCCGTTATAAATGCCTTGAGGAATATTAAGAGTAAATTTATCATATTTTTGAATACGAGATTGCCCAGAGCAGCTTACGCAGGGCGACGGATTAACAAAACCATTGCCAGAACATGCAGAACAAGGCTGTGAATACATAAAAAAACCTTGTTGAAAATGCATTTCCCCTGATCCACGACACGTAGCACAGGTGTGAGGCGTTGTTCCTGGTTTTGCCCCTGTTCCATGACATGCGTCACAAGTAAAAAAGTGATAATAAGCAATTTCTTTCTTAGTGCCCAGAAAAGCTTCTTTAAGAGTAATTTCCATTTCTTTAGAAAGAGAATGACCAGCTTGTTCTTGTGGGCCTTTTTTACGACGACCTTTTGCGCCACCACCACCAAACATAGAGCCAAATATATCACCAAAATTTTCAAAAATATCATCCATGTTCATGGAACCATGGCCAGCGCCGCCACCCATTCCACCATTGTTCATTCCTGCATGACCAAATTGATCATATTGAGCGCGTTTTTGAGCGTCACCAAGAACTTCGTACGCTTCAGTCGCTTCTTTAAATTTTTCTTCAGCACTTTTATTGTCAGGATTGCGATCTGGATGATATTTCATTGCAAGTTTTCTGTATGCAGACTTAATCTGGTCTGTTGTTGCAGACCTGTCCACACCAAGAACTTTATAAAAATCTGATTTATTCATATTATGGCACCATTTTTTTTATTTAGAACGAAGAGACTGCAATTTAGGCGTGAACATATTTCTGCGTTCCATCAACACTTCATACGCAGCATGTATCTCTTTAAATTTACGCTCAGCTTCTTCTTCATTGCCAATGTTGCGATCAGGATGATATTTCATTGCGAGCGCACGGTAAGCAGCTTTAATTTCTTCAATAGTTGCAAGTCTATCCACACCAAGAAGTCTATAATATTTCATAGGGAACCTATTTACGTTAAAAGCCATTTTTATAAAACGGCATAATGTTGCTCTTTATTTTTATAATATACCACAAAATGTTATCTATGCTAAGGGGATGGGTTTAATTTTTTAGTAAAAATCTGGCCACAATCAGTATTACCGATCATTTAACATCACTTACAAAGTAAGTGATACTGGATACTGGGTATTTTTGACAAGAGTCAATTGTGCCGATTGGCAACAATGCTTAAAAGGCTTTGGTACACTATTTTCTTCAATAGTAAAAAAGCCTTTCGTAAGCACAGGTTCAATGGTTTCAGGAATCGTAAAAACCACATAAAAGGTGGTTTTTGGAGCCAGAGTCTCTTTTTCTTCAAAATTGAAAATAAGCATCTGTTTTGTCTTATTCCAAGTGCCATCACACACAAGATTTTGCTCTATGGGAATAAACTCTCTCGAAGAGTTTTTAAGATATAATGAAGCCACAAGATTATCCATGGTTTCACCATTCCACGATAAAGTCATCGTATTAAGCGACAACGGTTCTTTAGATTTTTTTTTAAAAGTAATACTTCCAACCAATACCCACTTTCCGCCAAAGGTACTACTTTGCTTGTCATTACTGTCCAAGTTTCGCCATTTTGGTTTAACTACAATAGAAAAATTATCAGTGGTAACAATATTGCAATGAGTAAAAACAGACATGACCAATGGTATCAAGATATATTTCTTCATATATTCCTCCCCTTTGTGAGGTAGCTTGATTAGACCATATCATACTTATGTATGAATGAAAAAGCTTTTGTGAGATTTGGGCATTTCATCAATAATAACGTGGCGGACCAGAATGAATAATATAATGTATGCTAAAAGGATTATGCGGCAAATAATGAGGAACAGGAGGAAACGAACTGCTTGCATCCCTTAAAATCGACATAACAAAAAGATCAAAAGAATGATTTCCGCATGATTTAACCAATTTGAGATTATAAATGCTACCATCTTCATTAAGTGCAAGATAAACCGTCACTGATTGCAGATCAGGTGAATAAGGAGGATGCTTGTGGGCATTAATAACAAAAGAGTTATGAAGACATTGATTAAGACGCTCTAAATAGCGTTCATATTTGAGTTGCTCATCTGTTGGTGTTCCATTTTTTTTACCAAGCATTGAAACAGAGTGTGAACCGTTTTCTTGCATATAATTCATTACTCCTCGCGTCAGCTGAGCAAGGGATGGTAATTTTTTTTGTTGAATTGGATTGCCTTTTGTTGAATTCATTGGCTTGATTGTTGGTATAAGCTGTTGTTGAGGAGTCGGTTGCTGCCTGTCCTCCCAAGCCTTGGCGAAGGAGGATGCTCTTTGGGGTGTTGGCATTTGTATAGTTGTTGCATCAACATCAACCTCTGTTTTGATCAACTGCTCTGCAGGTTGTTCTTCATGCATGTCATGTGGTTGTTCAGCAACTTCTTCTTTTGACGCCTCACTATAATCATCCCTAAAAAATATAGGCGCATCGCCATATGATGCACGAGTTTTTGTTTCTACCCATTCAGCATCTTTTTTTTGTGCCAATTCTTGTGCCAATAGTTCTTCTTCTTTAATAGATAATGTGCGATGAGTGTTATCTGTTATGGCAAAATAGACAATGAGACTTGCGTGTAATAGCAGGGATATGACAATAGCTATATAAATTGAACGTTCACCGTAAGAGTATGATGTATTCATTGCAGCATTTCCCTTTTTCTTTAGTGTACGCAATTAAAGGGGAAAAATGAAATGAGTTATTGCTGTTTGCTTGAAAGGAATTTATAAACAGCCGCGATGGCTATTGCGGAAGCGCCTGTAGCAATAAGGCCTACACGATATTCAGATAATTTTTTACTGAGACTATTGTACATTGAAGCAAAAATACTCTGTTTAACTGGCTGTGTTGTTTGTACTGCTTTTTGCACTTCAACTACAACACCTGTTTTATTAAGAATTGTGCGTATTTCTTCAGAAAGATCATTATTGTATATCAGTTGTTCTGCTTCATTGAGAATAACAGGTTTTTGTTTTTGAAGAATTTTATATAACAAAATAGTTCCAAAAAATCGCTGTATTACATCTTTTTTTTTATGTTCTTTTGTTGGGTTTAGATAATCAAGCGCTCCTTCCATGATATCATCACATATCGTATAGCGTTCCGTTGTTGTTGATGCTAAACCACGCTTTTGTACAATAAAACTATTACCATCATTGGCAACAGCATCTGGATAGAGCGGCACATTTTTCTTAGAAAATTTCTTAGAATCAAGTGCTTGATATATCAGGGACCAATAATGTAAAGTTATTGGATTTATAGCAACATAGGGGTTATGTGGAGCAAAATGATTACAATAAAGTGTTAATAAAGAATCATTTTTTGCCCAATAAAGCCCTTGGTCTCGGTGATAATAGGCCATATCAGTAACATATTTAGCTGCAATATGTTCAGTAACTGGTATTTTCACACAACTTGATTGTGAAATATTAAACAAAAACATGGGGGATGTTTTTTTCTTTGTGTCTTGACTATCAGTCAAAATACACAAATATGTTCCTGAGTGACTTAACTTTATGTCATAAGCTTTAGGACTTTTTGGTTCTCCGGATTGATTCCACAAATCCTCAGTTTTTATTATTATTTTACCATTTTGGAAAATATGAATTTTGTTCTTATTTGTTAAAGCAACGATTATCTTTTGATGATCGCTTGTAACACAATACTCAAGTCGTTCAATTCTTTCTGAGATTTTTGATTTAAGGTCTTGTTTTGTTTCCGATGAAATTAAAGGTAATTTAAACCGAACGATTTGCTCTTCTTCATTTTCTTCAAGATCTAATAGTTTTATCCTACCGTATATATCAGCGGTACATATTTCATTATTATCTGCAAAACAATAGGCTGTTATGTTTTGATCTAATGATACCAGCTTTGGAGTATCTTTTATGTTCCATAACTCTGTTTTTGAAGGCGTAAAAATAATACAATAATTTCCATTTTTGCTAACCTGCATTTGCAAATATCTATTTTTGAATATTTTAAAGAACAATTTAATTTTTTTGCTCGATCGCTCAACTTGCTCAATAATAAGTTGTTCATAGCCATCAATCTCATTTTCAGAAGATACGATACCATATATTTTTGTGTGATCACTAAAAAACAGTAGTTTTTTGTCACCTAAGGTATATTCACTTGTAACTTTTGGGTGAGAACGTAAAAAAATATTGTAAGGGTTTAATAATTTAACATCTATATTTTCGTCTTTTATGAGTATACTCATTATATTTTTTGTTATTTCATGAGAGCGAAGAGTTCTCAAAGACCCAAAGTCACTTAATTCTTTTTGTTTTATTATATCAATGACCTTCTGTTCTAAATCAGATATATCAGCACCAGGCTCTGGATCATTGATTTGTGAGACAAGTTCACTCGCCAGATCATCAACAACAATTTTTGGCGCATAACGTTTAATCATAGTTCTTCCTGCTGCTTCTTGGTCTGGATGTAAATACATACCCCATAAGGCATAGTGATAGAAGGTTGCCGTTATAAACAGAATTTTGCCTGCTATTTTCATTTTATTACCCGGTTACATGGATATCTCTCTAAAGATAATAAAAACAGTGTCAAAATGTCAATTTTTTATAAACTCATTGTTATATAAGCCTTATTTTGTTTTTTAACAATTGACCATTGTTGATTAACAACATGAATTCCACCGCGATTTGTGTGTAAAAATCGCATAATTTCATCAAAAAATGCTTGTGTTACGGGAAATTGAACTTTTTCAGAGATAAGCCAATGAATAATAAGACGGTAATGAAGAGCGGGATGAGTTTTGAATAGGGCAAGAATATCTACCATACGTTTATTGTCTTCAATATAACTGATTGTATCAAATGTTTGCTGGGTGATATGAATCAAATAATTTTCATCTTGTTTAAGATTATGCAGTGTTGCTAAAAAGTTGACATCAAAACGTTTATCGCATGCATGTAAAGCAGGTAACACTGTTGTGCGAATGCGATTTCTTAAGAAAGCAGGTGATTCATTGCTGGTATCTGTTGCATATGCAATGTTATTGCTTGCAAGCCACCCAAGAATATCAGATTTATTTGTTTCAAGAAGCGGCCGAATATACAAGCCATGGCGAGGCTTCATGGCCGTCAATCCAGTTAAACTTGTTCCGCGAATTAAACGAATAAAAAATGTTTCTTGTTGGTCTTGTGCGTGATGAGCAAGTGCAATAGACTGTGCATTGTATTGATGAAGTACTTGTTCCAAAAAAAAGCGACGTGCTTTGCGCGCGTATTCTTCTTTTGAACCATTCTGTTTTATTGAGAAAGTGAGCTGCGATAGTTTTTGAGACACAAAGGGAATATTATGTGTTTGTGCTATTGTGCGACATAATTCTTCTTCTGCATTTGCTTCTGATCGCCACTCGTGATTAAGATGTGCTGCAATAATGGTTAGATTATATGTTTGTTGCGTCTGCACAAGCATATGTAACAAACATACAGAATCGGGCCCTCCAGAGAGCCCGACCACAATAGTATCACTATCATTAATAAGATTATGCTTAACAATAAAATTTTTAATCAGACTCATCAGCATCATCTGAATTTTCTTCACTATCAGCTTCTACATCAACTTCTTCATCATCAGCTTCTTCGTCAGATGAATCTGATTCAGGCAATGAACGCACTTCAATCTGCGAACTGATGTCTTCTTCGCCACCATCTTCAGAGGCCTGATCATCACCACCTTCAAAAGACACAACATTATGAAGCTTTTGAGCTGCATCAAGTCTAATTAAGCGAACACCTTTTGCTTGACGCCCCATGGCGCGAATGTCTTTTCCAGAAAGACGAATAATTTTTCCAGCCTGATCAATAAGTAAAATATTTGAATCTTCATGAACAATTGCAAGACCAATTACAATACCATTGCGTTTGTCAGTAGGAATAGTACGTACTCCCATGCCACCACGGTGCGCAATACGGAAGTCTTCCATTTTAACTTTTTTACCGTAGCCACCTTCTGTTGCAAATAATATTTCACCATGATCAGAAATGACTTCCATGCCAACAACACGGTCATTTTTTTTCACTCTGATACCCATGACACCGCTTGCTTGGCGTCCCATGCAACGCACTTCATCTTCTTTAAAACGAATACCTTGACCACGCGCAGTTGACAACAAAATAGTATTATTACCATTACTTAATGAACAAAATACAAGTTCATCACCTTCACGCAATGTAATTGCACGAATGCCTGTTGCACGAATTTTTGAAAATTCAGTTGCATCAGTACGCTTAATAATACCTTCACGCGTGACCATAACCATAAATTTACCTTCCATAGCGCGGGAAGGTAATAATTTAACTACATATTCACCTTCTTGCAGCGGCAATAAATTCACTATTGCTCTGCCACGTGCAACACGTGATGCTTCTGGCACTTCAAAGGTGTTTAAACTGTAAACTCGTCCCAAATTAGTGAAAAAGAGAAGCATATCATGCGCTTTTGCAACAAACACATCTTGAACAATGTCACCTTCTAACGCAGTAAGACCCATTTTGCCTTTGCCGCCACGACGCTGTACACCAAATGTTGTCAATGGAACACGCTTGACATATCCCTTCATGGTCAACGTAACAACAGCTTCTTCGTCTGGAATCAGATCTGCTTCTGTTAAAATATCAATGGCACCTTCAATTTTGGTGCGACGCGTATCGCCATACATACTCTTGATATCTTCAAGTTCTTTCACAATTTCTTTTTTAAGAACTGTTTCATTTTCAACAATAGATTTGAATTGCACAATTTTTTGTTTAATTTCTTCCATCTCTTGATGAATTTTTTCTTGTTCCATTCCGGTCAAGCGTTGCAAACGCATTTCAAGAATAGCTTTACCTTGCGCTTCAGAAAGAAGATAACGTTTATTGAGTATAATAATTGCCTCGTGACTAGATGATGATTTCTTAATCATAGCAATAACTTCATCAATATTAGTAAGCGCAATAATAAAACCTGCTAAAATATGTTCTCGCTCTTGCGCTTTATGTAAATCATACTGAGTGCGGCGATAAATAATTTGCTGACGGTGATATAAAAACTCATTCAATAATTGTCGTAAACTAAAAATAAGCGGTTGATTATCAAGAAGACCAAGCATCAAAATAGAAACTGATGTTTGCAAATTAGTATGCTTATACAATTGATTTAATATAACACTTGGTATTTCTCCGCGCTTCAGTTCAATCACCAAACGCATACCTTTTTTGTCAGATTCATCTTTAATGTTAGAAATACCATCAATAATTTTATTTTTAACAAGATCTGCAATTTTAATGGTTAAATCTGCTTTATTAACCTGATACGGTAATTCCGTGATAATAATTGACGCACCTTTGCTCTGCTTTTCTTCAAATTCAACAACACCGCGCAATATTAAATTGCCGCGTCCTGTTTTGTATGCTTTTACAATGCCGGCGCGTCCACAAATAATACCACCAGTTGGAAAATCAGGACCTGGAATATGTTCAAACAATTCTTCATCGGTAATATGCTCGTTTGCAATCATCGCAAGAAGTGCGTTAACCACTTCATGTAAATTATGAGGAGGAATTGATGTAGCCATACCAACCGCAATACCCGCAACACCATTAATTAATAGATTGGGTAATCTGCTTGGCAATACTACCGGCTCTACTGTCGATTCATCAAAGTTTGGCATAAAGCCAACAGTTTCTTTTTCTATGTCTGCAAGCAACTCTTGCGCAATACGTTGCATACGAACTTCAGTATAACGCATTGCAGCTGCGTTATCACCATCAACAGAACCCCAGTTTCCTTGCCCGTCAAGTAATGGATATCTTTTTGAAAATGTTTGCACAAGACCAACCATTGATTGGTACACTGCCTGATCACCATGCGGGTGAAATTTACCAAGCACATCACCAACAACGCGCACCGATTTGTGATATGGTTTATTGTAAAAAAAACCAAGCTGATGCATGGTATATAAAATACGTCGATGCACCGGCTTTAACCCATCACGTATATCAGGTAAAGCACGACTCACCACAACGGACATGGCATAATCAAGAAAAGAGTCTTTCAACTCTTTTTCAATGAGCATCGGTTTAATAAGAGAATTTTTATTGTTAGCAGAAGCAGTAGAATTTTCCATTAAATGAGCCCTTTACCTCATATCAAAATCAGTACTCAAAAATCGTTTAAATATACTATTAGTATAGTCGAAAAGCTGCATTATGACAAGGTGTTTACCGTGCTTATTCTAATTCATCGCGACGGCCAAAAATCAACTATTTTGTACTCATTATGTTTCCACACACAATGAAGCGCATACAGTATCGCTATAACGCCCAAGCAACCTCCCACAATAATTTTGCTATTATTGTGCAAAAATACAAAAAATCCATTTCCTTTTGGCTTTTCAGATTGCTTTATTTTTTGAGTTTGCTTTTTTTGATTTTCTTCTTTGGCTTGCTGATTTTCTTCTTTTACTTGCTTGCTCCATTCCTCACACTCTGTGGTTGTTTTTTCTGCCTCTTGCTGCCCCTGCTGCATTTGAACTTTTTTTAACACTTTTTCACGTAATTTTTGTCCAGATATAAGGTTTGGCAAAGGATTGGGAATACACACACCTTCTGATGAACTATCACTTTTTTGCTCTTGTATTTTTACTTCCTCTTGCTCTTGTGCCTTTGCTTCAACAACATCATCATTTGAATTATGATCTTGTGTCGATAGAAGAAAATGTGACAATCTAACTAATGCTTGTTCCAAATGTTTGGGATCTGTTTGCTGTTCATCGCTAGATGAAGAATCTTCAGAATCTTCACTTCTTGAACTACTGCTAGTACTTGCGGCGTTTATACCGCTCGATTTTTCTTCGTTATTTTCATCTGATTCCAATAATTGATTGTTTCCAAACAACTGCACAATAACTGTTGTATTATCTTGACTCCCTTTATGTGACACCGCAATATACACTAATCGCTGCGCAAGATTCATTTCATGCTCTTCTTCAGAGTCACTTTTCAACACATCATCTTCAGGATCTTGTTTTGTAACACCATATTTATTTTCATATTTTTTATAAAAATCTGCATGAGATAGTCTCAATGCATTTCGTAAATATTCAAACGCTTCTTCATTATTTGCCTCGTCCCAAAATCCATCACATGCATATATTGCATATCCTGTATCACCCTGCCACTCGGCAGATTCTGTATCTGCAGTAAACACCGGAGCCTGACTTTTTATATAATGATCTCCCAAAGCACGCGAAACAGCTATCCATCCATTTAATTTATCATTTTTGATTTTTGTAACCGTATTATTTGCTTCATCAAAAGCTTCTATGCGTAATTTTTCAGCTTCTTGCGTAGGTCTATGAAGCGTTGTGGTTAATGTGTTAGTATCACCATTGCTCACTGCCGCTTGCGAATCTCCAACCCATGTCAAATATAACTTTTTTGAATTATTGTCATAACATGATGTTAGCACCGTTGACCCACACCAACTAAAGGGTGATTCTTCTGTTACATTTTCTTTTGTCAACGTTTCACATTGCTCACATGCATAGCGTAAACAAGCATCTATTTCATGACCTTCTTTTAAATGTGCTTCAAAAAAATCAAAATATTTATTTTTTGCGAGTTGAGAGACAATATCGCCATCTTCAGCACCACCACTGTGACCATCAAAAATACCAGTACAGTGCAATGACACACCATTGTGTTGTATCATTTTTGTTATATAAGTATCTTCTTGTGTTTTTCTTTTACCTATAGTTGAAAATGCGTATGTACGTACGGCCAATGGTACATTTTCTTCCATTGCCCATGCAGGTAAAAATAAACTCACCATAAAAAATAACAAGAATCGCTTCATATCATACATCCTTTTTTTATTCGCCAACATTCCTGTTGAGAATACTAAAAAATATATGATTTAAAAGAGTATAAAAATAGATAAAAAATCTGACGCTCTATTTTATTCATTAAATTGCACAACACACACCGTGATATTGTCACCACTGCCACGCTGAATGGCCTCATTTTGCAAAAATTGCGCAATATTTGTTATATTCATTGTTTTTATCATTGCACTAACCATTCTAACAGCTTCGTCACTACTCATAACATCCCATAAACCATCAGACGCCATAATCATAAAATGGTTTGATTTATTTAATGTTATTTTTGCATATTCTGGAACTGCAATAACTTGATCTTTACATGCATTTTTAATATTGACATCACCAATGGAACGAGAAATGGCCAAACCACCAACTCGATAAACCTCATACTTCGCCAAGGCTTCGTATGACACGGCCGTAGAAGATTTGGTAACATAGCCGCCATGTTTTTTAATACGGGCCAATTCTTTTTCATTATCTGGTTTGTGATCGGTTGTTTCAAAAGCAACACAACCATTTTTTTCAAGAACAGCACGCGTATCGCCGGTCCATGCACAATGCAAAATATTATTGTGATCAATAAATGTCATCAATGCTGTTGAACCATCGGTGTAATGTTGTAACGCATATGTTTCCGCTTTTGCAAAAGCATGTTTACATGCTTGCTTCATGGTAAAAAAAGGACCAACTAAATAATTATGCAAGTTGTTTTGCAAAAACGATGAAACATTGTCACCACCATGTCCATCATATATTCCAAAAAAATCACCCTCATGTATGTGCACATGAGTAAATCTGTCTTCTTGATAAGGTCGTTTATTTTGATGAGTAGAAAAACCGAAATTAATGCGCTGATGTGCGGTAGCAAAAATAACTGCGCATAAAAATGGCACAATATATTTTATATTCATAATATACTCCTTATTTTACGCAAATATCACCTTTATAATACCATTATACTAAAAAAGGGACTTTTTTAAAAAAGGCCCCTTTGAATCGCATCATCAATGATTTTTTTACTCATCATAAAACAGATTGCGCAACAGCATTCTTATACATAAACAGTGCAACTATACACAGTATAAAAATGCCAATCGCCCATCTTAAATGACCATATGCGCGATACAACACCCTACGACTCAACCTGTTTTTTAAACTCATCAACCGTAGGTTGTGTTGCACTTAAATCAACATCATTACCATCCATATATTTTGACTTGAAATCAGAAAGAACTTTCATAAACTGCAAAGATGCTTCATTATGCGATGCATCGTCAGTGATAATAACATGCGTCTTATCTCCAGCTAATAGTTCATATACATGTATGGTATCACTATCAGGATCTTCAAGAACTCCATCATGCCTATTAAAATGTAACAATATTGGGCAAGTAAGTTTTCCACGCAATTTTTCAATGGCATCAAGCGGATGTTGATGATTAGGATCATAATAATTGTTACTCAACTTAGAAACGATAAAACGTATTAGCAAACTACTATAAAAATTTTTTACTAAATCACTGGTAGCATAATACGTCATTAACCCAGCGCTTAATAATGCCAATTTCATCATTTCGCGATTGCTATCCATCCTATCAGTTTTACTATATAAATGCCCTCCTAAAATAGCTCCTGCATATGTTAATCCCCCCATTATTGTAGAAGATATTGAGATAACATTTACTTTTTTTAGATGCAACAAAGGTACAGTAGCAATAAATGCGCCATTATTAACCGCATTAACGATCTCATGTGCTTGCTTTGCCGTGGTAATCTTACTACCTTCAAAATACTTTGGGTCATAATTTATTAATTTCTCCAAACAGTTAATTGCCGTCCCCGCACCACAAGAACGACCAACAAGCACAATTGATGTATTATTATCTATAATGACCGCATCATATAAGCTGTCAGCTAATTTAATTACCGCAGGTCTTGTGTAAAAAACAGCTACGCTAAGATTTCCTGGCGCATCAGGATATATGGGAGCTGCAACGCTATCTCCTAAAAAGGCAAAAGACTGCGAATCATTATAAAAACCTTCTCCAAATCCATGCGAGTAAACAACCATTCGCTTGTTACCGTTATGCCTTGGTATTGAGTAGGTAAATGAATAAATTACAAAAGCTAAGAGAAAAATCATATTAGGTTTAAACATACTCATTTCACCTTAATCATCAATAATTATATTTTCTATTAGTATAAACATACCACCTTCTCCTCAAATTTTTCAACTCCCTCCATCATAATTTACAATCACTCAGTATCTCTTTATACTAAAACCTATAGTTTTTTCTAAAAAAACTCCTTAATTCAATGAGAAAAACATGAGTCAGCGCATTCCCCATTTACAAGAATTCACTCCAGACAGAATAAGAAACTTTTCTATTATTGCCCATATTGATCATGGCAAATCAACGCTATCGGACCGATTGCTTGAAGTTTCTGGCACCATTACCGAGCGTGAAAAAAAAGAACAATTTTTAGATAAACTACAAGTTGAGCGTGAGCGTGGCATTACCGTCAAAGCGCAAACCGCATCAATGATTTACGAATATAAAGGTGTTAAATATCTTCTTAATTTAATTGATACGCCAGGACACGTTGATTTTACGTATGAAGTTTCACGCTCGTTGTATGCATGTCAGGGGGCGCTTTTATTAGTTGATGCAGCACAAGGAGTGCAAGCACAAACAATGGCAAATTTTTATCTTGCATTTGAACAAGATTTGACCATTATACCCATCATGAATAAAATAGATCTTCCTAACGCTGATCCTGAACGCATCGCAAATCAATTTGTTAATCTATTTGATTTTAAAAAAGAAGATATTATTTCTGCATCTGCAAAAATTAATCTTGGCATTCCTGAAATATTTGAGGCTGTTATTGAACGCATTCCACCGCTTACTGTTTCATCGCAAAAACCTCTGCGCGCGTTATTATTTGATTCATGGTTTGATGAATATCGTGGAGTAGTGTGCCTCATCGCATTACATGATGGTATTATTAAAAAAGGTGATGTCATTAGCTTGGCGCAAGCAAGTTCAAATTATGAAGTACTGGAAGTTGGATTAATGTATCCAGAACCAACACCAACTAATGTATTGTACGCCGGCCAGGTTGGATATCTTATCACTGGCATGAAAACAATTAAAGAAGCACAAATTGGTGACACTATCTATCATGCTAAAAAATCTGTTGTGCTGTTTCCTGGCTTTAAACCAGCAAAGCCGATGGTATTTGCAGGCATTTTTCCTGTTGATAGTGATGAAATAGAAATTCTTGCTGAAGCAATTGAAAAACTGACACTCAACGATGCAAGTGTGTCCGTGGAGAAAAAAACATCTGCAGCACTCGGTATTGGTTTTAGATGCGGATTTCTTGGTATGTTGCACATGGAAGTTTTTAAACAACGCCTTGAACAAGAATATAATATTGCAGTTATTGCAACAGCACCGAGCGTATTATATCAAATTAAGATGGCACATACTGGCGAAATTGTCTCCATTGAAAATCCATCAGAGTTTCCTGAACGTAATTATATTGATGAAATTCTTGAACCAATGATTGACGCGACTATTATAGTCCCTCAACAATATTTGGGTAATGTTATCTCCTTGTGTGAAGAAAAACGTGGTCGTCAGCAAAATCTGACATATCTTGATGAGTCACGTATTATTTTAAAATATCGCCTACCTCTTAATGAGGTTGCCATGGAATTTTATGGTCAACTTAAGTCAATTAGCTCTGGATATGCAAGTTTTGATTATGAAGTATGTGGATATGAGCCTGCCAAACTGGTTAAAATGGACATTTTACTCAATGGTAAAGCAGTAGATGCGCTTTCTATCATCATTCATATCGATAGGGCCTATTATATTGGACGAGATTTAACGCAACGGTTACAAAAAGTTATTCATCGACAACTGTTTGAAGTTATCATCCAGGCGGCAATTGGCGCAAAAATTATTGCTCGCGAACGTGTTGCTCCTCTGCGCAAAGACGTAACTGCCAAATGCTATGGTGGCGACATTACGCGTAAACGTAAATTGCTTGAAAAACAAAAAGAAGGCAAAAAGAAGATGAAGCAGGTCGGTTCTGTTGAAGTTCCTCAAGAAGCATTTTTATCTTTGTTAAAAAAATAGTCATCTTTTCACTCTAAGGTCCTCCCCTCCCTGCCGATACACCCACAGGGAGGTTTTTTTAATAAAAAAACCCTTTATTTAAGCCACTTTTTTAAGAAAATTATTGCATTTGTCATTTATGTTTTTCTATGATTAACAGGTAAATATAATTCAAAACAAATACAAATGGAGGTTATGATGAAAAATCATAATGAAAAACACGAACACAATAATACCAATACTCATCACAATAATAAAACAGAGCATAGCAATGATCATCACAAAAATCATGGCTCTTGTTGTAATTGTAATTCATGCAATGAATGTCACGACGAATCATGTGATTGCAACCCATGCAATGGATGTAAACCTTGCAAACCTTCTGAAGAATAAACATTCATAAAAAAAATGGAGCTTAATTATGAAAAAAATAAATAAAATAGTTTCGATTATTCTTATGCTCGGCGCATTGTTTGCCGCAGATACCATAGTTATAGCACAAAAAGGCGGTGGTGGTGGCGGTCGCGGTGGTGGAAGAGGTGGATTTGGTGGTGGTGGTGGCGGCGGTTTTCGTGGCGGTAGTGGTGGCGCAAGAAGTTTTAGCGGAAGAAGCGCAGCTCCCCGAACCGGTACTGCAAGCACACGTGCCACAACTACAAGAACAACAACCGCAGGTACAACTCGTACAGCAGGAGTGAATAGAACTGCAAACGTCAATAGAACAGGAAGAACAAATGTCGCTGGAAGAGCGGGCTATAACCGAGGCGGCTACAATCGAGGTGGCTATCATCGCGGAGGCTATTATGGCAGAGGCGGTTATTATGGCCATGGTGGTTGGGGTCGTGGTGGCTGGGGATGGGGACCAGGTTGGTACTGGGGCGGCTTTGGTGGCTGGGGATATGGCAATTTCTTGTTAGGATTAGGCATTATGTCTGCTTTAACATATAGCGCTGCATATCCATATTACTCTAACTATGATGGTCGTTATTATAAAACACAAGAAGATGTAGAGCGAGCAGAAAAAGCTGCACGTGAAGCTGAAGATGCAGCAGCAGAAGCTAAAGAAGCTGCTGGTGAATCAAAAGCATCGGCAGAATACACAAAAGGCTTTGCTGAAGGAATGTCGACAGCTCGAGAATAGAAAACAGAATAATAAGACATTATGTATGGGTGCATCCAAAAAATGCACCCTTCTTTTTTTACATTTGCCCAATCACATAATCTTTTGTATGCTCAACTTAACAAGAATTATCAAATACAGGAGAGCTACAATGCAATCCCCAACATCTGATCATATATTTTCTGGCAATATTCTCTTTTTGTGCGCATATGACGTCGGCGATGACATTAATCTCAACAAAGTTGAAGCATCACGCGATATTGTTAAAACGCCACTTCATCTACCAAAACATTTCAAACAATATCATGCTCCACTTGCAGTAGAGCTTCCACATCCTCACTCTACATCACACTGCATAAGTAGCAAAGTGCATAGCTTTGGCGCAATTTCACTCATCTATAAAATTCCATTTGATGATACCCTGGAAAACGTACGTCTTGACTGCAATGCGTTAGCAAATAAATATCAAGAACAAGGCATTATTGACGCAAAATCAATATATCGCAAAATACATCCGTTTATTACGCAACCAAAATTTTTTCAAACAAGTGCCACGTACACTATTATTCAAGTTGATCCTCAACCACAAAAACTTGATCTACCTCAACTTCAAAAAGAATATGGTAGCACTATTGCATCTATTTTGCGTTTTGAAACAGAAATTTTGTCTGAGTTTCAAAAAAATGAGATCCTTGATTCTGCCATTGGTTATTTTCGTGGCAGCTTAATTGTTATCGATATTGATGCTGCATTTGTATACGAAGAAGATTATGATGATATTATCGATTTATTTGAATTTGCAAATATTCAACAATTAGAATTACGCTTCTTTGATCGTCTTCTTGATCAAAAACTTAATCTTATCTATGAACATGAAGCAAAAAAGCTTCCGTGGGGAGCCTATTTGCCATTTTTTAGTACTTTTTTTAATGATCCAGTCAGCAAACTTCGCAAATTACGTGTTGATATATCGGTTATTACCGAGCGCCTTGCGAGTAGCATAAAGATTGCGGGTGAGCCATATCTTTCAGAAATTCATAACTCACTTGTTGATAAACTTGATATCAAAAATTGGTCCGATGGCATTGACCGTAAATTACATATTATTGAAAACGTACAGACTGTTTATCAACAAAAAATTGATATTAACCGTGAAGATATATTTTCTATTTTGGTGATTATTTTAATTTTTGTTGAAGTTATTTTTGGATTTCTTAATTTCTTACGGGGATAGGTAGTAACAAAGGCATTCAAAGGAAGTTTTACAACATGAAATAGTCGCGCAAGCTGCGCGACTATTTCATTATATTTTTTTAATAAATCAAATTTTGCATTTCTGTATAAATTGTTCTTGCAAAATTATCCAAAATAACAGCTATTTTATTTTTAAAGGTATCAAAATCAATAATGTCGCTCATTCCAATACCTTCAACAGAAAAGCCTTGTTCTAGCATGCCATTTTTTTTCATAATTCCCCTCATAACAGCTTCTTGATAATAAACATATGGCTGATTAGAAATCGACACACAATGTCCTGGCTCAGGATTATACTCTGTAATCCATTTTATAACAGTATCTGCTGTTGTCGGACGAGTCACTCTTTCATTTCCATTATTATCAATGACAGTTTTTTTCTCTGCTGACACAAAGCTAATTTTTGTATTATTGACAACATCAGGAAACAATGTTTGCTCCCAAACCCAACGTGCGGCTTGATATTCTGCCGTTGGTAATTCTTCAGGTTCCTGCCACCTGTGATTTAAAGATAAAGGAGCAGGATCATGGAGCACTTGAGCTGTTTCTGTATCAAATAAATCACGATCTCCAGAAAGAGAAACAATGTCTATTGGCTTATCACAATTATTCAATATTAGTTTTTCTTCTTCAACATACTTGATGAACCCTCCCAGACGAAAACGCATATTTTGAACAGTTGATCCATTCGATAAAATATACCGAGGCTTTTTTTCTTTTGGGTCAACATCTTCAATATCCCCTATTTTTCTAAATAATTCCATTACAACTTCGGTAGTATACGGTAAAAATACATCATTAACGGTGTCCTTACGCTCTGTATTAGCAGGGCGAAGAAATACTGTTTGTGCTATTGCATTTAAGGAAGATAAAGAAATAGTTTTTATATCAGTAATAGGATTTAGTATGTCATTAATATTTTCCAATGATAAAGAATATTTTCTATAGATATCTTCAGCTTTTTCTTCAATCAAAGGTCTATATTCACGGAAAACTGACACCACTTCTGGTAAAACCACACCATTGTTATCAATGATGATGGCATTACATTGCATGAAAAACAAAATGGTAAATGTAATTGTGTATAAACCAAAATGCATATTCTTCATTTTTATTTCTTCCTATTTAAGTTCATAAGTTTTTTTTCTTAGCAGTAAGCGCTAAATTTGGCATGATTTTTTATCAAATGACTCAGTTCTCACTTAGCTTTACCCCAATTTTCATTATCATTCAATTGGGGACCCCTTTCCGTTCGCCCTGATGCTTCGATAAACTCAGCAGTAAACGCTGCGCTCAGTTCTCTCTCCGTTCGCCCTGAGCTTGTCGAAGGGTTAATCGAACGGTTATTTATAATTTCAATCATTGATTAGATAATTTTTTTATCAAATCCCAATTATCACAAATCAAAGCTTCTTTCTTTTTTCTTGACCAACCTTTTATTTGTCTTTCAGCAATTAACGCCTCATCTCTTGTAGCAAAATCTTTAACATACACAACTTTTACCGGTAATCTTGTTTGTGTATATCCTTTAATAGAACCATCATTATGTTCAGCTATTCTTCTTTCAATATCATCAGTGTGACCAATATAATATGCTTCATCATTACACATAAGCATATATACAAAAAAAGGTTTCATAATGCATCTTTCACATTATTAACCGTTCGATTAACCCTTCGACAAGCTCAGGGCGAACGGAGAGAGAACTGAGCGCAGCGTTTACTGCTGAGTTTATCGAAGCATCAGGGCGAACGGAAAGGGGTCCCCAATTGAGTGATAACAAAAATTGGGGTAAAACGGAAAAGAAAAGTATTTATACATAAAGATTGTTACATAAAAATTTGATCAAACTCGCGTCGTTTTATTAAGTACATATTTCGCTTATCCTGCTGCAATTTTTCTATAGCATATCGCAACATAGTGCGTGGCATTATTGCCGCATGCTCATCAAGAAAAGACTTCAATTGATTGATATCTTTTTGGCCAACTTCACGCAACATCCAACCAACTGCCTTGTGAATCAGATCATGTTTATCATGCAATAACATTCGTGCTATCGTTAATGTCCAACTAAAATCGAACTTTTTAATGCAATACCACGTAGCAATAATTGCAATACGACGTTTCCACAAGTCATTTGATTGCGCTAACTCTAATAAGACCTCTTGATTATGACCGTATTCAAATAAATAAGCACCTATAATGTGATGCGCTGAAGCATCAACTAAATTCCAATTATTAACTTGCTCTATGTCATCAATATAAAATTGATACAATCGTTTTTTGATTAATTCATCAGCTTTACGATATTGTGATACAAGAATAAATAAGGCTAATAGTCTTTCTTCGTTGTAGGGAGAGCTCAATAATGCTTTAACATCATTTAATGATGCGTCCACAAACTGCTTAGCTACCAAGCGTACTGCAGGAACAGTCACACCAAGAAATTTGTCGTGTTCAGCATACTCTCCGGGACCAGTCTTAAAAAAATAAGAACCATCTCGACGAGATGGTTTTATATGCTGTTTCAATAAAGTCTGAATTGTGGAAGCGTTACTCATTGCTTATTCTTTCCACACCGGAACTGGTTGTATGTAAAATGTATCTTCAGCATCATTAAAATAAGTGACGATATCATTGCACATGTCAGCCTTATAATGAGACACACCACAAGATGCTATCGCTGTTAAAAATTGCATATATGTTGTTTTGCCTTGAGCACGCTCCATTAGTGCAGCCTTTATCCCATCTTCAGAAAATGTTTCTAACAACACTGGCGAAATATAATCCGCAAAGGATGGCTCTTGCCATGTACCAGACTCACTCTGATACACAGAATCAAAACCATTAATAAAATGTACTATATGTGTTAATGCTCCAGCATTTTTAAGCGCAGCAAACCTTTTTGGATAAGGCCAATTATTTTGCTTAGATTCCAATACAATAGATTGTATTTCATTCATCATGTGAACCCCTCCTTACTTGGCAACACTCACCGTAGCAGCACGGATAACTCTGTCATTCATTACATAACCTTTTTGCAACACTTGCACAATTTCGCCTTCTTTATGATCAGCCGATTCAACTTGAACCAATGCTTCATGATATTTAGGATTAAAGACTGAAAAATCAGTAATTTCTTGAACACCAAACTTCTGCATCATTTTTATAATGGATTGATATATCATCTCAATACCCGCAAGCCACGCCTTTTCTGTTGCATCTTCTTGTTTGCGTTCTTGTTCAAGAGCGCGTTCAAAGTTATCAACAATGTTCAATAGATCCAGAAAAACCTTCTTTTGAGCATCATATGACCATTCGGCTCTATCTATATCAACGCGCTTTTTGTAGTTCTGAAAATCTGCGGTCAAGGATAAATATTTATCGTTCCATTCAGCTACTTCCGCTTGAGCTTTTTCGAGCGCTTCATGATTTGCTACTGGCTCCATTGCTTTGTCGTGAGCAACTTCTTTTTCTTCATCCCCACCACCAAAACCAAAAAACTTCTTGAACTTATCATTGTCATTCATAATAAAAATCCCCCTTATCAACTATGATGCGAAAAAAAATTTTTCCTTATTAATTTATTATAGCAAATGTCGTATACTGAGCAATGACCATTGTGAAAATAAATTTCAAAAGGGCCATCGTGTTACAAAACAAAATATATATAATAATCGGGTATATATTATTTTTTGGTTTTATTACTGCGCAAGCAATCGACAATCCACACTTCTATCGTGCAACCAATATGTTTCTTGAACCTCGCATAGAACACGATTTTCTCACAACCGTTGATGTAACTATTGGTGGCGGTAAAACACATACAGGGCGCAACAAAAATGGGACCAAAGTACCTTTATTTGATATCTATGGGCCAAGTCAGATAATTCAAAACGACAAGCACATTGTCAATTTATCAATCAATGGCACGTTTAATATCAAAGAAGCAAATCTCTTTTTTACTCAAAACTTCCTCCGTGGTTTCTTTCTCTTATTGCATCTGCCAATACGATCTTTAAACATACATAACATACTATTTACCCCCCTTTCAGAAGCACAACTTGATGCGCCAATCAAGCAACAACTTATATCGGAGGGCCTAAACCCTGCATCATCGCATGAAACTGGTGCTGGTGATTTTAGCTCAATGATAGGTTGGACCCATAATTATCAAAATACAACAACACTTGATTTTATTGATTTTACTATCGGGGTAGGCATGCTTGCTCCAACAGGAAAAACAAAAAACGAACGTCAACTTTTTTCTTTGCCTCTTGGTTATAATGGTCACTGGGGAATTCCTGTAACCGGCAGACTATCCATTGGAATGTATGAATGGATAACGCTCGGAGCAACAATTAATACTATTTTTTTTACAAATAACACAACATATATGGGTCTTAAAACCGCATCACAGCAAACAGGTATTATTTTTCCTGTTTTTGGCAAAGTATCAATTAAAAAAGGTCCCGTTTGGGATGCAGGAATTTTTTTAAAGGCCGATCATTTTATGTATGGACTTTCTTTTACCGCAGGTTATTCATGTGCAGGAGAAGCTAAAACAACAATTACTTCTAAAAATTCAGACATTTTTGATAAAAACATTATTAATAGCGATCAGCGATTAAAAGAATGGTACATGCATACCGTACATTTTGCCTTAGAATATGATTTTACCAAACATGATGCAAAAGCAGGGCCTCGTGTAGGCTTTTTCTATAACCTTGAATGCGGAGGAATTCGCACCTTTAATACTGACGTGGCAGGAGGTTCATTTGGTCTTGATATTGGCTGGGACATGTAAATGTTGTTTTATAGATAACAGTATCTGTTTTAAGCATGCTTGTTGATCGTAATTATCACCATTCTCATCATAATAATATGCAACTTTCTCTTCTATTGAATAAATAAGAGATAAACAATAATCAATATCCTCATCAATCACTTGTTGCTTGTCTTCAATCATTTTTTCAAAACAAAAGCGTGCAAACGCACACTTACCTATTATCACATCAATGTTTTTGGCGCTATCTATGCCATGCCAAACTATAATTGCTGCGTTCAAACCCTTTTCATACCATGAGACAAGAGGAAATGCATTATCAAAAGAAAAAGACGCATCAACATTATGATGCAATAAACTCAGTATACTACCACATAGCAACAAGATTAATAGACGCTTCATACACCACCTCACTCTGCCTATATATCTTAATTGTTGCATATTCAAACAAAAATAATCAATTAATATTCGCATAGAATAGTAGTTGATCATAAAAAATCCCGTTATAAAACGGGATATAAAACTAAAACGGTAAATTATCTTCAAACGGAGGTTGATCTTGGAAATCAATTTCCCCAGTTGATACAACATTTTCAGTGCTACTTGTTTTAGCGGTAGACGTTGCCTTAACGCGCGTTTTTGCTTTTTCAAGCTGCTCCAATAAATCTCTTTCAACAGGATTGTTTGGGTTCAGCTGCATCTCTTCTGATGAATCTTCCATTGCTGATCCAAATGAATTTTCCGCCGAAACACCATTTGACAAGAATACTACACGTTCAGCAACAATCAAATGTTTTGAACGTTTTTGACCCGTTGTTTGATCTTCCCAAGAATCTAATTTTAGACGTCCTTCAACAAGAACAGAACGACCCTTTTGTAAATATTGACGACAACTGTCAGCCTGAGGCCCCCAGACATCAACATCAATATAACAAACCTCTTGAACCATAGCACCCGTCTGTCTACTTTTAAATTGACGATTTGTTGCCAATCCCAAACGACAAAGACCTTGTCCAGAAGGAAGCATACGATGTTCAGGGTCTCGTGTTAAATTACCAACAAGAATAACGCGATTAAATGCTGCCATGTATCAAACCTTTCACCAGCTGTGTTGATGTACATTATTAGTTTACAAACCTTATCTTTTTTTGATAATAGCAGAAAAGTAGCTTTTGCTAAGCACTTTTTGCATTTAATGTTAGAAACGGATATTTCATAAACATATTTTGAATAATGCTACGCTTTGTTTCAACATCAAATTTATTTGACTCAAGCTTTGCAAGATCAGTCAAAAAGTCGCTACGCATATCATCTTCTGTTAAATAACGCATTGCTTCTGATTTAAGTCCTTGCAATAAGTAAATCAATTTACCATAATCATGATCAGTTAATGGTTTTTGTGATTCTATAAACAATGAGTTGATATCTAACAAGGCCAAGCGTACTGATGACAAGTCACGTTGAGTCATAGCGTAATATAATGCACCTATTCCGCCACCTATTAAGGTGACGGGAATTAAAGCAAGAAGCCTCATGTTAAGTTCGATAGAATTCCCATACTTATTTTGCATCATACCCATATAATTAATAGTCATCTGAGTAGAAGAAACAATCGGAGGAAGAAGTTGAGCTATATCTGAAACAAGACCCAACGTTGCTTGGACAGGAACGGCTGCTTTTAATTGTCCTAAAATTTTATGTAAAGTCAGTGACAGTCTTGGGTTAGTAAGCACACTTGTATCTTTGACGGCTTGTTCTAAAGATGTTAAATCTCCCTTCTTGACGTCCTCTATAATGTTTTCTCCCCAGCCTCCCCATAATTGCCATGTTCCCCTACCAGATGAAAGCAAGTCTTTTAATTCTTGTTCTGCAGACTCTTTCATACTTGGTCCCTCACCAAATGACTTCACCAAGATATCTCTTTTTTCTATCAAACTAGGCACTACGTTTTCTATTTCCTTTGCATGTTGAGCAAAGGCCATCTGTTCTTCTGGAGTAACAGCAACAGTATAATTTCCAACCAAGGTATCCCATGCTTTTTTTAATGGATCAGCTGCCGTTTTCCATACATCACTCACAGACTCTCCAACTCTTACCGCAGCTCCTTTTATAAGATCTGGGTTATTTATATGAAAATTACGAGCTTGATACGCTGCAAGCGCAGCTATGCTATAAGAAATCCAATTACGCGCAAAATGTCCCGGTTTAATCGTCCCAGACATTTTTGTCATCAATGTATCTTTTAATACACTGACACAGCCCAATTTTAATCTCAATCCATCAACTATATTCTCAAATCGAGTAGGTTTCTCTACTGCCTTTTCTTTGTTTGCACCCACACATTTGAGCATAGATAACAATTCTTCAATCCAAAAGTACGATTCATTCACACCACCCTGAATATTAAACGCATAAATATGCTTGGTTAAACGCCCAAGTACAACGCGCACATCATATTCTAATTTTTCTAACTTTTTAATATTCGACGAGATTTCTTCTGCTTGACGCTTTCCCATCACCCATTTTAATGGCGATTTATGAAAAAAGTATTTTACCGGACTGCGCTTCTGCTCTCTCCAATACGTCAATGAATTATATATTTCATCAAGTATTAATAATAATTGCGCACGGGCAATGGTAACAAGAATAACTGATGCATGTAAAACAATAATAGTATACGCTCTTTCTTGCCATGCTTTATCTGCCTGATATGATGGATGACTTTGCCTCATTGTTTGATACGCTGAAACCGCACGGGCAAGCATTATGATAGCAGCCTTTGCTGTTGTCACGGAATCCAAATGACTTAATAAATAATATAATTCTTTTAAATCAGCAGAGCCCTTCACAAGCTCTTTTTTAAGCCAATCTATCACCGCATGCTTCATATGGGCGTTATAACTCGTAATAACCTGACGTAAATATATATCAGATTCTACCGGGATACGATCAATTTTATAATCATTACCAAATGTTTGTTTAATAGATTTTTGAATAGCAGACGGAATAGGTAGTTTTGTTGAACTGTTATTAGTGTCTTCTGCCCTAATACCACTTATCATAAACAAAAGAATTACTATCACCATGCTTTTTTTCATACCAACAACACCTTTACTATTCATATAAAACCCCATGTAAATTACTTTATGCATCATTTGATACCGTAATCATAGCAAAAAGCCGTTCTTTTTCACAATAATTATGTAATGTCCGCCTGAGACAGAAACATACTACTTGTCGTTATTTTTTGTCTCAAAATAAGTAATTCTTCTTTAGCTTTTTCACATTCTGCTTTGAGCAACAGCATATTTTCAGACAGCGCAATGCGTTGCTTTTTGGTTGCATTACTGATAAGACAATCTTTTTCTCCATCCACATAGCTATTAATACAGTGCAAAATCTGACGTTGAACAATTAATATATCGCGTAGAAAACCTGTTGCTGAAAGTGATAGCTCATTAACAAGATCAACTATCAACGCTTCTTGTTCAATAAGTTGCTGCTTTGAAAGGCATATTTTTTTTTCTTTTGGCTGTTTAATGAATTCCTGTTCATCTGAAAATGAGAGTGCCATTGCCAGCATTCCAGCGATAAAAATGATACAAAATAATACTTTCATCTATTACTATCTCCTTTTACATATCTTTTTTAGCCACACAAGACAATATTGCTCAAATGATAAACACATGATAAACGACATTATAATTAAAAAACCGTTAAACACATTCTTTGAGGGCGTTGCCCCAAAAAGAATGCAATAAAACAGCCACACTATAAACAATATTTGACTTAATGTGGTAATCTTACCCCATACATTAGCCTTTATAGCCACCCATCCACGCTTTATATACAATAAAATCGCACCAAAAATTTGAAGAAGTTCTTTACTTACTAACAAACAAACAAACCAACCAGGCACACGTAATATCTCTAATGACATATAAAAAAAAGAACCAAAAACAGAAAGCAATAAAATTTTGTCTGCAAGTGGATCTAAAACAGCACCCAAAAATGTTTTTTGATTGTAACGACGTGCAATATACCCATCTATTACATCTGTTAGTGCAGCAACAATGAATAAAAAACATGTTTCTACAAAACAATGCGCAAGCAAATAATATACTATCACCGGTGTCAGCGCAATGCGCGCAATAGTAAACATAGTAGCAACGGTAATATGTTTAATTATCTTCAATAATAACTCCGCTACCAAGACAGACATCATTGTGATAAAACACCGCATATTGACCTGGAGCAATACCTTGGTCACGATCTGATAAAGTAACACAAATAATTTTATCGCCCTGGCGCTCTAAAATGCAGCGATATTTTTGCGCTCCATGGCGCAGTTTTACGTCAACGTCTGTAATCAGTGCATCATCACCCAAAATCCAGTGAATATTCTGTACTTTAAACGTATCACGCAACTTATCATCAGAATAATAAGAACGAGAAATATAAACGTTGTTTTTTTCAATATCTTTGGCAACAACATACCATGGCCCACCACCAAGGCGTATTCCTTGCCGTTGACCTACGGTGTAAAACCAAAAACCATTATGTTTTCCCATAATTTTTCCAGATTCTAATTCAACCAGCTCACCTGGTTGAACACCTAAGTGATGTTTAATAAAATCAGAAAATTTAAATTTACCCAAAAAACAGATCCCCTGGCTATCTTTGCGATCTTTATTTGGCAGATTAAATTCATGCGCTAGCTCTCGTACTTGCTCTTTTTGTAAATGCCCGATGGGAAACATCACTCTTTTGAGCTGTTTTTGGCTCAAATATGATAAAAAATAGGTTTGATCTTTAATCGGGTCAGGAGACTGAAAAAGTTCTACCATGCCGTTATTTTCACGCACTTGCGCGTAATGGCCAGAAGCAACTTTATCAAACTGAGTATCTATGTGATCTAAAAAAAGACCAAATTTAATACGCTGATTACATAAAATGTCAGGATTTGGCGTGCGGCCCGCTTTAACTTGGGCAACGGTATACGCAACAACCTCTTCTTTGTACTCTTTTTGCAAAGAAACAACTTCAAGGGGAACATTAAGTTGTTCACAAACAGCCGTTACATATGCCAAATCTTCTTGCCAGGGACAATCACCCAAATAGGACAACTCATCTTCTAGCCATATTTTTAAATAAAAGGCTGTGACGTCATGCCCTTGGTTTTTAAGCAATTGTAGCGCAACAGAGCTATCAACGCCACCGGAAACAAGAACTGCAATCTTCATCTGACACCTTATATTGATACTATTATTTACTGATTAGTTTAGCATTTTTAGAAAAAGTGGGCAAAAGCAAATAATTATAACTACACTCCACTACCATGCAATATTTTTTGACTATATGAAACAATATTGCTATTATTGCTGGATATTAACAATTATTTAAACACGGAAAGTTTTTATGTTTATCAAAAATTGCAGCTTATCAACTATTTATTTTGGTCTTATCTTATGCAGCGTATCTATCAATGGTATGTACAAAGGTGTTCAAATAACAGAGCCTTACACTGCTGGCGATACTATACAATATCCACGTCTTGGTGCAGGTTCTTCTATAGTTCTGGCAGAGCGATTACCAGATATAAATCAACAATATCCATACGGACTTGACAGTGCTATCGCTGCAGGATTTATTTCTTATGCACCGACATCGTATAACACATCTGTTTATAATAAGGCTGTTGCATCACATCATTTAATTGATTCATTACTCACTAACCCAATACAAGTTCTTGAGAAAAACAATTCGTTGAAAAAAAAATTTTGCTCATTAATTACATCTCAGCAAAATAATCAAATGGTCGAACAATACGAAAAAGTATGTCCCATATTTTTTTTAACTGAATGTGCTAGTCCTTGCCCAATAGGAAGAAAAGAAAACCCTCACCTTAGAGCAACTTTCGAAAAAAGAGTTAGCGCTCTTCTTGTTGAAAAAATAGAAACTAATGCAACCAAAACAATAGAGTATGTAATCTTTGCCAGTGGAAGCTTATTTTCTGAGCTAATTGTTGTGTTACAAACATTAATTCAAAAACCAAATGCCAACATAAATGTACACTTGATAGATTCATCAAATTGTCATAACTGCTCAAGTTCAATGTGTTTAAGCAAAATGGAACGTGATCAGTTTATGAAGTTACTACAATATACTTTTCCCAATGCCACACTCAGCTCATCCATGTATTCCAGCACGCATGATTACCTTCAAAACAATATTAACATCACATCTATCGATGTTGTTTCTGCTGCAGATTTTATGGATACAATTGGTTGGTCTCGACGTAGTCATCGAGATTATGTAGCGCTCTGCTTGGCAGCATTAAAAAAAAATCCCCTTGCATCAAACCTTTGGTTAGATCGAGGCAATGAAGAACATAGCGTAGTCCTCACCACCATTTCTTCAGAAAAATTAAATGACAATTCTGTAGAAATCGCAAGCGAACACACTATTTTTGGATATGTTACCGACGAACAATTGTAAACAGTTTTACTTTTTGCAGCTATCTGCTAAGCTCACATCACTAAAGCAATCAAGAGCATTTCACAAAAAAAGGAGACTGGGATGAATTTCTTTGCCGGCAATCCATTATGGAATCTTGTTTCACAAGCAGATACTGTCAGTACATTAGTATTACTCACCTTACTGGGCATGTCTGTTGTATGCTGGGCACTGTTTTTAGGAAAACTAGTTATTTTCCGTCTTAAAAATAAACAATTTAAAAACACACAAAAACAATTACTTTCTGTAAAAACACCATCCGACCTCATTGCTTTTGCTGAAAAGATAAAAGCTACTGCCCCTGGTTATTTTTTGATAAAAAATATCAGTTTTTTAAAAGATATACTCAAGGGTAATCTTGACCGCACCATAACAGGCGACGACCTGCTTCTTATTGAAAAAAATTGTGACAACATCATTGAATCAATGATATTGCATGACGAATCATATCTTGCGGTTTTGTCTTCCAGCGCTGCCGTTGCTCCACTTTTGGGTCTTTTTGGAACGGTGTGGGGACTTATTCATGCATTTATGCGCATCAGTGAAACACAGGTTGCAGACATTGCAACTATTGCACCAGGCATTGCTGAAGCGCTCATCACAACACTCGCTGGCCTTATTGTTGCAATACCAGCACTCGTTATGTACAACTACTTACAAACAAAAACACGTCAATTAGAACACAATGTTATTGTATTAGCAGACAAAACCATGTTTATTTTTCAACAATTGGTTGAAAGAAGGTAACGGTCATGAGCATACGTAAAAACAGGCGTTCTCGCTCAACACGTAAACATCTTGCAGATCTTTCAATGACGCCACTCATCGATGTCGCACTTACATTGCTTATTATGTTTATGGTTGCAACACCTATTATACACAATGCTATTAAAGTCACGTTGCCCCGAGGACAAGCCCAAGAAGCATCAACAAATAACATTGATGAACTTATTGTTTTTATTGATAAGCATGGTGATTTTTATATCGACGCGCTACATATCAACAAAACTGATATCATAGCACACATAAAAAAAATTGTTGGCGACAATAAGGAAAAAACGGTTTACGTTAAAGCTGATACAAGCGTATCATATGGAACGGTATTAGAACTTGTTGATGAAATTAAATCTATTGGTGGTGTAAAATATGTCGCTCTGGCTACACAAAAACCTTCACAAACGACATCTTCTCTGGCTTAAGCTTCTCAGTGTTTGCTTTTTTTTTCATTGCACTGTTTTATTGTGGGTATTTTTTATACATAATAATGACTCATACGACATTTCGCTAACATTAAACAAACACATTGATTACTCATCTCCTATTCTTTTTGTACCCATTGCAACTCCCACGACAACACAAAAATCATTACCTTTACCTCACAACAATAAAATAATTACCCAAAAAGCTGCTGTCAAAAAAGAAACTATCATAGCAGAGCGTAAAGAACCGGTAAAAATAGATAATCCCTCTACCATAGCAACACTAAAAAAAGAAGAAAAGCTTGCCTCCAAAACACCAGAACCTATTAAAAAAGAAAACAGCACACCAAAAAAAGAAATCGCACAAAAAGCTGCAGCATCCACTCAACAAGCGTCAACCATAAAACAACAGGCTTTGCCTATTCCAGAAAACGCACATATCTCTGACAATTACAAAGAAGTTGAATCACTGCGGCGCCACGCCTTGTTACAAAAAGAGTTGATAAATAATTGGCATCCTCCCATCGGGATATCCTCAAACACAACATGTGAAATATCATTTACCGTTAACACTCAAGGATCACCTCAAAAAATTACGATCACAAAAAGCTCTGGTATCACTATGTATGATATCTCTGCAAGAAATGCTCTTTTTGCTATGAAAATGCCACAATGGACGTATGGAAAAACAATCACCATTAACTTTACGCAGTAAACATTATGAAAAATAAATTTGCTACTACAATCAAAAGCCATCATCCCCGCTGCGCTCGTCCTGAACTTGTTGAAGGATTTGAGCGCTCTATCCTTCAACCCTCCTTCGTTAAAACTTCGGAGGACGGAATCCGCCATAGCTTTAGCGACGGCGGGCAAGTTCAGGACGAGCGCAAGAGAAAAAAAAATCCGCTTCTTTGGTGTCTATTTTTTCTTAACATGCATGCGATAGCATCAACCATAGAACTCACCGTTGCAGGAGCAAAAAACACAAAAATGCCCATCGCAATACTTCTTCCTTATGCAACATCAGCAACATCACAAGAAGTTGCAAATATCATTAAAAAAGACCTTATTTTTACTGATCAATTTGCTCCACAGATTGCATCCATTCACAACAACATTTCAAAAAAAGAACTTGCTACCACAATAACACAGCTTTCATCACGCAATGTTCCGTTTGCATTGCACATACGTATGGAACCAGACAATACCATTACATGGCGTTTGTATGACACTTTTCAGGGCGCAGCACTAAAACAAAAAAAATATAAACCAAAAAATAACATTGTCCGCGGATGGGGGCATGCGATAGCAGATAACGTCTATCATGCGCTCACGGGCAATGAAGGTTTTTTCTCATCTCGCATAGCATATTGCAAAGAAATAAAAGCAAGCGATGACAACAATAAAACAATAAAACATATTTACATTGCCGACTTTGATGGCAGCAATGAAGAATTACTTGTCGATACTCCAACTATTAATGTTGTACCGCGCTGGAATAACAATAATGCTCATCCAACTCTTTATTATTCAGAATACACGGATACTAACGTCCAGCTCATCGCCACTGATATGAATAAACAAAAAAAAGTTGCTTCTAACTTGGATGGCACTACCATGCTTGTTAGTTTTTCACCCGACAAAGAAAAAAGTATTTTTTGCGCATCAAAAGGCAAAGGAAATTGCCAACTTTTTTACCAAACAAAAACAGCTTTGCGACCAATCACCAACAATAAAGGCAACAACGTCTCACCTCTTTTTATCGACAACAATCATATTTGTTTTTGTTCCGATGCACAAACTCGCAGTCCTCAACTGTTTATTGGCAATCTTGAAACTGGTCACATTCAACGCATAACGAAAGGCGGCTATTGCACATCTCCTAACTATTGTGCAACAAACAATATGCTTGCGTATACTATGAAAGTTAATGGTGTCATGCAACTGTATACCTATTCTCTTGCCACAAAAGAGCACACACAAATCACCTTTGGACCGGAAAACAAACATGATGTAAGTTGGTCACCAGATGGAACACATCTTTTGTTTGCAAAGGAGCATGATGGCAAAAGTTATCTTGCGCTACTCAATCTTTCAACACAAAAAACACAACGCATAACAGCGTCTCAGGACAAATGTAGTTATCCTCATTGGTCACCATATTACCATGTGTTTCCGACGGTCAAAACATAATCAATTAAAACCAATCGACAGCCTTTTTTATTATTGCTAAACTGTAAAGAAAGTAACAATATAGATAAACCTCACAAAAATACGTAAAGAGTTATGAAAAAACCTCAAAAAAATAGATTCTGGAAACCGCAATCAAAAAATATTAAAAATGCATTATTTGCCATCATTGTTATGCTTGGCGTTCTGTTTGTATTGTATCGACTGACCGAATTAGGCAGAAATATTCAAGAACTTCCCTTTTCTACGTTCCTTGAAAAGGTAGAACAAAAACAGGTCAAAAAAATTCATGTTTCACAACAAGATGTTGAAGGGTTGTTAAAGGACGGCTCTCGTTTTTCAACCGTCATTAGCCCAAACTTTGATTCATGGGATAAATTGCGTACACAAGGTATTGAATTTTCGGTGCTTTCACCATCAAGTCAATTAAACATTTGGTATCTCTTTCTCTTTTCTTGCTTGCTTGCCGTTTTGTGGGCTGTGTGGTACTTTGTACGCCAAACGCGCGGCAATGCACCTGGTGGCGGCGGCGGAGGCAACATTTTTACCATGGGTAAAAGCGGTGCACGCATGTTCTTACCTTCAACCATTAAAGAAAATTTTTCTTCCGTTGCAGGCGCTCATGAAGCAAAAGAAGAGCTTGCTGACGTAGTTGATTTTTTAAAAAATCCTCAAAAATATCAACGCCTTGGGGCAAAAATAACGCGCGGCGTATTACTTGTAGGTGAACCAGGCAACGGTAAAACATTACTCGCTCGTGCAGTTGCAGGTGAAGCAAATTGTCCTTTTTTTAGCATCAGCGGATCAAATTTTATAGAAGTATTTGTGGGCGTTGGCGCAGCCCGCGTGCGTGACCTTTTTGCCCAAGCGCGCAGCCATGCACCAAGCATCATATTTATTGATGAAATTGACGCTGTTGGACGTCAACGTGGAAGTGGTATGGGTGGTGGTAATGACGAACGTGAACAAACACTTAATCAGTTACTTGCTGAAATGGACGGCTTTGAGGTTTCTCAAACACCAATTATTGTCATTGCAGCAACAAACAGAGTTGACGTTCTTGACAAAGCATTACTCAGACCAGGTAGATTTGACAGACATGTGCATGTACCATACCCAGATCAAAAAAGCCGCGAAGAAATTTTAGCTATACACATGGACACTGTTAAAATTAACGACTCGGTGAATGTCAAGAAACTTGCGCAGGGAACACCGGGATTTTCTGGTGCAGATCTGATGAATTTAGTTAATGAAGCTGCAATTAATGCTTCAAAATTAGATAAAAATGCAGTTGATTCTGATGACTTTGAAGAAGCACGGGACAAAATCACGCTCGGCAAAGAGTCAAAGAGCATTATGCTCACCACAGAAGATAAAAAATTAATCGCGTATCATGAAGCTGGGCATGCTCTGGTGAGACTTTTATTACCAGAAGAATCTGATCCATTACACAAAGTAACCATTATTCCTCGTGGCGCTGCGCTTGGTGTAACCCACTACTTGCCAGAACGTGAAAAATACATCACCTCAAAAGAAGAAATGGAAGCTACTGTCATGTCAGCCCTCGGTGGTCGTGTTGCAGAAGAAATTGTGTTTAACAAGCTCACCACAGGGGCGTACAGCGACTTTCAGACAGCAAACCGCATGGTTCGCAATATGGTAACAAAATATGGCATGTCACCTGAAATAGGCCAAATAATTTATGGTCAACAATACGGAGACTATTCATATTCAGAAAAAACAGCACAAAAAATTGATGCTGAAGTAGAGCGTTTAACCGCTTTATACCATCAAAAAACACGTGAATTGCTTGAAAGCAACAGAGATAAGCTTGATACGCTTGCGCAAGCATTAATCGAACAAGAAACGCTCCAAGCGGAAGAAATTTATCCATTACTTGGTATTGCACCGCGTGAGGCGCATAAATTTAATTGATAAAATATCTTTTTATGGTACATTAGAAATAAGTAAATAGGCTTTAAGGAAGGTATACACCAATGTCAAGAATCTGTTCAGTCTGCTCAAAAGGCCCACAGGTAGCAAACTTAGTAAGTAACGCTAATAATAGAGTGAAGCGTTGGGTTTATCCAAACGTACACACCGTGCGCTTTACGCTCACTGGTGACGCAAAACAACATGTTCATCGCTCAAAAGTCTGCACCAAATGCGTTAAAGCAGGCAAAATTAAAAAAGTTATCTAATTCAGATCTATAGGATTAAACGATTATGCCAAATATTAAATCAGCAAAAAAACGTGTTTTACAAATAACAAAACGCCAGCTAGTAAACCAAGCACGTAAATCTTCTATCAAAACAGCTGTCAAAAAAGTTATCGCTGCCATTGAAAGCAACGACATTGCAACAGCAAAAAAATTGTTTGTTGAAGCTGAAAGCAAGCTTGCTCGTGCAAAAACAAAGGGTGTTTTGCATGGTAATACCGTAGCTCGCAAAATCAGCAGATTGGCACAAAAAGTTTCAAAAGCTGAAAAGCCTGCATAAATAAGCTTTAATGCTTTATTGGAACATCAGAAAAAGGCGCCTTTCGAGGCGCCTTTTTTTTGTATATGAAACCTCAGATTACATAAAAGGAAAAACATATGAAAATCAAAATATGTCTTACGACCATTATATTCATGCTCTCATTTAACACTCAAACATTCACTAATATTACAAAAGATAAGCCAAATATTATAATTATTCATGGCTGCAGCAGTTCAGGAAAATCTTCTACTGCTAAAGCATTACAAAATTTATATGCTACTGATAATAAACCATTCTTTTATCTTCCCATGGATGACATATTATGTATGTTGCCAAAAAAATGGGTTAATCCAAACCCTCGTGATGAAAAAAACCAAGTCACTGTAAGCGATGGTCTGCAGTTCATTAAACAAATAGACCCACATTCATCCCAACCAACTATCAAAATTCTTATCGGCCAAACAATAGTTAATGCATCATATGGAATGATAAAAATGGTTGATGCTTTAGCAAGCGCTCATAATAACGTTATTTTTGAAGGAATATTTCCTGCATGGCTTTTTGAAGATATAGAAAAGCTGCGCAAAACGCATACGGTATATATCATAGCAATCACCTGTGATCTTGCGATCATGGAACAACGAGAAATACAAAGAAATAATGGATTAATAGGAATCACCAGAAGCCAACACGGCAATCCAGAATATTGGAGCTATAACAACTATGATCTTATCGTAGATACATCAAATATCTGCCCCCAAGAAGCTGCTCAATTGATTAAAAACTTTATCGATCAAAGCAAGGGATAGGGTACCACCCCATTTTACAAGTTGAATTTTTTATGGCATATTGAGTATATAAATAAAAAAGTAAACTTAACTAAGAGGAATACTTTATGAATACTAAAAAACTGTTTTTAATGTCGATATTGGCTCTGTCAGCGGCTACTGCACGTACAGTAGTTGCGACTGCGCCAGCTGCAGCAATCGTTTATCCTGTTGATACTGCTCGATTTTGGGATAGCTACCTGGGTAATACAATCGTTCCTGGTGCTTTACTAGGAGCATTTACGGGTACATCTATCGCTTATTTAGCAGGTACTTTATACGACGCTGCAATAAATCCAGGCATCATAAGCGTTCTAACTGATCTTTGTGGCAATGAATATAAAAAATATATTCCTGCAGTACTCTTGTTGGCTCGTTTAGGCGCACAAATTGGTGCAAAACAATACTGGGAAAAACCATTGCGTAATAAGCTTATGAACTGGTTCTTACAAGATCAAACAACAGTAGAATCTGTAACAGGTACAATTGGTGGCTCTCATGCCATTACAGAAAAGAATCTCAACACGAATCCTGAAATGACAAAAACTATAGCCCGCGTATGTTCATGGTTGGGAACAGCAAGTCAAACAACTACATCTAGATGGCGTTATATGTATCTCTAATTTTTTAGCAAATAAAAAAAGAAGCGACTCTCTGGAAAATGTTCCAGAGAGTCGCTTCTTTTTATTTTACACTTTAAAATATGCAATCCATGAACTTGCCCATGCTGCAAATCGCATCAATCCTCTTTTATGCGGAATATCAGCTTCATAAAAATCTTGTTCTAAATTATTGATAATGGTACATCGAACTTTGTGCTCTATCCACCATTCAATCATCAAAAAAATAAAATCTTCTTGTGTTTGAAAAACTTTTAATTCTTTCTCCAAGTAACGGGTTAACCCGCCTGTAAAAGCACCAACAAAACTACTCACTACTGTTGAAGGCAAGCAGTCCATAAACGTCATTTGTTGCTTAGATTTTTTATATTCTGCATCAAGCGGTGATATTGAAAATAGCATTACTATAGTCATTATGTATTGTTTCATAGAGGCTCCCTTTTTTTTAAACAATAGATAGCTTCTTTCCTTTTAAACAAAAAATATTTACACTAAGCATCATTATTATTCGTATTTTTTAACCAACATACTATAAAGGTATCACATGAACAAAACAAAAATAAGCATGTTGTTTGTTGTCGCATTATTGCTTTCACAACCAATGCAAGTCAAATGCCTCGTCAAAGAAGGTATTGCTCTTTGTGCCGTTGTTGTAGCAATATTTGGATATGTAAGATATAATGAAAACAATAAAAGCGAAGCAGAAAAATTCATTGAGTCAGGCGCAAATCTTGCAAAAGATGGTATCGATAAAACTGCTCAAATAATAAAAGACGAAGTAAAAAAAGCATGAACAAAACAAAATTAAGCTTTTTTTGCGCTTTAGCATTACTGCTTTCATCAACAACACAGATAAAAAGTGAAATTATTAGTGGCATCATCGTTGGCGCTATATCTTATGTTGGAATGTATAAAACATTAGAATTAGTTGAAAAAACAATGGAACAAGAACCAAAAACAGTTAGTGAGGCTCTTGATATAGCGCGCAATATACTGAAAGAAAAAGCAGAAAAAGCTGCTGATAAAATAAGAAATGTGGTAAAAGTAACTCCTCAAGAGTAATTTAATCATCCATATATTGCTTATACTTAATTAAAAACTCTTTAACGATGGTTGTTGCAACATGTGAAGCACCAACACGTTCAACCATTACAACAAATACCAGTGGGTCATTATCTTTGTATCGGAAATGACCCACAAACCATCCGTGCTCCAAATATTTTGGGTCTAAATATCGCTTTTCCAAATCACTTGTCTGCGCAGTACTTGTTTTACCATACATTTTAATATCTTTTATTTGACGAACAGCTCGTCCTGTTCCAGAACGCACCACCATTTTCATTGATTTTTTTAAAAATGATATTGTCTCTGATTGAATCTCAAGAGGAACAGTTACAACTGGCTCTGTCACCAAAAGACGAGGAGACACTAAATAGCCGGTGAAAATACTTGCAATCATACGTGCAATCTGTATCGGTGTCACTAATAAAAAACTCTGACCAATGGTCACCGATAATGTTTCTCCTGGCCACCACTGTTCGCCTTTACACAAAAATTTCCAATCTCTTGTTGGAACTAATCCTGTTTTTTCAGGCAATATGCTATTTGTTTTTTCACCTAATCCAAATATGCGCGCATATTCTGCCAATGTATCAATGTCTATTTTTTTACCAATTTCAAAAAAAAGCGTATTGCATGATGATGCAACAGCCTGCTCAATGGTTATGGTGCCATGACCGCTTTTTCGCCCGCACCAATATTTTCTGTCTCCAAATAGTGTATAACCATGACAATCCCACAACATGTCTTTTGTAATAATACCATGTTCAAGCGCAGCACTAATGGTCACTAGCTTAAAAATAGAACCTGATGGATAATGTGCATCAAGGGCACGATTAATAAATGGATTACGTTCTTGCAATGCATTCCATTTTTCAGATGAAATCGGATCTACAAAAATATTAGGATCATAGGTAGGACGAGAAACAAGAGAAACAATTGCACCATCAGTTGGATTAAACAATATAAAACATCCTGAGTACTGTTCAGGAAAAACATCTTCACACAATTTTTGTATATCAATATTAATTGTGGTATGTATATCTTGACCAGAAAAACCTCTTTCATTTTCAATAGAAGATAAACGTTTACCTGCAGAATTCACCACAAGACTCATTTCTGCTTTTTGTCCAGAAAGATCATCATCACATATTTTTTCTATACCAGACTTGCCTTGCGCGTGCATACGAGCACTGCCCACATAGCCAATCACATGACTTGCATACGTATTATATGGATACAATCGTTTGCTGTGTGTCTCAATAAGAATATTGTCATGCTGAGCAAAAAGTTCTGCCAATTTTCCCAATGATGAAAAATCTATGTCGCACAATAATACTATTTTTTGGTACGTACGCTCTGCAAGGGCAATATGCTCGTACAATTGATCGGACAGAAATGTTTTACCACACATTCTTTCTACTGTTTGCAAGGCACCTATTTGTTCATCTGATAAGCGTCGCCTCCCGCTTCCTTGCCACGCAACAGATATAATCGGTCTATTAGTTGCTAACAAATGACCTTGAACATCAAAAATAGTACCCCGTTCAGCAGCATATGTTTCGTAACGAATGAAATTATTTTTACTTTTTTGAACAAAATAATCTGCACAATACAACTGTAAATATAACAATCGTATAATAATAGTGATAAAAATGCTGATCGTGCATACAAGAAGGGACGTAATTTTTTTATTCAGTCCATTCATAGAATTACGTTTTTTTCATCATATCGTTAATCGGATGAATTGCATCACACAAGCGTGCAATATCTTCCAATGATACATGCGTATACCGCTCTGTACTCGACAATAATTTATGACCAAGTAACTCTTGCACCGCTCTTAAATCTGCTCCTTGATTTAATAAATGCGTTGCAAACGAATGGCGCAATTTATGTGGTGTTAATGGTCTGTCAATACGCAAAAACAAACGAAACATTTTAATAATGCGCTGCACCGAACGTGACGTTAATGCATCGTATCGATAATTTAAAAATAATGATTCATGTTCATGCTCCACTGCGGGACGCTCATGCTTACAATATTCAACAATTTTTTCCTGTGCTTTTGTTCCAAATAACACAAGCCGCTCCTTTTTACCTTTGCCAAAAATACGAATAACTTTCTCTTTCATATCAATGTCTTTGACACGAATAGTCACAAGCTCAGAACAACGTATACCGGTTGCGTATAATAGTTCAAAAATAGCCTTATCCCGAATTGGGTGTTTTGTTGGTAAATCTTCATTTTTAATTGAATCTAATAAATGAAATATCTCATCAACACTAAAATAAATGGGTAATTTTTTGTCAACACGAGGTCGTTTTAATTTTAAATCAAGGGTAATCCCACGACCTTCAAGAAAGCGTTCAAAAGAAGAAAAACATGAAAATTTGCGCGCTATTGAACTTTTACTTATTTTTTTATAAAAAAGACTGACAAGATAACGTTCAAGAATGGTACGTACACCAAGATGCTGCGCATCATATTCGGGCAGGGAAACCCAAAAATCAAAAAACTGTTCTAAATCACCCTGATATGCTCGCACTGTATGTTCTGAAAAATTTCTTTCTGCTTGCAGGTATAATAAAAATGCTTCTTTGTGTGCTTGAAGATCTTCTTGTTTCATACATTTCCTATTCCTTCACACCCTACTCACCGCGCTCGTCCTGAGCTTGTCGAAGGATTTGAGCGCTCTATCCTTCAACAAGTTCAGGACGAGCGCAGCAGCGAATAGTTTATCCTGAGTTTATAGAATGGAGCGCGATTTTATTTTTTATTAAGCAGATTTTAAGATAATATTACCTATAATTTATATCAAATTATACTCTTTACAACGACGATTAATAGAAGAACGATTAACACCCAAAAATGTTGATATTTTATTTTGGCTTTTAAACTTATTCCACAGCAATGTCATGACACGTCTATCTTTAAGAGCCTGCTTTCCTAAACGTGCTGCTGCAATAAGATCAGGATCAGATAAATCATAGGTAGGATTAAATTCAACTTCATCATAAATTAAATTTTTCTTAGATTTTTTGACAAGAAACTGCTGTACTCTATTTTTAAGATCTTGCAAACTGACAGGTCGATCTTTAACAAGAACATTTTTTTCACGATCCGTTAACTCTAAAACGTGTTGAAATGCATCAGAAACCAGCGCTTGCTCTGTGTAACCTGCTGCAAGCGCTTGCAGCTCATGATCAGGTAATGTCATCAACGATGGCATAGAAAGAGTTGTTCCCTTTAACTCTTGCAATAAATTTTTACTAAACTTACCCGCTTGCGTTAGTGATAATAAATGTTGATTTGATGAACAAATAATACGTACATCGCTTACCATTTTTTTGTCACTTTTGCATGGAGAATAATATCCATACCGAATATATGCAGCCAAGTGCTCTTGTGTTTCTATATCTAAATGATGCACATTTTTAATAAACAATGTTCCAACACCATCTAATGTTGCAAGCAACGGCTTGTCATACTTATCGGGCAATCCAAACAAAGGATTTACGCCAAAAAGAGCAATTGCAACATCAGCGTTTTTACTTGGCCCTTGCAAAGATAAAGTATGCAAAACCTCTCTAAAACTAATATGATGTACAAGCTCTACGGTATTTTTTATATCCTGCTCCTGCATATCTAACAAAAGGGCTCTTTTACTGAGTGAAGCTTTGAGTAATTCTATCTTAAATTGTAAAAGTGCAGCACCAACCCCCGGAATCAGTTTGTTAATAAGTCGGCCTGATTCTGTTGTTTGTAAATACAATAAATAATCACATTCAGTTGGATCTTTTAATAAATCTATAAAATGTTTAATGGTATCTGAAACGTCTGGGTATGACACGGTAATAATGATGGTATTTTGCTCTAAATGCGGTACCGCAGATAACACAATAGTGCTACCATCGGTGTGATGTTTGGCAAGAACTGATTGTGGCGTCTTAAATGATTCAACGTTCTGCACTAGTTTTTTTAATGTCTGTGTTAAGGGGTGTCCCTGATGAACATTAACATTGATATCAATAAATTCTTTTGCTGCTTCATTACCGACAACAAATCGTCTATTTTTATAAAAAATAATACCAATCTGTTGCGATTTACCCTTGCGCAAAAACGTTCTTATACTTTCTTTATATTGGCTAATCTCTTGGTGCTTGTGATACAATTCTTGACGCAAATATTGTTCCTGCTCTAATAAAATGTCTAGCTGTTTACTTTGCAACAAATTAATAATATTGCCCAAATAGCTGCTAAATACCATCAATTCATCTCGCTCAACATTGCTATAAAAATTACCTGTCCGAGCGTGACGCTCGACAATAATATATGCAATAAGTTTGTTTTTTTCATAAATAGGTAGAAATATGTCTGCATTAATGGTGCGCAAAAACCGTAACATAATCTCACCAGATTCACATGCATGATAAAAATGACTAAAATCAATTTCATCAAAAATAAGAACTTTCTCATCTTTAATGGTGGAGTCAAGTGCTTGCGAGTGGGTTAATAAAAATGTTTCAACAAGAGAAACAACTGTTTCATCTTTTATGCCAATTACCTTGTCAGTTATCTGGCTATCTGTTTTTCTGAAATACAATTGTGTTTTGGTTATTGGAATATCAAATGTCTCTTTAAAAAAATGTTGTGTGATGTGTATCAATTCCTCACATGTTGTCACTGCACTTAATCGCTCCAACACTCCTTTAAAATCCTCAATAAAATTCATATTCATCGGCCGCTGCACATGTGACTTCAAATTTAAAAAACGGAGACCAAATATTTTACGTGCACAGAAATAGATGGCAATCGTCAAAAATATGGTTGTAAAACTGACGGCTATGTAGTTGTGTGCAAGTTCACCCAGCACTCTGAACTGAAACGGATTAAGTTGTATAAAGTCTGCTGTTAAAAGAGGTAAAATAAAGCCACCGATAAAAATAAAAAGCTGTTGCTTTAAAATGAGCGGCAATTCTGTTGTTCTCATTTTTTGTAGTACTAATAAAACGCTCGGTATTGCTAGTACGAACATGACATAGAAGGTGGAGAGGGTTTCTGTTTTTGATCGCAATAAATAGTATTGTGAAATATCTATATTCTTAAAACTCACCGTTGCTATAAATAAAAATAACATACAAAATATACTACTAATCAAACAAAAAAATATTTGTCGTTTTGAAAAATAATATTTTTGAATAATTAAATTTTCCACAAACAAAATGAGCGATTGATACTGTACAACAAAAAATACCCATGCGATATGAGTAAAAAATGAGACAATTTGATACTTAGGATAAGCAATTAATTCATATAATAAATTTAAAACCCAAGCTATATCTGAAAACATATTACTGACTAAAATAATAAGCAGAAATATGAAAGGCTTTCCTATTTTGTTCGAGAACCTAATACTGCGTAACAAAAAAAACAGAATGCAGGATTTAAGCAATAGAGATACAACTGTCACAACAAAAATAAATTCAAAACGACTAAGAAACCATGTAAAATACTCTATAAAAAACATAATTTTATTGCGTTTTTAACAATGCTTTATTATACTTCTGATGTCTATTTACCATATTTTTATTATTTCCGGAGGAATCATGAGAAAACAAAAAAATATACTTACACTCTTATTACACTATTCTCACTCACTGATGACAGTTTTCGTGTTTATTGCTGGATTGCTTGGTGATGGACCACCATTCGGTAGATAAATCCATCCTAACATACTTTCTATACTATACCAAATCCTGGTATAAGTCTCTTTTTTTGGGAGTAGTAATGTGGCAAAAAGTATAGATGCCAAACAGAAGCGTGCTCTTGAAATCATCGCATTACTGAAAGTCGCAACAAAAAGCATGATTGAGCCCGCTGCAACCTCTATTGTCAAACAATATGGCAAAAATCCTTTTCTTGTTCTTATCAGCTGTATTTTAAGCCTTCGCACCAAAGATTCTGTCTCTTTACCTGCTTCTATTCGTTTATTTGAACATGCGCAGACACCAAAAGATATTCTTGCCCTGCCAGCCTCTACTATTGAACAACTCATTTACCCTGTCGGCTTTTATCGACAAAAAACAAAACAAATTCATGCTTTATGCACAATGCTTTTGAAACAATTTGATGGCATTGTGCCAAATACAGAAGCAGAGCTACTGTCATTGCCCGGCGTTGGCAGAAAAACAACAAATTTGGTGCTGAGCGTGGGTTTTGGTATTCCTGCAATTTGTGTCGACACCCATGTTCATCGCATTTCTAACAGGCTTGGCATTATTAATACGTCAACACCTGAGGAAACTGAGACTGCACTTAAAGAATTATTACCGCGCACATATTGGTCAGAATATAATTCTTTGATGGTTATGTGGGGACAGAATATTTGTGTGCCTATTTCTCCGTTTTGTTCTAAGTGTCCGTTGTTTGGGGTATGTGAGAGGAGAGGGGTAAAATCATATCGTTGATTTTATCTCTTTTTGTTTTCTCTTTTTTGTTCGTGCTTTTTTTAATTTTTAACATAAATGTTTTTATGTAAGGGGTTTCTTGTCAAACCCCCTACGACCCCAGACACAAACTTGCAGTTTGATCGCTATAGCCGCAAAAAACGCGTGACTTAGTCTGCTAAGAAGCAGCCTAAATCACTTGAACGGTTTTGCTCATAAGTTAAAAACTACGAAGTTTTTGTTTTTTCTTATTACTTCAAAATACATATCATTCTTCCGTTCGAATAGTTCGCTTCGCTCATCTCGAACGGCGCAAAGCGCACAATTAGCACAGGTTCAATTTCTTTTTCCGCTCACCCTGAGTTTTTTTATCCGATCATCTCGAGTGTTTTTGCTTCAAAAACGTATCGAGGGGATAAAACAGTATCGAAGGGTAAGTACGAATTAAAAGGCATTCACACAAACTTCGGTCAAATTCACATTATTTTATAAGAATATAATGTTTGCACCGTTCGAGATGAGCGAAGCGAACTATTCGAACGGAAAAGTGATATGTATTTTGGAGCAATAAAATAAGACAAAAGCGTACTCGCTTTTAACTTTATTAGGCAAACTGTCTGAGGAGATTAGAATGCTCCTGCATTCTATAGCTCCGAGTTTTTGCCGTCATCAGCGATCAAACTGCAAGTTTGTGTGAAGGGTTTGGGGGCCCACACGGCCCCCATAAAAATATTTATAGTTTAGCTGCAGGCTTCTCTTTCCCCTCTAAAACAGCACCACTGTCCTCTCTCTTTAACCATAGAACAGTTATCTCGCCAACCTCACTACGCAACACGCTCTTCTGCATTATAGCAGCACGCTCACGCAACACTCTTCTCTTAGTCTCCAAGTCAGACAGTTTTTTTTTAGACTTTTCTACGCTCTGTTCCATCCCACATATAAAAACATGTATACACAACAGAACCAACATAGTCATAATTTTATTCATCATTTTATTCTCATAACAATTAATGGCTGACTTCATTTTTCGCTTTTTCAAACACTTGCTCAATAGTCAAACCAAATTCCTGCTTGCCATCAAGATATCTCAATGTAACAGTCCCATTCTCCACTTCCTTCTTGCCTAACACTATCATCCATGGCACTTGTTCAAGTTGCGCCCGCTTAATTTTGCTAGAAATTTGATCCGATGTTTCATCCATCTCAACACGAATATCTTTTTCACACAACATATTCATCACATTCTTTGCATATTCTTTCTGTTCATCAGTAATTGTTAGAATCTTGACCTGAACAGGCGCCAACCAAAATGGTAATCGACCTTTGTAATGTTCAAGTAAAATACCAAAAAATCGCTCCAATGAACCATAAATAGCACGATGTAAAATAACAGGTCGTTGTTTAATTCCTTCGGAATTAATATACGTCAAATCAAAATTTTCTGGATTGCATGAATCAATTTGAATAGTTCCACATTGCCACACACGTTTGAGCGAATCTTCTATTCCAAACTCTATTTTAGGACCATAAAAGGCGCCTTCTCCTGGATAAATAGTGTATTGTTTACCCAACTTCGTAAGCACTTTTTCTAAAATTTTTGTTGAATGATCCCAGATCTCATCATCGCCCATAGCTTTGGCTGGTTTTGTAGAAACACCAATAACAATATTGCCAAATCCAAATGGTTTAATAACAGCATCATACAGCATAATAAAACGTTCTACTTCTTCTTCTATCTGATCTTTAGTACAAAAAATATGTGCATCATCTTGTCTAAAAGAACGTACTCTAAACAAACCACTTAACACACCAGACAATTCATGCCTATGCAAAACACCAAAATCAGCATATCGCAAAGGTAACTCTCGATATGATCGTGGACGTTCTTTGTAAATTAACATATCGGCAGGACAATTCATTGGTTTAATAGCATATGTTTTTTCATCAATTTCAGAAAAATACATATTTTCGCGATAATGCTTATCATGCCCAGATTTTTCCCATAACTTATCACTCAACATAACTGGCGTATATACCTCTTGATATCCATTACGCCTTAAATATTTACGAACATGTTCCATCAATGCATTAATTGCCGTTACACCTTTTGGATGAAAGAAGGGAAATCCAACTCCTTCTTCATGAAATGAAAAAAGATCAAGTTCTTTTCCAAGTCTGCGATGATCATATTTTAATGCATCTTCACGTTGCTGAATAAAATCATCAACTTCTTTTTGCGAAAAGAAGGCTGTTCCTGTAATTCGTTGTAATGCGGCATTATTTTTATCCGCACGCCAATACGAACCTGATGTATGCAACAATTTAAAATATTTAATGTCCCCAGTTGACTCAACGTGACCACCTCTGCACAGATCATAAAAATCACCCTGCTGCGCTATACCTACCGTATCATCAGGAATGTCATTAATGAGCTCAAGCTTAAATGGATTATTTTTATACATTTCTCGCGCAACGTCTTTTGCAACTTGTTTATGAGTAAGTGGAATGTTGCGCTTTGAAATCTCATGCATACGCTCTTCTAAGCGTACAAGATCTTCATCTTTAAAAGTAACCGTTGGCAAAAAATCATAAAAAAAACCATCTTTTGTTGCAGGCCCAATGGTGAGTAATGTTTCTGGAAATAATTCCTTAACTGCATGTGCAAGTAAATGTGCCGCCGAATGGCGCAACACTGATAAATCTTTTTCTTTCATCATAAAATCCTATGTAAAAACAACACCGTATTGTTCAAATGACATAACATAATTTTTCAAGAATGTTCAGGCCGATATCTTCCAATAGTCCAGCATCTTGTTGACTCCATAAGCGCAATAAACAGATACGTTGTAATAAACACTCTTTCGTCTCACCTCCATACAACATGCCAAGCGACAACGGTATAATTAAACAGCAATTACTCAGCGCAAGTCCTATTTGTTTGCCGTCACAAGAAAGGGCTATTCTATTGGGTAATGGTGTTCTTATGCACAGATTTTCCTGGTTTTCATCAAGCATGCGAGGACTATTGTATAACATTGTACCAGAGTTCACGTCATAACTATGCAATTCATTATCATTGCTTAAAAGAAAAACCGTTCTATTATTAGAATGCAATGACATTGCCGAATAATTTTTTTTCAACTTAAATTCAGATAAAAACATTCCACTCTTTGCACACAGCTTAACTATCTTGTGTTCCCTATGTCCAGCCAGCACAATACAGAAAGTACCATCCCAACTATAAAGCGCACCTAATACAAACTCTTCTGGACCAATGTTATGCAACGGGTATAAAGAATGCTTTGGTATTTTTTCATTTTCATAATTAATGCTGCGATATCCTTTACTATGCCAGCCATATGCAATTTCTTTTTTGTGATGATGATATGCACATCCAGCTATTGATTCCAATGAAATACTTCTTAAATCATATTTTTTTGTACCATCTGAATACAGACATGTTAATACTTTACTCATTTTATTGTACAATACAATATCAGTATCATTAACGGGATCAAAGGCCATAGATGAGCCTCCACCTGATATATCTTTGCACCATTCTTGTTGCAATGTTTGAGTATTATAAACTGTTAAATGTTCATTTGCACCAAGCGCTATTTTTGTTCCTTGTTTATTAACCGCACAACACAATATATAGTCTTTGTTTTCAGCTATTATTGAACATGTTTTTTGCTTCTCATCGCACAACATGCTCCGATTACTTTCACATATGACCCACCTATATGAGCCAACAGACTCTATTGAAATAGGTTGTATGTCATCAATTCGAATAATACTGGATTCCATGCAGCTCAAAAACTGAACTGATAGATTCAGCAATATACATGCATATCTATAATAACATTTTATATTCATAAGAATTCCCTTTTTCAATTTTCATTAATATATCGTTGTACAAAATTATCCACACCCTTAACCAATGCCCCATCACCCATTACATTCGAAGCAGTCCCAAAAGAATCCATTAAAAAATAGATTGTTGTTACCACACTAATCATTTCGGGTGTAAACCGAAACATTGATACTAAAATAGGAATCATAACCAAAATACCGCCTCCGGGAATTCCTGACACTGCAAATAATGCTGTACAAAAATAACATACAAAAGTAACGTAAATGCTAAAGTCTGGCACATATCCAAAAAATAAATATCCTGTTACTAATGCCAACACTGGAGTACAAACACTGTCTCCTAATAAATGGATATTAGCCATGATCGGCATAGCTATTTGAGCAATTGAACGATTTACACCATTTTTAAGAGCACATTCAATTGAAACAGGAATAGTTAATACGCTCGACATTGTGCCAAAACCTGTTAAATAAACTGGCATTGCATTAATAATAGCACGCGATGCTTTTTTATACGAAAAATCAAACATGCAAAAATAGAGGAGTCCTAGATAAATTATTTGCACTCCCACTATCAAAAAGAATGTCACACCATAATTATGCACTAATACAACAAGCATCCCTTCATAGCGCAATTTTAAGAGAAAACCTGCAATGTAAACTGGCAATAAAGGAATAAAGCAACGCATTAAAAACAACTCTATCCATCGCTTTATCTGCGCAACACACTGTTCCACTCGCATGCTCTGAAAAAATGAAAAAAAGACTCCGCCAGCCAAAGCACTTACTAATGCATATTCAGAACGAACTATAGTTGGCAATTTTAACAAAAATAGTGACTCCAAAACATAATTACTTACAAAGCTCTGCTCTGGCAGACCTCCAGAAAGAAATGGTATTAAACAGCTAACAATACCATATACTGATAATGCAACGCAAAAATTAGAAATAAACACTGCGCCAAGAAGTACCAATAAAACAAGCGGTGCATTCTGTTTCAATGAAAGAACCCCATGCATTACAATAAAAAAAATAATAAATGGCAACATAAAACAGAGAAGCTCCTTAAATAAGAGGCTAAAAGTGTAAATTATTTGTATTACCGCCACCGGCAATGTGCCCCCAAACAACACAACTATCGCAATCATTATTATTAGTTGTCCCGGCAATGACAATTGCCTTAGTAAAGAAAACATATAAATTCCTTAAACAGCTATTCATAAGCCTGTTTGATACAATAACATCAAAAAAAACGATTTTTTTGATAACTTAAAAAAATACTTTTTGGAAAATGGTTAGAATGGATAAACAAAGAATACTGCTTATCCGCATATAGTGCATAGGGTGCACATCTGAATAGTTGTTGTGGTAAAAAAAGCCACAAAAGAAACAAAGGATTGGACAAAATCTAGAGACTTCTGATCTTCCTGATAACACAGGTAAAACATATGTGTCCTTCCAACATATAATAATTATATAACTTCACCATTATGTTACTACATTTTTTAATTAATTGCAAATGAAAAATCAACACTATTTTCTTGTTTTCATATAATTCACGTGCGACACTGACAAATCTTTTTCTTTCATTAAAAATTCCTATGCGTAATACACATCTAATAACTGTGCAATTATCAGATTTATAATCTCTGATGGATATTCATCGCTATGTTGAAATTGAAAGCATCGTAATACAATCATTTTTTGTAATAGCTCTGCCATTTTTTTTCCCCAAACTATTTCAGGTGTTATAGGTAACAACAAGCATTTTTTATCCAATGCAATTCCCAACATCTTGCCATCCGGAGAAATAGCTATTCTTCTGGTCGGATATTTATTGTACGGCCCTTGATTATCATCAAGCTTATATTGACAAAGCAACGCACCTGTCGGTATATCATAGCTATAGAAATGACAACCTTCAAACTGATAACCAAAACCCTTATCTCCCAAAATAAACATCACTCTATTATCATGAGATAAGGACATAGCATAATACGTACTTGGTCTATTCCGCTGTAATGTACTTTCTTTATACCAATTACGATGATCCAGAGGCATCAAAAATATTTTTCTTGCGGGAAAATTACCAATCATTCCAGCCACTATTGAGCCATCGTCACTATAACACTGATAATATATACTTGCTTTTTTAGAAAAATTCATTGCATCATGTTTTTCAAGACTTTTATTTTGATAATTACCATGATAATAATAAACATCATTGAGATTAAAAATAAACTCTGTTTTTGTTGGATGAAATATACACAAATCTGTCGAATCAGATACTACAGGAAGAGACATAACATCGCTATTTTGTTGAGAATGGATATTTAAACTATTTTGTTTATTATCATAAAAAACAACTTCAGCATCATTTTCAGGATTAAACGTCATAGGCAATTGTAAAGAATAGACTTGTATCTCTTTGTCCCAGTATTTCTTTTTATTTTCAATATCATAAACTGTTAAGCTTTGACCCTCAATAAATGCCATCTTTGTTCCCTGATTATTAATGGCATAATTATTATTTTTGAAATCTTCTGCAACACTTTCTCCCTCATATAAGATGGTATGATCTTGCATATGTTCTCCATGGCATAATATATATTGGCGTTTCTTAGAGTAGGTATATACACGGTCAAGAACACTCACTACAATATCATTATTTTGCACAAAATTGATTGATTCCACCTCAACAGTAGACTTAAAAGATATCTCTTTCATTGCGCATAATGGCTTAACAAACAAACAGATCAACACATAAACAAACATATTTCTTATATTCATTGTACATACCTTCGGCGTAAGTAAATAATTGCTCCAAGCTACTTATTTAAAAGAATGCCTGAATAGCTTCGATAGCTTTTTTGCTATCAAAAAAATAACATCTTGTGGCAAACTAATTATATTATTCTCAGCAGATTCATCACAGGATTTAATGTCATAGCTCTTTAATAACGACACAACAGAAAATAGTTGTTCTTTTATTACTAACCCATATACAACGTCAAACGGAAGTCGCATTATTGAACATTTATTTTTAAATGCAACACATAAATGCTTACCATTAGGTGATATGGTCAATCTTTTTTCTAATCTATCTTGCAACGGTATAGGCTCTTCATCAGAGAAACAAGTTAAATGAGCATACTGCTTAACAAAGAAATCCCAACATTTTACATTATTATTTTCGTCTAAAAAAATAACAATTTTATTGTTGGGATGAAAAGCGATTGCAACAATAGGTTTTTGCACTTCAATCCATCCTGTTTGTCCATTGCTCTCTGGCACAAAAATTATCCTTGTGTGGGTTGCCGCACGAGCGACAACTGAAAAATATGATCCATCACAAGAATATTCTTGTCCTACAATATAACTATTTGGACACACTAACGCTTCGCGGCTATCAATACTATTAATGAACTTTTCATAATCAGTAAAACAACAAGCTCCCAGTTTAGAAACGCCGTAAATAATTTTTGTTGTTTTAGGATGATGAGCAAATGAACAATTTGCCCCTAATGGAGGCGTCTTGGTTCTATGGGTTTTATTCGCATTGTTAGAATAAATATGCAAAAGATCATGATTTTTAATATACAACAAAACTTGACTGCTATCTTGAAAATTAAATGCGATAGGATGAGGATAACCATAAGGTACATATTTTTGCCATTCTTGCTTGCCAGTACTACCGTCATAAACGGTTAATCTGCAATCACTAAAAAGAGCAACTTTTCCATCTTTACTAGTAGCCAAATCAAACATTGCTCCCCCATCAAACGTTTGTGTTTGATTTTTTTTTATAATATTTTCCTGTTCTTGTGTGTTAAATACGGTAAATGTTTCTGGTTCAATAATTGCAACTCTTTTATTGCCACAAAAAACAACTCCACGTGGTGCGGTAATTCCTGGAATATCAGTTATTTGCAAAGTAGTTTTATCCATTGCATCCGATTGCTGTATTACGATAGATAAAAAAAATATGTATATAAAAAATTTTTTTTGTATATCTTTGTTGTCCACGATAAACCCCTATGCATAATGCAAATCTAATAATGTTTCCACCATCACGTTCATGACATCTAATGGAAATTCATCTTCTTGATTCTGTTCTTCAACATACCATTGTAATAAATGTACCTTCTGAAACAACTGCTCAACTCCCTCTGTTCCCAACAACATATAAAGAGTTGATAAGAGTATGCATTTTTTGTCCAATGCAATTCCTATTTTTTTGCCATCAGGAGAAACAACCATTCTTTTATTATTAATTGAATGTTTATCATAAACTATTTGGTCACCATGAAGTTTATAGCAATAAATTAATATGCCTGAATTCATATCATAACTGTACAGATAGTTCGCATCAAATTTACGTTCAGGACTCATACCATTCAGGTAAAACACCACTCTGTTGTTCGAGTGCAACAATAGTTCTGTACATGTGTGAGTTCTTTGAGTTGGCAATGGACATTCACGATAAAAACTATCATTACCAGGAATTGTAAGAACTATCTTGTCTGTTCTTACACAAGAAGCAATTGCAATTATTGCAGACCCATCAACACTATAGCGCTGATATTGAATGTTATCACTTAGATCAAAACCATTTAAAACATGGTCCTGACAGCTACCTCTGAGATAATTACCATGACAATAACCACGACTATTCAAATTAAGAATAAATTCTGCTTTTATTGGATGAAATATGCATGGAAATTCCATACGAAAAATATTGCCTGGAACCTCCATGGCATTACTTGCTTGTTTCGAGTGAATAATTAATTTATTATTGTTGCTACTATAAAAAACAATTTCATTATCATTCTCAGGATTAAAGGTCATAGTTCGTCCTATATATCCTATCTTTTTATGCCACTCTTCTTCTCTTTTTTGAATATCAAAAACTCTTAAATATTCATTTTCGCAAAACGCTATTTTTGTTCTTTGATTATTCATGACACAGTTACTGCGAATATCATTTCTAACAGGATCCTTTTCCTCATATAAAATCGTATTAACTTGTGTATTTCCATCCACCAATATATATTTACGACGATTTCTAGAATTGTGATGTTTTTTATAAACAACACTTATTACAATGTCACCATTATTCACAAAATTAACTGTTTCTATCTTAACCACAGATTTCAATGAACTTGTTTTCATTGCACACAAAGACTGCACACATAAACAAATCACTATAGACATAAACAGATAATAATTTTTTATATTCATTAAAATTCCATGAAATAAACAGCAGATTAATCACGCATAACTCACAAGAATATAGTGTACAAAAAAACAATGAATATGACAGCGCCTTTTTTTGATTACATCAGTCCATTGCCTCTCAGAGATCACTATGTTACGCTTTTTTGTGAGAGTAGTAACGTTTAACCAAAGGAGTCGTAAAGATGTCCGTAAAAAAGAAAATCTATATACTTGACACCAATGTCTTAATTCATGATCCTAAGTCACTTCTTCATTTCGCAAAAGCTCATGTTGTTATACCTGCAACGGTACTTGAAGAGCTTGATCAATTCAAAGGAGAAGGAACAGAACGAGGACGCAATACCCGTGAAGCAATCAGACAACTTGATCAACTGCGAGAACAAGGGTCATTACATGAAGGTGTAAAGTTAGACAATGGAGGAACTTTACAAGTTCTTTTTGATGAAGATGAAATAGTAAAAAAAATTCCTTTTTCATCTGGCATGGGAGACAACAAAATACTCCTTACGGCTCTTGCTCTCAATAAAAAAGGAAATGATGTTATATTCATTTCAAAAGATCTTAACGCTCGCGTTAAAGCTGATGCTTTGGGTATAAAAACAGAAGATTATACAAAAGAGCATGTTTCAGAAAAAGAATTTTACCAAGGATGGATTAAAATTTCAGTTCCTGCAGCAGAATTAAAAGGAGAAAATCCAAAAGAACTTATAGCTCTTGCAAAATCAGGTGCCATTAAACGTAATGAATACGTGCTTGCAGAAAGTCAAAACAATCCTTACAATTATCGCATTTATCGTTATTATGGTGGAGATGTTTTCAGACCATTAGCATCACCAAATCTTGCCTGGCCATTAACACCGCGCAATCCACAGCAGTTTATGGCTCTCGATTTACTCCTTGACCCCGACATACAATTTGCTTGCCTCTTTGGCCCAGCTGGTACCGGCAAAACATTTTTGGCACTTCTTGCCGGCTTACATCACATTTTCGTTAATAAAAATTATGAACATATGGTTATCTCCAGACCCGTTATTCCTCTGGGAAAAGATTTAGGATATTTGCCGGGAACGGTTACTGAAAAATTACACAGTTGGATGATGCCGATTTACGATAATATGAGCTATATCATGCACACCATTAACAGATCTCAAAAAGCTCAAGGAGAAGAAGCTCCAATTGAAAATTATAAGAAAAAAAATAAATACAAAAAAAATAATCATCAACAAGATCAAAAAAAACAGCGCTCTGTTTCTTTTGATGATTTACTTCACCAAGGTAAAATAAGTCTTGAAGCGATCACCTACATGCGAGGACGCACCATACCATATCAATACATTTTGATTGATGAAGCGCAAAATCTTAATCCTCACGAAATCAAAACTCTTGTGACCAGAGCGGGAGAAGGAAGTAAAATTATTTTAACGGGAGATCCTTATCAAATCGATTCACCATACCTTGATTTTAGTAGTAATGGTCTTGTCACCGCGAGCGAGCGCTTTAAGGGGCAAAAAATATTTGGATCCGTGTTTTTACCAACAAGTGAAAGAAGCGAATTGAGTAAATTGGCGGGTGAACTTTTATAAAAAAGGATTACAATTTTCCGCTCACCCTGAGTTTTTTTATTCTTATAAAAAAGTATCGAAGGGTAATACAATAATTATTTTTCATCCTTCGATACATCCGCCTTCGCTTTGGCTGCGGCGGACACTCAGGACGAGCGGAGAAAGGGACCACATGACAAAAATCTTTTTACTATTTTCCACGCCGCAACAAAAAATGAGTGTTGCTCTAGTTGCTGCTTTGCGTATTCAGTACAGGTCACCACATATCTGCATTGAATAGTACCAAAAAGAGGACGCAACCCTATAATCAAAAACCATACCAGCTTATTGATGAATAGCATGGAGAATAATTTCTTTTAATTGAACAAAGGATAAAGTAAGAATTGGTTTATTGACAATGACAGCATAGTCATAGGAGAGCTCAAATAACTTTTCTTCATAAAAAATGGATTTGATTCGACGACGGGTAGTGTTGCGCTCGGGCGCATTGCCTACTTTTTTTGAAGCAATAATAAGAATTCTACCAAATGACAATTGACGAGGTGCACACAAAATGGTGCAATATCTATTTTTAACAAGACGCCGAGCATGTTCAAACAGATAATCAATCTCTTTTTGAGAAAATCGAGTTATCTCACGAGCAATACTCGGCATAAAAATCCAGTAATTTTTTAGTATTTACTTGGCGCTAAACGCTTACGACCAGACGCACGGCGACGGTTGATAATTTTTCTCCCGTCTTTTGTGCTCATTCTTTTTAAAAAACCATGTTTTCTGCGGCGCTTTTTTATACTCTTTTTCACAATAGTAAGTGACATAATTTCTCCCTAATGGTCTTATATAAGCTTTATTGTAAAGGAAAAACGCAATAATTACAAATTATTACGTTAATATTCAAGAGGGCTATACCCTCCACCACGCTTATACAATGCACCAGGAAATGGCAACATATGATTATAACGATCAGAACTAGGGCTTCTGCTTGTTGAGCTGCTATTCTGATGGCTTGTAGCAGACAGCCTTCTCATTGGCATAGCTTCACTGCTAGTGCGTAACTTATCATCGCTAGCACGTAACTTGTCAGCGCTTCGACGCAAAACGTCGGTACTAGAACCCAAACTTGCTGATCTTGTTCTGTGCTTTGATTCTGGTTCCTGTGATGCGCATAATGGCATACTCATGATTACTAATATGTAATATAAAGACTTCATCGTTGTTTTTAACCTTTCATGTTGTAATTGATACTCTACTCTATTGATGCAAGATACCGCTCCGCTTCCAAAGCAGCCATACATCCTGCTCCTGCCGATGTTATTGCTTGACGATAACGATAATCATGGACATCACCTGCCGCAAAAACACCTTCCACCGATGTTAATACATGATCTTTTACGTTAATAAATCCCCCTTGCGAACATTCTACTTGATCTTTAAACGGAACAGAATTTGGGCTTAATCCCACCGCTATAAATGCAGCTTCAACAGAAATAGTTGTTTTTTCACCCGTTTTTTTATTTTCTACAACAGCTGCGGTCAAATGTTTATCGTCACCAATAAATTCAATGACCGTGCTGTTGTATATAATTTTGATGTCAGGATCATTCAAAACTCGCTGTTGCATAGCATGGGAAGCTGTCAACTTATCAAGAATATGAACAATGGTGATTTTTTTGGTAAATTTTTTAAGAAACGAAGCGTCTTCCATTGCCGTGTCACCACCACCAATAACCATCACTTCCTTGTCGGGATAAAATGCACCGTCACATACCGCACATGTTGTTACTCCCTTACCCCAATATTCTTTCTCTCCGGGAACATTAAGAGTTTTAGGTACCGTTCCTGTGGCAATAATAATAGACTCTGCATGCACCTGTTTTTTATCGTCAATAGTGAGTGTGAACGGTTTTTTTGTAAAATCAGATCCTGTTATTTTTCCCGAAACAAAATGAGCGCCAAACTGCTTTGCATGATCGCGCATTTTTGCCATCAATTCTGGCCCCAGAATACTTTTTTCTCCTGGCCAATTTTCAACATATGACGTTTTTGTAAGCTGTCCTCCCGGTTCATTACCATCAATAATAATGGGATGAAGATTGGCACGTGCAGCATATATTGCAGCAGTCAGTCCTGCTGGACCAGAACCCACAATAATAAGTTTGTAAATAGGTTGTTCCATGAGCTTTGTAATATGTCCTTTACCAAATTATTTTTTTGTTAAATAGTGAATAACATAATTAATTGCCTTTTCTCTTGCACAGATCCGACCAATTTCATTACATGGCCACGGCATTTCCTGACCATCTCGCTTGGAGTCTGATATATTAAAGTAAATAAATTCTCGCATCCGAGGACGTTTATCTAAATTAAGGTAATTAACAATGTCTTCATGGTCCACAACGATATTTTCATTATAAATAAGCTGATCAATAAATAATGTTTCTTTAACTTGTTTTTCAGCAAGTTGTTGAACCCAAAAATGAAAATCCTTTTGTCTTCGATACACATTATAATCGGGATTTTTTTGAATTGCACTCAAAATTATTTTTTGTTGTCGTAAAACTAAATGATTTGGCGGAAAAAAACGGTGTTTGGATAAAAGCAGCTTGAATGCCTCTTCAACCATTTCAAGACGCTGTGATATATCATTGCGATAAGAAAAAACTTCAATTAATTTTTTGTGCATATCTTTATTTGTTTTAATTCTAAAATGTTCTTTAAATTGATCAAAACAAAAATAATGAAATGGTACTACATCAATAATCGCAATTTTAAAATTATAATATGCACGCAACTGATCACTGAAATAATCCTGTAATCCTCTATTGGTGACAATAAATTCATCTCCTTTATGTTTTCCAATAAAAAGAGATCGTAAATGACCTTCTACTTCTTCATCACCAATTTTAAGCCAAAAATTTTGTGCAAGATGACCTTGCAACGGTGTATGCTTATTATTAACAATGGTGACATTAAAATTTATCCAATCTCCCATTCCTATCGCTTGATGAGGAATATAACTGTCAAATTGCTTTTTTTCATCTTGCATAAATCCATCAACTTGTCGATCTAGGTCTTTATAATTCTTTCGATGAGGAGCCTTAAAGGGAAAATATTTCCATTCCAAAAAATCTACACGAGAAAAAAGAGTTAATTCAAAAATAAATCGCGCATCATGATCGTAATCTAAAAATATATCCACGAGTCGTGGCTCACCAGCAACTAATATTTTTTGGGTTCTCATTTCTTGAAACAAAAAGTTAATAATACCGTACTTAAAAAAAAATTCTTTCAAATGCTCGATAATATTAGCTTTATATTGCTTACATATATATTCCAAAGGAACTCCTCCTCGTGGAAATCCATACGCATGAACAGAACCTTGTAATGTTTGAGCTGTTTCTTCAAAAAACGTGTTTACTATTTTTTTTGCTACAACTACAGTAGCCAAACAAAGCGTTTGTTGCTTATAATTATTTTCTATGGAAAAAAATGAATTGTTATCAGAAAAGACTTTTTGCTTCATCAAAAACTCCTTAATTGCTCAGATGAATATGGTGCAAGAGACGGGAGTCGAACCCACACGCCCTCTCGGGCACTGGATCCTAAGTCCAGCGCGTCTGCCAGTTCCGCCACTCTTGCACATTCAAACTGATGGTAGGCTGCCTTGGACTCGAACCAAGAACCCACAGATTAAGAGTCTGTTGCTCTGCCAATTGAGCTAGCAACCCA
>CAYSQT010000004.1:0-95845 GCA_964433525.1 uncultured Pseudomonadota bacterium
TGGCCAGACTCGAACTGACAACCCCTCGCTCCCAAAGCGAGTGCGCTACCAATTGCGCCACACCCCGATTTTCAAATTTCTATGTATGTAGAATATCTTGTTTTTTTATTGCCGGCAAGCAATTTTTACTGGTCCAGCCTACGCTCCTCCTACGTTAAAACTACGGAGGACTAAAGCAAGGCTTCGGCGGACAGCCTTCGTTTGCAATCAAGCAAATTTTAATTTTTTATGCCAATCCTTTAAATAAGTTGGCATGCCAGCCGTAGCTTTACGCGAAGGTTGGGTAAAAGGCTGGGGTGAATGGTGGGGATCGAACCCACGACAACCAGAGCCACAATCTGGTGCTCTACCAACTGAGCTACATCCACCATAATTTCAATTTGATTTGGCATTAAGTATACGGTTTTTATGACAAAAATCAAAAAAAAGTTAGATTTTTTCTTGAACTGCCATTTTTGCATCTTGATCTTTTGTGATATTATATACTAATGAGAATTTATTTGATTCAACCCTTGAGGATTTGGACAAACAGACATGAAAAATATAAAAAAACAGGAAAAAAAGAATCATTCAATCGATATATACGGTGCGCGGGAGCACAATTTAAAGAATATAAACGTATCAATTCCCAAAAATACCCTTACCGTCATTACAGGACCGTCTGGATCGGGCAAAAGCTCATTAGCCTTAGATATTCTTTTTGCAGAAGGAAAGCGGCGCTATTTAGAGTCATTATCATCGTATGCACGACAATTTTTAGGGATCACCAAAAAGCCTGATGTTGACCGTATCGATGGTCTGTGTCCTGCTATCGCCATTGAACAGAAAACAGTTGGGGCAAATCCTCGGTCTACCGTTGGTACTATTACTGAAATTTATGATTATTTTCGTATTCTTTTTGCGCGTATTGGGAAAATCTTTTGTCCCAACTGTCATGTTGAAATTCAAGCTAAATCACCGGATGCGATTTGTGATATTGTTTTTAAAAACTTTGATCAAAAGATGATTAGCATAGCAGCGCCTGTTGTTTATGAAAAAAAGGGGGAATTTACGGTAGAACTGATTCGATTATTTGAAAAAGGTTATTATCGAATGATCATTGATAATGAGCGTTATAAGTTCAAATCTGTTGATGAAGTCAAAGCTCTTGATTTGAAAAAAACATACAAACATTCAATAGACGTAATTATTGATTCACTTGAAGTATTAAAAGAAGATACAGCTCGCTTGCAGGAAGCAATTGAAACTTCATTTAAGCTTGCTAATGGTAATTGTAAAATTATTGTAGGGGACAAACAGCATCTTTATTCACTACACAGGATGTGTGTACAATGCTCAGAGTCATTTCCTGAATTGGAGCCGCGTCTTTTTTCTTTTAACTCTCCCCTTGGAGCATGTAAATCGTGTGAAGGACTGGGCGTTATTAACGAGGGGGCATCGTTTAATGAAGACATGCAGGACGATAGGTTTTTCAGATCACGTACTTGTACAAGCTGCCATGGTAAACGACTTAATAAGCATGCATTGTCGGTATATGTTGGTGGAAAAGATATTCAGGGATTGAGTGATCTTTCTATAGCGCACATAAAAACTTTTTTTGATGAACTGCACTTAGATGATGCACAAAAAGAAATTGCCAATACTTTGTTGATAGAAATTCAAAGCAGATTAGCGTTTATTAATGATGTTGGTCTATCATATTTAACACTTAATAGAACAGCTCGCACGTTGTCTGGTGGTGAAGGCCAACGTATTAGGCTTGCAACGCAAATAGGTTCTGCCCTGAGTGGTGTTCTTTATATTTTAGATGAACCAAGCATTGGGCTACATCAACGAGACAATGACAGGTTAATTGAAACACTTAAAAAATTGCGAGATCAAGATAATACTGTTGTTGTGGTTGAACATGATATGGATACCATAGCACAGTCTGATTATGTTATTGATGTAGGTCCTGCAGCAGGGTTATTTGGTGGTGCAATTACTGCAGTTGGCACTCCGCATATTTTATCTAAAAATAGTCAGTCTTTGACCGGTGCATATCTGAGCGGTAAACGATGCATAATTCAACCAAAAACAGTCAGAAAACCGTCAGGATTTATGATTTTGGAAAATAATAGTAAACATAATTTAAGAGATGTTACAGCTACCATTCCTTTGGGGATACTTTGTGGAATATCAGGAGTATCAGGATCTGGCAAAAGTACATTAATTATGGATGAGTTAGTTAGTGCATTAAAACGTGATTTTGGTGGTGGATATAAGCGTTATAGACGAGAGTTAAAAAATGTTCATGGTATTAAAGGAGCAGATAGCATAGAAAGTATGGTAGTGATTGATCAAACTCCTATTGGTCGCACGCCACGCTCAAATCCTGCTACGTATTTGGGTATTTTTGATGATATCAGAAAGCTTTACGCATCTCTTCCTGAAAGTAATGCTCGAGGTTATGCGGTAGGAAGATTTAGTTTTAATGTTGCCGATGGGCGTTGTTTTGAATGTAAAGGTGAGGGCACAATCACTGTTGAAATGCATTTTTTACCCGAAGTTATCATGATATGTAAGGCATGCAAAGGAACGCGCTACAATAAAGAAACATTGTCAATTACTTACAAAAATAAATCAATAGCTGATGTTCTTGATATGACCGCGCATGAAGCGCTTACTTTTTTTGCGCATCACAAGTTAATAGCAAAGCGATTACAGCTTCTGTGTGATGTTGGACTTGATTATATTAAACTTGGACAACCATCGACAACGTTATCGGGAGGAGAGGCCCAGCGAATCAAGTTAGTTGATGAACTTGCAAAGCGAGAGCAGCATACACTGTATATTCTTGATGAACCAACAACGGGGCTTCATAACAGTGATATTGAAAAGTTACTTATGGTACTTAATCGTTTGGTAGATAAAAATAATTCAATGATTATCATAGAACACAACATTGATGTGCTTAAAACGGTTGATTATCTTATTGATCTTGGTCCAGAAGGTGGAGATGCTGGAGGTTCTATTGTTGCTCAAGGCACACCTCAGGAAGTTGCGCGTGTTGCAAAAAGTTACACGGGACAGTATCTTAAACGAGTGCTAAAAGATTAAGTAATTGTTTAAAAATATATGGAATAGTTATGAAAAAAAGAAACGGTATGCTTGTTTTTATGCTGCTTGTGTTGGGAGGTACTCTTTTTGGTGATACAAGTAAAGATCAACTCAATCAAGTATTGATTTGTAAAAAGGCTGTTGCCATACAAAAAATGATTAATAGGCATCAATTTATTGTTTCAGGTTTAATGACTCTTGGTTCACTGCAGGCTCTTGCGGTAGGAATTAGCTTTTTTTCAGATTATTTTGGTGAACACAGTAATGTTGATAATGGTGGCGTAAAAGCCACTGAAAAAATGGAAGTTAGCAGTACGCAACAAGAACAAAAAAAAGGTTTTTTTGCAAGTTTAGCTCATAATACAAAGGATCTTTTTTGCACATCTAATGGGTGGTATCGCATTGGTCTTGTTTGTTTGAATATAGGTGGCCAAATTGGTTCAACGTTAATTTTGCAGAAGGTATTAGATGAGCTGTATCATCCTGATACGCTGCGATGGTACATACACGCCCACGTTCCGTATGAAAAAATTACCCATACTATAGAGTCTTTAGCGCAGAAGCTTATGGTGCCAGATACATATAATGAGGAACAAATAACACATTATAGACAAGCAATTACCTTGTTTTCACAGCAGTTGGTTGGTTGCGGAGAGGACTTATGTGCTTATATGACATATAAATCAGCTCAATTGCCAGAATGCCAAAATATATTGGCAGAAAAATCTGCGCGTTATTTACTACATTATCAAAATGATCTCTTTAAAAAATTATTTGCAGAATTAGAGCAAGCATATCCTCGATATGATGCGATAGTAAATATGATGCGAGCGTATCGCGTGGAGCTTAAATATCAACGTAAGCTCTTTTCTAGCATTGAAGCAGAAACAAAACAAAAAGAAAAAAACATTGCTCTTTGAAATTTATATATGCTATCCTCACGATAGTATGAAAGAATTTTTACTGATAAAAAGGGGTTTTTTATGAAAAAAATAGTAAATATGATGTTAGTTATGACCTTGTTTTGTTCATCAGTAGCGACTTTTGCTATGGAATTAGAAGGGCAAGATAGCACAGATGATTTTTTGATGGAAGAAATGAATGACCAATACCCTGATGATACCTTCTATTTTGAAGAAGATGAAACTATGCCTGAAGACGAATTTATGCCAGAAGAAGAAGATGATGAATATATGGTCGAAGAAGAACCTTCTGATGCGGATGAATTTGAAGTAGAAGATGTAGATTTAGAAGAAGATCTATTTTAAAATAGTTATTTTTTGAGTTTTCCGTATACTTTATTCAAACCTTTTAACTGAATGTATATGGAAGAAACAAAAATTACCCCGCTGATGCAACAATATTTTGAGATAAAGCATGCATATCAAGATGCATTAGTTTTGTTTCAAGTCGGTGATTTTTATGAACTTTTTTTTGAAGATGCAAAGCAAGCAGCATCTTTTCTTGGGATTGCGTTAACATCGCGTGGAAAAAACAAAGGTGAACCTATTCCCTTATGCGGTGTTCCTGTTCATGCACTTGACCATTATTTATGTAAACTGGTGAAAGGCGGCTTTAAGGTTGCTATTTGCGATCAACTAGAAGAAGCTCGTCCTGGAAGCATTGTTCGTCGCGGTGTAAAGCAGGTATTGACTCCTGGAACGTTGACCGATGAAAAACTGCTTGATGCGCGTTCAGCGTCATATCTTTTTGCATTTTATCCGATGAAAGACAGTTGGGGTTTGGTTTTTACTGAATTATTAACTGCACAGATTTTAGTAACAACTATTCCAGCGTTAGAAGATAAATATTTAGAAGCGGAACTTATTCGTTTTTTTCCTGATGAAATCGTCATTCCAAACACAAAAGAAGCTAAATATTTTCAACCTTATTTTAAAAAAATGGGTTATTGCACAACGATAGTGCATGAAAATGATATGTTGTTTGATTCTACTATAACTGATTGGATGCAAAAGCAATTTGGGGATATTGTTGTTGAGCAAGTCAATAAACAAGAAGCACTTAAATTAGCGTTTTATTATTTTTATGCGTATATGTCCAAAAATCAGCGCGCAAGTCTTAATCAATTCAATTCTGTTCTTTTTTATAAGCCAGAAGATTTTCTGATTCTTGATGCGGCAACGCAACGGAACCTGGAGCTTGTTAAAAATGTGCATGATGGCGGCGTAAAAAATAGTCTTTTTCAGATAATGGATTGCGCAAAAACAGCCATGGGTTCGCGCATGATTAAAAAATGGATACAGCGGCCTTTAGTGAGTAAAGAAGCGATTGTGCAACGACAAGAGGCGATATTATTGCTGCGTGATGACATTACGCTTGCGCATGAGCTTGAGCAGTTATTGATGCACATGGGAGATATTGAGCGAGTTGTGGGGCGCATAGCATTAGACCGTGCATTAGTTGCAGACTATAATGCATTATCAAAAGCTCTTTTGTTGATCCCTGCATTAAAAGTATATTTGAGTCAATTTCATCATATTATTTTGATTGATCTTATTGTTAAGCACATTGGATGCTTTAATGATCTTTCAGACTTATTGAACCGTTCTCTTGAAGAACAGGGAGAATCTGATTTTATTCTTAAAAAAGGTTTTGATGAATCTCTTGATCAGATGAGAGAGTTAGTAAAAAATGCACATCAAGCAATTGCTGCTTTGGAGCGAAAAGAACAAATAGACACGGGCATTAACTCTTTAAAAATTCGTTTTAACAATGTTCAAGGTTATTACATTGAAGTGACAAATACGCATCTTAATGCCGTTCCGGAGCGTTATAAGCGATTACAAACATTGGTAGGACGAGAGCGCTTTATGACGCCAGAACTGCAACAGCTTCACTATGAAATAGAACGTGCACATAAAGATATTGTTGTGTATGAGCAGAAATTGTTTGCGGCTATAAAGCAGCAGGTCATGAGTCATATTGCAGCATTAAGAAAATGTGCGCATGCTGTGGCGCATCTTGATGCATTGCTTGCGTTTGCACGTCTTGCCTACAACAATAATTACGTGTGCCCCGTATTCAATGATCAGCGCGATATTATTATACACAAGGGGAGACATCCTGTTGTTGAGCAATCATTACGGTCTCGTTTTATCACCAATGATACCTCTTTAACGGATGAACAATCATTGTGGATTATTACTGGCCCCAATATGGGGGGAAAATCAACCTATTTGAGGCAAGTTGCACATATATGTGTTATGGCACACACAGGATCATTTGTCCCTGCTGAGTATGCAAATATTCCTATTTTAGACCGTATTTTTACGCGCCTTGGGGCAAGTGATAATCTTGCCGAAGGCAAAAGTACCTTTTTAGTTGAAATGGAAGAAACCGCGACTATTTGTAGTCGGGCGACAGAAAGAAGTCTTGTCATTTTAGATGAGGTGGGACGAGGAACGAGCACGTTTGATGGTTTGGCAATAGCTCAGGCTGTTGTTGAACATATATTAAAAAAGATTAAAGCACGTTGCTTATTTGCAACACATTATCATGAATTGACTCATTTAAAGACCACATATGCTGACGTTGGTGTCTATTATGCGGCAAGTAAAAAGAGCGAATCAGGAATTGTATTTTTATACAAAATAGTGCAAGGAGTGGCGGATGGCAGTTTTGGCATAGAAGTTGCTCGATTAGCTGATCTACCCTGCAATGTTATTCAAAGGGCGACTCAGTTAGTGGCTTTGTTTTCTGATAGCAGCACTGCATATATTCCTGCTACTGTTTATGACCCAACAGTACTTGTTGATAATGAATATCAACGATTAAAAGCTGAAAAAACTGTTTTGCAGCAAGAGCTGAACGCGTTAAAAACGCGAATAAATCGATTAGATAGCATTGATTTTGATGCTTTATCCCCGAAAATGGCATTTGACCTTCTATGGGAATTAAAAAAAGAATAAAAAATCAGTTTTGACCAAAGAGCCTTTTTTTGTTATTTTTAGAGTATAAGAAAATTTATCTTCGGAATCGAAGAACTTCAATTTGTAAGGAAGACCGCATGGTACGACAAGAACAATATGATCGTTACGCGATATTTGCAACAGGTGGCAAGCAATATCAGGCAATCGAAGGAACAACTCTTGCGATTGAAAAAATAGAGGGTGAAGCGGGAACTCAATTAGAGTTTGATCAAGTTTTATTCCGCAAAACAGGTGAAGGTATGTTTGAAGTTGGACAACCAACATTAACTGGCGCTATTACAGCGTCAATTGTAAAACAGATCAAAGATCCTAAAGTGATTGTTTTTAGATTTAAAAGACGTGGCAAAGTGCGTGTTAAAAATGGCCATCGTCAACCAAAAACAGTTATTAGAATTGAAAAAATAGCGTAATTATTTGTTGTTTGCTTTAAGAATATTAAGAGGCCTTAATCGGCCTCTTTTTTAATATAATCGATATAATGTGGAAAAATGACATGAAGCACAGTAACTTTTTTGTGGTATTGAGTGGATTACTATGGTTGGGAATATCTTATGGTTCTCAACAGCCTATTTCTATAATGGGTGATAATTTTGAGTTGGTAGGCTGTAATTGGAATGATTATGAGGCCATTCTTCCTGCTTTTAAACATGGAAGCTTTCCAGATAGGGAGAAGAGAGCATATGTATTTCCACAACATTTAAAAAATGTGATAGATAACATGCAAATTGTTATTGATGCTGTAGGCACACAAAACAACAAAATAGCAATGCAATTTAAATTAATAGAAAAGCATCAGTGCTTTAATTATTTATGTGAAATCCCTGTCGATACAAACAGCAAAAAACGTTTTGAACGACATATGAAGCTGACTAGTGAGATTAAAGAAGAAGAGATAACAAATGAATTTCCTGGGTTATTTTACGATATAGAATTAGTAAAAGTGTGTCCAAATGTATTGCCATGGGTTAACAGGGTACCTATTAAGTATAAGGGATTGGGCGGTGGGGATAGTTTTGCTGATTCAGCAATCCAAAAAGCTACTGTTTTTACCTGTGAAAATAATAAGGTTAATTCTTTGCAAGGATTGTTTTTGCAAGCTGGTACTATAAAATATTTTTTAAAATATGACAGTTTGGTATCTTTGCGCAATCTTATGGAGGCTGTATTAAAAAAAAATTTTGAAGTTGATAAACAATTACTTTTACACCAAAAAACACACTATGCAATTACCTTTTTGTTAACATCAATATTGGGTAATTTGCCGTGTTCTATAGACATAGACATGAAGAGCATTAGCTGTACAGCAATGCAAATGTTGACAAAAGATCGAACCAACGAGATGCCTGATGTTATAGGTGATGAATCTTTGAATGCAGAAATAAAAGATTTTCAGGTTACTATCGACAAAAAACAAGAGAATAATAAGCGTGTTACTACAGCAAATAAGGGTGTAATGATAGAGCGCGTGGGTGATAACACTGGTTATGTTGATAGTGGTAAGATGTGGATTGATCAAAGAATGTATTCAATTAAAAAAGACGATAAGAATTATACATTATTTATGACGCCAGCAATAAGTAATAGTGAGTATGAATTTTATATAAGAAAGGACAATTTGTGGTCGTTATTAGATATAATGGAGAAAGCTATACTTTTATCTTATGCAGTCAATATAGAATTTGTTTTGAAGACTATACTAAATGACAGTGGTAGTTGTTATTGTATACAAGTTACTAAAGAAAATATTGAATTAATAAAAGGATATATTGATGACTGTACAGGTAAAGAGGCGGTCACAGGTATTCTCAAGAAATTTGCAGGCAACCTGGTATCTTCTATAAGTGATATGAAACCAGTAAAAAGGACGCAAAAAATCTTACCACCTCAAAACAATGATACAAGAAAAGATGAAGGCAGCAAGATAAATAAGCCAACTGGAACAGAGTCAGTAAAAAAGCAACAAACTGTTCAAAAAATAATAACAAGTCAAACACAACAACCAGAAATGCGCTCTTCACATAATACAGCTTTTGTGATCAAATGTTTGCTGGGAGTAGGAGGGACGGCTTTGGTTGTTATCTTAGCGTTCCTGTATAAACAAGGTTATTTTTCTTTGCCGAGTTTTGTTATTTAGTTTTTTATACGCTATAATTTACCATTATTATTCATAATATAAAAAGGAAGTTTTTATGAAAAAGCGATTATTAGCGGCAAGTTGCATAGTTGCAGCAACAGTGTTTTTATTGGCTCGTTGCGCGCAACAAAAAAAAGTTAAAAGTATCACAACAACACAAGCGGAGAACAAAAAAATGTCACGAGTAAAAGCAGAGCGTGGGCTAGAGTATGAAGTTTTGCAAGAGGGAACAGGAGAAAGTCCACAAAAGGGTGATTATGTTGCGGTGCATTACACCGGATGGATTGATGTGAATGGTGAGCCAGGAAATCAGTTTGATAGCAGCTTAGATAGAGGCGAACCATTTGTGTTCCCTGTTGGCATGGGATATGTGATTAAAGGGTGGGATTTGGGTGTAATCACTATGAAAGTTGGTGAAAAACGCCGTCTTTTTATTCCATCTGAACTCGGTTATGGCGCACCTGGTGCAGGTAAATCTATTCCTCCGCACGCAAATCTTATTTTTGATGTTGAATTACTTCAAGTTCAAAAAGTGCAATAATAAAAAAAAGCCGGTGATTCCGGCCTTTTTACTTTACAAGTATCTTTGAGTATGTGTTAGCGCTGCGTTTGCAGTTACTTTTACGGTGCGTGCTAAGGTGGAAAGAACTTTGAGAGCATCTTTTTTACTTGCACTTTCTGTTTCTATCAACTGTATCAGTTGAAAAAGGTGCATTGCTTCATCTCGAATGCGATTAAGTTCAAGAGAAATAGTGTAAAGTTCTTCTGGATCATTGATGGCATTGTGTGCTTCTTTAATATAGTGGATCATGTCAGTATTAGTTTTTTCAACAAGGTTAAGCGCACTCATAATTTGTTTGTCTTTCATACCAAGGCGGTTCTTACAATTGAGTTTTACGTATCTGTTTACATGATGAACTGTCTCATTCCATGCATCAATACTTTCTTGATCAATTGGTTTTGCGATGAGGTCATTGACCACAAAGGCACGAGTATGGGCTCCGGTTATAATGCGGAGCATATCTGCTGGTGTTTTTGATTTATAATCAATGTGTTCTGCTGATATGGCGCATGAGGCTGCGCAAGCGAATATGAACATCAGTTTTTTGTTCATTGTATTCTCCTATGATTTTTATTTAATACATAAAATATGATATATATGGCTTTAATATCGTAACATTTTCAAATATGAAAAATAAATAAAAATGACAGAGTCTTTAAATAGGGTTATATTTATAGATATGATTTCACCGAGCGTAAGAATATAAAAAGATAGGTTTTAAGATGATAATTTCTTTTTTAGTTTTTATGATTAGTTTTTTTACAATGAATGCTTCAGAAGAACAAATGCAGGTCAATAAGTTAATTGTGCATGGGCCAGAACAGAAGCATATCCCATGGAAAAGTGGCAGTGAAGAAATAAATAACTTGCTTGCGCAAGGATATAAACATGCTCAAGAGGTTAATCAACTTTTTAGGCGTGCACAAGAGCTCTGGGCTGAGAATATTTTTTTAAGGATAGCTAATCAAGATTTAGTAAAAGAGGTCGACAAGAGAGACAAACAGGTAATGGATGCTTGGCTCATGAAGACGAAATTGCAGGCATTACAAACAGAGAGAGAACAGTTAAAATTTGACAAAAATGCAGTCGAAATTGCTTTGGAGACAAAAAAACAAGAATTGCAACTCATGAGTAATATACGAAATCAGCAGAATGTATTGCACATGCAGTATTTGAAGAAATGTATCAAAGAAAAAGATGAGAAGATAGCAAACGCCATTGAACTGCTTGAAAAAGCCAAGGGGCCGGGTGTAGAAATTAAGGTCTCACTGTTTCGATATAGAATAGGTATAGCATTATTGCTAACAATCATTTGCTTCTTGTTAGCAGACAAATGTTACAACATAGGTTCCATGATAAACTTACAGTTTAGTTAACTGTTCCAAATCTTTATTTAAACCAGCAAAAACAATATTGTCATGTTCTTGAATAGTAAAAATAATATTTTGTTTAGTTGAGTGTGATGTATGAAAAAATATAGAGTAATTATTTTGCTTTTTTTGTATTTGATAAAAGGCTTTTGGCTGAAAGCTAGCCAACATGATTTACGGGAATTGGCAATAGAGTTTTCTAATGAATTAAAGCAGGTTAGTTTAAAAATTAATGGTTATCGAATAGAAGATATAAAAGACTTAAAAGGTCGTTTGAGTAGCGTGAGGCAATATGTTTTTGATATGTGCTGCTGGAATAATCAATATAGATGTATCATTCAAAATTTAACAATGCAGACTTATGTCTATGGTAATATTGTACAAAATTTGCAAGCTCATTTAGTTGAATGTAATAATAAAGTCACTGAATCAATTATGGAAGTGAAACGATATAAACAATGGTTGGCACAACAAAAGGATTGTGCGCAAGTTTGGGAGGTACGTTATAGAGAAGCACATCAAGCATTAGAAAGTAAAATATCGGAAAATAAGCGATTAACCGATAAAATAGAGGGCTTAAATATAACGCAAAGAGTATCGTTGAATGTTGCTAATATCACAATAATGCGATACAAAATAGGCACAGTCTTGTTGTTGGTAATAATTTCTTTTTTGTTAGCAGACAAATGTTACAACATAGGTTCTATGCTCAATCTACAATTTAGTTAACTGTTCCAGATCTTTATTTAAACCAGCAAAAACAAGATTGTCATGTTCTTGAATAAGATAATCAGATCCAATTGTTGTAATGGAGTCATTTTCTTTTTTGCCAATACAATACACATTATATGATTCATGCAGATCAAGTTCTGCTATTGTTTTGTTAACAAAAGGAGATGGAGCAAGAATGTGACTGATCGAAAAATTTTTAGAGAGGCGAGTTAAATCCATGAATGGCGAGCTGAGATTGTCAGCAAGGCGACTGCCAATTTCTTTTTCAGGTAAAATAACCCTGTCAGCCCCAACAAGTTTTAAAATTTCTTCATTAACATCGTTAATTGCACGAGTGATAACATATGGAATTTTAAGATGTTTTTTGAGCAACGCGGTTAACAGAACTGATTCTGACGTGTTTTCGCCCATTGCGACAATTACGGTGTCCATTTCATCAACACCAACGCTACGCAGAGCAGTTTCATCGGTAACCTTCATCACAATTGCATGAGCAACAGAATCTCTAATTGCAGCAACAATAGATTCATTGCTGTCTATTGCAAGCACTTCCATGCCATGTTCTGATAACCCCGTTGCAACCTGATAACCAAATCTTCCTAAGCCGATAACACAAAATTTCATATTATTTCCTTTCATTGTATATGTATCATATCTTTTTTTATCTATTGTATACACTGAATTTGTTAATAACTGATAAATAGCTGCGTAGGATAAGCTGAGCGGATTATCTTCGTCTTTTTTTGCTAGTTTAATCATTTTTAGAGTGTTTTTCATTGGTTTATTAAGAGGTTGTTTTGCAGTTCTCTTTGATAAAAGCATTCTAAACATAGGAATATTTGCTTGAAGCGCGGCATAAAAAAGTGGTGTTACTCCATTTAAGAAAGATAAATGTACATCTCCAATGCGACAAGGACTATTTATATTTGCACCTTTGGACAAAGCATATTGTGCTATTTTTGGTTGGCTGTGTATAACAGCTTGCCTGAAAAGAACGTTATAATCGCCTTTTTTGTATGGTATAATAGGTTTATTTTTATCATAAAAAAAATTTTTCCATGATTTACATACTTGGCTTGCAAGAGCGATTTTTCTATGCATTGCAGTAAAATTATATAGTGTTGTGACACATCTGTCATCATCGTCGCAACAATCAACAGTGTTTATTTTTTGCGATAAGAAATCAAGATCATGTGATGTTATTATTATGGTGCGCATAAGATCATTATTTGCTTTTACCAATTCCATACATTTTGTTTGTAAATTGAGTAAAAGAATAACCCACATGATATGAAGAATATTATAGCAAGATACGTTCATACTATACCCCCTTTGTCCTATTTTTTAAAATACAACAAAAGGGGCATCTATTTTAATATTTTATATTAGAATAAAATATATTTGATTAGAACGTTTGTTTTGTGATTGGCTGTTGTGTGTTTGTTTCATGTTTTTTTACCAATCGACGAACAATTTTTAAACCTTTTTCTCGTTCTTTTGGTAATTGCCGAGCTTGTTCTTGAGTGAATAGTGTATGAATGGCAAAACCTTCTTTGGTATTGGCTTGTTGCATACCATATGTAGAACCTGAAAGTGCTAATAAAGCAATAGTAAGGATAGAGTTTTTCATAGTGTCCCCTTTAAAATAATACGATTATTATAATCCTAATAATCATTATAGCATTTTTTTTAAAAAACAAAACTGCTACGCTAAGGGGGGGGTATTTCTATTAGGATATCTGATTGGGCGTGCTTTAGCTGAGCATTATGCGTTCTTCTGGATAGGTAAATTCTGCTGCATCAATGCGTGTTTTAAGTTTGAGACCTAAGATAAAGGTGAGAGATCCGATTCTGCCAACAAACATGGTTATGCACATGAGTAGTTTGCCTAATGATGTTAAATGATGGCTGCCTTTTAAAGAAAACCCTACATTACTGAATCCTGACACCGTTTCAAAAAATATTTCCAAAAAACTCCAACCTGTTTGTGTGATGAGTAGACAAAAGGTTATTAACAAAATCCAACATATACTCAGTCCAACAATGCTTATTGCCTTAAATATTTGATCATTAGGAATCTCTCTTTCAAATGCTTCTATAGAAGTTCGTCCCATAATAGTTGATTTAATGGTAGTTAAAAAAAGAGCACATGTTGTTGTTTTAATACCACTTCCTGTTGAACCTGGCGATGACCCAATGAGTCCTACAATCATAATGACAAAAATGGTTGCTGCATGAAAGCTGGTAATATTTGCCAAAATAAATCCACAGCTTTTAAATGAAACAGCATGAAAAAGAGAATTGGCAATCGCTAATGGCAGAGATAAGCCGTATAAAGTATTATTATATTCAAGAAAAAAGAAAAGAATGGTTGTTATCATGAGAAGTAATAACGTTGTGTACACAATAATTTTACTGTGAAGTGAAAAGCGGTGTGGTTTTTTTGAGGAGCAATATGCTTGTGCATAGCGCATTATTTCATGCCACGTAATAAAACCAAGGCTGCCAAAAAATGTTAATAATGTTGTTATGGTGATGAAAAGATAATTATGACTATATTTTGATAAATTTTGTTCTGTTAAAAAATGCAAAAAAGAGATACCTGCGTTACAAAATGAGGATATTGAGTGAAAAACAGAATAAAAAGCAGCGCTTGTGAAGGTATAATCTGCAGAAAAAATGGTAAATAACGCGAGAGCGCCAACAAGTTCAAGTATCATCGTTGAGATGACCGTGAATCTGACAATTCTTTTTATGTTTTGCCATGAATCAAGTTCAAGAAGTTGTCCGGCCATAAATTTTGTGCCTATTCCTAGATCAATAAATAATGAAATGATGAGTAAACTCATAGAAGCAAGCCCCAGAGCACCTATTTGTACAAGAAGTAAAATGATTGTTTTGCCAAAAAAAGTAAAGCTGCTTAATGGTATGGTAAACAGACCAGTGACGCATGCGGCAGATGTTGCAGTAAACAGAAGGTCAATGAGTGGTAACGGATGCAACACTGCAATAGGTAATGAAAGCAAAAGCGTTCCAATAACGATAAGAATGAAAAACGAAAAAAGAATAATGCGAGAGGGAGACATTTCAATTGTTGTGTGTCTGGTCATAATGGTATACGTCCTTTATAATTGTGCAAAACAATAACAATGCAGTATAATAGTATACGGAAAATACAAAAAAAATGTGGCAAAAATCCATGATATATAAAATAATTTTCCTTAGTTTTTTTATCGTTTATCATTGTTCTGGCATGCTTGAACAAAGTGTGTGCTTTTACAAACCTTTCATATATGTTGGAGATCAAGAACACCAAAATAAACGTGAGAATGTTTTTTCTTTTTTTGGTAAGGCTACACAAGATTCAAATATGCATATTATCAAAGAGCTTCAATCTTATGAAAAAGAAGGAGTATGTTTTGATTGGGCATTAAATCAATTTATTCCAGGAATAAAAGAGTTGGGGATTCCGTTTTCTTACGCTTATGATTGGGCTGCATATATAGTTAATACGTATTGTGAGCAAACACAATCACCAGGAAAAAGTAATCTTGCGGTATATGTTGCAGATCAAAATGATCGTTCTATTGAGCATTATGGCATTGTTGCAGATCAGTTGAGAATTGACTCAAAATGGGCGACAGATCCATACATTAGGAATCATGCATTGTTTGATATTCATGTTGATTGGGGAAAGACGGTATATTTTTTTGTTTTGAAAAAGGAGTTTCAGAATAATATTTCTAAGCTATTGAACTTATTGCAAGAAAAAATATTTTTATGTGATAATACGTTATCAAACATTATGATGCTTCACAAGCATCAAGAATATCTCTTGTTTGCTCTTGCACAGGGTGAGAAAGCAGAAAATATTTGTGATTATGAAGAGCGATTTGATCATCCCCAGAATCAAATGTATCAATGTATGACAAGAAAAAATAAAAATACGTCATATAATAAAATAATACATCAGTTAATACTGAGAATTCCAATTTTTTTTCTTGATTGCTGCAATGATAAAAAAGAAACGCCATTAATGCTTGCAAGTCAAAGAGGCGATATAGAATGTGTAAATATTTTACTTACTTATGGCGCGAAAGTGAATGTTCAAGATGCAGTAGGAGAAACTGCATTTGATAAAGCATGGAAAAAAGGACACGGTGAGCTATTAGCTTTATTGCTCAAGCATGGTGCAATATCAAAGCAAAATAGTTTTACTTGTAAAACTATTATTATGTTGTGTTTAACAAAAAAATTATTGAGGGAGGCCATTTTTTGTGCAGTTCCACCAGCTATGTTTGGAACTTTGTATTTTCGATATGCCGGTCTACCCTGGCCTATTGCCATTTTTTATCCTATGATGGGTAGTAGTTTGGGAGTATTTTTTGGAGTGCTTTTTAACTCACCTCTAAAGCCAATTTTTGAACAACTTCTTCAAAATGTTTTTTCTTAATCCAGAAATATATGAGACCATTATTTCTTCCTTTCCAACCGTCAGAACAAAGAGCATTTGTGTTGAGTTGTAATATTGCAAGAATAAAGGAAAAAGCAGTTTCTTCGCAGGTAATAATATTTTTTTTTACCAACAAAGACCATTTAGATTCATTTTTACGGGATAATATATTTGGATGTTCAACCAGTGTTGAATGTCTCCAATTAACCGTAATTTCATGTATTACTGAACTAAAAATTTTTTTTAATTCTTCCATAGAGCAAGATCTGTACGGTGGTTCATTATAGAGATTTTCTTGTATGCTACCACGATGAAGGCTATGTATGCAGTCAGAACAAAAAATATCTTTTTGTATACCTTGTTCTGTTAATTGTTTATATGTTTCTTTGCAAACAACTTCAATTAACCTACAGTAATTATAGTCCTTATTGGGGAGAAATTTATATTGTGCATTGTTATAATTACAAATTGGTCGAGCATCTAATTCATCAAGTAACTCAAAACAAGTAGTTTGTATTGATCCCAAAGAATCATGTTTTTCGGGAAGTACAATGGTGTTGGATTCCATGGCGGCGCAAGTGAGAGTGATAAGCGATAAGCATATAGCAGATGTTATTGATTTCATCATGTAATCCTTTTTTTGAATAAAACCTATAATTTTTAACTCACCTCTAAAGTCAACTTTTGAGTAACTTCTTCAAAGTGTTTTTGTTTGATCCAGAAATATATGAGGTTATTACTTTCTTTTAGCCACCATTTCCAGCAATGAGCTTTTCTATTGAGTTTGAATAATGAAAGAATACACTCGAAAGCATCGCTCTCATCTTTAATATCTGTTTGTTTTATCAATAGAGACCATTGAGATTCGTCTTGGGTGAGTAGTATATTTGGGTGCTCTGCTAGGTTTGAATGTTTCCAATTCAAAATCATTTCATTTATGACGTAATTGAATGCTTTTTTTAATTTTTTCATAGAACATGATATACTCGGTTGTTTGATATAAAAATGTTCTTGTATTCCATAAAAAACAAGTTCATTATTAGAGTCTTTGACGGGAGATCCAGGCCTAACGTTAAGCACGCATTTAGAGTGGTTTTTTTGTTTTAGTTTTTGTTCCGCTTCTGCACAAACAATGCCGATCAGTTCGCCATAATAATGTTTTCCTATAGAAAGTACTTTGTATTCCAAATTATCATCATCATCATTACATACTGGTTGTGCATCTAATGCATCGAGTAACTGAAAGCAGGTATTTCGAATTGATTCTAAGGAATCGTGTTTTTCAGGAAGTACAATGGTGTTGGATTCCATGGCGGCGCAAGTGAGAGCAATAAATGCCAAGCATACAGCAGATGTTATTATTAACTTCATTAATAAATCCTTTTATTTTTACTTGCAACAATCTTGAATATACCTTTCAATCATATCAACATTAATGCGTTCTTGTTGAAGTGTATCTCTGTTGCGTACCGTAACACAACTGTCATTTTCACTGTCAAAATCATACGTAAAGCAGAGAGGTGTGCCAATTTCATCTTGACGTCGATAACGTTTACCAATAGAGCCAGAATCGTCAAATTCAACCTGATAACCGGATTGTTTAATGTTTGCGTATATGCGTTGCATTGGCTCATTAAGTTTTTTAACAAGAGGTAAAAATGCAGCTTTGATTGGTGCAATGGTTGGATGAAGCTTGAGAACTAATCGTTCTTCGCCGCCAAGAGTGTCAATAGTGTAGGCGTCAAAAAGAGTAGTTAAAAAGAGCCTGTCTGCACCAACAGATGTTTCAACAACATGGGGGATGTATGATGTTTGTGTTTGTTCATCAAAGACTGACAAATCTTTGCCAGAATGTTTGCTGTGTTGTGATAAATCAAAATTGCCGCGGTGTGCAATGCCTTCTAATTCTTTCCATCCAAATGGATATTCATATTCAACATCACTGGTTTGAGATGAATAATGAGAAAGTTCATCTTTTTCATGTGGGCGTAAGCGAATTTTATCAGTATTAATACCAATAGCAGCATAAAAAGAGAGTCTTTTTTTACACCAGTACTCAAAATATTCATTTGAATTGTCTGGCATGCAGAACCATTCCATTTCCATCTGTTCAAATTCACGCATGCGGAATAAAAATTGTTTTGGTGTTATTTCATTGCGAAATGCTTTTCCTATTTGTGCAACACCAAATGGCAATTTTACACGATATGAAGACATAATATTTTTGAAATTAATAAAAATAGATTGCGCAGTTTCGGGGCGTAAATATGCAACAGATGCATTGTCAACGGTTGCGCCAAGATGTGTTTTAAACATCATGTTAAATTGACGGACATCGGTCCAATCTTTTTTACCGCAGTGAGGGCAACCTTTTTCCATGTTAATATCATCTGCACGAAATCTTTTTTTGCATTGTAAACAGTCAACCATAGGATCATGAAAGTTTTCAATGTGACCTGAGGCTTGCCAGACCGCTTCTGGTCCAAGCAAGGCACCTTCAAGTAAAAGAATTGTTTTGTCAGCAGATTGTAATGATTTGGTCCACGCAGAGCGCAGGTTATTTTTAATCAGTACTCCTAGATGTCCAAAATCATACACTCCGTTAAGACCCCCGTATAATTCTGCTGATTGGAATACAAAACCGCGTCGTTTGCAGAGAGAAACAATATCTTCAAGTGTTGGTTTGGTGTTCATATGATTTCCACATTAAAATAAAAATTTTATTTTATAATAATAGCTGCTCTTCTCACATTTGACAAAATAATTATATAATTTTTAAGCGTGCGTATTTTTAATTATTGCCGCCAAAGCCATCACTCCAAGTACACCGCCAAGAGCTACTCCTTTGACAAAATTAACAGCTGTCTGAGCAGAAGAAGGCTTTATCCATTGTGTTTTACGTTCATTACTGAGAATTTTATCAGAGTAATAGGGAGCTTGAACTTTTTTTTGTTGTTTTTTTAAAAAGTTTGTAACATCAGTTGCATTGTTTTCTTGCGCAAGCATTAAAGCTGTCTTATTTTCACTGTTTTTTAATTCTGTATTTGCATAATGTTGAATTAATATTTTTACCAAACCTAAATCACCCCTTTGAGCAGCAAGCATAAGAGGTGTTTCTTTATTTTTGGACAGTGCATCAATATTAGTAGAGGTTCTTTTTAATATATTCATTACTGTTTCATATGGTTCCGTGTTAATGATGGTATAGATAAATAATTCATACATATTTCCATATAAGAAGTAGTTGCCCTGAGCAATTTGTAGCAGCATATTTTCTAAGTGACGGAACTCTGCAGCTATTTCGTCTCGATGGCATATTATTGATTGTTTTAGATCATCATGAAGTAACGATATGTTATTTTTATACTGTTTTTTTAAGTTAAAAAAGAAAGCATGAGTACCGTATGATGATCTGATATATTCCAAGCTGTGATTCATTATTTGCCGATGCATTCCATTTTTTGATCGAACTATTAGTGGGTCAATATCTATTACAACGCCAAAATGTAAACTTTGAAAATTATTTTTTTGTTTAGCTGCATAGATTACCAATGATTTTTTTTCAGGAGAATTCGTTTGTTTAAAATAGTTTGTCAGAACATTAAGATAATTAAGAAAATGAGTACCTGTGGGAACCTGTAATCATGGAGAAGAGTCTTTGGTTATTTCAAAAATAGACCGTAATGCATAGTTTATACACGTTTCCAAGCGTTCACCTGGTTTTTCGATGTAATAGGTAGATATGTGCTCCGATGTATATTTACTTAATGAATCCGTAAGTGTATCAATATAAGCTCTTATTTGTTTGTTTTCTTCAGACATGTTTAGTTCTAACGGTTTATATTTTGTATATTGCGTAAGGCGTGGTAATTCATTTTGATTTGAAGAAATCAACACTGGTTCCATGCTTGTTAGTGTGATAGAATGCAGCGCGAAGCAAAAGATTGATAAAAAACTAATAGTTTTATATTTGGCAGGTAAATGCAAAGTCATGTTTTTCCCTGTTAGTTAGTCATGAGTTAAATCAATTGTCCTTTGTTTAAATAATACGACAATTTGGAGATTAGTACAATTAGTAAGAATTGAATAATCTTTCTTTGATTGCCTTGGTTTTTATTGATTATTCTGTAGACTATGTGCAATGGCAGGTACCTATAATTTTGTGCATATTGCAAAAGGATTAATTAGCATGTCTATTAAAAACAGTGTTATTGCTGGCTTATTATTAATCATACTTTTTCTCGTCGGTTTTGGTTTTCTTTTGTATAAAAATCAACAACGTTTAGAAAATCAATATGATCAGTTACAACAGCGTCAAGTGTTTTCGTCTGTTGCTTCAACAACGACTCCTCATATTATTGAAAAAATTGTCACGAGTAATCAATTGTGGCGACCAGTGCAAGATAAAGTACGCGATACAGTTATTCAACTTTTTTCTCAAGTGTATGCTATTGATATGCTTGAGCCATACAAAACTCCAACGCAGGGAACGTCATGTGGTTCTGGTTTTTTTATTAATGATCAAGGGTATGTTGTCACTAACGCGCATGTGGTTATTTCTGCAAAAAATGTGTGGGGTCAGTTACCATCAACAGGTAAGCGCATTTTAGATTTTAAAGTTATTGGTATTAGCCCCGAAAGAGATTTGGCATTATTACAAGCAACAGATGAAGCGCGTGAGCTCATTACAAAAGAACTTGGTGGTATTCCTTATTTATCACTGGGTGATTCAGATTTAGTGAGGCGTTCTGATGATGTGTTAGCAATTGGTTATCCTCTTGGTCAACAATCATGCAAAAGTACAACGGGTGTGATCAGTGGATATGAGCAACATCTTATTCAAATTAGTGCACCAATTAACCCCGGTAGCTCTGGTGGGCCACTTGTGAATATTAAGGGTGAAGTTATTGGAGTAAACTCATCTGGTGTTACGGAAGCGCAAAATGTTGGATATGCAATTCCTGTTAATAGTTTAAAAACAATTTTGAATGATTTGTATGATGTAAAAATTCTCAGAAAACCTTATTTGGGTGTTCGTTTTAATAATAGTACCGAAACATTAACTCGTTATTTGGGAAATCCATTACCAGGTGGATGTTATGTTATTGAAGTATTAAAAGGAAGTTCTTTAGAGAAAGCTGGTGTAAAAAAGGGTGATATGATTTATGAAATTAACGGTCATTCTGTTGATATGTACGGTGATATGAGCGTGCCATGGAGTGAAGATAAGATTTCTATCATTGAGTATCCATTGCGTTTATCAATTGGTGATACTATTCATCTGACCGTTTATCGCAAGGGTGAAAAGAAAAAATTCTCCGTTATTTTTGGAATGTCAGAATTGCCTGCAATACGACGTATTTATCCCGGTTATGAAGAGATGGATTTTGAAGCATTTGGAGGTATGGTTGTTCAAGAGTTAACAGTAAATCATGTGCGTTTGCTTGCAGAGCACGCTCCAGGGTTGATCAAATATAGTGAATTGAAATATCAGTCTGAGCCGGTACTTTTAATTTCACACGTATTTCCAGATTCTCAGTTGTATCGCGGCAGAAATGTTCCATTGGGTACAACATTAAAAGAGGTTAACGGTACTCCAGTGAAAACATTAAAAGAGTATCGCGAAGCGTTAAAAAATGGTGCAACACAAGAGTACTTAACGTTAACAGCCTCAGACAATGTTACTCGTGCAGAAGAAAATATTTTTGTGGTATTATCTATGGACAAAATTGTTGATGAAGAGGCGCGCCTAGCACGTGATTACCGCTACCAAGTTTCAGAAACGGGGCAAGAGGTGTTGCGGCTTGCTAAAAAGACATAGGGTGAATACGTAATTGTTTTGCCAGAATAAAGGTACGAGCTGTACTTTTATTCTGGCATTTTTATTACAGATAATTCAGCCGGATTTTTGGCAGCAGGAAGATTTTTACAAGCTTCTTTTAAAATATTTTTATTGTCAACAGCAAGAGAAAAACGTCCAGATAAAGCAATGAAAAAATCAGCAATTGTTATTTCTGGAATAAAGAGTACTGCTCCAAAGAGATCTTGATTATCCATTTTTTTTGATTAAAAACCACGACTTTTGAATGTGCATTCAAAGCAAGGCTTGATTTTTGTAGTTGTTTTGAATAAAATCAATATTGTGAGTCTAAATTGAGTATGCATTCATTTTTATGAGAAAGGATTTAAGGGGTGATTATGAAATCAATTAAGGTAAGTATATATGTGGTGTGCGCATATTTAACAGTTATGTGTAGTGCGTCTTTTTGTATGGAAAGTCAGTTGCCACAATGTATAGAAAAATATTGTAATCAGATTCCACATTTACAGCATTATGAAGAATGTTTTCTAGAAAATGACCAAAAAGCAACAATATTGACAGACTATTGTTGTTTGTTTTTTCCAAAACGGTCCAACTTATCAGTCAATGGAAAAGACGAATTGAAAAAGAAGTTTTTACAGCTTATGTCACAAGAAAAAAAGATAGAGTTGCTTCTTTTGGGATTTCCATTTAAATCGACAAATCATGAAAAAAAATGTTTAAGCGCCAATGTTGATCTTGGTGAATATCTTTCTTTAGTGACACTGAGTACTATGATATGTAATATGCAGCGTATTTATCCCAATGTTCACTGTACCATTATTTCAGATGGGCTTGCATATCATATTGATGATTATGACCCTTCTTATGATGAAATTTTGTGTTATCATACGGCTATGCAAAAACTAGTGGGATGTTTTTCTCATATTTCATTTGTATCTTGGAAAATACATCAAGATATAGAATCATATTGTGATGTACAGACGAGAGTAGCGAGCGTTCCTTTACCATCGGATGCTGAGTTTAGTAAGGGATATAAAAAGGAGATGGAGGCTTTTGTTAAAGAAGAATTTGATTGTATGTTTTGGAATAGTCGATTTTTAGATGAGGCAAAAAAGGATTACGATGATAGCAAACAAATAATGAAAGAAAAAGCGAAAATGCAAGAAATTAATAGGTTAAAAAATGAGTTAATAAAGCAAAAAACGGTAATGGTGGTTGAAGAGCTTGGAAATAAAGGAAAACAGTTTTCAACTCTGGTAAGTGAACTGTATCCACATTACCAAGAAAGTATACGTCTTTCTGTTCACTGCAATAAAAATACCGTTGATGTATCAAAAAAAATACCCATATCGCTTATTTATGGATGTAATGGTACACCTTGGCATAATGCAGTGGTCATAAATGAAAATGAAGATGCTATTATGGGTTTGCTTAAAGAGTGTCATTCAAGGAAAAAAGTGTTTTTTTCTTCTTTGACAAAAAAAAGCATCGAACTAAAAATTAACGCGCAAGAGCATATGCAGTTGGAATATATTGTTAATTAAGCAGAAAGATTATAGTGAATTTAAAAAATAAAATATGTTTGGTTGTGATAGGTATGGTTTTATGTGTGTTATTATTTAGACAATGCTTTTATCATTACGTAGTATCACACAATATTGCTGTTGTATTTAAAGAGCATATGCTCATGCATGATATAGATAAGCAAAGTGTCAATTTTAATGATGGACAGCCTGATGCAATTATAAAAGGATTTGATCAGCTACTAAAAAAAATTGATTATTTTGTTCAAAAAAATCAACCTTTAATTCTTACCATGGTCGGTTTTCCTTATAAATCTTCTAACACCAGAGATAAAGTTTTGATATCGGAAATTGATGCAGCTGAATATTATTCTTTATGTTATTTACAGATATTTTTGGATCGTATAAAAGAATGTTATTCTCCTGGTGCGCAATTGTATATTTTTACTGATGGAATGGCTTTTTGCGATATTGAAAATGTTTCAGATGCCAGTGTAATTGTTTATGAAGACAGTTTAAAAATAGCATCTCAAGATTTATCAGATATTACTATTATAACAATGCGAGATCTTTGTCCTGATGAAACATCGCAAGAAATAAGAGATATTATTTGTAAACAAGAGCCTTCTGAAAGAGATTTTGATGGCATGGTGCAGAGTGATGAGAAATTGAGAAGTGATGTAGCAGTGCTTGCAGAAAGAATGAAATTTGAGTTAGCTTTGTTGTTTTTAACTGATGAAGAAGTTGCAAAAATAGGTTTTCAGGAGACTCATAGAAGTTTGCAGTTCAGCAATTTTTTAAGGCAATTTCGACCGGTTGATGCTATTGCATGTTCAGTTCATTACCAAAATGATGTAAGTAAAAAAATAGGATTACAATTGTCTCGTTCTTGTGTAACTCCATGGCACGGTATTCTTGTTAAAAATGATATTGAACAAGAGCCAATGATTATGCACATAAAAGATATAGATGTATCCTTATATCGCACAGCATACAAAAAAGTACATGGTTTGCAGTTAGTGTACCTTGCAAAAAATTATTGAATGAAAATCCCTGGATTTTTTTAAACCCAGGGATTTTTTTATCTTTTATCACGCTCATAGTCTAAAATAAGCTGAATACTCCGGAGCTCGCTTGTAAATATGATTTTAAAAATGCAAGCCAGTTTGGGTTATGTTCAGTCCAATAGAGATTGGGGTATGATGGATCTATTGTATGTTTATCAAAATAAATGGACATTCCTCCGGCTTGCAGATAATTTTGACTGGTTGTGTTTGCTATGATAATAGTTGGAAATAACGCTATTCCTGTTTTTAATAATTGCGTGAATTTTTGATTAGTTGCAGCATCTAATTTTAATTTTGATGCATACTGCAAAAGATTTTTGTAGATTTGGTGTAAATCAAGATAAATACCATCATTAAATGATAAGCATGCGCTTGACGCGGTACATTTTTGTACAGTTGATTTTGCTGCAGATGCATTTTTTCCTTTTAATTGTGTAGATAAAATGGTTGCTACGCTGTTAACGTTGTCAACAAGTGGTTGCAGTGCACTTAAGTCCATTGCGGACAAAGTATAATCAGAGGTTCCTGTGTATTCTTGAGAATATGCTTGAACCATTTTTTTTGCAAAAGATAAAGGATCCATGTTTTGTGTAGCTATCGAACTCAACAAATAATTATATTGATATCCATTGGCCGGAATTGTCTCTTGTGATGCTACAAAATAATGTGCACATGAGGCAAATGTGTATGCCATTTCTAATGAAGCCATGAGGCATGCATCGCACGTAATAAGATCAATTTTTTTGCCATTCAGCAGGTTGTTTTGTGCCCAAGAAAAGACATTTAAGCAATCGCGATCAGTTAAATAATGTCCTGTGTCATCATCATAACAAATACCGCGGAGTAGATTGCTTCTGTTGAGTGGTCCTGCTCCATGATTCCACATGTCTATTGCGATGTAATCTGATGGATAATCAACACAAGCCCAGTGTACAGCGTCTGCAAATGTTGCGATATCTCCACTATCTCGCACGGTAGTAGTACCTATCTGCGTGAGTTTACCTTTTTCAACATACAATTTTTTTGTTTGTTTTGGTTGGCCATTTTGATGAATGGTTAAATAGACAAGAATATTAACATTGGCATTTGAACCAACATTCATCATTTCTTGTATGTCGTATTGTGCATAATCACTTAAGCTGTTTGCTGCAGCCATGTAAACCAGAAAAGTCCATGGTTTTTTTTGAGTTGTTGCGTGCGAATGGAAGGTGATAAATATAGCTCCCATTGCTAACGCAATAATAAAGATATTTTTTTTCATGTACACCTCTTTTTATTATATGGTTAATAGATTTTTCACATATTAAAAAAGAGGTGTTAAATTAATCAATGATTATCATTTTTAATTTACGATAATAATTTTATCGCTTCTTGATGATTATTTTCACGCGCCAAATGAAGAGCAGTTCTTCCCCATTTTGTTTTGAGATTTTTGTCAGCACCATTTTGGATGAGAGTGTTAATAGCGGTACCATTTCCATAGTGTGCAGCATAATGAAGAGAAGCATAGCCATTGAGTGTATCGATTCTATTAATGTCAGCTCCATATTGTATTAAAATGTTTAGACAATCAATTTGATTATTTGACACAGCATAATTAAGAGCAGCATGATCAACATCAGAAAGTTGTTCATTTTTTAATTTTTTTGTTTCCAATAATAATGTCAGTAATTCTGTATTACCTGTGTATGCGCAATGTTGTATTGCGCTTTCTCCCTTTAAAAGACTTGGTAGATTAATATTAATATTTTTTAATTGCAGGAGTTTTTGTGTTATTGGTTGTGATGATTGCTTTAAGGCAATACAATGAAGAAACGTACGACCAAACACATCGTATGCATTAGGATTTGCATTGCATTGTATAAAATTTTCAAAAAATTGTTTATCGAGGTTTTTTTGTAAGTGAATGTGGGAAAAGAGCGCAGTTTCCATATTGCATTGAATAGCATAAAGAAGAAGACGAGTAATTCTTCTACGGTTAAGAGATTTAGCTTTATTATAAATCTCTTGAGAGCAAGTTTTACTGTTTGCAGATAACATTCTTACCATACGTTTGTAATGATTGGCTATAATTGCGTCGATAAAGTTTTGATCGGTATATTTATCAGAGGGACGAGCTTGAATTATTTTTAATATTTGTGCATAGTCTTTGTGTGCACGTACTTCTGTATAACTGTCACATACGAGGGGCGAAAGTGTTGAACCTGTTTCAATTGGCATTGTCGCAAATCCAATACGTAGCATGATGAGTGCATGAGGCTGTCGACATGCAAAAGCATAATTCATGGGCATTAATCTGTGCATATCAGGTGCGAGGGGTGAATGACCACCAAGTTTGAGTTTAATAATTTCGTTTGGTCTGTTCATCATTGCTGCGCAGTGCATGGCAGGGATAGAAAGAGCTTTTGCGAGTTTTTTAGCCCTACCAATGGCTTCTTGCCATTCCTTGCATACATTCTTTAATTTCCACGCATTAATAAAATTTCGCCATGGATATTGGTTGTCTTTTTGAATCAGAATAGTTGGTAATAACTCTTTTGGTAGTTTTTTAAAATGATTTTCTTTATCCATGCAATAGGAATTAACAATAATTGTTATTAATGTTAAGCATAATAGTTGTTTGATGTGCATGAGGGCCCCTTTTTTATGCCAATAAATTGACAACATCTTGGTGATTATTTTCTTTTGCTAAATCAAGAGGAGTTTTATCTAGTTGTGTTTTGAGATTTTTGTCAGCGCCATGCTCAATAAGAATTTTAACAATGTTACTATGTCCATATTCTGCTGCAAAGTGAAGCGGAGTATAATGACCGTCACGTGTCTTGAAAATGTAATTAGGTCCTGATATGCAATTGATGTTAGCGTTATGAGTAATTAATAATGAAGTACCTTTATCAAATCCTTTGGCTGCAGCAAAATGCAATGCAGTTTGTCCCCACCCATCAACGGCATTGATATCAGCTTGCGCAAGCGCAAGAAGGTTCATGCAAGGCAGATGTTGTTTTCTTGTTGCGTTAATAAGTGGTGTGTATCCACTGATGACATCATGTTGATTTATTTGATATCTAAGTTTTGAAAAAAAAAGAAGTCTTTTGAGGCATTCTGTGCTGCCCATGTTTGCAGCGATATGCATTAATGTATCTTTGAATTGTCGTGTTACAAGATGTGGATTAGCTCCGTGAGCAATTAAAATACTCATAAGCTCAGCGTGTCCATGTATAACTGCTTTCATAAGAGGGGTGCTGCCATTATGGTCAAGAATATTAATAACACACTTGGGAGCTTTCAAAAGAGATACAAGAGAATCGATACGATTGTTGTCTATGGCATAATGGAGAGGGGATGAGCCATTTTCTGCGTCCAATCTGTTGACATTGGCCCCATGTTCTATCAAAAGATTTAGACAATCAATATGGTTATTATACGCAGCATTATTAAGAGCGTCATCGTCTGCATCAGAAAGAGGCTCATTTTTTAACTTTTTTGCTTCTAATAGTAAAGTAAGAGCTTGAGCATTACCTATGGCGGCACAGGATTGTATTGCAGTGTACCGTTTTAAAAGATGAGGTAAATTAATATCAATATTTGTTAGCTTTAAGAATTTTTGAAGCGTTGGTTGTAATGATTTTTTTAAAACGATACGATGGAGGAATGTTGAGCCAGCTTCATTGTATGCATTAGGATTTGCGTTATATTTTATAAAATTTGCAAAAAATTCTTCGCTGATATTTTCTTTTTTTCGAATTTTTCCAGAGAGAAGGCATTCTATCATGCTTCGACTAACATAAAGGAAAAGTTTGGTGAGTTGTGGAAAATCAAGAGATTTGGTGTAATCAAAAACTTCTGGTGTGCAGAGATTAAAGTCATCGGATAATATTGTTACGACCCGCGTATAATCATTATCTTTAATTGCTTGGATAATGTTTTCTTGAGTGTATTGATTAGTACAAGTTGTTTGAAGGATGTCCAATACTTTTTCATAGCCTTGACGGCAGCATGTTGTAGACGATGCAGCTGCTAATCCTATACGTAATATTGTAAGAGCATCAGATTGGCGACATTCAAAAGCATAGTACATGGGAGCTATCCCGTGTATATCAGGTGCAAGGGGTGAGTGGCCAGCAAGTTTGAGTCTAATAATTTTATCTGGGTTATTCATCATGGCAGCGCGGTGCATTGGAGGGATGTTAAGAGTTTGTGCGAGTTTTTTAGTTCTACCAATGATTTCGCACCATTTTTTACATACGCTTTTTAATTTCCATGCACGAATAAAATTTTGCCATGGATATTGGTGGTCTTTTTGAATGAGAATGGTTGGTAATAGATCAGAGATGGTATCAAAATAATTAACAAGTTCCATTGAAAGTGAGCTAAAAGCAGTTGTTAATAGTGTTAAGCATAGCAGTTGTTTGATGGGCATACATGTACTCCTTTTGATTACGAACAACATTATAGCACAATTCATTTTAAAATGTTCAGATTATATTCCTCGCGCTCGTCCTGAACATGTTGAAGGATAGAGCGCCCTATCCTTCGACTAGCTCAGGACGAGCGCAGCGAGGATAGTTTACCCTGAGTTTTATCGAAGGGAGCGCAGCGAGGATAGTTTACCCTGACGTGTCCGAAGTAGCCTTGGCAAAGTCGGAGTCTATCGAAGAGAGCGCAGCGAGAACTGATTATTATCACGCTGAATATCGCATCAAAAACGGAATCACCGTGTCAGGTGTAAATGAAAGTGAATGAATGCCAGTGTCAATCAAGAATTCAGCTAAGTCAGGAAAATCTGATGGAGCTTGACCGCAGATGCCAATGTATGTACCAATTTTGTTTGCTTTGGTAATGGCTTGCGTTAACATTTTTGTCACTGCAGGGTCACGTTCGTCAAAAATAGAACTCACGAGCTCTGAATCTCTGTCAACGCCAAGTGTTGTTTGTGTTAAGTCATTTGATCCAATTGAAAATCCATCAAAATATTCACTAAATTCTTCAAGAAGCATAACATTGCACGGCAATTCGCACATCATAATAACCTGTAATCCATTTTCACCACGCACAAGACTATTTGTTGCCATTTCATTGATAACTGATTCAGCTTCTTTGAGTGAGCGCACAAAAGGAATCATAACTTTTACATTGGTAAGTCCCATTGTGTTACGTACTTTTTTGATAGCTTCACATTCAAGCGAAAACGCTTGCCTGTAATGTGGGTGATAATAGCGAGACGCGCCGCGAAAACCTATCATAGGATTTTCTTCAATAGGTTCAAAATATGATCCACCAATGAGGTTGCGATATTCATTACTTTTAAAATCAGAAAAACGCACAATGATAGGACGTGGATAAAATGCCGCTGCCATCATTGCAACACCGCATGCAAGTTGATCAACAAAAAATTCTGGTCCGTTATCATACGCGCTGGTGATTGCAGCTATTTTATTTTGTATGATTGTGCAGTCGATTTTTTCCGGATGTAACAATGCCATTGGGTGAACTTTGAGTGTGTTACTGATGACAAATTCCAATCGAACTAAACCTATGCCAGATGTTGGTAAAAAAGAAGTTTTGAAAGCGCTGTCAGGGTCTGCAATATTTACCATAATGGGGACTGGTGGTTGTGCAAGATCATTAACGGCAACCTCAGTTACCGTAAATGGTATTTCATCATTGTAAACAATTCCAACTGTTCCATTGCTGCAATCAAGAGTAATGTTTTGTCCTGTAACAATAGTGTTTGTTGCATATTGTGTACCAACAATTGCGGGAATACCAAGTTCTCTGCTAACAATTGCTGCGTGACATGTGCGACCACCGCGATTAGTAATAATACCAGCAGCTTGTTTCATTGCCGGTACCCAATCCGGGTCTGTCATATCAGTAATAATAATATCATGTGCATTAACGGTGCCAATATCTTCAATATGTTCAACAACGCGAGCTATGCCGGATGCAATTTGCTGTCCGACGCTAATACCTTTGAGCAAAACATGAGGTGAAAGTGTTGATCGATCAGCTCCAAGACTATAGAGTTTAAGAGTAGATTGTTGCTTACCAGCATGAACTGTCTCAGGGCGCGCTTGTACAATGTATATTTTACCGTCAATGCCATCTTTTGCCCATTCGATATCCATTGGTGTTACGTTGCCAAATCGTTTTCTGTAAAGACCGGAATAGTGTTGTTCAATAAGCATTACCATACGAGCAAGTTCTAGAACTTCTGTGTCAGTCAAACAAAAATGACTCTGGTCATTTTGCAAAACGGGCACCGTTTCAGTTAGTTGTGATGCATCATTGCCATAGATGATTTTGTTTATTTTTAAGCCAAGATTTTTTTTTATGATTGGCGCGTATCCTTGCGCTAATGTTGGTTTGTGTACAATAAATTCATCTGGTGTTACCGATCCTTGTACAATGCTTTCGCCAAGACCATAAGATCCATTGATAACAACAACATCAGAAAATCCGCTCTCGGTGTCGATTGAAAATGCAACACCAGCGCATGCAAGATCAGAACGAATCATTTTTTGCACACCAACAGAAAGTGCAACATCAGCAGAGTCAAAACCTTGTTCTTTACGATACGCGATTGCGCGTTCAGTGAACAATGAAGCAATGCATTTTTTATAGTACGTAACAAGTTGTTCTTTGCCTTGAACATGCAAAAATGTGTCTTGTTGTCCTGCAAATGATGCGTTTGGCAAATCTTCAGCCGTTGCGGAAGAGCGCACAGCAACATCACAATTATCTTCGTTATAGTATTGTGATAATTCTTTATATGCCGCGCATATTTCTTGTTCAAGATCAATTGGTATATCACCAGTTTCAATGAGATTTCTGATAGTGGAACTGATAGCTTTTAACTGTTTAAGATTAGTAATATCGCTGATTTGATTGATTAAATTATTTATATTTTCAGTAAGATTGTTACTTTTCATATAATGGTTATAACCATTAATAGTTACTGCAAAGCCAAGAGGAACCCGAATGCCGTGCATGCTTAATTCATTAATCATTTGTCCAAGAGATGCATTCTTGCCACCGACAGTCATAATATCGGAAAGAGTCACGTCTTTAAGAAATTTTATGTATTGATAATCCGCGACGACAGTAGATGAAAGAGAACAAAAAATGAACAGCAGTAAAGCATAAGATATTTTCATGACTATTTCCTTTTTTCTATCATGTATCATGAGTGCTTACGCTGTAACCTACTTAAGGAAAGCCATTATTTGCAAGTTTTTGAATTTTGATCAGTATTTAAATGGAGAAAGTATGTGCGTTAATATGTTGTTTGGTTATTCGAAAGATAAAGAATAAAAATAAAATGAATGGTGATGCGCGTAAAAATAGATCAAATTTTTTGATCATTTTTTCTTGAAACAGTATTTTTTTTGCGGCTGCTTCTGCACGATATTCCATTCCAGTTGATTTCTGTTGATATTTATCGTATTGTCTTGTTTGGCTTTTTGTGTTGTTTGATAAGAAGAAAGGTATAATTTCTTTAAGGCGTTTGTCACATTCATTGTTCAGTTTAATATTAATATGACCATCATCTAAATCGTTCTTGTCAAGCTGTTTTATTTCTGTTGATATCAAATATATTTGGTGTTTTGTCGTAATGAGTTGATGAATTGCTGCCAGAGCACCATCAAAAGGTGTTAACCTATCTTGCTGACCATGAACAAAAATGATTGGTATATCAGTTGATATCTTTTGTAGAACTTCAATTGGTTGTTGTGCTGCCGGGTTGTAATGCCATAACGGAAACCATGTTCCTCCAAAGTAGGGAAGAAATTTTGCAAGATAAGGAAGCCAATAATATTTAAACGGTAAAAAACGAGTACATGGTAATTGAGTTTCTACTACATGTGATATACACAGATTAAATGATGCTGCGTATCCTTCGAAAATAACTAATTTTACCTTATTTAACAGTTGTTGAGATGTCGGATTATTTTGTTCTGCTAATAGATTAGTGATAGTTGCGGTGCCTTGTGAAGTAGCAACTATAATTTTATCTTTATCGTGAATCGTGCTGTGATGCTCTTGTATTTTTGATTTTAAATGATTGACGCAACGTTTTTGACCAAAATCAGGTTTTTCGGCTATAGATAAAGTACCATTACGAACAATTGTATGATCAGGAAATAAAGCTAATATATTTTCAGAATAGCCACAATTAGAATCATTTCCTAATAATCCAGGAATAGCATAAATAATTGGTTGTTCTGTTTGTGAGCAATATGCATGATGTGTGAAAACAATCACGATGAGAGCAATGAAATATATTTTGATATTCATGTTTTTGTTTTTATGTATTGTTTGTGTTGATGCTTGTCGATAATGTTGACAATAATTGTCATTGCAATATTACAATGGTCACAAATAGTATATTCATTTTTTTTAAAAAAAGTAGTTATGAAGAAAATTTTTGTGTACATGTTGTTATGGTTGTTTACATTAAATTCTATTACTACTAATGCGCATCGCGCATATAAAGGTCATGAAAAATCTTTTGATTATATTATTGTAGGATTTGGTTCTGCAGGAGCAATTCTTGCACGTAAATTATCTGATGGTAACAAAAATAGTGTGTTAGTTCTTGAGAGTGGTTTTAATAGTATGGAAGATCCTGCTGTATTGAACCCAAATCTTTCTGTTCTTGTTGCAAGTAACACCGTTTTTAATCCATCATATACTGTTACCTATCCCATTCCCATTGCTCCATTGACAGCTGCTGCATACATAGAAGGACAGGGATGGGGAGGTTCAGCTGCGATTAATGCATTTATAGCAGCGCGTGGAGTGCCAAGCGATTGGAATCAAATGGCCATTAATGCTCAGAATGTGCGTTGGGCGTACAATAATGTATTACCATTTATGAAAGCAATTGAAACGTATACTGGTATTACACCTAATCCGACACAACGCGGACACAATGGTCCAATTTTTATAACACAAAATCCTTCTGTTGAAAATGATCCACTTGCTATTGCGTTGGCAAACTATACTGGATCTGTACTTGTCTCTGATTATAATGATGCATTATTGCCAAACTGTTCCACTTCAACAGTGCAACAATTTGTTACACCCAATGAGAGTCGCAGAAGTTTTTCTGCATATGAATTTATGACCATTGGTGAAATAATTGATTTTAAAGGACGAGGTCTTCACGGAAGAAAAGTTCGTGTGATGGGTAATGCTGACGTTACGCGTTTACTTTTTGATGAAAAATCAAAAAATTCAGTGATTGGAGTTGAATATATACGTAATAAATCAGATAAAAAAAGCGAACAAGTAAGAAAGGTGTATGCTAAAAAGAAAGTTATTTTGTGTGCGGGGTCAGTTAACTCTCCTAAAATATTGATGCTGTCTGGTATTGGTCCCAAAAAAAAGTTACGCAAGCTTGGTATTGATGTCGTACTTGATAATTCAAACGTTGGAGCGCATTTGAAAAATCATTATGGTACAACTGCAATTATTACCGATGCAAGTGCAACTCCCGGTCAACAAATAGATTGCTTTATGAATGGATTTCCCTACATGCCCGCCGATCAACAAAGACGATTGCAAGCAGTTATTCTTGAAGCGTCAGGAATGGCATCTGCGTTTGGTTTTTTACTTCATCCACAAAGTGTTGGCTCAATAGAGCTTGTATCAAAAGATCCATTAATACAGCCAAAAGTTAATTTAAATCTCTTTTCTGACGGTACTTTTTTAGACGTTGGCAGTGATGCTTATCTACTTGTTTCATATTTAAAAATCATCAAAGCTGTTGCTGAAATTAATGGGGGTGTTGTACTATCTCCATCTCCTGCTGACTACACTAGTGATGAAGCTTTATTTAAGGCTGCATCAAGTCCTAATAATTTATCAGTTGAACATCACATCACATCAACTGCACGAATCAGCAAATCTATTGAAGATGGTGTAGTTGATGGTAATCTGCTCGTGCATGGGATCAAGAATTTAATGATAGCAGATTTGAGTGTTATGCATCCTACGACTAGTGGGAATACATGTTTACCTGTTTATATTATAGGATTAGTAGCGGCAGATATTTTATTAAAAAAGGATGAGTAGTGAAGATACAATTAATAGCTCGATTATTAGTGATAGTGATAATATTTTCTTTTGTCTCTGTTAATGCAAAACGAACAGTGTATAAAGGACATCAAAAGGAATTTGATTATATCATCGTGGGATTTGGTGCTGCAGGAGCTATTCTTGCACGTAAGTTATCGGATGGTAACAAAAATAGTGTGTTAGTTCTTGAGGCTGGTGAAAATAATATGTTAACACCTGAAACATTATCTGCAGATCCTTTTGGTTTTGATTTAACGCTTGCTTTTAATCCACATTATGCTGCAACATATCCCATTGTTACTCCAGCAGACACCGTAATCACTTATTCAGAAGGAAGAGAATGGGGTGGAGGTGCGGCGCATAATGACATGCAAGCAGTACGACCTACACCTGCAGATGCAAAACGTTGGGCATTAGCTGCTGCCAACAATCAGTGGTCTTATAATAATATATTACCATTGATGAAAGCATTGGAAACATATACCCCAGATGATACGCCGGTTAATCCAACGCAACGTGGATTACACGGACCAATTAATCTTACTCAAAATCCTCCTGTTAATGATGATTCTTTTGCAATGGCAATTGCATCAGTTGCAGGAGCTCCTTTTGTGTCGGATTATAATGATGCATTGCTACTGAATGTGAGTACCGGTCCTATTCAATTATTTAACACAAAGGGTTTAGTACCGACAAGCCGTAGAAGTTTTTCAGCATATGATTTTATGCGTATTGGTACCATTATGGATAATAAGGGAAGAGGTCTTCATGGGAGAAAAGTCCGAGTGATGGGTAATGCTGTTGTTTCACGTATTCTTTTTGAAGGTAAAAAAGCTATTGGTGTTCAATATTTACGTAATGTTTCAGATAAAAGAAGCGAACAAATCAAAAAAGTATATGCACGTAAAAAAGTTATTTTATGTGCAGGCGCAATTAATTCACCCAAACTTCTTATGCTTTCAGGAATTGGGAATGCGCAAATGCTTAATAATGTGGGCATTGATGTTGTAGAAGATAATCCTAATGTTGGTGCAAACTTAGAAAATCAATATGGAGCAAGTGCGTTTATTACCTATTCAACATCGATTCCCGGTGGTCAAATAGCAAGCTTTATTGATGAGCAACCTTACATGCCAGCAGACAGTAAGCGTCGCATGCAGTTAATCGGAGTTAATGCTTCAGATACAACAGGAATTCTCGCTGGTCTTATTTTACATCCATCAAGTGCTGGTTCAGTAACAATTGTTTCAAAAGATCCGCTCATACCCGCAAAGATTGATATGAATATGTATAGCGATGGAACTGTTTCAGATGTTGGTAGTGATCAGTATTTAGTTGTTTCATTTTTTAAAATCGCAAAGGCAATTGCAACAGCAATGGGACAAACGGTGTTGTTTCCAACTGCTGAACAATATGCTGCTGGTGATGAAGAGTTGTTTAATGCGGCGATTAATCCAGCATCTTTAGTTATTGCATATCATACTATTGGAACGACACGTATGGGTACATCAAAACAAAATAGTGTAGTTGATGGAAATTTGCATGTTCATGGCATTGAAAATCTTATGATTGCAGATATTGGAGTATTGCCTTTAAGTCCGAGCGGTAATACTTGTTATAGTGCTTATGTTGTAGCATTAGTTGCCGCAAAAATATTAGGAATTCCAACGCCACCAGCATTATAAAATTGTATAGTTTTATGCACGCAATGTTTTGATTGCATTTTTATTGTATGCCAAGCCATCGCTGATTGAAGATGCTGGTGAGAATATTTCTGATGCATGTGACATATGATGTAGGACGTTGCCAATATCATGAACAGTAAGTAGTAGTTTTTTTGCGAGCTGTTCTTCTTTGGTCACAATTGCTGCGGTGCCTATGGGGCCTAAAAGGGCTAATCCAGGAGAATTTTTTTTGTATTGTTCTTCAATGGTTGCAAGGCGTGTTTTTAGGTCTGCAAGCGTTGTGACATGTATGTCTGAAACCATGGGATGTTCTTGTAGAATATGCAGTTGTCGTTGTGCTGTATATAATTGATCAATAAAAGTACGATCAAGTTCATGAATCATGGATTTTTTATGTTCCATAATATATGATTGTGTGTCTTGTACGGCAATCTGAATAAGAAAAAGCAATAAACAAAAGAGACCAATGTCTCGAATGGTTGCCAGTAATTTACGGAACATAAAACCTCCTATTTTGACATAAATACACAGATTTTAGTCATTTTCAGTATAACATGCTCATATATGTGGTGCAAAAGGTGGATTTTTCTGGTCAAAAGGCCTTTTTTCTGCTACAAATATAGGAGTAAATGCGCCCGTAGCTCAGTCGGATAGAGCGCCTGACTTCGAATCAGTAGGTCGCAGGTTCGAATCCTGCCGGGCGCGCCAGCCTTCGCATAAAGCTACGGTTGGCGTGGCCATACTACGCTCATCGCTCATCCTGAGCTTGTCGAAGGACGTATGGCACGGCCATATCTTCAATCTTTTGAGTTTTTTTATTTCTTTTTAAAAATTAACTGTGGTTCTTGACCAATTAATGCAAAAAGATGTGCTAAGCTTGCAAGGGTTAAATTTGCTTCCTTGCGTCGAATTTTTGCCACGTAGGCAGGAGTTGAATCTAATTGTCTGACAAGCTCATTAAAACCGATATCATTTTTCTGCATGTAATTTTCTAACGCAGAAGCAACCCCATTTTGTAGAGCTTGGAGAGCATTTTTTTCTCGAAGTGCTTGCTTTTTGATTTCTGCAATTTCATCTTTGTTGAGACGTTTTTCTAAATATTCTTGGAAACTTCTTCTTTTCATATGATTTTCTCCCTAAAGTTCTGATAATCTTTTACGAGCTATTTTGATATCGTTTTCTTGGCTTTTTTTATCTCCAGCCGCAAGTAAAATAATTATATATTCTCCTTCAAAGCAGTAATAAACTCTGCATCCAAACCTCCGTTCTCTTAGTTCAAAGAGTCCCTTTCCCAGAGCTTTACTGTGCGGTAACTTTAATTGGTTTCCGCACAGCTCAAGCAGTTCTAATTCTTTGGATATTGATTTAAGTTTATCTTCATCCAACTGATCTAGCCAACGTTCCACAGGGCCCTTTTTTTTTTCACACCAAAATTCAATGATCCATTTTATCATGTTATCTTTCTGCAATAATATAGCTGTCAATTTTATATGATAGTATATTATAATATACTAGTCAAGAATATAGGATAATTTTTAACAATTTCAAATCAAGTACAAGTCGGCTGTAATTTAAAAAAGAGTATTTGCGCGTACTGTAAACTGACGTTAAACTATGTTTAAAGTAAAAAATTTGCAAGAGTGTTTATTGAAATTATTTGCGCCCGTAGCTCAGTCGGATAGAGCGATAGATTCCTAATCTGTAGGCCACAGGTTCAATTCCTGTCGGGCGCGCCATACTTCGCCAAGGCTTCGTATGGCATGGCCATCTGCATTGTTTACGCAGAGAACTTTTATGTTATTGCATTATTTTTTGTTCTACTATTGGCCATCCTCCATCTTCTCTTTTATCACCAATAACAATGATGCCGACTTTTTTATTATTTTTTCTTAGTTCACCATATAAGTTAGCTACTTCTTGGCGGAGAGGCATAGTTGTTGATGGAAACTCCAGATCACCATCAATGAAAAAGTCTTTTTTGCAATCAACTGGGCAAATGGGAACTTGACCACCAGGTTGTACTTGCGTGGTAATTTTTTTACCTCCTAGATTGGTGACAAGAGTGAAGGCTTGTTTTGTATTATTTTTTACAAAAATTGAACCGGTGAATTCTTGTGAAGCCTGCGTTGCATGCATTGCAACAAAAATATTTATAATGAGTGTGAAAGAAATAGTATTATTTTTCATATTCATCCTTTTCATAAAACTCCATTTGTATTTATTGTGAGCGCATGAGTGTGAAAAAGTCAAGGTTAGTATTGTATTAGTTTTGAAGGTAATAAACAATAAATGGCGTTTGCAAAACCACTATATTGGTTGTATAATACAACTAATATAGTGGTTTTTTTATATTTGGTGATGTGGAATGAAAAAAACAGATAAATTAATTTCGCAGATTCGATCATCTTCAAGGGGAATTGTAAGACAGCTTGGTTTGCTTGAAAACTGTTTTGCATCGATTGGGTCGACATCTCAATGTCATGCAATGGTTGAGCTTGATACTCATGGTGCAATGAATGCAGGCCAGTTGTCTGAAGCATTAAATCTTGAGAAATCAACGGTAAGTCGCCTTGTTGCTCAATTATTAGAGGATGGCATTTGTTGTATCAAAATAGATGAAAACGATCGGCGTAATAAACTGATATCCCTTACAAAAAAAGGTTTAGTCCTTGTGGGTAAAATTCATATTGAAGCTACGTTGCAAGTCAAACGAGCATTGGATTTGATGAGTGAAGAAGAAAAAAGTATTGTTGTTCGAGGTTTATCCATTTATGCGAAGGCTTTAAAAAAATCGGGAGTACAAGATGAGCAGCATGATTGTAATACAAACAAAAAACGTTTAAAGGATATAGCATGAAAATAAGAAATGTGGTAACAATAGTTCTTTTACAGGCAGTGTTGCATGTGATCTGTTCGGATGGTTTGAATGACATTAAAAAAGAAAAACAAAAAATTGAGTATAGTGTTCGAAAAGGTAGAGCGTCTGATCGAGATAACCTCAAAGCGCTTTATATTAAAGTTGCTATTATTTCGGGTACTTTAGTCAGATCAGCGGATGAAATCACTGATGAATATATTGATAGTACGCTTAATTCTGCTCTTGATGACGGGATTATTTTTGTAGCAGAACGTGATGGCGCATTAATTGGTTCTGTGCTGAAATATAAGCAAAATATTAAAATTCTTTCTCATGTTCTTGATGAAGGTAGCATTTTGGTAGATCCGGAATATCAAGGTATGGGAGTTGGTACTAAGATGTATACTACTCTTTTAGATGAAATAAAAAACAATCGGCCAGATATTTTACGCGTTAATCTTAAAGTACGAGCAACAAACCCAGCAAGGCGACTTTATGAGCGACTTGGATTTCAAAAAGAAGGTGAATTTAAAAATTTGATTAGAGGGGCCACTGGAGAGCTTGAATCAGTTATTGCAATGGCATGGTTTAATCCAGATTTTAAAGATAAGCAATAAAAATTGTACACAGTGTAAGTTATGTTGATAGTTTTATATTTAGGGAGGTTTTGATTGTGGAAGAAAGTGTAAAATTAGAAAGGCTCAATGCCTTATTAAAAAGTGAAAATGCTGATTATTCGATTCTTGAGGATAATTTTACTGTTGAAACGGCGGCTAGTGGTGCGCAGTATTATGGTATAGGGTTGAATGAGACAACTCCTACGCTTATTTTGAAAACAAAAAATGGATATATAGCAGCCATTATCTGTGGTGATACGCGTATTTCATTTAAGAAATTGAAGCAGGCTCTTGACAGTAAAGATGTTAGTATGGCTGATCCTCAGACTATTTTAGATATTACTGGTGCAAAGATTGGTGAAGTAAGTTTAATTAATTCTGGATTGACCACTGTTGTTGATAGCAACGTCTTGCAGAATAAAAATTGTTATGGTGGATGTGGTGTTGCAAAAACAACGCTGCGTATTAATACGCAAGATCTTATTAAAGTAACTAATGCGCAAGTGTTAGATTTCACAGAAAAACGTTCTCAATAGAAAATAGAAACAGGATTGTGATTTCATTTATGGTTTTATAGGTTCTTTAGTCTTTTCTAATGTATATATATGTACCCAATCAACTATAGAATTCAAAAAAAATTCTTCTGGGTGACACAGTTGGCTCCATACAGCATCTTCGTTATTAACCTGTTGTTGAATTTCTGTATTATATACATATCCTTCTGAATATTCCCATGAAAGTGAAAATATTTTAATCAAATTTGATACTTTAATATTTTCGTTGTTTAAAATACTATAAATAATACTGTTAAATGTCGGTTCTTTCCAATAAGGAATATTTGTTGTTAAAACAATATCTAGAAGAGGAAATTGTTGTTGGATACATTGTTTAAGAGTAATGATTAATTCTTGTATATTTATATTATTAGGAGCAATGCAATGGATTATAATGTATGATTGAAATTTCATTTGTGCGTTACCCTTCCGTCTAAACTAACATTTAAATGACTATTGTCTTTTGTCATCCATCCTACCTGTTGGATTCCTTGTTTTGACAATTGTACATCCCATTCAAAAGATTGACCTTTAGTGACACTTCGTCCTTGAACCCAAATATTGCCAAATCTATCCACATATCCTTTGCGATTACCAGGCATAGGTGTTATTGGAAGTCCTTCAGAAGTTAGGATGAGAATAATATTCTTTCTCGGTAGAGCCAATGAGTAAAGTGGAAAAAAATAATATAAAAACATGAAATGTGTGATTCTGGTTCATTATTGCTTTCTTAAAGCATTTTTAATCGACGAAAGAAGCACTTACATACAGAGTAAACTATATTTATGATTACTGAATATGTCAAAACACGAACTTTTTTTATTGCCTATAAAAAATAGAGTCCCACAAGCTGTGGGACTCAGAAATGACGATTCAATCGTTAAAATTAGATGATGACACGAACTTTTATTCTTGTTTAATTGTTCGTGTACCATCAAGGCCTGATTCTATAGTCAGGTTTTTATTTGTACCATATTGTTTTATGATATCTTGGTCATGCGTGATAATAATGATGATTAATCGTTGTTGTTGAGCAAGAGTATTAAGAAAATTCATTACAAGATTACTATTTTTTTCATCAAGCGCGGCTGTTGGTTCGTCAAGTAATAAAATAGAAGTTCTTTTTTGTAAAGCCATAATTATTGCAAGAATCTGTCTTTGTCCGCCTGATAAATGATGTGCCGTTGTTAACGGATCAATATTAAATTGTTTTATAAGAGGATGAATTGCATTTGAATGAGAAAGAGGTATAGGTAATGGGTAAGATGATAATAAGGCAAGCTTTAGGTTTTCTTCGACCGTCATTGCGCCTGCAATCATTTTGTTGCTATCTTGCACAACTGTTTTTATTCCAATGCTTATGTGATAAGGAAATACATTATTTTTTATGGAATAATCATGTCCATTGTAATGTATAGTGCCCGTTAATAATGAATTATCTGGTGTTGTTCCTTGTAAAATAGAAAAAAAAGTAGACTTACCGACACCATTTTTACCTTGAATAAAATATAATGTACCGGACTCAAAAGTAGCATGGGCGTTGTAAAAAAAGGGTTGTTTCTGATTGTTAAAGCTAAATGTTAGGTTGGATATGATACATTTTTTCATGATTAGACTCCTAATTGATCATGTTGGAGATTATTTTTTGTTGAATATTGTGTAAGCATGATTATTAAAATAATAATGGCTTGCATCATCGTAAAATAACGTAAATCAAATCCTGTTTTTAGCAGTAATTGTTGTAATAAAAAGTAACAAAAAATGCCAGATATAGCAGGGATGATAGAAAGGGTGCGTTGCTGCGCAATTTTTCCCATAATAAGTGCTGTAATGCATAAAAGTACCTTGCCAAAGCCCATATTAATATCTGCAAATCCGTTTGATTGTGCTACAAGATATCCACTCAGACCAGCTAATGAATTTGCGAGTATGATTCCTGTGATAAAAATATAACGAGTTGATATTCCATAGTGTTTAAAAAATGATGGGTTATTGCCTAGCACTGCTAAGCAATAACCTAGTTCTGTCGAAAAAAAATACCGTATTATCACCATGCATATAAAAAAAATAATGAATAATGTTGGTAGTTCTGGATGAAGAGGTATAATATTTGTGCTGAGTGGATTTGTGTATTGAGAAAGAGAAAGATATGGTCCTGCGATAAGTTGAATGAGGCCATGAAATATACCGATTGTTATGATGCTCGATAGTAAATGTGGAATATGAGCTATTTGCGTCAAAGACGCTGAAACTGCTCCAACAATCATACCTCCGATTAAACTAAAACATATAATGAGAGGTATGAGAAATGGTAGTGCAGTATGTTCTATGTAAGATAAAAATATACTGGTAAACATTGCACCAAAGACATAGGCGCTTTCTAAACTTAGATCAGGAACTTTCATTAATGAAATACTGATATATGCTCCTAAAATAAGTGGAAAATGTATGCACGCCTGTTCTGCTACAATAAATAATGTTTCAAACATGAAAGGTCCTTTTTATATAATTATTCCACCATCAGCCACAATTTTCTTTTTTTGTTCATCAGATAAAATGAGACCTTGTTTTTCCATTGTCGTTGTGTTGATTTTAAGCTTGCTGTTTTTAACTATCCCGATTGGAATGTTTTGTGGTTTGCGTTGTTTTTCTAGAATAAGAATTGCCTGTTTTGCAGTTTCTACACCATAGTCATATTCCGTTACCCCATATGAAAGGGCAGCACCTTTATCTGCAGAATTGAGTTCTGATGTGAAAAGGGTGACATGATAACGGTTGCATAATGTAATAAGGCTATCAACCCCAGATACAACGGTATGATCAGTAAAAATCATCACAATATCGTTATCAGATAATAGAGGTTGTACTTTTGTTTGTATTTCATTGGTATGAAATATTTTTGCATAATTGGTATGTATATTTTTTTGAGCAAAAATGGTCGTAATTGTTTGAGCCTCTGTTTCATGATCACCGCCTTTGGTGGCAGGGTCATAGACCAAAAGGGCATTTTTTATAGTTGGTTTTATGCTGAGTAGCGCTTCTATCTGTTTTGTATAATTGGGAACATCTTGTATCCCCGTGACATTATTGCCTGATGATGAAAGTGAAGCTACAATGCCATTTTTGACCGGGTCACTGATAGCTGCAAAAACAATAGGCATGGAAACTCTTTTTTTTGTTGTTAATTCATGCATTATTTTTGTGGTATTTGTGCCAATAGTCATTACAAGATCATAGTTTTGATGGATAATTTCTTCTGCCTGAGATCTCATTAATGTTGGATTTCCATTAGCGTTATAACGGGTAAAACGATAGTTTTTGTTACTGTTATTGCGTACTGTTTCAATAAAGCCTTGTGTTATTTCATCCATTGATGGATGTGATGCTGGTTCAAAGATAGCAATACGATATGCAGAGGCGCTGTGAGAATTATTCTTTTTGTTTGCATAATAGAAGGCTATAGAAGAAATTAAAGCAACTAAAATAATAAGAGATAAGAGAGAATATTTTTTCATGAGATATTCCTTGATAAATAAAAACGGTACAATCGCCTCATATGAGCGATGTTTTTTTTAATTAATCGAATAAAAAAAATGATTGTATAAATGGGTAAATGAGATTAGCGCCAAGAACGCCAAGAAAGGAATGAAGCTGAATGAGACGTGATAATAGTCGTTGTTATAAGCGGTAAAACGTAAGTAAATGTACATGCGTTTTGCATAAATGGCTGGCCGAAGTGGCAACGTACCATAACATTCCTTTGGTGTAATGAAGAACAATACTATCATTAACAAGATAACATTATTTGTATCTTTATGTAAAGAGGCTGAAAAATAATGATAGAGTCCCACGAGCTGTGGGACTCTGAAAGGAACATTTTTAATATGAAGTTTCGAAAAAACGAACAATTTTCATTAATAACAGTATAGATTGTATACAATTTTGATCATTACAGTTCATCACAAGAGGAATAACGCACTCTGTAATACTTGTAAATCCATTTCTTCCGCGTTTGAATGTGTTTTTTTCATCTGTTGGTTCCAGGATTTGATTATCAATTAAATCTTGTATGTCTTTTTTGCTTCCTATGTATTGAAATATTTCGTTTTGTTTAAATGATTTTTTTTGTTGAAAGTATTGGTTTGTTTGATTCAGCAGAGTATTAAAATTGTTTTGCTCCGTTATACATGTTGCATCATAACGGAATCCAAGGCCGTTACCAGGCGTCATATTCGCAATACGTGGCAGCTTCGGAGTTAAGCTAGTGCATGTTAATTGAGCAGGATATCCGTGCACCACTACTTGTAAAACATCGCCTTCTTTTTTGTTGCAAAGCAGAGATAGGGGGACAAATGCTGGGAATGTTAGCTGAGATGAATCCTCCCATCTCTTTTTTCGATACTTTTCTATTTTTTTGGGTTCACTAGTAGTCCAATCATATTCAATAGGATACTCTCCATTAGAATAAAAAACTCGCACTGCGACAAAAGGTATTCTTCTATCAGAATGTAATTTCTCCAAATTACTAACTGCTGAAAAAAAAGATTTATGCTCTTCTGCGTAACAATATCCGATGTGGTATGGTCGAATATAACCTACAATAGTTGGTTTTTCTTGTTCAGCTGCATTCAAAGACGATATACCAAAAAGATATAATAAGGAAAAATATGTCATTATTCGATTCATAGGCACCCTTACATTTGTTGATTGAAATAATTTGTATTTCTTATGTAGAGGATAGACGCTTTTATATACAAGTCAAATTGTTGTTAATTATAGATTTGTCATTATTTATAAATCGACATCATTTTTAAAAGTTTCCAATCGCTGAAAGTATCTCTGATCTTTCCCTGAATATCTTTTCTTTTTAAAGTTTTTTTCTCAAAAAAAGCTTTGCATAAATTATCATATGTCTCCATTGTATCAAAAACTTTGCTCAGTTCTATTTCATGTACTTTTCCATACCCATGCCCATATGCACGTGCTTCAATAAGCATATTGTTATCAATGTCTGAAACAACCATGACATGTCCCTTGATTAAAATAAGATCCCCATTGCTAAGAACGTCTTGAGGCTCTAAGGGCTGCAAATGTTGCCCTATTGTTGTTGTGTTTTTATAAAAATAGGGCATACCACAGATCTGTGTTGCGCGAGAAATAAGCCCAGAGCAATCAAAGCCAGCCTTTGGCGATGTTGTGTCATTGTCAAACTCAAAAAATGAGGCGTCAGTTCCATTTATATTTTTTGTGATGCATGAAAATGGTTGATTATATGTTGTTATAAAACTAGTTCCTCCCCATACATAGGGAATAAAAGAATTTTCTTGATGTGCCCATGATTTGAGCACAAAAACATATTGTTCAATTTGTTTTTGTGGAGTTGTTGTATTGTTAATAAAGCATTTGTGTGTTGGAATGGAAATGCATAATTCTTTGTTTGCGTTGTGGTCGACAGCAAAGACTTTTATAGTGGTGCGTTGCTTAGTTGTTTTTTGTTTGCATACAAACCGTGTCCCTACAGAAAAAGTGATGTTTAGGTTTGCATCGTAATGCGGCTGAGTTAATGTTACGATTTGTTGGTTATTTGATTGATGCTTTGTTGAATCATCATATTGTACCGGTGCTGGTAGGTGATTAGTAGTCATACCATGTTGTATTAAATCGTTGAGTAAGCGTACATTTTTTGTTGCTGTCCAGTATTTTGCGTGTCGTACTGGTGATGAGAGGGTAGTGTAAAATAATTGACTTATTTGTATCTGAGTTTCATCATTATGTGTTGCTATTATGTCAACAATGTCATTGTACAAGAGTTGATGTACTCGGGGACATGCATAATGTGCATTTGTTTTATGGCATACCGGGAGCATATTATAAGAAGTTGTTACTGATTGATCTGGATATATTTTGGACATTGGTTGCCCAACAAGATCTGCTATGGGGACGCATATGACTGCCTTTTCTTGGCAATGATTAAAAAAGAAATGAAATAATAGCAATGTTGATATTATATAAGCGCGTTTAAAATGTTTCATGCTTCTATATTACCATTTTTTTTTAAATTTTTGAGTTCATCTTTTTTTTGTTTAACCATGGCTTCAAGTTTTATTAAAGAGGCGAGTGTTTTTTTATATCCTGAGGAATCAGGAAAAAAGGCTGGAGCAAAGATTGCTGAATAAAACATAGCAAAGAAACAATTTGAAAAAGAGGGTTTTGTTATGCATGGCATGGTAAATGGGAACGTAACAATTCCAAAGGGAAGAAGATTTAATAAAGAAAAAGATTCAGTCTTTTGTAAGGTTATGATAAGCTTTTCTCTTTGATTTTCTAATTCTTTAATTTCTGTTTTTAATGATTTTACTTCATTTTCATGAGAAGGTGATGCTGATGAGAAAAGAATTGTTGAATGAAAGAATAGGATTATAACTATGTTATGTATACTTATTTTATTCATACTCACACCTTTTTATATTAGTTTGAAATAAAAACATTATGAATTGCAACAATTAACTCCGTATTGAAAGTATTATTGAGAACTAAACATAAAGAATGTTATATTTTATATAGATATTTTGTGTTGACCAAAAATGGTAAATAGTATGTTTAAACAAATTCATATATATTTTTTTTTAAGTTGTGCTTTTTCGGTATATAGTGCACATAATGACAAGCGTGCTGATTGGACACACTTTTATTGCCAAAAATATAAACATAATGTTCAACTTTTAAACGTGCATAAAAAAGAACTATTTTTTACAAAAAAAGATATAAAACCTTTTACGCAGCTGATTATGTCATGGAATGTCATGCGCCCGCAACAGGGATTTTTTTCTTTTTATGTTCAAGTACGTAATGCACAAACAAAAGAATGGGGAGCGTGGCATCATATGACAGATTGGGGTTGTGGCATACAAAAAACATATCTTAGTAAAAGTAATGGTTTATCTTCTGGGGTCCACGTGCGCTTGGAACTTGATATATTAAAAGAAGCAGATGCGTTTTGTGTTAAAGTTGTGCCACATAATGGAGCAGATGTAGGATTAGTTCATGCCCTAGCAGCAGCAACGTCGCATTTTGGTTTATTTAAGCCTGAAATGTATGATGAAGAATTGCAACAGTTGTCTTCAATAAAAATCGAAGGTGTTCCTGTAATTGCGCAATTTTGTGTTGACCATATTGATAAAAAAAGAATTTGTTCACCAACATCGTGCGCAATGGTTGCCGAGTATATAACAGGTAATTCCGTTAATATGCTTGATTTTATAGCAGCAATTTTTGATGAAGGTTTGTCTGTGTATGGCAGTTGGCAATGTAATATGGCGCATGTTTTTGATGTTTGCAAAGAAAAAATCCATTGTTTTGTGCAGCGAGGCAGTTCTTTTTGTGATATTCATCAACATTTAGTAAAAAAAATGCCGGTTATTGTGAGTGTTCGTGGTGAATTACCTGGCGCATTAAAACCATTTCCGCATGGCCATTTGATGGTTGTTGTTGGCTGGGATCAAGGGGCCGGTATGGTTATATGTCATGATCCCGCAGCTGAAAGTAATGATGAAGTGTTAAAACAATATCCAATTGAGGCTTTTTTGCGAGCATGGGAGCGATCGCATCGGTTGATGTATGTAGTACAAGGCTGATTTTGTTGTTGCGTTGCAACAGTAATTATTGACAATGGTGTTTGCAGCAATACCGAAGGATCAAACCTTCTGCTATGAGAATATTGTGTTTGTCTTGATCAATTTTTTTACCTTCAAGCAAAGGTTTAAATTTTTCAGGATCATCAACGAGTGTGTTTTTATCAATGTTTTCTGGCAAATTAGTTGCATTTAATAAAGATCCATATGCTGCACGACCACGCAGTTGACGATCTTCGGGGTTATCCTTGCATTGTTCGATCATAGCAGTGACACGATCAAGATTTGCGCTTTTTAATATAGCTTCTATTTTGTTTGGGGATAATTCAAAAAAAGGAAAAGAGAGTTCTAAGAAAGCATATTCTTTTGGACCATATCCTTCATTCCACTTTAACCAATAGTACATCGCGCTGAAAGGCTTTTTTTTGCCGTCGTTAATTCTTGTTTGATCTGTGAGTACTTCTTTAACTAATGCCGGAAAAATTTCATCAAAACTTTTTTGATTTATGCCAAACATGCAACTATATAATCCTGTTAATATCAGAGCGCTTATTGTAACTAATTTTGTACATTTCATTTAGTATCCTCGTGATAAAAATGCAAGAAAATTAAACTATAGCTTATATTGTAGTATTTATTTACCACGAAATAAACAAATGCATATGGGCAAAAAAAATAGCAGTATTATCTACCGCTATTTTTTTCATATCAAGGTTATTTTTGCAATACTAACCAAGTCGTTCTACGATATGGTAATAATTATCGCTTTCATCTTGAATCAAGAACATTTTAACATGTCCCGGAACTTCGCAGATATCAAAGCAGCGAACACCTTTTTCTTCTAATTCTTGTTTTGCGGCTTCAGCATTTTCTACTGTGATGCACATAACTGCATTATCACCAGGCTGAATTGGACAGTCTCCTTCAGTATTCCCTGCAACGCCCAATTGTGCTCCTTCTGGTGTTGTAAATTCTGCCCAGCTGTGTTCCGGAGAATCAGCAGTCATTGTCATACCAAGTGTTTTACCGAAGAAGTTTTTGGCTTGATTAATATCTTTTACTGCTACCCATACCATGTGAACGCCTAATGGTTTCATAAACATCCTTTGTACAATTAGAAAATATGTTGTTTGTATAAATATAATACTTTTTCTAATATTAGCACAAAATGAATAAAAAGGTAGTGTTTATTGGTAACTGAACCCTAGGGTAGAAAAATTTACCGATTTATAGAGCAAAGCAATGAAAAGAAGAAAACTTAATGTAGATAATCCTTTTATAATACTATTGTTTCTTTGATTGGCCTGAAAAAGAGACTCTATGCTTCCCTTTGTGTTATTGCTGGCTTGCAATAGTTGATGTTTGCTTTCTAAGGTAGCTATTTGTGTGTTTAATGTTTTTAAGAATTCAGCATTGGCGCAGGTGTTTGTGTAATACGTGCTGCGTAACTGTTGTATGATGTCATTTAACTGATTGATTTGTCGTGTCAGTGTATGTATTATCGGAAGACACTGATTGTTTTCCGGATGTTGAAGATCCACATTTTTTTCTAATGTATTTAGTTTTTCAAGAAGTTCTTGAACAGGTATCGCAGAATACCAACAATATCCAGCTCTTCCATGTTCAAAAGCAAAAATGGAGCTCTTCTTTAGTTCTTCATTATTTTCGGCATTTTCTACTTTTTTGCGTAATTTGTATAGACTTTTTGTTTGTATGGGGAAAGAAAAGTCTAAGTTTACTTTCTCTTCGCCAAGATATGTGCTTTCGTCATGTAATGTAAGAATTATTTTTTTTCTATTCTCATCAAGCTCAAACTTTGCAGTTAAATTATTTTTCTGATCGTCATTGAAAGTGTCACAAAAATCAGCACCTGGATTACTTAGTTTCCATTTGTTGTTATTGCGAGATAAAAGATAATGAGCAGGCTTTTTTCTCGGATATTCTACCATGAGAGGTTTTGGAAGAAGCTCTTCTTTTTCTTGATCCATAGAAAAAGTAGTTGTTGTCATTTGACACAAAATAGTGATCAAAAATAATACTTTATGGTTCATATCTTTTTTCCTTAAATATAATGGTTTAGTGATTAATTTCTGATGAAAATTATATCAATAAAATATTCAGATTACCAACTTTTAAATTTTTTGACTCATTATTCAGTTGAGTATCTTATGAATAAATAACCTTCTGTTTTATTTTGAATTGTAGCGCGTTTAATTTAAAAAACAAACATATTGACAATTTGATATTATAATCGCTACGCTTGATAAGTGAAAGAGGAATAAAAAAGGAGGATGAGATGAACAAAACAATAGAATGGTTTTTGATTCCATTATTTTTCATCATGAGTGTTTTGTGCGCATTTAATTCTTTGTGTCATAGTCATACTGAGTTGAAAAAAGTGTATCATCACACACATAACAATGATATGTATCTTGAATGCGGTAACATATCATGTTACTTTTCTCACGAGCCGCAGGTAACTGTTATTTCTGACTATTCTTTTTTTTTCCCTTGTTCTGTTAAAAGTAATGAATGTAATGAAATGATCCAGCGAGTTAATACGCATAAGAGCGATACCTATAAAATATCAATGAAAAAAGTAATTACTCCGCAGCAAGGCATACAAATTACCTTTACAGGTGATCCACAAAAAGTGGCTATTAGTTATGAGTTGTTTGATTCTATTGGCATGCAAAAAGGAATTGTTTTTCATGTATACAATAAAGAATTATTGCGGATATTGCATGAAAAAAATAATCAACCGATATTACGCACATTGTCACGTACACAAAAACCATCTATTATCATTGATCCTGGACATGGTGGGTATGACAGTGGTGCGGTTGGCGTTAATGACATAACAGAAAAAATGGTATGTTTGGGTGTCAGCAAGAAACTTGCACACCTTTTACAAATCCAAGGATATGACGTATGTTTAACGCGTGATGATGACCGATATCTTTTTTTAGATGAACGTACGTTCTTAGCACATCAAAAGCGTGCGGATCTTTTTGTTTCTATTCATGCTAATTATGCGCGTGATGCTCACGCTCAAGGCATAGAAACGTTTTGTTTACACCAACCGTTGTTCAAGGAATGTTTTTCAATATTATTGCCAGAAGAAAGGCAACAAGTGATGCATTATATACAAAATAAAATTTCTGTGTCGCATAAGATTGCATTATCTATACAAAACCACCTGTGTGGTGATAACTATAAACAAGATGATTGTTTTAAACAGCCACATAATCGTCAGGTAAAAAATGCGGTGTCTCAAGTGTTATTAGGAACACAGATGCCGGCGGTACTCATTGAAATTGGGTTTTTATCACATCCGGAAGAAGTTCTTTTACTTAATTCTGAACAATATCAACATTTTCTTGCGCAACGCATTGCAGATGGTGTTGTTGCTGGATTATTTGTTTAATGATACAAAGTTATTTTTTATGAAAAAAACATTTTTATTTTATTATACCATGCAATTTCTGCGCCATTGTCAATCAACAAATTTTTGATTTCATCTGATGCAGCGTAATCGAATGGAGTATGATTCAACTTGTCTTTCTTATTAACATCAGCGCCACATTTGATTAGTAATGCAACGAGATCTGGGTCTTTAGGATCAGTTACGACAAAGTGAAGCAAGGTTTTTCCTCTTCTGTCACCTGTTATATTCATATCAGCACCAACTTTTGCAAGCAATTGTATGATTTCCGCATCTTTATGTGAAGTAGCCCAATAAAGATATGGTATAGGGTCGGTAGCAATCCCAGAAAACAGGGTATTAAGAAACAGTTTATTTTTAATTAAAACTTTAAAACATTGGCGATCTCTAGTACTGTGGTGCATACCAATAACAATACGTTTTTGCATGTCTACTTTACTGTTTTGATGCATCTGTCCTTGGCATGCCAACATGGTATAGTAAGCTTTATTTTCTATCGTATCATATGCTGGGTGTTGTGAAAAAAATGTACAGATTTTTTCTCGTTCTGCTTTTTGATCAGTATTTTCTGCTGATATTAAATGAGCAACCATGAGCACATCGTTTTTTTGCGAAAAATGCGTTAAAGACGCAACATAAGTGTTTACGGACATCAATCCACATTGTTCAGGATATTGCAACAGATGACCATTTACGAAATTTTGCTCGTTTTTATACGTATTACATGCTTGTCCGTAGTTTGATGAACATGTTTGAGAAAATGCATTGAGGGTATGAACATCAAATAATGGTATTAGCACAGATGGTGAGTATCTTCAGGTAACGTAAGCATGGAAGACGTAGTATCCATACAAAAAACGGCGTTGCCGAAAAATAAGCTTGCTATAAAAATAAGCGGTCGCATATGTTTCATAAAATTCCTTATTAGTAGTATTTTCATTAAGAAACATTATTATTGTAGCTTGTTTTTATATTTATAACAAATTCAATTTGAACGACAGTTGGTGTGCGAAGCATGTTATAACTTGGTTATGCAAAAAAGAGATGCTTTGAAATAGCAATGATCACCCATTTTTAAACGTTATTGGTGTGTTAGAAAAAAAATCATCATCTAAATCGTGCCAAAATGATAAATATTTTGTGATGGTTGGTTGTATTAAAACAAACCCTGTACAATTAAAAAAGTTTTTCATTTCCTGCATGGTTGTTACAATCAATGGTCCACCGTTGCCAAATTTTGATATGTATAAGAGTGGTTCTTTAAACATATTTACTAATGCAACAGCAAAATGTTTAATTTTATGATTTGTTCCGAGAGCTACGGCATCTCCTGGGCATACTTCATTTTCTTTAACGTAATCCCATTGATCGGTATAGGGAATGGAGCGTGCTATTCTCTCTTGACTATTGTATTTGTTTAAACAGATTTTTCTGCAAAAATCAAAACATTGCCGTTCTGTATCTTCACTGTCATGTAAAAGATAGGCGAGGAGCCTTTTTTTTGTTTCATAGGGAAGGAATTCTGAAACAGTTTTGTCATTTTTTTTTATGTAGATAGTAAGATGTTCATCACCTATCAAGAATGGTAATTGTTTGAGCTGGCTTAATAGGAAGTTGCATGCAATACCTCTGTGCAAAAGATCGAGTAACTCTTTTGTATCATTAAAAGGATGTCCTTGCACAGTTCCTGATATTTGTGCATTTGGTCGGAATAGGAATTTTTTGTGAGCACAACGCAATCCAAAGAACCATGTTACAAAAGCATTACAAAAATGATTAGATGACTGTAAAGAACATTTGTAGGTGTTATCTAAATTAATGGTCATCATGATATTACGAACAGCTATGGCTCTATAAATATAGAATGCAATGTTTTTTTTCTTCCCTATGTGAGGGTTTATTTTTGCATGATAGTTACATTTTGAGAAATCTTTTAATGATTCCAGAGTGCTTACATAGAGCATTCCATCTTTTCCACATTTAGTAAGAAAAATGTTGTTGCGTAGGGCAATAGCAAATTGTTTAAATTCTATGTTGTAAGATGTATTATATTCATCCAATCGTCTTGATTCACAAAAACCAATAATATCACCAGGTCTTATGTTTTGTTTAGGATAATCAAGGTCGATATATGTCATTAATGATGCACATTCATTAACAAGTTCATCTGGCTGTGCATGTTCAAGAGCAAGTTCATAGCATAAATCAAAAGAGTTTCGATGTTGTTCCGTGATATCGTATGATAAATAGCGCAGTAAGTTGTCTGTTATATGATTTGGCATATTGATATGTTTTTGACCTTCATCAGCAGATTCTGACATTATAACAAGATGCTCATTCCCATTAAGATGAACTTTTTTATGCCAACTAAGAGGATAAGTACTCATTTCTTTTTTTGCTAATATTTGAGCAAGTGTTCCAGGTGTATAGGTGGTGCCATTTGTTGTTATACATGTTCTTACAATTCCTTCCTGTTGGGATAATTCTATTGTATTATTATCGTAGCAAAAACCAGATAAGGTTGCGTGTATATTACCATGTACATCCGGTTGATTATCCAAATCAGTAAAAGAATATGTTTTTGATGGGCATACTTTAAGAATAATTTGTTGTGTTGTATTTTTTTCTTCCATACTGTGCAATAAAGAAGAAATAGAGCTCATGACAATCAGTACAAATATCATGTATATCATAGTCAAATCCTTGAAGCGATTATTTTTTTGTTTTTATTTTATCATTTCATTGAAAAAAATGTTACACATTCAAAAAATCTTTATAACACACAGTTTTTTATTGTTGCTTAAAAAAAAAGATGGTACGCTACAAAATCATGTCGATCTACAATATATAATATAAAAAACGTAGGTAACAATGTTTGTTATGCATTCTGTTTGGGAAGACTTTTTAACGATTGCACGAGAAGAACTTGGCAGCCGTGTTGTTGAGACATGGTTTAAGGCTATTGTTCTTATGCGCTGGGATGCACGGGAAAAAGTTGTTTATCTCCAGATGCCAAATGCATTTGTTGCCAATTGGGTAGAAAAAAATTATCGTTCAATATTCCAAACACATTTAAGTCGGTTACTCAATGTTGTTGAAATAAAAGTTGTATTCGTTGATTCTCCACAAAAAATAGGTGATGAAAACAATAAAACTAATGCTATTCAAGTCGTTGAAACAAAAACATTTAAGCCTGCACAAATTATTCGGGATAAAAAGAGCACTGCTCTTACCACAAAAACACCAGACAACAATAGTACTATTAATAAAAAGTATCTTTTTGAAAATTTTGTTGTTGGACCGAGTAATTCTTTGGCTTATGCAGCTGCGCGTGCAATTGCTCAACGGCCGGGGGAATTATATAATCCACTTTTTATATATGGTTGTTCTGGTTTGGGTAAAACACATTTATTGCATGCTATTGGCAATGAAATAGTAGCACATAATAAAAATGCAATTATTTTGTATCAAACAGCAGATCGTTTTGTGACTGAGTTTATTTATGCGATTAGATTTGATAAGATACATCGGTTTCAAAAAAAATATCAATTGGTTGACGTGTTGTTGATTGATGATATTCAGTTTATTTCTAACAAAGAAACCACTCAGGAAGCATTTTTTCACATTTTTAATTCTTTATATGATGCTCGCAAGCAACTGGTTTTTTCCAGTGACACTTATCCTCAAAACATTAATGGCATAGCAGAGCGATTACGCTCTCGTCTTGCATCAGGAATGGTAACGGATATTCATCAACCGTGTATTGAAGTCAAAACTGCTATTTTAAAGCGCAAAGCAGAAAGTAGCGGAGAAATACTTCATGATGATGTAGCGCATTTTTTAGCATCACATGTTACTTCAAATATCAGAGAACTTGAGGGGGCACTTATTCGGGTTATGGCATTTGCACATTTAACAAAGCAGGAAATAACTGTTGGCCTTGCGCGTGCTGTTTTTGGTTCTGTTATGTCATCACAGAAGGAAAGTGTTGATTTTAAATCTGTTATTAAAATTATAGGAAAATATTATCCATATTCTCTTGATGAATTGCGTTCAAAAAATAGAAATAAAGATCTTGCATTTGCTCGTCAGGTGGTGATGTATCTGATGAAAAAAAGTACGGATAAATCACTGCGTGAAATTGGATGTTATTTGGGAGATAGAAATCATACAACAGTGAAGCATGCGCTTGAAAAAATAGAAGGTATGGTTGCAGTGAATAGTAAGTTGTCTCAGCAGGTAGAAATTATTTTGAAGGAAATAATATAGATTTACCATTTAATTGCGCAAGGATTAGATTTTTTTTGAGTATTGCGACGAGAGCATTTTGTTTGCAAAAAAGCATCCTGAAAAAATTTTGCCCCTAAATAAAGATACCATTCTAAGTGATTATTAAAAAAAGGCTCTTCTTTAAGACCGACCATCGAGGGGAAGTGTTCCGTGTCCACTATGCTTATGCTGTAATCATCCGTTTCTGGTCTATATTTAATAATAAAATTGTCAGCATGAGGGTCGACAAATAAATGAAGATCCATGCATAGTTGCATAATCAGCTCGCTTCTTGCTTGAGGCGTCAAATCATGTAAATCTTCTGTGATATCCAATTCGTCAGCGATAATAGCGTAAGTTCCGGGAATATTGGTTGTGATCTGTTTTTTTTCACCTATATTACGACCTTTTATTTCAATAAAGCGAGGTTTCGGTGGAAGCCAGTACCATTTGCGTGGCGTGATAATATTGTTTTTCCAGCGTTCATTATTATTAATTTGTTCTAAAACAAGTTCTAAATTTTTAATGCGCGTAAGACCTGCAATATGTCTATTTATTCCGCCAGACATATAAAAGAAAAATTGGTTTTCAAACCCCTTGCAATAAGGGTCTATGAATGATCGAGGGGTTTCCATAAAAAGTTTAAGTACAAGTGGATACTGTTTAAAGCGTACAATGAGAAGACCACATTTTTTACAGTGGTTAAAGTTTCTGTTTTTTATAATATCAAAGTACGTATATTCCTTTTTATGCTTTTTGATTTCGATGAGTAAACTGTTTATTTGTCTATTGATCTCTCGGCAATTAAATGGTCCAACGCCGGTTGCTTTTGATGATATGAAACCGGTAGGCAGAGAGTGCTCAGTGAAGAACTTTTCATTAAACGCGGTAAAAATAGGATATTCGGTATACGCCCTGTTAAATCGTCGGTGAATACGCTTTGAATGTTTCCAGCTAATCGCTATTTCTGGCATATCGATGTCTTTTTTGCGGAAAGGACTTCGCCCTTTTATGGCACTTGTTATGGGCATGCAAAAAAGTAAAAATATGGTTATTTTTTTCATAATTACGTTGATATAGCAATACATTTTATCTGATCCCTTCTTTTTTAATATAGCAGAAATAAAAAAAACTGCTCCTGGTACCCCAGAAATATACACATACACCCATGCAATGGGCGAAATGATTGTGTTTTTGGACGGTGGTATGGTACGTATTAGAGCAGAGATAAAGGGTGTTGCAGTTAAAAAAAAGGTGGGGTATGTTGAGATAAAAAAAAGGAAGAAAGTAGTAGTTATTGAAGAGAAGGAGCCGTTGATGAAGTCAGATATAATGAAGGAATGCCACTCACGAGTTATTGACAGACTGAGGCGTCTGCCGAGGAAGATGTTACTTTTGCATGGTCTTGATAATGTTACCGAGTTTGTTTTGCATGAATTGGCTAGCAAAGATTGCTTTGACCTCAAAAAGGCAGCATATTTTATCGACAACCCAGATTTTAACTGTTTTAAAGGAGTAGCCGGCATTTCAAACACAGAGATAAGTGGAATTGAGGATATTTGGGTGAGTCCTGACGCATTTACTAAAAGCATGACTGCATCGCCTTTTAATCAACATGTCCGATCGTTTACCTATAAAAGTCACAAAAAAAATGATGAACTGTATGAAAAAGTCGCCAATGATCTGGCCAATGAGCTTGGATTAGAATGTTATGACTTTTATGTGTGGGATATGAAGCATGATAATCATGGATTTTTAGTCTGTGAAAAAAACGATGTATCATTACAAGAAAAACTGCATGATGACATAGTTATTGATGGGTTATCTTTGCTCAGTTTTTGTCCTGTACATTAAAAAAACATTAATATTCTGCAAATGGAACAAGCCCCGGAAGTTGATTGCCCCCTAAGTAAGCTAAGGCAGCACCTCCTCCTGTTGATATATAATCAATGGAATGCTCAACTCCAGCAGCAAATGCCGATTCCACTGTATCTCCACCGGCAATAATGGTGTTGCCTTCTGTTTGTGCCATAGCTTGTAAAAGCTGATAGGTACTGTGTCGTGTGTCTGGTAACTCAGCAAATCCCATTGCGCAATTAAAAAAAATAGTCTGCGCTTTTTTAATTTCATCACAAAAATGTTCAACCGTGCGCGGTCCAACTGATATGCCAATTTCGTCTTGTTGAATGTCTGCGTTGGAGCTGTATGACAATGGACCATTGATACTATTTTTGGCTACCAGATAATCATTAGGAAGAAGAAGCGGAACGTGACTATTGTCTAATTCTCGGATAATTTCTTTGCATGTCGATAGTATTGAATCATCAACAAGGGATTTTCCTATCGGTTTATTCATTGCTTTAAGAAAGGAAAAACAGAGAGCTGGGCACAAAAGAATTTTGTCTACCATATGGGACATATTTTTAATGAGGGATATTTTTTCTGCTATTTTTTTTCCACCCAGAATAGCGATAAATGGTTTTTTTGGTGCACTGAGCAGTCCATTGAGCATTTTTAATTCTTTTTCAATCAAAAAACCAATACTGCGTCTATTTTCTGAAAATTCATAAGGCAATAGACTTATTGAACAATCAGTACGATGAATAACGCCAAATGCATCGTTAACATAATAGTGTGCAAGCTGTGCCAGCTGTTTTGCAAATAATGGATCTCCCGTTTGTTCACCGGTAAAAAATCGGAGATTTTCAAGCAAAACAATATGTTTTGGTTTGAATGGTTGTGAAAGAGCGTCAGGTATTGTTGGTGCAAAATAGATGGAATAATTATTTTTTTCAAACCAAGAAACAAGAATACTCGTAGAAAGATCTTTTTCATATCCATGAGGTCTACCAATATGCGTCGCCAAAATGACCATATTGTTATTTTTCAGTAGGTAATCTAGAGTCGGTACAATGCTCGTGAGTCGAAAATCATTCGTAATGGTACCATTATGTAAAGGAACATTAAGGTCCGCTCTGAGAAAAATTCGTTTACTATTACTATTCCAATTGCGTAATTGTGAATGTATCATCATCTTTATTTTTTTAAAATGGTACAGTGCGCTTATACTACTCTGAAAAAAATAGTTAAAGCAATATTAATGTTCAAATCTTAATACTGAGGATGCATTAATAGAATAAATTTGTTTTGTTGAGAAATACAGTGCACAAAAAGTACAGAATAATACGAGACAAAAAATAGAAATGACTGTGTGAGGTTCCATGATGATTGGCAAATATGTTGTATAGTATGTATCAGGTAAAGAGATGCATGGATACCGTTGAATACACAGCGTAGTGAAAAGTGCACTTGTCAGGCCAAGTATTGAAGCGCTTATGCTTAAAATAAGCCCGGTAATAAAAAAAACAGAACAGATTGCACTATTGGTCATACCTAATGCTTTAAGAATAGCAATATCATGGCGCTTTTGTGTTATATGCATAAACATCAGTGACATCATGTTCATACTTGCAACAAGAATAATCAATGCGATGATACAAAAAGAGACATATTTTTCTAATGTTAATGTTGCAACTAATGATGGATACAAATCTTTCCATGAATAAACAGAAAGCCCAAGACGATTTCGAAGTTTTTGTGCGACTACGGATTCATTTTTTGTTGAATGGAGTTTAAGATTAACTTGCTCAACAGCGGCGGTGGGGAAAATATTTTTTAAAAAAGAAAAAGTGCAATAGATAACGTTGCTATCAAATTCATCAACTCCCGTATCAAATATTGCTCCAATAATTGCTTTTTCTGAATCAAAAGTTACCGTATTTCCTTTTATTTCTTCTTCCCGAGGAAACAATAATTCTAGGTTATCTCCGACTGACACATTGTTGCTTGTGGCATATTGTTTTCCCACCATAACCATATTTTTGTTAATAAAATCAGTAAAATTATTAATAAAAATAGGATTAACAATTTTTTCAAATAAACAACTCGTATTTTTTTCTTTTTCCGGATCAATGCTTTTGATAATGACAACCGTTGGCGTTGAATTATTTGAGTTTATGGGGCGGATTAATGCATTGCGCTCGGTATGTGGGCTGAACGAACATATTTCTGGAAATTCATTGGTAAAAACAGATGATAATGCTTTTATATTAATTGGTTTTCCATGAGCATCAACAATAAGATGTGCATGTACACCTTGAATTTTTGTGTGAATGGCAACTTCAAAACCTTCCATGATTGCAGTAACAATAGCAAGCGCAAATGATCCAATAAAGATGCCTACAAAACAGATAATTGACATGGTAGAAAGACTATTGTTATATGCATTTGCAAACAACATACGTTGTGCCAAAAAAAATGATAATCTGTTCACGTTGATACCCTTGCGCTTATAAAGAATATGTGTTTTATTTAGGATACTATTAATACAAAAGATTGAGAATCAGAGGGAAACATGAAAGTTTCAATAAACAACATATATAAAGTGTTTGTAGCATGTATAATGCTCCTGTTATTACCAAGTTGTGGAAGAGTGGTTGATTGGGTAGAAGATTCTTTTAAGCAAGTGCCGCTGCTTGATACGCGATGTGGTATTTCAGAAAAATATAATAAATCAATTACCTTATATGATCAGCTAACAACAAAGGCAAAATTTGATGTCTTATGGCTTGCTGATGAAGTACGATTTTTGTACATTGATTTGCTTGCATTGAAGTTTGGAAAAACTGCAGAACAGAAAAAAACATTGTTGCGGCGACAGCTTGAAGAAAATAATCATTTTATTACCTTTTATGTTTTGAGTTTATATGAAGTTCCACTTGGTGATTCTATGAGTCAGTGGGCTATTTTCTTGCAGATTGATGGAAAAAATTATGCTCCTATTGAAATTAAAAATGTTGAGCTGTCTCCTGAATATGTTTGTTTATTTGGTAAAAAATTTAACCGATTTAAAGTGCCGTATAGTGTTAAGTTTGATGCAAAAAGTATCGATGATGTTCCCCTTTTGACTGATGCAACGCGTGAGATGAAATTATATTTCAGGTCAACAACGAATGAAGTGGTGTTTGGGTGGGATGTTGTCTCAGCGTTATCATATACCTTGTCAGATTATATTATAGAACAAGAAGAATAGTCATGAAAATAGCAATTGGCACAGATCATCGTGGGTTTGTGCATAAAGAATATATTAAACAGATTATGAGTGATTATGTATGGACTGACGTTGGAACGCATAGCGATGAGCGTACTGATTATCCTGTGTATGCTCAGCAAGTAGTGCAATTGTTTTTAGATAAACAAGTTGATTGCGGTATATTGTTATGCAGCACTGGCATTGGAATGGCAATTGCTGCAAATCGGCACAAAGGAATTTACTCTGCTGTTGTTTGGAATGAAGAGGTTGCACGTCAATCAAAAGCAGAAGATAATGTTAACATTTTAGTTCTTCCATCTGATTTCGTGTCATGTGAACAGTCTGTTCAGATTATTAAAATATGGTTAACGACGGAGTTTAAAGGCGGTAGGTATGCGAAGCGACTTGCGATGATTGATCAATAAAAATTTTTTTCCGTTAGAGGTTTATGCGAAACCTCCAACATCTCTACGCACAAACTTGCAGTTTGATCGCTGTTATCTCGGCGTATTCCGTACTTAGTCTGTCATCCTCCTTCGCTCCTTCTCCGTTAAAACTACGGAGGACAAGGCAAGGCTTCGGAGGACAGGCAGCCTAAATACATCAGACGCCTGCTAGGGTACTTTTACCAAATTATAGGTTGCTGTGTAGCTTCATTTAAAAATGTTAGACGATGCGCCGTTCGAGATGAGTGAAACGAACTATTCGAACGGAAGAATGGTATGTATCTGTAAATATTTAGATAAAGGCAAAAACTTCGTAGTTTTTAACTTTATGAGGCAAACTGTTTGAGGAATTTAGCCTGCCCTGTCCTCCGAAGTTTTAACGAAGGAGGATGGCAGATATAATTTCGAGTTTTTGCCGTAAAAGCGATCAAACTGCAAGTTTGTGCGTAGAGGTGTTGGAGGTTTCGCATAAACCTCCAACAAAAAAATACTTTTTTATAATATTCTTATCATATTGCTATCAGATAAAGTCTCTATACCTTGTACGGTAATTTTTTCATCCAAAGGATATGTCTCTTTACCGGGACAAATTATGATTAAATGATCTAATGTAAGGTCAGTAAGTGCCACGCGCATTGATTTTGTAATTTTTGGTGCATCAGTATATTTAATTTCAAAACCTATGCGTTTGCCATGTTTCACCATCAATAAATCTAATTCAGCATCTGTTTGTGTAGACCAAAAAAAACATTCCTGATCGCTATACATAGTAATAATTTGTTCTAAAGCAAAACCTTCCCAAAATGCCCCTAACCGAGGGTGAGTAGTTAGTTGTTCTGTTGTTTCAATATCTAATAATGCATGTAGTATACCACTATCTCTAAAATAAATTTTTGGTGATTTTACTTGTCGTTTACTGATGTTTTCAAACCATGGTAACAAAATACGAATCATAAAAGTTCCGGCTAACACATCTAAATATTTGCGCACCATATGATCAGATATTCCCAAAGAACGGGCTATTTCACTTGCGTTAAATATTTGTCCATGATAATGCGTAAGCATCAACCAAAATCGCCTCATTTGTATTGCTGGAATGTCAAAACCAAGACTTGGAATGTCGCGCTCCAAAAAAGTTTTAATGTAACTTTGACGCCACAGGTAACTTACAGCATCATTTTTTGCGAGATACGAATTGGGAAAACCACCTCTCATCCATAATTTTTTACTATCTTGAGTTTCTGCTAATGTAAAAGGAGGCAATTCTATATATCCAATTCGACCAGCGAGTGTTTCAGATGATTGCTGAAGCAAATCACGCGAAGCACTGCCCAAAATCAAAAACTTTTTTTCTTTGTTTTGTGTTTCAGGATTAAGAACTGTTCTTGTTGCATCAACAAGAACTCGCAATATGGGAAACAAATCAGGTCTTAACTGAATTTCGTCAATGATAATTAACGTTTGGGTAACGTTTTCAAACGTTAGCATGGGGTTTTCTAGACGAGCGAGATCTTTTGGATTTTCAAGATCAAAAAAATAGGCATCTTCTTTAAAAAAGCTTTCAACATACATTTTTGCAAGGGTAGTTTTGCCTACCTGACGAGGTCCAAGTAAGGCACAAATGGGATGAATCTGGAATTGTAGGGTAATTTCATCAAGATATCTTTGTCTATTCAATGTAAAAGTTCCTTGTAAATTTTAAATCAATTTATAATTTACAAGGAACTTTATTTAAAAACAAGGATTTAAAAATTACTTACTTTTTTAATGTTTCAACAACAGCTTTTACCTGTTTATCTGACATAATACGCTTTTCAGTCAACTCTTGTGTCAATGCAATAAGCTCTTCTTTGTGTTCTTCTAACAACTGTTTAAGCTCAATTCTGTATTGCGTTAAAAGACCATACGCTTTATCGCGCAATTGCTCACGCACTTTTTTAGATAGCTGATTAGGGTCTATGCCTCTGAACACAAACTGATCGATGATACTGTACGCTTTATTGCTGTCTTCAGGATGGCATTGCATTCCGCAAGATCCAAGTATTATCTCTTCTGCAATAAACCCAGCAAGAAGTACTTTTACATCATTAATAATTTCTTCTTCTGATTTCAATGCAATAGTATCACGCACTATTTTGGTAAATAATTTACCATGAACAATTTTTTGTTGAATATCTTTTTTGTCTTTTGGTCCACCAAAATTATGCCACGCGGTAACTTCTTGCAATTCTGTCATGACAGCTTTAATCGTTACTTTATCAAGTTTTTCATGCGTATTAAGAAGGCTCATTGCAAGGGCTTTTCCTGCAAAGTGGGCTGCTAAAATACGTGTTTCATTTTCAGGAAGGCTTTTTCTGTCATGCATAATAATTTTGTAAATTTCAGTGTCTATGGCTTCTTCCATGAATTGTTGCGACAGAGGTTTTCCGGTAGTCCACGCACGTGTCATTGCAGTTCTAATAATCGCTTTAAGATCCTCGTATGATTTACCATCAGTTCTTGCAACAATTGAGTCAATATCAAAACTATGCGGATTGAGTGCCATGCTGCTCAATTCTTTGATAAGATAGCGTTTTCTATATTCAAAGCCTGGATATTCAAAACGAATCTCTTTACCAAGACGACCATATTGTCTGAGCGCTTTGTCTAATGTTTCTGGTGAGTTTGTTGCAGCCATGACCATAACAACTTTTGTAGGGTCATCGGTACGTGTATTTTGCAATGCAGTTAAGAAGCTATGAAGAAGCTTATTATCACCAACACGCTGTAACCCAAGAAGATCAATTTCATCAATAAAGATGATCATTGGAGCGTTTGATTTTGCAAAATCAAGAAGAAATTCAATGCCATATTTGGCAATTTCTTCAATACCTATTTTGAGGAACTTAAAGTTAGGGGTCATACCTTTGCGTGCTTGCATACGTACAATTTCACCACATAAACATTCAAAACTGAATGATTTACCCGTACGCGTTGGTCCAGTTAAAATCCAACCTGTTTCAGGCTGAGATCCTGAGCGCATGAATTTTTCTGGATCATCAAGGTATTCTAAAATTGTTTTAAATGATTCTTTTACTTCTTCAAGTCCCATCATATGATCAAAATTTACCTTTGGATCCATTGATGTTAGACCCGGAGTTTCTGCGTTTAAAAGCGCTCCGCCACGCATTTCATTCCATTTTACGGTTATTTTTTGATTAATCCACGGGCTGATTGATTCTTTCCATGTAGTTGTGTAAAAGCCCCACAAGGCACCACTTCCAAGCAAAGCAAGAGGCGCATGGCCTGAAGAGATATCATTCCATGCAAAATCAAGGAGTGAAAAAAGAGTTGTTTGTTCAGGTGAAACGAAACTATCGTCAATTTTATTGCCAGCAGAATCGAGTCTACTACCAGCAAGATCTAGTTGTCCTGATTCTACTAACCTGCCTTGTCCATTACGATCAAGTAAAATACCAAATTTGTTTGTAAGATAGGTATGTATTGTTTTTATAACGGAATTATCAATGTTTTTGCCGTATTTCATAATAATATAGCCACTTAATAATGCTGCTCCACCAAGACTTTTAAATACAGCGGGACCATGATACCTGTTCCATGGAGTTACCACATTCTTGTCCACCGATCTCCAGAATAAGTTACTTTTAGTGAGTCCTGCGTTGCCAGCTTTTTCTTTAAGATGGTTAATTCTTTCATACATTTTTTTAAGCATAGCTTCGATATGCTTTGGCGTTATTGCATTGGTATCAATGCGCCTTTTTGCCATGCTAGCTATAACAGAGGGATCAAAAGGTTCTATATTTTCTAAGTTTTGTTTGAGAGCTTTTTCAAGATGAGGAAGGAATGATTCGCATATCTGCAACAATGAAAGAGTTAGTTGCAATTGCATTTCAGGCGTTTCTGCAGAAGCCGCTACTTGCATAAAAGCACTGAGTAACTCTCGGTCTTCTTTAAGAATACGTAAAAAATGGTCTGGACTTTTAAGATCTTTAATTTGGTGTTTACTGATTAATAGCGCAAGGTCGCCAATGATTTGATCAATTTGTTGAATTGACATAACAACGGCAGTAAAGGCCTTTTGAATGAACATCAGGTCCTGTTGAGAGTAGGAAGCGGTGGTAGGGGTAGGTGTTGCTTGACCTTGAATTATTCCCGTGTTGAATGATGCAAAAAAAGCGAATGATAATGCTATTCGTAATAATTTCATAACAATAACTCCACAATATATCTGTTAATACTCTTTTCTACTATTTTATTGATACCATAAAAGTACCATACTTTTTCTTTTTAGAAAACTGCCCATTTGAAAAGAGCTACCAATGGCACCAGTCGTCATTTCCAAAAAGGCCTTTTTTGGCTGCTTTATATAAATATTATTGCAAACAGAAAATATTGATTGTTATGCTAAATACAGGAAAAAAAGAAGGTACTGTATGAAAAATAATGGGTTTTATGTATTATTTTTGGTGATATGTTGCATTGGTGGGTATATTCATGGATATGTCTATCAAATACCTACCACCCAGCGCATCTATGGGATAGTTGCATCAGAGAAAAGACCCATGGGTAACGGAACAACGCGAGAGCGGGTGGTCATTTACCCCCAAGAGCACCACAATTCTGCGAACACAATTATGAGAAATGGCCTTTTGGTGAGACATCCCGATGCTAAAGCTACAGTATTAATATGCCATGGTTTTATGTGTGATTTACATGATGCGGGTATGTTTAGAAGCTTGTTTAAGCGGAGCAACTGTAACGTGATGACTTTTGATTTTAGAGGGCATGGCAAGGACAGTGAGGGGCAATATTGTACTTTTGGGCGTGATGAAGCTTTGGATGTTATTGCTGCCGCAAGATTTATTAAAAATCATCCTGAATTGAAAGATTTGCCTCTTTTTGTGTATGGATTTTCTATGGGGGCAGTTTCGGCTATTGAGGCACAATCATTAGATTCGTCTCTTTTTGATGCTATGATTTTAGATTGTCCGTTTGAATCGAGTGAAAAAGTTATTAAAACAGGACTTGAGGGACTTAAATTTTCATTATTTGGGTATCATTTTGAGTTTCCTGGAAGGGATTTTTTAGAGCGGTATGCATTTCATCCGTACGTGCAATCATTGGTAAAATCAGTGTTGCGTCTTGTTTCTCAAATGGATGCGACTGTTATGCGTACCAATTTTTGTCCCGTGCACCCTGTTGAATCAATTAAAAAAGTGACCGTACCGTGTTTTTTTATTCATTGTAAAAAAGATGAAAAAGTTGGCATTGACCAAGTTAAATCAATTTATGCAGGAGCAACAGGCTATAAAAAATTATGGCTCACGAATGGAAGACGTCACTGTGATTCGGCAATTTACAATCCTGAGGTGTATGCAGAGAAAGTGCGTGAATTTTGTAATCAAGTTCTTGATGGTGTTTTACATACATTACCGCAAGAAGAAATGATAGAAGATACTGAAGAAGAAGATATTTATGGATTTTCATAAAAAAGGACTCATATGAATATAAAATATAATAGATTGATACTGTTATGTATGGTAACAATGCTGCCTATGTTTGTTAGTGCACGTGTTCGCACCATACAAACTGAACGAGAATTTGGTCAACAATTGAACAAATCACACTTGTTAGTAGCCCTTTTTTATGAAGGAGTTGATAAATCTTTATTCCGTACCTATGAAACGGTGAGTGGTAAAAAATTGTATGATGACGCGGACGTTGTTTTTACTAAAATAAATATGCGTAATCAATCAACACAGAATATTGCAAAACGTTATGCTATACGCACAAATCCTGTTTTTATCATTTTTATTGATGGAAAACCAGTACTTGATACATCTGGCAAAATAGCACAGTTAACTGGTTCTGTTTCAGAAAATGAATTGCAGCAATTCATTAATGAATATTGCATGTTAGACATTAAACAAAAGGTTATCTCAAAAGAACAAAACAGAAAAGAGCGTGTTGTAAAAGCGCAAGAAGAATCAGATCCTTATTTTTATCCCGCAGTATACTATGCTCCTGAATATGATTTTTCATGGCAGAAGCCATTAAAATATGATTCAGAGGGAAACGAGAAACAATAAAAATCATTTTTACTTCTCTTTCTTTTTTTAATATTGTATTTATAATTGTGTACATTCTTTTATAAAAATAATATTAACAATTATTTGTTGTGCTTTTGGTGAGCACAAGTAAATTAATCGGAAAGAGGAAAAAATGGAAACACCAAGAATGTTGGCAGTGTGTGCGTTATTGATGACGCATTGTTTTGTAATGGGAATGCAGCAGAGTGGTGATTTGCAAGAACATCGTTTTACACTGGCGCTTGCAATAGAAAATAATAATAGCCAGGGTGTTGATGAGTGGTTTTTTAGAAATAATTTGGACAGTGAAATAATACCAGACATAGTTGCAGATGTTTGTGGTGAAAGAACAATGTTTTCTTTGACGAAAAGAGCAGAAGATATAGCGTGCATATTTGATTTATTTGAAAACAATGGGAAAAAATTAGGAGCAATGATTAAGTATCCACTAGAAGAAGACAGGTACAAAGAACATTTTGCTTCTGTAAGCAGAATATTTACAGAAAGAGAAAAAGTTTTTGTGGATAGAATTGCAGGACGTTTTGGTGAGAATATAGTACAAAAAGCTCAAAATGCTATTGATACCATTTACAATCAAACAGAAGATTTGTTGTGTAATGGCGATTCTGAAAATTTTAAAGATCAAATCAACTATTATGAATTTTGTCTAGAAAATAAAGAAAGAGTTGATAAGTGGATACGTCAATGTATTGGGCTAGCTGCTGATCATAAAGAAAAAAAAGCAAAGGCAATCGAAGTTTTTGAATATATTCTTTCTAAAATTATATTATCAGATCAAGAAAAACATATGTACGCACGTGTTGCAATAGACAGCACATCATTTGCTGTGTTACCGCACTTGATAAAAAATCAATATGATTGTGAACGAAAAGGGTTAGATTCCAAGACTATTTTTGAATATTTTACTGAAAAGTTTCAAAGTTCTGGTCATGATAGAAAATATACTGAGTATATTAAGTTTTTGATAGAGAAGAGGTCAACAGTATAAAATGATAGGGGCTCACAATAGCCCCTTATTTTTTTGTTCTTTTTTTGTTACTCTTCAACATACATTTATAGTTTTTAACAAGGAAAAATATATGTTGAATATCACTATTTCAACAAAAGATATGTTCGCTAACAATGTTGATTGTTATGCATATATTGTTGAAAAAAATTTTAAAACATCAGCAATTGCTGAGGCAATTAAGTTTTGTCCTGATTTATCTGCTGTCATTAAACAAAGAGAGTTTACCGGTGCAGCGTTAGACAGCATGGTAGTGCCATTCATGAATAATAAGAAACTAGCGTATTGTTGTTTGGTTGGCTTGGGTCAAGCAGAATCAAAGGGAGGCGTAAGTATTATAGAGCGTTATCGCAGAGCTGTGGGACAGTTGATAAAAACAATCAGTACATATAACGTGACGTCTGTTGCGCTCGCGTTAACTGCACCATCTAAGACTATTTCTCTTGAATATCTTATTGAACAAGCTGCTATTACCTGTGATCTTGCTCATTATCATTTTGATGATTTTATTACGGAAAAAAGTCGTAAGCGTAATAGCTTAGATGTTACATTTGTAGTTGATGTAAAACATAAAAAAATAGCACAAGATTGGATTACGCAAGGCTCAATTATTAGCAGCGCGGTTAATCAAGCGCGTCATTGGATCGACATGCCTCCAACACAATTAACACCACAAGATTTGGCAAAAAAAGCGCATGATGTTGCTAAACGCAATAAGCTAGGCATTACTGTTTTCCATGAAAAAGAGATAATTAAAATGGGTATGGGAGGACTTGCTGCCGTTTCTCGTGGTTCTGAAGTTGATTGTGCATTGATCATTTTGGAATATAAGGCAAAGAAAAAAAATGCACCAACGCTCTGCTTTGTCGGAAAAGGCATCACGTTTGATTCCGGTGGGCTGAGTTTAAAGCCAGCTGAATTCATGGAAACAATGAAAGAAGACATGTCTGGTGCAGCTGCAGTTATTTGCGCAATTGACGCGCTTGCGCAATTAGATTGTCCCGTTAATATTGTAGCAATTGCACCAACGTCTGAAAATTTGCCAAGCGGAACTGCTATCAAGCCGGGTGACATTGTTACCTTCTATAATGGAAAAACGGCAGAAATTAAAAACACCGATGCAGAAGGGCGTTTAATTTTGGCTGACGCTCTCTCATATGCAGTTAAGCATTACAAACCAGATGCAATGGTAGATTTGGCAACACTCACCGGTGCATGTTCACGCGCGCTCGGGCCATTTTACAGCGGATTATTTACTGAGCATGATGAAATCAAAGAAAAATTGATGAAGGCAGCACATGTTTCTGGTGATCAAGTATGGCAGTTGCCAATGGGTGACGATTATAAAAAAGCAATCACCTCAACAGTTGCCGATATATGTAACATTGGTAGCAGCAAAATTGCAGCGGGAGCATCTACCGCAGCGCACTTTTTACAGCATTTTGTAGGTGATACCATGTGGGCGCATCTTGATATTGCAGGAACGGCGTTTGATGTTCCTAACATTTCGTATTATCGACCAGGTGCAACGGGAGCTGGTGTTCGGTTACTTATTGCATTAGCGATGAAGTGGTAAAAGAGTAAAAAATTATTTTTAATTTTTTTTGAGCGGTTTCTTTGTGTAAAGGACCGCTTTTTTTATGCTCTTTTTTCACGCCTATTTGATTATTAGTATTATTTGTTTTAATATAAAAATATCAAATATGTATTTTGTTTATAGGCGATGTTGGTGTGTTATGCTTTTTTTGGCTATTATTTTTCTCGTTGCATCGTCTTTTTGTCTGCAATGCATGGACTCAGTATTTGAAACGCAAGACTTGCTAACTTATATGGCAAAAATTCGCGTATTAAGGATGGAGGATGTGTTGTCCTTGAAGTGTGTATCCAAAAATGCGCATAAATACATTAGTTACAAAATGATACCAGATGATGCTATTCAATCAATGTCATTTGATTTATGTTCAAAAATAATTATTAATGCTGCTCATAACAATGATGTAGATGGTGTAAAAAAATGTATCGCCAATAATTATGATCAAAGAATAGAGCATTGCAAACTATTAGGATTGCCTAATAAGCATTCTGATGATGAGATATTGCGTATATGCAGAGGAGAGTTTACGCAACAGAACTTTTCTTGGTTGACTTTTGTTTATCATGCTCCGCATAAGCCTTTTCTTTTTAATATAGTTGAGCGTGCGATCGATCCTAACATAAAAGATCAGCGGGGAGATTCATTACTTCATGCCATTGCTAGAGCTACTTCTATTGATTGGAAGATGGCTCATTTTTTTGAGCTATGGTTAAGAAATGAACATGTTAATATCAATGAGCAAAATAAAAATGGTGATACCGCTCTTCATTTATTATTGTGGATGAATAAAGATAACAATGAACAATATGCAGAAAGAATAATATCATTATTGTGTCATCATAATAAAATTAAGTTTGATATTCAGAATAGTTTTGGTGAAACTACGTTTGATATTGCACGTAGGAAGCAAAAAGAAAAAGTGATAGAAATACTTTCCCCCTTTGTAGCATGCGAAAACAATAATACGCATTCAGATAATCAAAAAAGAAAGAAAGCGCGAATGGTGGTATTGGTTAAAAAAAGAGCTTGTTATAGTCAGAAGAATAAATCTACACCTGAATGCAAGAAAAAGACAACCAATTACTTTGTATCGCTAGGTTGCCTTTTTGTAGTTTTTTTTATACTAGTTCACAAAAATATTATTTTTTACAATTCAATGGCTTAGCTCTGCCAACTCTCATTGCCTCTTCAACAACAATCAATTCACCCGTCAGTACATCAAAAATAAAACCATATATTGGTACATCAGATGGAATTAATGGATAATTACGAATTGTTCTCACTGTTTCAATAACAGACAAATATAGATTTTGTTCAATAGGTAACCAGTCAGTGCATGGATAATTTTTACAATTCTTTTTGCCAGAACATTTACACACATTTTCCCAATCACATACCCTAGGTTCAACATATACTTCACACGGTTCTGGTAGTGTTGCAGTAACAATACTTTTTCTGAGAAGTTTATCCATTACTTTATTCGTGAATTTTTGCATACCACAGTCAGTGTGTTGAATAACAAAAATTTGATTTGCAGCGAGTAGTTTATATGCAATAACAAGAGAGCGTAGCATATCTATTGTTGCCAAACCGCCTGCATTACGTAAAACATACATATCACCAGAAGAAAAACCCATAATGGCATCGAGTAGTAGTCGTGGATCCATGCATGTGAGCACTATCGCTTTGTCTTTTGCAAACATATCAGGTTGGGCTTCATATGTTTCCATAAATGATTGATCGGCAGCAAGAACTTCTTTGTATAAAGCGCTGTTCTCTCTGTTGGTGACTGGTTCAGGTGATACGCAGGGAGGTAATGCTTGATAGGTGGTTGACATCGTTAATGCGGCTAAAATTAGGACAATACTATTTTTTTTCATACGACGACTCCTTTTTTTTGAGTTGTATCAAACAATAAGAAAGAGTTGCAAGAAAAAAATAGTTGAATAAATTTTTATTCTATAGCATTAGTAAATGCAGGTGTAAACGTATCTTCTTGTAAATTCAACTCTGCGCCATGAATACGCTTCCATTCACCAAGAGCAATGGGAAAATGTGGAGATGCAAGCTTGAGCAATGCATGAGCATATTGCTGGATTTCATATTGTGCTCCTGCATGCAGACGTAATTTTAGAAAGTGCATTAGTGAATGCAAATTGCAGGTGAAAATAAATTCTGTGTACGTGGTAAGTGGTAATATTGCACGCGCAAGTTCTCGTCCAATGCCATTTTCAAGTAAAAAAGTATAACTGTTAACACTTTGTTCAACAGCGTCTTTAAATTTTTGTGTGAATTCTTCATTATCAAAAGAACCAACAGAAGCTTGTTTATTTTTTGTGTCTTGTGAGCGCCATTTTGGAGGAATATAAAATTCAAGTGCTGATTTTGTGTAGCGATAACTAATTTCATTATATGAGTTCATACGGTGTCGCATCCATTGACGGCCAACAAAAATAGGACATTTGATGCGAAATGAGAGTTGATTATGTTCAAATGGACTGGTATGGTTGTGTTCCATGAGAAAAGCAATTAATTTTTTATCTCTGTCGCTCACTTCAGTTGAAACTTTACCGTATGAAACGCGTGCAGCATTAACAATATCAAGATCGGAGCCTGAAGCGCGTACAAGTTCTACTGCACTAATACCATCACCAAGTGGGTCAAGTCTGTGATGATCTGTCTGATTATGTTGTTGTGTGTGATAATTATTATTTATTATTTCCATATATTATGTTTCGTCTAAAAATTATTTTTATTATTATGAACAACATTGATAATAACACCAATCATAAAAAGATAACAGACGAGTGATGTATTACCATAACTAATAAAAGGTAATCCGACTCCTTTTGTTGGTGCAAGTCCAGTAACAACACACATATTCATGATTGCTTGCAAGGTAATTAAAACGACAAATCCTATGATAATAAGGGACCCGAATGGGTCCTTAAGTTGATGTGCAATGCGAAGACCAAAATAAAGAAACAAAAGAAATAGCGTAATAAGAAATAGTGATCCAATAAAACCAGTTTCTTCGGCAATGATAGAAAAAATAAAATCAGTGTGTTGCATAGGAAGATAGAAAAATTTTTGACGTGAATGCGCAATTCCAGTTCCAAACCAATTGCCTGAGCCTATTGCAATGAGTGATTGAATAATCTGAAAACCCGCGCCTTTTGGGTCTTGCCATGGGTCTAAAAAAGTAAGTATCCGTTGCAAACGATATGATTTAAACATAATCAAAAATAATGCACTGATACCAAGCGTAAACAGTGTTACAAGAACATGTTTAATACGTGCATGAGCAATAAAAAACAAAATGATAGTTGTGAGTAACAATGTTACCGTCATGCCAAAATCTGGTTGCTTAAGTAATAGAAAACACATGGTACTTATGAGTGTGCAAAAAATAAACCATTGGATGCGTGAAATTGTTTTTTTATATGTTTTTTTTTCAAGAAACCGTGCAAGGTAAAAAATAAGAGCAATTTTAACTATTTCACTAGGTTGAAAAGAAAATTTATATAATGAAAGCCATCTGCTTGAGCCGTGTATATTGCGTGTAATTGATGGTAGTAATGTAAGTCCTATTAAAAAAAGAGAAAAAATAAAAAAAAGAATGTTTGTTTTTTTAATGCATTGTAGAGGTATTAAGCGGCCGATGCATAACGCAACAAGACCAACAACAAGTCCCTGCACTTGTCGTCGTACAAAAAAAAGAGATGTTCCAAATGTTTCAAGCGCGTACACAGAACTTGCAGAGTAAACAAATAAACAACCAATAAGAATGAGTGTTGTGGTGATGATGAGAAACGTGCGTAGGTCGTTGTAAAGAAGGACATTTTTTGCAATCATGCGAATAATATACACAGAAAAATAGGTGAGACACAATAAAAGCATTTTTTTGCGGTTAATAAAAAAAGCTTGCAACTTAAATATATTTTTGTATTTTAGAAAAAGTGTCTAAAAAAACATATTATTTTTTTATAAAAGGAGACCTCTCATGAGGCTTTACCGTATGTCGCATTTTTTTTACTGTCTGCTGATAAGTTCTGGTGGCTTATTGTTACCACAGATATCATTGGCGACATCATTTTCATTATCAACAAGTTCAACTATTGTTAATCAATGGACAACTGGTTATCAAGTAGAGGTTGTTGTCACAAATAATACATCAAATCCAACTCAATCCTGGCAAGCTCAATTTTCTTTGCCAACAGGAGAAAAAATAAGTTCCTTTTGGAATGGAGTTTATACTGTCAATGGGAATATTATTACGGTGAATAATCCAACATGGGTAGGAGGGGGTGTTATTCCTGCTGGAGCTTCAACTACCTTTGGTATGGTTATAGCAATGCCAATAAATGGAGTTGTGGGTATCAGTAATGTAACAGCTACTGCAAATGGAAACGTGACACCGCCGCCTCCTGTTGTTCTGCCAGTAGCACCGGTATTGCAATCAATTAATAATCCTAATCAAAGTAACCAATTTCAAGTTCAATGGAATGCCGTTGATAATGCTCAAAAATATATCTTACAGCAGTCACAAAGTAGTAGTTTTACTCAATTTACTACTATTTTTAATGGCAACAATACAAGCGTAAATGTAGTTGTTGGGGCAGCTGGAACATATTATTATCGTGTATTTGCATCTAATAGTAGTGGAGTAAGCCCTGCAAGCAATAGTGTTAGCACTATGGTTGCACAACAACCTCCTTCAACATCATCATATATTATTGATAGTTATTGGGAGTCATGGAATTCACAGGATTCAGTTAATACTATTGTCAACATGAAGGTAGATGTCATTAATATTTCTTTTGCTAATTTCACTACAATAGGAACTCATCAATATCAAATTGGTGGAGTAGAAGCAGGTAATGCAACGATACAACAATTAGTCAATGCTGCGCATGCATTAAATAAAAAAGTAAGATTGTCAGTTGGTGGAGCAACATATCCTATATCGTATCAGCTAAAGACTGATGCTGATGCTGTTGGTATGGCTCAAGCTGTTGCTCAATATATTACCAATAATAATTTGGATGGTGTAGATTATGATATCGAAGATTATCCAGCAGTAGACTTACAAATATCACTATTGCAAAATACACGTCAATTGTTACCAAATAAAATTATTAGTTATACGGCAAAATCTCCTGCATCAACAACATATCCATATAATTCTGTTATTCAGGGTGGTTATCAATATGTAGATTATGTCAGTATTATGGCATATGATTATGCGCCTGGATATACTTATCAAAATGATGTACAAGCATTATTAAGTATGGGTATTCCTGCATCTAAGATTGTAATAGGTTTAATGCCGGGATTGGATGATGTTGGTGTAACAACAACACTTGCTAACATTACTACAGCAGCAAATTATATCAAAACATACCATCTTAAAGGAATTATGTTTTGGGATCTTAATCGCGATCTTGAAAATCTGACAGGACTTGGAGCAAGTCAAGCGACCAATACAGCATGGACTCTACTGCATAGTTAATCTATGTAAATGTAAGGGAGTGAATTAAAAATTCACTCCTTTTTTATTTGTGTTTTGTGACAAGCTCTTTAAAATGTTTACCACGCTTTTCAAAATTATCATATAAATCATAACTGCTTCCTGCGGGAGAAAATAGAACAATATCATTATTGTGTATGCGTTGCATACAATCATTAAATGCTTGTTCAAGATTAATAAAAGAAGAAGCTGGTATATTGTGCTGTTTGCAAAAATGATACAATTCATCAGCTTCTTTTCCAAAACAATATACGTGGTGTACGTATGATTGTATGTCAGCAATAAATGGTTCTCTGTTGACACCTTTACTCAATCCACCCAAAAAGAGGTGAAGAGGGCGGTGATGCAGTTTTTGAATAGCAGCTAATGTTGATGCGGTGGTTGTTGATTTTGAATCATTATAAAAATCAATGCCATTAATAGTTGTTATATGTTCAAGGCGATGTTCGGGTAATACTGTTTTTTCTGGAATGTTTAGCATAGTGGTGACTGGTATGCCCAAGATGTCGCAGACAGCAGTAAGAATAATAATGTTTTCTAAAAAAGAAAAAGACAGGACTGATTTTGTTAATGGTAACACAGGAACTGTGTTGCCATTATAATAGTGCATAATAATATTATTGTCGCAATAATAGACTGATTCATTATTTTTTAATTGCGCAAGCAAAGTATCTGCAGGTTTTTGAGCACAAAAAAAAGAACGCTTTGATGTAAAATGTTTACCAATTAATTTTTCTCGCAAAGAAAAATGAATGATCGCATGATCATTACTCGTTTGGTGAGCAAGAATGTTATATTTTGCCAAAAAATAATTTTCTTCTGTTTCATGATGATCAAGATGATTGGAATGTATGTTGGTGATAATTGCGATGTGTGGCGCAAACAGTGAGCAATGTTCCAGTTGAAAGCTTGAAACTTCAAGTACCGCATAATCGACATTGTCTTTTTGTGATAATAAATTAAATGTTGCAATGCCAATATTACCACCGGTGCATGCGGGAATGTCGGCGAGTTTAAGCAGTGAAGAAAGCATGGTAGTGACAGATGTTTTTCCAATGCTGCCAGTAACCGCAATAATTTTTTTGTTAAATAAAGATGAAAACATATCAAGCTCTTGTAACCATTTATGCTTATATGTCGGATAATCTTGTGCTATGTCTACACCTGATGAAGAAAAAAGATAATCATGAATATAAAAAAATTGATTTTTACTATTCTCGAAATAAAAATCGATATTTTTTTCAGCGAGTTTTTTCATTTCATCTACAGACAATTGTTTTTTGTCCATTATGCTAACAGTATATCCTTGCTCAGCAAAATAATTAGATACGGCTTTACCAACAATTCCATACCCCCATATGCCAATGCGTGCGTTTTGTTTTAATTTCATATATTTTTTGTGTCTTTGCTTTTTCTTACCTATTATTTTTGTTATTCTACCAAAATATTAAAAAAAGAGGTGGATATCATGGAGCGCATACAAAAAAACATTAACATACAAGAATTAATTCATCCGTTTATAGCGTCTCAAGATATATCACTAAGCTCTCGAATAACTTATATTAATGCTCTTACGCAGTTCTGCAAATGGCTTCAGGAAAAAAATATCACCTCACCAACAAAAGAAATACTCTTATCGTATAAATTCTGGCTTGATACTAAATCATTAAGCTCATACACCAAAGCGACATACATTGTTGTAGTAAAAAGATTTTTTTTGTGGACTGAGGAATCTGAATTGTATCCAAATGTGGCGCGCGGCGTAAAAGGGATCAGAAAGTATGTCAAAAATCACCAAAAAGAATCGCTGTCTGTTGAGTTATTAAAAAAACTATTGTTATCAATACCGCAAGATACTCTGCAAGGTAAACGTGATTACGCGCTTATTAATCTTTTGGTGCGAACAGGCTTACGTTTAAAAGAAATAGCAAGCGCAAATATAGAAGATATGCATAGTCAACGAGGAGAAATGCTTTTGTGGATTCATGGAAAGGGCCGCTCAAGCAAAGATGAATTTGTATTGCTAACAGAACAAGTTTTAAAGCCATTACATGAATATTTAGCGTTGCGCAAAATTAAAGATGAAAAAGAACCGTTATTTGTATCAGTAAGTGATCGTAATTACGGAAAAAAATTAACAATATTTTCATTGTCCCGTCTTATTAAGCGTCGCCTGCGTGCTGCAGGTATTGACAGTAAACGCATTACAGCACACAGTTTACGGCACACCTTTGGTGTACTTTCTATGCAAGCAGGAGCGTCACTATACGAAGTGCAACTTGCCATGCGGCACACTGCACCAACAACAACTCAACTCTATTTAGGCGATATTGAGCGTATTAAACGTCTTGAGGCATCACCGGAAAGAAAAATAAGCAGTTTGCTTGAAATATAAAAAATATTTTCATATTCATTAACAATGCTTTTCTTAATGAAACAATTTGATAAAAATAAATTTTTTTTTTATACTCTTGCCAAGCAGTCAAGTTTAATCATTTTGAGGTATTCAATGTTAACCACATTCTTACTTATTTTTTGTCGTTTTGTTGTTGATTGGTGATATTTTTTTGTCACTAATCAAACTGTTCAAAAATAAATATTTTTTTTAATCGTCATTATGTTTATGTCCATAAATTTCGTTTGGACATGTATTTGTACGTACTTACATTTAATTTGCATGAAGGAAAACATGTTTAAACGTTTTTGTGGATTTGGTCTCAGTATTTTATTTGCTTCGATCAATATATTACCTATGTATTACGATAATAGGTATATAAAAAGTCTTACAACTGTAAGAAGTTCAGAAAAAGGAAAAGAGAAAGCTCAAGATACTATTCCTCGTTCCCCTTCATTGGTTCCGTCCTTTAAGCGACAATCAATAGCACTTTCCAGCACTAATATAAAAAATCAACACACTATCAGTTTTTATAACCATGATCAACCCTACATTACCCATTATTTATTCAATGGTGAGTCAATTGCAAAGTCAACACAGATTAATGGCGCGATTAATTTTGAAAGTGGTAGTAACACTAAAGGATATGACTTCTCTTTGCTTATTCCTTATCAAGCTTCAACTTTAACTATCAATTCACAGGGTAAGTGTGTATTTGAAAAACCAGTTGATACTTTTGTTGCGTACTTACAGTGTAAATCAGTTGATTTTTCTGAATCATTTTTTATTCGTGATGGACTTATCGTGGAAGCGGATAGTTTTAAAAGCAAGAAAAAATTAACATCGGCAGACCTTTTGTTTAAAGGAGAAAATTTTAAAGTTGCACATAAGAGTTCTCTGGCCGTGCAAAATTCATTGCAGTTGCTTGCACAGAACCTGGTACGCAATAAAGGAATAGTAGAATGCAAAAATCTATCATTGGTTAAATCATTTTTATTTGAAAATGATGGTACTTTTTCATCGAATAGACTGAATGTTGATGCTGAGAACATAATGCTAGAAAAAGAATCTTCTATTGAATCTGAAAATATAGATTTTCAAGCACATACGTCTATAGAAAATAAGGGATCTATTAATGTCAAAAAACATTTGGCAACATGTTCTGTTTATATTACTAATACTGGAATGATTGATGCCGATACCGCACATATAAAAGCACATTGGAGTTGGCTTAATAAATTTTTCGGAATGGTAAGCATAAAAAATGGCCTGACTATAGATAGTCCATTTACGGTAAACTTATTTGGATTAACTTATGCTCAAGATTTAAATATTAATTCAGCTCTGTCGCTTAATCTATGCGGGCTATATATAGCAAAAAATTTTGGTATTAATTGTTTTTTTGATTTGAAAGGTGGGTTATCAATGCCAGATCTCACTGATCCTTTGGAAATAATTTCCCCAAAAAACATTTTTAAGGTTGCAGAATCTCTGTTTATCAATTACGTGCCTGTCTATGGTTTACTCTATTCTGCTCTTAAAAATGTGCAAGGAGTATATTATCAAGGAAAAAATCTTTTGAGCCAAGCGTGTTCTTTGCGCCAGCAAAAACAGGTTGGAAAAAGTGATATAATAGCATTCTTATGTTTGATAAAAAACATGTGCAGCTCTTTGCGCCAGGCAAATAGTATTGGTACGCAGGGTTATAAACTTGTATCTGATTATCAAGCAGGAGAAATGCAACATTTCCCTATGCCATCTCTTGCTTTGCCTGAGCCTGAATCAATTGCAAAAACAGTAGCATCACATGCGCTTTCTATTTGTATGCCTCATGAAAATAGGGATGCTATTGCCGAGATAGATTGTGGTGTTTCTTTGGGTATTAATAAACAGAGTAACAGTCTACTCAATTGGAATTTAGGTTTTTCTCTATATTTTAATAATAGCATTAATACCAGTTATGGAACCAATGTAGGATTGTTAAATGCTTATAATTTGAATGTTAACGCTACTCACACATATAGTTCCGATGGTGCAGTGAATGTAGTTGATGGAGCTGTTAAAGCAGATGAAGTTTCGTTAAGTGACGGAACCATACAAGCCTCTGGTAACTTTCAAGCACATGGCACATCTTTTGCATATGTAGCAGCAGACATTTCAGCAAAAAAAGTGGGAATAACATCTGATAAAAGGGCAATGATTAGTCAGAAAGCGAATATAACTTCTGCTGATACTTATGTACAAGCAAAAACAATTGATCAGGGTGGAACAATTGTATCTCAACAAACCCTTGCTATGAATGGAGATAATATAACAAATAATGGGCCGACAAAAGCTCCCATTACCGTTATTAAGAAATTAACTGATACCAAACAACCTGACAATGTGCCGCAATACAAAAAAAATGAGTTTCGCAATAATAGTACTATGGAAGCATCTGAACAACTGTATGTTGATGCACATGATGTTCAATTAAATGAAAAGTCTTCTATATCATCTCCTCAAGCATGTTTTAAATCACAATCGGATTGGCATAATAAGGGAGGAATGAACGTTGCAATACTTGCAACTGATGTTCACAATAAAACAATAAATGATGGCTCTATCAAGGCATCAGATTGTTGGCAAGCAAAATCACACGAGGTATTACTAAACAAAAAATCAGATGTTGACGCAAAGCTCATGTTATTTGAAGTGGGGAACAATTGGCAAAACGACGGTCAGGCGAAAGGTTTGTTATGCCGTGTTAAAGCAGATCAAAAAGCAATAAATAATGGAGATATAGAAACATATCGATTAGAAGTTGAAGCTCAGGATGTATTATTTCAGAAAACCTCAAAGGTTAATACAAAAGAAGCTTCTTATACAGCAGGCCGCATTTTAGATATTGATGGCGTAATGAATATAGAAGAGGGTGAAGCAACAGTAGCGGGCAAGACAAGAGTTATTGGGAAAATGGGAATAACAAAGAAATTTGATATAAAAACGCCCAATATAGATTTTGAAAAAACAGCTGATGTTATTGCAAAAAAACTTGGTTTAAAAGTAGATGAAAAAATTAACAATAAAGGTAATTTATTATTAGATCAGTGTGAAGGGCATGCCAAATGCTTGGAAAATTCTGGTCATATAAGAATTCGTGAAAGTGGACACTTAAAAATAGACCGGTATGTTTGGAATAAGTGGTTCAGTTCAATATATTCAGACAACGAACTTGTTATAGATGTTCCTTTTTCATTCAATACTTTTGGTTTTATTGGAGCGCACAATCTTCGTACAAACTCCATTATCGATGTAAATTTGTTTGGTATATATGGTGGTTTTAATGTTTCGCAACATTCTTTTGCAAGTTTGAATACCGGTATTCTTTTACCATACATTAAATCATTGGATTTAGACGAACTTATTACGTGGGATAATGCGTCAAGAGTTGGTGGATATTTAGCATCACAATGCTTTCCTACATTGGCAGCAGCTTATTCTCTTTTAAAGGAAATAAACTATCTTCTTGGGGGAAAGGGGTTTTTTGGAGAAGAAGAACAAGAAAATTGTTTTTTCAAACGAATAAAAAGAGCAAAGGATAGTATAGAATCTCTTTTTAATAAAGAAAATCTTTGTATGAGTGATGTAGTTCCGGTGTTGTGTGAAGCAAAAAGCGTATGCTGGTCTGCTATGCAGCTGAAAGATCAGGTTTTTCAAGTAGGGTCTCATTCTTTTGAAGTCCTTACTGAAATATGTCAAGAACCATCGGATATAGATCAGGAAACAGTATCTGTTCCTGAAAGTCAGCCTAATGGTGATCATGTGGAAGTATTGCCATTAAATAATGACCAGCAAAAAAGTAGTTTTACTTCAACGGTAACTAATTATTGTTATGGTGCGGCACATTATTGCTATGAAAATAAAATACCATTGATAATAGCTTCAGCCGCTGTATCTACTTTGGGACCTCAATTAACAAGAGATTCGCTTCTTGATATTAATAGCGGTGTTATGCTTGGTGCGAATGGTTCTTCTCAATCTTTATACAATGCCAATGTGGGCGCTTCCTTTTTTGGAAATAGTTATTCTCTTAAAACAGTAACAGGAGTCAACTCAGGGTTTATTGGAGGGGGTAATGTTTCTGTAAGCGCTCTTAATTCATATTCAAGTGAAGGTGGCGCAGTATATGTTGGTAATCTTTCTGCATCAGCGGGTAATTTATCGATGAAAACTGATATTTCAGCTTTCAATAAAGTTACTTTAAGTGCACGTAACAATGCAGTAATTGATAGAAAAATAAAGGCATTTCAAGCTACTGTTTACGCAAATAATATTGTTGCGGAAAAAGATGCACACATTGTTGTAGATGGTGCATATGTTAAAGCGAATGAAACAATACAAAATAGCGGATGTATTAAAGCAAAAAATGCATACGTTAAAGCTAAAAATATTGTAGCAACAGAGACATCACAGGTGAGTATTAATGGCGGTGAAATTGATGTGAGTGAAACTGCACACAATGAGGGATCGCTGAAAATAGAAAATACAACAATTAAAGCTCAAAACATTGTAGCAACAGAAACTTCTGATGTGATGCTTAAAAATACCGAGTTAGATATAAAAAAAGTGGTTAATGCGGGAACAGTTAATGCATCAGATCTGACGGCAAAAGCAGCAAGCATAGAATTACAAAAGACATCACGGGTGAATATTAATAACAGTAATGTTGATGTCAATAAGCCTATACAGATTGATGTCAGTGAGACTATACAAAATGACGGGCTGTTGAAAATAGAAAATGCAAAAGTGAAAGCTCAAAATGTTGTAGCCACAGAGACTTCTAATGTTGTGATGAATAATAGTGAATTAGATGCAACAAACTTAGTGAATGCAGGTGCATTTGGGGCATCAAACAGTACAATAACAACAGAAAACGTAGCATTAGAAGAATCATCACGTGTTGATATAAGTGATAGTGATGTTAATGCTAGCGGGACTGTGTATAACGCAGGACAGCTAGCATTAGAAAATGCAAAAGTTAAGACTAACGCGTTAGAAGCAACGGCAACATCTCATATAGCAATGAACAATACTGAGCTTGATGCTCAATCTGTGCATGGCGAAAAGGGAAATACTATTATTTCTCAAAATGGCTCTGTTGTAAAAACAAAGAAGATAAACAATCAAGGAACAACAAAAGGGCTTTTTGTATTGCAGTTTGAAGGTGATTCAAGCCAGCTTCAATGCATTGGCGATGTAGAGCGGATTTTTTATAGTGGAACTTTGGAAAATAATGTAGCTGATAAGTTAGCCAATGGCAATAATGATTTGTTGCATGTACAAAAAAAAGGTCTTGTAGCGATTGATGCAGAAAATCAAGATGTGCATTTTAAAGAAAAACATGACATGTCGCATGGGCTGTATGTTAATGCTAATCAATCTATATGTTGTGATGAAGAACTACATTCTGAAAAATCAATATACTTAAATGCAAAAGAAAACATCCAGCACGATACAATTAGATCGGACGAAAAAACAGCTCTTATTGGCAAAAAAATTAGTTCTACTGCGGATATTGCGCGTCAATATTCAGAGAATAATTATGAAGATACCTGTGAACAGACTGTTGTATTTGGAGGAAAGCAAGTTTTTATTCAAGCAGAAGAGCTTATGTATCCAGGAACCAAGGTGGAATCTGGGCTTGGTGGTACAAAAATTATTGTTACCAAAAAATGCATGCTTCCTGCCATAGAACTTGAAAAACATACTGAAACTCAGTCTGATCCAACGAAGAAGCGTTGTACCACAACTAATACAACAACAAAAGATACATATATAACTAACATTCCAGCTGAATTTAAATCCCAAGGACCTATTGAGCTATTGGTACCAGGTGAGTGCGAATTGCATGATACTGTATTTGATTCTCCAGTTGGAACAACTATTACGACAAAAAAATTAATACGCGTTCCTGTGTATGATAAACATTTTCAAGAAATTGAAAAAAAGATACAAACACCATTCCTACAAGATAAAACAGAAAAAGTAGTATCTTTTTCTCAAACAGAAAAAGGACTTACTTTTAACGGAGGTAAGACGCCTATTATTAATTCTGATAATGAAGTTTCTTTAGCCTTTACATGCGATGCTCCAGAAATAACCATCAATGCCCCGGAAGTAGAGTGTAAAACAACAAAACAAGCAACCAGGACACTAAAAACCAAAGCTGGAAGGTATGGTTGGTCATGGGATAGAATGCATTGTCAGGAAATTAATGAAGTTGCTACTATTGCATCATATAACTGTACAATTAATACTAATGCTCAACATACTACTATTGAAGAAGCAGAAAAATTCTCACCACCAATTGTTAATGCAACGCGTGATGATGCATCAATAAACCGTGTATTAATTAAAGACATATCTAATCAACACAAAGAGTCTCTTTATAATCGACCTACGCCTTTAGCCATGAATATCATTGCATTATCTCTTTCTTTAGCAATGAGCACTATGGCTGCTCCATTGGGAGCAACTATTGGCGGTTTAATGCATATGAGTGAATCAATGATACCTATGATTATTGCACAATCAACAACAAGCAGTATCAATGCATTATGTTTTGATGCGATAAAACATTTATTACATTGTAATGGCAATTTTAAACAGGCAGTTAAAGATTTTGCACAAACAAAAACGGTAAAAGATGTTGCCCTTGCTTCTCTTATTGCAGCTACAAGCATTAGTGCCGGACAATGTTTTGATAAAATTGGCATACCACCCGTATCGCACGCAGAATCATTGTGGGAAGGTTTATTCCTTGCAGCTCCACGCGAAGCGTTAAGAAGTAGCATGCAATTAGCTGCAGACGTTGCGCAAAGGAAGAATTTTGAAGAAGCAGCCAAATACCGGCTTAAACAAATGGCAGCAAATTGTGTTGGTGCTGCATGCAGTAATATGATAGGACAAGCATACGCGTATGAAGAGATTAATTTTGTTGAACATAAACTTCTTCATATCCTAACAGGCGCTTTAGAAGGTGCTATTGTGGAAGGTGAAGATGGCATACTCCCAGGAGCTGTGGGTGCGGGAGTTTCAGAATTTGTTGCTGATATTGCACGTCCCAAACCACCATCAATAGAAGACATCAAAAATATTGAAACACAACGTGGTAGGCTGCTTACGCAAGAAGAATTTACACAAGAATGGAATAATCTTTCTTATAAGTATTTGATGCAATCACATTCTGTTGCTGATGCATCAAAGATGATAGCTACTATAGTAGCTGGCGTTACCGATCAAGACGTAATGATTGCACAGAATGCAGCAGCAAATGCAATAGACAATAATTTTCTTATATTAGCTACCTATGGACTGGCAGGAGCAAGCGCAGGATATTCGGCATATCAAGTGTACAATGCATACCAAGAAAATGGTGTTGAAGGCGCACTTGATCAATTAGGTATAGAAGTTCTTCATAATGTTACCGGTCTAGCATTTGGACGAGCGACAGAAGCAGTATTGTTTAAAGTTGGTGGAATGGTATATCCATCAGCAAAAGAAGCATTACATTTTGTATTAGATGCTGCTCCTGGTCTTAAAAAATCGCTTGGTAATTTTATAGACACATTGGTTACAGCAAGTGAAAAATTTGCAAGTACGCAAGTGGGAAAGCAGGTGACACGTGTTAGTAATGCTGTTCATCATTTAGAAACGCAATTTGTTAAAGCTGAAAATAAGCTTGCAAATAAAATTGGCAACCGTCTTAATAAAGGCGTAGAGGATCTTGTTGAACATGTTGTTCCAACAAAGGTATTGAACAAGGTTGAAAAGCAGTTGGCAAAGAAAGCTGCTAAAGAGAGTGTAAGCAAGGCAGCACAACCTATTGCTGACATATCGGTATCTTTGCCAGAAAAAGCGCCTGTGGCAGTTATTGAGAAGGTAAAACAAGAACTGACAGAGTCACAAAAATTTCTTGAAAATTTTGCTAAAGAATTTTTTGAAGGATTAAAAACTGAAATAGAGGAATTAAAAAATAAATTTAGCCAATATGAAAAAATTAATGATAAATGGCTGAAGCTTGATATGGAACATTTTTTTGGAATGGATGTATCGTGGGGTAAAAAGGGAAAAGCAAATTTGGGAGGCTTTCACCAAGATCTTGATAATAAAATTTTGAATCAAGGAATTTTTGAATTTGCGGATAAAGTAATGTATGATCATGGTTTTTGGAAGGCAAAGATATTTTATAAAGGAGATTTTGTTAAAAACGGAACTTTTTTCCCTTCAGATTGGTCCCGTGAAAAAGTGGTAAGTAAAATATTTGAAGCATATCAAAATGCAGTCAACTCAGGAATCAAACTTGTTCCAGATGATTCTGGTAAATATTTTCTTGAAGGTTTTACAAATGAAGGGATAGAAATCGCAATGCATATAACACAAAAGGGTCATATCAAAACAGTTTATCCTGTTTTTAAGTAAAAGGTTTATAATGAATAGTGCGAAAATTTTTCTTAATCAAAGAGGATATTATCAATATAAGGATGGATCAAATATACAAATGATTATCTTAGGACATTTTTTTACAAGTGATGTTGGTTGTGATACAACATTCAAAGATTGGGCGGAAACAGCAACAGATGGAGATTCATGCAGTGGAAATATAACAAGACTTGAGGTTGAGGGTGATGATATTCTGTTGTCAGATTTTTATCCAGAACCAGAATTTGAACATATTGTATTGCGAATAAATAAACAAAAATTTATCAAATTATGTAATGAGTGGTTTGAGAAAGTTTGTAATGGTAAGACTGGAGAACAAAAACCAAAAGAGCTAGAAATAATTCATGATAATGATGAATTTTGGATAGAAGTGAAAAAATAAGCTATTCTATTATAAATAGTACATTGCGTCAGAGTTTATTATTACATTTCATACAATTTTTTACAATGAGGAGTGTTGATGAATAATTTGTTGAAAAATATATTGGTATTGTTAACTATTACATTTAACATATCTCAAGAGGCACGCCAAAGTACCTTTCAACTGTGTCCTGAAATAAAGCCTTATTTGATTGAAGTTACGCCACAAATAAATGATAAAGGTGTAATTACAGTAGAAGTTAATGATTATGATAATGTGATGGTGATTTTATATGAGAACAAGTTAAATATATATCATATAAAGGATGGTTATTCAGAAATAGATGGTTTAAAAAACCTTAAAAGTATCCTTCAGGAAGAGGATGCAGAAAATTTTGAGCGTTATCTAAGTCAAAAAGATTTTGATAACATTCAGGAAAAAGTGAAACTTGATGATGTATACTGCAAGCAAGACAATAATCTTTATATTAACAGTGCACAAGATTTAGAAATAACATCTTCAGCAATAGAATCTTTGCATGTAGAATTAACAGCGAAATGTATAGAGGCAGATGTATTATTAAAAAATGTCAAAAGTTTGAAATTAAAGTCGAATAATTCTTCTTCGTTATTATCAGAGATACAATGTATTCTGAACAATGGTTCAGAGGGTAAATTTGCAACATTTATGTTAGCAGACATTGATTTTGAAGATGATTTTATGGCTTTATTGTGTATTCAAATTAGCAAAGTAGAGATACAATTTTCTTTTAAGAATCTTTATGTTTACGATAATGCAATCTATTTTAAATCATAAGATAGAAATTAAAAAAGGAATCACAAAATATGATCCCTTTTTAATATCGAAGTTAGTATTATGAATGATCTTGTTCCTTAAAAGCTTTATTTGAAAATTGAATGCGTACATTATGTACATTCGTAAGATATAATGAGGTGTTTATGTTATTTTTATTAAAATGCATAGTTCCATGTAATATATTAGGATATTCAGAATTTTCGAAGAATGTGATTACCATAAGTTGTATATCTGAGTCAGGTCTATCGGGAAGAATATAAAGTTCTTTAGGATTAATTAGAAAACATTCTACAAAATCAAATCGATCACTTTTAGTGAAAATTACTGGAGATTCAAGGAGACAACGAATAAAATTCATTGAGTTTGTTTTGACATTAATTTGTATTGGTTCGACAAAATGAGAATCTATATAGTTTAAAAACGGGCTATTATGTATTTTTGATAAAATTCTATTTTTTTTGATAAGTTTTTGGCTGTCTTTTTTAAAATTAGGAATAGAGCTAATATCGATATGTTGCATACTAATATTATTATCCTTTATTTCTATATATAACAATTGATTTTCTACTTCAGGATGTATGGAAAGAATTTTATCTGGTTCTACAATAGAGCTTATTGGAACTCCATTATACATGATTCCATGAAGTGAATTGCATAAGAGTGATATGCCTAAAAGCAATTTAGAAATAGTTGCTATATTCATGTTGAATAAGCCATTCATAAGTACATCCTTTGAGTAAAAAGTTAATTGTTGTTTTGAAATTGGTTTAAGTATAGCTCTTTATAGGAAAAATGTCGAAATGCAATTAGCTTGAAATATAATAAAAAAGAGCGACACTATCTTTTTTCAAAGATAACGTCACTCTTTTTTTTATATTATGTTTTAATGAGTTACATTTTTAATATGACACTCATGTGCACGTGATGTAAATGTTGCAGGGTTTCCTTCTCTATCAATCCACTCAATATCTTTAAAATCAACCAAGAAGCTTTCATCTACTGTCATTTTCTTTTCAACTTTGCCAAAGATTACTCCAGTATCAATCTTGATTAATTTTCCACCATTTTCTTTGATACTTCCTATTCCCGTGAGATAGAATTGATCATCCCATGATGAGAAAAGAGAATTGGTAACAAAGAGAGTGCGTCCATCAGCCGTGAGGCGTAACATTTGAGGCCCACCATTGAAAGGTATACCGTTAATTTTCTTTGTCTTAGTATTAAATGGCATAGAACCATTAATTGCCTGAATCCCACCAAGATTACCAACGCCACCATTCATTTTTACTTTTGCTTTTGGATCTTTGAGTAGTTTACGAATATCATATCGCACTACGCAACCAGCCAACCAACAGCTCACATAAAGATAACGGTCATCGCCTGATAAAGTGATGTCGGTTACCAATGGTACTTGTAAGTCTGTATCAAAAAATAACGGTGATCCATTAGGAATAGAAGATTTTGTTTTTCCATTAATATGCTTACAGTCTTTTACTAATTGATTTGGCGTCACAATAGTTCTTTTTTTCCACTTATTGCCTTTTTTGTAGATGTAATCTACTGCGCCAGGTAAAGTAATTCCTACAAAATATTTTTCTTCTTCTGGCATATGAACTCGTCTGACTTCTAACGGAACAACGCCTTCACCTGTTTTTTCTCCCGGCTTAGCAAGAGTAGGCACAGGATTGGTTTCGAAGCGTTTTACAAATTGTACGCTTGATCCAGTTCCTGGTAACTCGAGAGTATGTACGCGAATAGCTCTACCATATCCGTATTCTGCTGGATTAAATCCATCTTCAAATCCTTTTGGATCAGTCCAAGAAGAAGAGACCATAGTTTGTGTACAGAAATTAATTGCAAAATCATACGTCCAATCATCTACAAATACATCTGTGGGATTGAGAGTAAATGCTGGTCCGAGGTCTTGTGGGTCTGATCCAATAGTATACAGATTATAGGTTACCATTGGAGTGCTAGGAAATGCAGGAGTTAGGATGCCTGGAAATGTGAGATTAGGAATTATTTCAATAAAATGGCCTGGTCCAGTGGAAGGGTTTGGTGATGTGCTTGTGTCGCTGGTTCCCAGTGCTGTAGCTATAATATTATTGCTATACGGATCCATGTGAACAGTATGAACAGCATTTTCTGGCAATATAACAGCTGTAGCACATAAGTTTGGAGCTTTTTCAGATACTAGTTGATGAAAATCAAGAAGACTTCCACCATTAAGAGGATCAGTTGAATTCCAACGCAATGACCCTGCGCCAAGGAAGGTATGACCATCTATATCTACCAACCCACCATGATGATATTCAACAGAAGGATCACCATCAGGAGGATTAACTGCGACTGAACCCCATGAAATATTGACAATTGTTCCATACAAAGGAGAAGATTTGTCAGTATCAACGGTTGCTACAAAGTCACCTATTGAACCATCTATTCTACGAGTCGGGCATAAAACGTGAACAAATTTTGTTGGTTCTTGTCGTAAAGAATGAATCATAGGCATTTGTACTTGTGATAATACAATCCAACCATTTGAACGAGTCCATTGCAGCGTAACAGCATCTTTTTCTGCAGCAAGAACAATATGCCAAAATTCGTTATATTGAGTATCGTCTTCAAGTATGTTTACCTGAGCGCGTTTGTTGTAAAATGTTATTGTTCTACCATCTTCAACTTTTGGTAAATCATACATGCCACATCTGTCATCAAATGGTCCGTCAGGTTGTACCCAACTGTCTCTTTGAAAAATAACAAGCTCTGCATCAGGATTAATTTTGTCGGATGTTTTTTTTATAATTTGTACATTAAGATGCGGATATCGCGATGCGACGTTGTCATTAGCATTATGATTAACATCATTATCGGAAGGAGCATCGCCTAGAACATTGCATGCAAAAAAAAGCATGCATGATAGCAATAAATTTTTCTTCATAATTACTTCTTTTCTGCTTTTTTGGATTTTTTGACACAAAGTAGATTTATTTTTTGAGAAATAAGTTCCCTAATAATACATATTTACATTGTTTCCCTTTTTCCATAGAACATTGTATTAATTATTTTAGCACCATAAAAAATGTAAAAAATATAGGGGGTTAAAAGTCAAGAATAAAAAAAGTATTCATCTATTCATTAATAGAGAATTAAGCATGATTAGACGGGATCTTTCATATATTTTTGATGTGATGTCCAGGGTCATGAAAAAAATAATCATAGACGAGCTTTTTAAGAGCCTTAAAGATTGGGAAATAATAACAGATCAATCTGATATATCATCTTATGTGATTTATGCTGGCAAGGATATAAAGCAGAGAAATTAAGTGATAATCAAATAAATATTCTTGTGCGTTTGGGAGTACGTGTTCAAGACAATAAGTCAACTATGGTAAGTGAAAAAGAAAAAGAAGCATTGGAAAAAATTATGAAGGACTATCAAGAAAAAATAATGCCTGCTTATAATACTTATCGGGACGCATTGAAAGCAGAGAAGGCAAGAATGGCCAAAGAAGAAAAAATGAGGGTGTCGGAATAAATATCATAATTTTTTATATACAACATCGCTGACGTTTCTATTTTTTGTGTCAAACGTGATGCCGACTAATATTATTTCTTTTCCTGATGACAGGTGTTGTTGATAATATTTTTTTCTTTCAATTTGTTTTAATGCTTTTGACGCAGTAGAATTGATTTTAAACTCTATGATAAATATGATGCTTTTTGTCTGTACTACGGCATCAATCCTACCTATATTAGTTGGTTGTTCAACAACAATATACGCACCAAGCATTTTTAAAATAACATAGAAGATTGTTTGATAATATTTTTCCTCAGGGATCTGAATAGTGTAGGGTATTTCTGAGAAAATATGGGTAAGTGTCTCATATAATTTACTACAATCATTGGTATAAAATATCTTTCTCAATGCAGCAGTATAATCATTCAAATATGTATCTGATATATTTGTCATTGAGGCAAAAATATGAGACAAAAGAGACTGAGTATTCTCTTTATTTGGCGATTGTAATATATAATTATCAGTTTCTTTGTCATAGTTTTTGATCGTTAAATAACCAGTTTGAAACAACAGCGTTTTGAGGTTTATGTTTTCAATGTCAAATTGTTTAAGTTCTTTTGTTGTTGCTGGAATTGATTCAAATTCTTGCATAGGATAATTGTGAGATTTTAATAAATTGATCAAAAAGGTGGGTGTTCCTGTTTCAAACCAGTAATTTGAGAACTCGTTTCTTTTGAGACACAATAAAACAGAAAATGGGTTATACATTTTTATAGCATCAGTAGCCTTTGTAAATGTGTACCCATCATACCAGATAGTTATTTCATCTAATAAGTGCTCAATAGAGCAATTCATTTCATGTGCGTTATGTGTCAAATATTCATTGAAGCATGTTTCAATTTCATGACGCGTATAACCAAAAAGGCTATTATATTCTTTTGATAAACTGATATCTTCTAGGTTATTAAGTCCCGAAAAAATTGATGTTTTTGAAAATTGGCTTACGCCAGTGAGTAAAACAAATGTAAGATAAGGATCAAGTCCTTTAATAACACCATAAAAGTTTTTTAATACTTCTCGCATTTTTTCTGCTACAGCAATATTATGCACATGTTGTAAAATTGGATAGTCATATTCATCGATGAGTAAAACAACTTTATTTCTTTGTGACATATTCATGACGAGATAACGCAACATTTCGCCAGGAGCAAATGCAGGCAATTGAATAGAGTATTGCTGAGCAATAATATGCAAATAATTTTTTATTCCTTGTTCCAATAATTCTGGTGTTGAGTAAGGGATATCAGAAAATGATATTAAAATAACAGGATGCGTTTCCCATGAATATGGTAACGAGCTTATTGCGAGACCGTTAAATAGTTCTTTTTTCCCAGAAAAAAGGGCTGCCAAGGTTGAAACTAGAAGAGATTTACCAAATCGTCTAGGACGCGCAATGAAATAGTATGATCCACTCGTTATTAGTTGATAAATAAGTGCTGTTTTATCGACGTAAAGGTAGTTTTCGGTTATTAGACGTGAAAATGTTTGTATTCCAACCGGTAACTTTTTCATTTTTTGAAGCTCCTCATCGTATTTTCTTGTCTTTTAGCATAGTGTGAGTGGCGAAAAATAACAAGGCGCGGGTTATTTATTGAAAAAACCATTGCTTGCCCCTCCCTGTATTATTGTACAATTATTAGCTTGCTATGTGGCGATCTATTCATTTTTTTAGATTTTCTTAGTATAATTAGCAATAGAATTGCGGATTATACTAAAAAGAAGGAATAATATGATTAGAAGGGACATAGAGCAACATCTATTGGATCTTGCTCGACAGTTTCCGGTAGTTGCCGTTATGGGGCCGCGCCAATCAGGAAAAACTACTTTGGTTAAACTTGTATTTCCTGAATATACCTATGTCACATTAGAAGATCTAGATAGACGAAGTGCTGCAAAAAGTGATCCTAGAGACTTCTTGGCCTTATTTGACACTCACAAAGGGGTCATTATTGATGAGGTCCAAGAAGTTCCTGAATTATTTTCTTATATGCAAGGAATTATTGATCGAGAATACCGTCCTGGTTTTTTTATTTTGACTGGATCGCAACATTTTCTTATGTATGAGAAAATTACTCAAACATTGGCAGGTCGCATTGCATTATTAACACTATTACCACTTTCGGTACATGAACTTGTGCAAGCAAACTTATTAGTATCTAATTGTGATGAACTATTAATTAAAGGATTTTATCCCCGTTTGTATGCTCAAAATATAAATATACGTGATTGGTGTATGAATTATATTGGAACGTATGTTGAGCGCGACGTAAGACAAGTCCTTGGTATTTCTGATGTTATCTCCTTTCAAAAGTTTTTAACGTTGTGTGCAGCGCGTGTTGGCAATTTAATTAATTATTCTGATCTTGCTCGTGATTCTGATATTAGTCCTAATACAGCAAAAGCATGGCTGTCTGTGCTGGAAACTAGTTTTATTATTAAACCATTGCACACTTATTACAAAAATTTTAATAAGCGAGTAGTTAAGAGTCCTAAATTGTATTTTTATGACACAGCTTTAGTATGCGCCTTATTGAATATAAGAACAGCAGAAGAATTATCTTTGCATCCTTTACGAGGAGCACTGTTTGAATCGTATGTTGTTAGCGAAATGTTTAAATATAATTTTAATCATAACGAAGTTCCATCAATCTATTTTTGGCGTGATGTGCAAGGGCATGAAATTGATGTAGTTATAGAAAAATCATTTGGTGTTACGGTACCTGTAGAAATTAAGGCACGTAAAACAGTTACAGAAGAATTATTTAAAGGCCTTGCTGATTGGGCAACAATAACGCAACAAGATGATAGTGAATCGTATGTTGTTTACGGCGGTCGTGATGTAATGAAAATGAAAAAAGGGCGCTTATATCCTTGGTATGCAATAGATGAACTATTGCAAGAGATATATAAAAGAAGAAATTGAAAAGTATTAAGGAATTTATTATGAAAGTTAATACGCGATACATAATTGCTTTTTTTATGATTTTTTCATTTTCGGTCTATGGGCATATTCCTAGAGCGGATTGCAAAGCAGAATTTAAATGTCCTACTTTACCAAAAGTAAAACTAAAAGATGTTTGGAAAAATTTAAAATCTAAAAAGAAGAATTGTTGTAGACAGGATGCAAAGTATCATACATTAAGTGAAAAATTAAAAAAAGAATAATGTTATGAGCTCCTTTGCTGCTGTTGGTTTAGTTTTTTTATACTGATCAAATCTTACCATGCAGTGGAGCCCGCCTCCTATATTTCGTCTAAGGTGACATTTTCATAGAGTCCCTACAAGTTTAAGAAAATCCCTTGACACCCCTTCTGTAAATATTTCATAGTTGAATATAATGTAGGTGGTATAGAATTTGCTTAAGGGGTATTTTTTATGAATAAATATTTAATCTTAGTGCTGGCGTTGATTTTTATAGTTCCTCAGGCTCAAGCTATGGAAGAAAGAAACACGTTGGGAGTGGTGGGGGCTGCTATTATTGGTGGCATTTTATTGGGTAAATATGCGTTAAATCTTTTGTGGCAACCAACCGCACCAAATGATGTAGAAGAATTCAGTTCAGAGGAACTAGGATTAGAGGAATTAGGCCCGGAAGAACCGAATTTGTTTTTAACCTTACCTGAGGAGATACGAGCATATATTATTACTCTTATTCAACAAGGGATAACAGGTAGAAGCTTAAAAGAAGTTGGAAAGACTATTAATGCTCTTGCTCAAGTAGATAAAGCATTAAATACTCAAATCAATAATAGACACTATACATTACAGCTCATCAAGCATCTAGCAAAGCGCTTTAACTGCTCAGATGAAGAAGCAGCAAAAGCATTACAAACGGAAGCTGCAAAAAGACAGCTTACGTTGCAAGGTCAATTGCGTCAGATTTGTACATCACCATTCCACAGCAATGATCCCGCGTTATTAGCGAAGCTTACGCAAAGTCTAGAGCGTCTTGTGAGGCTTGGTGTTGATTTAAATTTTACTTATCCTTCTGCCGAGGGCTGGGGTACCTGGACTCCTTTAATGCTTTGTTTTCGCGGACGTATATATTTTAATCTTATTTTTTATTTACTTGAACACAATGCTGATATAAATCAACAAAATAATCAAGGTAAGACTGCTTTAATGTTATGTGCTTCGAATGGTTATATCATGCTAGGGGGAAATTTTAATGAGTGGAGACATTTTTTTAAAACCACACATCTTGATATCAATGTGCAGGATATAATGGGAAATACTGTTCTTATATATATTATGAAATATTACGTAGACCATGTAACTTATCCCAATGGTTTTTCACAGCCGCCTGTGAAAATGTCAGCGATTGCTTTATTGCGGATTATTCAAGAATTACTAGCCATTGGAGCAGATCCTACGTTGGGTAATTTTAAAGGAGAGACACCGTTGGGCTTAGCGCAGGAATTTGAAGATCCAGAAGTTATAAAACTAATAGAAGAAGCGATTGAAACAAAACAGGGTTCTTAAAAAATCCTTGACGTGGCGGGCCACCCCCCCGCGCCCACAGTGTCCCATTGGGTGTGAACGCTACTCCGTTCCAGAGTTAAGCCGCCGCGTCGAC
>CAYSQT010000005.1:0-94340 GCA_964433525.1 uncultured Pseudomonadota bacterium
TAATCAACCAGATGAAAAACGTGGTCTTGCAGCTCTTTTGCTGTTGCCGCAGAAGGCATTAACAGAAGTTAATATACAATTGGCATTGGAAGGGAAATAGGGAGATATTTATGAAAAAAATGATGATATTGTGATGTTTAATTGCAGCTACTATGAATATATTTGGTATTGGGGGTAAAACCGAAAAAGAGGTAAAAATAGTGCCAGTAACAGATTTGGAAAATTTGGTAGAAAAAGAAAAAGAACTTGTTTGTGGTATGATTTCTGAAGAATCTGCTATATATGTGTTGGAACCTGTATCTTTTCGTTATACAGATGATATTTCTGATAGGAAAAATCGTGGCACGAAGTTGCAAGGAATGCCAGAGTTAAATTCTGATGAAGATATTATGGCGTTGCGGCTATATTTTAGAAAACAAGAACAGGAACGTCGAGTTAATGAGAAGTGATGCTTCCCTCACTCCATATGATTATTTAAATTTTTTTTAAACAATTACTCCTTTGATCTGTTCTTGTGATTTAAAATTAACGTTATGTGAAAGGTTTTTATGAATAAGGGAATATGTGCTCTATTTCTTTTTGTAATGATATACAATAATTGTTTAGTTGCAATGGATGATGTAGCACATGAACATGCAGGGCTTTATTACAAAAAAAATAGATTTGGTGATATTTTGCTTTTATTAGAAGAGATACCACAAGAAGATTTTTTATTAAAATTATATGAATTCATGAAATACATGGACGGAATAAAAGGCACTCCATGTATTATAGAAGTTCCTCATGAAAAAGCTTCTGTACTTAGTACAATAAAAGAGGTTGGATTTGAGTTGTATCACGCAAATAATGAAAAGACAGAATGGATTTTTAAAAATGGTTCTTCAATTCCAGAGCCATATACAGCTTCTATTGGTACACATGTGTTAGTTCAAAAAGATGACACTGTTTTAGTTGTAGAGGAAAAAACAAGACGAGGTTTGTTAGGTTTTCCCGGAGGCACAACAGATTTTCAAGAACTAATGAGAGATACAGCTGTAAGAGAGTTGAAGGAAGAGGTTAACTTGTCTGCCTTTCCAAGTGAATTAAAATTGTTTGCTATTCGCAATCGAGTAAAAGCAAATAGATTTAACGCAAATAGCATAGATCATTATTTTACTATTGATGCAACGCAAGTAAATGGAGAGTTAAAGCCGGATGGTGAAGAAGTGATACGAGCATTTTATGCGCCATTACAAGATATAATAGACCAAAAAAATATACAAGGACTTGCAGGAACACCAAGCTTTGCAGCATTGGCTGAGCATTTGCAAAATGGAAGAGAACGTTCATATTCGCAAAATTTTCCTGATTTTCGACAATTGTCAAAACCTGTAGAATGTCGGGACAATAGTGATATCATGACAATAGAATTTTTTGCACAATAACTAAAAGGGATTTTTATGAAAAAAGTAATGATAGATTGATGATTATTTGAAAACATACAAAAAAAAGCCTTATGAGCCTCGCTATTCAGATGTACTTTTAAAAACAATAATATGTGATCAAATAGCATCTGGACGTCTTGTTATGAATTCTGAAGGTGTGTTGGTTGCATCACAAAAAGAAAATCCATTAAAACCATCTAAAATTATACGTTATATGTACGCAGATAATGATTCACATGCTTGGTCTTTGCATTACTATAGATCATAGAAACAAGCGAACTGATGGAAGTGTTTTTTCATGAATTTAAATGCAAAATTGTTGTATTTTGTTTGAAAAACAGAGCAATATCTTGTTCCGTGATATGTGATTGAGTAGCTGACATTGTTAAATTGAATAGTTCGTCATTGTCAGCTTCAACAACAATGTTATTTAGTTTTAAAAAAATAAGTGCTGAAAGAAGGCCGGTTCTTTTGTTTCCGTCAAGAAAAGGGTGGTTTTTGATTATTGCATACATGTATGCCGCTGCCATATGATAAATATCTTGATGCAGATATTGTTGATTAAAAGTAGATTGTGGATAATGAATGGCTGAATATAATAATCTTTTATCTCTTATGCCGGGTAATCCACCATGCGTATTAATTTGACTGTCATGGATCATTATCACGTCAGAAATAGTTAAAAATTGTATTTCCATAAGGTATTAGTTTTTTGACAATTTTTTAAGAAGTGCGTCATACTTACTAGAAAGCTCATCATATAATGCTTGTACCGTATTATCATTGTGTTGTAATGGCACTTCATGTATCGGTTCAATAATAATATTTACACCATCAGTTTTGATTTTTAAAGGTGTTTTTTCATTGATACTAAGCATTTCTAAAATGGGCTTATCGAGCAGTACGGCTAAGCTATTTCCATGTTTAGTCAATTTTTTTATCATGATATTTTCCCTTATGGATTTATATTTAAATATGAGTATATACAAAGTTGTAACTGGCGTCAATCCTTTGGTGTAACAAGCGGCCCTTGTTTTATAGATGTCCTTTATAAGGAATTAATTATGCATAGCATAAAAAAATAGCCATAATCGGTAATGCAGGTTCTAGTAAATCAACATTGGCACGGCAATTATCAGATATAACGCATTTGCCAGTCTATCATTTAGATCAATATTTTTGGAAACCACATTGGACACATCCCGACTACGAAGAATATCGTATCATTCACGATGAATTGTGCGATAGGGATGAATGGATTATTGATGGTATGAATTTGAGGATTTTAGGATACAGAATAATATGCGCTGATATGGTTATTTTTTTAGATATTCCACGGTATATCTGTTTTTGGCGAATATTTAAGCGTTTGTTTCAATATTATGGCACAGAGACACCCAGTAGTGCGCCAGGCTGTCCGGAAAAATTGAGCTGGAATTTTCTTATCTTTTTAAAATGGGTATGGGATTTTAAGAAACGATATCCTCAAAAGATTAATTGGTGGCTTGAGGATTTTGCAGGGAAAAAGGAGATATACGTTTTTAAAACGCAGAAAGAAGTGGATGCGTTTTTGAGTAGATTTGGCAAAAGATATACATCAAAAGAGGTGGCAGAAAAGATTGAGGCACTGGTAGAAGAAAAATGGCTTTTTGACGCTCAAAATAAAGAACTTGTTCAGGAATTAAAAAAAGCACTTAAGTAAAAGCAGAGGTGAGCATTAATCTTGATGATTTAGAGAAGTGACATAGCATAGAGCATTCTGATTTTTTTCGATTTTTTTCGTGCTCATCCAGATGTTTCGTCGGGCTCCCAACTTCGCATAAAGTTACGTTGGACACGGCAGCAGTAAACACTGCGTTTAGTCCTCGCGCTCATCCTGAACTTGTTGAAGGATTAGAGCGCTTCAATCCTTCAACAAGTTCAGGATGAGCGCGATTTAATTTTACATATTTTTCGGGCAAAATAAGTAAGATGTACTATATGCTAAATTGCCAAAAAAACGAGTGGTATCATGATTCCTTTTAAAAAATTAATTTTTTTAATCCAATTTTTATATTTCTTGCCAATATTCGCAGGTTTTAACGCAGGAACTCTTGTTAGAACTGTTAATGGTTTTGTTCCAATAGAAAATATACAAAAAAATAACTTTGTTATCTGCATTGACGATTACAATAATATGGCTGTAAAGCCTGTGTTATCCGTGTATAAAAAATCTATTCGTTCCCATGTGCGTGTGTATTGTGACGATATTTGTTTGATGGTGAGTAGCGATCAGCTGCTTTATGATGCAAGACATAATAAATGGATGGTAGCAGGCAAACTTTCTGTTAATGATTTTTTGTATGCATTTGATGGCAGAGCATATGTAGTGCGTCATATTGAATACGATAACGAGCCGACCGCATTGTATTGTTTATACATAAAAGATTGTCATAATTTTTGCGTAACATCATCCGGAATAATTGTTCATAATTTTATACCAATTGTTGCGGGTGCAGTTTGGGCATTTGGTGCAGGAGGAATAGAGCTTGTAAGTTTGGGTATTGGATTTTTAGGTGGTACTTTAATTGGTTACTCACAATATAAAAAGCATCAGCGGGCTAAAGAAGATAATGTCATTTCTGTTGGATCTTTTGGTGGGGGTATGTTTCCCGGAGATCCAAATGATGACGATGATGAATTAACTCAGGAAGAAAAAAAGAGACAAAGAGATAAAGCGCGAAGCGAGCATAGACCTTTGACAAATAAAGAAGCAAGAGAAATCGCTCGTGAATTAGGATATAAAGAAGTTAAGGATCATCCGCTTGGTAATACTCGTGGCAAACCTGTTTTTTCTAATGGCAAGAGATATATTAGCCCTGATGCTGATGGACATAGTGGTGGACATTGGAAGGTTTTTAATTCTCGTGGTGATATATTGTATACAAAAGATAAAATGTTAATAAAATCGCATCGAATATATTGATAGGTAAAAAATATGATAGATAAAAAATATCTTTTTATACGAGTGATTGATCCCTCTCCTGATATGAAAGATGATACGCAATATACTGCAGACGGGGATATAATTCTTAAAGAGAAACCTGAAAGTGAATGGAAAGATTCAACTGTTATGCTGGGAGGTATAACAATTAATGGGCGATTAACTAAATTTTATATGTCACTAAATGTTTGGAATGATGATGATTACGCTAAACAATGGAATGAAGGGCTGAAACGGCTTGAGAAGTATGATAAGACATGTCTTGTTCTTGATGTAGTAGATGATCGTCTTACTACTGTTGAATGGTGGTTATTGTATAAAATAAATGGAAAAATTCGTATGCAGTATCATGTTAATTGTACCTCTCCTTATAAAGAAGCTATAAAAAACAGACTATTTACCCCGGAAACATGTTATGACTTTATACCGCCACATAAAACCCATGAAGATGATGGAGAAAAAATTTCTGAGATAACTGTCGGTGCGTATTGGGATGATACCGATGAATTTCTTGCAAAAAATAAAGGAATACAGATAAGAATTCTTGATCGAGATAAAGAGAGTGCTTTATCTCAACTTTTTATAGGGAATGATTTTTATGAAACATTTGAAATAGAAGATTGTTGTTGGACCGTTGAAGAATATATGATTCAGTGGGAACAAGGTTTACAGCGTTTGCTGACGCATGATACCTCCTGTTTAGTGACCAGTGCGAGTGATTACGATTGTGGGCATTTTATTAATTGGTGGTTGCTACGTAAAAAAGATGGAATGGTTTATGCGTACAACCAAATTCTTATTTCAGATATTTATGATGAAGTTATTGGTGCAAAGCAATTTACTATAGAAAACTGTTATGATTTTATTCCAAATCGATTTTTTGTTAATGAAGATGGCTTTGAACATATTTCAACGATATATGTTAATTATGATGATCTTTTTGTGTAATATTTGCTTGCACAAAAAAAGAGCCAATGATTATTAATAACCATCGACTCTTTTTTTTTAGTGTTTTGTATTAACTATTGTTGTTCAGATACATTTGTTACTTGTTGTTCTTGTTTTTCGCGGAATGCTTTTAGTTTCTCTATTGCAAGATCAATTTCTGCTATCTTCTTTTTGTAAAAATAAATAGTGATTTTGTTATTGCAAAATACTTTATACAAAGATGCACTAGCTGCGAGGCAAGCACCACCAAAAGCTACTGCTGCCACAGCAAGGCCAGCTTCTTTGTCAGGTGCATTCAAAAAAATTATCCCAAAAATACTTAATATAGCACACTGGCCCAAAGGTTCTACCAGATCACTTGCATAAATTCTACTTGCATGATGGCTTATCATATCATTGAATAATGATTCTCTTTGATCAGAAAGATGTTTAATTGCGTCATCCAATGAGCAGGTATATCTCCATCGTGGTGGTATTTCATCATTATCTTTACAAAACTGTATAATATCCTGATACATCGATTCTGCAGATGCACTTACAGACATCACTACGCTACCAGTCAGCATCATCGCGAAAAATAACGCTATTTTATTCTTCATAGCAAACCTCCAATTTGGTATAAAAATGCACATTTTTAATTCTATTTATAATTTATCATAAACGTTTTGTAGCCGCAAAAGGGGTAGTTTTAGAGCGATCTGGAGCGGTTATTGTAAAAAATTATGTATACATCCGAGCGACGTAATTTTTAATGGCAGTCTGGTCTTGAGGGGTTTGGGCTAAAAGCGACTCACCTTCTTCTACCAATGATGAAAATGGATAATAAGGAGCGTTATATTTTTTTCTGAATGCCTGCGTAATTTTATTCAGTGTTGTGCCAGCGTGCATATGGCCACCTTCATCTGCAATAACAAGGTATGTGTGCGGACCTTTTAAGTTACTGTAAAACGTTGCGTCTGTTGAAACATTATTGCCGAGTGTTGTGTCATGTTTTTGAAAATGAACAAGAATTTTAAAATTCATTTTTTGAATAGCGAGTGCACCATTAATAGCCTGATCTTCATATGCGCGGTGCTCAGTTAAGAGCGGTATAATACGGTTGAGCATTAGTTTTTCCAGCGGGCCAAACCAGTAGCGTGCAACGGATGCTGAATCAACAAGAGGACAATTAAGGGTAATTGTTCCTTTCTGTATCTTTGCAACAATACGTTGTGCCTGTACTTTATTGATGCCAAGTCTTTCAAAGAAGGTAGTGTGGTAATCATAATTACAGAGGCGATTGAGGGTGTTGATGGTTGTTGCTCCGCCGCGAGAATACCCAAACAGATGAATAACATCAAGATGACAGTCATCAAGCATTTTCAGAGTACAAGAGAGAGTTGCAATGTCTGCAGCTTGTCCAACGCTTGATTTACCAAATTTAAGTTTAAATGCATTGTCTGTCACATCTTGAAAGTGAAAACTGACAACAGTTCCGGGCAAAAAATAGGAGTTGCGTTGAAAGTAGGGCACGGTAAATTGATAATTGTCCCCATATCCATGCACGTACACCGTTGTTCCTGCTCCTTTTACGCGCGTATCACCATGATAAATGCGCACGCAAGGGTCATACCCAAGAGCGGATGTTATTTTGTTAGTATCATACTGTGTAAATTTATGTTGCCATATAACGTCTTTTTGAGGACTAAAGGAGTATGCATTTTGTTGATAAAAATCATCAATGTAATGTTGTATGTCTGTCGATTTTATTGGCGATTGTGACAATAAACGTTCGCCTTCTTCTAATAAAAAATCTTGAGGCAAATAAGAACCATGATATTTTTTTCTGAATGCATGCAATGCTGGTGCAAGAGTTTCACCACAATGCATATGTCCTGCGCAATCATTGCCAAGAACAAGATATGAATGAGTGCCATGCAAAGCTGCAAAGAACAGTGCTTCTTTGTTGTTTCCTACAATTAGATCGTTTTTTTGGAAATGAACCAATGTTGGAATATTCAGTTTTTTAATACGTTTTGCAGCTTTTAAAGGACAGTCTTTCATCGGTGAATAATTGGTAATGAGTGGTAGCACGCCATATGAAAAGACAGGGCTTAGCCATGCTGCGTGATAAGGAGCTAGTTTATGCTTAATTGATTCATTAATGTCAATGAGAGGGCAATTTAATACAATGCTTCCATTTTTTATTTTTTCTAAGATGTGTGTTGCTTGTTCTTGTGTAATGTGGAGCTTTTTGAAAAACAATTTAAAGCGTTGGTATGATGCAAGGCGACTAATGGTGGTTACAATGGTCCCCGCTCCACGTGAAAGGCCAAAAAGATGAAATACTGGCACATTGCAATCATCAAGCACTTTGAGTGTCATAATAAGAGATGCGATATCATCAGTTTGACAGAAATTGGTTTGTGAGAGTTTTGGCATTTTAGTTGGATGTGGATTAGCGTCTTTAAAATTGAAGCCAATCACGGTTCCTGGTAATAAAATGGTGTTTGCCTTGAGGTAACTGATGGCATGTTGGCTTTCGCCCCATCCATGGACATAAATAGTGCATGCATTGTCATTTGCAGCTAGGTCAGTGGCTTGATACGCTGTAATGTGCGGGTCATATCCCAGTATTTGGACAATGTCGCTCATATCATATTCTTGTAATAGTGTTTTTATCATGAGTCGCTTTTTATGGGTATAAACTATGTATGCCGGCACAAGAGCCAGCAGTACCAGTACGAATATACTATATAATTTTTTCATAGCAACCCCAAGAAATACAACTGCTTTATTTTAAATCTATATAAAAATATCAATTTGTCAATATTGAGCTCATAAAAGGACCTGTTTTGTTGAATTACTTCAAAATAATAGATTTTTCATATTTAATCATCTATCGAATGTTGCGACTAGAACGGGAAAAATAGCATTTTATGTGAAATTGAAACTGTTAGTTTCAATTTCACATGATTTTTACAATCAGAAATATTCCAATGTTTCTTTTTCGTATTCTTATAGGGACGGAGAAAATACCCAATTTTGTCATAGAAATATGCAAGATGATTCTGGTTTTATACCTATTATAACAAGGAAACAAGGAAGGCCGACTAAAGAAGCGGCTCGAAAACCAGAATTATATCGTTATATGGCAGCTGATAATGATTTGAGAGATTGGGGAAACAAGGTCGAGAAACGGCATTCCATACAGTAAATGCTGGGATATCAGCAAAAACAAGACACATTTTTATTGACAGATTGAAATCAGGTTCTTCATAATTATACTAAGCAAAATATACAAATATTTATTATAATTAGGATGATTATGAAGAAAAATATGGTTCAAACAGTTCTTATTCTTTTCTTTTGTGTTATGAGCTTATCTGTAGAAGCGTACCAGTGGCGCATGTTAAGCAGAATAAATAAACCCCTTCTTGTTCAAGTTGAGCTGTTACACAGCAAAAATCCTTATTTTGTTCTTGTTCAACCAAATGAATACGCTGATTTTAGTTGGCCAGCAGGAAATGCAATGGCGGGTTTTTGTCTTGGTGCCGTGAAGTATGTTATGCCTGATGAAGCGTTGCTAAACGACACATCTATTATTAAAAATAAAAAAACAGTTGCTGATAACGCAAAGATGCTGCAATGGCTTGAACAACACAAAGATAAGTATCCACGTATAACTGCAGATGTTGAATTAACTGCTCCGCAAGGTTCTGGTGTTCAAAACGGATCAATTGCAAAACTTGGATGTACCAGCCGTGATAATATTGTTATTGCGCAAGAAGGGGATAAAATTACTTTTAAAGCACCATATTCTGCAACAGAACTAACATTAAGTAAGGGCGTGCAGTCAGCAAAGAAATAAAAAAATTTTAATGCGCGCTTAATTATTTACTCACCTATTTGATTAGCATTGTTGTTTGTATCTTCTACAGTAACATTCAATGTTATTTGATTGTTTGATTTGTAGTAATGATCTAAAGAACTATGAGCGTGGATTAACAGACAGCATAAGACAGCTGCAGCAGGTGTACCGAGCGCACCACATAGAGCTGTTTTTAACGTTATAGCGTTTGTAACAAAGAAAAGATTAGCACTCGCTTTTGCTGCTTGCATAAATCCCAAGCTGCCAATTAGACCAAGCATGGCAGAATGAAGTCTATTCCAACGATCACGAACTATTTTTTTGCAATCGCTACTTTTTGCTATTTCTACCAGATCTTTCCATGAAGGGTCTTTTTGCACAATCAAATATGGCAATGCTATTTTTGAGATAAGAATCTTGTGTGTTTGTAACAATTGTTGAAGTATGTCATAGATTTCACCATTTATATTGATGGATGATTTTTGAGGTATAATAGGGCTGGCAAGAAGTGTATTATATTGTTGTTGACTGAAATGAAATAAGGCGTGACATTGGTTCTTTGTTAATCGTATATATGCACTTATGGGGAGAAGACATTCTTTGTGTTCGTTAAATAGATCTGCATTTTTGTTAAATAAATGTGCCATATCTGCCTTGTTGATATCAATCAAGGGATATAATTGCGCATATTCTGTTGCTCTTTTATATGCTATGTGGATCTGTCCTGCATGTAATGTTGCGAGTAAACTGAGAGCATTCTGTTCTATTTCTGGAAATAGGTATTCTATTGTTTTACAGCGAAGCTCTATGGGAAATTTGTTCCAGTCAGATTCTTCTAATGGATTTGGTTCATCTGCTTGATGCTTTGTAACTAATCTCATTGTATAAGCATTAGAAGCTGCTAATAAAAGTATAAAAAATATATTCTTTTTTTTCATGACATTCTTTCTTTATTTGCAATAGAAACAATAAATATAAAAAATAATAGTTGTATTGTAGGGCGTTATGAGATAACAGTCAAGATCTGTTTGTTTGTGCAAAAAAAAATTAAAAATGTGTTATGCTCTCATTTATATTGAACTTAAAATAATTTTAAATAAATGAGATCTAACATGGCACCACAACAGATTGTGTTAACGGGTGATAGACCAACAGGACAACTTCACTTAGGTCATTATATTGGCACTCTTAAACAGCGCTTAGAATTACAGGAAAAATATAAACAATATATTATGATTGCAGATACTCAAGCGCTCACTGATTATTTTGATCGGCCAGAAATGGTGCGTAACAATGTTCTTGAAGTGTGTCTTGATTATTTAGCTGTTGGTATTGATCCGCTCAAATCAACTATATTTATTCAATCAATGATTCCACAAATTCCCGAATTGACAATGTATTTTTTAAATCTTGTATCAGTTAATCGGTTACGCCATAATCCGACTGTCAAAACTGAAATAGCACAAAAAGGTTTTGAAGAGCGTTTGCTTGCAGGTTTTTTAGTGTATCCAGTGTCGCAAGCAGCTGATATTGTCATTGTGAAAGGAACGATTGTACCTGTTGGTGAAGACCAACTTCCCCATATCGAACAAACAAATGAAATTATTCATGCATTTAATAGAACATATAAACAAGATGTTTTTTCTCATGTATCTGCTTTAATACCAAAAATGGGACGCTTGCCTGGTGTTGATGGTAAATCAAAAATGAGTAAATCATTAGGTAATGCTATTTTTTTGGCAGATTCTGCCGATGTTGTTGCAGAAAAAGTAATGAAAATGTACACCGATCCTGATCACATACACGTAAGTGATCCAGGTAAAGTAGAAGGCAATGTTGTGTTTACTTATCTTGATCTGTTTGATCCTGAAGTTGAAGTTGTTGGACAGTTAAAAGAAGAGTATCGGCGTGGTGGTCTTGGTGATGTAAAACTAAAACGAAGATTAATTGATGTATTAAACACGTTTTTGGAGCCCATTCGTGCTCGGCGTGCAACATTTGCAAAAGATAAGCATGCAGTAATGGAAATGATATTGCAAGGAACAGAACAAGTAAAAACTGTTGCAGAATGTACCATGGATGAAGTGCGGCGTGTAATGTATCTTGATTATAAGTAAAAAATAAAAGGGTTGAGGAATATAATGAAGTATAAACATTCACTGTTATTTATTGCAGCAGTATTAGCATTTGCAGTTGCATTAACTCTTATCGACACTATGTATCGCAGTAAAGATGATGCGGGTATGATAATTGCTGAACATATAACACAGCTCAAAGATGTTTTTGAAAAAATTCATCACGATTGTGGCATTATTGATTTTGATGCGCAAAAAAATCCTATCAATTTTTTAAATGTGACGAAATTTGCCGGATCTGAAGTTGGACCAATGAATTTGGCACATCCAGAAAAATGGCAAGGTCCTTATATGAAAGAAAATCCAACAATATACCATATTGCATATCAAGTTGTTTCAACAAAAAAAGGGTACTTTGTGACGCCAGGAGAAGGTGTGACATTGCCTAATAAAAAAATTGTTGGTAAAGATATATTATTCAATAAAAACGTTGATATTGAGGCATTGATGACAGATGTTGGCGCATTATCATACAAAAATAAACCATTAGCGGCCCGTTTGAATTTTGGCACGCCTTCCAATATTCAGTTTTTTCTCAATGAAGATGATGAAGAGATTTAATTTTATCGATCATTTTCTTTTTTTTCGTTGACTTTTAGTGGGACCACTTTTTTGTGGTAATAAATACTTTGCAACAAATAACCGAATATTACATGGTTCTATTGGTAATGCAGTTAATATGTCAACGATATCTTGAGATGGTTTATATTTATGTTTTTTTGCTTTGTATGCATGATATAAAGCAAAACTTTGAACTAAATCTAATTTGTTTTTGAGCCAGTTAATGCAATTGATTGAATGTTCATCAAGTAATGGGATTTTTATCATTTTCAAATTATTAAATGTTATTGCGATATGCTGATCATTTGGAAATAATCCAATGCCATTGGTATTAGTGTGACGAGATGCAACAGTGGTGACAAAATCTCCATTTGCTTTATAAAGACGTGTAATATCACGCTTTTTTGCCCTATATGATATTAAATGGATTAAACATAATTTATTAGTTGCGTTAAATACAATATGCGCTCTGTCGTGACAAAATACTGCCTGTGTTGGTATTTCTTTTATAATTTCACCTGTTATAGAGTTTGAGAAAATAAAACTATGTTGTGTGGGGATAATAAGAAGCTTTTTTTCGTGATTAAAATGTGGATATTTTAGTATTTTATTGTCTGCAAATAGTGACCCTCTTTTAAAGATAATATGGTTTGGATTTTCACTATTCCACAAAGCATATGTCACGCCATCGTTTTCTTCACTGGTGGTAATCATTCGTGTACCATCATGGTTAAACATAATAATTGAAATTTTTTTGCCAAAAGAATTTAATGTTTGTATACATTTTCCAGATAGTGGGTCCCAGGAGCAAAGCATAGCATTGCTATTATGATCTATTGGCAATAATCCAGTAACAAAAATAGTTGATTGAGGATTAAAACAACATTTGGTCATTTTTTGATTAATTAAAAGGGACATTGTTGTAGTATGTGTGAGCTTGTCAGGAGGGTTTGGTGTTGTTGTAATGAGAAGAGTATGGTAAGGATACTCTTCTGAAGAGGGTGAATAGGTTGCAACATAACGACCATTGTGGCAAAATGCTGTTTTTGTGATGGGATTATGGTGAGAAATAGGTAAGTTATTGAGTGTCTGATGATATTGGTCATAAGTAACAAGGCTGCATGATTCTTCATTTACTTTTTCAACCAAGTAATGAAGTGAATTATTATTATTATCTTTTTTTTCTCCAGCACAAAGTACAGGGTAATTAGTTATGGAGTTTATGATAGATATTGCATCAGCATTCCCATTAAATCGACACTCTTGATGGGAAATTAAACAGGAAGGAACTGTTTTAAAACCTTGTATTTGATTGTATAGGGTTTCACTATTTTTTTTGAAACTAGATTTTTTATCTCTTTTTCTTTTACCTATTCTTTGGGAAATAATAATTTTATCTTGAATTGTGCTGAGAATAGCATCTGTTTCGAAATATTCTTTAAGTTTATTTTGTATTTCTGGAGGATAAATGCTAAATATTTGGACTCTCATTAAAGGTGAATTAAGTCTTTTTTCGTCAGTCATAGCAGACAGATTGTCTTGTTGCTCTTGCGTAAGATTATAAAAAAAAGACCCGAAAGAGTCTTTGATGTTAGAGGCGCTAAAAAATAGATCTAATGATTCTTTATTTTCATTGATTGGTACATCAGGGTAAGGATGAGTTGCATATTTTTTGAGAAGCTGTTGTTTTTTGATTAATGTGAGAGAGCTGTCAATTTTTTTTTGTGTTAGTCGATAATGATGACCATCGGATGATTGTATCATCATACACGAGACAGAAAGAGGTATTATTGTATGTAGTGAAAATATAATAATCGTAATGACACGCATAATTCTCCTGATTTTTTTGAGAGAACGTATGTTTTACTAAACATTATCACCAAAAAAAAAATGAGCAACCATTTTTATGAAAAAAAATGATATTACCATTTTGTTGGGAAATATTTTAGATAAATATGACACGTCGCTGTATAGTTTTCTGGCGCCCGTGTTGGCGCCTCTTTTTTTTCCACATCACGATCCTGCTGTTCAATTAATACTTACTTATGCAACATCTTTTACATCTGTTTGTGCGCGTCCATGTGGCGCGTTTTTTTTTGGTATGTATGCGCGGCGCTATGGCCCGCTATGTTCACTATCATATTCGTTATTAGGGGTTGCTCTTACTACCATGATAATAGGATTGATTCCTGATTATCATGTTGTTGGTTGGTATGCACCACTGTGTTTGATACTTGTTCGTTTTCTGCGTGGGATATGCGCCGCGGGAGAAAGTGCGGTTGCAAAGGTGTATATCATGGAAAATAAACATGATCATGATGCATTGCGCATTTCATATTGGTATCAAAGCTCTAGCATGATGGGTATTGTTATGGCGTCGTGTGTGTCAACAATGGTTATCAGTTTATATCCTTGCGCATGGAGATATTGTTTTTTGTTGGGTGGTATAACTGGATTAGTAGCGCTGTATATGCGAATGAGTTGCGCAAATGAAGCTATCGTCGCACATAATTATGCATACCGTGGATATACGTATGATGGCTTACGTTTGTTATTGCAAGAAAAAGAGAACGTGCTGCGTGTTGCTTTAGTAACGGTGGTGTCACACATAACTTATTCTATACCATTTGTTTTTATGAATATTTTTGTGCCACGTATTACTGATATTTCGGTAGCTACTATGATGCAATACAATACTTTCTTGTTACTGTTTGATATGATTGCAGTGCCGCTAATTGGTCGTTATATGTATGTGTGTAATGCTGCAAAAACAATGATATGTGCAAGCTTGATTATTGCGTGCACGATTATTCCATTATTTTATGGTTTGCCAGGTGCGTCATTATGGTACATTTTATTTGTTCGCATATGGATTGTTGTGTGGGGAATTATTTTCTTGTGTCCGCTGAATTTTTGGTGTAAAAATATATTCAAAAAAACGGAAGATGCATATTTTTTAGTTGGTATGGCAGGTGCAATTGGTTCTGGGACATTGGGACATGTTACAACACCGTTTTGTTTGTGGTTGTGGTATGTTACTGATTACGCGTGGGCGCCGGCTGTGTATGTGGCTGTTATTATGGGTATGGCGGTTTATGCGGTGAGAAGTGTAAAATAAAAGGAGGGAAAAAATAAATGTTATTACGAAAGTATATTTTTTATAAGGAAGTGTATATGAAAGCATTTTGGTGCAAGGCAATATTGGTAAGTGTTATGATCAGTTTTTTAATGAGTGATTGTTATGCCCTTTCTGATAGTGCTCGGGAAAAAGGTTTTGTTTACTTACATGAAATTGACCCAACTATTCTTGTTTCTTTACGTTATCTGACCCATGAAAACTTTGTTGGAAAACCTGTAGATGGTTATCTTCAGCCAGTTGTTATTATGACTGTGCAGGCAGCACAAGCATTAAAAAAGGTCCAAGAAGAGGTAAAAAAAGATGGTTATTGTTTGGTTGTGTATGATGCATATCGTCCACAACAAGCCGTTAGTCATTTTGTTCGATGGGGAAAGGATGTTAATGACTCTTGTAAAAAGTCGTATTATTATCCGTATGTTTCAAAAAAAGACGTTTTTGAGTTAGGTTATGTTGCGTATAAATCTGGACACAGCAGAGGCAGTACGGTCGATATAACATTGATCAAAGATGGAGACTTATTGCATGAAGTACAGGCACAACAATATGTATTAACAGATGGGCGTACAATTACATGGTTAGATGACGGGACGATATTTATGGGTTCATCATTTGATCTATTTGATGAAGCTTCTCATGCAAATACTGATCTTGTTGAGCTTGTGTATCAAGAAAAAAGAAAGCACTTAAATGCGATAATGGAGAAGCATGGATTTGTCGGTTGTGCTGAAGAATGGTGGCATTTCACCTTGAAAAATGAGCCATACTCAAAAAATTTGGCGAGTAGTCATTTTGATTTTGTAGTTGAGTGATATTAATAAGATACGCATAAAAATTATAAAAAAGTTGAAAATAAAGAAGTGAGTTTTTAGGTGCGAGGATCTGGTTTTTTTTGTGTCATTTTAACAGTTATTTTTCAAGGAATACTATGCAATGAATATGGGTGGGTAGGACCATCTGCTCATGTTTATACTGGTAATAATTGGAAGAAAGATAACGAACAATTTAATATTCATTCAGGTTTTAGAGTACGGCGTGCCAACAATATAATAAAACAAACTTATCAATTTTTTCACGATCAATCTTCATCAATAGTAGATCCTGACGAATTAGCTATGCCTATGGCAAAGCAGATTACGAGTGATTTTTATGAACAAGTTGTTTCTTACGATAATTCCATTATTAAGAATGTAGATGCTGAAGAATTAAAAGAATCGGCGGAACAATCTTGTATTCTACAAGAAGTTATAACCTTAGAAGAGCAGCTGAGGCAGTACGCACATAGGCCAGAATGGAAATTGCATCAAAATATTCTGCTACTTCGTAGTAATGCTTTGAGTAGTTTAAAAAGTAATCAAAAACTAACAACAGAGGAGTATTCTCTATCTCAAAAAGTAAATGGATATCTTGATGATCATTTTATAGATAAGGAATTTTTCAAGATATGCTATGGTAATGCTTTGCAACAGGAGGTTCATAGTGAATTTGTTGATATAAGCATCATTGCTGCAGGTTATTGGTACAAACTTTCTTGCAAAAAACAATCTAATTTGATTAGTGCTATTGCATATTTGACTGAAGCTGGAATGATTTTTAATCATGTTGAAAAAGTTCACAATGCTTTGATGCTTGCAGATGCCTGTTGGTTTCTGTTGGATTGTATACAAGGAATAGGAGAAGGTATTGTCGATGCATCGCGAAATACGTTTTATACTATTTTACATCCAACAGATGCTATAAAAAATATGTTATGTAGCGCAAAAATTTGTGGATACTACATAGGTAAATTGGCGATTGAGATTTGTGACTTAAGCTACTTGTCCTTTATGGAACCAAAAAAATGCTATGAAAAAATGTATATCTGGCACCAAGATATTTCTTGTGTGTGCCAAGCATTAATAGAAAAATGCAAAGCGTTGCCTGCACGTGATATTGTTAAAACGGTAACTGCTATAGGGTTGGAATACTATGCCACATCAAAAGTACATTCTGGCATTTATCAATTATTTGATAATGCAAAAAAATATACCCAGTTTCTGAGCAAAAAAAAAGATTACTTTATTCATAAAGAAAATGTAACTACTACACAGGGGGTAGTTATTAATGCGTCAAAAAAAGCCACCTCGTATATAAAGAATCATCAAAAAAACGTTCGTAGCTCATCGGTTGTTATCAATTCAGCAAAAAAGTTGACGACAAAAGATATAAATAAAATTGCCAAAAAATTAAATTTTAAAAAGACGAACTACTACTCTCACGGACAACCAGTTTTTAGAAAAGGAAATCTATATATTACGCCGGATGTTGATTCTCATAATGGAGGTATATGGAAAATGGCAACTTCAATTGAAAATTTGCGAAGCAAGAAAACAAGAATAGGAACTTATGATGTTTCTTTAAAACGTATTGGAGACTAAAGATGTCATTTTGCTGGAGAATTGCAAAGTATGATCCAAGTTGTTGTTTCTTAGATGGTTCTTTTAAGTACCATGAATGGACATCTTATTCTGATATAGGAAAAATATATAATAACATGATTTTTTCATACGATGTATATATTAAAATGGAGGATTTATATATACAAACAATTTATGATTTTATGAATTGCTGCGCTGTCTCATCTCTTCAAGTTTTTGATCTAGAGAAACCAAAAAAAATCAGTTTTGATCCATATGACAGCAGTTCCATGATTTCCTTATTTAAGACGGTAGAAAATAAAATGTGGTTAACATTGGAACAAACAGAAGATATTTGTAAATTGATATTGCGAGAAAAACTTTGGTGCAAATTAGCTAATACTAGTAAAATATACGTTCATTTTGGATATGATTTTTATATGTACATTGGAACAAATGTGCCTTGCCGCGAAGCGGTAGCAAATACAGAACAAAGAGGTTTATTTATAGAGGCTTATGAGTCGCCATATTTAAAGTAATAGTATGTTATTCGTTATATATGGGCGCCGGCTGTATATGTGGCGGGAATTATGGTGCTGGCCGCTTGTTTTATTGGAATGGCAGAAGATACAAAAGGATAGAAGCTTGACCGCGACAGGCGAGCCTTTTGACAATTAGAAATATTTTGATACATTAAAAGGTATATAAGGCATACTTATGGAGGGTTATCCCATGCTGAAATATGAATCTTTTATACCTGTTTTTTTGTTAAAATTTTGTCTATTTCTCTCATCTACAGCTGCTTGTCAACAAGCTGTTGAAAATTGGGCATTAAATGATCTTGTTTTTGCAAAAGACACCATCCTTGAAAATCATCCAGGGATTTATAATGAGTTAGACCCTGATTTTTGTATGCATTTAGAATCTTTTTTTAATGAGGCAAAAACGCGTCTTGCGCAGGCACCTGATGATAATGAATGTAAAGCTATTTTGCATACATTCGGTAAGTCTTTTAATGATATACATCTAAGAATAGTTTTTTCAGAAAAAAAACAATCTTCAGCTTCCGCTAAAATAGAAGAGCAAAGTAAAAAAGCTCAATTTTTTTGTGATATTAGTGATACTCTGTGCTATATAAAAATTCCTACTTTTTATCCTTTGGAAGAAGAAATTCAAAAAATGAATCTTATCGTTGAAACAATGAAAGGTATACGCAATATTCCTTATATTGTATTTGATATTAGCGGTAATGGTGGTGGTAGTTCTGTGTGGAGTAAGCAGATTGTTGACGCATTATTTGGCGAGGGATATACCGTTCACAAAAGAGAACGCGAACTGAAAAAACAATATACTGAATGGCGAGCAAGCAGCTCAAATCTGAACTATCTAAAAACAGATGTAAAATTATTAATAACCGAACAATTTGGAAAAGAAAGCGACACGGCTAAATGGGTTGATTCCATTATTGTTGATGTGCAGAAGGCATATAATGCTGGAGAACCATTGTGTCGTCTTTCTTCATCAAGTCATTGTGTGGATATAAAAAATATTATTGAAGAAGATTCATTATGTTCAAGTACTATTATTGTATTGATGGACGACCGTTGTGCAAGTGCGAGTCTTGGTTTTATTGATGAATTAAAGCTTATGGCTAATAAGATTGTGTTAATTGGAAAACAAACGATGGCAGATAGTCTTTATATGGAGTGTCGTTCTGTAGAATTACCCAGTAAAAGAGGAAGAGTGACTATTCCTATCAAAGTATACAGAAATAGACCTCGTGGTCATAACGTTCCCTACACTCCTGATATTGAATATGAAGGAGATATGAGTGATACGCAGACGTTACAAAAATATATTGCAGTCTTGATGCATAAACAACTTGGAGCTGTTTATGAATAAAAAAATATTTTTTATGATTACGTTTATGTGCGGATTTTTTCTGTCAATGAATGCTAAAAAATCCTTTACGCGGCCGAAAAAAGTTCAAAAGGAAGTTGATTGGGCATTTGAGAAAAATAGCAAGACTCCTGAAGGAGGGTGGGGATTGTACAACGGTAGCCCATGGTATGGGATTCTTGGTATAGATGAAGAAAATTTGTTAGCTCATCTTGTTTCTTTGGGAAAAAAAGATATCCATATTATGGATGTTGGTTGTGGCGATGGAAGATGGGGACATAACATTAAAAGAATGTTAGAAACTAAATACAAAGATGTAAATACAAAATTTCACATTTTTAGCATAACTGGCGGTAAAGAATGTCAAGAAGATACATTGGTTAGTGGTAATATTATTCTCCATCAATTTAATCAATTTAAAGTTGAAAATATTGACGAAGAATTAGCAAAACGAGGATTTGATCTTAACGATAAGATTGACATCATTATTTCTCGTTGGGCATTACGACATCTGGTTGATCCCTTTGGGACGGTGGATAAATTATACGGTCTTTTAACTCCTGAACAAGGCAAATTGTTATCAAATGGATTTCTTTTTAAGCTTAATAATTCAGATACCGTAATAGGATGTCCAGCATATACAGGTAGTTTTATTCTTGCTCATAGCAATGCTACAGCCTTATTTCTTGATTATTCTGCAGGAAAAGGAGGAGATGTGGGAGAATTTCTTTTAGAACGTAATGATACTCGATCACTTAATCTTCCTTTGCATTATACTGGATCAACAGGCCATCTTTATGGTAATCACCAATGCGCAAGCGATAGAATCACGGAATTTGTAGTAGAAAAAGGTGATGAAAGCGATGAATCTAAAAAGAAAAAAATGGAAAAATTAGATGACAGAGATCGATTTTGTTTGGATGAGCAATGCAAAGATCTTTATATGCGATTAAAGCAATATGGTCTTTTTAAACAACCGCCAAACGAATTTGTTTAGAGTTTATCCGAACATTGCTTGAAAATATCCTCACTTCCATACGATTCCTTCTTTTAATATATGGTCTCCCATGTCCTGTGCAATTCTATGCATATCAATAAGATCAATATTTTGTACTGTTGGCAAAGCGTCAAGTAAGTTACATAAAAATTGCCCCTCATGTAAATCCAGTCGCTTACCAACATCAATGGCAATATCAATGTCCGATCCTTGTCGGGCTTTTCCTCTGGCGTACGAACCAAAAAGGTAGATTTTTGCATCAGGATAAAATGCGGTGATAATTTTAATAATACTTGATTGATGTGGTACTTCTGTTGCCATAGTCTTACTCAATTTTCAGTTTTAAGATACTATGAGCATAATATGTATAGTAGAAATGATCAAATAGAGCTCACATAAAGGCTTGAAAATGAGGAAAAATGTATGACTTTATTATCTATTGCACACTATATTGTTCGGCCATTATTTGGTGATTTTGAAACAGAAGAGTTTAAAAAGTTTTTGAGAATGGGAGTCATTTTTTCTTTTATTATTGGTTCATTTTGGACGATAGGCACCCTACGCAATGCACTCTTTTTAACATATGTTGGCATAGCGCACTTGCCATATGCAAAAACGGTTTCTTTGCTATTGCTAATACCTGCAATTATTACGTACACTAAGCTTCTTGATTGGTATGGTCGTGAAAAAGTATTTTATCTGTTTTCTTGCATGTCTGGGATACTTATTTTTGTTTTTGGGTTTTTGTTTAGTATTACACAAAACAGCATTTATGCTGTCGATGACGTTGGTGTGTTGAGTTATGTGCCAATTGTTCTTGGCTATAGTTTTTATTTTTTTGTAGAAGCGTATGGTTTATTGATGACAACGCTGTTTTGGGCGATTGCATCTGATGTTACATTGCCACTGTCTGCAGCAAAAGGATTTCCGTTGATTGTGGCACTTGGGCAATTGGGAGGTATTTTTGGGCCCTATTTTATTAATTCTTTGCCGCGACGCTTGGGTTTATCAACGAGTGCTTTGTCTTTGTATATTGCAGCATTTGTTGTAGTACAACTCTTTTTTTTAATGAAGCGTTTCTTTTTTTACACGCCATCGGAACTGCTTGTTTCATACCACGGTATCAATGAGCAAGAGGAAGAAAAACAACAAGAAGCAGGTTTTTTTGAAGGCTTGCGGTTACTTATCAATCACAGCTATTTACTTGGCATATCAGCAATTATTATATTCCCCGAAATTATTACAAGCATCTTTGATTTACATTTTCACTCTCTTGCGGCGCAACAGTATTCAGGAGCTGACTTGGTGGAATATTTTGGCGCGCATGGTAGTACGGTTAATATTATGACGTTGTTATTTTTGTTATGTGGAATTAGTAATATAACGCGTGTATTAGGTTTAAGTGTCGCATTGTTTTTAATGCCGATCATATATGGAGCCGCAATTGCTGGTTTTATATCACTCAACAGTTTATCATTTTTATTTTTTCTCATGGCAAGTTCAAAAGCTATTAATTATTCATTAAATGGTCCTGCAATTAAGCAACTTTATATTCCAACAACTCATGCAGTTCGTTTTAAAGCGCGTGCATGGATGGAAACATTTGGATCTCGTGGTGCGCGTGAAATCGGTTCTTTATTTAACATGCTATTGGCTCCATTGCAGCGCAATCTTGGCGAAATAGCAGGGCGAGCGCAGCATGCGATATATGCAAGTTATTTTGGAGCTATTCTTATTTGTGCATGGTTTTTCATTGCGTTATTTTTAGGAAAAACGCATAAAAACGCAGTGAATCAGAAGAAAGTGGTGTGCTGAAATAATTGAACTAATTGAGTTGTGCATTATAGCCCTGTATAATGAATGAAAAATTTGTTCATTATAAAAAAACAGAAGGGCTACTATGAAGAAAAGATATATTTCAGATTTGTTATGTGTATTTCTTATGAGCTGCATCATGACAGTTCAAGCATCAGAATCATTGGTAACGGCAGAACTTTGTCAGTACGTGTTGCAAGCAACTAAATTGCCAGAAGGTTTATTTCCACAAACAGTAGAACATACATTTGCTGTATTAGACGATTTTTTTCGTGATCAAAATGTGATTACTTATACAGATGCTGCACTGTTTGGAAGCAAAACGACAGTGTTTGACAATCCGGATGAATTTAATAAGAAAATGAGTATTTTCAGACAAAAGGGTGCAGATATTGTTCCAGAAGAGGGAAAAAAATATCAATGTTTGGTATTCAACACATCTGGCATTGATGTTTTTATGGAACGGTTGGCTTTTTTGAGCAGATTAGTAAAAAAGCATAACATACAAACAGACCAATTATTTGCTTTAATGGGAGATCATCCGCATAGGCAAGATTTAAGAGATAGTAATTATTTGTTAGAACTGCCAACGTTGTTTAGCGCTGATTTTGATCTAACAGCTTTTAATAGGGATGAAGTCGAACAAAATACTAAAATATTCAATGAGCAAGACAGTTGGACTCATTGCGATGGTATGGTTGCTGCATGGCAGCTTATTAAGTGTGATCCTGTCATGGCCGAATTAAAACATAAATTCACTTATTTCTATTCTGAGGAACGTTTTACAGAGGGATTATTGAAAGTGTTTATATTCGAGCGATTGAGGGTCACACAAGACGCTCCTGTAGGTTTTATAGTTAATGCCCAGACCGCACCAAATATACAGGAAATGATTAAAAAACATTGTTCACATCTTGCTGGTGCAATAGATGTGTTAGTTGCGCAGCCAGTAGAAGAAGAAATAGAAGCAAAGCTTTTTAATGATACGCCTCAACAACGCGCTATGACAAAACTATTTCATTTTTATCGTTTGTTGGATGTGATGAGAAAAAAATAAATTAATTTCCTGTTTGCCACAATAGAGTTCAAAGCCAAGTAGCCTTACAAAAGGACCTACTTGGCTTAATTTATTAGTTGCAATTTTAGCCAAGTACGTTATAAAATAAAGCTAGTTGGCTAAAAAAGGGAATTATGCATGAAACCACTAAAAGTAAAAATAAAAACGAATTTTATCGGAAGAAATAGTGAATTAGAGCGACTTTCTGTTATTGCACATGCTGGGCATGCAAGCATTATTATTATGTATGGACGGCGTCGCATCGGCAAAACTGAATTGCTTGAACAAGCTTTTAAAGATAGAAAATTACTCAAGTTTGAAGGAATTGAAGGCTTGTCTGAAAAGGCGCAGTTTGCTCATATTATGAATCAGCTTGCAGTGTATGCTGAAAGCCGTTTGCTTACAAAAACGGTGGTAACGAGTTGGAGAGAATTTTTTGAAATTTTGTATGATTACACAAAAAAAGGAACATGGACCATTTATTTGGAAGAGTTGCAATGGCTAGCTAATTATCACAGTACGTTGATCGCAGAACTAAAGTATGTGTGGGATAATTATTTTCGCCATAATCCAAAGTTAATCGTGATTTTATGTGGATCTGCGCCATCATTTATGCTTGATTATGTGGTGCACTCAAAAGCATTGTACAATCGTTCTCAATATGAATTTCATCTCAAAGAATTTACTGTTGTGGAAGCACGAGAGTTTTTGAAAAAGCGGAGTGTGCGCGAAACATTTGATGCATATCTGACCGTTGGAGGAGTTCCAGAGTATTTAAAATGGATTACCAAAGAATCTTCAGTATTTGTCAGTTTATGTAAGCATTCATTTACGTCGGGTAGTTTTTTTTCGCGTGAGTATGAGCGTATTTTCACGAGCAGTATGTCGAATAACAAATATTATCGGGCTGTCATTGATATTCTAGGAACACGCAAATTTGCAACGCGTAAAGAATTAGCTGAAATGCTTGGAGTAATTTCAGGAGGTAGTTTGACCAACGTGCTTATTGATCTGGAAAAATCAGGCTTTATTGCGCATTACTCTCCCTTTAATACGGAAGAAAATACTATTTTAACGCGTTACACTATTGATGATAATTATTTGCAGTTTTATTGTAAATTCATTAAGCCGCTACAAAAAAACATTGCAAGTGGAGCGTACGATACGCATCCACGCAATGCATTAAAAGTTGATAGTTATATTAAATGGTTGGGATTTGCATTTGAGCGTTTTTGCCGTAAATATCATTATGTTATTGCAAAAATGCTTTATTTTTCTGGTGTTCATTATACGTCAGGTGTTTTTTTTAGCCGTGCAACAGATAAAGAAAATCCAGGATATCAGATAGATCTTGTTTTTGATCGTGCAGATAACGTGTACACCATATGCGAAATGAAGTATTATCAGGGCAAAGTAGGAACAAGTGTCATTGCTGAATTTGAAAAAAAGTTGGCGTTATTTCCTAACAAAGGCAATAAGACAATTCACAAAGTTTTGATTTGTAGTGAAGGAGCAGAAGAAGCGCTCATTAAGCGTGCCTATTTTGATGATATTATTACGTGTGCACAACTATTGGATCAGCGGTATTGGTAAATGATTTGGTAAGTATTTATTTCTTTAGGCCATATGATTAGCTTAGAAATCAGTATCAAATATGTTCTTGTATGTTGTCGAGGATATCGGCTACCAGAACCAGTTCGATATGCAGATAAACTTTCGAAAAAACATAAACTAAAGGAATGAGTATGTCTTTTTTAATATTGTTTTCTATGGCATTAATTGTTTTTTGTATAGGAGATTTTTTTTGGTTATATTTTGTGATGAATAAGTTGTTTATTTATCAGATTAAGCATTTGATGAAGATGACTTCTGGTGGTATTGAAATAAATTATTTTAGTGCTTTTGGAGCATATTTGATAATTTCGTTAGGGCTGACTCATTTTGTTATTCAGCCATATTTTTTAAGTGGTTATCAGCAGCTTTTTATGCAGGGGGCGTTTTTTGGTTTTTGTATGTATGCCGTGTATGAATTAACTAATCGTGCAACTCTTATTGAATGGCCATTATCATTTGTTTGCATTGATATTTTATGGGGAACTTTTTGGTGTGGTACGGTTAGTGCGATAGCTGTTTATTTGAATCTTTTATTGCATATCAAAAAATAGGAATTTTCATGGTATTGTACGTACTAGCAATGTTAGAGCAAGATGGTAAATTATTGTTGCTACTGCGTAAAAACAGTAGATTCTTTAGTGGGTATTATGGATTAGTTGGCGGTAAAATTGAAGAAAAAGAATCGATTGCTGATGCACTGATACGTGAAATGTATGAGGAAGTTGGTATTACTGTTTCCAAACAAAATCTTAATTTTGCCCATTGCCTTTCATTTGTTGGAGATGAAGGAACAGAAGTGGTAGCACTTGTTTTTAAGGTTGCAGAATGGCAAGGATGTGCCATCAATTGTGAGCCAGATAAAGTTGCAGCTCTTACATGGTTTGAAATGAATCAGTTGCCCCAAAATATAATCCCACGCCATCGACACATAATAGAGATGGTGCAAGGTGGTATACTTTATTCAGAAAAGGGATGGTAATTTATTCATGTGCATTATGATCAGCAGAGTTTTTGTTATCACCTTTGCCAGCAATCAATACCCCAATGCAAATTGACAAGCACAAAAATGCAAAGCCCCACACTGAAAATGGATCACCTTTGTGTAAATGAAACTTAATAGCAACAATAAAAAGACCAATGAGTGGTATTGCAGCAAGCCTTGTTAAAAATTCGCCAATGAGTGCAATACCACCAAAAAATTCAGTAAATGCTGCTAAATAACCCCACCAGAGATATCCTGATGTTATGCCAAATAAATTCATGGTGCTGCCAATTTCAATAAGATGGTCGGTGTTTTGTGTTAATGCGTATGATAGTTTGTTGTAACCAGAAACAACAAGAACAATGCCAAGTGCGATGCGAATAATAGTGTAGCCAAGTTCAAGAGATGATGGGATGTGTTTCATAAAGATTCCTTTTTTTGATGGATATTACAAAGAATGTGTTATGTAAGGCAATAAAAAATCATAATATTTTTAATCTTTCTATTGTTTCTTCTGATAGATGTAATGTTATGAGCTCTTCTCCTGAGGCTATATAGACAGTTGTGCCGTCAGCAGAGAAGGACATAATTTTTTTTGTTTTATCAGAGCCTACAATTTTATGTAGATCATAATCTTGGTGATAAGGAGCATTGTCATTTGACACGTTATAAAATGAGATACGTGTATTGTGTGTATTGTTTATCAATGATGCAAGAATATGATTTGCGTATGGATAAAATGCCATACCCTCAATAGGTTTGGGAGAGTAAGCCCATTGCGTTAGGCCGTTTTCTTGTTGGCTATATATAGCAAAAGAATGAGACATAAGAAGAGCTATAAAATTACCATCTGGGCTATATTTAATAAGGTTATAAGACCCTGATGATAAAATGCATCCATTAATCTGTAGTGGTATATGCTTTGTTATCCATGGCGTGTCCAGTAAAAACATTATATTTTGATAAACTAATCCTCTTATTTCGGTGGGAAGTAAGTTGAATATGGTACGATGTGGAGTATTTATTTTTGACAGTAAATACCATAAGAGAGCATAATTTTGTGGCAATAAATTATGCAAAGTTAAGTGATCTTTATATATTTTGTATGCAACTTGATGCCCTTGAGGATGGCATGCTAATAGAGGTATGCGATGTACATTATTTTCATGCCTATCAATTTTAATACAAGACGAGGTTCTTTTGGTTGAGTCGTTAAGTGAATGCAATTCAATAGAATAAACAATGGAGTCATAACAGGTCTCATCAATGCTGTGCAAAATTATTATATCGTTATTGTGAGGAAATAATCCTACTTGATTGCGGCAATATTGATTAAATTTTAGGTTTGCATTCCAGTTTTTTTTTACTTCTTTTGAGCCGTTTGCGTCATAGAGCGTTAATCCCTCAGTTGTTTGTGTGACAATAAGATCATTGTTTGAAGCAATTGAATGATACGCGATACCGTTTGTTTCTTGTATTTTTGGAGGCAATAATACAAGTGGATTGTATAGGCAAAGTTTTTGTTGTGGACGAGCTATACCAAAAGGATTGTACGTATTAGATTCTTCTTGCAGGCAAATTATTGCAAGAGATGGATTGTTTGGCGCATGTGCAAGAGTGCATTGTTGAGATTTTTGTTGAGAATTTTCCATGGCATTTATTGGTGAAATAATGATGATAGCACATAAGAGCAAGATCGTTAATAATGCGGTTTGTTTCATAAATAGCCTTTTTGATATAATCATGATTCATAGATATGATAGTAATGTGTGTGGTGTTAAATGTCTATGTACAAGGTTTTTTCATGTATTTATTACTCAAAGGTATGGCGGTAGGTTTTTCAATAGCGGCGCCGGTTGGAGCAATTGGTTTTTTATGTATTGAACAAACATTAAAAGGTGGTATTGCTTTAGGAATAACTTCTGGTCTTGGTGCAGCAACTGCAGACATGATGTATGGTATTATTGTTGCATTGGGGTTGAATGTAAGTCAGTCGTTTTTGCTTTTTTATACAAAACCACTTTCAATTATTGGTGGATTATTTTTATGTTATTTAGGCGTAAAAAAATTCTTTGCTGTTCCATCTCTTCATGATGGTAATCCTGTTTACCATGGATTGCTAACCTCTTATGTTGTTACCTTTTTTTTAACGCTCACCAATCCTGCAACAATACTTGATTTTGCTGCATTATTTACTGCATTACATATTGACATGTCTGGATACAAAGAGGCGCTTATGTTTATTGTTGGTGTTTTTTGTGGTTCTGCTGCATGGTGGTTCATACTCTGTTTTACGGTGGGAATGTTCAGAAAAAAGATATCAGTTGCTATGTTGCGTTATATTAACTATGCAGCGGGTGTGGTAATAACGAGTTTTGGTATGTATGCACTGATTACTGCTTTCAAAAGATAAAATGTTGTAAATCATAAGATTAAACATATTCCTGCAGTTTGATGTTTAATAAGTAGATTGTCTCTGTGCGCAGATTTTTTTTACCCATATTTTTTGTTGTGGCATGAGTCGCACGCACTTTCTTCGTCGATTTCTTCTTCTTTTATTCTTTTCAGGAGTCCTTGAACTTTTTTTTCCATTCGCTTGTTATTATAAATGGGAAGAATTTCGAATATTTTTTTGAAATCAAGAGAAGATGGATTATCGAGATAATAATCATTGTTAAGATATAGTAGATCTAAAAAAGCTCGCTCTTTTGTAGCGGCAAAATAATAACCTCTATTTTCAACACCAGTGGTATCAGTCAATAGGGTATCTTTTAGTTTGTGAAATGAGTATGCTTGACCGTCACAAATGATATCTTTGGTTTGGTATGTTGCAACAAATATGGTTGAATAAAATTGGAATATGATTCCCTGTTCAAATAAAATTGTTTCAAAGCTGATATATGCGGGTGTAAATATTTTTGTTGCAAGTTCGCGTCTATCATAATTTTTATCTTTTGCGTAAAGACCTCGCCTGATAGGATACAACTCTCCTTTTTTAACGTAATAATGTATGCGTCTTCTTAAGAGAGATATTTTTGGCTTACTTGTAGCCATTAGTATCTCCTTAAAAGATATAACTGACGCTTTTGACCTAAAGATTCTTAGTAAGATTGATTTTTCCACTTTTCCTCATATATGAGCCAAAGGTTACATGTAGCGTTATCTTTAACTCATATCACGCATTATTTTTGGTAGGGGTTCAAGACATTTTTTGTTTTAGTGTGCTACAATCAATAAAATAGCAAAAAATATAGCTATTGGTTGTAAATTTATAATGATAACTTTTTGAGCTCTGCTACTTTCTCATCTGATATTGTGTATTTTATCAGTTCATTTCCTTTTGCTATGTAGAGTATTTTTCCATCTCCAGAAAAGGCCATAATTTTTTTAGTTACTCCTGATGGTATGGATTCATTGCAGTTGAGTTCTATAGGCGGCATTCTGTGATTTGCTGCTGAACAATACATGATGCCAGAATTAAATAGTGTGATAGAAATAGGAGACAAAAAAGGATAAAATGCTGTACAGGCTTGAGGATCATTGTATGGATCTGATGATCTGAGATAGGAAGATTCACTACATTTTTCTGTGAGAGTCTGGTATGTTAAGTAGTGGTTATTATTGCAAAAAATTACAATTAATGAGCCGTCAGGGCTATATTCAATAAAATGCTGTTTTGAAGGTATAAAAAGATAAGATAATTCTTGAGCGAAATTTATTCTTTTTGTTATATATTTTATTCCAAGTGAAAGCACTAGGTTTTTACCGATAAGTTCTCTTATTTCCTTTGGAAACAGAGCAAACGATGTTTCTTTTGGATCTTCATTGCCATGCAATAAATACGTCATTTCCGCATAGCTTTCAGGAAGAAGATTATGAAGAGCCAATGTACTGTCATCTAGTTTGAATGCAACTTGTTTTTTGTGTGGATGACATGCAATGAGTGGTTTGAGGTCAATATTGCCTGTCGCACCTGATTTATTAAATCGCTCACAAAAAGAAGTAATTTTGTGCTGCAAATTAATAGAATGTATCTCAATAGAATGTGTAATAGTAGTTTCATTTTCATCCACGTTATGCACCACGAAAGTATCATTATCATCGGGGAATAATGCAATCTGACTGTGACATGTTGTGCCAAGATTTGGATGCCATGACTTTCTTATTTTTTGTTTGGGATTTTGAGAATGTAATTCCAATCCTTTTTTTCTTTGTATAGTAATCAGATCATTATTTGCAGCGATGGAAAGATAGGTATCATGATCTTTTTCTTTTGTGGTGCAAGAAGAAGTTGTGGGATTGTAAATGTAGAGCGCTTTAGGTTCGCACAGAACAACAAGGTTGGGATTATTCGGTGCGTGTACAAGTGTGCACTGTGGTGAATTTTCCATACCATATGTTTGTGAGGTAATGATGATAACAAATGAGAGCGAGGTCGTTAATAATAGGGTTTGTTTCATAAATAGCCTTTTTGATATAATCATGATTCATAGATATGATATTAACATGTGTGATGTTAGATGTCATAAGAAATTGCCCGTGAGATTCCCGGCTACTATCAGCTATAAAAGAATTAAGCGATCGGTTACAGGCGACAAAATAGCAAAAAATATAGCTATTGGTTGGAAGTTTATAATGATAACTGCTTGATCTTTTCTACCGTCTCTTCTGATATTGTATATTTTATCAATTCATTTTCTTTTGCTATGTACAGTATTTTTCCATCCCCAGAAAAGGCCATAATTTTTTTAGTTACTCCTGAAGGTATGGATTCATTGCAATTGAGTTTTATGGTCTCAGAAAAGTGCTCTTCATTATCACAGCAAATCGAGCCATCTTGAAACAACCGAGCAAGAGTTTGCTTTGTGTTAGGGTAGAATGCAAAAGAGGCTATAGGAGTGCTAAATGGATGTGATTGAGTCTTGCGACTTTTTTCTATTGTATGGTATGTCCATAGATAATTATTATTAAACTCCCCTTGAAATAAAAGCATAATTGAAATGCCATCAGGGCTGTATTCAATAAGGTCATAAGAGTGCGTTAACCTACTTCTTTTTATTTTTTGAGTTATCCGTTTGATTCCCAGCGAATGTGCTAGATTTGTACTGATTAGATTTCGTATTTCTTCCGGCAACTCATTAAAAATGGTTTTTTCTGTGTTGTTATTGCAATGGAGCAGATGCATTATCAATAAATCTCTTAAGTCAGGGAGCACAATATTGTGCAAAGCCAATGTATAATTGTTTAATTTAAACGCAACTTGATTTTTGTACGGATGGCATGCAATGAGCGGTTTAAGATTAATACTATTTTTTGCCTTATCAAATGTTTGACAAAAAGAAATTTTTTTGTGCGATGAGTTGATAGAATGAATCTCAACAGAATGAGTAATAGTAGTTTCATTTTCATCTATATTATGGACCACTAAAGTATCATTATCATTGGGAAATAACGCAATTTGATTGCGGCATGTTGTACCAAGATTTGGATGCCATGTTTTTCTTATTTTTTGTGCATGATCTTGATAGTGTAGTTCAAGGCCATTTTTTGTTTGTATGGCTATGATGTCATTATTTGCAGCGATGGAATGATAGGTATCACGCCCTTTTTTTTTTGTAGTGCAAGAAGAAGTTGTGGGATTGTAAAAGTAGAGCGCTTTAGGTTCGCACAGAACAATGAGATCGGGGTTATTTGGTGCGTGCGCAAGGGTGCATTGTGGTGAATTTTCCATTCCATATGCTTGTTCATTGATGACAAAAAAAAAGAAGAAAAACAGCATGACTATGTAATGCATACAAAGTCTCCTTCACATTGCTTTACTGATTATGTTACATATGAAAACATAAAAAAGAGATATATGCAATGGGAGGGGCTATGTCGAACTATAAAAAAGTAATTGGCGTAATTATAGGCTTCGTGTTTTTGTGTGTTTTATATTATGCGTTCAGTTCTGTTTCAAACAAATCGTTTCCTTTTTCAGCGCCAACATTCGATACATATGTTGAATCTATTATGAAAGATTGGCATGTTCCGGGTCTTGCGCTCGCAGTAATTAATGGTGAAAAGATTGCATACATAAAAGCATATGGTGTGTTGCAACATGGTAGCGCGGAACGCGTTAATAAAGATACTATTTTTGCAATTGGTTCATGCACAAAAATGTTTACCGCTGCATCTCTGGGAATTCTTGTTGATGATGATTTATTGCAATGGGAAGATAAGGCTCGTACATATTTACCAGTGTTGAAATTACCAACTGAATGTATGACACAAGAATTAAACATCATAGATATGCTTTCGCATCGAAGCGGTTTAGAGGAAGTAGGTATGTTGTGGGATCATACGACATTGTCACGACAACAATTAATAGAACATATGCGCTTTTTAAAACCCATAGTTGGATTTAGAGAAGGATGGGTGTACAACAATTTAATGTATCTTGCTGCAGGTGAAATAGTTTCTGCCATTGCCGGTGTGAGCTGGGATGAATTTCTTGCGCAACGTATTTTTTTACCATTAGGCATGGGTAGAACCAATACAACAATAACAACGTTAGCTGATGAATCAAATAGGGCTACGCCACATTATGTAATGGATGGTGAAGTTCACACTATTGCATCGCACAATATAGACAGTATTGCACCCGCCGGTGGTATTAATTCTACCATTGCAGATATGGCAAAGTGGTTGCAGTTGTTGGTGAATAGTGGTGAGTACAATGACGCATCATTAATAAAAAAAGAAACAGTTGCGCAAATGAGCGAACCTGCTGCTATTGTGCATAAAAAGTATCCATATCAATTGTACGGTTTAGGGCTTGGCATGTTTGCATATCAAGGGAATGAAGTTATATTCCACGAAGGCAATATTGATGGAATGTCAGCATCGCTCGCCATTATGCCGGAAAAAAAGATTGGTATTGTTATTTTGACTAATATGCACAGAGGTGGTGTCGGTAAAGTGTTACTCAACACTATTTTTGACAAATATCTTGGTGTTCAAGATGTACCGGATTGGAATAAAAAAGATCTTGAACATGAGCGCAAGCGCATTGCAGAATTTACAGCAGAAGAAGAAAAAAAAGAACGCAGCAAGCTGGTAGATACAATTGCACCGCGTCCTTTATCAGATTATGTTGGCGTGTATCAGAATGATTTATATGGAGACATGACAATTACAATGAAAGATGGCATTTTGATGTGTACATTTTTGATTTACAAGGGTGCATTAATACATTGGAATGGCAACATATTTACGTTTGATACTTCGCACATCAATCCTCTGCTATCAAGTCCATTTTATCTTGCGTTTGATTATCAAGGGGATGCTGTCAAGAAAGTTCACATCACCTATGCTGATATCTGGATGAATGACATGGATGCTGAGTTTATTAAAAAGTAGAGTGTTTACATTGACAAGCATGAGTGAATGTGGTCTACTAAATATAGTTATATAAGGCTTGGGAGGTCTAATCATGTTAATTACCATTCTAGTTTTTTAAATTTCATGCTTATTGAAGTGTGATGTTTTTGTCATTTTTTCACGTTTGTAACAACTATTAAGAATCTATTTTTTTTGTAATCCAAAGAGGTTTTGATGGATGCTGTTTTGCTTAAAATAAAAAATATTAAAAAAAGGTATGGAGTAAAAGAGGCATTAAGAGGGGTATCTCTGGACATTTATAAAGGGGAAATTTTTGGCCTTTTAGGTGTGAATGGTGCAGGTAAAACAACGCTTTCTTCTATTATTGCAACGTTGCATCCTGCAACAGAGGGCGATATAGAGTTTGAGGGTTGCTCGATTTATAAAAATCTTTCACATTATCGTGTAAATCTTGGTTTTTGTCCGCAGCGTCCTAATTTGAACCCGCAGTTAACTCTTGAGCAAAATCTTCGTTTGTCTGGTGAATATTACCAACTGACAACGGCACAGATTAATGAGCGTTTTGATAAATTAGTGCAGCAGTTTGAGTTGAAGCCTTATTTATCACAAAAAGCATCGGTGTTATCTGGTGGTTATAAACAACGTTTTATGATTGCACGCGCATTAATGCATAATCCAAAGCTCGTTATTTTAGATGAGCCAACGGTTGGATTAGATCCGCATATTCGTCGTCAGTTATGGAATAAAATTAAAGAACTTAAAGATGATGGCGTTACGGTCATTTTAACAACGCATTATTTGGATGAAGCTGAGCAGTTGGCAGACAGGGTGTGCGTGTTGGATCAAGGTTCTATCAAACTGATTGATACGCCAGATAAATTGAAGGCGGATTTTCAAATGCAAAATCTAGAAGATGTTTTTATTGCTTTGATGAAGGATAATAAATGAGTACACACATAATAAGTTATTGGGTTTTGTTTAGAGCGTTAGTGACAACGCAATTATATACTGTGCGCCAGCAATTGGCTGATATGGTTATTAATTTGTATATTTGGGCTTTCTGCTCGTTAGTAATTATGGGTTATATCATGCAGTCATTCGGTTTGGCTGCAGATTATGGTTGCTTTCAGTTGGCAAGTATTGTGGGTACTGTGGGGTTGTTTGAAATTTATGGTAACGTTACGCGTAACGTGATAGATTTTGAAGGTGATCGCACCATTTCTTATTATTTGACATTGCCAGGAACACCGGCAGTTGTTTTTGGAAGTACTGTCTGTTTTTATACATTAATAGGAGTATTTCTCAGCATTATTATTATTCCCTTTGGTGCATTACTGTTATACAATTCATTTGATTTGTCACAAGTTTTTTGGCTCAAGACCGTAATTATAATGATATTATCAAACGTGTTTTTTGGTGTTTTTGCACTGCTTATTACCGCGTATGTTGGTAACATGTCAAAAATGCGCAATGTATGGTCGCGCTTTATTTTTCCGTTGTGGATATTAGGTGGATTTCAGTTTTCGTGGGCTGTTGTGAATAAGATATCAGTACCACTTTCATATGTGATGCTTTGTAATCCGATTATTTATATTATGGAAGGTTTTAGAGCGGCAATGCTTGGGCAAGATGGTTTTTTATCATGGAGTCTCTGTTGTGGTGCGCTTTGTTTATTTACGCTGTTGAGTTGGTTTTTAATGATGAGAAAGATGAAGCGATTACTTGATTTTGTATAAAAAAAAGTAAAAAAACCCGTATAAAAACATACGGGTTTTTTTATTAATGCGCTATATTATTGTATCGATATCGTTGCACCCCACATTCTTTTTCTTGTTGAGTTTGTTCAAGTTTAACAAAACCTAGGGCTTGGTGTAATTCTATGCTGTCATTATCATTTGTTAAAATGTGAGTAGAAATGGTGTTTACATTTTTTTTTTCTAGATTACTGATAGCATAAAGGATTAGCATTTTATTGTAATTAGAATTTTGTTTTGTGGAGCATAATCCTTCTATATATCCATTATTATTATCTTGTAAGCAGAACTCAACGAGTCCTTCAACAGTTTCATCCCTTTTTAATATAAATCGAGCAAATGATCCTTCTAAACGTTGGACGGAACTCATAGGGATATTATTATTGAAACAGAGTTTTGCGTTATTTAAGCACCGCTCTATTTTTTGTTCTTTATCAGTTTGATTTCCAGGAAGGTCGCACAATACATGAATATTTTCTTGAACAAGTTGAAGAGTGGCTGGAATATCGTGTTTCTGCAATAATTCGATGGTTATCTTTTGCTCTGATCCATGCATTAGACCTGCAAATACGAAACACGTTCCAAATATAATATATCGAAAATTCATTATGACTCCTTTTTTTGATATGTGATAATTTAAATATTAAGATCTTCCAACAACCACAATCCCAAATGTTTACCTTGTTCCCACGCAAATGGTGTATCTTCTTGGATCAAAAGAAGAGGTTTGGGAAAATTAAACGGAGGGAGCTCAAAATTAAGCGGACGCCAGCCTCCTACCCCGGAGTCATTATTTACTTTTGTCGTAACTCCAGTGGTCATCAAAATGTATTTAGATCCGCTCTGTTTAAAGTTTCTAAGAACGGCAAAAATCTGTTCATAGGTAAGATGAGCGAGCATATCTCTGCATATGATAAGATCTACTTTTTCAATGACGTTTTCAATTAAGTTGAGATGCAGAAATTCTTTTGTTTGTCCAAATTTTTGTATATTACTTTCAATAAGTTCTTGCACAATATCAATACCAATGTATCTACATGCTCCAAGGTCCATATGCTTAATCCAGTTAACATCACCGCATGGAGCATCTGCAATCGATTGAATTCCAAGAAGTTTAATCAGTGAGCTGAGTCCATTGCGGACTTTTTGAGTAAATCGAAACTCCGATCCTATGCCAGAAACCGTTTCTTTGGATAGCCAACCATTTGTTCGATATGTTTGAGTAAATAATTTTTCGACTGGGTTGGTGGTATCAGCAATGCAGTAATATACGTGTGACATGATAAACGCAGTTGATAGCATTATGTTTTTGATCTTCATATATACTCTCGTGTAAAAGAACATTTCTTTTTTACAATTACTCTATATGAATGAGTATTAAAATCAATAATACGAAAATAGTTATGCGTAATATTTTTATGTTTGTTATCACAGTAATATTATTTTTTCATCACTATAAGTATCCAATGAACGTTACGCATTATCACCTTGTCGATATGTCTCGAAAAGAATTATATCCGCACAAAAATGAGCATCAATTCAGAGAAATTACGATTCACATTTATCTTCCCATAGCGAATCAATATAAAGAGCAGCAATTACCAGTTATTATTTTTTCACATGGATTAGGAGGTATTTACAATGGCCTGAGTTATTATTGGTTATGTGAAAATCTTGTAGGTATTGGATATGCGGTGGTATGCATATCTCATACGTACGCTTGCAAGCCGCTATTATTGCCAAAAGCGACACAGGCAGAATATTTATTTCCTCTTTCTTCATTGCATTTTCAATCAAAAGATTATTTTAGTATAGAACGAGAAATTTGGGTGAGCGATACACAATATGTTATTAATTGGTGTGAACAGCAGAGTAATGATACAAATAGTACATTATATGATATGTTTGATTTATCAAAAATAGTTGTTATGGGGCACTCTTTTGGCGGTGAAGTGGCAATTCATATGTGTTGTTGTGATGATCAAATTATAGCTGCAGTAAACATGGATGGACCGTTGCATAGTCCATATTTTGCAAAACAGGATAAGCCCGTTCTATTTCTGATTGGACAATTAAAAGATAGTTTTTCGTATTTTGAACCAGCGCCACTGTTTAATGCATTTTTATGGTCTTATCATATGAAAGCACAATTGGATTCCAATATAATGGATTTTTTTAATAATAATTCAAAAGATGTTAGTATTGTCATTATTCCACAAGTTGTGCATGAAATGTTTTCTGATCTGGCATATGAGTTGGACTGTTCATTGCATAAATACGTTATGTTGCCGATGCAAGCGCATGCGCTCATGAATAGTTATATCAATACGTTTCTGCACGAGATTGTTGATAAAAAATAAGCAAAAGTATGTTTTTTCTGGGAGATGCCTTTTTTGTTAACTATGGTAAAATTACATTATTGAAAGCGTAAATAATAACATTTATAAAGAAAAATTTTATGGAAACAATAAATATATTTATCGAAATTCCCAAGCACTCTCCAGTTAAATATGAAATAGACAAAGAAACAGGCCTTTTGGTAGTAGATCGTTTTATGTACACCGCGATGAGTTATCCATTTAATTATGGGTATGTGCCAGGAACAAAAGCAAAAGATGGTGATGCTGTTGATGTGATGGTTATTTCATCATGTGCTGTGCAAGCCGGTTGTATGTTGCCGTCTCGCATTATTGGTATGTTAGAGATGGAAGATGAAGCAGGTTCTGATAACAAAGTTATTGCAGTTCCCACTAAAAAAATAGATCCTTTTTATGCACATGTTAATGATATTACTGATCTTGATGAAGCGACACAAAATTTAATTAAGCATTTTTTTGAGCATTACAAAAGCATTGAGCCGGGAAAATGGGTTAAAATTAAACATTTCTTAGGTAAAGATGCGGGCATTAAAGAAATTGAAGAAAGCAGAGAGTAGTATTACTTAACACATTCATAAGCAATGGTATGATCACGCGCAGAAGGTTCGCCATAAACATCATATGCTTTAAGCCTTTTAATTTGTGTAAACCCAACTTGCTGAAGCAACTCATCCATTTCATAGGGTTCATACAATTTAATCTGAAAGTATTCAACTTCAGTTTTTATGATAGTTGTTTGTTCAACAAGTTCATAGCGGCAGATGACCGTTGCGATGCTATTTTCAACAGGAAGTGGCAGCATGTTAAAAATAAGCAGCTGCCCATTTTCTTTTTTATATGCTTTTCCTTGCCATATGCCTACGTGTGCAGGTGTGGAGTAAATAGTTTCAAGATCAAAAACAAAAATGCCGCCAGGCTGAAGCAAAGCATAGATTTTTTGAAGATTTGTTATTATCTGTTGCTCAGTCAGAAACAGACAAAACGAGCAGTCTGGAATAAAAATAAAGTTGTATTGCTTGTTTGTACTTACATCTTCTAAAAATTGCTGCCAAATGTGTGGAGTAAGATTTTTTTGTGTGCATTTGCTTTGTAATGCGTGTAGCATAAATGGTGATGCATCAAAACCATCAATATGATATCCCGTTTCTAAAAGCGGAATATAGTAACGTCCTGTGCCACACATAGGTTCTAATATTGGGCCAGCTACTTGAGCAATATAATGCAGATAAAAAGCATATTCTTGTAAGCTTGCAGTTGGTTTGTCCAAATCAAAAAATTCTGCACAAAGATTAAGATACAGCGATGGTTGTCGCATTGCATTAAAGCCTTTGTAAAAACTGTGCTAACATCTTTTTTACACTCGTTTTAAATCGTACTGTGATGTATGTTGTCTCTGCGCTTCTATTTTCTACTTCTTGAACAGTGCCAATGCCATATTTTTCATGTTTTACTGGCTGGTTTTTACGCCAGGTAGTTGTTTGGGTTGTAAAATAGAGCGGTTCATCAGAGGATGCTTTTTTTGTACCATAGTTTACGTTTTGTTTGGTAGGAATTATGACATCAGATAATTTCTTTGTGCTCGTACCAAGCCATTGGGCAAAAAAGTTATGTGCATGTGTTAAGTTATTGTACGATATGTCTTCTTGTGGAATAAGGCTGTGCACTTCACGCAAAAAGCGAGATGGTAGTTGATCAACCATTTGACCATAAGAATAACGCGTTTTTGCTCGTATAATAAGCAAATGCTCTTTTGCTCGTGTAATGCCAACATAAAAAAGTCTCCGTTCTTCTTCTAACGTATCATGTTGATTGAGAGAACGTGTTGTAGGAATAATGCCTTCTTCAAATCCAGGCAAAATAACTAACGAAAATTCTAATCCTTTTGCTGCATGCAATGTCATCAAAGAAACAGCATGTGAATCTCTATTTTGTTTATTCATCAGCTCTTGCATAAGTGCTACTTCATCAAGAAATGCGGTGATGCTTTTGGTACCATTATTTTCAAAATAGGTAATGGCTTCCATAAGTTCTTTTATATTATCAAGGCGAGCTTGCGCGTCAGTTGGATCGTTATTGTTTTTTATATACGTGATATAATCGGTGCGTGTAATAATAGTGGCGAGCACAGAGCTTGTGTTATCTGTTGGTTGTATGTCTTGTACTATGGATAAAAATTTTTCCAGAGCTGCTGTTTTGACTTTACCAAGAGATTGTGAAGAGATGTATTGTTTTATGATATCTTGCCATGTTGCAAAGGGTTCATGTGTCCACGTTGCATAAAATTCTTGTTCAAACTTATCACCAAGGCCACGTGTTGGGGTATTAATAATTCTGAAAAAAGAGGTTTTATCGAATGGATTTGCAATGATTTTAAGATACGCAATAAGATCTTTAATTTCTTTACGTTCATAAAATTGAATGCCACCGATAATGCGGTAAGGAATTGATTCTTTTAATAATGCTTCTTCAAGTGCACGTGATTGAGTGTGTGTTCGGTATAAAATGCCCACATTGTTAAGTCCATATTTTTCTTTTGCAACAAGAAGAAGTTGTGCAATTGCTTTGGCTTCTTGGTATTCGGTTAAACAGACAACATGATATATTCTATTTGTGCCAGTCTTTTCGGACCATAAATTTTTTGGTGTGCGCTGTGTATTGTTTTGAATTGCATGGTTTGCAAGATTGAGAATTGGTTGCGCTGAGCGATAATTTTGGTCAATAGTAATCACCGTTGTGCCAGGAAAAACATGCTTAAACTCTGTCATGTTTGTGACCGTTGCGCCGCGCCAAGAATAAATTGACTGATCTGCGTCTCCAACCGCGCAGACAGAGTCCAGAGCAAGCTCTTTGTCAACAAGAGCAATTGTTTTGAGTAGTTCATGTTGTACAACGTTAGTATCTTGATATTCATCAACTAATACATGGCGAATTTTTGCTTGAAACTGTTTTTTGACCATATCATTGTTTTTAAAGAGCCGTACCGTTTCCAATAAAAGGTCATCAAAATCAAGGCATTTACTTGCTTTTTTTTCAGATTCGTATGCATTACAGATTTGATTCAATATGGGGTGCGGTGCATACGTAGAACTTTGTTGTGATGGGCTTAGTGATTGATTTTTCATTTGTGAAATATGGTGAGCAACCGATTTTGCAGTAAACTGTTTTTGTAAACCATGACGATGCAAAATGTCATGAATCATTTTTTGCTGGTCATCACTGTCCAAAATAGAAACAAATGGTGTTGGTAAAAAAGCATTATATTTTTTTAAAATTTGTACACAATATGAGTGAAAAGTACCAACAAACGGCAATTCTGCATGAGCATGCAAAAAAGATGCGATACGTTCTTTCATTTCTTGCGCAGCTTTGTTGGTGAAGGTGAGCGCAACAATAGATGAGGCGCTCACTTGTTTATTGACAATCAAATGAGTAATGCGGGCAGTAATAACGCGTGTTTTGCCTGATCCAGCTCCTGCAACAACAAGAATTGATCCTGATTCATGTTGAACGGCTTGCAATTGCGTTGGATTAAGGCCATTTTGTAAAAAATAATTAAATGATTCATGCATTATTGAGTGCCCTGTTTATACCTAATATATATTATATTAGTGTATAAAACAGGGCAATTAGTGCAAGTTTAGAGATAATCAAATGATTTTTCTTCAGAAATAGGTGATCCCAATAAAGCATCAACTTTTTTCTTAATAACAAAGCGATGATCATTGATTGCATACACACTGCGTGCCAATGCAACAAACTCTTTGCCAAAATCTTGCGCGCGCTCTTTAAGTCTTACTAAGTCTTCAACGTTCCATAATGCTTCATTAGTGGACTTTAATTCTTTGAGTAATGCGGTAACATCTGCACGATTGCCAACGTGTTCTTCTAATGTTTTGAGGAGCGATTCAAGTTCTTTAAAAATATTTTTTAATTTTTCAGGATCAGAAATTCTTTCAGATTTAATCATTAAAATACTAATTTTATCTACTAATTCACCATATGATATTTCGGCTTGTACTTTTGTGTAAGAGATGCTTGGTATACAGCAGAAAAATGCAATAGATAATAAACAGACGTTGTATGCAGTTTTCATGAAAAAATTCCTTTTTTTTGCGAGACTCTTTTTTTTTTGCTTCACTGCTACTTCTACAAAAGATTAAAAAGAATGTAAAGATTATTGACGTTGATGCATGCTTTTAGTACCATATCTGCAACATTAAATATTTTCATACATAAGGAGTAGCAACAATGTTGAGTAAACATTCTACATTTGCGATCGTTGCGGTTTTATTTTTTTCACATGCAGCAGTTATTTTTGGAAACGAACAAGAAGTAGCTATTGAACAAGCGGTAGCATGTGTTGTAGCCTTGAACAAAAAAATTGTTGATGGCGTTGAAGTTGATGCACAAGAAGATGCAACTGAAGATGAAGTAGCAGAAGAAAATGCGGAAGTCGTTGCAGTAGAGTAATATATCTTTGCAAAATGTACATTAAAAAAAGCCTCTCTGTGTAAAACAAGAGGCTTTTTTGTTATTAATTTGATTTCTGCATGAATAAATGTATGATTGGTGTTCAGTATAATTACAATTTTTTTATAAAGGGTTTTTTATGAACAAGTTTTGTGCAAAATTTTTTGCAGTAGCTGTTGCAGTTTTGGTTGTTGGAAATGTGAGTGCAACAGATGGTTTTTTTGCAGATGCTAAAGCAAGAGCGCAAAGTCAAGCTGGGCAAGCTTTTCTGATTACAGCTGGTGGTAAACTGGTAAGAGAAGCTGGTTACAAAAAGGTGGGTGAAGGAATGCAAGAAGCTGGTATTGCTAGTGGCGTAGGCAAAATACTCTTTGATATTAATCCAGCACTAACAGCAGGCGTAGATGTTGCATTCAATGGAATAACATACGTATGTCCGGAAAATGAAACAATAAAAACTATTGGTTCATACATTGGAGCTGATACAAAAGAAGGTAGAGCTTTGTTGCGCATGGCAGCCAGTGTTGCAGCGGGATGGATGATTAAATCTTATATGGATCCTGCAAACAAAACAAATTAAGATTAAGTAAAAGAAAAGAGAAAAGGGCATTCAAAATAATGAATGCCCTTTTCTCTTTTCTTTTATATTTCTATTTCCCACTCATCCAAATAATTAATCAGCGGAGCAATTCCTTTTTTTGAAAGAGCAGAAACAATAATATGTGGTTGATACTTTTCCAACGCACCAGCAAGTAACGTTGTATCAATCTTGTCAGCTTTGTTGAATATATAAAGCATTGGTGTATCAACACCTAAATCATCTAAAATATCATGCACAACGCGAATGTGATTTTCCCATCCTGAATCTGAAATATCAACAACATGCAATAATAAATTTGCATAATGTAATTCTGAGAGTGTTGATTTAAATGCATCAATCAAACGTGTTGGCAATTGTTGAATAAAGCCGACAGTATCAGACAGTAAGCCTTTTTTTGCGCCATTAATAAACAGCTCGCGCGTTGTGGTGTCCAATGTTGCAAATAATTTGTCTTCCGCCAAAACAGAACTATTTGTCAAAGTATTGAGTAGTGTAGATTTACCTGCATTTGTGTAGCCAATTAAACAAAAATTAAGAATGTTGCTTGCAAGTCTTTTTTTACGTTGCGTCTCACGTGCTTTGTGCATTTTTTTCAGATGTTTTTTAAGCTGCAAAATGCTTTGTTCAATGTGACGTGTCTCTTTTTCTTTTGCTGTTTCACCAAAGCCACCACGCACACCAATGGTACCAGACTGTTGCGCAAAATGAATTCCTTTGCCCGCAAGGCGAGATTTTTTATGCTGCAGTTGCGCAATGGAGACTTGCATCTTACCTTCTGCCGTGTGGGCTGATTTTTCAAAAATTTCTAAGATTAGTTCTGTGCGATCAAAGATGTCGCACTCAAGAAGTTCTGATAAATTGCTTGCTTGTCGTGCGGTTAATTGTTCTGAAATCACTATTTGTTCAATATGCTCAGCGTTGCATATTTTCTGTATTTCTTCTCGTTTGCCTTTGGTTAAAAAATAACCAGGATCAATTTCTCGCAGTTTAATGGTGACGCTTATTGCGTTCACTACACCATTTGTTTTTGCGAGATTATGAAATTCCTCAATGTATGATTCTTTGTTGATTGTATAGTTAGCTGGCGTTTGAATGCTCAGCAGCAATGTTTTTGGGTATGACGTTGTTGGTGTCGTTGTTTTTTTCATATGTGCACCAAAAAAAGGTGTGGCTGTTTTTATTTATCTCTTTGTAATTATAGCGAAAAGGTTGATTTTGTACAGGTGGTCTATTTTGTAAAAAACGCTTATCTTTTAACTAATTTTGTACGTTTTAAGAAAGAATGATACATTGATACTATCCTCAATGATAGAAATCAGAAGTTAAAAGGATATTGGATATGTTTGATTTTCTTTCACAAAAATTTTCATCTCTTTTTTCAGGGCTGACAGAAGCGCAAACGCTTACACAAGAAAACATTCAAGAAACTCTTGTGCGTGTTCATGATGCGTTACTGGAGGCTGATGTTCCTTATAATGTTGTTCAATCTTTTATTCAGGAATTAAAAGATGAGGTTGTTGGGCAAAAAATTGTTGCTTCATTGCAGCCTGCAGAGCACTTTTTAACATTAGTTCAACAGAAAATTATTACTTTTCTTGGAACAGATGCGGTAGTGTTTAAGCCATCAGAGCCATCGGTTGTTATGGTTATGGGGTTACAGGGTTCGGGTAAAACAACAACAATTGGCAAGCTTGCATACAAAATAAAAAAAGATGCTGCAAAAGAAGGAACCACAAAAAAAATAGTGATGGCTTCGGTAGATTTTTATCGTCCTGCAGCAATTGACCAATTAGAAATTCTTGCAAAACGAGTTGATGTTGATTTTTATCGAGCGCAAGAACGTGACGTTGTGCTGGCCGCAAAAGAAATTTATTCCTATTTTAGCAGCAACTCGTACGATCTGCTTTTTTTAGATACGGCAGGTCGTTTGCATATTGATAATACGTTATTGCAGGAACTGCAAAATATTGATGCTGCGTTGCAGCCAAAGCATAAATTATTGGTCCTTGATGCCATGACGGGACAAGAGTCGCTTTCTGTGGCACAAGTATTTGAAGGAATGGTTGGTTTTCAGGGTGTAGTGCTCACTAAAATGGACAGCGATACCCGTGGTGGATCGGCATTTGCGTTCCGATATGTACTCAAAAAGCCTATTTTATTTGTGGGTGAAGGCGAACATTTAGCTGATTTAAATCTCTTTTTTCCTGACCGTGCAACTGAAAGAATGTTAGGAATGGGTGATTTACAATCATTGCTTGAGCGCGCAGATGAAAAAATTTCATTAGAAGAGCAGAAAAAAGCAGAACAGGCACTCAAGTCAGGCACTTTCTCACTGCAAGATTTTGCCGATCAGATAGCAATGATGAATCGGATTGGTTCTTTATCTCAGCTCATTAAATATATGCCAGGAGTAAATCTTAATATTTCTTCTGAAATGATTCATAAGGGAGAAACAGAACTTGCTAAATTTAAGGCTATTATTGCTTCTATGACTCAAAAAGAGCGATTGGATCCATCTCTTTTGAGTAATTCAAGAATTTATAGAATCGCCAAAGGGGCTGGGGTAGAGAGCGAAGATGTGACTATGCTTTTGAAGCGCTTTGAAGAAGCGAAACAATATGTTAAACTAATGAACAAATAAGAAATATGTATCATTGTCATTTTTAGAGGGATTGTTTTTATGGCAGTCAAAATTCGTTTGTCCCGTATTGGAACAACAAATCGTCCGTTTTACAGATTAGTTGCTGTTGATTCTCGTAAAAAGCGTGATGGAGCGCAACTTGCAAATATTGGAACATACGATCCAATGAATGGAACTGTCGTTCAGTTTCATGAAGATATTTATCAAGAATGGTTATCAAAAGGCGCATTGGCAACAGATTCTGCAAAAAAAATATATAAATTATACAAAAAAATGAATCAATCTTCCCCTGTTCAGTCAAAAACTCAACCAATGACGGATGAAGTGGTTGAGGCAGCGTAAGGCGAGAGCATGATTATAGAATTGGTTACTTTTGTAGTCCAGCAATTGGTATCTCGGCCTCAGGAAGTGAGTGTTACGTTGACTCATCGAGACGATGCAGATGTTATTGAAATCAAGGTTGCGGCAGATGATAGAGGACGTGTGATTGGTAAAGAAGGTTACACTATTAAAGCATTGCGCGTTCTTATTGATAGCCTCGTCGCAAAAGATAAAAAAATTTTATTAGAGCTTTCACGGTAACAGGACTTTTAGGCATCATGAATATATCAGTAGTCACCGTATTTAAGCAGTTATATGAACCATTCATTCATACAAGTCTTGTTGAAAGAGCTCAAGAAAGAGGGATTGTGCAAATAAACGTGCAATCTCTCTTTGATTATGTAAAACCAAAAGAGCGTATTGACGGCCCAACGTTTGGTCCTGGCGCGGGAATGTTAATCAAGCCAGAAGTGGTACAAAAAGCAGTAGAAGACAAAGAGGCTGCGCATGGCAAAGCGTTTAAGATCTTTTTTTCACCGCGAGGGCAAAAAATTGATCAACATCTGTTTTCTGTTATTGCCAAAAAAATGCAAGAAACAAAGCATGTTATGCTTCTTCCCGCTCGCTACGAGGGCATGGATGTTCGCGTAGAAGATGAATATGCAGACATGATTGTGTCTGTTGGTGATTGTGTTCTTATGGGTGGCGATATTCCTGCGATGATGCTCATTGAAGGCGTGCTCCGTTTATTACCTAATGTTGTGGGTAAAGAAGAATCTGTTCAGCGTGATTCTTTTAGTGGCCCATTTGTGGATTTTCCAGCATATACTGAGCCTGTCGTATGGAAAGAAAGAAAAGTGCCAGATGTGATTCGTTCTGGTAATCATGGTGCAATTGAAAAATGGCGTTATGAAAAAGCCGTGGAACAATCAGTCCGTGAACATTTTGCATGGGTGAGGTCTCATGCATTGACTGAAGCCGATAAGGTGGCGGTGAGCGCAGTTATTCCGTCTCATTATGTTGCGCTTATGCATGGTGAAGTTCTTGTTGGTGATGAGCGGAAAGAAGGGTGTACATCGGTCACTTCCATTGATATTCATGATATTGCACGTTCTTCAAAAACATATGGAATAAAAAATTATTTTATTGTAACACCATTGTTAGATCAACAGAAAATTGTTCAAAAGATTCTTGATTTTTGGAAAAAAGGCATAGGCTTTGAATATAATAGGTCTCGGTATGATGCAATTTTTTCAGTAGAACTACATGATACGCTTGATGCGGTTATTGCATACATACAAGCAAAAGAAGGGGTGAGGCCTCTTATTGTTGCAACATCTGCTCGGCTGACAGATGCGCAGGAAATAATAACGTTTAATGATCAAAAAAAAGTATGGGCAGCACAAAGACCGGTGCTTATGTTATTTGGTACAGGCCAGGGATTAGCGCCATCGGTAATTGCTCGATGTGACTTCTTATTATTACCAGTGCAAGGGTTTTCTACGTTTAACCATTTGTCAGTTCGCTCCGCTGCGGCAATTGTTCTTGATAGATGGCTTGGGTTGCAACCCCAATAATGACGAGAAACATTGGCAGAAAACAGTTTTTAGGCTATAGTTAAAAATATCTTATATTGACGAAGTTCAAAGAGGGATCCTCATGAAAGCAACAGTATTTACTAAAGAAACAATTAGAGAGATTGGCGTACAAAACCAACATTTTCCATTATTTGGTATTGGCGACACGGTCGTTGTTTCTCAATTAATTAAAGAAGAAGCTATTAAAGAAGCAGGAAAAAAAGCATCTAAAGAAGCACCAAAAGATCGTATTCAAACGTTTGAAGGCGATGTTATTGGTATTCACAAAAATGGTGCATCCAGCACTTTTACGGTACGTAAAATCGGAGCCCATTCAGTTGCGGTAGAACGTATTTTTCCTTTTTCATCATCATTAATTAAAGATATTGCAGTTAAAGCAAAAGGTGATGTTCGCCGAGCTAAGCTCTATTATTTGCGTAATAAAAAAGGTAAAGCTGCTCAGGTTAAAAAAATTGTTGAAACTAAAGCCTCTGCTGCGAAAAAAGAATTGGCTAACGCACAAAAAGAATAGATTATGTGGCACAAAGCAACGTATTGTTGTGTAGTGGCTTTATCTGTTTTATTATTACTACCCGCATGCAAAAAAGGCAAAATTGTTGCAGAGCGTGTTGTTGTTGATAAGCAAGAGCTTGATATTCAGCGTCAGGTGATACTTGACAATATTGTGCAGCAAGAGGCTATGCTTGTTAACATTCCCATTCCTTTATATGATGAGCGAATTTTGCCACAAGCATTGGATTTTTTAGAATCAGAAACATCTGTTTTAGGTTATTCTAGTTCATTGATAGTGCAGCAGTTGATTGATTTTTTTATGAGTCAAATGGAGCTATATGGCTGGAAGCATCTTGTTTCATTTGAAAGTAACGAAACAATTCTTATTTTTGAAAATCCTTATTCATATGCGTGCATATCTCTCAAACATACTGCAGAACAAAAAACTTTGATTTTTATTTATACAAAGCGAGCGGACTTGTAAAAAGTCCGCTCATTATAAGTGAGTTGGGATGAGTGATTTATCGAGTTCTGCGTTGATTTAGTTGCCTCATTAACTCATAATTTTCTCTGCGAAGCTCATCATTTTCTTGAACCAGTTCATCTATTTGTTGCTGCAAATCTCTGCGGCTTGCATTTCTGCTGTTATATCGGTAATTTCTAGTATCTCTATTGTCTCTGTAATAATAATCTCTATCTCTATTGCGTGCAGAAGAATTTATTCCGCCTATGACACCACCTACTGCCATACCACCTAATATAGCGCTGCCTTTTCCTCTTCCTGCTGCAGCGCCAATTAATGCTCCTGTTGCCATGCCGCTACCTGGGTCATCAAGAAATGATTGCGCATTTGAAGATATAATAAGAATGCTTAAAGCTATTTTTTTCATGACTCAAGCCTCTTTTTTTTTTACTTTTTAACTTTAGTCTCGTCTATTTGTACGACGATCTTCTTTTGCTCTACGTCGTTCTTCGCGTCTTTCTTCACGTCGTTCTCTGCCAGCGCCAAAAATACCACCAACAAATCTTCCTGTTCCTTCAACAGCACCTCCGACAACATCTCCTGCTCCTTCAACAGTGCCTCCAACAACTTCGCCTGTTCCTCTTACGGTGCCGCCAACAACATCTCCTGTGCCTTCAACTGTTCTTCCAACAACGCCAGGTTCGTAGTATCTATCGTCATAATATCTGTCATCATAATACCGAGCAGTAGTTAATGTGACTATTGCGAGTGCTGCAAGAGCAATATATTTATTCTTCATAAGATTCTTCATTCGATTTCTCCTTTTTTTCTTTTTCGCTTTTTTCTTTTTTCTTTTTTTGTTGTTTTTTTCTTTCTTGTCTTTCTTCGCCAAACCCAAGACTGAGGGTGTTTTCGCGTTCATTGTTGTTGTTTTCATCATTTTTTTGACCAGTCGTCGATGATGATGAATCTGATTTGAGAGTTTGTAGAGCTGCAGCGCCTATGAGCATTGAAAGGGAGAGGCAGATGGTTACCCAAAAAACAATTTTTTTATTATATACCACGTCAATCCTTTTTTTCTCATTGTATTTTTATTGATGTAAATCCTTACATATGTATGATGCATTAACTATATAACATTTTACAATGAGAAAATATTGATAAACAAGGGTTTATTTAATTAATAAGCAGAGGAGCGAGTAGGTGCATTTTTCCTGCACCCAAAAGTAAAATAAGATCGTCCAGGGAGGCATATTGCTTAATACGCGCAATGAGATGAGCAAAATCATTATCAAGTTTTATATAATCAACTGAAAGTTGATTATTGATTAATTGTAGCTCGTGGACGAGTTTTTCACTGGTAATACCATCGATGGGGGCCTCTCCCGCTGAATAAATATCGGTAATAATAAGTTTATCAATAGTTGAATTATTGAGAATAATTAAAAAATCGTTCCAAAGTTCTTTTGTTCTGGTATATCGATGAGGCTGAAATACCACAATCAGTTTGTTTTTTGTTCGTTTACGTGCAACTGAAATGACGCATTCAATTTCTTTGGGGTGATGGCCATAATCATCAAAAACGTCAGCACCATTGCATGTGCCATGAAACGAAAATCGTCTATCAACGCCACTAAATGACATGAGTGCGTTGGCAATGGCATCAAAAGGGACTTTTATTTCAAGCGAGGCTGTTATTGCTCCAAGCGCATTATATATATTATGAAGTCCCGGAATAGGCAATGTTATGATGCCAAGTGGAGATGTATGATTTTTTTGCCACACGCTGAATGTTGAATATTCTTTAAAAAGGTTTATATCTCGTGCATAAATGTCTGCCTCATGAGTGATGCCGTATGTTTGTGCATCAACAAGAAGATTATTAATGAGAGCGCGTGTATGTTCATCATCAATGCATACAATTGTTTTGCCATGCGCAGGGATGTTTTTGATGAATTGTGCAAATGTTTGTTTTATATCATCAAGATCTTTGTATGTTTCAAGATGTTCTATGTCAATATTAGTGATAACATTCATTGTTGGATTAAGTTGCAAAAAAGAACGATCGCTTTCATCTGCTTCTATGACAAAAAAATCACTAAAACCTAAGTGAGCATTTGAACTAATATTTTTTAATATACCGCCAATGACAATGGTGGGGTCATAATGAGCTTCAAGAAGAATATGGGCAATTAAGGCGCTTGTTGTAGTCTTGCCGTGTGAGCCTGCTACCGCAATGCCATATTTTGTTTTCATGAGTTCCGCAAGCATTTGTGCTCGCGTTATCGTGGTGATATTGCATTCTCTTGCTTGTTTTATTTCTGAAGAAATTGAGGTAATTGTATGCTCATACATGGGAATGTACACAAGCGTATCAATTGAGTTATCATTGCAATGTGCAGTATTGTTTCCTTCATAAACAGCACAACCAATGGTGCGCAATGGTTGAATGGTGTTTTGCGAGAGGTCTGGATCACATCCGGAAACAGTGTAGCCAGTTTTTTTCAGAATAGTTGCAATGGCGCTCATACCAATGCCGCCGATGCCGACAAAATGAAAGTGTTTGTTTTTCTGCATAAAAATATAACTTGTGTATGTAATGATTATCCAAGATACCTTAATTTAAGATAACAAACAATAATGATTGTAACAAAAATCATCTTTTTCATTTGTATAAAATGTGTTATCATTCAATAAATTTTAGATATCAAAAGCATACAAATAGGATTGTTTATGTCTCAAAAAATGTTATGCGCGGTAATATGTTTTTTTTTGTTTCTGTTTGTTGCGCCATGGACCAAGCTATTGCTCCATTGACCGGCGAACAAGATTATAAATGTTATTGGGTTGCGCGCTATGTGCACAAATGTTTCTCTAAATTAAATTATGACGAAATCAACAAATTACATCAATTTTCTATACAGTGTTCTGAGTTATCACAAAAAGTAAAGGAATATCGCGACAATATGCACAATAGCGACAAGCAAGTAGAGCGATTTTTGAACAGTTTTTTGGATCAAACTATTGATAAGGCCTATGACCGTTATTATAACTTATTGCTTGGTGCGCAATATCAAATAGCGTTTTGCCTAAAAAAAACCCCCGTGGGTCAATTGTTGAATGATGGAGTATGCATTATCAGCAAAGAAACTATGAACAATATGCTTGTTGATAGTTGTTTTGGAAAGGGAATAGAAGTAGAGGGACGTATAAAAGGAAGAGAGAATGTTCCATTTGATCCGGAACTTTTTATGTTAAAAGGAAGAAGATCTCAAAAGACGATGGACTCTTCTGAATCAAAAAATAGCATTGTGGCTTTTAATCAACTATTGCACGCTTCGCCAATTGGTGCATTGTTGGACATCATGAATCAGAAGCGTTTTGAGTTAAAATTCAAAAAACCTCATTACTATGCAGACGATCAAAAAGTAACAATTACTCCTTCTGTTCATTTTATTGCCCAAATACGCGCAGATATTTTCCCTTTGTTGCAAAAGATATGTGAAGGATCTAAGCCGCTTGAAAATGACATTGCACCTGATTATAGATTGTCAGCGGTAGAAATTGAAAAGTTAAGAAATTTTCATGCTAACGTTAGTCATTTACCAGAATGGCAGACATTACAAGAAGCTTTAATTGGTGTACAATTTGCAAAACCAACATTTTTGCAACGAGCTAAGGATCGAATGTTACTCGCTATCCCTCTTATATTGGCTGAAGCAGTTATTCCCGAATTGACCTACCGTTTTACATCAGGAAATATGATTCCACTATATATTATGGGTAAAACAACCGGTACATTAGGATTATTGTTATGCGGTCTCATAAATAGTTGTGCCGTGGGAAACAGGCTATTTCCTTTTCTTGATAAATACAATTCTGACGTAGATCAATTACAAAATATTTTTGGTGAAATCGGAGTGAGAAAAGTTGTACAGCCAACTTTTTTCTTTTGGAATAGTATGTTTCATTATTGCGCTGCAGCAATGGGGATATATTGTTTGAGTGTTGGTGGATTATTGCCTGTTATTGGTATGACAATGTATGGTATGCGTTTACTTCTTTTACTACATGGTATTTTGAGCACAAAGCAACATAATCGAGACTCCGGTTTTTTTGGTAGAATAGCAGTAGCGCATCCTGGATTACGCAGAAATAAGTATGACAGAAGATTTACTTTAAAAGATTTGGTTGATCCACATATTTATAAAACATCCCGTGATAGATAATAGATTTGATGCGCTCGTTAGAACGAGCGCATTTTATTTACAGCATTTCGCGCAGTTTACGCAATTTATTTTTAAGATCAACAATTTGCTGTGATAGATGTTCAATTTTTTCAGTTTCAGCAGCTTTGGTTAATGTTTTTTCTGTGTGATCTTCAATGGTTGTTTTTTGTGATGCGATAATTGATTCGCTTTTGGTTGCATATTTTTCTTTGAGTCTTTTTTTGGCGCCAACAATAGTAAATCCTTCTTCATAAAGAAGTTTTTTGATGAGCTCAAATTTTTTAAGATCATTTTCATCATAAAAACGTTGACTGCCTTGAGAGCGTTTTGTTTTTATGCCAAATTCTTTTTCCCAAAAACGGACAACGAAACGTTCTAGTTCAAGTTTTTTTGCTAATTCTCCAATGCGGAATTTTCTTTTTTGCATTTTCATACAATTCGCCTTTTTTTATTTTTTACAGCCTTTTATGGTCCTTAAAAAAGCCTCTAGGTGAAAAACCGTTTTTATGGTATCATCATATTACTTGATTCGTCAATTATCAGTCGTATCAATATCTTTATAATCTATTGTTTTTACATGTCTTGCGAGGATATTCATGAATATTAAAGAACTTGTTATGCCAGTCACTTTTGCGTTAGTAGCAACAATGACTATGCAATATTTCTTTTTTGGGAGTAAAGAAACTACCCCTATTGAGACAACATTCGTTGCGCCAAAAGAAAAACGTGAATACAGACCGCTCAACGTGGAAGTTGATTTTTTTGATCAAAAACGTTCTGGGCAACCTCGTGAAACTACCGTTGAAACATCGTGGGGTGTTTTACAATTTTCAACTGATGCAGCATCACTTGACAGTCTTGATATCAAACGAGAAATTGACGGTTCTGCAAAAACAATACGTACCATTTTTCCTGTGACAGAAACAGAAAAAGAAAACCGTTGTTTCTTGGTGGGATTGAATGAGAAAACACCATTCTATTATACTTTAGTTTCATCTGATGAAACAGAAGAAGGCTATCAATTGTTATACAAGGCTTCAAATGATGAATGCGTTCTGCAAAAACGTTTTACGGTGCACAAAAATGCGCCACAAATTGATCTACAACTTGAACTTATGCTACGCGCAGGTCAGGAAGTATCATTGACCCCACGTATTTTTTATCCAGCACCATTAATGCCGGATATACGTGAAAATGATCTCATTTCTGGATTAGTTATTGATCAAGCAGATGTCTTTGCCAAAAAGAGAGTAGAGCAGATTAATGTTAATGCTGGCTGGTTTGAGCCTGCATTATTTGGTACCGATAGTCGTTATTTTATTCATGCAATGATAAATGATCCGAATCATTTTTGTGCGCGCACCTATTATAAATTAGAAGACAGAGATCGCCTCTTTTCCATTTTAGAAGGCCCTGAAACGCGGAGTGCGGCAACATGGAATGTATCGTTTTATATGGGACCAAAAGATTTAGCATTGATGTCGCAATCAGATGATCGATTAGAAAAGACACTTGATTTTTCAGGATGGTTGTCTCATTTGGCTAAGATCATGCTGTATATTTTAAACTGGTTGTTTAAGTATGTTCACAATTATGGTCTTGCAATTATTTTGTTAACGCTGTTAATTCAGATATTATTGTTGCCATTTACCTTGCGTAATAATGAAGATAAATTTAAAAAACAGCAAAAAGTATATCAAGCAAAACTGGCATCTCTTGAATATCAGTACAAAGACAATCCAGAAAAACTAGCCATTGAGCGAGCCGAGTTGATACGCAAAGAAGGGTTTCCTGGTTTTGGTTGCCTTATTCCATTTTTATTGCAAATTCCTATCTTTTTTGCGCTAAGCAGAGTGCTTTCAAGTTCATTCGAATTATATCAGGCGCCAATGTTATGGATACCTGATTTGTCAGCAAAAGATCCGTATTATATTTTGCCTCTTATTGTGGTATTAACAATGCTTATACAAGAAGGCAAAGGAACTGATCCTCAACAGCGGATCGCAAAAATTGTCATGGCCTTTGTTTTTGGTGCTGTGACATCAAGTTTTTCTGCTGGTTTGACACTTTATTTTGCAAGTAGCCGAATTTTTACGCTTATTCAGTCAATGATTGTTAGATCATTAAGGTTGGTGTAATGGCCATGGAAGGACTTCCTACACTCGCGCATCTTTTAAAAGTATTGCAGCAAGTACCTTATTTGGCATCAAAAAATGTATATCGAGTAGCAACGCATTTTTTGGATATGTCGCCACAACAAATGGAACAATTTTGTCATGTATTAGACGCAGCAAAAAAGAAGTTGATTAAATGCGCAACGTGCTTTTTTTGGCGTGAACAAGCAGGTTCATGCATATTCTGCGCATCACCAAAACGAGAACGTGATATTGTTTGCGTTGTTGAAACATGGCAAGAAATTTTAGCGATAGAAAAAACCAGAGGTTATTCTGGTATGTATCATGTTCTTGGTGGAGCAATTTCACCGCTTGATGGTATCAACATACAAGATTTAACAATTGACGCATTAATTACGCGGGTGAATTCTCAGCAGATAAAAGAAGTTATTTTAGCAACAAACCAGACTCCAGAGGGAGAAGCAACAGCAACATATATTGCGCGCAAATTAAAAGATTCAGATGTTATTGTATCTTGTTTGGCGCGTGGATTGCCGGTTGGTTCTTTTTTGGAAGGAATGGACCGCTTAACAGTATTAAAAGCTTTATCTGAACGACGTCCATTTTAAGCATAGGATAAACATGCGTACAGATTTTTTTGGTGGTTTAGGTTCATCACAACAAGATGAGCACTCATTATATAAAACGCGACGAAAAGAACTTGTTTCGGCAATAAAAGAACAACATTCTCACATAACCAAAGGAGCAGTTGTTTTATTTGCAGCATTTGAAACAGGATCGCAAAGATTTCGTCAAGATAAAACATTCTATTATTACACAGGTATTACTGAGCCAGGAACAGCCGTTGTTATAGAATTAGATGGAAAAACAACGTTATACCGACCCCATTGTTATGCAAAACGTACTCAATGGATGGAGATCCCACAAGCTCTTGTTGAAGGCAACGCAAAAACACTTGGTGTTGATGAATGTGCATTTTTGGGAAATGAATGTGATGGTTATGGGATTGATTCATATTTTTCATTCCATGAATATGAGCACATGCTTGCGTATATTAAAGCGATTGTTGAACATAATGGTTCTCTTTTTACGACATTACCAGATAATGGACATGAATATTTAACAACGCGTTTAGTTATTAATCATCTACAAACATTTATTCCTAATGTACAAACGTGTATTGTAGACATTTCTTCAATAGTGGCGCGCAATAGACGACGCAAAGATGTTGGTGAAATTGAAAAAATATACCGTGCAATAGAAGTGACGGAGCTTGCGCATGAAGCTGCAACGCAAGCAATTAAAAATAATGTTACAGAAAGTGAAGTGCAGGCATCTATAGAATATATTATGACTGCGGCACGTGCGCGCATAGCGTTCCCGAGCATTGTAGGGAGTGGTAAAAACAGCACCGTTCTGCATTATTCAGAAAATAAAGGTGCGATGCGCAATGGCGATCTTGTTGTTGTTGATATTGGTGCAGAGCTTGATAATTATTGTGCTGATTTAACGCGCACATATCCTGTGTCTGGTACTTTTACCAAACGCCAAAAAGAGATTTACAACACTGTATTAGAAACACAAAATTATATTGCAGAGCTTGCAAAACCTGGCATGTGGCTTAAAAATGCAGAAAAATCTCAGCAATCACTTCATCATTTAGCGCAACAGTTTTTAAAAAAGCGTGGTTATGCTGATTATTTTCCACATGGTATTGGTCATTACTTGGGTCTTGATGTTCATGATGTTGGTGATTACAATACACCACTTCACGAAGGTGATGTGATTACCATAGAACCCGGTATTTATATTTCTCAAGAAGATTTGGGTGTTCGCATAGAAGACAATTACTGGATTACTAAAGATGGCGCAGTTTGTTTGAGTGAGAATTTGCCAAAAGAGGCGCATGACATAGAAGACATTATGCAGCAGGCTTTGAGTGACAATAAAGATGAAGATGATGAGGAGTCCTATTTTGAAGAAGAAGAAGAGGATGATTTTCATTAAATAGCGCTTTTTTGCACAATGTCTTTTTTTCAAATACGCATTTGTATAAACTAAAACTACAAACACATTTCACAATTGTTTTTTTAAGGAAAAATTATGAAGGTGAGAGTAGTTTTATTATTTATTTTTTGCAATACCCTTCTTCATGGCCTTGCAATGACAGAAATACCCCAAGTCGCTCCAGCTGAACAAAAAAGTACATGGTATTATGATTTAATTGGCAAGGCTGTTGCTCCATTTAAATCAGGATATGGTTATTCTGATGAACAAAAAACAGCTGCGCGTAAGCAGATAGCGGAATTAGAAGCTAAAAAAGCGGAAGCTACTACTATCTATCAAGCTGCACTATCGGTAGCATTTGGCGAGACGCACAAAGAACTCATTACGCATGATTATAAAGAACAAATTGCAGATTTAGACAAGCAAATTCACGAACAAAAGATTATTACCGGCGAAGCGATGAGCTTTAAGCGCAAACTGATTTTGGCAGGAATTGGTGTTGCTGGAGTAACAGTTGGAGGTGCATTGGTGTATCAATGGTTTGTGAAACAGCCGAATACAAAAAATACACTGCCAAAAAAATCGGAGCTGCCAATTGTAAAAAAGCCGAGTGAAAAAAAGAGTGTACCTGTTAAGCAAGTAGAACAACAAAAAATAGAGCAAAAACAAAAGACACCTAAGCAGCAAGAAATACCAAAACAACAAGAACGAATTGAAGAACCACCCAAATCAGAAATACCAGAACAATTAATTGACAAACAAGAAAAAGTTGCAGAACAAGCTAGTCACACAGAAGAACAAAGGGAAAAACAAATAGAAGAAGAAGCGAAAAAAGAATTAGAACAGCAGGGCGTTCAAGGTCAAAATATGCAACCGATAATTGAAGAAGAAGAAAAAGTTGAACAAAAAAAACAAAATGAACTAGAGCAACCATCTGTGCAAAAATTTATCGAACAGAATAGAAATAATGAAGCTGGTTGGCAAAAAGCAAAGGCAGATTCGGTCTTAGAGTTAGAGTATGTTGAAAGAATAAGACCTACGGGGGAAAAGGAATGGGGTAAAAGTAGTGGAACAATTATTAAATATCCACCTTTTAAACTACCTCCAGAAATAGAATTGTCTGTCGACAAGAAAGATCCTGCAGGAAAAAAATTAATTCAAAGCCTTGAGGAGAGATTGCGGCTTATTGAAGCGCAAAGAAAAAGGCCAGGTTATAAAAACGACCATGCTGTTGCAGCGCAACAAAAGATAGAGCAAGCAAAAGCTTGGCTTGAAGAATTGAGGCATTGGTAAATATTGTTAAGATTGCATATTCTTCGAAAATAATGTTATTTTTAGGTATACTGAAAGCAAAGAATATTATTATTTTATTGTTTGACGAAAAAGTATATTTTCATGATTTACAATTCATTTTCTCTACTACCACCACTTTTGGTGATTGTCGCTATTTTTATAACACATCGTCTTAACATTTCATTATTATTGGGCATATTTTCTGCGGCACTGATTGCTTCATCTGGTAAGATAATGGATGCAGTTAATGCATGCATAAAGAAAGGCATAATACATTTCTCTGACGTAGACAATCTCTATTTATATGCATTGTTAATCATGATTAGTTCACTCATCGTATTATTAACAAATACAGGTAGTGCGGCCGGCTGCGCGCAGATTATTGGTAAACGTATGCGTACCAAACGCAGTGTTGAAATGTCTTCAATGTTACTTGCGTTTTTGTTAAGTATTGATGATTATTTGAGCATTTTAACCGTTGGTTTTGTCATGCGTCCTATTGCAGACAGAGTTGCTGTTGCACGTACAAAATTGGCATATATTGTGCATGCGCTTGCAGGGCCGCTCGTGATTATTGTGCCCATTTCAACATGGGCAGCTGCAATTCTTGCGCAATATGACAATGCTGGTATTGGCACAAATGTTACGAGTAAAATTATTGCAGATCCTTTTTATGTATACATGCAAACAATTCCTTTCATTTTTTATTCATGGATACTCATCTGTTCAGTTGTATTTGTGGTGTATAAAAGAGTCAGCTTTGGGCAAATAGGCAAAGATGAACAGATTGTTGTGCCTGTGCATGATCAAGACATTGATGATGCAACTAACAATCATTTACTCGTTGAATTACTTCTGCCAATTGGCTTATTGGTGGCAGGTGTGTTTTTGGGAATATTGTATGCAGGTGATTGTTTCATTTTTGGAGGCAATAATTCTTTTGTTGATGCATTCAGAAGTAATAATCAGACATTTTTAGTATTTTGCATTTCAAGTACGCTGGCATTTGTGACAAGTATTGGTATTTCATTGTATAAAAAAATGATTAACCTTGCAGCGTTGCCCGCAATAATACATGAAGGTTATTTACTCATTAAGTCATCCATTGTGATGATTGTTTTAGCATCAATTTTGGGTAGTTTTTTGCGTCTTGATTTACATACCGGTGATTATGTTGCAGGAATGTTGTTGGGATCTGTGCCATTGTCTGTTGTTCCCGTGATGGTTTTTGTTGTTTCATTATTAATTACTTTGGCAACTGGCTCTGCATGGGGGACATTTTCATTGCTGATTCCCATTACGGTACAAATGGTTATTGCATTGTTACAAGTAGATACCCCTGTAATTCTTGATCATATCCAATTACTATTTCCTACATTAGGTGCATTACTTTCTGGTGCTGCATGCGGCAATCATATTGCACCGTTTGCAGAAACCACTATTATGACTGCAACAAGTACTGGTATTCAACCGCTTGAACATGCAAAAACTCAATTTGTTTACACAGTTCCGGTTATTATTGGGACGCTTGTTGCGTTTGTTACTATTGGATTGATCAATAATGTAACGTTGTGGATGAGTAGTGTATTGTCGCTTGGTATTGGTACTCTTGTCTGTTTTGGTCTGTTATACATTGGAAATGTATTTTTTAAAGCATCTGCTCGATAAAGCTTTATATCTTTTTCTTTTTTACTATTTTTTTGTCTGTTTGATTTGTTAAGAGTAGGCAAATAATACATAGTTACAAAAAAAGGAGTGGACGTGAAGCGATTACTTATCTGTATGTTCTTGTTAACATATTTTTCAATAAAAGCAGATGATTTTCAAACAAAACAAGCGCCCTGTACTGATTTAGTCGTTGATTGTAATCTTTTAATGCATGATTCAACAAGTGCTGCGGTAGGAAATATTGTGAAACCCGATGATTTGCATCCTGGTAATCCTCCAGTTTCTTTTATTCATAACTTTGGTTCAGAGAATACATTTGTAGGAAAAAATGCGGGTAGTTTTTTCAACCTCATAGGAAGTGATAATTCAGGATTTGGTGTTTTTGCATTACAAAATATTACATCAGGAACAAACAATGTCGCTATTGGGGCTGTCACTTTAGCATCTAATGCCGAAGGTAGTGATAATGTTGCTATTGGTCGGGCTGCTCTTAATAAGAATATTCTTGATGATAATGTTGCTGTTGGTTTTAGAGCCTTAGAAAATAATAAGACAGGTAGCTCAAATACAGCGGTTGGTGCCCGTGCATTGCTCAATAATAATGATGGACAAAATAATACTGCAATGGGAGTTGGAGCTCTGAGAGATAATAGATCAGGCAGTGGAAATACTGCGGTTGGAAGAAGAGCATTACAAAATAATAAGACTGGTATTAATAGTACTGCGATTGGTGTTCGTGCGTTGCAGTTAAGTAGTAGTGGTGGTAATACTGCAGTTGGCTATCAAGCGTTGTCATCAAATACAGTTGGTACATCTAATACCGCCGTTGGTAATAATGCATTACAAAAAAATCAGAGTGGTTCATCAAATGTGGCTGTAGGTAGAGATGCATTACGTCAGAATCTTTCTGGAAGTCAGAATATTGCCATTGGCCATCAAGCGGGAAATAATTGTACTGGAGCAGAAAGCAATAATATTTTGATAGGAAACCTCGGTATTATTGGAGACAACAATACTATTCGTATTGGTGACAGTGCTCATACAAAAACATTTATTGCAGGTATCAGTGGAATACCCCTTGCGGGGCCTACGGTATTGCCAGTGTATGTATTGTCTTCCGGGCAATTAGGAACACTGGTGTCTTCGCGTAAATTTAAGCATTCTATTCGTGAAATGCATGACAATGATTCAATGTTTATTTATGATCTTAATCCCGTAACTTTTGTTTATAATGAAGATGAATCAGCAACATTACAATACGGTCTTATTGCAGAAGAAGTTGACAGGGTGTTTCCTGCATTGGTCATCAGGGATGAGCATAATGAGCCGATTGCTGTTTATTATGAAATTTTGCCAGTATTTCTTTTAAATGAGATGAAAAAATATAATTATGATATTACCAAATTAAAAGAAGCTATTGATAATATACGCGCTCTGGTGCTTAAGCGTACTAAGCAACCTCCATGCGATGTAACTGTTGATTGCAATCTTGTAATGCAAGACTCAACAGGTGCAACTGTCGGAGATGTTATGAAACAAGTCACGCTTAATGCGTCTCCTGTTCGATTCATTCATAATTATGGAGCACAGAATACATTTGTAGGAAAAAATGCAGGTAATTTTAAGACAACAGGCAATGGCGCTAATTCAGGATTTGGTGTATCCGCATTAAGAGCCCTTACAACAGGAACAGATAATACTGCCGTTGGTAGAGCTGCTTTAAGATTTAACACTGCAGGGATTCAAAATACGGCAGTTGGTCGATCTGCACTTAATCAAAATGTAATTGGTAATGATAATGTTGCAGTGGGTTACAATGCATTATCTGCAAATGTAACAGGTAGTTCAAATACAGCTGTGGGATCTCGGGCGTTATTGCTCAATACAACTGGTCAAGATAATACAGCAATGGGCACTCGTGCATTAAGAGCGAATAATGGTAATGCTAACACAGCTGTTGGAAGAAGCGCTTTAAGAAATGGGCTAACTGTCACTAATAGTACAGCAGTAGGTTATCGTGCCTTAGAAGCAAATAATAGCAACCGCAATACGGCGGTTGGTTATAAATCACTGTTAGTTAACTTAGCTGGCTCATTTAACACCGCAATTGGTAATAATTCCTTACAAAATAATGAAGCTGGTTCATCTAACGTAGCTATTGGTAAAGATGCGTTACTTAAGAATAAATTTGGAAGTCAAAATAGTGCAGTTGGCTATCAAGCTGGAAGCAATTTAGATGGTGCAGAAAGCACAAATATTATGATAGGAAATCTTGGTGTTACAGATGATAATAATACTATTCGCATCGGCAATAGCTCTCATGCCAAAACCTTTATAGCTGGTATTGTACCTCTTCTTTCTGCGAGAATGCAATTGCGTGTAGATTCTGAGGGGAAATTAAGTAAAAAAATGGCAATGTCTTCACGCAGATTTAAATCGTCTATTAACAGTATGAATGACATTGATGTAGAACAGATTTATCGTCTTAACCCTGTATCATTTGTATATAATAATGATGAATGGGGAACAAAACGATACGGCTTAATTGCAGAAGAAGTTGAAGAACATTTTTCTGATTTAGTTATGAGAAATGAACGCAATGAGTTGCTTGGTGTGCGTTATGACATTCTTCCTGTGTTGTTGTTGCATGAAATGAAAAAGCATAAATGTACTATTGCTCAACTACAAGAAGTTGTCGCAGATATTTCTGCGCGAGCGTCCAAATACTCTCATGCAAATGTTGGAGATATAGTGGTAACAAGAGCAGCATGCGACACAAGTGTTGAATGTAATATTTTGATGCAAGATTCAACTGGTCTGAGAGTGGGCAACATTTTTAAAGATGGCCAAACCTTTATTCATAACTTTGGCACGAATGCAAAAGGTGAATATACCAACACATTTGTAGGGATAAGTGCAGGTAATTTTAATACATCAGGCAATGGAGGTAATTCCGGATTTGGCTTTAATGCATTAGCATTAAATACAACAGGAACAGACAATACAGCACTTGGTGACGGTACGTTATCTAACAATAGCGTAGGTAGTTTTAATACAGCAGTAGGTTCTTTAGCGCTCAAAGATAATAGTACCGGTAAAGATAATGTCGCAATTGGTTCTGGTGTATTAACATCTAATAGTGGTGGTAATGCAAATACAGCAATAGGAAGAGAAGCGCTTCACTTGCAGGATCAAGGTAATGATAATACAGCTTTAGGTGCACGCGCTTTACAGTTTGCTCTAGCAAATGCAAATACAGCAATCGGAGCAGAAGCATTAATGAGTAATGGATTTGGTATAAATAGCACTGCCGTTGGATATAAAGCATTAAGCTCTAATGTAACTGGTGACCGCAATACGGCAGTTGGCTATCAATCATTAACATCAAATAATGGAAAATTTAATACAGCGATTGGAGCTAATTCTTTGCGGTCTAATACTGCAGGTTCCTTTAACGTTGCTATTGGCGATGGAGCATTATTAAATAGTCTTAATAATGATTCAAACATTGCTATAGGTTTAGGAGCAGGTTCAACTTATGCTTTTTCAGCAAGCAACAACATTGTTATAGGTAATGCAGGGGCATTGAGGGATAACAATACTATCCGCATTGGAAACAATTCTCATAAAGCAGTATTCATTGCCGGCATTCCTCAGTTACCATTAAATGCACCGGAACAACCTCAAGTTTTTGTTAATTCTTCAGGGCAATTGGGAGTGCAGCCATCATCACGCAAATACAAACATGATATTAATAAAATAGCGGATGATTCAGAAGGTATTTACAATCTTAAGCCAGTAACATTTATGTATAATGATGATGAATCTGCAGAGAAACAGTATGGTTTAATTGCAGAAGAAGTTGATGAAGTATTGTCAGCGTTAGTGGTGAGAGATGGCAATAATGAGCCATTGAGCGTTCGTTATGATATGCTTCCGGTATTACTATTGAATGAGCTCAAAAAACAACATGAAGATGTTATGATGTTAGAAAAAATGGCTGTAGAATTGCAAAAAGAGCTTGTTTGCGAGAATTGATTTAGATTGATAAAGTAAAAATATCTACCGGTATTGTATATTGAAATCATCAGTATATAGTGTCGGTAGATATTTTTTTGTTCATTTGCTACTTCAGGTTTTATGATCTATAGTAGTTTATATGAAAGCTTTTTGTATCATGTAGAATTGGTGTGGTAGGGTGTATGGCATTGTTATATATTGGGAAACAGTTTTTTTAAGCGTGGTGTGTATGAAAATAGGTAAAAACCAGCATTGGAGTTTTGTAGTAATTTCTTTTTTAATGGTTACCATATCATACGCAAGTCAACAACAGTTGGTTCAATATCAGTGGCCGAATGGTAAGCCAACTGGACCTAATACAGGTCAAGGGCTTCCAGATTTAATCAAATCTACTATGTTTGCGAAGTTAGATGAGAATGGTAATGAAGTTGTTAAAGACGAACAATCACTTGTTCGTCAGATGAACAGTGATTTCCGTGGTTTTATGTGGGCTACCATAAAGGGTGATTGTAGAAGGATGGATACTGGCAAACAAGAATTATTTGATCATATTATTGGTACCTTAGAGCTATTTTCTTATGGCAATATTCATTCTGTTGAAGGTGCTTTAGCTGAAATTAAGTATCTTGATGACAAAGTTATGCCTGCTGTGGCGTTGGTTACAGAAAAGTTAGGCATAACATATCGTGAATCGCGTGCGTCTGAGAATGGCAAATTTTTATACTTTGAGCAAAGTTGGGGCGACAATTATAAGAGGATAGTGAAAGGCTGTTATGACGCTCAATCGACACAACAGAATGATCCGGATCTAAACGCAGAAAAACAATTGGAACAATTGTGCCAACAGTCTAAGCAGCTGCAACAACAACTTAAAATAGCAGAAGATGCATTAAAAAAAAATAAAGATGCGCTTAAAATAATGACTTATATCTCTAGGATAAGTATGGCAATAGGCATTATTGGATGGTTATGGATCATTGGGACTTTTTTCAAAAAATAATCGTTACAAGCTTGTTGTATAGCCATTTTTGTATTGACCGATCTAGGATTATGGGCTACCTTAGAAGAAAGAGCCCCACTCTAAAAGAAATAAATTTACAAAATAGTTTTTTTGTTCACAAGGATTATATTTTATGAGTATGAATAAAGCGTTTTATCCACGCAAAGAAGATGTTGTAGCAAATTGGTGTCACATTGATGCAGAAGGTAAAGTGCTTGGGCGTCTTGCTACTTTTGTAGCTGATAGATTGCGCGGTAAAGACAAACCTCATTATACCCCACACACTGATTGTGGCGATTATGTAGTTATTACAAATGCTGACAAGATTGTTCTTTCCGGTGACAAATGGGAAGACAAAGAGTACGTGAAGGTAACTGGCTGGATTGGCGGAAAACAAGAAATTGCAGCAAAAGACCTTCATGCTAAGCATCCAACACGTTTAATTGAGCTTGCAGTAAGACGTATGCTTCCTAAAAACAGATTAAGCCGCCAGATGATTAAAAAATTAAAAGTGTATGCTGGCGCAGAGCATCCTCACGTTGCACAGAACCCTACAGTTGTAGAGTTAGAGATACAAAAGCCACGCGGATAAGTTTTAAAAAAATAAAAAAAGGCCTTATGCATAATTAAATGTGTAAGGCCTTTTTTTATTGTTTTTTAGCTACAATAGAATCCCTCTATGTTATAATCCAAGCTTACTTAAAATTGGCGCAATATACGGTGCAACAAGGCGAAAAATATCTTTTGCGCTGAGATACAAGAAGAGAATAATAAACATAATCCATGTCGCAATATGAATATACTCTCGCACTTTAATAGGCAATGATCGCCCAATAAGTGCTTCTATTGAATAAAAAAGAATTTGTCCGCCATCAAGGATAGGTAGTGGAATAAGGTTTAGTACAGCTAAGTTGATGCTGATGATAGCAAGCAAAAGAAGAAATATTTTGATGCCAGTTGATGCAGCTTTGGTTGTCATTGCAACAATCATGACAGGACCAGCAATTTCACTACGCATCTTTTTAATTTGAGTGAATCCTAGCATAGTGTTTTTAATCCAGGTATTTGTCATAGCGATACCCTGCTTTATGGCGTCGACAAATGAGTGAGGAGGTGTTTCTGCTGCATAAAATTCAACACCAAGAACACCAATAGATGTGCCATTAATTGTTCTTTCTCCCAAAACAATCTGTTTTTCTAACATATTACCATCTCGTTCAATGGTAAAAGTTGCTTCTTTGAGGGCAAGAGGCGCAAGGAGAGTTTGTAACTTTTGAATGCTTTCCTCTATTGGTTCATTTTGTATGGCAATGATTTTATCGCCGACAATCAGACCATACTTTTCAGCAGGCGATTCTTGTTGGATGGTTCCGACAACAGGCTTTTGTATGAGTGGTGTTTTGGGGATTCCGGTCATAAAGAGCGCAATGAAAGTGAAATAAGCGAATATAAGATTAAAGAGAATTCCGCCAAGCATAACGCATAATTTTTGATAAAAAGGCTTTGAGGCGAACGAGTGTTCATCTGTTGCAAGGGCATCTTTTTGTTCACCTTGTCCAACTTCAGCTGCTCCTGCAATTTCTACATAACCACCAAGAGGTATTGCAGAAAGACTAAATTCAGTGTCGCCTATTTTTTTGCTTATCAGTTTTGGGCCAAATCCAATGGAGAATGACGGAGTTCGTATGCTGAAAACCTTGGCGAATAAAAAATGTCCCAATTCATGAAAGCCGATAAGAAAACCCATGCCAAAGCATCCAATTAGAATAAAAAAAATATTTTGAAAAAGGGTTGCTGCGTGTGAAAATAGTACTGAGGACATAGGGGCTCCTTGTTAAAAAAATGAGTAAAAAAAGTAATTTTTTTTGCTAAGATTGCAGAAATAAGGTATCATTATTACTATCATAAGTCTATGGCCTATGTAACCTTTATACGCTATTTTGCTGAATCATAAACGACATTCTACCCCCGAGATAACCTTTAAATCAGTCTTTTTTGAGAATGGGCATTAATTATTTTCTTGAAAAAATTTACAAAGAAGGTAAAATAGCAATTAGTCAACTTAACCAGCTGAAGTGCTGCGTCGGATTAAAGTTGCGATTATATAATAATAAAGATTTTTATAATTTATAACGTGTAACATGAGGATTTGTATACATGCCAACGATTAATCAATTGTGTCGATTTGGTAGAAGCAAAATTAAAGCAAGGCCTAAAAGCCCTGCGTTACGCAGAAGCCTTTTTCTTAAAGGGCCTTTTGCAAAGGGTACGTGTACCCGTGTTCTTACTACCACTCCAAAAAAACCTAACTCTGCACTTCGAAAAATTGCTCGTGTTAAATTGACAACGGGGTTTGAAGTAACTGCGTATATACCCGGTGAAGGCCATAACTTGCAGGAGCATAGTGTTGTGCTTGTGCGAGGTGGGCGTGTTAAAGATTTACCAGGCGTTAAGTACCATATCGTGAGAGGCGCACTTGATTGCGCAGGTGTTGACAAGAGAAGACAAGGAAGATCGCTTTATGGTGCAAAGCGTCCAAAGAAACAGTAAGGAATTAAAACATGCCAAGGCGTAGAAAAGTAGAATATATAAGAGAGGTTGGAGTTGATCCAAAATTTGGGTCAGCGCTGGTTCAAAAATTGATTAATGTTGTCATGAAATGTGGCAAAAAAGATATTGCACGATCCATTGTGTATGAAGCAATGGAGCAGTTGGTGAAAAAAACAAATGGTGATGAGAAAAAAGCGCTTGAGCTTTTTAACAGAGCATTTGAGCAAGTGGCGCCATTTATTGAAGTGCGTTCCCGTCGTGTTGGGGGTAGTACTTATCAAATTCCTCGTGAAGTGAGCGACAAAAGAAGAAGAGCGCTTGCGTTCCGTTGGTTAGTATCTGCAGCAAGGTTAAGATCCGACAAGACTATGGGGTTGCGTTTAGGGCGAGAGCTTTTGGATGCATATGAGCTAAAAGGTGGAGCTGTCAAAAAAAGAACTGATGTGCAACGTATGGCGGATGCTAATCGTGCGTTCTCTCATTATGCATGGTAAGGTGGGAACGTTATGTCAACTAAACAATATCCTTTAGAAAAATATAGAAATATAGGGATTGCTGCCCATATTGATGCAGGAAAAACAACAGTTACTGAACGTATTTTGTTTTACACGGGCGTTTCTCATAAAATTGGAGAAGTGCACGAAGGTGAAGCAACTATGGATTGGATGGAGCAAGAGCAGGAGCGTGGTATTACCATAACGTCTGCAGCGACAACCAGTTTTTGGAAAGATCATCAGATTAATATTATTGACACCCCTGGGCATATTGATTTTACCATTGAGGTGGAAAGATCATTGCGTGTTCTTGATGGTGTTGTTGCTGTTTTTTCTGGCGTTGAAGGTGTTCAGCCTCAATCTGAAACAGTATGGAAACAGGCAAATCGTTACAAAGTCCCTCGCATTGTTTTTGTTAATAAATTAGATCGTATTGGTGCTGATTACTTACGCACTGTCCAAAATATTAAAGCAAAATTGGGTGCCAATGTTGTTGCAATGCAAATGCAAGTTGGCATGTCTGAAGATTTTGAATCTATTATTGATCTTTTGACTCGAAAAATGGCGACATTTAAGGGTGAAAATGGTGAAACAATAGATTGGGTTGACGTTCCAAGTGAATACGTTAACCAAATGGAAGAGTTGCGTGCAAAAATTGTTGAATCAGCATGTGATTTTGATGAAAAATTAGCGGACAAATATTTGAATGAAGAAGAAATTTCTGTTCAGGAAATTAAAGCGGCAATCCGTAAAGGGGTTGTTGAGTTAAAAGTTGTTCCGGTGTTCTGTGGTACTGCTTTTAAAAATAAGGGAGTTCAACTGCTGCTTGATGGTGTTATTGATTACTTGCCATCTCCGCTTGATATTCCTGCCATAGAAGGAACAAACACTGATACTGGCGCAAAATTTCCTATCTCAGCAGATCCTAATGGACCATTTTATGGTCTCGTTTTTAAAATTATGTCAGATCCTTTTGTGGGTGTTCTGAACTTTGTTCGTGTTTATTCTGGTGAATTGAAGTCTGGTTCTTATGTGTACAGTGTTCGCACTGGAGAAAAAGAACGCGTCAGTCGTTTGCTAAAAATGCATGCCAACAAGCGTGAAGAAATCTCTTCTGTAAAAGCGGGAGATATTGTTGCTGTTGTTGGTATTAAAGACGCTCAAACCGGAGATACTCTTTGTATAGATAAAGCGCCAGTTGTGCTTGAGTCTATTACTATTCCAACTCCTGTTATTTCAACGTCTGTTGAGCCAAAAGCTAAAGCAGATTATGAAAAAATGACGTTAGCATTACGTAAAATGATGCAAGAAGACCCTTCTTTCAGATTTTCTTACAATGAAGAAACAGGGCAGACGGAAATCTCTGGCATGGGTGAATTGCATTTGGAAATTGTAGTTGACCGTTTGCGTAGAGAACATAAAGTAGAAGTTACTCAAGGTAAACTGCAAGTTGCATACAGAGAAACCATTCAAAAATTTGCAGAATCTGAAGGTAAATTTGTTCGACAATCTGGTGGTCGTGGTCAATATGGTCACGTTTGGATGAAAGTTGAGCCTTTGGAGCGTGGCAAAGGTTTTGAATTTGTTAACGCTGTTGTGGGTGGAGCTATTCCGCGTGAATTTATTCCAGCTGTTGAAAAAGGTGTCAAAGAAACGTTGTCTGCAGGTGCGCTTGGAGGATATCCTGTTGTTGACGTGAAGGCAACTTTATATGATGGATCATATCATGATGTTGACTCTTCTGAAATAGCATTTAAGGTTGCTGCGTCTATGGCATTTAAGGCCGCATCACTCAAAGGTTCGCCAGTGTTGCTGGAGCCGGTGATGTCCGTTAATGTTTATACTCCTGATGAAAATATTGGGGACGTTATTGGTGATATTAACTCAAGACGTGGTAGAATTTTGGATTCCAAATCAGAGTTTAACCAGCAAATTATCAGTGCAGAAGTGCCGCTTGGTGAAATGTTTGGTTATTCAACGCAACTTCGAGCTATGACTAAGGGGCGAGCTAGTTATGACATGGAATTTTTATGTTATAGAGAAGTTCCTAAGAGCGTACAAGAAGCAATTGTAACAAAAAATAAAAAAGAATAATTTTTGTCAATCATAGGAGTATAAACAATGGCAAAAGATGTATTTCAGCGCGGTAAACCGCATATAAATGTTGGTACCATTGGTCACGTTGATCATGGTAAAACAACGTTAACTGCGGCAATTACAACCGTTTTGTCAAAAAAAGGTTATGCGCAAGCGCGTGCGTTTGATGAAATTGATAATGCACCAGAAGAAAGAGAACGTGGTATTACTATTTCAACATCGCATGTTGAGTATGAATCAGATAAGCGTCACTATGCACACATTGACTGTCCTGGGCATGCTGATTATGTAAAAAACATGATTACCGGTGCTGCTCAGATGGATGGTGCTATTCTTGTAGTATCCGCTGCTGACGGTGCAATGCCTCAAACACGTGAACACATTGTATTGGCAAAAAACGTTAACGTACCAGCGCTTGTTGTGTTTCTTAACAAGGTTGATATGGTTGATGACCCTGAGATGGTTGATATGGTTGAAGAAGAAATTCGCGATCTTCTCAAAAAATATGATTTTCCTGGTGATGATATTCCTGTCATTAGAGGTTCTGCTCTTAAGGCTCTTGAAGGTGAAGATAGCGAGTTAGGTGTTCAGTCTATTATGCGCCTTGTTGATGCATTAGATAACTATATACCAGAACCTGCTCGTGAAATCGAAAAACCATTCTTAATGCCAGTTGAAGGTGTTTTCTCTATTGCTGGTCGTGGTACTGTTGCAACAGGACGTATTGAAACAGGAAAAGTTAAAGTTGGTGAAGAAGTTGAAATAGTTGGGTTTAACGACACAGTAAAAACAACGGTCACTGGCGTAGAAATGTTTAGAAAAATATTGAATGAAGGTTTAGCTGGCGATAACGTTGGTCTTCTTCTTCGTGGTGTTAAAAAAGAAGATATCGAACGTGGAATGGTTATTTCAAAACCAGGTAGCATTAAACCGCATAAAAAATTCCGTTGCAAAGTATATATTCTGTCAAAAGAAGAAGGCGGAAGACATAGTGCATTCTTGACTGGTTATCGTCCGCAATTCTATTTCAGAACAACAGACGTTACCGGTATCGTATCATTGCCAGAAGGACGTGATATGGTTATGCCTGGTGATACCGTTGAGCTTACCGTTGAATTGATTTCAAAAATCGCAATGGATAAAGATCTTCGTTTTGCTATTCGTGAAGGTGGAAGAACAGTTGGTTCCGGTGTTATAACAGAAATTCTTGATTAAATATTGGATGATCGATGAAAAAGCAAAGTATTAGACTGAAGTTACGATCATACGATCATCGTTTATTGGATAAGGCAGTCAAACAAATAGTGTTGACTGCTATGAGAACAGGAGCTCCTCTTATGGGGCCTGTTCCTCTTCCGAACAAAAGACGATGTTTTACAGTGTTACGATCACCTCATATCGATAAAAAATCTCGTGAACAGTTTGAGTTGACTACACATAAGCGTGTTTTAGATATTATTTCTCCATCTGACAAAACAATGGATGCGCTTATGAAGTTGAATATTTCCTCTGGTGTAGACGTTGAGATTGTAAGCAAGAATTAAACAAGAGGAAGGACGTTTGCATGAGTCAAAAAATAACAGGTATATGGGGTCGTAAGATTGGTATGACGCAACTGTTTGTCAATGATAAAGTAGTTCCCGTAACTGCTATAGATATTGCAGATTGGCGTGTGACTAATATTAAGACTCAAGAACGAGATGGATACAATGCTCTTCAAGTGGGCTTAGTGAAAGATCGTTACAAAAATGTAGCATATAATAAAGATTGGATTAAAAAGCCACTTGTTTATTATAGTTTTATTCGAGAAATTCCTTTCAATTCAACAATAACAGTACAAATTGGTGAACAAATTAATTTTTCAACAATTATGCAACTTGGTGAGTTGGTAGATGTGTCTGGAACAACGATAGGTAAATCATTTGCAGGTGTTGTTAAGCGCTGGCGATTTGCAGGTCCACCTGCAAGTCATGGTTCAACTATGGGTAATCGTCCAGGGTCAATTGGTTCTTTGGTTAAGAGCGGTTATGTTGCCAAGGGGAAAAAACTTCCTGGTCACATGGGTTGTGATAGCCGAATGATGAGGAATCTTGAAGTTGTAATGGTTAAGGAAGATACAAGAACCTTATTAGTAAAAGGCTCAATTCCTGGTAAAACAGGTAATTTAGTTTTTGTACGCAGAGCGCAGGTAGACAATGAATAAAAAAACAACTACCAATAATTCTACTGTACCTATGGTGCAGCCTGTTTTAGCGCACGATATACAGTTTGATGTTGATTCTTTTGAAAAAGCATCAAAATCATTATTTTCAACATCGGTTCGTGTGCTTGCAAAAAATTGGCAGCAAGGAACTGTTGCATGTCAGGGGCGTTCTGATGTGTCCAAAACAAATAAAAAGCCGTGGAAGCAAAAAGGAACAGGCCGAGCGCGTGCTGGCTCTGCGCGTTCTCCATTGTGGAAAGGTGGCGGTGTCATTTTTGGACCTCAGGAACGGGTACGTACGTTGAAAATGCCTAAAAAAGCTCGTCAAAAAGTTATGGCAACGCTTTTGGTAGATTATCTTGCTGCAAAAAATGTTATTTGCGCAGATTGGTCAACTACGAGTGAACAACCAAAAACATCAGATGCAAAAAAATTCTTAAATGCGGCTGGGCTAGAGCATAGAAAAGTGCTTCTTTTTGTTGCTCCGTATGATTTCCATCTTGCTTTGTCATTTGCAAATATTTCAAATGTGCATCCAGTATCATTTGATCAAGCTAATGCATATGATTTGGCAAATAGTGATTGCTGGTTGTTCTTGAAAAAAGATATGGATCACTTTAAAGGAATGGTTGAGCAATGGCTTTAAATTTAACTATTTTTGATGTTATTAGAGGGGCGGTCGTAACCGAAAAGGCGAATCATTTAAACCAAAAATTAAAAAAATTGGTTTTAAATGTTCATCCTCAAGCAAATAAAACACAAATCAAAGAAGCGATGCAGCGTATATTTAGTGTTAAAGTCGACAAAGTTAATACATTGCGACGTAAGGGTAAAACGCGCCGAGTTCGTCGTACCTTTATAGAAGGAACAACAACAAAGCGTGTCATTGTAACTCTTAAAGAGGGTTACTCTCTTGATTTATTTGGACAACAAAATACGTCTGTTCCATCTTAATGATATGCGTGTTGATTTTAGTTTTTTAATGAGAAAGAAATAGAGGCTCCAATGGCCATAATAAAAAGAAAACCGCGCAGCGCAGCATTACGATTTCAGTCGTTTGTTGATTCTAGTGATATAACAACAAAAAAACCACATCCTTCTTTGGTTGTAGGGGCTATTAAAAAGTCCGGTGGACGTAATTCTTATGGTAGAATTACTATGCGACATAGAGGCGGTGGCGCAGATAAGAGATATCGTATCATTGATTTTAAAAATGTAGAACGCAATGTTGCAGGTAAAATTGTTACCGTTGAGTATGATCCAAACAGAAACGTTCGCATTATGCTTGTTTCTTATGCAAACGGTGCAAAACATTATCGTTTGAAGCCTGAAGGCGTTAAGGTAGGAGATATTATATTTGCCGGTGAATCAGCTGATGCAAAAACTGGTAGCTCGATGCCGTTAAAAAATGTTCCCGATGGTTATGTGGTTCATAATATAGAAATTCGTCCTGGATCAGGCGGAACATTTGCACGTAGCGCAGGATCATCTGCTCAAATAGTTGGAAAAACTGATGGTCTTGTAACGTTAAAAATGCCTTCTGGTGAAGTAAGAATGGTTCTTGATTCGTGTTGGGCGACAGTTGGACAACTTGGTAATGCGGATTATAAGAATATTTCTTGGGGAAAAGCAGGACGTACTCGACACCGAGGTTTTAGGCCTTCTGTTCGTGGTATGGCGATGAATCCCGTTGATCACCCTCACGGTGGTGGTGAAGGTCGATCAAAATCAGGTTCTCATCCAGTGACTCCGTGGGGTAAGGGGTGTAAAGGAACTCGTACCAGAAAAGTAAGAAGAGTTAATCCTCTGATTATCAAGAGAAGAAAAGTATAAAAGAGTACGATTTTAACGAGGTAAAATATGGCACGTTCTGCAAAGAAAGGCCCGTACGTACAAGATTCGCTAGCACAAAAAGTTGAGAAGATGAAAGCTGGTGGTAAGCGTGAGGCTATTAAGACATGGTCTCGTAGAAGTCTTATTACACCAGATTTTGTTGGATTGACTTTTTCTGTTCATAACGGTAAAAAATTTGTCTCAGTTTTTGTAACTGAAAATATGGTGGGGCACCGCTTGGGAGAATTTTCGCCAACAAGAACGTTTAAGTTGCATAGTGGTCAACGTAAGGCCGGAATGACTTCTTAATAAATGCAAAGTTGTCATGCGGTTATCTTTACGATAGAATAAGAATAAGATTCAATAATATAAGTAAAGAATCTTAAAGTAATTATTGAGGTTTAGCGATGCGATTTAGCGCAAAAGTTTTATTTTTACCTATTTCTCCATTTAAGTTACGCCCCCTTATTGATGTGGTGCGTGGCAAAAATGTTGAGCAGGCAATCAAATGGCTTTCTACGGTAACAGTAAAAAAGTCAATTCCTATAAAAAAAATGATTGAATCGGCAGCAGCCAATGCGAAATATCTTAAGAATATTGATGGTAATGCATTGAAAATTAGTGATATACGCATTGATCATGGCCCTATGTATAAATATTTTAAGCCTGGAGCAATGGGGCGTTCAAATATTTACAGGAAAAGATTTAGTCATGCGAGTGTTGTATTGGAACCTTTTGCAAAGAAAAAGGATTAAAACGTGGGACAAAAAGTACACCCTATAGGTTTTAGACTAGGAATTTATAGAAGTTGGAATGCTCGTTGGTTTGCTCCGCGTAATGAGTATGGTAAGCTTCTTATCGAAGATATTGTTATTAGACGTTTTTTGAAAAGCGCTCTTGAGAAAGCAGAAATATCTCGTATTGAAATAGAAAAGGCTGCGGATAGCATTCGCATCATTATTCATTCAGGTCGTCCTGGTCAAATTATTGGTCGTAAGGGTCAGGAGATTGATACCCTTCGTACGCAGCTTTCTGGTTTGTTAAAAAAACAAAACATTGAAATTTCTGTACAAGAAGTAGCAAAGCCTGAACTTGATGCTGCGCTTATAGCACAGAGTATTGCTACGCAGTTGGAACAACGAGTCAGTTATAAACGCGCCATGAAAAAGGCCGCTCAGTCAGCAATGAGAGCTGGAGCTAAAGGAATAAAAATTTGTTGTTCTGGCCGTTTGCAAGGCGCTGAAATAGCTCGCAGAGAATGGACGCGTGTTGGGTCTGTGCCTCTTCATACGTTGCGATCTGACATTGATTTTGGTATTGCAGAAGCAAAAACTACCTATGGCATGATTGGTGTTCAGGTGTGGGTGTGTAAGGGCGAGTATCAACATATTCGATAATATTTAAAATATGAGTTTTTAATCATGTTGATGCCAAAAAAAATTAAATTTAGAAAAGTTCAAAAAGGAACTTTAAAAGGTTTGTCCAAAGGGGCCAGAACAGTTTGGTTTGGTGAGTATGGATTAGAGGCAGTTGAGCCTTGTAGATTGTCTGCTCAGCAAATTGAATCTATGCGTATTACGCTGTCTCGTCACTTAAGAAAGAAAAAAGGTCAATCCTTTTTGAGAGTGTTTCCCGATAAGCCAGTTACAAAAAAACCGGCAGAAACTCGAATGGGTAAAGGGAAAGGAAATCCAGAAGTATGGGTTGCCGTTGTGAAGCGTGGGCGTATTGTATGTGAAGTATCTGGTGTTGATGAAGAATATGCTCGTAAGGTGTTGAAAATGGCATCATATAAATTGCCGATGAAAACGCGTGTTGTTAAAAAAGAGCACATGAGTGTTTCAGATCAATCCTCAGAGTTAACTATATAGAGTTGATGTTATGGAAAATATATCATTGTTTCAAAAGCTTACGCAGTCATCAATGGATGATTTGCGTGTTAAGCTAGAAGCTACTCGTCGTGATCTTTGTGGGTTGCGTATTAATGCGACAACTTCGCAAGTAAAAGATTGTTCTCAATACAAAAAATTGCGCAAACATATTGCGCGTATTTTGACTGCTATTAGGGCAAGAGAGATGTCTGTAGCTGAAAATCGTAAATAGGATGATGAATGAATATAAGTGTTGAAAAGCAAAAGCGTCTTTTTGAAGGCAAGGTTGTATCCGATAAAATGGATAAAACTATTGTTGTTGAAGTAGTACAGACGTACGTGCATCCAAAGTTCCGTAAAGTTTTGAGAAAAACAAAATCTTACAAAGTGCATGATGAAGCTAATCAAGCAAAAGAGGGCGATGTTGTTCGATTTTTTCAAGGACGCCCGTTGGCAAAAACAAAATATATGTATCTTGCTGAAGTTGTAACAGGTAGTAAATCATAAAGTACGAGGGATTGTGATATGGTTCAAAAAGAATCGTATCTTGAAGTAGCGGATAATTCTGGTGCGAAGGCATTGCAATGTATTCACATTATTGGTAGTACACGCAAGCGCTATGCATTTATAGGTGACACTATAAAGTGTGCCGTGAAAAAAGCTATTCCAGGTGGCATGGTAAAGAAGGGCGATGTTGTTGAGGCTGTTATTGTGCGAACAAAGAAAGAATTTCGCAGAGCAGATGGAAGCTACATTCGATTTGGAGAAAATGCAGCTGTCATTATAAAGCAAGGCGAAATAATTGGAACGCGAATTTTTGGTCCCATTGCACGAGAAGTTAGAGCGCGTGGATATGCTAAAATTTCATCATTAGCTCCAGAAGTTTTGTAAAGAAGGTATAATTCATGATAGCACGCGTTAAAAAGAACGATACAGTACAGATTATGTCAGGAAAAGATAGCGGTAAGCAGGGTTCTGTAATGGCTGTTTTACCAAAAAAGAAGAAGGTTATGGTTAAAGGCATTGCTATAGCAACGCATCATTATAAACCGCGTCGTACTGGTGAGTCTGGTGGTATTCGTAAAGAAGAAAGTTTTATTGATATGTCATGTGTTATGCCGGTTTGCTCTGCATGTAAAAAACCTGCTCGTGTTAATTCCAAAACATTAGAGACAGGCAAAAGCGTGCGAGTGTGTAATCGGTGTAAAGAAATTTTTTAGAAAAGCAATGGAACATTCGTTATGAAAAGATCTCGATTGGTGAAACAATATAATGATGACATTCGTCCTTCACTGCAAAAACAGTTGGGATTGAATAACATTATGATGGTGCCTAAATTAGTAAAAATAGTTTTGAATGTTGGTGTAAAAGAAGCTGTCTCTGATTCAAAAGTGCTTCAAGAAGCAATGAACGTTTTGGAAAAAATTTCAGGGCAACATTCAGTTAAAAGATTGGCGCGCAAATCAATAGCAGGATTTAAGTTAAGAGAAGGTATGCCTATCGGTGCCATGGTAACATTACGCGGTGATGTTATGTATGAGTTTTTGGATAAGTTTATCTCTTTTGCTTTGCCAAAAGTGCGTGATTTTCAGGGACTTCCGACCAAGCTAGATGGTCGAGGTGGTTATAATATTGGTATAAAAGATTGGACCATTTTTCCTGAAGTAGAATTTGATATTAGCAAAAAAATGCATGGTCTTAACATCACGATTCAAACATCTTCATCAGAAGATAAGAATGCTTATGCGTTGTTGCAAGCATTTAATATACCATTCAGAAAATCATAAAGGTTATTAGGATTGCAATGGCAAGAAAAGCATTGATTGAAAAACAAGGTAAGGAACCAAAATTTAGCACGCGTGCGTATAATAGGTGTGAATTATGTGGTCGCGCAAGAGCATATTTTCGGTTATTTAGAATGTGTCGTATGTGTTTTAGAAAAAATGCCCTAGAAGGATTGCTTCCAGGCGTTAAAAAAACAAGCTGGTAAGGAGACTCAATGTCAGTTGATTCAATTGCAGATTTTATTACAATTATTCGGAATGGCATAATGGTTTCTAAGCCAGTGGTTTCTGCGCCATATTCAAAAATGCGCCATTCTATTGCTCATATTTTGAAAGATGAAGGTTTCATCCATGATGTTGCGATTATTAACGCTGATTCTGATATAACTAAGTCTTTAAAAATAGTTTTAAAGTATGTTGATGGCGAATCTGCTATTCACGAAATTAAGCGCGTGAGCACCCCGGGTTGTCGGGTTTATGTAGGAACAAAGAACATTAAACCAGTTATTGGAAAACTTGGCATATCAATATTAACAACGAATCGCGGTCTTGTGGTGAACAAACAAGCGAAAAAGTTTAATGTTGGTGGCGAAGTAATCTGTACCGTTTGGTAAGGAGTGTTCATATGTCAAAAATTGGTAGAAAGCCTATTAATATTGATGGACTTACTGTTGATATCAAAGGTCAAGCGGTACATTATAAAGGAGCGCATGCTTCTGGAATTCATTATGTACCAACAGAGCTTGATGTAGTTGCAAGAGACAAAAAATTATATCTATCTGTTAAGTCTGAAGTGGGATCGTCATCAAAGCATATTTCTTCTATCAATCGGCTTTGGGGATTACACAGAGCTTTACTCGCTAACGAATTAGGTGGGGCTGCTCAAGAATTTGAAAAAATGATTGAAATTAATGGGTTAGGTTATAAAGCAGCGCTTGCCGGAAAAAAAATGACTCTTGCGTTGGGATATAGCCATAAAATTGAAGTTGATATTCCAGCGGGGATTTCTGTTGAGATTGATAAGTCTGGACAAAAAATAAAAGTTAAATCGAGCAACAGGTGTGATGCAGGGCAATTTTGTAGTGAAATACGCGCGTTACGAGTACCGGAACCTTATAAAGGTAAAGGTATAAAATTACAGACAGAAGTAATTAGACGTAAAGCAGCAGGTAAGGCCAAAAAGTAGGTTATAAGGTTTAATAGGGATTATGAATGGCTACGCATAAAAAAGATCGAATTAGAGCACAGCGTAGAACAATGCGAGTTCGTGCAAAGGTAAAACGTTATGGCATGCCGCCACGTGTCTCAGTGTTCAGAAGTTTAAGTCATATATATGCACAGATTATTGATGATATGACACATAATACACTAGTGGCGTGTTCATCTCTTGAAATATCAGGAATTAAAGGCGATAAAAAAGAAGTTGCACATGCTGTTGGTGTTGAGCTTGCAAAGCGTGCAAAAGCAAAGAATATTGATGTGGTAGTGTTCGACAGGGGCCGCTTTAAGTTCCATGGTAGAGTTAAATCTCTCGCTGACGGTTTGCGTGAAGGTACGTTAAATTTTTGAAGATATAGGTAGCAAGGAATTAAAGAATGGCAACAAACAGAGAAGTTATGAGAGAAGACAACAAAGAAAAAAAAGATTCTTTTGTTGATCACGTAGTAAGTTTACGACGTGTTACAAAAGTTACCAAGGGCGGTAAACGTTTTTCTTTTGTTGCTTTTGTCATTTCAGGAGATAAGCAAGGTTCTGTAGGTCTTGCTCTTGGTAAAAGTCGTGAAGTTTCTATGGCGATTGCAAAAGCAACCAATAGAGCACGGAAAAAAATGATTTCAGTTGCTCGTCGTGGTTCAACAGTTCCCTACGAAGCGATGGGTAGGCACGGAGCAACAAGTGTGATGGTCCGTCCTGCATCTAAAGGAACAGGAAATATTGCTGGTGGTGCTGTGCGTGCAATTATGGATGCTGCTGGAGTGGAAGACGTTTTAACAAAATCGCGTGGTTCAAGCAATAGCATTAATGTTGCTAAAGCAACCATGAATGCTTTGGCGAAATTGCGTACCGTTGAACGTATAAGCTTATTGCGTGGAAAATCTGTTCAAGAAATGATTAAAGGATTGTAATGTTTCGCTTAGAAAATTTAGAACCTGCGGGAAAAGAAAGAAAAAGAGTTGGTCGTGGTGGTAGTCGTGGTGGCACGTCTGGCCGTGGTCATAAAGGCCAAAATGCTCGTTCTGGAGGACCAAAAGGTCGTGGATTTGAAGGTGGGCAGACACCTTTACAGCGACGTCTTCCTAAACGTGGATTCACTAATGCTCGGTTTTCCAAAGAAGTTGCATTAGTAAATCTTAAAAGTTTAGAGCGTGTTTTTTCTGAAGGAGAAGAAATTGATACGCTTATTTTAGCTCAAAAAGGTTTAATTAAGCCTAAAAAAAGTGAGCAACAAGACATAAAAAAAGGGACGTTTGTTAAAATCTTAGGTGATGGTGTATTGCAGAAAAAATTAACAATTTCTGCTCACGCATTCAGCGCCTCAGCAATACAAGCGATAGAAAAAGTTGGTGGTAAGGCACTTATAATTAAGGAGTAATAAGCAGTGGTGCTCCTCAAAAATTTTCTTAATATATTTCGGATTCCAGAGTTAAGAAAAAAAGTTTTTTTTACTTTGGGAATATTGATCATTTATCGATTGGGCAATCATATACCAATGATTGGTGTTGATATTGACAAACTTCAGCAAATGATGAATCAGGGGGTTGGTCTTAGTGGGATATTTTCTTATCTAGATCTTTTTTCTGGGGGAAGTTTGCGACAATGCACATTGTTTGCTTTGGGTATTAGTCCGTATATTATGTCATCGATTATGATGCAAATGCTCAGTCTTTCCATTCCATCTCTTGAAATGCTTGCAAAAGAAGGTGAATATGGTCGTAAAATGATTAATCAATATACGCGCTATTTGACGCTTTTTGTAAGTCTGTTTCAAAGTACAGGATTTGTTTTTTTATTAGAGAAATATGGTCTTGTTATTGATCCAACAATAGGGTCAAGAATATTATTTGTTCTTGCTTTGACTGTTGGAACAATGTTTGTTATGTGGCTGGGAGAGCAAATATCATTATTTGGATTGGGTAATGGTTCCTCCATGATTATTTTTGGTGGTATTGTTGCACGATTTCCCGATGATATTGTCAAAACTATTGGCGCAATGCAAGAGGGATATCTTGATCCTCTTGTTGGTGGATTGCTTTTTGTGATAGCAATCGCTATCGCAGCTGCAATTGTTTTTCTTGAGAAAGCAGATCGCAAAATTCCTGTACAGTATTCAAGAAGAATGGTTGGTAATAAAGTGTATGGCGGGCAAAGCACCTATATTCCATTTAAAATTAACACTGCAGGAGTAGCGCCAGTTATATTCTCTAATGCTATGCTCAATATCCCTATGTTTGCATCAACCGTACTTGCAACTCGTTTTATTTTTTTTAAATCTGTTGCAGAGAGCTTGGTTCCGGGTGGGGCTATTTACAATGTATTAGATTTTTTCCTTATCATAGGGTTTTCATTTTTATATACAGCATTGATTTTTAACCCTGAAGAGCTTGCAGATAATATTAAAAAAGGTGGTGGTTTTATTCCTGGCGTTCGCCCGGGGAAAAAAACTGCAGAAGTTTTTAGTTATGTATTAACACGACTAGGACTGGTTGGAGCTTTATATCTTGCTGCATTGGCTCTTTTACCACATATTATTCAAGCATTTTTACATATTCCATTTGTATTGACAGGAATTTTAAGTGGAACAGCATTATTGATTGTTGTTGGCGTTGCTAATGAAACAGCTGCTCAGATTGAATCATATCTCATTGAGCATAGATATGAAGGGTTTTTGACATCAGGAAGATTAAGAGGCAGGGGAGCGCGTTGAACAATCGTCACATAGAAAAAATATTTATTTTTATTGGTCCTCCTGGCGCTGGTAAAGGTTCTTTGGCTAATCTTTGTACAAAACGATTTGGTTGGATGCAAGTTTCTACCGGAAATTTATGTAGAAAACATATTGTTGAAGAAACAAAAATAGGCAAAGAAATAGATTTAATTATTAAATCTGGTAAACTGATCAGTGATGATATCATTACGGATATGGTAAAAGATTGGCTTCATGAGAATGCGCAAAGAATGTCGGGGGTTATTTTTGATGGATATCCAAGGACTCTTGCGCAAGCTCAATCTTTTGAAAACATTCTCAAAGAAGAATTCCCAGAATCACAAGAACAGGTTATTCTTTTTTTGATTCCAGATGATGTGGTAGTTGATAGACTTTGTCGTCGTTTTGTATGTCAAAATATAGATTGCCAAGCTGTATATTCAATTGCTCCAGGTAACATATCTGACAGCACGTTAATATGTGATAAGTGCGGAGTTGCTCTTGGCAGAAGAAGTGATGACGAAGAAGAGGCGGTAAGGAAGCGCCTTGCTGTTTATTATACGCACACCAAGGCATTGGTTGATTTTTATAGAAATAATGGCACTAAAGTAATTGAGCTTGATGCATCAAAGCCATTACAAGAAGTATTCAAATGTTTTTTGCAAACGCAACAATTAGATGAATGATAAGTGAATATATGATTCATATAAAGAATAAAGATTCAATTCAGATTATGGCTCACGCTGGAATGTTGTTGTCTGAAATATTAGACACGGTACATCATCAGATTGTTCCCGGAATAACAACAGCAGATATTGATGCATGGATTGGATATCAGTTGCAAGAAAAAGAATTGGTATCGTGTACTAAGGGGTATAAGGGATATCGACACGTGAGTTGTATTGCTGTGAACGATGAAGTTGTTCATGGCGTACCTCGATTGACATCTATTTTAAAAAATGGAGATTTAGTAAAAATTGATGTTTGTGCGTCATGGAATGGTTATTGTGCCGATATGGCACGTAGTTTTTTTGTTGGAGAACATTCTACACAAGCAAAAAAATTAGTTGATGTTGCAAAAACTGCATTGGACAGAGGTATTGAAAAAGCTTGCGTGGGAAATAGACTGTCTGATATTTCTGCGGCGATTCAGGAAGAAGTTGAAGCTCATGGGTTCAGTGTTGTTCGTGATTTTGCAGGTCATGGCATTGGCAAAAATATGCATGAAGAACCGGAAATTCTCAATTATGGAAAACCTGGTCGTGGTCCATTGCTTAAGGAAGGAATGACTTTTGCTATTGAACCAATGATTACGTTGGGTAAGGCTGATGTATACATAGATCGTGATGGTTGGACAGTAAAGACCCTAGATGGCAGTCTTGCTGCACATGTTGAGGATACGATAGCTATTACTCATGATGGACCAGTAGTTTTGACGCGTAAAAATATAGAACAACAAAATAGTAAGAGCGCTGCATGAAGCAAAAAGAAGATGTCATACGAGTTGACGGAATTGTAAAAGAAACGTTACCAAATGCAACGTTTCGCGTAGAAATAGAAGGTGGGCATGTGGTGTTAGCTCACGTATCGGGTAAAATGAGAATGCATTATATTCGTATTTTACCAGGAGATAAGGTGGCGTTAGAGTTATCATCATATGATTTAACACGCGGAAGAATTGTACTGCGATATAAGGATTAGGCAGGAGTTATCATGAAAGTTAGAACATCAGTAAAAGCTATTTGTAATGATTGTCGTATTATTAAGCGTAAAGGCGTTGTGCGCGTTATTTGTAACAAAAGCCCTAAGCATAAACAACGACAAGGATAGTAAGAGGAATATAAAATTATGGCTAGAATAGAAGGTGTTGTTTTACCTGCTAGTAAGCGAATTGAGTATGGACTACCCTATATTTTTGGAATTGGTCTTGTAAGATCACAAGATATTTTGCGTAAAGTAGGTATCGATTTTAATAAACGAGTAAAAGATTTAACCGATGCTGAAGTTGCTGCGATTCAAAAAGAAATTACCGATAATTATCTTGTTGAAGGTGAATTGCGCAGGGACATTACGTTAAATATTAAGCGATTACAAGAAATTGGTTCTTATAGAGGATTGCGGCATAAAAAAGGTTTGCCGGTAAGAGGGCAAAGAACCAAAACAAATGCTCGTACTCGAAAAGGACCAGCAAAGAGTCCTGTAGCGCTTAAGCGTAAAGCAACAAAAAAATAATATAACGTAATAAAGGTTATTGTTAGATGGCTTATAAGAAAAAATCAAAAAAACTAAAACAAAGAATATCATCTGCTATTGCACATGTTAAATCAACATTTAACAACACTATAGTATCTATTACCACAATAGAAGGTGATGTTTTATTTAGTTCAAGTTCAGGGCGCTTAGGATTTAAGGGTTCACGTAAAAGCACACCTTTTGCGGCATCTCAGATTGCATCTAATCTCGCCAAAGAAATGCAGCTTGTTGGCATAAAAAATTTAGAAATTAACATGCAGGGACCTGGTTCTGGCAGAGATTCTGTTGTGCGAGCGTTTCAATCTGCAGGTATAGCTATTTCTGTATTGCGAGACGTTACTCCATTGCCTCATAATGGTTGTCGACCGCCAAGCAAGCGATGTGTATAAAAAATAATAAATTTTTAGTGGGATAAGGTTTCATGGCAATTTCAAGAGAAGAAAATACGGAAAAACAACAATCCAAAGCTCCTCGCAAAAAGCTTTCTGAATATGGCCGACAGCTTCAAGAAAAGCAAAAGGTCAAAGAAATGTATGGTTTGAGAGAGCGTCAATTTAAGCGTTTTTTTGTTGTTGCAAGCAAGCAACAAGAGGGTGGTCCAGGTGAAAATTTATTGAAGTTGCTTGAACGACGTCTTGACAATGTTGTATATCGTTTAAAAATGGCAACAACACGCAGGCAAGCTCGTCAAATCATTGCACATGGTCATATTTTAGTTAACGGTAAAAAGATTTATTCTCCTTCGTTTTTGACCTCTGTAAGTGATATTGTTACTTTAAGTCAGCGTGTTTCTACTCTTACAACGTTTATGGCAGATGTTATTGAAAAACGGATGAAAGTAGGAATTAAAGTTCCTGAATGGTTGGAACTTGATAAAAAAGAAAGAGTAGGAAAAGTACTACGTCTGCCTGTTCGTGCTGATGTTCAAGTACCAGTTGAAGAACATTTAATTGTAGAATTGTATTCTAAATAATAGGTAAAAAGAATGTCTAGCCGAGAGCAGGAGGTTGAATGATTAAAAAACGAGAATACAAACCACTTATCATTCCACAATTGAAATGGGAAAAAAAGACGTTCAGCCAAACTTGTGGTGAGTTAGTAGTTCAACCGCTTGAACCGGGTTTTGGTATAACCATTGGAAATGCGTTACGTCGGATTTTGCTTGGTGGTGTTGAAGGTTCTGCGGTGACCTCTGTTATTATCAAGGGTGTTAACAATGAATTTTCAGCAATAACTGGTGTCGTTGAAGATGCGATGCAGGTTATTCTTAATATAAAAAATATTGTTATACGCAACACAGAAGGTAAATCTGGTACAATGCGTTTAACAAAAAAAGGTGAAGGCCCTGCCACAGTTGCGGATATCATTGCAGATGATCATTTGGAATTAATTAATAAAGATTATGTAATTGCTCATATTGCATTTGATGGTGAATTGGACATTGAATTTTTTGTTGATTCAGGTCGTGGTTATCAAGCCGCACAATGGCCAATGGAAAAATCATATCAAGAAGATGGTCGTATTTATTTGGATGCAATGTTTTCTCCCATACGCAAGGTTATGTTTGATATTGAAAAGACTCGTGTTGGCGAAGCAATTGATTACGACAAACTTATTTTACGTATACACACTAATGGTTCAGAAAATCCAGTTGATGTATTACATTATGCTGTTTCTGTTTTACGTACGCAATTAGAGCACTTTCTTGAAAGCGTAGAAATTCCGTTTAATGAAATTTCACAGGTGACTGAAGAAAAAGTTGAAAAAGTTACATCAAAAAGTAATGATTCCATTTTGAAGGGAGTTCCTGTTGAATTGCTTCTCAAGCCAATAGAAGAACTTGAATTATCAGTGCGAGCTCATAATTGTTTATTAAATGCTGGTATTAATCGTGTCATTGATCTTGTTAATGTTGCTGAAGATGACGCTCTTAAAATTAAAAATTTTGGACGTAAATCATTAAATGAAGTCAAAGAAAGCATGAAAGCATTTGGACTTTCTTTTGGTATGAACATTAATGAAGAAAATGTTAAGAAAATGTTAGGTTAGGGATTATTATCCCTTCTTTTCGTAAGGTACAAAATAATGGTACATCAGAATGGTCGAAAAAAATTAAACTTAAAAGCGCCACATAGAAGGGCGCTATTGCGTAATCAGGTAATTCATTTGATTAAATATGGACACTTGGTTTCCACAAAAGCACGTGTTAAAGAAACAAGACGCCTTGCAGAACAAGTGATAACAATTGCACGCGCTGGCAATGAATTCAATGCACGTCGCCGTGTTCATGCATTATTGCCGTATGATTCAGATGCTGTAATCAAGTTGTTTAAAGAGATTGCGCCTCGTTATGTTTCAAGGCCCGGTGGTTACACTCGCATCATTCCTATGGGAAAACGTATGAGTGATACTGCTACCGTTGCTCGTCTTGAATGGGTATAATCAGTTATGTCATCTTTTGATATAATTGAACAAATCAAGACTGTTTTAGAAGAATTACGCCCCGCTATCTTACAAGATGGCGGGGATATTCATTTTGTGAAATTTGAAGAAGGAACAGTTTTTGTCAAATTGCATGGCGCTTGTGTGAGTTGCCCCATTTCTTTTGTGACACTTAAAATGGGATTGGAGGCGCAGATGAAAAAGCGCATTCCAGAAGTTAAGAGTGTTGAATCTCTTGATTGAATAGTTCATCAAAAAGAGGATTGATATATTTGTTTCGTAATTTTTCAATTTGATGTTGATGAAAATAAACCCAAGGAATTTCAAACGGTCGATTAAACATGTTCCTTATTTCAATGATTATTTTATTTTTAAGTCTCGGATGGTATGTGCTTGCATAACCTAAAACAAAATTTTTAAGTGTTAGGTCATGCCATGTTTTTAGATCTATGTTTCTAATGAGATCTTTAAACTGCTGAAAATAGCTACCGGCAGAGAATGGCATCATAAATAATTTGACAATATCAATGGCAGGGTCCTCTTTTTTATTGATAAAAAAAGACATAGATTGATTATCTATTACGGTAAAATGTCCATTATCGTAAAAAAGATGAAAAAAATGATAATCGCCGTGTATTATTAATAGTTGATGAGCATTGGCAGTTTCTACGCCAAGTGCATAAAAAGCAGAAGCCAACATGTTACGATTTTCAACTGTTTGATTTTCATTAAAATTATCAATTATTACATTAAGTCCTATGCCAGGAGCTTTTGGCATGATAGTTAGATAATGAATGGAATCGTTAGTTGAATATGCACAATATTCAATAGGCAAGAGAAAGCTTGGCAATCCGGGCATAATGCGAGGAAAAATGATCTTTTGCAATATTGGTGCAGATGCTACTTTTTTAAGGCCAATTATTTCATCTATTCCAGCAAGAGATTCTTTTATAAGGTATTCTTTTTTTAATTTGTTTTTATTATTTGCTGAAATAACTAAATAAAGTTGCCTGTTGTTGTATCCGCCTTGATTGCCAAGATCGTATGTTTTTATGACATTATGTTGTGGGTTAAATGCCGCATCAGATAATTTTCCTTCTTTAAATGTTTGCGCCAAAAAAAGGCGTAATGTCTCGTTGCTCAATAAACCATCAGTATCTGCAGGCAACGTATAAAATAAGGTGAGTTTTATAGTGTTTGAGATGATTTTTTTTAATACAAGCGGATGAATGCCTAAATTATTTTTACAAAATTGATTAGATTCTTGCGTAAGGTATTGTTTTATTGGAACGGGCAACGTATCAATTGCAATAGGAGATATATTTTTATGCAATGAAGCACCTGCTACGCGCAATAATTGTAAACAATCACGAAAAAAAGTATTTTTCTGTTGCAATTGTTTTACCATTGCAACGCTTGTCAGCTCATTATCTAACAATGGCGCAAGGGAAAGAAGTTCTTCTTGAGGATTGTTGATTGTATAATATGGCAGAGAGCAGAGACGTGCGCAAAAATTAATAATTGGATAAGGACAATATTGTTTGCCCGTTTTACTTAAATGATTGTTGATAGCGACGCTGAGGCTATCTACGCGATCTACTTTATTGTTAGCAGATTTTGATTTATGTTGCCTTGCGTAATTGTGTGGTGCGCTGTAATTACTAAAGTGCGGTGAATTTGATAGCAATAAGCGCTGTGTGGTTATGAGTTGTGAAACTGATATTTGTTCTGTTGTTGAATAGCTCACCATTGTATTGTTGTACATAGCGGCTGCGGGGTAATTTGTGGTAATTAAAAAAAGAAAAAGAACATTTTGTTGTAATGTTTTCATGTGTGTTCCATACGTGTCGCATATAATTTCTTATTATTTTACCGTAAAAACATAAAAAATTAAAAAATTTTGGTTTTTTTATAAAAATGGTTGCATTCCGCCCCCTCTGCTTAATATACTCAAATTGAAATAGTACCCCTATTTGTTTTGTTGCATTGGAGATTTTTATGAAGATTAAATCAATTCTTTTTGTAATTGTGCTTGTGGGAACTTATGCAGGTACTATTTTTGGTAGCGAAGCGCTTAATCGAGTTTTTCTGAAAGAACTGATAAGAGAAATACAAAAAGCTGCAGTTGAACAACAAGAAAAAAGCCAAGAACCGCAGGTATTTCAAAACGCAGAAGAAGAGAAAGAGGCAGTTATCAAAAAACAGTTACGGATAATTGCTGAGGCTGAAAAAAAAGAATCAGAAAGAAGAGTTGTTTTTGAGCAAAAAAGACTATCGTGGAGAGAACGAGCTGAAGGTTATGTAACTAATGCAAAGAAAAAAATCAGTCGGTTGTTCAACAGACTGTTTGCTGCCTTTACCCCTGTTCAACAACCGTAACAACACTCCCTTGTATGCCCTTGTGTACCACAAATTGCACCGGAAATTGATCTTTCATGGTTGGTAAATGTGATACGACAATAATTTTTGAAAAATTATTTTGTATTGCATGCAGTGCATCCATGATATAACTTAAACCTTCATCATCTTGTGAGCCAAAGCCTTCGTCAATGATGAGTGTTTGGAGCGCTGTGCCTGCACGGCGCGCGAGTAATTTTGAAATTGCTATGCGCAGCGCAAAATCAATGCGAAATGCTTCACCGCCGGAAAACAGTTCATATGGCCGGATGCCATTTTGATCGGAGATTTTAATGTCCAGCGTTTCTTTGGTGCCACCTTTTTTTAAATCACGGAGAGATTCAATAAATATATGCGCTTGATTATTTGTCAGTTGCGAAAGCAACTGATTTGCTTCTTGTTCAATTTCTGGGATTGCTTCTTCAATAAGCAATGCTTGTATGCCATCTTTACCCGTTGCAGTGCAAATAATTTGGTAGTCTTGAATAATTGCGTCTTGCTGCGCGATTACTGCTTTTTCTTGTTCATATTCAGCTTTTATCGTTTCAAGATGTTTTTGTTTTGTAGTGAGACTTCCTGATAACAGCAGGAGCTGTTCTTTTTTGTTACGTATGAGGTTCCACTGATCATTGTGTTCTTTTTCTTGAGTGGCTAAAGTGCTTATTTTCGCGTCGAGGTCTTTAAAATTTTCTAGCTCGTGTGTTATTCCAGCTATAGCGTGTTTGCATTGTTTAATAGTAGCGCACAATGTGCGTATTGCCTCTTTGCGATTATTTTGATGCGCAATGTCTTGTTGCAAGGATTCATACTCTGTAAGTTGTTCTTCCAGCGCTTTAAGAGCTTTTTGTTTGCTTTCATATGTTTCTGATGTATACGTATAGCTTAAAAACTTTTTTTCTATAGTTTCTTTTTTGTGCATCAAAGTCTGATATTCAGCATTCTTTGTGAGTGTATTATCTTTTTCAAGCGCAACAACTTCCCGTTGATGCTGCTGTATTATTGAGTCAAAATGTACTATTTCTTGCTGTAGCGCTGCTATTTTTGCAGTGAGCTCAATGTTAGTGAGTGCAATTTTATCCTGCGCATAGCACAATTCTTTTTGTTTATTCTGCTGTTGCAACGTTAATTGTACCTGTTCTTTATCTTTCTGCAGTTGTTCATGATGCTCAACAAGTTTTGTTTTGAGTGGCGGTATAATGCGCTTAAGCCGTTCTAGACGATGCAATAAAAATGATTCTTGTTTGATAAAGTGAGAACTCAATAATCGTCTGCGAGACGCAGAAAGATTCTGTTCGCACAATGGACAGCTGGGATTTTCGACGTCAAGAAGATTTTTTTTCTGCGAAATGTGTTTAAGCTCTGCATTTATTGCATTGCCCAGCGATACAAATGAGTGATATGTATTCTTTCTTTTTTCAAGAGCCGCTTCTGTTTGTTGTATATGCGAGTCAGTTTTTGTTTGCTCTGCTATGTTGCTTGTCAATGTGTTGATTGTTTGAGCGAGCATCTGATATTCACGTTCATTTTTTTTATATTCATCATCAAGAAGGGCAATAATATTGTGCTTATTGGTGCGCTCTGCGGATAATCGTTCTATTGCAATTAAAATAGTTTGCGTTTTGAGCGCAAGATTATTTTTGTGTTGTTGTTCTAGTGCATTCAGTTCTTGCGTGACGCGCAGCAATTCTTCTTTACATTCAAGGCTTTGCTGAAAATATGCCTGGTACTGCGCTATGTCAAGGAGCATTTCTTTTTTATTCTGTTCTAATTGATGAACGTTTTGTAGCGTTTGTTTTTTTGCGTTGACGTTGCGCCATTGCGAGCGCATTGCTGCTAGCTGAGTGATATGCTCGGCAAGCGTTGCTTCATATTGTTGTTTTTGTAAGAACAGTAAAGAGGCCTGTTTTTGATTTTTTTCAAGATCAGCATGCGTTTTTTTTAATTGTGTGTGACCAGTCTGCCATTCCTGTTCTTCTTGCTGAATTGCAATCATGTTATATTCTAGAGCTGCATGCTCTTGTGTAAGGTGTTCTTGCGCTGCAAGTTCTGCAACTCTTTTTTCTTGCAGCATTGCAAGCGCAGTTTTTTTATGTGTTGCATCTTTTATTTTTTCAAGCGCTTGTTTGCGAATTGCTTCGTATTGATCTAAGCCAAGAATGGATGCAAGAATAGATTTGCGGTCTTTTGGTGCTTTTTTTGAAAATTCATTTGAATTACCTTGTCGCAAAAAAGCAGTGTTAGAAAATGCTTCAAAATCGAGTCGTAAAATATGTTCTATTTTTGCTTGTGTTGTGCGAATGGTTTTGTCCGTCAAAGGAATAAACTCTTGTGTTTTAGCATTGATAGTTCCAAATTCAAGTACCGCCACCGGTTTATTGAATGTTTCCATATATTCACGTCTAATGCGATACAATGTACCATTAAATTCAAAATCAAACATCACCAGCATATGCGTTTGGCCAAGGCGTAACAAGCCTTGATCAGCTTTTGCAGCACCAATCACTTTGCGCGCTTGTCCCCACACGGCCCATGTCATCGCATCAAGAAGTGCTGATTTACCGTGGCCGTTTTTGCCAGAAAGACAAATGAGAGAGTGACCCGCAAAATCAATTGTTTGTAATTGCGGGCCATAGCTTAAAAAATTCTTGAGTTGAAGTTTATGTGGAATCATAGTGTCTATGTTTATTGGGTTTAAAGATAGAGAGGATCGGTCCAGTCGCATAGCTTGTATACTATTTCATCAGCAAGGTGTAGCTCTTGTCTTATCTTGGGTAAAATCTTGTAATTTTCTGCGCATCGTGAGTCAGATGGCATTATTTTTTCCTTTACATCTTTGCCATCTTTGTCAGAATCACTGAAATCTGTATCATTTGCTATGTTAGGATTCATTGTGAGAATTTTTTGTTTTGTTGTTTTATATTCTGTATGTTGTGTATTAAATGTAGCAAGCGACTGTTTTTGATCATTATCGTAAATATCGAATGTTTTTATGAGATTATCTAATGTTTGATGCATTTTTTTTAGAATGATATATGCTTCGCCTAGATGTTCTTTTTGTGCGCAATGAAGTTGGTTTCTAAAAACAAGATTTTTGCCACCTTGCCGCTCTCTCAGTAAAGAATAGATTTTTATTGCTGTGGTATCTTCTATCAATTTTTCTTCTGGGTACTTAGTTTTTAGCAAGGTGAGAAGACTTTTAAGTGGTACATCGTCATTATCAATGATGCATTCAAGCAACGCTTCATTTATCAATGCTCTGTGATCTTGATTGTCACATTCAAATAAATTGTTATTTAATGCATACCACAGTAGTTGTGGTTTTGGTAATATCCATGATCTCCAATACAACCATCCTGTAAGGCCCTGTGTGGGTTGCGTTGTAGTTGTTTCCATTCCTTGCAGAGAAGTAATTATTATGATTGGTAAAATAAGCATAATATAATATGATGTGCGGGTAAGATATTTCATGATAATTCTCCCTTATTTAAGTATGTTTTTAAAAAACAAAAATACCATAGATGCAAAAAATATGATATAAAAAACAGAAGAATTTTAACAGAGAATTTTTTACAGAAAGGGAAAAAAGATGAAAATAAGCAGTAACATTTTTGCGCTACTATGTATGATTAGTTTTTCTCATGTTTACTCTATGTTTTGTGTTGCTCGCCAGATAGGTAAAAGAGGAACTGTTCAACAAAAACAAGTAAGATATATGGCATCAAAAAAATGTGATTTTTTTGATGCTATTCAAAAGGTCGGCTTAACGCATTGTATGCAATCTTATTTTTCTGATGCACCGTGCTCAAATGATTTGTGTTGTAAGCATGCTTTTTTTGAAGTTGATGATCTAACCAAAAAAATGTCCGCACGGATAAGAGCTGATTTTTTAAGAAAAATAGATACAAATCATAATCGTTTGGAAATGGCGATTATCATTAAAGATAAATATAAGCAATTGGAGAAAATTAAAAAAAATATGAAAGCGTTTGATTTGCAAGAAAAAAATCCTGAGCAATATAAACATTTGATGAAACTTATTGGCTATCAGCAGTCCTGCTTGCGCAATCAATTTAATGTGATTAAGATGCATAGTCCTACAATTACTACGATGTCTCATTTTGAGCTGAGTAATTGTCCGGAAAAAGGGCTGAAGGTGAAGATAGTAAAACATTATCCAATTGATGAACCTTTGGTAGAAGAATAAGGAATAAAAAAATGACGCGTATGAAAAATGTAATTTTTAGGGAATATGATATTCGTGGTATTGTGGGGCAAGAATTAGTTGTAAAAGAAGTTTATAATCTTGCACGTACCATTGCTTTCTATTTGGTTGAAAAAAATCCACAATTAAAAACAATTGCGGTTGGCATGGACGGACGTGAGCATTCACCTGAATTAAAAAAAGAATTGTGCAGAGGTTTGATTGATAGTGGTATTGATGTTGTATTTGTTGGATTGTGCACATCTCCTATGATTTATTTTGCAACATATACGTTGCCTGTTGATGGTGCGGTGATGATTACCGCTTCACACAATCCAAAAGAATACAATGGTTTTAAAGTATGTCTTGGTAAGCATACATTGTCCGGTGATCATATAAGAAAAATTGGTGCGTTGTATGAAGAAGGCAAACTTATTGATACACATAATCGTGGTGAATATTTAGAACAGCCAATTAAAGATGCATACATAACATGGCATGTTGATAATTTTTCTCACTTAAAAAATATGACATTACCGGTTGTTATGGATTGTGGTAATGGTGCGGCAGGTGTTGTTGTTCCTGATATTATTAAGCAAATGAATTGGAACAACGTCCAATTACTCTGCGCAGCAGTTGATATTGAGTCAGCAACGCACACCGCAGATCCGACAAAAATATCTAACATGCAAGACGTAAAAGATGCATTACGATCAACGGATGCCGTTGTAGGCATTGGTTTTGATGGTGATGCTGATCGCATGGGGGCAATGACTAAAGATGGTGAGCTTGTTGCAGGTGACAAACTACTTGCTCTTTTTGCACAACCGATGGTCAAAGAACATCCAGGAATGTGTGTTGTGTGTAATATTGTGTGTTCTGCAGGGCTGCAAGAAATCTTGTCGCAGTGGGGAGCACAAACTGTTGTGACAGCAGTAGGACATTCGGTAATTGAAAAAGCAATGGAAGAGCATCATGCACTGCTTGGTGGCGAAACAAGTTGTCACTTCTTTTTTAAAGATCGCCATTTTGGGTATGACGACGGCGTGTATGCAATGTTTAGGTTGTTGGAACTGTTAGTTGAATCAGGAAAAACATTACCACAATTACTTACCGTATTTCCTCAAAAAGTGACATCGCCCGAATATAGAATTGCGTGCGCTGAAGAAAGAAAATACGCTTTAGTCAATGAAGCAAAAGGATTATTTTTTTTGCGTAAAGATTATCAGATTAATACAATAGATGGCGTACGCGTAAGCACTGATTATGGATGGGGTTTGCTACGAGCTTCAAATACTCAGCCAGTTCTTTCTATTCGTTTTGAAGCTGATTCTGAACAAGATCTTAATCATATAAAAGAAGACTTTGTTGTTGTATTGAGTAATTATTTTGATCAGTCTTATTTGCGGGAACAGTTTCAGATGTAAAAAAAGGAAAGAAAGTAATGAAGATTGCAATTAATGGTTTTGGAAGAATTGGAAGAACATTTTTGCGTTGTTTGTTTTCAGATAAAGCGAGTCATAATCAGATTACTGTTGTTGCTATTAATGTTGGTACATCTGATGTTGCAGCAACCGCGCATATGTTTAAGTATGACACGTTAATGGGAACTTTTGACAAGCGTGTTTACATGCAAGGAAACAATCTTATTGTCGGTGATGTGTCTATTAAAATAATTGCAGAGCTGGATGCAACAAAATTGCCTTGGGATAAACTTGACATTGACTGGGTGGTTGATTGTTCCGGTAAATTTACGCACCGTGCAGATGCACAAAAACATCTAGATGTAGGTGCACAACACGTTCTCATTTCAGCACCTGCGCATGACGAAGATATAGCTATTATTCCTGGCGTTAATGATGAATTATTTGATGCGCAAAAGCACGCAATTGTTTCATTGGGAAGTTGCACCACTAATGCATTTATACCAACATTAAAAGTAATTAATGATGCATTTGGTATTGTGCGTGGATGTATGACAACAACACATGCATACACTAATTCACAAGTTCTTTTGGATGTTGAAGCAAAAGATTTACG
>CAYSQT010000006.1:0-84083 GCA_964433525.1 uncultured Pseudomonadota bacterium
CACGCAGCCTTGAGGTGGCTGTGGGAGAAATCCCATAGGGGTTCGAGTCCCCTCCTTGGTACCATACTTCGCCAAGGCTTCCTCCTACGTTAAAACTACGGAGGACATGGTCGTAGGCACGGGCCTGCGCTTCGTAGCTTGAAAAGCGAAGTAGCGCCATAAAGAAGTCTTAAGAAGTATGCCCTTCGTAGCTTTACTTGTTCTACGTAGCTTTAGCGAAGTAGAAGCGTAGTAGGGCAAGTCATTTGAAAAAAAAGAGAGTAAGTAGAGAGCAAAAGTAACAGCATTTAAGGAGCATTTAAAATGAAATCGATGGCGCAACGTATAGCCTGTTCAGAATTGATGTTTTGGATAGCATTGTGTGGAATTGGATTGTATATGCTTTATCCATTACGCAATTCGATAAAATTCGGTATAGATTTGGTTGGCGGAACATATTTAACATTAGAAGTGAAAACCGACAAAGCAGTTGAAGCTGAGTTGGTGAACAGAATGCAAAGTATGGAAAGCAAACTCAAAGGAAATCGTTCTCTTGTTGTGTTATCAAAAAAAATTGTAAACAATTCGTTGATATTTACATTTGAAAATGTTCAACAGGCACAAGATGCAGCGCGTTTGTTAAAAGCTGACGAGCGCGAGTTAAAGCAAACGGTTGATAAAAACGCTGTTTCCTTTTCTTTTTCTGCATCAATGGAGCAGCGAATAAAAGATGATGCTGTTGTTCGTAATATTGAAGTATTGCGTACGCGCCTTGATAAATTTAGCGTTGCAGAAATTGTTATCACAAAACAGGGAGATAATCACATTGTTGTTGAGCTTCCTGATGTTGCAGATCCTCAAGCAGCAAAAGAAATGATTGGCCGTGCTGCTAATTTGGAATTTAAATTAGTAGAAAAAATTGGTGCAAGCGAAAAAGAACTTTTGCTTGAGTATGACGGTGAATTACCGGATGATTTGCAAATTTTACCGGGAGAATCTAAAGAAGGTTATACACCGTTTTATGTTGTGCACCGTTATGCAAAAGTAACAGGTCGTATGTTGTCTGATGCTCGTCCTTCTATGGGTGGTCAAAGCGGAGTTGAGCCTGTTGTACAGTTTTCATTTAATGATGAAGGTGCAGAAAAATTTTATGAACTTACAAGCAAAAGTTATGGAAAACATCTTGCAATTGTTCTTGATAATGAAGTTATTTCTGCTCCTGTTATTCAAGCAGCTATTCGTGGGACTGGCTCCATTACTGGTAGGTTTACGAATGCGGAAGTAAAAACGTTAGCATATTTACTCAAATCAGGATCATTTGTTGCACCGGTGACCTTTGAAGAAGAGCGACAAATTGGGCCGTCATTGGGATATGACTCAATTCGCAGTGGTCTTATTTCTTGCCTTGCAGGTCTTTTGATTTTGCTTATATTTAGTCTTTACTATTATAAAGGTGCTGGTATTTTAGCATTCCTAGCATTGGTGTACAATTTAGGATTGATACTTATTGGACTTGCATGGTTGCATGCAACATTAACATTGCCAGGTATTGCCGGCATGGTGTTGACTATTGGTATGGCAATCGATGCTTCTATTTTGATTTTTGAAAGAATTAAAGAAGATCTAAAAAATGGTAGCAGCATAAAAAATGCAATAGATAAAGGTTTTTCTGGAGCAATGAGTGTTATTTTAGATGCAAACATTACAAGTTTTATTGTTGGGCTAGTCCTTTATAATTTTGGTTCTGGACCGATTCAAGGATTTGCGGTAACATTAATGCTCGGTATTCTTGCAACGTTAATTGCAACACTCTTATTCATGAGATCAATATTTAAATGTATGCTTGCTCATTTTAATATTCAAAAATTATCAATTTAGTGGCATACTATTGATATATTAGTGGCGACGTAGCTCAGTCGGTTAGAGCGGCGGAATCATAATCCGTAGGTCCGGGGTTCGAATCCCTGCGTCGCTACCAAATTTACGCTATGCGTAAATTTGGTCACTGGGGTCTTGCGTGTCCATTCGTTTTGAGCTTGACAATGCTTATTGAATGTTTTTTTAGAACATATCAAAATATTAACAATTTTATTCCCAGTCCGTTCGCCCTGAGCATGTCGAAGGGTCAATAGAACGGAAAGAATTTGATCAGATTCGTATGAAATATTCAAACTTAACACTCCCCCTCAAATTAACACTTATTCGTTTCATTGGTTCTCTTCTGATTCTTCCTTTTTTTCTTGTCTATTTATTACCATTAAATCACCCCGTGATTAATCTATTTTTATCATTTTTATTTTTATGTTTAGGTGCAACTGATTTTTTTGATGGTTATTTTGCAAGAAAATATAATCAGGTGAGTAAATTTGGTGCGACACTTGATCATCTTGCAGATAAATGTTTATTGTATTCAACGCTCGTCGCGTTGCTTGTTGTTCATAAGATATATTTTTTGTGGGCAATTATTTGGATTGGGCGTGAATTTTTAATAATGGGTGTGCGTATTTTGGCACTGGAAAACAATTTTCATATTGCGGTGTCTTCTTTTGGAAAAAGCAAAACAATAGTGCAAATCATTTGTTTGGCGTTTATTATAGGTAATTCTTATCAAGAGTTGGGAATGAATGCGTCATGGTGGAATGGAATTGAATTATGTCTTATTATTATTGGAACAGTTTTATCTTCTTGGAGTGCTTATCAATATGTTTTACAATTTTGGAATCAATATGAAGAATAAACAGATTTTTCTATCTTTTTTGTCAATATTTTTGTTGTGTTCAGTAGTTTTTTCTTATTCTATGGAATCAACTTTTATGGAATCAGCGGTTTCTTTACCAAATCCGGAATTTCCAAAGCCTATTTATCCTGCCGGAGGTATGTATCAATTTTTTCATGATGCACGAGCTGGTAACGTTGATAAAATTAAGAAGTATGAAAATACGTATGTGAGCTATAGAAGCAACCATGCAGATACTAATGGATATTGTCCGCTACACTATGCATGTTTTTCGGGAAATACTGAAGCCGTGAAGGGGTTTATTAAGGGTAGTTGTGTTGTTAATCAAGAGAATGCTTGTCCCTTGGAAAAAGGAACCTATGGTTTAAATTGGAAAAAAACTGAATATGGTACGCCATTACATTGTGCTGTAGAAGTTGGTAGTACCGACATGATTGACGTTCTTATTGAGGCGGGAGCTGATATTAACTCTCGGTATCATAAAGAAGATGCTACACCGTTGCATACTGCAGCATGGTTGAATTTACCGCATGTTGTGCAGCATTTGATAAATAAGGGAGCTAATGTGCACATGCTTAATAGATATGGATCGTCTCCTGTACATGTTGCTGCATGGCGTGATAGCGTAGAAAGTTTAACAATTTTATTGGATAATGGTGCAGAAATAGCATACAAAAATAGTACGGGAAGTGGTAATACGCCACTCTTTTTGGCAGCAAAAGCGGGATCTGTTGGTTGTTTGAAAATATTACTCAATAGAGACCAAAATAAAAAGGATACCCTGCATACTTTGTGTTCAGGCGAGAATGTGACTGCTTTGGAAGTTGCTATTTGGCGAAACCATTATCAATGTATTTGGGAATTAATGCGTTTGCAGCGATCTTTTGATTTTATAATTTATATGAAAGAAGATCTTAATAAGCATCTTCAATTGCATGTTATGTTAAAAAAATTTTTAAATGCAGCTGTACAACAACTTCCTTACGGTGCTGTCTATGTAGATTTAGATGAAATTCGTCTTGATGAACAATATAAGACTTGTGATATATGTTCAAATAATTATCAAAATAATGATGTAGTTCTTTGTTTACCTGTTTCTTGCAATGGCAATGATCATTCTTTTCATAGTGATTGTTTTTGGAATGCATGTTGGCAGAAATATTATGAGAAGCGTAAAGACGCATGCGATAAGAAGTTTGGGTCAGAAGTTGATGCGAAGCATAATGCAAAGAGAGAGTGTCCAGAGAAAGAAATATTAAATCATTTGGAACTATGTCCAAAAGAAGGATGTGGTAAAGAATTGAGTGATGCAGATAAAGCATATCGTATCATGAAGATTTATAAGCCGACATTAGAACAGTAAAATTATTATTAAAAAAGGCTCTCATGAAAAATTGAGAGTCTTTTTTTTGCGTAAAAATTATTTTTTACTGTTCTGATTTTATAAAACCATTTTCAGTAAAGTATTCAATTGCTTGACGGTCATGGGAAAAAAGAGCTGCGAGCAAGCGTGGTTGTTCTTTTGTAAGATGTTCAGTAACGCGTTGTTTTCTGGGCTCATCATTCTGAATATCACCAATATATTCAGCATATATGTTGTGTAAGTGAGGAACTACCTCAGAAAGATTCATTTCTTTATCACCAAGTTTTGCAGGTATTTGCATTCTGTTACTTATGTGAGGAGGTATTTTGTTGGCAGCTAATTGTGCTTCTATTTTTTGAGCAGAAGAAAAAGTAATAAGTTTGTTCTGCATCGCTGATACAAAGCTCATTGAGCTTATTAATGTTATGGCAATAATTTTTTTCATGTAAATATCTCCCGCATTAAGTATAACAAATTATTTTTTTGTATAATATTAAAGATAAAAAGGCAAAAGACAAGGAATATATTTGATAAGTTTAATGGTAGTTACAATCGCAATAGTTGCATATCTCATTGGATCAATTCCAACAGGTTATATTATAGCACGCCTGAAAGGCGTACAAGATATTCGTCAGCACGGTTCTGGTAATATTGGTGCAACCAATGTTTCTCGGTTACTTGGATTACATTATTTTTTTCTTATTTTTTTTCTTGATGCAGGCAAGGCATTTTTATTCATGCACATCATAAAGTTTCATTTTTCCATTGAATATTTGTGTGTTTTTGCGGGTATATTGTTGTTTGGTAATACTTGTTCTCTTTTTTTACGTGGCAACGGAGGCAAGGGTGTTGCAACATTATTTGGGGTGCTGAGTGCGTTATATTTGCCCGCAGTTCTATTTTTATTAGTTATATGGTCTGTCAGTATGCTGATTGTTAAAACGGTCGGCATCGCCTCAATTTTTGCAATTTCTAGTTTGCCGTTGTACGTATGTGTCGCACAAAACAATAACGCATTATATTTATTCTCTTGTGTTGCTGCGGTTTGGATTATTTGGTTGCATCGCTCGAACATAGGCGTTTATTGGGAAAGATGTTGTTCAAAAAAGTGATATATGGCGGCGTACTATTAATGGTGCTTTGTAGTCTATTGTTGCAATTCAATTATATTTTTAATGGAAATCAGATGAAATTTAAAGAAGTAGCACGTAGTTTTGAAAATATTGAACCGGTTTCAGGACGTTTGGAAATTACCCGTTTATTGGCAGAATTATTGAGTAAAGCAACGTCAAGAGAAGCAGAAATTATTGCATCATTGTCGCTTGGGCAACTACATCCGCCTTATGTTGGAACTCTATTTAATGTAGCTGAAAAAACGCTTATAAAGGCAGTAGCGCACGTTTTACATGTTCCAGAAGAAGCAATTAAAGAGCAAGCAAAACAGCTTGGTGATATTGGTCTTGTTTTAGGGGCATATAAATGGGATAGTAGTAAAGATTTGTCCGTTGAACAAGTGTATAATTTTTTGTGTGACGTAGAAAAAACATCAGGAGTTGGCTCTCAAGAAGAAAAAATAAAATTACTTTCAGATCTATGCTCGTTTCTTGATCCGTTATCAGCTAAATTTATTGCACGTATTATTCTTGGCAAATTAAGACTTGGTTTTTCCGATATGACCATTATTGATGCACTTTCGTGGATGGAAGCGGGTGATAAATCATTGCGAACCATTTTAGAAGATGCTTACAACACATGTGCTGATATTGGTCTTATTGCGCGAACACTCAAAGAAGGTGGAATAGAAGCAATAAAAAAAATGCATATTACCGTTGGCATACCAATTATTCCAGCAGCTGCTGAGCGGTTACCAACGGCACGTGCAATTTTTGAAAAAATCGGAGAATGTTTTGCAGAACCAAAATTAGATGGATTTAGACTGCAGATTCATCTTGATAAAACAGATATGAAAAATCCAATAGTGAGATTTTTTTCACGTAATTTACAAGACATGTCACCTATGTTTCCCGATCTGGCGCAAGAAGTGTTTAAGTTACCAGTTAAAACACTCATTTGTGAGGGAGAGGCAATTGGATATGATCCCCATACGCAGGAGTTTTTGCCATTTCAAGAGACCATTAAAAGAAAGCGTAAACATGGTATTGAAGAGGCTGCAACAGAATTGCCTTTAAGAATTTATCTTTTTGATGTCTTGTATGTTAATGAACAAGATTATTTGAATGTGCCATACGTTGATCGCCATAAAGAATTAGAGCGCATACTGTCTCATGCGCCATCAGAGTTGATTGTGGTAAATGAGTATAAAAAAATAATTAATGCTCATGAGCTTGAAGATTATTTTTATGAAACAGTTGCAACGGGATTAGAAGGTCTTGTTGTAAAGCGTCCAGGAGCAGTGTATCAACCGGGAAAGCGTAATTTTAATTGGATAAAATTGAAACGACAAGAAGAAGGTCATTTGGAAGATACGCTTGATTGTGTTGTGCTTGGTTATTATGCAGGAGAAGGTAAGCGTGCGCAATTTGGTATTGGAGCATTTTTGGTTGGTGTTTTTAATCAAACAATTGACGCATTCCAAACAGTTGCTAAAATTGGTACCGGGCTGACTGATGTAGAGTGGAAAGAATTGAAACAAAAATGTGATATTCTTATGGTCAAAGAAAAACCAAAAAATGTGGTGTGCGCAAAAGAATTAATTCCCGATGTCTGGGTATCGCCTGAAATAGTATGTCGCGTGCGTGCAGATGAAATTACGCTGTCGCCGCTGCACACTGCAGGAAAAACTGAAGAAACATTAGGATATGCATTGCGGTTTCCACGATTTATGGATTATAGAGCAGATAAAAGCGCTCAAGAAGCGACAACATCTGAAGAAGTTAAACGGTTATATGAAGATCAATTTGTAAAATAGTTATTTAAAAAGGAGCGTAACATGTTAAAAAGAATGATAATTGTGGTGGCAATGATGTTAAGTTGTAATTTGTATGCAAGTCAACAATATGATAGGCATAGCGGTAAAAAAGCATTCGTAGCATCCTTTGTAACATTTGTGAGTAGTGGAGTGGCGCATAAAGGGCTTGAATGTGGATTGCCTGAGCATCGTTTTTTAACTGGTGCGACAAGTACAGTTGCTGTTATTAGTGCGGTGTATGCCGTGAGCAATATGCGCAAGTATTATAATTTGAGTAGAGTAGAAGAGTAAGAAAATTGTTAAGGGGCTATCATGTTAACAAGAAGCATAATGATTGTTGTAATGGTATTAAGTTGTAATCTGTATGCAAGTTAACAATATGATAGGCATAGTTGTAAAAAAGCAGTTGTAGGAGCGCTGGGGACGTGTGCTTTTGGTTATCATTCGAAGTCAACATTGGCGTTAGCATTGAATGGAGGACATTACGCAGTTAAGCGCACAAAGATTGCAGCTGGTACTGGCACGCTTGCGGTTATTGCTGCAGCATATACCGTAAATAATATGTACAAATGTTATACTTACCGCAAGGACTTGGAATAAAGATACAATTAAATAATAAGAATTAGATTAACGGTATATTGCGAGGATTATTATGACATTGCCTAAAAAACTGATATTATTTTTTGTTGCTTTTAGTAGTATGCCCATTATTTTTGCAGAAAATAGCACAAGAAAAGAAAAGCCGTTTGTATTGACGGAAGGTTTAGATACCGTTGTTGTTGGGTCATCAACAATCAGCAGCATTTTTCGTTGGGGTTCAGTGAATGCGGATAGTATTCTTATTATCAATGTAAAAAATACGGGGGATGGTTATACTCTCGTTTCACTAGAAGGTGTTATGACATTGGAAAAAAATGCAAGAAGTATAGACGTAACTCCTTTTGTACGCCAAGAAGCGCGTGATACATATAGAGAAATAGTAACACGAATAAAAGAAAATAATGGTGTTTTGTGCCCAGGCTTTATGCAAGCAGAAGACAGTAGTTTAGAGCGTTTTGGACAATATTTTTCTGGTGTAGCACCATTAAAGAAGGGAATGTTGCCTGTGCTTATTTTAGGAACACGTGATTGTGAGATACTGCCTGAATTTATTGAATATATTAAGCTGCAGTATGAAGAGTGGCAGAAAGAAGAAAGGCAGCGAAATATGACTTTTGATGATAGGATCATGGAGTATGCCATGAAAACAGCTATGGAAAATACCAGGGAAAATATGATAAACAAATATTATGAGAAGATAACAGATTCAAGCATAGGCCGTGATAGATCTAATCAGCGGCTTCATTAGTGGCTGCTTCCTTTAATGTAAGAAAAGAATAAAAATATTTGTTTACAGATTTTTTAAAGCATAATCTACTTTAAAATCATTTGGCTTTCGCTTAAATGAAAGTCCCAATAAAATAATTGGTTTATTTTGAACCATGAACTTTTCATAATATTTGCGCTCTTCAATTTGTTTGAGCGCTGTTTTTGCCGATTTGTTGAATTTTATTTCAATGATATAAAATATGCTTGATGAATCAAGAATTAAATCAATGCTTCCTAAGATTGTTGAATATTCTGCTTGAGCCTTCATCCCACTGCTAACGCATATCATAGTGAATAATCCATGATAATATTTTTCTTCAGAACTATGTAATTGATAAGGAACATGCATAAAGAGCTCTTGCAAAGTTTCTACAACAGCATCCATATCTTGGTTGTCAAATGCTATACGTAAGCGAGTTGACAATGTTTGCGCTCTGAATGGTTCAATATGAGCAAAAACTTCAAGCAAATATTTTTGAAAAGATACTCTTACTTCTGAATTAGGATAATCCAGTTTATAAGAATGAGTGTTGGGATCATAATCAACAATGGTTAAGTATCCAGCTTGAAACATTAATGAGATAAGAGGTATAGCTCCAATATCGAAAATGCCGAGAGTGTCTTTAGATGTTTCAAGATTATGAGGATCAAAACTTTTATATTCTTTTTTGAGAATTTCGATTAAAAATGTGGGAGCACCAGACTGAAACCAAAAGTTTTCAAAGGATTTAAGATGTAAGGCATTCATCAAGGAAAACGGATTATATACTGCAGCAGCGTTGTGTTCAAAATGATAGCCATTGTACCATTCTCGTATTTTTTGTCTGAGATTGTCATACGATACCTGTTCTTCTTCTGCCCACGCTTTGATGTATTCGGGAAAATAATGATCAACTTCTTCATCAGTATAACCACAGATATCAGCAAATTGTTTGTTCATTGTAATAATTTGAACATTGTTAATGCCTGAAAATAATCCAGCCTTTGCGAATGAGCTGACGCCTGTAATGAAAACAAACTGAATTTGTGAATCGAGAGCTTTTATTGTGGTAAAAAATTGTTGTAATGTATCACGAACAGCTCTGGCGCGTTCTTCATTATGTATATTTTTTAAAATAGGACTATCATATTCATCAACAAGAATCGCAACTCGATTGAATTGTTTATATAACGCATCAACGACGTCTTCTAGCAGTGAACTAGGATCATTGGTTGTTGTTTGTGGTGATAGCTGATATGTGTTGGCTATTCGGATAAGCATATTACATAAATGATGTTTTACAGAATCAACACTATGTGCATCTATTTTTGAAAAATCGAGGTTAATAACACCATATTCGTGCCAATGATAGTCGCTTTGCTCAATCCATAAACCTTTGAATAGTTTTTTGTTTGCAGTCAATGTTTCTTTAAGAGTGGAGACAAGGAGAGATTTACCGAATCTGCGAGGGCGAGACATAAAGTAGCGGCGGCCGCCAGTAATCATATTGTAAACATGTTTAGTTTTATCAATATAGAGATACCCTGAATTTATCATTTCAGAGAATGTGCTGAGGTCGACCGGCAGTCTAAGCATGGCTATGTCCTTTTATCGTCTAGTTTATTATGAAGATATCATTTATCACGAGATAAAGCTATAGAGCTCGATAGGTTCGCTGAATCACTTATATTGCGATTGAATGGCGGCATTGACAGTCCTTTTGTTTCTATTTTTATTCTAGTTTACAATAGAAAATAATGAATAAATTATATTTTTGGGGGTTTGTTATGAATAAAAATAGCTTTTTTATAGGATTATGTATTTCTTTGATAGCTGTTTTTTGTGCAGGAGCTCTGGAACCAATGACTGAGCATTGTTATACATCATCAGAATTAGTGAAGAACATTATGGCTATATGCCAAAATGAATATGGTGATAAGTATGATGACTGTGCCATTTTCATTAAAAATGGTGTTATAAGTTTGGGAAATGTACGGAAATGGTATTTAAAAGATGAAAATCGATTTGAAAAACTAGATGAAGCTTACGCATATTTTTTTAATCAATGCAAATTGGGTAATCTTATAAATTGTAGAATAATGATACAACTCCCTGTTCCATTACAAGAGTATAGCATAAATGGAGAATTTTTAGTGGCGGGAACTGCTGATTGTGAATCATCTAAATTAGTTAAAGAATATATAGAACAAAATATAAGATATGATTCTGAAGTAGATCGTATAACATTTCCAAAGATAGATATGAGCGGTAAGGATCTGTTCTCTCAAAGATAATAAATGATGAATATAAACAATATGTTTTTAATTGAATAAATTCAAATTTTTTTGAAAAGAGGCTATAGGCTTCAGGTAAATCTGAAACTTATAGCCTTTTTACTAATTCAGCAAAAAATTGTGCTTCCTTTGCGCTGTCTTGTGCATCGGTAATGCCTGCCCCAACAACAATAGCATCAGGTCTAAGGGCAACTATTTTATCAACATTATCACGATTAATTTTTGCAGAAACAAAAATAGGTAATATTGTATTGCCTTTTACCATATCCCATTTATCCAAAAAGACTAATGATTGATTTTCGGTGTAAGGCTGGTGGAACAAAAGGGCGCTAACACCTAAATTTTTTGCTTCCAATGCGGATTGACCCATTGAACTGGAATCGATGAGATCAAGAAGAACTTTCATGTTTGCTTGGTGTGCAATGGTGGTTGTTGCATGAATTACCTGAGAAGGTGTTCCAGCCATTACCGTTATCCAATCTGCACCAGCTTCGGAAAATAATTCGACAGCTTCTTTTCCTTTGTCTGCTATTTTAGTATCTGCAAGAATGATTTTATCGGGAAATTTTTTTCTAAATTCATGCACGGCTTGAGTACCGTAATGGTAAATAAGAATGGTACCAATTTCAATAATATCTGCATATTGAGCAACGTCTGATCCAACCTTAAGAGCGGTATCAAGATCAAGAAGATCGAATGAAATTTGTAATTTCATATAACATTCCTTAAAAGAAGGCGCTATTATAATCGTACTGATGTATGATAGTGGCTAAGTATAGCAGTAAATTTTTTTTTGGAAAACGATCCTCTTTTAATTCAGCAATTGGGTAGATACTTGAAGAGGAGTTTGTTGTATTTTTTGCTCAACAGGTCTGAATAAATACCTGATAGTGAGGGTATGCACTCCTTGCGACATAATGTTGATTCCTTTTTTTACATATACTGGTGGCAACATAAGATTTGCAGATTTAACCGTTTTGACTGTTTCTGATGGTATAACAATGTTTTTTGGTTTTGCAAGAATAATGATAGCAGAAGAAGGTATTTTATTGTCATGAGGAATATTCATTCTGTGAGTTTGCCAACTATATTCCTTTGTTTTATCATCATAAACTTCAACTAATCCATACATTTCTGCAGCTTCTTGTGGGATAAGGTTCCATTGTTGAATAGTGTTTTCAAAAAGAGGAATTGGTTCAATAGATTGAGTAACAATGATGTTTGCAGAATTATCGCGATGTTTCCGAGGAAATCGAATTTCACCATTTTCGTCCGATATGGTTATATAGCCTGAATATGTTGCATAAATTCCTGCAATTGGTATGTGATTAGCAATTCCGTTGATAGTATGATGTGCCAATTTTCCCGGTTTTTTCAGTTTATGAGCTATTTTTTGTTGATCTTCTATTGATTTGAAAAAAAAACAAATAATTGGATCCGCAGCAATATGTGAGGCGAGGGAACTAACTAATAAAAACAAGGTATAATAATATTTTTTCATAATAGTCCACAGGGTAATACAAATTGTATTTTACTGATACTTATGATACCATGGGGAAGTAATAAAATGCTATATATGATAGGAATCTGAGTGAATAATCAGGTAATGAACGGGAACAACAATGAGCTGTGGGCAATACTCATCAAAGATTTTTCATTAACATCTGAGCAATTAGCGGTGCTCAATCGATATCTTGTTCTGCTGATCGCATGGAATAATAAATTTAATCTAACGGCAATTCTTGAACCTGCAAAAATCATCCAGTATCACTTTTATGATTCATTGAAGATAGCTGATTGTATAGATTTTACACAGGTTCATTCTATCGCCGATGTGGGTACTGGGGCAGGGTTTCCGGGAATGCCCTTAAAAATACTCTTTCCTCAATTAAAAGTAACGTTGATTGAAGTAAACAGTAAAAAAAGGGCTTTTTTAGAGTATTTGTGTGAAGAGTTTGGATTGCAGGACGTTATTATGTGTGGTGATGATTGGCGTACTTTTTTACGAAAAACGTCATATGAGGTAGACTATTTCTTTGCAAGGGCTTCATTGCAACCAGAAGAATTGGTGCGTATTTTTAAACCGAGCTCATGCTACAAGGATGCTACATTAGTTTATTGGGCATCTGCTCAATGGCAACCAGGCAAACAAGAGGCGCCATTTGTAAAAAATGAAGTAGAATATACAATAGATGGCGTGCAACGGAAATATGTCTTTTTTCAAGACATAAGCAGTGTTGAGTAGACATTTTAATGAGGAGCATCCCGTGAAAGCAACTATTTCCCGCTATATAGATGAAATTTTTTATGGTGGCAAAGGCGAAAATTTTAGCAAAATTTTTCGGTATTTTTTACCAGAGTTTATTACTAATTTCTTGCTCTATGCCATGCCATTTTGGCTTGACGCGGCGTTTGTGGGGTCCTTGTCTTCAACAAATACCTACGCGACGCTTGGGATAACAAACAGTTTTTTGCATCTTATTATAAAAGTTGGTGAAGCTTTGTCAGTTGGGACCCTGGTTCTCAGCGGACAATTTAATGGAAGAAATTCGTTTGAAGATGCAGGGCGCACCATGCGTGATGCATTCTGGTTAACAACCATTTTGGGGCTTATGTTTGGAGGAACACTTTTTTTTGGTGCTCGCTTTATTTACGGGTGGTATGGTGTTGCTCCTGAAATCATAGAATTAGGGGTGCCTTTTTTACGATTGCGAGCTATTGGTGTTTTATGCATGTTTATTTATTTAGCGCTTGTTGGGTTTTTACGAGGTATTAAAAATACGCGAACACCAATGAAAATTTTTGTTTTTGGGTCTATTTTGTTTGTTTTTTTTGATTATGTTCTTATTTTTGGTGCGTGGGGTTTTCCTTATCTTGGATTGCAAGGGTCAGCGCTTGCTACCGTTATTCAATATAGTACGATGATGCTCATTGCATTAGGGTATGTCTTATTTAATGAAAAAAATAGAAAATATGGAGTAACTCTTTTTTCAGGGCTTACAGATGTATCATACGTTAAGCATTTGTTGACATTATCATGGCCTGTGGTGCTTGACAAAGCAATTATGGCATGGGCTTATGTCTGGTTGGGTAAAATGATTGCAACTATGGGTACCTGTGGTGTCGCTGCTTTTTGTGTGGTAAAAGATATGGAACGCGTTTCATTTTTACCAGCAATGGCATGTGCGCAGGTGATTACATTTTTGGTGAGCAATGATGTAGGTATAAAAAATTGGGATAGTGTCAAAAGCAATGTGAAAAAGGTGTTATTTTTGGCAACGGGAATGGTTGTAGCAATTTTGGCTTTGTTTATTTACTACTGTGCGCCGATTGTTGCAATATTTGATAAAAAAGGTGAATTTTCTGATGTTGCAATAAAAGCGTTTCCTTTGTTAAGCGGATTTATTATTTTTGACTTATTACAACTTATTTTGTCAGGAGCATTACGCGGAGCAGGTAACGTTCATATTGTTATGATTGTTCGTTTTATTACCTGTTTTTGTTATTTTGTTCCTGTTTCTTATTTTTTATCCCAATGCACTATTGAAAATAATGTTCTTAAATTAGTATTAATTTATGGTTCATTTTATTTGGGTAATGCATTAATGAGTATTTGGTATATTAGAAGATTTAGAAGTGAAGGTTGGAAAACACCAACGGTTTAAGTAAAGGATGTACATGTCTCTTATTACAAAAGAAGAAGTCCTTAGGGTTGCAAGAATGGCGCATATTGCTTTAACAGATGATGAAGTTATAAAAATGCAATCTCATCTGGAAGCGGTTCTTTCATATGCGGCACGAGTTCAGGACTTGTCCGCTCAGGCCTTGGCGAAAGAGGACAAAGAGAACGCACTTTTTAAAAATAGTAATGTTGAACGAGAAGATATTGTTGCTGAATGTAATCCTGAACCGATTCGTGCGCAGGCACCAGAGCGTGAAGGAGATTATTTTGTGGTTCCGGTGATAATTGAGACAAATCAGTAAAGGTACTTCATGAGTTTACATGCTTTTATGACAATTCAGCAATTAGAACAATTGCTTATAAAAAAAGAAGTTACACGAGAAGAAATTTTAGAATTTTATGTCAGACGTTTTGAAGCGTTTGATGGACAGATTGGTTCTGCGTTAGAAGTTTTTGATAAAGAATCAATTTTACAAAAGAGCGCTCAGCAAGGAGAGCTTTTCGGTATTCCTGGTCTTATTAAAGATAATATTTGTCAAAAAGATCGCATTACGTCATGTGCATCAAAAATATTGGAGCATTTTGTTTCTACTTATGATGCTACCGCAATAGAACGCTTAAAATGTGCAGGTGCTTTGCTCATTGGCAGAGCAAATATGGATGAGTTTGCAATGGGAAGTTCAACAGAAACTTCAGCATTTCAAAAAACAAAAAATCCATGGGATACATCACGAGTTCCTGGTGGTTCAAGTGGTGGTTCAGCTGGAACAGTGGCCGCTGGTTTGGTGCCATGGGCATTAGGATCTGATACTGGTGGATCTGTCAGTCAGCCAGCAGGTTTGTGTGGTGTTGTGGGAATTAAGCCAACGTATGGATTAGTATCGCGTTATGGTCTTGTTGCATATGGTTCGTCTGTCGATCAGATTGGTGTTCTTGCAAAAACGGTTTACGATAACGCACGAGTACTTTCTGTTATTGCAGGAAAAGATACCAAAGACGCATCTATGCGGCAAAATGAAAAAAAAGATTACACCGCGCAATTAGATGGAAAATTACCACACAACATTCGTGTTGGTATTGTTGACAACGCTCTGCATGCAGAGGGTGTTGAAAATGAAATTGTTGCAGCAATAGAAAATGCAATTAAAACTTTTGAGGGCGCGGGAGCACAGATTAAACGTATTCAATTACCAACGCTCGGTTACGCGGCAGCAACCTATTTTATTGTAAGTCGAGCAGAAGCGGCATCTAACTTGGCACGTTTTGATGGTGTTCGTTATGGGTTACGCAATAAAAAAGCAAAAACATTAGCTGATATGTACAAAACTACTCGTCATGATGGTTTTGGTGAGGAAGTGCGTGCACGTATTTTGGTGGGTAATTATGTTATTTCAGCGGGGCATGCGGGGCAATTTTATAACAATGCAAAAAAAGTACAAAAGCTGATTGGTCATGATTTTGCGCAAGCATTTAATGATGTTGATGTGCTTATCATGCCAACGCATCCAGCGCCTGCATTTACATTTAATGCATTTGCAGACAATAAATTACAAATGGATTTACAAGATTATTTTACCTGCGCAATGAACTTGGCAGGTTTACCATCATTGTCATTGCCGTGTGGATTTACAAAGACCAATTTACCAATTGGTTTTCAGATTGTAGGGCCACATTTGTCAGAAGAGTTGTTATACAAAGTAGGATATGCGTATCAGCAAGAAACTGATTGGCATACAAAGCATCCAGAAGGTTTTTGAATTTAGATAGAACGTTATAATACATGTAGAGTCCGACTAACGATATGTTTATTAGTCGGACTTTTTTATTGCAACAAATAGAAAATAACAGTACGATTAGTGTTCAATAATATATAAATCACATTTTGGAGCAACATGTACAAAAAATTAATGGCATTTATTTTTTCTTTTATGCTCTGTTTTTCTGTTTTATCTGTTAAGGCTATGCAATATAATTCATTATCTGATATTTGGAATAGTGTGCGTAACAGGTCAGCTTGGATGTTGGGATCTTCTTATGCAAATCAAGAACAAGATTGTGATGGCGATGAAAAAGATTTATGGGTGTATACTTCTGATGGCGAGCACAAATGTATTCCAAAAGATGTATTGCGATATTGTAATAGATTAAAGCTTGCACATCGCTTCTATCCTCATAATGATGCATACAATTTATTGCCCGTGGGGCTTTCTTCACAAGAGTTAGATGTATTTATTGCAGCATTAATTGATCCTGCACGGATAGATTATGATAAAGAAGATATATACACCATTATGAAGGTGGCTGACAAATGTGGAGCTTTTTTATTGTATGCGCTGTGTGTAAGTAATTGTTTACAGAATATGGTGTTGGAAGATATAGATAAACGAATAATAGTTCCTTATTTAGAAGAAGTTATGTCTACATTAACCATTACATTGGACAAAGACGGTAAGCATGATAGCGCTTTGTGTCAGGTAACTAATTGGATGGAAGAACCAGAAAGGTTTTTTATCAAAAATGCTAACTATGCAATAGAAAAAAAAAGAAAAAAAAGATCAAGCATAGATCATAATGCTCCGATTGAAGATTTTTACTCTCCTTATGTTGTGTATGATAATAATGGTCAAGTAGTACGTACATTTGAATCATATTCTAATGCTGGTATACGGGTTAGACCTCATCTTTTCAAAGATAAAAATGTTTTGATTTATTATACATGTAAGTCCAAATATGGACCGGATAGTGTACCCATTGCACACATCTATGATCTTGATGCAAAAAAAGAGATTCGCTCATTTAAATTTAACCGTGTTGTTATAACTAATGATGAGAAGTTTATTGTAGATAGTGATCTCGACAGGGTAGTGATATATAACTGTGAAAATATTAACAACATAAAATTGAAAGTTATTGAGCTTCGTGAAAATGCTGGTTCATGTAGTGCGTATTATAGTCCCAATGGAAAAAAGATAGCTTTGGGATATTATCGTAAGACTGAAAGAAATCATGGTTTGTTGATCTATAATATGGAAGACTTTAAATGGGACACTGCCGAGGTACCGCAACATGTAGAAATCGATCTGTGTAATATAGATGTTATGGAAATGGAATGGGGAATAGATAGTTCTACTTTATTTATTGCACTAAATACACGCCGCGGTGAGGAAGAAAAATACAAAATAATACGTTTAAATGATGCCTCAGGGTCTACTGTTGAAGATTGTCCAGCAACACCTCTTGGAATCAGTGGATTGGCACAAGGTATAGAGCTTTGTATAGATAATAGTAGAAAAGATGAAAATTATTATTATCAGGATATATACCACATTAATGATTTATCAACACCTTTATATGGTATCAAAAGAGCAGGAAAGTCTGAGTCTAATTTTTTTCCTTCTTATCCATCATTTATTAAGATGCCAGCAGGAAGAGCATTTTTTATAATGAAATATGATAAACATAAAAATGTTATAAAAAAAATGACTGACAATATAGTTGGCCACGTAAAAGATATTAATGATAAAGGATGGTTTGTAACGGGTGATCAAGATTGTTACGATCAATATAACACATGCTTGTATAATAATTGTGGTAAAAAATTAATTGAAATAGCATGCGCGCAAAAAAAATTAGGGCAGCCGCAATTTTCTTGTCGTCAGGACAAGTTTATAGTGATGTTTGATAGAGATAACAATAGCAGCAGGCTATGTTATTCTGTTCCTTTAGCATGTGTAAAGCCAACAGATTATTTTACTGAAATAACGACCAAACAAGTTGCTCTGTTTATGTCTGTTCGCAATAAGAGCGACTGTCATATTTATAAAGATGATATTGCAGATCACATAGTGCACAGTTTTGCTAAAAAAGACCGCGCAAAAGTTTGTGACATACTCAAAATTGAATATAAGTAATTTGATCTTAATCACCCCGTCCCTTGTGTTGTTAGCCTTAAAAGCTCTATCTTTAATAATAGAAGATGCTGATGCAAAGAGGGTTAGGGGTGATGCATGCATTATGCAAAGAAACTATTGTTGTTCAGTTTTATGTATTGTTGTGCCATGAAAGCAGATAGCAGCTGGTTGTCTGTTCCACGACTACCAGGAAGTTACCGGCGCCCTTTTTCTGAGCAAACTCCTGATAAGTTTCGCATGACGCATTGCTTGGGTTCTTTGGTTTCTGATATGTTTTGGATTAATCTTGGTCTCATTTCTTGGGATAGCTTTAAAATATTTGTAACAACAGTTCCTTTTTATGCAGCAGCCCGTATGACGGATGATAAACTGCATAACTGTTTTTTTGATCACAAACATAAAAAAAATAAAAATGAACCAGCGCAGTGGTGCAAAGAAGTTGCGCGGCTAAGTATTGGTGTGCCAATTGCTTATTTTGGGACACAAGCATTTTTGAGTAAAGATGAAGATATGCGCAAAACAAGTCAAATTTTTTTAATTGGGATGCCTTTTGTTCTTCTTGCAAAAGACATTATAAAAAAATTAGATTTTGATGTGTGTAAGCGTCCTTTTCATGAAAAATTTGCAAAAGAACAACGTGCGTTTGGTGGATTTCCATCGGGTCATTTGGCAGAAGCGTCATATATGGCAGTGCTGTATGGTATGCGCTACGGTCCCAATTTTGCTATACCATTGGGCACTATTGCGGTGTTTGTGACCTGCGTATTTTTATCAAGTAATCGTCATTATTTGTCACAAATGATAGCAGGGGCAGGCTTTGGTGCAATGTATGCATTTTCTGCAAATAGGTTGATTGACTCTCGTTTAGCGCAAAAGCGAGATATGCGTCTTGGCTTATCTATTAATGATGATGGTGGGCCTACTATGTCATTGTCGTTGAGATTTTGATGAGTATATGCAAAAATCTTTTTTTTATGAATAGATTCAGTATGATTTAATGTATGAAACATAAAAAACGTGAAATATTATTTTTTTTGATTATAGCATTGTTTCTTTTTGGGTATTATCGAAGCCGTTTATATACATTTGTTATGCAAAAGGCGTCATCATATGTTTTGTACCCGGTGTTAAAGATACAACAATGTATTGTTGAACCATGTAATCGATATTATTCTGAGCGAAAAAATAGTGCATATCTGCAAGAACAATACATACTATTGCAAGACGAATATCAACAACTTCTTGCAGAAAATATAGCATTAAAAGCAATGTGTTGTTATGCGGATGATATTGCTGAATGTGTGCAATTTAAAAAGCGATATGATATAAAAAAAGCACGAATTGCTCACGTTTTGGCTCGACACATATCAGATCAAAATCAGTTTTTTTTAGTTGATGCGGGCATGCGTGATGGCATTACAAAAGATATGGTTGTTCTGTATAACAATTGTTTAGTTGGAAAAATTGTCGATGTCTATCCTTGGTATTGCAAAGTGTCTCTTATTACGGACAATGAATGTAAGGTTGCGGCTTTATGTACGCAAACACGCGTGAGTGGTATTCTTGAGGGCAATAACAATGCAACAATGATGACATTGCAATACGTGAGTCACTTAGAAAATATACAAGAAGGAGATACTCTTGTGTCGAGTGGCGATGGATTTATTTTTCCTAATGGATTTGGTCTTGGCACAATAATAACAGCACAAAAATCGGGACTTTTTTATACGATTACGGTTAAATCATTATTGGATTTTAGTTCGTTGCGCTACTGTATAATTGTTGCAAAGAATGAAATTGAATAATATTGTTTTTAGATTCTTTTTTTTCTATCCATACAATTTCACCATCAATAAGAGCTTTTTCTTTCAGTAGAGAAATCACTGTATACATTGATCCAATCATATTAACAAGCCCCAAACTGCATGCCTGTTTTCCGGTAAATAGTTTTTCTTGTGCCCAATTAGAAACAGTAGCAAGCGATAGTTTGCGTGCTGTGGCAATATGTTTTATACATTGTTGATAGATATCATTATAGATAGGATGGTTTGTGTTGGATGGTTCTGTGGTAATGCAATAGGTAAGGGCCATGAGATCAAAAAAATCTTTGAGCTGTGCTGGCGGTGCATACGAACCGATACCGCCTAGAATAGCCGTTTCTGAAGCTATGATGAAATCAGATGCGCTTGCAATGAGATATCCTCCAGCCACACATACATTTTCTATGAGTGTAATGATAGGTTTGGGATATGCTTTTTTACCTTGTTGAATTTCGTTAAAAATTGTTTGACTTGTTCCTGCGGCACATTCAAAACATTCTATTTTTAAAATGATACCTTTAATTGAGGCATCTTTAAAAAAAGAGTGTAGTTGTTCTGTGTAGGAAGATGAATCAACAATAGCTCCTTTTATAGATAAAATACCAATGCATGTGGAAGGCTCCAACAAATAATTGTATTGAGTTCGCATTGTGTTTATCACAATAGGAGCAACTGCAACAATGGCAAAAAAAACAATAATAGTTTTAAAAAACTCATACAATGTCATAATTATGCTTTCCAGCGGTTAGAATGGCAATTATTGTGTTGTTGAGATAGTATCATATAGAAAAACCTTTTTTTGTAAAAGAATGATCAATTTTTTTTGACATTTTACAATATATACATTAGACTCTTTTCCAATATGTAAGAGGTATTTGGGGCGATTAGCTCAGTGGTAGAGCATCAGTCTTACAAACTGGGGGTCGCAGGTTCGAGCCCTGCATCGCCCACCATACTACGCTCGCAAGCGAGCTTCGTATGGCACGCCAGCCCTACGAAACTTTAGTGAAGTAGGGGCCAGCTCTTTTAAATGCTTTTCTTATTCTACTTTTACTTATTTTGAAATATATTCCTCGGTAGCTCAGTGGTAGAGCACACGACTGTTAATCGTTAGGTCGCAGGTTCGAATCCTGCCCGGGGAGCCATACTTTTTTGACCGCTCATCCTGAGCTTGTCGAAGGACGTATGGCAGGCCATTTTTTTGTTGGGGTTGTAGCTCAGTATGGTCAGAGCGTCCGCCTGTCACGCGGAAGGTCGCGAGTTCAAGTCTCGTCAACCCCGCCATACTTCGCCAAGGCTTCGTATGGCACGGCCAGCTTTTTTTTAAGTTGCATTTAATATAAAAATCCTGTAATTTGGAAATCAAACTTCCAAATTACAGGATTTTTAATGGGTAAGATTAAAAGAAGTTATTTTCTTGATCAAATCAATTTTCAATATAAAATTCACTCTGTATGCGGCTTATTAGGGCCACGACAGGTTGGAAAAACAACGCTGGCAGAACAATGTGCACAGCATTACGAAAAAGTGCATTTTATAGACCTTGAAAATCCTATTGAACTTGCTCGTCTTGAAAGTCCAATGCTTACTTTAGCAGATATAGATGCAGATTTAATTGTTATTGATGAAATTCAGAGAAGGCCTGAGCTTTTTCCTGTTTTGAGAGTGCTTGTTGATAAAAGGCCGCGGAAATTTCTTATTTTAGGTAGTGCTTCGCGAGATTTATTACAACAATCTTCAGAAACACTCGCGGGGCGTATTGGATATATAGAGTTGACACCATTTTCTGTTGCAGAGGTTGGTGAATATAAAAAATTATGGTTGAGAGGTGGTTTTCCACGATCATATCTTGCTGTATCTATCAAAGAGAGCTACGCGTGGAGACAGGCTTATATTGCAACATTTATGGAAAGAGACATTCCCAATCTTGGTTTTACCATTCCTGCAGCACAAATGCGTCGATTATGGATGATGCTTGCGCATAATCATGGCAACATGCTTAATTATTCTGAAATAGGAACTTCTTTAGGTATTACACATCATACGGTTAGACACTATATTGAAATACTTGCGGGTACCTTTATGGTTCGTATTTTAGAACCATGGTTTGAAAATGTGGGTAAACGACAGGTTAAAACACCAAAAATATATATTCGAGACAGTGGATTGCTTCATGCTTTACTTGGTATTCAAGATAATGAGGCATTGCGTGTTTATCCGCGACTTGGGGCGTCATGGGAAGGTTTTGCATTAGAAGAAGTTATTAAGGTTAATCATGCAACTGTGCAAGAATGCTTTTTTTGGGGAATTCAAAGTGGCGCAGAGCTTGATCTTCTTATTGTAAAAGATGGCAAGAGAATGGGTTTTGAGATTAAATATACCGACTCGCCGACATTAACTAAATCGATGATTACCGCTATCGCAGATTTAAAGTTAGATCACTTGTATATCGTATATCCTCATCCTGTGTCATATCCACTAGCTGAAAATGTATCAGTTGTGGGAATAGAAGATTTAAAATCGGTTTTTTAAAGATTGTTTTTACTAAAGCTGTCCATTTATTTGTAATAGATTTCCCCATTTTGATTCAACTATGGATGTTTTTGGGGTAAAAAATTAATCTGGATTATTAATGGCGGGCTGTTTAAAAAGGCGAAGGCTAGGATATTGAAGTAATAAATTTATTGCTTGGGGATGTTGATAGATTTGAGCAATGGTAAACGGAGTATTTCCATCTTTGTTTTGAGCATATACGTTAGCGCCCATTTCTAAAAAAAGCTGCATCATAGCTAAGTCATTTCTTGCAGTTGCAATCATCAAAGGAGTTGTCTTGTTGGTATAACTGCAGTCAACGCAGAGACCGATGGCATCTTTGAGAATCATCCATGTATTAACGTAAAGAGATGAATAGGTATGTCTGTTTATATTATAAAATTCATTGATTATATTATCACCCTTAGTAAGAGCTAACAGGATGTATTTTGCATGTTTCAGTCGTTGCTTTATATCGGCTGATTGTGCAATTGAGGCCTGTAAAGCATGAATAATAGATTGATTGTTGTAATGAGGTTTTTTGGTATAAAATGAAACAGTGTCACCATATTCATTATTAAAAATATCATCTTTATATATAAATGGATGTATTCCACCCTTGAATGTGACGATACATTGTTGTAAGTCTGTGTTAGGGTTTTTATCTTTCACGCGAGCAAAATGAGTGATTATGCCATTGTTGTCGGTATACACGGCAAGATTTCCTGCTGCGGGATGTTCTACTTGTTCATAGTATTGCATGATGTTGCATTCTATGATTAAATCTTGAGAATGGCTTAGTTTTAACAGTGAACAAGCTTTGCCCATTATCTCTAGATCTTCTGCTATTGCATGTAAATAGCATCTGCCAAATCGCTCATTTAAGCTTTCTACGCCAACTATATTGGGTTTTTGATGGTTATAATTTTGTGGTTTTTGCCATGGCGTATATTTATATGGTAAAAGTTTTCCCTGCTGGTGAGGAAGCTCGATCGTTTGACTACAAAAAAGAATGTCAAAAAAGTTGAGCGTAAAAATAAGAATAGCTTTAATGTAAATATTATTTAAAATAGACATGTTAGAGTAAAACCAAATTATGCTGATTAATGATATTGTCATTAAAATAATATCACATAGGATAGTTTTTGCAAAGTGTCTGAATTTATTAAAAAAACCCCAGCGGTGGGCTGAGGTTTTTTGTCTTATCAGTGTTTACGTTATTTTTGCTGCTGTTTTTTATAGGTCAAGAATTGCGCAAGTCTATCTTGAATAACTTTACGCGCTTGAGCGAGAGGTTCATCCCACTGGCCTTGTTTTTGTGCTTGGAACACAAGAACGTCATTACTGTGATGCCACTTGCGTGGTGATACTTTATCATCACTCCAGCGATGGTCAGCGCGTTCATTCAAAATAGCAAGAACTGATTCTTCTGGATATTCATTTTCATCTTTTTCAACCATAGCTGCTGCATTACAGAGCCCCGTATCGCATCCAATGAGCACGCCTCGGCGCTTTTTAATCATCTGCATGACACCAATTGTGTCTCCAAAAGGAATATCTCTGTCAAAATCAGGACCAAAGCTGAATACATTATCTGTTGGATAGGTTGTGACATCAATTTCATCTGAATTGCCCTGAGTTCCTTCTGCTCTGCGTTGTTTTAATTCTTCTTCTGACAATGGTTTTCTGCCAAGACCCTCAAGATTAATAACAAGAACTGGCATATCTTGAATTGTACTAAGAATTCTGTGTGCTCCCGGATCTCTGTCTAGTGTACGCCAATCAGCGGCCTTAGCTGCTGGTCCAGCAGATCTCCACCATGCTCCAACAAGCAATGGTTCATGTCCATATTTTTGCGTTAATTCAGCAATTTTTTGAGCAAGAGCTGCATTGCGTATGTTTGTTCCAGATAAGCATTGTTTAACAGGAAAATGTTGTTTTACCGTTTTGTCGTTGAGATAATGCTCTAAGATTGACCACAAATAAATAGCTTTATCATGCTCAGGTACGGGTTTTATGTCGCGTGAGGCAACCATATCGACGAATTGTGTTTGTAGAGCATCTGGTAAGCAGGTTCTGTCATATAGTGACATAAGAGGTTTTTGTGGAAGAAAGATAACGGTTGCACCTTTGCTTTTTGCATATTCTAATAAATATGTTGCATAAAAACTGTCACCAAAAGCACCAGTGACTCTTTCTGAATATACTGCTAATATTATTCCGTTCATATCTTCTTCTGCCAGCAACTCATTATTCAATGGTTCTCGGCCAAATTGACGCCCTTCCAATCGGTAGTGTGAGTGTTTGCACGCTTTGAGCATTAATTGTTTTGCATTTTCAAAGTTTCCTTTATTCCATTCTCCTGCAGCTTTTGCGGAAATAACATCAGCATAATTAACGTGGCCATTGATGTAAGCGTTTTTATCAATATTCTCAATTTTTAATATACCATTTTCAATAGCCTCATGTATTCGTGTAAATTCTGCATAGGCCTCGGACCAGTTTGAAGCATCATATAACATTTTGGCATGTTCAAACGGATCTATATTTTGTGATTCGGCAGCGTATGCGCCGAATGTAATTAATGTTGTGGAAAGTAGCACGCGTGCATATTTCATCAGAGACTCCTTTTTGTTGAAACTGTTTTTTTAGCTGTGCATACTTTTAACATTTTGCATTTTGTTTGTAAAGTTGTGTATTATGGCAAAAATGAAACTAAAAAATTTTGTAAAAAAAGGAAGAGTATGAACAACTTTATTTTATTGACGCTTGTGTGTTCTTCCGCTGCATTTGGTATGGAGCCTAAGAATAAACAATTAGAAGTATGTCCTGGCCGACGGGCATATATTCAACAGGTTGCACAGCAAAAAAAAGATGCAGCTGAAAAAAACACAGTTCCGGTATGCCCATTTTGTGATCCCGTTATTATGGCATCTAATTATGTGCTTGCTGAACAAAAAGCAAAAAATCGTCGTATCATGATGAATAAAAATCCTTATTTTCGCCAGGGGCGGCACCTAATGGGGATGCCTATTTCACATATAGAATCTTTTCAAAATTTTTCTCGTGAGGAATTAGAGTTTCAGGCAGATGCAATGCGTAGACTCAGTAAAAAGCTGCACAATCATTCGTATTCTCAGGAAAATTTTATTAATGATGGACCACTGGGAGGACAATCTGTTAAGCATGTGCATTGGCATTGTAAAAATTTTGAAAAGTCCCCATGTTCGGTTAAAGAAAGTCTCCATTCGCCGGTTATGAGCGCAGAAGAAGTTTTTCATGCAACAAAACAACTGCTTCCAGGAATAGAAGAGGATTCTTCTGAGTCGTCAGAACAAGAAGAACAACAATATAATGCAGATTGTTTATGTTGTTCTTTTTATAAAAATGCAGATCAAGATGAAGAAAATTTAGTTATTTTTCGTGGAAAATACAATATTATTTGCTTATCTCCTTACCCTTCTTCAGTTGTAGAACTTACCGTAGCTCCAATACGGCATGTATCCTCTATAAAAGATTTATCTCGAGAAGAATATAGAGAAAATATGATGTTTGCCGTAGCTCTACTTCCTATTCTGAAAAAATATGCGCAAGATTATGTTCGTGAATGTGGTGGTGGCAATGTATACACAAAAAATATTGGTGGATTAGCTACACGTGATGAGCAAGAAAGATATCATGTTCATACTCTTGTTATGCCCCGTACCACCATTGCTCTTACACCGGGTACTTTGGATGGTAATTCGTGCAAGCTAGATATGGATCCAGTTCATTTGTTTCAATACTTAAAAGAAAAAAATGATGAGTTTTCTGTGCTGACGCAATAAAAAATAAAAAGGGATTGAGTAATGAAAAAAATGATACTGATAGCGTGGTCATTGTTCATAGTGAGTAATTGTTGTGCAGATTTTACACAAGTCATTGTTCCCATGGCTGGTTTAGGAACAAGATTATTACCTTTAACAAAATCAGTTTCAAAAAGTATGATGCCGCTTGTTGGCAAACCAGCACTGCAACACGTTGTTGAAGAAGGTTTAGAATCAGGTATATATGATTTTTGTTTTATTGTTAATGAACATGAACAACAAGCAATAGAACATTATTTTTCAAGAGATCTGGTGCTTGATGCTATTCTAAAAGCGAGAAAAAAGATGCACTTTGTTGCACCACTTAATGCAGTAATTGATCAATCATGTTTTACGTATATTGTTCAACCAGAACCATTGGGGCTTGGTCATGCGGTTCTTATGGGTGAACCATTTGTGACTCCAGGATCATTTTTTTGTGTAATGTTGCCTGATAATATTATTGAAAGTAATGACCCACATATGGCACACATGATTGCTATTGCCAAGGAATATAATGCAACGGTGATTACCGTAGAAGAAATCAGCAGAGAAAAAGCATCTCAGTATGCTGTTGTTACACCAAAAGCTATTTTAGGTGATAATGTGATTGACGTGGCAGATGTTGTAGAAAAACCAGTTTCAACGGACAGTTCTTTATGCTTGGGTCAAATTGGACGACATGTTTTTTCATATGACATTTTTGAATCACTAAAAAAGATAGAACCTGGTGTTGGAGGAGAGTTGCAATTGACTGATGCGGTGAGACATATGATACAACAGGGTAAACGCGTACTTGCGTATAAGTTGGATGGAAAGCGATATGATATAGGTAACGTGCGGGGTCTTTTAAAAACAACCGTTATTGTAGGTTTGCATGATCCATTGTATAGAGATATGTTGATAGATATTTTTAAACAGGAGATTAGCTGAAAGAGCCCTGTGGCTTTACAAACAAGCATTTTTGAGCTAAAGTAAAGACATAATAATTGTAGTTTTTTATGTATTTATGTATTAAAGGTGCCCTATGAAACAAGGTATTCATCCAGAACTTCATGAAGTCAATGCTCGCTGTGCATGCGGCAATTCATTTTCAACTCGCTCTACTGCTTCTGATTTAAGAGTAACTATCTGTTCTCAATGCCACCCTTTCTTTACTGGCGCGCAGAAGTTTATTGATACTGCTGGTCGTATTGAAAAATTCAACAAAAAATTTGCAAAAAAGGCTTAATGAGCCATGGCGACGACAGGTTTTGATGCTTTTCAAGAGCGATACGATGAGCTCTCGCAAGAGTTGTCTACTATTACCGATGCAGCAAAACGTATTTTGGTGCAAAAAGAGCTTGCACGTCTTTCTCGCATTATAGACGCGGGAGCAGACGTTGCACGTGTTGTCAAAACTATCGAAGACGCAAAAGATCAACTTAAAAGCACCGATGATCCAGAAATGATTGAGCTTTTTAAGGAAGAGCTTGAAAGTTTGACAGCAGAAAAAGAAACAAAAGAGCGTTATTTTGAAGATCTCACGATTCCTCATGACGAACATGATGAACGATCAGTTTTTCTTGAAATTAGAGCAGGTGCTGGTGGGCTAGAAGCCGGTTTATTTGCGGCAGATCTTGTACGCATGTATTCTAATTATGCACTCAAAAAAGGGTGGAAAGCTTCTCTTGTTGATGAATCATTTACCGATGTTGGCGGAATTCGTGCAGCAACATTGCATGTTCAAGGTGAAAATGTTTATGGACATTTAAAATTTGAAGCTGGTGTTCACAGAGTTCAGCGAGTCCCAAAAACAGAAACGCAAGGTAGGGTGCATACGTCAACGGCCACCGTTGCGGTGTTACCGGAAGCAGAAGAGGTTGATGTAACAATCAACCCTGCAGATTTGCGTATTGATGTTTACCGTGCGAGTGGTGCTGGCGGACAGCATGTTAATAAGACTGATTCTGCCGTGCGCATTACCCATATTCCAACGGGTGCCGTTGTTGCATGCCAAGAAGAGCGGTCGCAACACAAAAATAAAGCAAAAGCAATGAAAATGCTTCAGTCACGTTTGCTTGCGGTTGAACAAGAGCGTCACGCTGCAGAAATTGGAAAACAGCGCAAAGAAATGGTCGGAACCGGTATGCGGTCTGAAAAAATCCGTACTTACAATTTTCCTCAAAATCGCGTTACTGATCATCAGGCTGATGTTACCTTAAAAAATCTTGATTATGTTATTGAGGGTAATCTTGATGATATTATTGATACGTTGCGTGCAAAAGACCGCGAAGATCGGCGCAAGTCTGCATTAAAATAATAGGCCTAAACAAAAAACGTAATACTCAGTCCTCTCTCCGTTCGCCCTGAGCTTGTCGAAGGGTTAATCGAACGTCTTAAAATTATATTGTTAATTCTGATAAGTTCTTAAAAAAAATAGAAATGCTGAATTTTTATTTAAAAATTGTTCGGTTAACCCTTCGACAGGCTCAGGGCGAACGGGGAGAAAGAAACTATGGAACATGCAGATAAGTTTTTAGATTGAATTTGTGTTACTTACCTGTTCCACATTCCAATTATGACAATTGTTATGATATTCATGAAATAGGACAACACGTTCTTGTAGCGTTGTTATCATGTGAGCCGTTCTTTTAATTCTATGCATTAATAATTTTCCTTGTGTTTCTAATTCTAAAAGTGTTTGATGCATTACTTTGTCATAGACAGAAGAGTTTATGGTATGTTGTCTGTTTCTGATACGGCGAACTGATTTTTTGAGGCTGTCCGAATAAAAATGTAGTTCAAAAAGAGACCGAGCAATTTTTGCATGATATTCCATAAAAGGATATGCATCGGTTTGTTGTGCATACATTTCCTCTTTTAACATCACATCGTTCAGTTGTGACACATACAAATATTTATTTTTATGTTGTTCAATTGTTTTTGATATTGTTTTAAATGATTCATACGAATGATCAATCAGATAGTGTGTTGGCCAAAAATGATCAAAGTAGAGAGTGCATAATGCTTTGCCGATGACGAGAGTGACAATAGAGCTTCCTATTCCAAAGGCGACAATGTCTTTTGTGTTGTTTGATGACATTGAATATGTTGTCTTGCAGGTGAATGTGGACAAAAAGAAGATTAATAATAAAATGTTTATTGAATGATGCATATTTTCCTTAAAAATTTATTTTTTTATGCGAATAAATGTATGTAATAGTATACTGCAATCCAATTGTATACTATAATGTTACTTAGCAAAAAATATTTTAATTACATAATGAAGGGTTTCTTTTATGATGAATCTCAGCATACGTGCTAAATCGGCACTATTGGTTCTTACTATGATGACAACAGGTCACACTGCACACGCTTTTTCTCTTGCGGGAATGAGAAATGCTCTGCCATCAGCAAAAATGGTTGGCATAACTGGTTTTGTAATAGGTTATATATGGTTGCAGGCAAAAGGCACTGATTATAACTATAAATTGTCTGATTTACCAGATGATTTGAAAAAAATATTAGAAGTTAATGGTATCACCGACAAGAAATTGTACAGAAGAATTCTTAAGTTTATCAATAAGTATGTTGTTGGTAAAAAACTTTCCATTTATGACAAAACAATACGCACCAAGAATGATGATGGAGCAATAATATCCAAGAAGGATAAATACGTAAAATCAACACCGTTTGGTTTAATTGGTCTTATTGATGCTTATGTTATCTTACCGCTTGAAGGTCTTGGTAAAATTGCTACCAACTGGGATAGTGCAAGTAAATTGTTTGCAAAATTTGATAATTCTGTAACAGTTAATGTTACTGTTAATAAATAAATAGCAATACAAATAAAAAACCCCGGTTAGTTTTTGCTAACCGGGGTTTTTTGTTACAAGCGCATACGTTATTTTGCAGTATTTACCAAAATAGAAAGTTCCTTTGCAACCTCTCTCATAACTCCTTCCCAATCGAACGGCACTTGCTGTTTAAAAATTCGCATAGTTGGGTACCACGGAGAATCTGTTCTGTTATTAATCCAACGCCAATCAGTTGCGTATGGTAATAACAACCATACTTTGCATCCTAAAGCTCCTGCTAAATGTGCAACAGCAGTGTCGACGGTGATAACAAGATCAAGATTTTTGATAATTGCAGCGGTGTCCATAAATGGTCCAGATTCTTCATCAAGATTATCAAACAGATGGAGTGGGAAGTCTGATGGCATCTCTGCAATTTCTTCCACACCATCATATTTTTGTAAGCTGTAAATACTTATATTTAAAACATTTTGCAACAACGCAAAATGTTTTAACAAACATCCTCTGCGTGCAATTGGCATGCGAGACACATCATTGTGCACATCTGCCTGCCAACAAATACCAACTTTGTATTGTTTATCTTGTGCAAAAAAAGATTTCCATTGCTTAACAAGTTGTTTATCTGGATACAGATAAGGTATTATGTGTGGAAATGTTTTTTCTGTGTCTGCAAAAATTGCAGGCAAGCTCATGTAGGTGCTTTCTGCATCAAAAGAGACGTTGAGCGTTTCATGTGATGTAATGACTGTATCAATGTATGGGCAGAGTGAAATAAGGGGAAGCAGTGGTTTTTGTACGCATGCAATAACTTTTGCGCCCATTTCATGCAGTTTTTGTGCATAGCGTATGAACTGCAACGTGTCTCCAAGACCACCTTCTGGCGTGAGTCGTACTGTTTTGTTTGCAATGCTGTTTGTGCTTAAAAGAGAGCGCAACCGCTCTCCATTTTTACCACTTTTTTTGAGATAGCGTTCATGATATTTCCAGCCGTTTTCAAAATCACCATTAATTAAATAAGCAAAGCCAAGCGCAAGATGCGCTGGTTCATAAGAGTTGTCCATAAGAATGATTTTTTTGTATAGCTTTATTGCAGCATCAATGTTTCCTGACGTTTTGAGTGTATATGCTGTATTGTATAATGCAGGCAAGATGTTGGGAGAAATAGAGAGTATTGTGTTAAAACAGGTGAGTGCTTTTTCTATTTTTCCTACCGATAAATAACAACATCCGCGGTTGAAGAGTGAGGATAAATATGTCTCATCGGTGTGTGCAATTTTTTTGTAACATGATGTTGCTTGCTTGAACTGTTCGTTTTTTTGGTACTCCAGACCTTGTTCAAGGAGTGTTTGAGGATGACTGTTTGTTGCTGTGATGAGAGGAAATAATAAGCTTAGTTTTTTCATAATATTTTTTTGCGCTCATACTTTTGCAAGGATACTGATAGGCGCTCGTCCTGAACTTGTTGAAGGATTTGAGCGCCCTATCCTTCGACAAGCTCAGGACGAGCGCGTCTTTACAATTTACTGGTTTTTGTTTTGAATTAACTGCATCAGTTCCTGCGCAACTTCTGCAATCATACCATCCCAATCTCCTGGTGTTGATTGTTTAAACAAACGCACATTTGGATACCATGGTGTATCCGTTTTGTTTTGCATCCAACGCCAATCAGCGGGATTAGGCAACATGATCCATGTTCGCTTGCCAAGAGCCGCCGCAACATGAGCAATAGACGTGTCAACAGTGATGACAAGATCAAGATTTTTAATAACTGCAACGGTGTCCATGAATCTGCCATGAGTTTGATCAAAATCACCATCAAAGGTGATAATATTGACGTCTGCAGGAAGGTTACTAAATTGATCAGTTCCAGTTGTTTTTTGCAAACTATAAACACTGACTCCCGGTACTTTGCAAATAGGTCCCAACTGTTTTGCATGAACAGACTTGTTTGCAACGGTCATGCGCAAATGTGGTGTTGCATAATTTTCATTGCCTTGTACACAAATGCCAATTTTAAAGTTTGGATTTTGATCTAATATGTCTTTCCATTCTTGTACTAGTTTTTCATGTGCAAAAATATATGGCACATCACATGGAATAGTGTCTACTCTTGTTTTTAAAATATATGGTAATGACATAAGAGGCGACTGTGCATCATACTCAGGAAGGTTTTGGTCTAATGCGATAACTTTATCAAGATATGGACATAAGCTGAGTAGATCGACCAATGGTTTTTGTACAGCAGCGATGATAGTCATATTATTTTTTGTTTCTTTGATCCATTGCGCATAACGAATAAATTGGAATGTATCTCCAAGGCCTTGTTCTGCATGAAGTAACAGAGTAATATTGTCGTCTATTCCGTTCCAGCGTGGTTTGTCAAATGTGCGTAGTGAGCCTTGCAATGGTTTGCGATAGCGCCACTCGTATCCTTCCCAACCTTTTTCAAAATTGCCAAGAACAAGATATGCAAGTCCTCTGCTAAACAATGCATCATAATGTTCCGGATTGAGTTCAATGGCTCTGTTGTAATAAAAGAGAGATTCTTCTGTGCGAGCTAATTTTTTAAGAGTAAAACCAATATTATAAATAATAGACGCGTTGTTGGGCACCATGCCATCAAGTTTTTTGTACAGTTCCAAAGCTTTGTCGAGCACGTTTATATGATTGTATACATTTGCAAGTTCAAAGATGGCATTGACATCGTAAGGTTTTGCTTGAGTAACTTCAAGCATAAGCTCAAGAGCATTTGAAAACTGCTGAGTATTAGAAAATGCGCGAGCTAACAGTTGCTTAGATTCAGTGTCATGTGGATTGAGTTCTAATGCTTTTTTAAGTGGTACAATAGCATCTTTTGGTTGATTAACATCTAATAAGAGGGTTCCTATTTGTACATATGCTCGGAAATGATTAGGTTGTCGTTTTATTGTTTGCTGAAATGCGCTCAGAGCTTTGGAATATTTTTTTTGATATAAATATGCTTGTCCCATATTAAAAAATGTGTGAGCGCATGTTGGGTGTAGCTCAAGCGCTTTTTTGTAAAAGCGTGTAGCGTCTTTGTATTTTTCTTGTGTAAAAAGTTTGTTAGCGTGTTGAAATAGTTCATCAAATGACGTGGATTCAAGAGACGGTGCTTGGTCTCGTTTGAAAGATTCAGTTGATTCAAAGATTATTGATTCATTGGGTGTAGTAGTATGACAATATGCTAAGGGTGTTAATGCCACAGAAAGGACGATGTATCGTTTCATAAAAATTCCTTTTTTTGTAATGTTCTATTTTGACGTGACAATTATAGCGTAGATTGTGATTAAGTAAAATAGTGTATTGTAATCATTGATAAGAGACAAACAGGTGTTTTACGATAGTGACGATGATTAATTATTGCAATAAGAGGTTTTCTTATGAAAAAATTGACCATTTTTTATGTTTTTTTGTTTTTTATATGCAATGATATGTATGCAACAGAAGTGAAACCGTGGACCTTTTTAGTGTACATGACTGCTGCAAATGAATTATCATCACAGGCGCTTAATGATTTGCAAGATATGATAAAAGTGGGCTCTAATCAGCACGTGAATATTCTTGTCTACTTAACAATAAAGCAAAGAGGACGATCAAAAGAAACAAGAAAATTATACGTAGAGAAGGGTGAAGTACGTCAGATAGGTCCCGTTATATCGCGTGACAGCGGAGATGTCTCTGCTCTTGTTGATGCATTGCAGTGGGCTTGTCTTGATTATCCATCAGAACATATAGTGGTAAATTTATGGAGCGGAAAATCTGAGCCACTCAACAGAAAATCATCAAAGGGGTTATGTCATGATGATGAAACAGGACATTATTTAACAGACAGGGATTGTCTTACTGCTTTTTCTTGGGTCAAAGACATCATGAGAGGAGGAAAAAAGTTTGATATTATTCTATGTGATGCATGTCTTTTGGGATCTTTAGAAATGGCATATACGTTTGCAGATTGTGCCAATTACTATATTGCATCAGAAGAATTTATACCAGATAAAGCGTTTCAGTATGGGGCATTATTACGTTTATTAGGACCATCAATAGATGTGTATTCTTTTGTCAAATCAATCATCAATAGTTACGCAAAAGCAAACACAGGTTCAACTTTATATACATTATCTGCAATTGATTTAAATGAACTTGATTTATTAATCAATAATATCAATGCAATTGCTCATATTTTAGCATCTCAGTTGCGAAGTAAATATGGCAATGTGGTAAAAGCAACCATAAAAAAATGTGTTGGAACAAGTTTATGTCCATCTTTTGAAAAAGGCATTTACATAGATTTATGTCAATTTTATAAAAATATTTTCAAGGTTATGGGAAATATGAAGTTGTCAAAAACAGTTTCGCAGCAATTCAGGGAACTTCTACAAACTGGCATAGAACTGTTTTCTACGGTGGTTAAAATGAAGACGACAAGCAAACAATATAAGCAGCAACCCGGCGGCTTATCTATTTATTTTAACAAACATCATATTCATCCATCCTATTATGGATTATATTGGACTGAAAAAAATCCGCAGTGGCTTGACTTTTTAGAGGCATATTTGGAATAAATAGCTTGTTAAAGAAATCAAAAAAACAATGAAAACTGGTGCTTTAATATATGCAAAGCCATAGAGTTTATAAGCAATGTTGCACAATGTCAGTGATATGAGTACTGGGTATATCACGTGTACAATGGGACCTCCTGCAACAGATAATACATAACCAAGGCCAAAAATAGAAAGTGGGATACTTGCAATAAGCACTAATCCTAATGCGCTTACATAGTTAATATGACTATTAAAAATAACTGTTTTTGTGTATTCCGCTACCACAGAACTGAGTCCAATGACCGTTGAAATACACGCAAGCAAAACAGTAATGCTAATAATTGCAGCTCCATTTGATTGCAAAAGAGAGAAAGAAATAAGTCTAAACAATTCTCCTGGATCAACATTGCCAAATTCATGACTATGGAATGCACCAAGAATGCTCATGCCAACGTACACACATCCTAAAAGTGAAAGACCAATAATGCCCGCTTTTAAACCGTTAAGTGCAAGTGCATTAATATCATCTTTTTTGTGCGTTGTCTGCTTTAAAATAGAAATGATAATTGACGCAAAAAAAATAGTGCCGAGCAAATCAAGTGTTTGATAACCCATCATAAAACCATTTTTAAAAATAGTGAGCGGAGACAATGTTGAAGAAATGGCAGTTTTTGCAGTAAAAAGTCCCTTACCAATAATAAGCGTTGTTGAAGCCAATAATGCAGGTGCAATAATATCACCCAAGATAGCAACAATCTTTTTTTTGCGATACGCAGCAATAAAACTACAAAAAATAAATAAAAGGCAAAAAATAAGTGATGACATAGGTGTAATATGTTGCAAAAAAGGAATGGGTAAAAATGGTGCAATCATGGTGTGAGAAAGCGTAATGCAGCGTGGAATAACGACAATTGGCCCAATAATGAGCATTGATATAAAAATAAGCAAAGAACCAGGAAGTTTACCTAGTCTGCCGAAAAAATCATTATAATTGCCATTGAATAAAATCATTGCAATAAGACCTGCAAGGGGCAGCAAAATTGCAGTAATAAAAAAGCCAATCATTCCAAAAGCAGAGAGATTACCGGCGCTTCTGCCAACAGCAAGTGGATAAATTAAGTTCCCTGCGCCGAAAAGCATACAGAATATGGCGAGTGATATTGAAAGAAGATTTTTGTGCGATATAGACTGATTCATTGGTGTCCTTGCAATCGTTTTTATTCGATCTGATCCTTTTAATCATACGGATATTTGAAAAAAAAACAATCTGGTAATTGAATGTAAGGTGTGCTATTATTGCCTGCAGTGAATGAAACAGAGGCAATGAACGCAATAAAAACAGGAGTTGGTGTGAAGAAATATTTAATGATAATGAGTAGTTTTTTTATTGTATCAATGTATGGTATGGATTTAGATTCCGGTGTGGGCTTAGATAAAGAATTACAACCATACTGGTCTTCGATGCCATTAGAAGTGATGGTAGCTGTAAAAAATGAAAATGAAAAAGATAAAAAAATTGTTTATCATCTTGGTGGAAGTGAGCCTTGGTGTATGCCATATTCATTACGCACTGTTGATCCTGTTAATTTAACATATGTAAATCAAATTGATGTTGATTTGACACCAGATCCAGTAAAACCCATTTTATTAGATCCACAGTTTTGGCATACCTCATGGCGATTGTGTTTGGACCGAGTCAACACAAATGATTGCTTTAAGAAAGGTGGTTCGAATTACGGAGGAAATGGAGGAATATTTTTTGATGGTATAAATAGTAATAGATTGGCGCTTGTTGCTCAAGCTGGCGAAAGAAAATATGGTATGTATGTATTGCACCAGTCTCCTGATAATGCAGGTACTGTTGAGCATGCAACGTATGTACAGCCAATCATGCAGGCAGATGGAGCTTTGAGTTCTATTATGCTGCACAGAGAAGTTAATAGGTGCGTGAGAGGCATAAAAAATGCGCATCAAAATACAGATAATCCGCATGTTATAGCTATTGATGATATATGCGCAAAAACAGACATTAATGAAGATGCTAGTATACCATTAGAAACGGACGGACACCTTGGTTTGGATACAATGCCATCACCAGACAAGTGTGTGACTGTTGCATCACTAAATACGAATTTTGTATTAGAAAAAGCAATTTATCTTGGTAAAAATAATTATCTTGGATTAACAGAAGACGGTGATCTGATATTTTTTTGGCTTGATGAGCATAACCAGCTTAAATATGCACCACAAATAACAGGCAAAACATTTAAAGACATTGATGTAGATGAAACAATCAAAACAGAATCTGGTTTCATGCCACGAGTAGGTTTGCTTGCAACAAATGGCGATGTTTATTTAACTGACTTGCGAATGGGTAAAAGTCCAATTTTATTATATTCTCGTACTTTGGGATATCCTGATTATATATTCAGATTTTTTTATGATAAAGAACAATGTGCGGTTGTGTATAATAAAGCAATGGGCGGATATGATACATTTCATGTGTGGCCAGATAATTTTAATTTATTACTTGCGTGTGCATCGTTCAAGTATGGTCAGCAAAAATATGGTCAATCAGCTATGGCTATTGAAGAAAAATAATGAAAGCAGAAGAATGAGCATGAAAAAATTTTTATTTATCGCGACGGCATGTATTTTTGTTGCGACAATAAAGAGTATGCAAGATGAAGAATTAAAATCCTGTTGGTCTTTGATGTCATTGGAATTTATGCATGCTGTAAAACAGAAAAATATCAGCAGTCATGAAAAAGTAATGTATAAATTTGAGACTTTTAAAGAAGATTTGTGTATATCTTACTCATTACGCAGCATTGATCCTGTTAATGTAACATTTGAAGGTCAAGAGAATGTTGATTTAACACCAGACCCAGAAAAGTCAATTGTACTGGATCCTCAGTTTTGGCCAAAGCGCTGGTGTTTGTGTTCTAAACGAGCAAACACCAACGACCATTTCCGTATTCTTATGAGACCATTTGCCGATAAGATAGAGGAAACATATTATCAAGAAATCATACCCATTATTCCTGTAAAAACATGGGTCTATGGGCCACAGTATCGACTTTTTGAAGGTATAAACAATCATCGGCTGGCATTATTTGCCATTTCGGATGCAAAATTACACCAATTGTGTGTTTTTCATCAATCATCTGATAATTCAGGTACCGTTAAACCTGAAGCTTACACACAGCCAGCAATGGTACAAAATGGTTGGTTACGCTCTCTTTTACTTCACCGAGAAATGAACAGGTGTGTAAGAGGTATAAAAAATGCCTATGATAACGTGGGTAAGCCACACTGCATCACTATTGGAGATATATGCGAAAGAATAAATAAAAATACAGAAACATTGATAAGTACAATGTGGGGCTTGCCCTCACCACACGAACATATGTTAGTTGCGTCATTAGCAACAGATTTTGTGCTAAGAAAAGCAATTTATCTTGGTAAAAATACCTATCTTGGCTTAACAGAAGAAGGCAATCTATTATCATTCTGGCTTGATGATCAGAATCAGCTTGGCTATGCATTTCAAAAAACAGGAAAAACATTTAAAGATATTGATGTTGATGAGACAGTTAAAACTGATTCTGGTTTTATGCCACGAGTTGGTTTGCTTGCAAAAAATGGCGATGTTTATTTGACTGACTTGCGAATGGGTAAAAGTCCAATTTTATTATATTCTCGTACTTTGGGATATCCTGATTATATATTCAGATTTTTTTATGATAAAGAACAATGTGCGGTTGTGTATAATAAAGCAATGGGCGGATATGATACATTTCATGTGTGGCCAGATAATTTTAATTTATTACTTGCGTGTGCATCGTTCAAGTATGGTCAGCAAAAATATGGTCAATCAGCTATGGCTATTGAAGAAAAATAATGAAAGCAGAAGAATGAGCATGAAAAAATTTTTATTTATCGCGACGGCATGTATTTTTGTTGCGACAATAAAGAGTATGCAAGATGAAGAATTACAATCCTGTTGGTCTTTGATGCCATTGGATCTGATGGTTGCTATAAAAGATGATTCTGAAAATAACAATACGATAGTTTACCCAGTATTCGATGCTGTAGGTTTCTGGGCTTTTCCCTATACATTACGTAATATTAATCCCGTTAAATTAATACCTGCAGGATGTATAAATAGAGAAGAGAAAGTTTTATTAAATCCACGATATTGGTATCTTGCGTCGCGATTGTCTTATAATCACAATAATCACAATAATGTGCACAATCATTTTCAATTTTATCCTACAAATTGGCGAAAAAATTCGAAAATTACGCTTTTTGATGGTATTAATAACAATCAATTGTCACTCGTTGCAAACGCAGATGGAAGTCGATATAAAGTGTATGCATTGAAGCAAACGAATAAGGATGCAAGAGTTGACACCAATCAAAAAATGGTGAATCCGGTTATTGCAGGTACAGGGAATTTGCGTAGCATTTTATTACATAGAGAGCGTAATAGATGTGTACTTGGTATAAAAGGTACACAGAGAATGACGAAGAGACATCGAATTGATATTAAAAATATAAGCGAAACGCATAGCAGGTTAATTGCATCACGAGTAACAGATTTTGTTTTGAAAAAAGCAATTCACATTGGAAACCGCACATACCTTGGATTAACAGAAGAAGGGAATATGGTTGTATTTTGGCTGAATAATAAAAATCGGATTAAATATGCACATCAAAATTGTCATGGAAAACAATTTAAAGATATTGATGTTGACGAAACAATTACAACTAAGTCAGGCCTTATGCCTCGGGTAGGTTTACTTACGACAAATGGCGATGTTTTTTTGACTGATTTGCGCATGGGTGGGGAAAAGAAAATTTTACTCTATTCTCGTACTTTAGAAAATCCTCATAATACATTTCGCTTTTTTTATGATAAAGGACAGTGTGCTGTTGTATACAATAAAAATGGTGCTTACGATACTTTTCACGTATGGCCAGATAATTTTAATTTATTGCTTGTATGTATTTCGCTCAAGCGTAGTCAAGGTTTGATGATTTCAGAAGAAAAATAAAGTCATGAAATATATAGAAAAATTTGATGAAACAGGCATTAAAGATATTGCACTTGTTGGTGGAAAAAATGCATCACTTGGTGAGATGATTACGCAGCTGTGTACTCAAGGCATTCGTATTCCCAATGGTTTTGCCATAACTTCTGATGCGTATTGGTATTACATACAATCTAATAATCTTCTTGATGCCATGAAAAGTATCATGTCAGAACTGACTGATGTTTCTGATACTGTTACGTTGCAACGCGTTGGTTATCAAATGCGAAAAATTATTGAAAAGGGAACAATTCCCAACGATTTAGCACAGGAAATACAAGAAGCATATTATACCCTGTCACAAGAGTATTATGTTAAAGCATGTGATGTGGCAGTGCGTTCTTCTGCAACTGCCGAAGATTTGCCAACAGCCTCTTTTGCAGGTCAGCAAGACACATTTTTGAATGTTCATGGGAGTGATCAATTACTGATATTTTATAAAAAATGTTTGGCGTCGTTGTTTACTGACCGTGCAATTGTCTATCGCATAGAAAACAATTTTGATCATTTTAAGGTTGCGCTTTCTGTTGGTGTACAAAAAATGATTAGGTCTGATAAGGCAGTTTCTGGTGTCGCATTCTCCTTAGATCCTGAAACTAGTTTCAGGAATATTGTTACTATTGAGTCATCATATGGTTTGGGTGAAGCTATTGTGCAAGGATTAGTGACTCCGGATGAATTTGTTGTTCATAAGCCAACTTTGTTGCAAGGCTTTAAATCAATCATAAAAAAAATATGTGGCGAAAAAAAAATAAAAATAGTGTATGCAGGTAACAAATTAACAAAAACAGTTGCAGTAAAAAAAGAAGAGCAAAATGTTTTTTCACTTACTGATGATGAAATCATAGAACTTTCCAATTTTGTTGTTGCCATTGAGGATTATTATTCAGCAGTTAAAGGTAGCTGGTCGCCCATGGATATAGAATGGGCAAAAGATGCTGCAGATGGATTATTGTATATTATTCAAGCGCGTCCAGAAACAATTGCAATAAAAAAACGAGTATCGTTTTTTTTAACATACACGTTAAAAGAAAAACAAAAACCGGTTGTTATTTCAACTGGTTTAAGTATTGGCCAAAAAATAGTTTCAGGAACTGTTCGTATTGTGAAAAATGCGAGTGATATCGCGAGCATAAAACAAAATGATATTCTTGTCACAGAAATGACAGAACCTGATTGGGTGCCCGTGATGAAAAAAGCTGCAGGTATTATCACGGATAAAGGTGGTAGAACCTGTCACGCTGCAATTGTCAGCAGAGAGCTTGGTATTCCTGCAATTGTGGGCACAAAAAATGCAGCAAAAACATTGCATACTGGTGATGTTGTAACTCTCGATTGTTCTCAAGGTGCCGATGGATATGTGTATCAAGGTGCGATTGCATTTGAAGAAAATATTATTTCTCTTGATCAGCTGTCACACAAAAAATCCACAACATCAGTGATGATTAATTGTGCTGATCCAGCAACAGCGTTTCGCAATGCATTTTTACCCGTTGCAGGTGTAGGTCTCGCTCGTATTGAATTTATTATTTCTACCATGGTGCGCATTCATCCCATGGCACTCATTCATCCGGAAAAAGTGTCTGATAAAAAAATACAAAAACAAATAGATGCTATTACTGGTGCACATCAAGACAAAAAAGAATTTTTTGTAAAAACACTGGGACAAGGAGTTGGTACCATTGCAGCGGCTTTTTATCCACGTCCTGTTATTGTGCGATTTTCTGATTTTAAAAGTAATGAATATCGTAATTTGCTCGGTGGGAACTATTTTGAGCTGGTAGAAGAAAACCCTATGATTGGCTTTCGTGGTGCATCACGTTATTATAACGAGCGGTACAAAGAAGCGTTTGCTCTTGAATGTGCTGCAATTGATTATGCTCGTACTACAATGGGTTTGACTAATATTAAAGTGATGATTCCTTTTGTTCGAACCATTCAAGAAGCAAAAAAAGTGATTGAAATGATGAATGACAATGGCCTTGTCAGAGGAAAAAATGATTTGCACTATGTTATGATGTGTGAAGTCCCTTCAAATGTATTGTTGATTGAGCAATTTAGTGAATTATTTGATGATTTTTCAATAGGTTCTAATGATTTGACACAATTGGTTCTTGGTGTTGACAGAGATTCTTCTCTTTTGTCACAGCTTTTTGATGAACGTGATGAGGCGGTTAAAGTTATGATGCGCATGGCAATTGAGGGTGCGCATAAAAAAGGGCGTTACATTGGCATTTGTGGACAAGCTCCTTCTGATTATCCTGAAATTGCTGATTTTTTGATCAATAATAAGATTGATTCATTATCATTGAATATAGATTCTGCGATTTCTTTTTTGATGCAGTGATTTTTTTTGGATATACTACAGTGAATTATCATATACATCAAAAAGGAGCATCATGAAAGCATTATTCTTTTTCATTTTTTTAAATACAACCGTTATGATTGTGAGCATGCAGCAGCTTGATGTTGTAGAGTATCGCGACCTATGGACAAGTATTGTTGCACAACTTGAGACCAAAGAAAAAAATGAAGTCAGATCGGTGTGCATAGCATTAAGAGATATAAGCTCAAGAAATAATCCTGCGCTTTATCTTTGTGATTCTCTTGTGTTGAGTGAAAATCAAAAAAGATATGCGATTGAATTTGCGCTATACAACCGATTACCTACAGCAAGAGATAAGCTTTGTAAAAATGTAGTTATGCATACGATGGATCATCTTCTGCTTGGAGAGCAATCGATAACAGTGTTAGCTGCGTACAAGGATTCGTTTTATAAGCAACAACCATGTTTCTTTTCTGTACCACGTTATCTTGTTGCAGCATATTATGGAGATATTGATTATTTAAAAGAGTATTGTGCAAATCAAGAGAATGAAATCACTGCAGGATCTTGTGATAATAGGTTGAATATTTTACACATAGCGGCAGAACTTGGACATACAGCAGTGGTAGAATTGTTGTTAAAACATCCATGTATTAAAGATCTTATAAATCAATCTGATCAGGATCATTATAAGCCTCTTCATTATGCGTCCAGCTACCTGATTACGCAGCTGTTATTTCAACATCCTGCGATAGACATAGATGCGCATGACCGTAAAGATTCATTTGGTAGTACGCCAGCAGAAGTTGCATGTATGGATAACCAACGAGGTGCGTTGCAGTTTTTTATTGAGCACAAACCAGAATGGTTACATAATGCCCCAGGTTACATTCTTGAGCAAGCTACAAAAAATGGATGGGTTGATGCTGTTAAAATTATTTCAGAGAATCAATCAGATGAGTTCGATTCAATGGAAGGATTTGATCTATTTTGATGAACCTAAACCGCCCTGAAAAAGAGTTATTGTTATAATGATTTTTACTTCTCCAAAACGCTCTTTATTTTTGCTGATAAATAGGCAAGAGCTTCTTGTTGCGTTGGTGGTGTAGTAATAGTATTGCGCTTAACTGGTTGATCATTCTGTGAAACAACAATCTGTTTTGCAGTATCATGATAATGTCCACATTCTTTGCATTGTTCCATGGTGTCAGAGCAGTTGCAATCGCAATCGACAAAATATTTTTCTTGGTAATTATAAGGAGACGGTGAACGTGGGTCTCGTCCGTAGGTAAAACACACACCACGCAAAGCCATCAAAGATGATGATGAAAAAAAGATAGTACACAAAAGCATTATTTTTTTCATGATTGTTATTCCTCTTCAATTTCATCAACGTGTTCTTGTGATGGTGTTTCATTTTGTTCAAAAAAAGGTTGTTCGCTCTGAGTTGATGAATTGCAGGGACATGAAAAATTTTGTGTTGCTGTGCATAAAAGAGATATGTAAACCAAGAAAAAGTATTTATTCATAGTAGTATCCTTATATTAATATCTACCCTAACAATAACACGGCTTTGTTTCTAATTGCAATAAACGCAAAGCAAAAAGAAAAATTTATATGTATTAGAAGCTATTTTAAATTAGATTGTTGTTGGATATAGTTTTTTAATGGTGATTTGGTGGATTCGTGTGACAAGCCATAATAAATGTTTGCCTGGAGCCATCCAACAGGATTACCAATGTCATGACGAACGGTATCTACTTTATAAGCAAGTACCTTTTCGCCATTATGCATCATCTGTTCTATACCATCAGTCAGTTGAATTTCATTTCCAGAACCAGGTTTGACTTGTTCCAGTGCATTAAAGATATGAGAAGAAAGAATATATCGTCCTATAATTGCAAGATTTGATGGTGCTTCATGAGTAGCAGGTTTTTCAATAAGATCTGCAATATCAAAAAGATTATCATTCAATTGCTTTTTTATGGCAACAATACCATATGAAGAGACACTTTCATGTGGTACTTCTTGTACTGCAATAACGGATGTGTTGTATTGTTGAGTAACAGCAATAAGTTGTGCAAGCGCAGCTGTTTTACCCATCATGATTTCATCGGGGAGTAAAATACCAAAATATTCATTATGTATGCTATTTTTTGCCATTAAAATGGCGTGACCGAGCCCAAGAGGTTCTGGTTGTGGAATATAATTAAATATCGATTGCGATATGACGTTGTTGATAGACGTTAGATAAGATAATTTATTTGTTTCTTGTAAGTGGTGCTCAAGTACAGCATTTTTTGAAAAATATTCGGCTATGGCATGTTTGGTTTGGTTGGCGATAATTTCAAACTCTGTGATACCAGACTTCAAACCCTCTTCTACAATAAATTGTATGGCGGGTGTTTCCATGATAGGCAGTAATTCTTTTGGCACCGATTTGGTAAAAGGTAAAAATCTGGTTCCAAGGCCTGCAGCGGGAATAATAGCTTTTGTTATATTCATACAAATCATTTTATTTAAAATTGATCCAAAAACTTTATTTTGCTTGAATGAAATAATCTAATGTCATTAATGCCATATTTTATCATAGCAATCCGTTCTATTCCCATGCCAAATGCAAATCCAGAATATTCTTGCGGATTTATATTACCAGCTTTGAGTACATTCGGGTGTACCATGCCACTTCCTAACAGTTCAATCCAACTAGTGCGTTTGCAAACAGAACAACCATTTTTACAAAAAGGGCATGAAGCATCAATTTCTAGTCCTGGTTCAACAAAAGGGAAATAGCCGGGACGCACTCGAATATTGAGTGTATCACTTTCAAATATTTTTTGTAAAAAAGTACGTGCGGTGGCAATTAAATTGCTGACGGAGATATTTTTGTCGATTAACAGACCTTCTGCTTGAGTGAATAAATAATCATGTGTTTGATCAGTTGCTTCTCTGCGATAAACCCTTCCTGGGGAGAAAAAAGCAATAGGCGGCTTTGAATGACGCATTGCGCGTGCTTGTACTGAGGATGTTTGCGTACGCAAAAGAAGACCAGGTTTTTTAAGAAAAAAAGAGTCTTCTTCTTCGCGTGCTGGGTGATCTGCAGGAATATTGAGAGATTCAAAATTATGGTATTCATTTTCAACTTCTGGCCCATCAATAATGTCGTATCCCATGGAGATAAAAACATCTTCTAAGTCGTTGATTATTTTTGTGTAAATATGAGTAGAGCCTTGAAGTTCCGAATGTTTATATGCTGATACGTCAAAATATTTTTCATGAGCTTGTTTATGATTTATGTTTTGCTGTTGAATGTTTAACAGTAAGTCGTCAAGAAGTTTTTGTGTTTCTGTTTTAAATTGGCTAATGAGTGGCCCACATACTTTTTTGTCCTCAAGAGGAAGAAGCTTAAGAGCATCCATTAAAGTAGTTACTATTCCTTTTCTTCCTAAAAAAGTAGTGTGTACGTGCTCGATATCCTTTTCCGTTGATATGGTTGTAAGGGCTTCATTTCGTTCTTTGGTAATAATTTCGATTTGATTTAATAGGTTTTTCATAGTTATTTTAGCATACCTTATTGGTGCTTTGGCTGCAATACTGTACAATAGCTTTGTTTTACGCGCATTAATGACAGTCAGAATTTGATAATCAATAATAGGTATATTATACTATATATAGTATCGTTACTATTTTTTCTATAAGGATATCTATATGATGCTTCGACAATTACTTGTTGTGGTAATGAGCATTTCTTTTGTTGTACCTATTTTTAGTATGGATTCTGTTGAGTTACCCCTTGATATATAAAGAAGTTGTGGTGCCATACGTTGATTTATGTTCGGCGAATGCTGTTTTTCAAACATGCACATCATTGTGCAACATGTATGGCTTTGAAGAAAATCCCGTGCATAGTTTTCTTTTAAGAAGTCCAGAAAAATGCAGTTTATTGCCTGAAAATACCTATCATGCGGGTTTGATGCATTTTTCACAACAAAAAAATAGAGAAATGATTAAGCTGCTTATTAGTCAAGAAAATGATACACAGAAAAAAGAGCGCGAGGAGGTATGCCGGTTTATAGGTCGTACTTCTATGTTTTTAAATGACATTGAGACGTGCTGCGATTACACAATGCTTGTATACCGGGGAAATTTTCGATACAAAAATCCTGACGTTGCTTCAGCAAGGTGCCGTATTGCAACGGCAATGAAAAGGGATAAGCGTCAAGTTCTTAAGATTTGTGTTAAAAATAAGATGTGTCTTAATTCTTTGTTTCCCACAGGTGGGTACGGTAAAAAGACCTATTTTTGTTGGGCTGCTACGCATAATGATATTGAAATGATGAAATTGCTTAAAAAGGTTGGTGCAAATGTGAATGTGAAGGGTCAAAAGGGCAATACATTATTGCATAAAGTTGTTAAAGATCCTAAAAGTTTTGAGCTTGTTAAGGTGCTGATTGATTGTGGCGCTGATGTCAACCAAACAAATGATTTGAACTGTACTCCGCTTGATTATGCTAAATCAGGCGAGATACGTAGGTTATTAATTGAGCATGGAGCAGATGTTCCGTGGTATGAATATCTTGGCTGTCTGTTTTCTTAAGTAAGCGACAGAATTTATTTTTTTGCTACAATGTTGAAAGATATAAAAAATAGTAATCAGAAAGTGAAAAAAGCACCATGAGGTTTTTATTAATAATGCTTTTTTCAACCCATATTTTTTTTGGCATGGAAATGGGGCACAGCAAGGAATTTGTTGTGCCCCATATAATTAAAGAACACAGTGGGTTGTTAAGCATGTTGGAACAACAGGGACAGTCAGATTGGTTGAAAAATCCTTTAAAGTTTGCAGATGGGTCTTTAGTTGCCCAAGAAGATGTTGACGGTTTTGCTCGAGCTTATCAACATGATTTTGACTGTAGTCAGTTGAGCAAAGATGAATTAATTTCATTGGCACAGTATCACAGTTTTTTTCAGATGAATGTACCAATTTCCAATCTAAAAAACGCCTTGTATCAACAATTTGCTCAGCAGAAATTGCAATGGGTCGATTGGAAGTTGTTGAGCACAGATTGGCAATGTTCTTTGGCATCTTTATTGATGAAAAATAAACGACTTGATATTCAACTTCTAAAATCACATAGCGATAAACTTATTGATAACAAGCAGAAAATAGATAATAACAGAAAACAACATTCGGTAGAAAAATTATTATTTTTTAATGATCAGTTGCAAGTATATGGTGGGTACTCTCTGCCTTTTGGCATGATAGTGAAAGGAGTGCCGCGATTTACACAGTTGTTAGTAAAAAAAGATGGAAACCTGAAAAATAAGGCTGATGTACGAAGAAGCCGTAATGGTTATTGGTTGCAGGATACGATAATTCATCCTGATGGTCTGTGGGCGTTAACATATTATAGTGTCTACAAAGAACATGGTAAATGGGAACATATTTATGATTTAGTTGATTTGCGCGCTCAGCAAGAGAATGTATCGCCTGATGTAACGCATGTAGCTGATAGTCAAAGTAGCAGTAGTGTTTGTTGTTTTGGAAAAAATTGTTTCTATAGTGCTGCATGTTATGGTGATGTGAATATTGTAGTACGATCAACAGATTTGGTAACAAAGAAAGAGATAAATATTGTTACGTTGTGCGGTTCAGAGGAGCAAAAAGTTATTGCGATAACCAGTAATAAAGAAGGCACAAAATTAGCTGTCGCAACACATAAAGCATTATTTTTTATAACAATTAATGATGTTGATAATGATGTTGATAATGTAAGACACGAGGCTCTTTCTCAGGATGTGTTACAAATATTGAATGATAATGAATATTCGATTAAAAAATTATCATTAAATAACCAAGGAACAGTACTGTGTGTTGTTACGCAACCTGTATTAGAAAATACTGATCATTATGATGAGGTTTACAGCACAGCTAAAGTATATTTATGTGCTATCACAGAAAAAGATCTTTCTGTTGCAGAAATTACTAAAGAATTACAAGGTAACCATGATTTGGAAAAATATGAATGGAGTGTCAACAGGACGTGTTTAAGTGATGTGAGTCATTTGCATTGGAATCATGATGATTCGTTGTTGGTTTTACAATGTAGTTACTGTTATCAAAATATTTATCAAGGTAGATTGGGTAGTTCGCATTATGCAGGTGATCAGTATGCGTTTGTTTGCCCTACAACAGGGAATGGGTGGAGTGAAAGTGAGATAAGGGTTTACAGTAAACCTATTGTTTCGTCCAATGATGGCCAAGCAATTATAACGGATAATTCGGGTTGGTTTACGCACACACAATGTTTACGATGGTACGACGAGCATATGGTACAAGCGCTTCGTTATTTTGACATCCAAAAATCAGATGAAAAGTTCTCTGCTGAGCAAAAAAGTACCGGAATTGCATTGCTGTATAAAATTTTGCAACATCGTAATGCGGTCGTGCAATTGGATAAAGAAGAATCAGCGATTTACAATGATGATATGCCTGATTCGATAAAAAAATTGCTCAGTAAGATACGTATCGTTTTGCCGTACAAAAAAATTACCTCTCAATATGTTGCATTACAACGATGGATACACATTCAAGGGTTGCGTTGTAAGCAATTTTTGTATAATTATCGAAAGCCTCTTCTGGTTGGTGTGGGAGCATTATTGCTTGCAGTTATGTATGCTAATTATTACGTCTTTATTAATGAAAATGTGTTATTATTAGCTCATCCAAATCGGTTTAAAATGATGGGCGTGATTGATGCTCATGTTCTTTCTACTGGAACGCAGATATTAAAATAAGTTATGTGAACACCCTAGTTTTTTGCTATAATAATGTAAAAAGATTATTGTGAAAATGAAGAAATGACTCATCATTTTTTTTATAGGAGCATCATGAATTTGTTAATGATTATGAACTATTATTTTTGTTCCTTGAGTAAGCTAGTTATTGTTATTGTGGCAGCAAATACTGTTTTTTTGCATGGCATGCAGGTTATGGAAGAAGCTAAGCATTTATCTATTATTACGTTGGGATATAATTCATTAGCAAAAAGATATTTGCCTGTTCGATCACATCAATATAATTATGATAACAAAACATTTGGATCGGATGCGGTTATCAATGTGACAGCAAAAAACGAATCATATAAAGAGCTATTCCAGTTTTTGCGAGAAAACGATTCTTTGAAAGACCACATAAAACATATTGAAATGTCTCCAGTAGATAGCTTTATTATTTTACCTGCAGATTTTAAAAAACCTATTGTCTCAACATTTACAGCAGGTAATGAAACAATCGCTGTTGAAGATATTTTACAAAATATTATTACACATCGCGATCTTACAAAGGGCAGTCACTATGTTCTGCTCGTTCCATCTATTGCGCGTGTAAGTGCGTGGAAATTGTTTTGCGATAGAAAGACTGTAGCTGAGAAAGCGCTTTATTTTGTAGGCAGAGCAGCATTTCTGGTGGTCATTGTTGGTTACGGTTTTATGATGTATAAAGGAATTCAGTTTTTAGAGAATTTTCATCCGTATAATAAATAGCATTCAGCCGTGCAATCTGTTTTTTAAAGGTTTGATGATTTTGTGTTGTGAATCTAAAAGGAGAGATATTGTGAAGATTAAGATGATGTCTATAAAAAAACAATTCTTTGTTATTCTTAGCGTAGTCTTAAGTGTGAATTATAGTTGTTGTAGTATGCATAACAATTCCATTGTTGCGCATAAAAAATATGAGCAACAATTTATTGCCCAAAAACAACCAGCAACATGTCTTCACATGGCATGCATTGCAGGTGATCTGAAACAGGTTCAACAAGAACTATCTTTACCGCATTGTTTTTTGAACAGACGCGGTCGGGTTGAAACAGATCAAGAAACGAGCGTAGCGACACCACTGTTTTATGCATCAAAATATGGGCACACGCATATTGTTGAGCTATTATTAAAACAAAAAGAGATTGATGTAAATAAACAAGATTTCTTTTTTGATTATGGTACACCTTTGCATGTAGCCGCTAACATGGAAATTGCCAAGTTGCTTGTCAGTCATGGTGCTGATGTAAATGCTGCAACTAAAAAAAGGGGACAAACACCACTCATAACACACACAATCAACAATGATAGTAATATAGTCTTTACTATTGCAGATTGTAGTGCATGTTTACAGGCAAATCATAAAGATTCTTTTGGTAAAACGGCACTATCATACGTTTTGGAAAAGGGGATATCCTCTGAAGAAGACCGTAAGGACTTGTTGTGTTTTTTTATAACATTGTTACCAAAAGATAGTGATCCTGTTGAAACAATTGCACAATTCATTGGTCATGCGAGTAGCCAAGAATTATATCAATTTGAAAAACATGTTATTCCTGTGCTTGCTGTGCGATATATGCATGTATTTTCGCTTATGAATCCTCATGAGAAATATAATCCTCTATTTTTATTACAAGACAATGCAGCTCTGCTTAAAAATTTGCAAACAAAAAGTAATATGCCTAGAGCAACACAAAAGCACAAACAAAAATTTAAACAAGCTATGCAACAGTTGAAGATGATTTTTGATCGTGTTGGGGAGGGGTATTATTATGAAAAAAAGTCAAAAATTGTTTGTAGGCATGGACGTCTTATCATGTATGACCCAACATACAAAAACTTTGATGAATTATTTGGAAAAAAACATATGAATTATGTTCATTCATTGTTAGCGATACAAAAACTATATGAAGCAACAAAAGCAAAAAGACGTTTTGATTTAATATATACAAAAACAGGTGCAACCACTCATTTATGGCAAGGTTCCATGGATAATTTTACATGGTGTGGTAAAAATATTATTGAATATGCATTTAAGCATGAAAATGATGATGTTATATCATTCTTATTTGAGGATTACTCAGCAGATATTGCAAGGAATCGTTCAGAGGTAAAGTTTTGTAGTCGGTTTAATCCTAATGCACTCAAGACTTCACCGTTCAACAGGAATTTACTTTGTGTAAATGCTTTAAAAAAAGGACTTTTTAAAGAGTTTATGCATGCGATTTTTCATGGTAATTATGATGAAGCAAATCGCATAGTACAGTTAAAAGTTGATATTAATGAAGCAGATAGGGCTGGAAATACGCCGCTTCATATTGCAGCAGCAAATTACAAAGCATTTGGTACTAAAAAAAGTGATGATAAACGCTTTGTACGTCTTTTAATTCGTGCGGGGGCTAAGCTTGATGAGCGTAATTGTAAGGGTCAGACTCCTTTATGTTTGGCAATATTAGGGAATAATGAAAAAATAGTACATTTGTTATTAAAAGCAGGAGCAACTGTCAATTGTTTTTATCCGATTAGTTATATGAATAGCCCACTATGCAATCCAATTGCAGGACATAAGATTGCATTAATAAAAGAGTTGATAGAAAATGGTTTTCCGGTTCATCCGGAATATGGCGTGTATTTAGGAGATGAATATTCTGACGACAGTGAAGAAACTGTAACAAATAATAAAGAAATTGAATCTATGCTACAAGAGGCCATTAAAAATCCTAATCATGCTCACAATAAACCACACTGTCATATGTGTTTAAAGTATTGTGTTAAAGATATTCCATGCATCAATACACACAAAAGTACTTTTATATGTAACGAATGTTATCGTTCTGTTCAAAAGCAAAATAACAGGTGCCCAATATGTAGCGAGGATATGCAACAACGAGATACGCTATGTGCATAAAAAGGAAGTCTTTATGAAATATACCCTTTATATTTTTAGTTTAATGTACAGCTTTTGTCTTGTTGGCATGGAAACTAAAGAACGTTCTATAACTGTTTCTTTAAATTGTGATAGTGAAGCATTGTTAGCAGAAACAATGGCAACAGGAGCATTATATAGTGCCATGGTTCTGGATAATATTGCATTAGCAAAAGAAATGCTTACTCTTAATCCTTGTGCAGTAAATACATCACTAATAGAGCATTGTTCTGATGATACAGTAAATCTATTGCATTTAGCTCCTAATAGAGAATGGGCAAAGTTATTAGTAAAATATGGTGCACAGATAGATCAAAAAAGTAGCAAAGGGCTAACACCTTTAGATTGTGCTTGTTTACGTGGATCAGGATTTTACGATAGTCATTTAGACTATTTAATTCGCCATGGTGCCGATGTTAATAATGTTGATGCTTCGGGTAATAGTCTGTTGCATAGAATTATACAAACTAACAACAATCTTACTCCAAAATTAATTTCCATTTTGTTAAGAAATGGTGTTGATATAAACAAAAGAAATAATGAAGGACAAACGCCCTTTGATGTAGCAGTATTTACATACAATAGTGAAATAATTCAGTGTTTTGAAAAAGTAGGTATTTTTTTTATTCCTGCCTTAGGTAAAATTTCTCCTATCAGGTTGTTAAAACATAAGGCATGCAAGCTTAAAGGTATTGAAAGTCTTGCTTTTTTTTCTATCTTTCGCAGAGCTCCTTTAAATTGCTTAGCAAAATTTTTTATGTTTATTAAACAATGCGAAGAACGTCAACAGCGCACAAAAAACATTCCTCTTTTATCAGACGGAATTATAATAAATTCTTATGGGTGTTGCCTTAAAAATTGTTCATTTAAAGATCTTGAACAACTTGTTGGAAAAAATGCGATACAGTATGCTAAAAAGTGTCTCTCTTCAGTTTGTATACAATCATATCAACAACTGGAGAACAAAGACGATTGCAGCTTTACAGCACACATTATAGCATATCCCTTTGCAGTATCGTATGATACAAAAATAAGAAATAAATTATGTAAATATATGATTAATCATCTTTGTGACAATATCATTGCATCTTCATATTTATTGAACAGAATAGACGATATTAATTTTGTTGATTCAAAAGGCAATAATCTATTACACCGAGCTGTACTTGCAAATAATACGACATTACTTAATTTCATGGTAACTGATGCATTTAATCCAATTATCGATTTTACAAAAAAGAATAAAGTTGGTTTGACGCCCCTGGGATTGGCAAAAAGGGACAAAAATAGTGCATGCATAGAAATATTATATAAAGGATTAGGAGCAAAATTGGGCCGTATACCTAAGCATGATCCTTTGCGCAAAAAAGTAGTACATTTTTTAAATAAAGAATGTGATGTTCATTATAGAAGAATTCAAAAAGGAAAAACGCTATTATTTAAAATAGCGACACATTTTTGCTCTGGAACATATTGGGCCTCTCTTTTATTGAAAAAAGGGGCAAGAATAAATATAACGGATAACAGTAAAGAGCCTATTTTAGGTAGAACTATAAAAAAATTGAATACGCTTATCCGACTTGGCTTTCCAGAAAAAGAAGACTTGCCAATGCTTCTACTGTTATTGCAAAATGGTGCATTAGTTACAAAAAAAATGCTATCGCAATGCTGCAACAGCCGCAATGTTCAAGAAATATTACAAGAAGCTTATGACAAGCAAGAATGTTGTGTTTGTTATGAAAATTATGCAATCATGGGCGATATTCCATGTAGCAATATGCATCGAGGAAGTTTTTTATGCTCAGCATGTTACACATGCATTAAAGATCGAAATAACGGTTGTCCATTTAACTGTGGGCAATTAAATGATGACTATTGTCCGCTTGAAATAGCATAAATGTGGAGCTTATCCGATTAGGTAGCGTTATATTTCATTACATAATTTCAATGGCAGATATTTTTTAAAATAATTGGAGGGTGTGTTGGAGCAGCAACACAAAAATAATGCTTTTCGACTGATTTTGAAACTACAGTAATGTGGAAGTTCTAAAAAGGACTATTATGAAGATAGAAAAATTGGGTTTTGCTTTTTCAATTCTGTTGATGTACTCGTTTATTGTGCTACCTGCAGAAGTTGAAGATGAGCCTTCAGATTTTTTTACGGTTAACAGAATATTTCCTATAAATGATAATATGGATAGTAAGGCGGATTTTCGAGAAGTATGTTTTGAGGTTGAGGTTGTACATAAAAAGAAGATGGTACTTCCTAAAGAAACATTAATGGCTTGGTTTCATGGAGAGACAAGATATTCTCGGGATGCAATTCCTATTTCTTTGGGAAAATATTATTTTTCTTGGGATGATAGAGATGGTGATACATTAGGTGATATATTTATATCAAAGCAAGATGATCGGTTAAAACGTGGAGTAGGTATCGGTTGTATTTTTTGTCCTAATATCACTAAAGGTGGTAATGGTGCAATAATTGCATATCGCGCGAAGTATTATTCAGGAAGAGGCAAGAAGCCATCTTGTGAAAAGTTTAAAGAATGGCTTGAAAAATATCATCCAGAAATTAAATAATATTTGGATTCCGTTTTTTTTTAACATTTCTATAATGCTTTTTGGTTGTTGCTGCGCAATAACTATTGCGCAGCTGAACAAAATAATTGATAGGAATGCTGTTTTAAGTGACATAGAATTTCTTTGTATACTTTTTGTTTTTTGAAAATAAGTGATTACTTTGTGAAGAGATCCCTTAGTCTTTTTTTACTTTTATTGTTATTGTATTTTTTCATGTTTTCTTGTCTTTGAAAGTCCTCTAATATTTGACGAACTGTTTCGCAATGCGCTGTATTACGAGTACCATATATGATAGCACCAACTGTTTCAAGTTCATCATTTTCTTTATTGAATCTTTGTTCGATACAAGGACAATGTATAGCATTGTTTTCATCTAACAATTGACTCATTTCCTTATAAATAGGAGTATTTCGTCTTTCTACATGATCTTTTAATATACCCTTTTCTGTATATGTTCCAGTTTCAGGGTCAAATTTGATAATTTTAGTTTGTGGAAATGTCGGATAATTACCAGATAACATATTAGAAATTGTATATCTAGCAAAAGAGTTAAAACCTGCAAGATGAGTATATCCACCATTATCAAATTTTTTAGGCTGTTGCAGGTCATCTGAAAGTATACTACTCGTTATATTTGCGATGAGCACTATGGAAAAAAGAGTTTTTTTAGTAATCATTGTATTCTCCTAACAATTATGAATTAATACCATTTCATTGATCATTTTATCCTATTTGAAATAATTGTCAACCGTTGCCTTTTGTATAAAAATAGTACTATTTTTTTGATAGCGACTAAAAAGGGAAGAATTAAGCCGCATACTTCATCAGCCGATACGGACGCGCATTATGGCATATTTGATAGCCCATGGCCATGCGCTATATACGCACATAAAACAAGAATTTGGTCTGCCTGATGGGCATATGACAACACATATGCGGGAGCTTTTGGAATATGAATATGTAAAAATGGAAAAGGCATTTGTAAAAAGAGAATATTTTGTAAAAAAACAACCAATCCCTATCTTTTGTTTTCCTTGTTTGCTTACAATTAGAATTAACAAAGTTGAATTTATTTTAGGGAGTTGTAATGAAAAGAAAAGGCAATTTTTTAGTGATATTAGCAGTATTCACTTTATTATTTTCACCAATGAGCTTTTGTTCGGAGGATTCTGGGGGTTATTGGAATTATTTTTCTTCTTTGGCCAGTTCGGCATCTCAAAGAGCGCGTAATGCTATTTCGGGTTCTGTGGGTGCGGTAACTGGAACATTAAGTGGATGGGCAAGTTCATTAGTTAGTAGGCTCAGTATAGAAAAACAAAAGGCTTTATTTGCTGCTTTAGCAGATTCTCTTGGTTTTAATGTTAGCTCTATGGTAAAAGAGGATGCAAATAAAATAGATCTTCCACCAGTAACGATTCTTCCACGAGAAGAAATTACATTGAAAATAGAAGCAATCGATAAGCAGCTTGCTGAAGTAAAAAAGAATGCACCGCAACGTCTTGTGTATTCGGTAGGAGGATTATCGAAGCTATACAAGGAAGTGGATCAACTAGAAAAGGAAAAACTCTTTTTGGGACTTCAGTTGAAATATTGGAATCTTAAAGATGAAATAGCTGAGCTTAAATCGCGTATTGATAGTGGTATAAATCTTTCTGGAAATGAGGATCAATTGATTAAATCGTTAGAAAAGGATGTGGATTCCTGTTATCAAGATCTTCAGTTAAGGAGCCTTGTGATAGATCTTTTTAAAAAGAGATCGGTACCTAAACCTGAGATAAGTAGAGTCGCAAAAATTGCTCGGATAAGAAGGGAGAGAGAAATGAGAAGAATGAAGCGGGAGAGAGAGGTGAAAGCTGCTGAGAGTGTTAATGCTATGGCAGCAGAAGAAGCTCAGTAGGCATAGTCCTGATTATTGTAAAAAATTTGCGTAATTTCATTGGTTTGGAATAGGTTTCCCGTTGGGGGTTTGTTCCAAACCAGTGATTTTTATTTTTATTTTTAACTTTAATTTGTATGATCAGACAATATATTTCTCATTATTTGTTGTACGTGCTCCATACCATCTTTTATGCTATCTTCTTTACTTTCGTATCTGCTTATTCGTTTGTTCATATCTATCCATTCCTGCCATGTTTTGGGTGCAGGCATTGCTTTTATTTTTTCAGCATGCTTTTTTATTTTCTTGTCGAGCGCAGTTGTCATATCAAGTATGTGACAATTGTAACATTAAAATAGCCCCTCAATATTATCTGTATTGTTATTTTCCATGCATTGTCTTAATTGTTGAAGCATGTGCATTTCTATATTTGCCATATGCCATATACGATAGGGCGTAAAGTCGCTGCTGCGAAAAAAAATACAAACAGTATAAAACGGTGTGCTTCTGCGTCGATCATTTTTTCTTTTTCTTTTAACGTTTCTATAATGCTTTTTGATTGTTGCTGCGCAATAACTATTGCGCAGCTGAACAACATAATTGATAAGAGTGTGTTTTTTAGTGACATGAAATAATTTTCTTGGAAGTTACTCTTGTTGTGATTGTTCTTCAATGATTTTTCTAATGCTTTTTTCAAGTTCATGATTACCTTCATGAAATGCTTTTTTCAGCTCACGATGGTCACCATCAGGATTAGGGTAATATGATAAAAACCATGAACTATCGCTATCAGATAAATATGTTTCTAACGCACCAATATGATCTAATACTGATTTGTTTTTATCGCTTTTTAACCACTGTTCATGGCAATCTTTGAGTGTGTTAGCAGTAGGATTTTGTACTTTATTGATACACTTATGACAGTAACTTATTCCAAGTGCTTGAGCATTCAGAGAGTAAAAAGAACATAAAAGCTTCAGTGTTTGGGGATCTCTTCTTATAATGTCTTGTTGTGTATCAGTATAAATCCATAGCAACCCTCTGTGAGGAGTCAACTTCTCTATCAATGCATCTGCTTCTGCGAAAACCGGTGTATGAATTGGAATTATTTCATCACGCAATTGTTGTACAGCATCTTGTATTCTATTTGCGTTTATATTTGAGATAAGTGCGATTGATACTATGGCAGATAAAAAAATTATTTTTTTCATAATATATCCTTATTAATGTAATGTACCATTGTTCTCTTATTGTTATTCTATCCTATTTGGAATAATTGTCAACCATTGCCTTTTATATAGAAATAGTACTATTTTTTTAATAGTGACTAAAAAAGATGATGTTTTTTCTACTGCAGGAGCTTATAATGGAAGAATTAAACCGTATACTTCATCAGCCGATACGTACGCGCATTATGGCATATTTAATAGCCCATGGCCATGCGCTATATACGCACATAAAACAAGAATTTGGTCTGTCTGATGGGCATATGACAACGCATATGCGGGAGTTGCTTGAAAATGAATATGTAAAAATGGAGAAAGCATTTGTTAATAGTAAGCCATGTACTACATATTATGTGACAGAAAAAGGAAAAGAGGCGTTTGCTGAATACGTGCAGCAGCTTAAAAAAATTATAAAGATAGAGTAAAAAGGAATGTGGTAATGGATCAAAAGAATATTTTTCTATTGTTGTTTTCTATAATCATCGGAGGGTGTAGTAAAGCAATGGATTTGCGTGAGCGTGGTAAGCCACTAAACAAACAACTTAAAAGCACTGATCTGATTAAGCCTTACCCATTACCTTCAGAAGTATTAAATGTTGTTAAGTCCCATTGTTTGGGTAATAAACAGATGTGGTATGAAAAATGTAAATTTAAACATGATTTGCCGGTTGTTGAAGCACAATTCAACTGTGATGAAATGGCTATATTGTCTGCAACAAAAAAAAAGCTCTATATGTGGGATATTGCGTCAAAAACGATGTTAGATCGCACTAAAGGTAATATGGGATATATTTCTGCTATACATTTTGACAATAACAAGACAAAGGTTTTTATCGAAGCCAATTATGGCAAGACCGTATACATAGGTAGTGAAGATGGTGTAGATAAGAATGAAAGAGCAGAAGATATAACTCTGTTAATCCCAATACAATGCCTGAAAGCCAATGATGAGCCTTGTTATATTCGTTGCTTGGCATGCAACAAAGAAGGGGCTTTACTAGCTTTAGGAACAGAAAGAGGAGTTTATTTATGGGATGTTACGGGCCAACCTTTTAAACAAATACATATTCTTGAACATGAAAGCGATATTAACTCCGTATTTTTTAATAATGATGGTACAAAATTGGTAACAGGTTCTTATGATGGTGTTGTTGCTGTATGGGATTGCAAGACACATGATTTATTATTATCAGTAAAACCTAAATGCTGTACATTCAATGCATTTTTAAATAAAGCAGAGACGCTATTATTTACAGAAAGCAAAAGTGTCCATCATAGCTATGTAATGGTATGGGATGCAAAAACTGGGATATTAATAAAACAATTTAAACACCATTATACCTCCATAATTGATTTATTTTTGACCCAAAATGAGACGCAGTTAGTAACGATATTGCGTCATGGCGATGTATATGTATGGGATATTGTCAGAGATGATAATGTAAAAAGAATGAATGTTGGTTGGCCTTGTTGTTATGCCAGATTGAATAAAGACGAAACGGAGTTAATTATTCTTTCAAAAGAAAATGTGGGGTCTATTTGGGATATGTCTACCGGAGAACGAAAAGCGAAAATGAATTGTTTTGGTCAAGTAGATTTATTTATGAACTATGCAGTGCATTGTAGTCAGGATGGAATGCAAATGCTTACCATGTATGGCAAAACAGCGTGCATTTGGCAGCGATACGATGATTTTACTTTTGCCCAATTATGGCTTTTGCATAGATTGCATAAATGGTATTTGTTACAAAAGCCAGATAAGGCGATTAATAATTCGGCGCTGTTACTAAAACATGTTGCCAAAGATATGCATTATGGATATCATCATTTATCGCGTATATGGAAGACTTTTCCTCACTTTGTACGGAATGGGATTTGGAGGGGTATTGCAACAATTATTAAGACGTACGGAAAAAATTAAAAATGCATGATTTGGAATCAATGATATGAAAAAAAAGATGATATGTATGATGTACATGGCAATTGTTGTGAGTTGTATTTTTTTTGATGTGCATTGTATGCAAGAGGAAAAAGTAGAAGGTCAGATTACTCTGAGATTATTTCCGTTTTCGACATATTCATTTACTGGTTTCGGAGATCGACCGACTGTGTATGGTAATATAACGGCGACTTTATTCGGTTTTTGTTGTGAAAAGAATAAAATAGAGTTGATTTCTGGTCTTTCTAAAACAGCGCAAGGCTCAAATGGAATTACTTACACGCCAGAAACAATAATGCAAGCCCTAGAAACAAAAGAAATACGCGGTTATCCTCTTAGTTGGCATAAAAAGGTTTATCTTAATGGGCGTGAGAGTCTTGTTATAGTATCAGAATCTGAGAGAGGCATACAAGAACGCATTAATATGTCGCGCCACATAACAAAACGGTTATTGCGTTATTTATCATATGATATTACAGAAAATCATCGAAATTCTTTTGATTTATGCCAAGAAGTAGCGTTTGAGCGTTCGCTACCTGGCGAACAAGTTAATGAAGATGAATCATTAATGAATTATATAGATTGTGCGATTCCTGTGAAAAACTTAAAATCAGGAGATGTTATTGGTCTCTATCAAGTAAAGCAATTGAATGATCATAATAATTCAGGCAGCTTAAAATTTAAAAAATTTGTCATTTTTTTAGCTGATGACATGTATCTTGCTAAATTGCTAGGAGAGATGTTGTATGTAAGTAATCTGCAATCATTAAAAGATTTTTGGCAATGTAATGAGCATGCAAAAATTGATCCTGCCATAGGAAAAAGAAGCGGTATTGCAAATTATATTTTTAGCCCAATAACATATCGTAATGTTATAATGACAATTTATTTAGATGAAAAATGTGAAATGCGGTGTACTACTTCTAACTTGATTTGTGATACTTTTTTTACATGGTTATTTGGATTGCGTTGTTGTAAGAAGGGAATTCAATTGCGATCAGATGCTGTAACATCAGGGGCGATACAAAGTTTTCGTTATAATAATACACAAGAATTATTAAATCTTTTGGATAAAGGGTGCGTATCTACTTTTCCATTAAGCTGTCTTAAGGAAGTACGTTTTTTGGTAGGAGATGAACTATTAACTATATCAATAAGACAGAATTACGATGATGATGGACAGGCCGCATATCTTCCCTCACAAATAAAAAAAAGACTTCTTGCTTATTTATTGTATGACAGTGAAGACGAGAGCAGACAATGCTTTGATTTTTGTTATGAGGTTGGCTTAAATAAATATGATGATAAGGATAAATTTATATCAGAGATATCGTATCTTAGTAAATGGAAAAACATTAAAGAAGATGATTTGCAACCCGGTAATGTTGTAGCTCTTGGAACAGGACATGCTATCAAACATTGGGCTATGGCATTAGGTATAATGGGTCTTTATATATCAAAAGCTGGTAATGGTGGTCCGTTGGTAGTAACAACAATGCAAAATATGAAAAGTCTTTGGAATTGTAAAGGCTTTGTTTTAATCAAGCCAACCATTACACAATACTCGTTATTTTGGAAGCACTGGCAATACGATTTTGTCAAAACGTTGGTACGCTTTAAAAGATAGAAAATGGCATTCATTTACAACAATCTACCATCTGCGCATCACATACTGTTTCCAATATCTGCTGAATAGTTGGTCGCAAATGAGGATACAACATATGCATCGTTACTACTTTCTGCATTATAAATCTGTCAGATCGCGCGCCAAATGTGAGCAATAATTTTATTTGATCAATATCAGAATACAATGCCATCCATAATAAAGGACACCATCCATTATCATCTTTAACGTTAGGATTAGCTCCATGCTGCAACAACAATAGATGGTTTCTCTTATGAGGACAACATTTTGATAATACTGTCTTTCCTTTATTATTTTTAACATTAATATCAATACCTGCTTTTAATATTGTTCTTAAATGCGAAACCGCATCTTCAGGTTCATTCCAACTGATATATGCCATTGTAAATAATTCGTATTTAAGCTTTTGCTCAAGAGCTGATACGCATTCATCAGAATTATAAGAAAAAAAAATTTTATTTTGATCAATAGATAGCGGATTATCACATATTTTTTTTACTGCTTCATAACCATCACTATTTAACAATTGCCATAGTTCATCACCAATTAACCATTTTTTTAAAATTTCTTTTGCATATAAAGCTGCTGACGGCCCAAAAAAATTTTCAACTTGCTGATATGATGGATACCTAAAAATCATTCCCTGCCATGTATTTTTAACTAATTCCTTTTGAACTATTTCATCTTGACAAGGGCCATTACGCTCACCATCATAATGATGAATAGCTTCAAATAATTTTTTTAATTCTTTTTTTGGTTTTTTTATATCATCTTTATCAACCAATTCTTTAAGAAAAGCAGCATCTTTTTCTAACAATTGATGCAAATGAATACCCATTGAAGATGGAAATATTACATATCCATGAGATTCAAAAGGACGCATTTCATAAGCGCTTGCAAAATTGATGCGTTTTATTTTTTCGTATAACTTTGTATCATGATTTGCCACTGGTAAATCAACAGACTCGGCACCTACGCATGGCAACATAACTATACAAAATAAAATATAAAATGCTTTGATGTTAAAAAAAATCATAATTGCATCCATGTCAAGTTTAAATTGATGTTATATCTAGTTTGTAACAATCTACCATAAAAACACATGTAACTAAAGTTGTTAAAAAAATTAATATATTTTTTTCATTATATAAACTTTCTAGTCCTAGTTACTAAAACATGTTGCCAAAGATATGCATTATGGATATCATCATTTATCATTTTGAGGTGATAAGTATCGTAATTTTAACTCAACTCAAATATCATTTAAAAAGTAGAAGATTATAGTATGTTTTTATACCAACTCCTTCATTCTGCAAACAACCTCTACGCCATGCTCTGTTTTGTTAAACGCTATACCAGCTAACACAATTTTTTTTGATTCAAGAATGGCATATGGCTCCCAATATCGTTTCTCTTCAATTTGTGCCAATGCAATTTCAGGAGTGCTATTTCTTTTAAATTCAACAACGAATGTCTTAGTTGTTCCTTCAAGGAGTAAATCCATAAAACCTTCTTCTGTTGCTATTTCACTGACTGGTCGTTTTCCAAAAAGAGCGCATATCATAAAAAACATTTGGTGATAAAATTTTTCTCGATGAACACGAATAGTATGAGGAACAAGCTTGATAAAATCTTGTACATGCTTACAAAATAATTCTAAATCATCTGCTGCAAGTGCCTTGGTAAATCTATTACCAAATTCACCAAACAGCTCTGGTGTTATGCCGCCAACATACTCCATAATCTGTTGAGTCATGGAATAACGCACTTCTCTATTTGGATACCCAATAATATAACCATTTTTTTCAGAATCATAATCAGAGGTAAATGTTAAATAGCCTGTTTGTAGTAGTAATGTTTTGTATTTTTGGTAGTAGAGATCAATAGTAAATGATTCCAAATTTGATTCAGAAAAAAATGAGCCGTCGACTGTTTCAATATCAGAAGCAATAAAAGGGTTTTTTTGGATAAATTTTATCAAAAAGCTTGGTGTTCCGCTTGAAAACCAAAAATTATAGAATCTGTTTTTTGTTAAGCAATTATGAAGTGAAAATGGATTATATACGGTAACTTTATTGGTAGTAAATCGGTAGCCATTGTACCATTCTTTTAATAATTGACGTGTTGCATCAAAATTTTCATTGCGCTTTTTGGCAAATACATGAATATGCGCATTTAAGTAGTGGTCAATTTCTTGATCAGTGTAGCCAACAAGGCTCGCAGCACGTTCATCATTTGTTAAATCATCAAGAATATTTAGTTCTGAAAACAATGCAACTTTTGAAAATTTACTCACGCCAGTGATAAACAGAAATTGCATATATCGATCTACCGCTTGACTTTTAAATGTGCCATAAAAGTCCTTTAGTTCTTTTGATGATTGTTCTGCTTGTTCAATATCATCAATAAGATCTGTAATAGGTTTGTCATATTCGTCGATAATAATAGCAACTGGTGCTATAGTTTGGCCTAACGTAGTAATTAATTCTGTCAATTTTTCTTTGAGTCTTTTTGCATGAAGGGAAATCATATATTTTTTTGCGTGCACATCTATTGCATCATGTAGCCCTGCAATAAGATCTTCGGGAGTTTTATGGCTAATTCCGCTGAAATCGAAGTAAATGACAGGACGTATATCCCAGTTATAATCACTTTGGCTAATCCATAAATTATTGAATAAATCTTTTCGACCTTCAAAAATGGCTTGGAGAGTGGAGCATGTTAGAGATTTTCCAAAGCGACGAGGACGTGATAAAAAGTACCGTTTTGAGCCACCTTGAATCAAGTTGTATATAATCTTTGTTTTATCAATATATAATGTATTATCTCTTATGATTCTTTCAAGTGTTGATATTCCGATAGGCAATTTTTTCATGGTATTTTCTCCAATAAACAAAAGAAAAATCTTTATCGCCAATTATACCATACACAACGTGAGATAAATACAATAATTTTGCCGTAAAATCTCGTTTTTTATTTGACAAAATTCTACAAACAGGTACTATACAAAGGGTAAATTGTTGATTTATTCAAAAAACGCCTGGGTAGCTCAGTGGTAGAGCGTAAGCCTGAAGAGCTTAGCGTCGTTGGTTCGATTCCGACCCCAGGCACCATACTACGCTCTAACGAGCTTCGTATGGCACGCCAGCCCTTCGTAGCTTTACTTGTTCTACGTAGCTTTAGCGAAGTAGAAGCGAAGTAGGGGCCAGCAATTCACCTTCCTTCGATCTCATCTTGATATAATTCCCTTTTTTGTGGTAGTTTGAAATTTCATCAAATTACTGTTGAAAAAAAGAGGATGTTTTATGAAAAAAATAATTTTATTTATTTTATTGTTCTCTGCACAGAGCATATTTTGTATGGAACAAGGTCAAGTAAACATAAGTAGGCGCAATAGTAGTCCTTTGTCTTCTCCACGAGTTTTTGTTTCTACTCCCACTGATAAAACCGTTATAGCTAAGCGAATTCCCGATGAGCGTCAATTAAGCGAAGCGCCAAAAAAAACTGTTTACACAGAATTAAAACAGAAATCAACAGCATTATCTCAAGACGATGCTAGACCAAAGATATAATTTTTTTGTTTTTTTGACATATGGCAGTTTATTTTTTGATAATGATATGAGTAGTAATGTTGAGCAGTGTTTTGTATGAAAAATATAAAAAAAGGAGTATATAAAGCATATGCAAACAGACAAATATTCTATCGCTTGGTTTAAGATAGCAGAGTATGTCTCTCGCGGTGAAAAAGAACGAGCTCTTGGTGTATATCGTCTTTTGTCGCATTCTTTTAATGATGATGCAATAGCAAAACAGTTGGAAGCAGATATTTATTTGGCATGTAATGAAAAAGAACGAGCGATTGGGTTATACAAGCAGGCTGCTGAATTATACAAAAAATCAAAACGGTCTACAGAAGCAACAGCCATTGATGAGCATCTTGCTGTACTTGAAAAATAATAATTATTGCAGAACGCATCGGACACCAATCTGTTCATTTTCTAATGCTTGTGCATACGCAGCATCTATTAAAACAGTTTCTTTTGTTTTAAGTTGTAATGTACGATTGTTTTCTTGAAATGTCATACGCAGAGGAATTTTCCCTTTTGTTAATTGAGATTTAAGTTTAACAATCACCTTTTCTTCTACTGCGCAAGGTAATGATAACGTGATACTTTCAATGGTTGGCCACTCGTTGAGCGCTAATTCAATTGGCACCATATCCTGTGCTTTTATTTTCAGTTGTGTTGAGTCTGCAGTGTCGACGACACCTTTAATAATAAATACGTGATGAGATCCAAGCCATTTTTCGGTTTTTGCAAATACTTTAGGAAACACAATAATTTCCGCAGATCCTGTCATATCCTCTAATTGCATGAATGCCATGCGGTCACCTTTTTTGGTGATAATTGTTTTATGTGTTTTAATGAGTCCGCATACAAGAGTTGCATATTCTGTTTGTTGTTTTTGAGATTTGGTGAGTGCTTGTTCAAATGTTTCAGTGCCAAACCATGCGCATTGTGTAGCATATGTTTCAAGAGGGTGAGCACTGATATAAAAACCAGCAACTTCATGTTCTTTTTCTAATTTTTCTTTGTCAGGCCATTCCTCGCGAGGAGAAAATACATAAAAATCATTGAGTGTGTCATTTGTTGATTTTTTGCCGATAGAAAATAAATCCATTTGTCCTGTAAGGCTATCTTTTTTGTGCGCAAGCGCTAGTTCAATAATATGACCAACTTCATGAAATTTTTGTGCCCTGTTTCCAGGCAATGAATCAAATGCTCCCGCGCAAATGAGACTTTCTATTACGCGTTTATTTGCGGTGCGCAAATCAACTCGCTTACAAAAATCAAAAAGATCTAAAAAGGGACCTTTTTTTGTGCGTTCTTCAATAATATTTTCAAGTGCTGCAAGTCCAACGTTTTTGATGCCTTGTAATCCGAATACAATGTTATTGTCAACAGCAGAGAACTGAATGTCAGAAGCGTTAATGTTTGGTGGTAGCAATGGTATATGTAAATCTTTTGCTTCTTGTAGATAGAATGTCATTTTATCGGGATGTGTTGCTTCAAGAGAAATAAGGCATGCCAAAAATTCAGGAAGATAATGAGCTTTGAGGTATGCTGTTTGGTATGCAATAAGCGCATATGCTGCAGAGTGAGATTTATTAAAACCGTATCCAGCAAAATATGCCATGAGATCAAACAGTTCTTGCGCTTTATTTTTACAAAATCCTCTTTCAGAGGATTTTGTAGTGAATATTGCACCTTGTTCTGCCATTACTTCTGCTTTTTTCTTACCCATTGCGCGGCGTAAAATATCAGCTTCGCCCAGTGAATAACCACCAATTGCAGATGCAATTTTTATAACCTGCTCTTGATACACGATAACGCCATAAGTTTCTTCCAGAATTGAGGACAATTCTGGGAAAAGGTAGGTTATTTTTTGTCTACCATGTCTGCGTTCAATAAAATCGTCAACCATGCCAGAACCTAATGGTCCCGGTCGATATAATGCGTTTACTGCAATAATATCTTCAAATTTTTCTGGCTTCAATTTGCGCAATACTTCTTTTAATCCGCTTGATTCAAGTTGGAATACACCGGAGGTTTTGCCTTCACAAATAAGTTCAAATGTTTTTTGATCATCAAGTGCAAGCTTGTTCATATCTAATGAAACATTATGATTTTTTTTTACCAGTGATAATACACGATCAATGAGCGTTAAGTTTTTAAGTCCCAGAAAATCTATTTTTAAAAATCCTATGCTTTCAAGTTCTGTCATTGCATATTGAGCAACGAGTTCATCTGTTTTGGGGGGAATATACACAGGAAGAACTTCATCAATGCGCTCAGGAGAAATAACAATGCCTGCTGCATGTTTTGAAGCATGGCGGGTGAGGCCTTCTAGTTTAAATGCAATGTCAAAAATTTTTCTTGTTTTTGGATTGTTGTTGATCAATTCCTGCAAGCGCGGTTCTTGTTCAAGAGCTTCGTTGAGTGTAATTTTTAACTGTTCTGGAATAAGATTGGTAATTGCATTTGAGTCTTCAAATGAAAAACCAAGGACACGTGCAACGTCTTTGAGTACTCCTTTTGCCATCATGGTACCAAAGGTGATAATGTGACATACTTTGTCATGACCATATTTATCACGCACATAATTGATGACTTTATCACGACCTTCAATACAAAAATCGATATCGATATCAGGCATGCTCACGCGCTCGGGGTTTAAAAAGCGCTCAAAAAGAAGATTATATTTTAATGGATCTATGTTAGTAATTTGCAATGCCCATGCAACGAGTGAACCTGCGGCAGATCCGCGACCAGGACCGACTGGAATATTGTTTCTGTATGCCCATTGAATAAAATCACTCACTACCAAAAAATAACCAACAAATCCCATTTTTGTGATTAAATCTATTTCCAGTTCTAAGCGTTTATCGTATAATTGCGCTTGATCAAGCGCAATGAGTTGTTCATCTTTGAGCCGTTGCAAACCAATTCTGCACATGTGCGCAAAATAAGATTCTTGTGTGTGTTCTTGTGGGATAACAAATTGAGGAAAAAAGAGTTTGTCGGTTGCAAAATCAAACGTGCACATGTCAGCAATCATACCAGAATTAAAAACAGCTTCGTTGTTGTTTTTGAATATATCAAGCATTTGATCTGGTGTGCGCATGTACGCCCTGCATTCGCCAAAACTATAGCGATTTGGACTATCCATTTTATTTTGCGTTTGGATGGATAGCATGACTTCATGCGCTTCATGATCATCAAGTGATACATAATGGCAATCGCCAGTTGCCACACATTTAATATTTTTTTCTTTGCTGAGTGCAAATAATTTTTGGTTTAATATTTTTTGTTCATCTTGGTCTTCTGGTTGCACTTCAAGAAAGAATCTATCTCTGCCAAAAACGCGCAAAAACCAGTCAAGGCGCGCTTCTAATTCTACATGATTGTTAGCCATTAGCAATTTAGGAATATGACCACCAAGGCACGCTGACGTTGCAATTAAGCCCTCAGAATGTTGTTCAAGAATTGCATAATCAATACGAGGTTTAAAATAAAAACCTTCTTGATATGAATATGCGATTAATTTGCATAAATTCTTATATCCTATTTCATTTTGTACAAGCAAAATAAGGTGATAGTATTTATTGTCAGCATTTTTTACTTTTGCATTTTCAGTAAAATAAGCCTCTATGCCTAAAATTGGTTTTATGCCAGCCTTTTTACATTTTTGAAAAAATTTAACGGCACCAAATATATTGCCGTGATCGGTTATGGCAAGTGCTTTAAAATTATGTTCTTTGCCAAACGCAATGAGCTTATCTAATGATATTGCTCCATCAAGTAATGAATATTCGGTGTGGAGGTGCAAATGGGTAAAATGTTGCGACATCTGTGTGTACTTTCTGATTGTTAGGTTAAGTATGTCTTTTAATAATAAGGGATATTGAGGGAAATGTTGAGTGGGGTAATAGTAAAAGTTTGAGATAATTGTAAACTGAAGTGAAGGGTTAACTATTTTTGTTTTTTAAATGTAAATAATTCACTGATATTCACGAGGAAGATTTTATGAAACGTATGGTGTTGCTGCTATTAAGTTATGTATGTTTTTTTAATTTTTTTTCATCGATTATGGGTAGTCAGTCGAATTCAGATAATCAAATTACTTTTTTTGATTTAAAAACTACAGAGGATAAGAATGTAACCTTTTTTGCCGATTACACAGATTCGACATCGTTGAGATCTGTTGATATAAAAATATGTCCAGATCGTAAGATTATAGCATTAGTTGAGCCGAGCACTGCACCAATCGATCTAGATCCCCTCTCGAGAGCTGTTGATATAAAAGATGCGATTGCGGCATTAGCTCATCTGAGCCCCAAATTAAAGACGGTAGGTTGCGTTGCTTTAAAAGAAGAGTTTGCACTGGATAGGCGCCCAATAAATTTTATGAAATTTGGTGAGACAGTGTATCATATTAATAAAATGGAGTTTTTAAAAAATAAGAAGCGTGATGATGAGTCTAAAAAATCGCCAGTATTATCTCGATGGGATAGCCTTCCAGCTAAATTATTTGTAACAGCTACTTTTTTCATTTGTGTCATTGCGTTATTGAGATATTTCAATTGTCGCACTTTGTACAAACCAATAGGATAAGTTTTACACCACGTTCTGAATTTGCTCTCTGATCAAAAAGACGTATTTTAAAAAACTTTTTAATTTTTTTTATTTTTCTTATTGTTTTTTTATATCACCTCATAAAGCCGCTATTAATAATATTGGAAGACTTTTTTCTCTATATACCGTGTATGACGTAAAAAAAAATTGTTGCAAATAGACAGAATGTTGCCGGTGCTTGATGGCGATAGTGTCACTATGCATACGTGTGCTGGATAGTCCTTTGAAGATCTATGCTTTCGGATATATCATGCTGGCCTACATACGCAGTTTTTGGTTTTTTCATTTTTTTTAAATAGAAAATTTTTTTTACACAGTGAATAATATTTTTTAATCATCGCCCTCAATGTGTTTCTCATTGTGTTTCATTTGTGGTGGCAATAATTCAATTATGACTGTTTGTTTTCATGAGGATTGATGCATAAGCCACTAATATAAGGATTTTTGCAAGATAGCTGCATCGTATTTTTAACAAAAACTGATAAATACAATATGTAATCAAATTGATCGTTAAGAATAAATTATATTTTTTTCAATAAAGAAATATTTTTTCTTGACTTTTCAATTGTGGCTTAATAGGATGAGGCAGTTTGTTTTTTTGTTTAAATTATCAAAAAGGCAAAGTCAGGCAAAATTGAAAAAAATTTTGTCATACGGTGCTTTGATGGTTTTTATTAAAATAGCAACAAAAAAAGAGATTTTTTTAACCCCCTTTTTACAGAAGGAGTCGTAGTTATGTTACGTTCTCAAATGTTCAAAAAAGCACTGGTGTGCTTGGCAATGTTCTGTTCTATGCCAATATATACGGAAGGAGTTAGTTTTTTTAGTGAAAAGGATCGTCAACAATTTGAAGAAATAAATCGCGATGCTGCACGTTGTAATAAATTGTGCATAGGTAAAGTTTTGGCAAAATGTGTTAAATCACATCAAATGCAAGCAGAATGCTTAGATTCTGATGCTATTACAGCGCGATCATTATGTACTGATTCGATTAATACCGATAATCTTTGTGCAAATAATATTAATGTAAATCACCAACTTTGTGCTCCATCATTTAGTTCTCCTATGGTATGTGCAGAACAAGTAAATGCTACTAATTTTTGTGCCAGTGGCCTTGTTCTGGCAAATGCATTTCAACAATGTGGTAAGTATCGAGCTACTGTGGTGATGAGTACAGATACGTTATATCCATTGGGAACGGATATTGATTTTGATGCAGTGATTGATGATCCTGATGGTGATGTGACCATTGCTCCAATGGAATATCATGCTCCATTGTCTGGTTATTATATTACAACGGTACAAATTGATATGAGCGGTTTGTCCGGAGGAGCGCCTGTTTTAGGTATTCCTGTGGCTAATTTACAAATTTTAGTTAATGGAGTGGTGACGAGAGAAAGCTTTACTCCATTCTTGTCATTTCATAATGAGCAGAACACAACAATTACTGCTCTTATGGGTTTAAAAGCGGGCGATATAGTAACTATGCGTTATCTTATATACATTATGAGTGATGTACTTGGCTTTACTCCTTATGTTGGTACTATTGTTATAAAAGGTAATGGTACAGAAGCAAATAATTCTATATTTAAAATTCATTACTTGTCTTCTGATTGTACATCTGTGCCATGTACGCCATGCCAACCATGCACACCAACTCCATGCAACGTGCCTTGCACTCCTTGTGCAACTTGTTGTAACATGGATTGCTGCGAAGATAACGATTAATTTACGTCAGTAAATCTTTTCTTTGTTGAACATCGCTGGCTACTTCTGTAGTCAGCGGTATTGTGTTTTACACAATATTTTGAATTTGCTCTCTGATTTTTTCAACTTCAACTTTGACGTTAATTGCATGAGTGCTGATGATAGAATCAGAGCATTTTGCGGTGATAGTATTAATTTCTCGTGCTAGTTCTTGTAAGGTAAAATCGAGTTTTTTCCCTTTTTCAATTTCATGAGAATGAATCTGAGTAATTAATTGTTCAAGATGATTTGTTAAGCGGGTAATTTCTTCATGGATATCAATTTTGTCAAGCATTGAAAAGAGGCTACTTTTTTGTGCGTTAACTAATAAATTTTCATCAGCGCCAATTTCTTGCAACGTTGCGTGTACTTTTTTCTTTTTTTCTTCAACAAAAATGTGCGCGCGTTCTGTAATGATTGTCATTTCTGTGCGAATAATGGCGATTCTGTTGAGAACATCTTTCATTAATGCATTGCCTTCGGTGCGCCTGTCTTGTTGAACTTTTTCAATTAATTCTGACACAACATTTAAAATCGATGCAGTCGATTTTTCATCAAGCTGCTGTCCTTCTTGTGAAAAAATGTGTGGTAAGCGAAGAATGTTATCTAATTTTATTGAATCAGTGATCTGATATTTTTCTTTGATTGCCTCAATTGCTTGTATGTAGCTGTCAATAATGTTTAAAGCAGGAGAAATAGTACCTTCAAAAACAGATTGATTGCTAATATATGCGGTGCAATATATATGACCACGGCGTAATGCTTCTTTACATTGTTTCATAATAGTTGTTTCAAGATGAGACAATGTAGGGGGTAGTTTTATTGTTGTTTCAAAAAAACGGGAATTAAGAGCTTTTACATTAATAGAAATAGTTGCTTTATCGCCAGAGGGTGATGTGAGCATAAATGTTTTTGATGCAAAACCGGTCATGCTATAAAGCATACTATTATTCCTTTTCTCATTTATTTTATGAAAGATTACTGTACACGTTTCTTACGTCATCATGATCTTGAAGTTCTGATAAAAATGCAAGAACTTTGTCTGCTTGCGCATCAGATAGTTCTGTATTATTTTTTGCAACCCACTCAAGACCAGCGCTTTCTATTTTAAGTTCCGCTTTTTCAACAGCGCTTTTTACTGCTTCAAGAGATTTAATATCACAATAAATAGAATATTCGTTGTCGTTTATTTGAATATCTTTTATATCGTAATCAATGAGATGTTCCAAAAGTTCATCTTCTGTTAATTTACCTGTTGCATTGACAGCGCCGACTTTTTCAAACATCCAGCTTACAGAACCTGAATCACCGAGAGTCCCACCATTTTCAGAAAAAAGACGTCTAAATTCTGCAACGGTTCTGTTTTTATTGTCTGTTAAAGCATCAACAACAACGGCAATGCCGCAGGGAGCGTATCCTTCATAGGTATATTCTTCATAACTGACGCCTGGTAATTCACCAGTTCCTTTTTTTATTGCACGAATAGTGTTTTCTTGAGGCATATTTGCTTCTTTACTTTTTTCAAGAAGAAGTCGTAAACGTGGATTTTGATCAGGATTTCCACCGCCTTGACGCGCAACTATCGTAATTTCTTTAATCAGTTTTGTGAATATTTTGCCTTTCTTGGCATCTTCTTTTGCTTTTTTATGTTTTATATTAGCCCATTTACTGTGACCGGCCATGATTTTTTGCTCCAAAAATGTTTGTTTTATGATTTCCTGAATCATTTTTCTGGACGCGCTCGTCCTGAGCCCGTCGAAGGATTTGAGCGCTCTATCCTTCAACCCAACTTCGCCAAGGCTTCGTTGGGCAGGCAAGTTGGGTGTTTACTGCTGAGCTTGTCGAAGCATCAGGACGAGCGCGGAAAACATTTAAATTTGATATCCTTATTTTACCGCTAAATTTTTTACCTGTCTAATACATTGCAATAGCGCATGTATGAATATTGACTTTGCGAAAATGACATGTTACAAGTCTATGAAAATGTTTTTAATTTTTTAAAGGAGTGATGATGAAGAGACAATTTTTTAGTGCAACAATAGTATTGTTGTTTTTTGTTACCACTGTTGTTGCAAATCACAAAGAAACACATAATTACCAGGAGATTGAGTGTACCATAATGCCGATCGCAACACATGAATCATCATGCTCGCATCCACATATTCCTGGTCCAAAATCACGAGATACACGATTAATGCCAAATGAGGTGACAAGTACCAACTGGAGTGGATATGCTGCAGCAAACAGTTTTAGTCATCCAAGCAAAGGTTCAGTTTCTGCTGTGTCTGGCACCTGGATTGTCCCAAAATTACAATCAACACCTCATAATAGTTATTCTTCTTTATGGGTTGGTATTGATGGGTATACAAGTTCCACTGTTGAGCAAATAGGAACAGAACATGATTGGATTAATGGAGCGCAGCAAAATTATGCGTGGTTTGAAATGTACCCAGGAGGGAGTTATTTAATTAATGGTTTTCCACTTAATCCCGGAGATGTAATCAGTGCATCTGTTGTGTATTCTGGTAATTATATTTTTACTATGATGTTGTACAATGACACAAGACAAGTTTTTTTCACCGTGCCAACAACATATACCAAATCAAAAACAGCATTACGACAATCAGCAGAGTGGATTGTTGAAGCGCCATATTTGAATGGTATTTTGCCATTAAGTGATTTTGTAACTGCTTATATGTGGGGTTGTATGGCAACAATTAATGGCGTTACAGGGCCAATTAAAAACAAAGCGTGGCAGAACGTAGCGATTGAAATGGTAACTAATAATGGTACGCCAAAAGATACGCCATCTGCATTGTTACCTGACAATGGGTCATTTTTTGTGACATGGGCGCATGAATAGGGCCATATAATCGCAGTATTTGTTTATTTTTAAAGGGATCTTTTATAGGGATCCCTTTTTTATGCATTAATTTTTTGATACGTATGCTGTCTTTATTTCTGTATTTATGTTAATATGTATTTAAAGATGATTCTGATTCATATAAAAGGATAAAGAATGAATACTAAAAAAGACGAAATAACATCGCGTATTACGATAGATATTCCTATAGCAAATCATAAACGATTAAAAGCAATTGCAGCGATCTTAGGAAAAAGCATGAAAGATATTGTTGTTGCTTCTATCGAAGAGCATTTACATAATGTCAAAATACCTAATAAAAAGACCCTCAAGGCGATAGATAATATCGAAAAAGGTAAGGATCTTGTGGAAGCTAAAGACGTCGAAGATTTATTCAAAAAACTTGGTATTTGACCATGTTAATTCCTATTTATGAGCGGCAGTTCAAAAGAGAGGTTGAGAAGGCTCAAAAGCGTGGTAAGAATATGGAGAAATTGAAGGATATCATGCGCATATTAACGCTTCAAGAGATTTTGCCAGTAAAAAATCGAAACCATAAGCTCAAAGGTAACTTTGTTGGGTATTGGGAATGTCATATTGAGCCAGATTGGTTATTGATTTACAAGTTAACAGCAACACAAATTATTTTTGCTCGTACAGGGTCACATTCCGACTTGTTTAATAAATAAAATCTACTTGATTGTATCCTGTCCCAAAAATCGTTTAACAAGTTGTGGCAAGATAAAAGCAGGTATTTGTCTACCGCGAGGGGTACGCTCTAAGTACCCCTTTCGTAATAAATAAGGTTCATACGCAAGTTCAATGGTATCTGCATCTTCACCAACAAGGGATGCAAGAGTATCAAGACCAACAGGACCACCATTAAAGTTGCACACAAGTTTTTTTAAAATCATGATATCAACTGATGTAAGCCCATCTTCATCGATACCTAAAAATGTTAGTGCCGTTTCTACAAACTCTTTATCAACAGTGCGCTGTTGCACTTGTGCAAGGTCACGCACGCGACGAATAATTTTTTTTGCAATACGAGGTGTTCCGCGTGCTGCAGCACCAACCAAAAATGCAGCTTCTGGTGAAATGGAGAGTTGCAAAAATTGTGCGCTTTGCAGTACTATATCGCGTAATTCGTCGTCAGTATAAAAATCAAGACGCTCGATAATGCCAAAACGACTTCTGAGCGGAGCGGAAATAATACCACTTTTAGTGGTTGCACCAACAAGAGTAAAAGGATGTATGGGTAAGCTGACTGATTTTGCGCCAGCACCTTGGCCAATAATGACATCAACTTTAAATTGTTCCATTGCACTGTACAAAACTTCTTCAATATTAGTGGGCATGCGGTGTATTTCATCAATAAAAAAAATATCGCGTGGTTGCAGACTTGATAAAATACCAACAAGATCTCCTGTTCTTTCTATCATGGGACCACTGCAGAATTTGATGTTAACATTCATGACATGTGCCATAATGTTTGCAAGTGTTGTTTTTCCAAGGCCAGGTTGGCCAAAAAGTAATAAATGATCAAGTGGCTCATTGCGCATTTTTGCAGCTTGCGTGTAAATGGATAATTTTTCTTTGAGAGCTGCCTGCCCAAGGTAATCGGCAAAGGATTGAGGAGAAAAATCATGCATACGCTCTTCTGGAGTTTCACCAAGATCAAGAATAAGTGGTTGTTTTTTCATAAGGTTTTCTTTTTTATCTGTTGTGCATAATGATATTTTGAATGAGTCCAAAGCTTGCAAAAGTTATCCATAAATTACTGAGTCCGTAACTCATTAATGGTAATGGTATACCAACAATGGGTAAAAGACCAATAACCATGCCAATATTAATGAATGTAGCAAGAAGTATATGCAATAAAAGCCCGCACGCAAACAGTTGTGCATAAAAATCTTTTATTTTTTTGATGAGCATCAATAATCGTAAAAAAAGAAAAAAATAACAACATAAAATGCTCAGCGCTCCAACAAATCCCCATTCCTCACAGAGTACGGCAAAAATAAAATCTGTTCGGCTTTCAGGCAAAAAACGCAATTTATTTTGTGTTCCTTTGAGCAGACCTTTTCCCCACATTCCTCCCGATCCAATTGCAATGCGTGCTTGTTCTATCTGATACGCATCTTTTTTATGGTTTTCTTGTCCTAAGAAAACAAGGATTCTGCTTTTTTGGTAATCTCTTAACATAAAAGACCAAAAAATGGGAGCCATGAGTGCAGAAATAAGAATGCCATAGTAAAAAAATTTTTTATTAATGCCTGCAAGCCAACAGATAAGTAATCCTGAAAAAAGAACAAGGAGTGCGGTACCCAAATCTGGTTGCTTGAGAATTAATATAAAGCTCAATAAAAGTACGGCAAGAATGGGAATAAAAAAACTAAAAGAATGAAAAATGGTTTTTTTGTGTGCGTGCAAATAAGAAATAATATAAGAGGGTAATAATAACTTGGCAAGTTCCGATGGTTGAAATTTAAAAAATATAAGATTAATCCAACGTTGACCGCCCATACCAATACTGCCTTTTATAAGTGTAAAAAAAAGTAGTATGAGTACAGCACAATAGCTGACATATCCATGACGTAAAATGGTACGATAATCAGGAATGAGGCATAAAAAATAAATGATTATACTAGCACAAATGCCAATGCTCTGTTTTTTAAAAAATAATGAAAATGGCGTTACGCTAGTGTGAGTTGAACTGAAAATAAACAGTAAACCACAAAAAGACAATAATAATATTAAGATAAAACTGATCAGATCAAAAGATCGTGGCGTTATGCGGTAATAGGTGTTCATATACTTGTTTTCCAAACATACTGTTATATTTATGGTGTATGTTTAAGAGTATATGATGTTTAATTTTTTTGCGTAAGAAATTCTATCTCATCTTTATCATTTTCTATAATAGTAATGTGTCGACTTTTGCACGCTGATTTTGCATAGACACTTGCAGCCCATTTCATCAATTTTTTACCAAATATGCTGCCAGCATGCTCTACCGTTTTTTTATATATGTCAGTTGAAACATAGTTGATGGGTGCTTTATTGAGTGTAAATGGTGCTTGTTGGCCAAAAAATAGTTCATTGATTTTGTCATTGCTGACAATACTGTAATCTTCATCAACCAAATCTTTGTTTGATAGAATGGATGAAGAAGGCTCCATCCATTCTATTTTTTCAAGACAAAATCCGGCCATTGGGTTTGGTGGTGACCAATCAAACAATACGCTTTGATTGGGTAATGCTATTGCATAATATGGATTATTGCTTGCAAGCAATTTAACTTTTAACAACAATATTTTTTGAGTAAAATTATTAAATCGCCACCAATATGCTTGCGCATTTGTTGCACAAATAATTAAACAGAAAAACAATATTATTTTTTTCATGATAGCACCAAGTTATCCACCTTGATTTATTTCTGCAATCAAAATAGGCTTTTTAACTCTTGATACGGTAACACCTGCTTTTGTTGGCGTTGGTGATCCCATTTCTCCTGTGTCAACCATCAAGAAATGCAAGTCTCTGCAAAGCGAACTGCCTGCAAGGCCAGCTGCACCTTTTGCTAGCTTTCCAAGACCAAATCGGCATTTTTTATTTGATTGTTTTTGTGAATTATCATCCAAAGAAAGAGAAGGTGATAGTAGATCGGTGGGTGATGGTGGTACAGAAAATGTAGCTACTGCGTCAATGGTACCACACGCAAGTCTATCAATACCTTCCATTAAATCTTGTGCTGCATTTGCAGTCATTTGGAATGTTTCATTATCAACTACTTTAATTTGCATAGGGATAAAAGCATATTTGTTTGCCAGTTTTGATGCAAAGAGTTCCTGATCAATCTCACCTGTTTCTTGATCAAGTAGATCGAGACCGCCGTTGAAAGGAAGATCTCTTCCAAAAGCATCCTTTGATTTTACTTCCGCCCATAAAATACTTCCCCCAAAACAATGAAGATTTGGAAAGTAGTGCGAAATTGATTGATCGGGATATAGTATTTGATAATAAGATTGCGGTAATGTTTCCAGTTTATAACTAATAATGATAGTGCGTTCTGTTACATTGGAAAAAGTAAACTTATATCCAAAGGCTGTTGAGGCACAGAGCAGCAAGAGTAATGTAAGAAAAATATTTTTTTTAAAAGATAGCATGAAAGTCCTTTTTTAATTTGCAAGTGTGTAAAATTCTATTTTTCCATTTTTTTCTACAATCATAATGTCGCGCCCTCTGCATTTTGATTCTTTAACAAGGTTTGCAAAATGATCGACAATTTTTGCACCAATTTTGGTACCAGTTAATTTTTTTGCTTGCTTAACCGTTTCAGAAAACAGTTCGTCTTCTATGAGCATTAAATCAGCTTCTTTGCGTTCATATGCTTTGGGTGCGCCGCGTTCTTTTGCTGTTTTTGGATCTGCCATATCATCCAACCAATTGAGCAGTTTTCTGTTATCACGAACTTCCATAGTTTGTTTATTGATGAGATCTTGTTGTTTGAGAAGATAATCGTCAACAATAACGTATTTAATTTTTCCTAGGCAAAACCCAGCCATGGTGTTTCCCGCAGACCAATCAAAATCTGCGCTGTGTTTAGGTTCCAATAATACAAAATAAGGATTTCCACTGGTGAGTAACTCAATTTGAACGAGCAATGTTTTGCTTGTAAAATTGTTCATTATCCAACGGTACGCATGCATTGTATTGCAGGTACTCAGAAGTGTGCTTATGATGAATGTAATGAATATGCTCTTTTTCATGGTAGAATTCCGTTATTTTTTATTAAGGGTGAAAGTCTTTTGAACTTTCACCCTTATACTTTTATTGTCCTTCTATCGTTTCAGCCGTAAGCACAGGTCTACCATACTTATCGAATATTGGTATGTCATCAGCATCTGTTTTGTAGTAAATGGTAAATTCTCTGCTTGTACAAAGAGTAGTTTTTGCTAATTTACCAGAAGCTTTACCTATTTTTCCTAGACCAAAACTACATTTAGTACTACTGGTGTCCAGTGCGGTTTCTATTGATGGTTCTATGTCTGCGGGTAAGGTTGGTGGCATATCTGCCGGTGGTGTAGTAGGTGTTTCTGTTGGTATCGCTGGAGGCGCTTCTGTAGGCGCAGAACCTGAAAAAGCATCAAATGCACCATTAATGATAGATAAAGCTGTTTTTTGAGACGCATCGCTTTGCATTGCATTTTTAATAGCACCAATATTACCTATATTTATTTTTGCTGTACCAGTAAGTAATTTCACATTAGCGCTAGAAAGGAGTGTTGTGATTGTGTTTTTTGCTTTCGCCTTAGCCGATGCATCTTTCATGTTTACACCGCTGATGGTAGCTTGCAGTTGTTCTAATAATTCTAAAACTTGAGTATTTTTATCAACTTTTGGAGTTGTTGCGCCACCACCACCGCCACCAAATCCGCCTCCAGCGGTACCGCCACCAAATCCACCACCGCCAGCGCCAGGTATTGGATTTTTAAGAGCTTTTACTGTTTCAATTGTTTGGCATGCTAATGCATCTATGCCTTGTAATAGTTTAGTAGCGCTACTGCTTAGTTCGTTATATACAGCATTTGGTAACATGACAATTTCAATAGGAAGAAAGGTGTAATGAGGAGCTATCTTATCGCCAAACTCTCTTTGTTTTTCTTCTGGAATTCTTAGGTTTACTTTATCAATAAAGTCTGCGCCACCATTAAACGGGTTAGTTTTATCATAAGGAGCCCATTGAAGACCATTAGGCGCGAGGCAATAGGCATTGCCCATAGGGAAAGTCTGTTTTACTGTTTTTCCTGGATACACTATTTGATAGTAATCTTTTTTGTCGGTTCTGCTTTGGTTGATTTTTAATACGATTGGATCACCAATCATATTTCTAAAATCATACTCATAAGCAGCCGTGAGTTTATTTCCGACTCCTGCTATTGCAAGCAGAGCTAATAATTGTTTATGCATTTTGTTCATCTGACATCCTTTTTTTTATTAATTAATACATTCTATTTTTTTAATTGGTATGCAGAGTTTTGGGGTTTTTTAGCCTCCTTCCATGGTTTCTGCTATTATTAATGGCATTCCAGTGAGTTCATCTGTTTCCTGCGTATCAAAGAGTATGAAGTCTCTATTGGTACAGATGCTGATGCCATGAATTTTGCCGGCGGCTTTTGCTATTTGTCCAAGGTTAAAAAAACATTCTTTTTTATTAGAAAGTGCATTAAGTTTATTGGTGACATACGTTTCCATATTTGCTTTATGGGCAACTAATGTTTTTTGTGTATATTCAATTAATTCATTAACTTGAGCTTTTGCCTCATCAGAGGATGCCTTCATTTTATCTTGTAATGCTTGGGTTAATTGATTTTCCAGCGTGGAAAGGCCTACATTCATAGCAGCAAATGCGGTATCTTTTATGGTGAGAAGAAGATTTTGAATGGTTTGGCATACTGCTTTATCAAATCCTTGTACCAGTTTTACGGCGTTTTTTTTCATTTCGTTGTACAGATCATTAGGAACCATAACTATTTTTATATTATTCCAGAGGTACAATCCCTTTCCTGATGTTTTGCTGAAAAAGGTTTCATCAAACTCTTTTTGTTTGTCTGCGGGTATTTGGTTACCTTGATTTTTGTTAACAAAATCTAAACCTCCCTTACGTGGAAGGCTTGGATTTAATTCTGCCCAATAAAGACTTTCTAGGCAGTTAGCATCATGCCATGCTTGAATGACTGACTTTCCTGGTGCAACAATTTGATAATATCTTTCTTGAATAGCAGCACGTTTTTTAGACATTATAATGAGCGTTTTATCGGTAAAGTTATTAAAAGTAAGCTCATATCCAAAAAGGACAGTAGTCATTGTTAAGCACAGTAATGTGGGTAATAATGCTTTTTTGCAAAGAGCCATAACTACGTATTCCTTTTAATAAAATATTTCAGCTAGTTAAATTTTATTAAATTTTAGTGTAAGAAATCAATAAAATTCCCAGGGAAATTATTTTCTCTTAGGGTTGTTATGTGATTTGTGATGGTTGTTAAGCGCCAGGCACCGGTGGAACAGGTCTTGTTGGAGGTGCAAACTCAGGTTCTTCTTCATAAATAGGAGGTAAATCAGCTGGTGGAAGCAGGGGAATTGTTTGTTGTGCAGGAATAGAGGGTGCAGGAGTTGTTGGAATAGAAATATCAGTGCGATGTCCCATTCTGGTGTCTTTATTTGCCTTTTTTGCGGTTGTTTCAATAAACATAGCAAGAGCAATCAAGATTCTTTGAGCATTTTTTTTGTCTTCGATAAAGAAACGAGTGTTTTGTAATTGGGTAGCAACGGCACTCATTTTATTTTCTATTACCTGAAAGAGAGCGGCCATTTTGATTAAATTTTTGGTATTATGCCTTACGCCATAGGTGATTTTGATTCCATTAACCAAGGATTTATTTGCCTTATCTATGATGTCGGCAGCGTTAACAAGAGTAGAATCTTTCATGCCAAGAGCATTTTTACTGTTATTAAGAGCATAGTTTTTTGCAATTTCGCACACTTCAAGCCACTGTAAAAGCTTATCGTTTGCTATTTGCTTATCAAAGAGATGATCAACGCCAAAGGCATTATTGTGAAAGCTGACAATCATTGACATTATCTGTTGAGGTGATTCGCTTGCAATAATAGTAACAGAATTGATTATTGCTATGACAACATAGAAAAGAAATCTTTTAATATGACGTTTTTCCATTGTTTTATCCTTTTAATTACATAAAATAATTGTTCTTCTTTATGTAATATAAATTTTTCAAATAGAAAAAAGCAATAAAATGTTCTTTTAAATCAGGCAAAAAAAAACAATATTTTTATTGTTTATGTGAAAATGATGCAAATGTATTATAGAGGAATGCCATGATGGCAAAAAAGAAATATGCAGCCAAAAAGTGGATACTTATGCCGGTGAGTATGCCTGCGGGAGTGATTTTGATATAAGGCATGATGTTTTCAAGGCGAGGAATCATATGTGCGGTTGAGATGAATTGGAGCGTTTCGTAGGGCCATACTTTGAACAAGGTGGTAATAGCTCCATATAATAGTGATGTTGTGAGTGCGCCCGCGAGCGCAAAACTATGTGTACTTATTTTCATCTTTAGATCCTCATTAAATCGTTTTATTGTATTCTTAGCGCTCGTCCTGAGCTTGTCGAAGGATTTGAGCGCTCTATATCCTTCGACCCAACTTCGCCAAGGCTTCGTTGGGAAGGCAAGTTTGGCAGTTGGGTGTTTACTGCTGAGCAACGTCGAAGCATCAGGACGAGCGCGTTTGGATAATCTTGATGAAAATTATACGGGATTGATAATAATATGAAAGCGTAATAAAACGCAATAAAAAAGCGGACCATCGCAAAATGGTCCGCTTGAAATAAACTTGTTGCTATTATTATAATGCCGGCTTAGGCAACGCTTTAACGCGTTTTTCAGCGGCAATCACACCTTGATCGTCAAACATATAATATAATACAGTAGGATCTTGTTGTTCTATATGATTGTAGAGTTTGGTGTAGTAAATATTATAGAAGAAACCGAGCAATTCATATATTTTTTCTTCAAGTTTTTCAGTGAATTCCACTTGTAGTTTTTTGAATGAATCTTCGTTTTGTTTTGGTAAGCTTGCTACATGTTTTTCAAATTTTTGTTGCATTGCAGTAATGTATTGATTAATAAATTCAGTCAAATCTTTGCCAAATTGCTCTGATACCAAAGCAAGGGCTACGTCTTCTTGAATTGTTTGAAAGCATTTAATAGTAGCTTCAACAGAACTCAATGATGGTTGGATAAGCAAATTGAGATACATAAGCTTTTGGTTTACATTGAGAGAGCTTACATGTTCGTTAATCCATCGCTGCGCGGATGTTTCCATTGATTTGGTCAAATGTGCAAATGGATGGGAAAACATCATATTTGCAGAAAAAATAAGGCTAGCACTGAAAATAAAAAGATGAATATGTTTATTCATAATGACACTCTTTTATGGTTATTGAATTAGTTCTACTTGGGTATACATTTTTATTGTTTGCAATACATGTTCAAATACATTGTCTGGATGAGGCAATGCTGTTTTATATTCATCTGGTAAAACGTCTGCGATGCCAAACATGATATTTCTACATGATTGATCAAATGTATCTGAAGTAAGATGATTGTATAAAGCAGTATAATGCTGTTTATAAATATCTGAAGCAAACAAAATGAGCATAGATAATGATTCCGTTGTGTTATCTATAGCATTTAAGGCATGCATGATATTTTTAGTTGCAACAAAATTGTTTTTTTGTAGCTCATCAATGGCAATAATGTCGGCATAGTCTTGTTCTTGGTCTCTGAGTTGTTGAGTGAGTGTTTTGTTTGCAACAGCTTCGTGTATTTTAGCGATATCACTCAGCGGCTGTACGCCCGAAGCAAGTATTTCAGCAGATGATTTAAGATAATCAGCAACATGTGCATGAACAGCGGGAGCATAATTTTTAATGCTTTCCTGGCCATACGCTTGCAATTCCAAGATGGCTTGCGTGAGGAGCAGCGAAGAGTGAGAATTATAATAGTTTAAACATGTTTGAAGCATTTGATTGTAGACGTTTCGTGCGCCGATCACATGTGACAATCTGTCTAATAATGTTTTGAGTGTTGCTAACTCTTGAGTGGCATCTTTGTATTCAACAATATTTAATCTAATGACTTGATTCAGTCGGGTTATAGGTATAATAAATTGTCTTGTTTTTGCTTCAATAATGCTATTGGCATACAATAAATACATAATATTAGCGGCAAGCTGTAATTCTTGAGGACTTAATTGCTGCGTCAACTTTGATGACCATATATCTACATGCTCTGCATGATTATCAGCAGAAAGCACAGAAAAAACAGAAAACAATAAAGAAAAAAGTAAAGAAATGCGTAAAGAATGCATATAAACCATAGAATATATCCTTTTTACCTAAAAAGTGGTCGGGGTGGCCAGACTCGAACTGACAACCCCTCGCTCCCAAAGCGAGTGCGC
>CAYSQT010000007.1:0-29654 GCA_964433525.1 uncultured Pseudomonadota bacterium
ATCGACGAGGAGGTTTGGCACCTCGATGTCGGCTCATCACATCCTGGGGCTGAAGAAGGTCCCAAGGGTTAGGCTGTTCGCCTATTAAAGTGGTACGCGAGCTGGGTTCAGAACGTCGTAAGACAGTTCGGTCCTTATCCTCTGTGGGCGTAGGGTATTTGAGGAGGGCTGTTCCTAGTACGCAAGGACCGGGATGGGTAAACCTCTAGTGTTCCAGTTGTTCTCCAAGAGCAAGCTGGGTAGCCAAGTTTATTAGAGATAACCGCTGAAAGCATCTAAGTGGGAAACTCGCTCCAAGATTAGATACCCCGTGTTGATTTTTTAGATGAGTAGGTTTCGGCTTACGAATTTAAAAATAATCAATACATTATTAAGGTCCCTCGAAGACTACGAGGTTGATAGGTTGGGTGTGTAAGCATAGTAATGTGTTTAGCTAACCAATACTAATAGACCGAATGTTTTAATCGCAAACTATAAAAATTTTAGGTTTGCTCTTGCATTGACATTCATTAATACATATATTTCATAAATCGCAGAAATTTTTGAAAAATTTCTGGTGTGTATAGCTGCGGGGAAACACCCGTTCCCATTCCGAATACGGCAGTAAAGTCCGCAGCGCTGAGAATACTTGGTTGGTAACGATCTGGAAAGGTAGGTAGCGCCAGGATTAACTTAAAAAACCCCACTATTTTTATAGTGGGGTTTTTTTATATCTTTTTTTTTATCGTTTTTTTCTTTTAAGTGCTCAACTTGACTTATCTCGTCTATATTTTCTATCTTCTAGTTACGAATACGTTTGTAATGAGGAGGTGTGGCATGAATCTGTTTTACATACGATTGATAATTTCTTTTTATCTTTTTTTTAATGCATATTCTATTGTTGCAAAAAAAGTTCTTGTGACTGGCGGAGCTGGATTTATCGGTAGTCATGTAGCGCAAGCCTTATTAAATCGTGGAGATGATGTTGTCATAGTTGATAACTTTAATGATTCTTATAGTGTCGCTATTAAACAATATAATATACAAAACATTCAAAATAATATTACAAAAAAACAATTGTGTGTATATCGTGTCGATATTTGTGATACTGAAAAAATGACAGCTATTTTTGATACAGAACGGCCTGATGTTATTTGTCATCTTGCTGCTCGTGCTGGAGTAAGAACGAGTGTGCAAGATCCCTATGAATGTTATAGAACAAATAACATGGGCACAGTTGTTGTTTTTGAACTTGCAAGAAAATGTGGAGTAAAACATATAGTGAATGCATCAAGTAGTAGCATTTATGATTCACGACAAGGTGGTGCGTTTGTGGAAACCGATTCGGTCAACAAACAAACAAGTCCGTATGGGGTAACAAAACGCGCAGGCGAGTTATTAGCATATGTTTATACTCATTTGTATGATATATCAATCACTAATTTACGTTTTTTTAGTGTGTATGGCCCTCGTGGTCGTGTTGATATGGCACCGTTTATTTTTATGGATGCATTATATCATGATCGTCCGATTAAGGTATATGGTGATGGAACTATTGTAAGGGATTTTACTTACATCGAAGATATTGTTGATGGAGTTATTAAAGCTATAGATAATCCTTTAGGTTATCAAATTTTTAATATTGGGCGTGGCGAGCCCATAAGGCTTACTGATTTTATTGAAGCGATGGAAATAGTGATGGGTAAGCGTGCTAATATAGAGTATAAAGAAGGATATTCATGTGATGCTCCTTTTACTCATGCAAATATAGATAAAGCGTGCAACATGCTTGGATATCAACCAAAAACATCAGTAGTTGTTGGATTACAAAAAATGTATCAGTGGTATAAAGAAGAGTATTTACCATTAGATTTAGAGAAAAAGCGAAATAATTTTTTTAATAATCTTGAGGTCGAGTGTTTTATTGAATAAATAGTGTTAATGCTATTTAAGGATGAGACATGGCAGTTTGGTTAATTCTTATTATTGTTAATATATGTTTGTTTGAGTGGAGTTATGCCATTCAACCGATAAAATTTAATAATTATCATAAAATTACTTTTATTGATAAGGAGAACTTTAGTGATCCTTTTAAGATTTTAAATATAGGTTATGATCAAGATGATGTTGAAGTGTATAAATTTTTAGACACACAAAAAAATTCATATATCGTTTTTGTAAAAGATAATGAAGGTAATCATTACATAGTAAAGCAGGAAAGAACCAAAACGCTTACTCGACAATTGAGAGCAATTAGTGAAACATTGTGTGCATATATCGCTCATGTAATATCCATTCCGTCACAATGTGTTACGTTGTTGCCACCGGGATTTTCATTTCCCGGAAAATTTATAACAAAGCGCATCGCTACATTACATACACTTGTTCCTGGACAGACAGTACGTAGTTCAACAACAGGTAAATATAGTAAAATTGATATAAAGCAAACCACTGATCCTGAAATTCCTTTTGAAAAACAAGGTTTTACAGAGCGTACTATTTTTTTTATGTCTCAACATTTAGATCTTCCAAAAATTGTTGCATTAGATACATTTACTGGAAATAAAGATCGCAATAAAGCAAATATTTTATACGATTCTGGTACAGATTCTTTTTATGCAATTGATATGGCTTTAATGTATGATGCTTTCAGCAACAGAAAGCCCATAGCTCAGATTGCGTGTGAACATGTCATACGTATGTTAGAACAAAAAAAACAGTTTACTACGCAAGAGCAGCAAGGATTGTCTCTGTACCGTTCAACATTGCAAGACCTTGTAAGAGAATTTCCACCTAAAATAATGTTTGAGTTATTAGATTCACTCGTCGTTGAATCCGGGTTACTTGCTGCAACATCTCCTTTTGCAGAAAAAGAAGTTATTTCATTAATTAATACCTATAAACGTGCAATTAAACAATCATATACTGAAACAAAAAAATTAATTTATTTATTATTCTTATTGATGAATAAGCAACATTAAAAAAAGGGAAAAGGGATGTTCTTAGTGTGTAATTACCATAAGAAAATACGATTGTACCGTGTTGTTTTTTTTTGTATGTCAATTTTTTTGTATTCAGAATGCCAATTACGTATTTTGATTGTTGTGCCTGTTTTTCCTAAAATTCATGATGTTTGTATGCTCAATGATATTACTGGGCTGATTGAACGTGGTCATGATGTCACTATTTATGCACCACGTGGGGGTGATACAACAACAATGCAGGAAGATGTTCTTAAATATAATTTACTCTCAAGAGCTATTATTAGTGAACAATTGCCCTCCAATCTTAATCAATACGATATTGTTGTTTTTCAGCTTGGACATAAAGCTATCAATATTAAAAAAACACATAATTTTAGAGGAAAGCTTGTTGTTCGTTTACGTGGTTTTGATATAACAGGTTTTATTAATAATAATACTCATGTATACGATGAGTTGTTTGATGCGTGTGATTTGTTTTTGCCAGTGTGTGAAGCATTTAAAAAAATAGTTGTACAATTGGGATGTGATCCTAAAAAAGTTGTTGTTCAGCATTCAGGTATTGATTGTGATCGTTTCTTCTTTATTCCTAAGGCGATGCCAGAGCGGGGTACCATTAATCTCTTAAGCGCAGGTCGTTTTGTTGAAAAAAAAGGATTTACCTATGCAATTATGGCGGCAGCTCGTCTTATTAAAATGTATCCAAATATTCGATATACCATTATTGGTGATGGATTATTAAAAAAACAGTATCTTCGTCTTATTAGAAAGCTCGGTATGAGAGGAAAGATAAAGCTTGTTAATTGGTATGCACATGGTGAATATGTGAAAGAGCTCAATAAAGCACATATTTTTATTGCGCCAAGTGTTACAGGATCTGATAACGATCAAGAAGGAATTCCAAATGTGATAAAAGAAGCAATGGCTATGGGATTGATAGTGATAGCAACAAATCATTCAGGTAATCCAGAATTAATTCAAGATAAAATGTCAGGTTTTTTGGTTCCAGAGCGAAGCGTTGGTTCCATTGTACGTTGTGTTATACATATTCTGAATAATCCTGATACATGGCATTCTATGCAAACAACAGCACGAACTCATATTGAAAAAGAATTTGATAATAAAAAAGTAAATGATCGATTAGAGAATATTTTTTTGAGCTTATTAGGCTCAGATACATAGGTCAGAGGGGGTAAGTATGAAAGTAGATCATCTCAGCGTTATTTTTTTATTGTTATACATTATTGGTTCTAAAGATGCTTATTCCAAAGGTAACATTCCATTGCATAATAAGAAAGCAACGCTCATTAATACTTTTGAAACAAAACATTGTTTTATTAGCTATGTAAAAATAGGTGCGCATGTTTACATTGTTAAGCAAAAGAAAGCAGAAAATAAACAAATAGCTGCAGTGAGAGACACTCTTGCTGCACATCTTATTCGTAAACTAGATATTGCGCATGTTGTTGACATCATTTCTTTTAAAAAGAAATTTCCAGGAAAAATACATAATGGTTGGCCAGCCACCATTCATACCATCGCTCCCGGTGATACCGTAAGAAAACAACCGAATAGCATTTATAGCAAATTACGATTAAGACAATTATGGGCTCTTGCCAAAAATTTTGAACAAATGGGTATTACTCGAGATATGATTACTCAGATAACATGGCATAGACAGTTACCCATTATTATGGCAATAGATTTAGTAATAGGTAATTCAGATCGACATTGTGGTAATTTGTGCTACGATCCGCAAACCGACACCTTTTGTGCTATTGACATGGATGATACCTTCAATAAAGATCTTTGTTTAATTGCATGCAAAAAGTTTGAAATAATGTTAAAAGATAACAAAAATGTTTTTTCTGTAGAAGAAGTGAGAGCTTTGGCCCTGCTACGAAAAACCATTAAACAGTTGCTTGATACCTTTTCTTCATCGGATGTAGTAAAAAAATTACATTATTTTGCACATAAAGCAGGATTTGCGCCAGGAACACCCATTTATACACCAAGTATTGTAAAAAAACTGACACTGTATGAGTCGGTGATTACTCAAAGTTGGCGCAGTGCACGACAACTTGTTGGACTTCTTAATAAGGTGATTAATAAAAATATAAGGTACAATTGGTATGTTAAAGATAATGTATCAGATGATGCGTCTGTGTACGTTGCGTAATAATGCATTATTTTGTTTATTTTTTTATGTATGTGTTACGACAGCACAGTGTCCTCTTACTATTCTTTTTATTGTTGGACATTTTCCTTCTCCATCGCAAACATTTATTTTAAATCAGATGACACGTTTCATTGAACGGGGACATAATGTTCTCATTTTTTCTTTTCATCATGACGCAGATGTATATGTACATCCTGATATTATAAAATATGGATTATTTGAATGTCTTATTCCTCCTTATATTACCATTGATGAATTACCTGATTGTGATATTGTATTGTGTCAGTTTGGTTATTTAGGAAGAAAAGTTATTTCGCCTAAGTCGCGTTTATCCTCGTGGTTGAAAAATAAAAAAATCGTTACTTGTTTTAGAGGGGCAGATACAAGTTCAAAAGTACGACAACGACCTCGCATGTATAAAAAGTTGTTTAAAAAAGGTCATCTCTTTTTACCGGTGTGTGATTTTTTTAAAGAACGGCTTATAAAACTTGGATGTCCAAAAAATCGAATAATAGTGCATTATTCAGCCATAGATTGTTCAAAATTTTTATTCAAAAAAAGAAGTTATCCTGAAGATGATGTTGTAAAATTCATTTCAGTTTCTCGTCTTGTTGAAAAAAAGGGACTTGATTTTGCAATTAAAGCGATGGCAAAAATAGTAAACACGCACCCGAATGTGCAGTTTACTATTGTTGGTGATGGGCCAGAGCGAGAGCGTTTACAACAACTCATAGATCAGTTTAACCTGAATGAGCATGTTTTTTTATGTGGTTGGAAAACACAAGAAGAAGTTGTTGCATTACTCGATGAATCACATATTTTTGTGCTTCCATCAATTAAGGCAATGGACGGTAATGTAGAAGGAATTCCCAACGCATTAAAAGAAGCAATGGCAATGGGAATGCCTGTTATTGCAACGTTTCATGCAGGCAACAAAGAACTTATTATTGATGGGATTTCTGGATATTTGGTGCCACAAAGGAGTAGCATAGAATTGCATAAAAAAATGGAATATGTTCTTGAGCATCCTCAGGAATGGGAAGCGATAGGAATAAATGCGCGTAATACTATTGAACAGCGTTTTGAAATTAATAAAAATATAGAGAAGCTCGAAAAATTGTTTTACGAGCTTTTGAAAAAATAAAATTTTTTTAAATCATAAAATCTAAAAAAAGTTGCTTATCTCTGTCTTGTCGATGTATGCGTTTTATTGTATTGTATTCTGATTGTATATCTTCTGCTTGAGCAAATGTTTTGTGATATTTCAAAAATTCTCTTGATGCCAAAGGTATATGCCAGAGAAAAAGACGCGCAATAGTTTTTTTCAGAATGAGTGCGGGATTGTGTGGTGAAACATGTCCGCTCAGATGCATAAATTCGTTACATGCACTGTCCAAAGGGGATATGTTTGCATGATTTTTCTGAGTAATGTCTGCACCGTTTTCTATGCAACGGTTAATAAAATAGATGATGGAGTTATCTTCGTTATACTCTCCATTGTCAAAATGCATGGTAAGATTATGCAATTCTTGCTCCAAAAAAAGTTTTTTATCTTCTTTGCCTTTATTACGAAAAAAAATGAGAGAATTTAATGGATACCCAGTTACCAAGGCTATATAAAAAAATGATTGATTTGCGTCATTTTTAAGATCATGATCAACTTTTTCGTTGCAGAGTAAATAGTTTAATGGGTCAAAATTACCCTTAAACCAGTTGTAGGGTTCAGACGTAGCAGTAACAGCAGCCATGTGCAAAGGAGGCATGCTATGGTGAGTTTTGATGTTAGGATTTGTTTTTGCATTGTTTAATAGTAATTGAACGAGGAGGGTGTTTTGCTGTTCAATTGCAACATGAAGAGGTGTTAAGCCTGTTTCTTTTGTACAAATATTTGGATTGGCACCCGCATTAAGGAGCACATGTGCAATACCAGTATTGTTATTAAAACAAGCATATCCCAAGGGAGTGCGACCTTTCAATTTATGTTGTTCCGTTCCGTTTTGCGCATCGACATCTACATCAGGACGGCTTAATAAAATGGTAACAACTTCAAGATCATCGCACCTTGCAGCTGTGCATAAATAGGGAAATCTATTTGAAGTAACATCATTGTCACGATTTCTGAGATAATCTAAAAAAGCAGATCGTTTTGGATTTATGTTGCCATCATCGTTTAGTTTGCTAGCATAAGGTAGTTTTTTAGGATCGATTAAATCCATGCCAACAATAAAATCATGATAACAGATTAAAGAAATGAGAAATAACAAAACTTTTTTCATTGACAGCTTCCTATTGTTATATAAACGTGTATTATCTTGTCATTAGTTTACATACAAGAAGTTATCATGAAATAAAAAATTTAAAAATAATTTTGAAAAGTAAGTATGAAACGCAACTATTTATTTTTATACTTCTGGGCTATATTTATGCACGGTTTGCTGCTTTTTGCGTCGTTCGTGTAAACCTTTTATTTTATTACGCTGTAACTTTATATCTTCTGAACGACATAATGCTTTATGGTATTCCAGATAACATTGTTTTGTTAACGGTGTATGCAATAAAAAGAGGCGAAGAATGTTTTGCTTCAGGATAAAAGCAGGATTTTGTGAGTAAACATGTCCATCTAATCGTTTAAATTCATTATATGCGCTGTCTAATGGGGAAATATCTTCATAATCTTCATTAATATCGGCACCGTTCTTAATGCAAAACCGAATAAAAGAATAGATTGAGTTATCATCATGGTGTTGTCCATTTTCAAAGTGTTTTGTTAAATTTCGCAATTCCTCTTCCAGAAAACATTTTCTTTCATGTTTGTCAAAGCGTCTAAAAAAATTGAGAGATTTTATTGCATTGTATTTAAATAAACCGTTTGCATGGGCTATATAAAAAAAGGACTGATTCGCTTTATTTTTAATGTTACGGTCAACTTTTTCACAATCAAGCAGAAGATTTATTACTGGAAAATTACAAAATGAAGGAGTACTTAGTCTGACAGCCTTGAGTAATGGAGTTTCACCACTATTATCTTTGATATTAGGCTTGATACCTTCTTGTTTTAATAATAATTCAACAACATCTGAACGTCCGCGAAGGACAGCAGAATATAAAAATGTATATCCGGTGTCTATTTCAGTATTTGGATCAACGCCAACATCTAATAGTATTTGCATTGTTTCTGGAGTACTATTGATACATGCGTATCCTAAGGGAGTAACCTCTAAATCCATTCCAATGATAAAAGAATTATAGCAGGTTAAAAAAGCTAACAATAAAAATGCTTTTTTCATACAAACTTTCCTGTTGTTATGTAAATGTGTATTATTTGTTATCAGTGTACATTAAAACATACATTATGAAACGAAGAAGTTTGGAAATCACTTATGAAACGCAACCACCTATTATCATTACTCTTTGCATATCAACCTACCGATACAGATGAGCGTTATTATAAAGAAACAATAATAACATTTATACAGAATAATCCCGACTGTTTTGAACGTTCACTAGAAATGGGTCATATCACCGCTTCCGCATGGCTTTTAAATAAAGATCATTCCCATGCTTTATTAATGCACCACAAAAAATTAGATTGTTGGCTTCAATTAGGAGGCCACTGTGATGGTGATTCTGATGTGTTGGCTGTTGCACTTAAAGAGGCACGAGAAGAATCAGGCATTATGCATATAGACTTTGTATCACCAACAATTTTTGATATTGACGTTCATCTTCTTCCTGGCAAGGGAGGTCAAAAAGATTACTATCACTATGATATACGATTTTTGTTACAAGTGATGAGTGATGAAGTGGCTATGCACAATGAAGAGTCACATGGATTGCGTTGGATTGCTAAACATGAACAAGAATTACCAACAACTGCGCGTTCTGTTGTTCGGATGTTTGAAAAATGGTGTTCACTGTAATAAGCTTATATGATTATTGAGTGATGATTGAATCCACTCTGCACATTGTTGAGCTATATTTTCTCGAGAAGAAGCATGCAATGTATCTATAATCAAAAAATTTTTTTGTTGTTCGGCTTCTTTTTCAAGATAGTGTGCCCAATTAATATTATCGATAATAGATTGCTTATTCCATTGACGATCTTGTAGTCGCTTTTCGATTGTTTTTTCATCCACTTTTATAAAGCCAAAATGAGGTATAATAGATAGTCTATTAGTCTGGATGATAGTGTTGATTTCTGATGGTACCGATACACCGCAAATAATTGTAGTTTTGTGTTTGTGATGGTTTTCTTGTGCCTTACCAAGCCAAAATGTTGTTGTTGCAATTCTCCATGTTTTATCAGGATTTTCCGGAACACCTCTTTCGTCAAAATCATAGATGGCAAATGATTGTGATGGTATTATTTTTTTCAGTTGTTGAACGAGTGTTGTTTTTCCTGATCCACTAGTTCCGGTAATAAAAAAGATTGGTATTTTTGGATTATTCATAGGTATTGTAATATATTCTAAATTTTCTATATCAGCATTATCATATTTAAGACCATTGTCTTTAAGAAAAGTGGTCAATCCTTTAAAATTGTTTATTGTGACGACCTGGTCTTCTGTCCAGCAAGCCTCACACTCATCACATATTTTTATATTTATTCCTAAGTCAACTACTTTTGCCTTATATATATTTCCTTGGCCTTCGCATACGGGACAACTCATGATCATATTTTTCCTTTTTAACTGAACAGAAAAATTTGGTTTTTTAATGATGATTGGATCCACTGTGAACATTGTTGGGCTATGTCTTCTGGAGTAGAAGTATACAGAGTATCGATGATCAAAGAGTTTTTTTGTTGTTTCACTTCTTTTTCAAGATAATGTGCCCAATTAATATTATCGATAATACATTGTTGATTCCAGTGACGATCTTGTAGCCGTTTTTTGATTGTTTCTTCACTTACTTTTATAAAACCAAAATGAGGCATAACAGGTAGTTGATGAGTTTGAATGATGCTATTAATTTCTGATGGTACTGATACTCCGCAAATGATTGTAGTTTTATCTTTGAGATGATTTTCTTGTGCTTTATCAAGCCAATACGTTGTTGTTGCAATTCTCCATGCTTTATCAGAATTTTCCGGAACGCCTCTATCGTCAAAATCATGGATGGCAAATGATTGTGACGATATTATTTTTTTTAGTTGTTGAACCAGCGTTGTTTTTCCTGATCCGCTCGTTCCGGTAATAAAAAAGACTGGTATTTTTGAATTATTCATAGAAAAAATGAGAGTAATCAATTAAATTAGTGTGTAATATGTATAAACCATAAAAAATCATAATGATATTTATAACATAAAGAAAGATATACATGAAAAAATTATTATTGTTTGGCGTTTTTTTATGTGTGCAAGCACGCCTTATTGGCATGTTTGAGGAATGCGATATTATTGCACGCTTTAATGAGTCAATGCGAATAAAGGCAATCAGTGGTAACAGATCCAATGATGATGGAACAATTAATTACCATAATTTTTATGCTTTATGCAGAGCCGGAGCTCTTGATGATGTTAAGTTTGCTATTAATGCTCGTCCAGACATTGACATCAATCATCAAGAAAAAGAAGATGGAGAAGCTGCATTACTGCATGCCGCATCTACTGGTAATTGGAGTGTTGTATGGTATTTGTTAGAAGCTTGTGGCGCCAATAAAATGGCAAAAGATGCAAAAGGAAAAAGCTTGTTGTCTTATGCGCTACATCTAACTTTACGGCGTGATGATTCATTTCAAAAATTATTAGATATATATTCTCCTGAACAATTGCATGAATTATGTAAAACAGAAAGAGGATGTCCCGCTGTTCATTTTCTTAAAAAAAAGATTAAAGAAGTTTTAGTGGGAAAAAGAGATTTAGAATCAAATATTCAGGATGTTCTTTTTGATAATACTGCATTATATCACGCATGTATGGATAATTGTATTCATTATATCTTACAATTGCTTGAACATGGCGCTCAGTTGGAAAAAAAGGAAGGAGGGATAGGTAAATCTCCTTATTTATCCCTCAATACAGTGGGACGTTTTGTGGTAAGAGAAAGATTGAATGTTGGATTATGTGGTGCATATAATATACCAGCAAAACTAATGGAAACATTTTTTGAAAATATCGGTAATACTCTTAATATTGATATAATGCATTTAATCAAAAAATCGTATATTGAACAAAAAATAGCAGAAGGTCCTTGTCTGAGCACTCCATTTGCTCGTATGTGGAAGTTTGAATGCGATAGTGCATGCAAAATAGCAAAAATAGAGGAAGAAGATGAAGCCAAACGTTTTACGGCATTACTCGTTTTACCTCAGACTACATTAACGGAAATTAATATTGCATTAGCAAAAGAAGAATTTAATGCTGCTAAACCTTCTCATGCTGCATTTGAATGGGGAGAAGAAGGCAGATTTATAGACCAAGGAATTTATGAAAAATTTATTATTTAATGTGTTGATATCTGCATTTTTATCAACATTTTTTGTTCTACATATCAATTCTAGTGAAAATATGCAACTTATTGTAGTTCCTGGGCAGAATGGTCTTGGGGGAGGCAATCTTGGCCGAGTATTACCGCAATTTACAAATATTAATCGTGTAGAAACTCCAGATTTGGCTGATTTTGGGCAGGGCAGATGTTTGATGTATTTAAGAAAAGCGTTAATGGATTTAACGACTATGTCTAATAACAAAGTTTTGCATGCTTCTTCACAAGGAACAGCAACAGCATTGAACTATTTTGCTTATGTTAATGAAAGAGTGAAAATAAAAGCAAAAAATAATGGTAGTATTACAAGAACAACTAAAAATTGTGACGATGTATCATTAAGAACAGATAACATTAAAGCGCTCATTTTAGAGTCTGTGATGCTTACGGGGAACAGCGCAATTGAGCATTCAGTAACTCAGATGATGTTACCAATAGTTGAAAAATTGCCCTTGCATTATTATTGGCTACCATATTTTGCAAAGTTTGCATTTTGGATGTACAGTCCCGCTGGTAGACAAGCAATTTTTAGTGTTGATCATTTGCCTCAAGATTTGCCCATTATTATTTTGCATGCGCCTAAAGATCCCCAATTGTCATTTAAAGATAGTCAGGCTCTTTACGCATATCTTACAACTAAAGGTCATGAACATGTTTACTTTATGTCGGTGGAAAATGGGTATCATGTATTACTTCTTCATGAAGATGATGATCAAACCAAGCATTTACGAGCTATTTTGAATTCTCATGGTGTATTGCCAATCAAAGAACAAGAAGAAGAACTCACTTTAGATGACAATATAAAGCAGTTATACCAACCAGAAACTCAACCAGAATGGATTAATCATTTTAATGATCTGAGATGCAGAGAAAATAGAATGTGGTATATAGATTGGTGTGTTAAGGGAGTGTTTTACGGGCTGTTATTCTATATGTTGTATCAAAAATGTGGTACTCAGCTTTTCTATTCATAGTATATATTTGGTTCATACAAGGTTCCTGCTGATTATTCCTGCTAATACCGCTAATAGTGCTACCGGTATAATGTAAATACAACCGCTTTTTTTCCATCGAGGCATAAAATGCCACCAATACGTCAAACGATTGTGCAAGCTATTATCGGAATTGCTTATTTTAGCAACACATACTAAGATATTATCTCGACTACCTTTTTCAACGGCAAAATCTCGTAGATGTCGAGCAAAGAGCAAAAGACGCTTATCATTTGTATTCTTTTGTTCTTCTACCAGGTCATTAATCATTGGTATTTCATTTAATGGATATAATGCGTTGAATTCTTCTTCACTCATCTTTGGGGTTGAATTAAAAAATTGTTGTTGAATGGAATTTATACTAAGGCTCATTGCATTTGCAATCTGATTCCATGGAGTTTTAATAACAGTTTCAAGAGGTATTCTGTCCTTTTCTTTATTATAATGTTCTCCACGCGCGATTGCTTTAACATTATTTAAAGCTTCGTGCATGCGTCTCACGGCGTGTCGGTTCAGTGTTTTTGGTTCTGCTGGGTATTTTTTTTCTTCCGTTCCTATATCCATTTTAGTGCCATAACATATTGTTTGAACAACTTGATTGTTGTCTATAACATCCCAAAGACCATCGGTTGCCATGACAAGATATGTAGTGCCGGTAATTGGAAATTGCGTATATTCGGGAATAGCAATAATTGCGCCATCTCCTTTTGGGAGTTGACTTGATATGCGTTTCCAATCTTTATCGCCAATAGCTCGTGACATAGGCGATCCGTTAACACGCTTTATCTGACCGTTCTCAATTTTTTTTGATTTCCATTGTTCAGGATCATTACCATATATTTGTTTTATACGATTAAGTTCATCCTTTTTATCAAAATTATGATCTTGTGTAGTAAAATGAATTTTACGCTTACTATCAAAACAAATAGCTCTGGAATCACCTATGTTAGCGCAATGTATCATTCCATTGTTAATATATACGGCAACGGCCGTTGAACCGGAAAAGCTATTTGTGAAGTTGATGACTTTGTTTTCAATTGTTTGAAATGCTTGTTCAAAACGTTCTTTGGGCGTTCCCGATGCTTTTTCAAATTCTATATGAAATTGATCACGTAATACATCAGATACTCTTGCGCTATACTCACCTAATGGATCACTATGACCATCACAGACAAGAAAAAGATCGCCACCCAATATTTTTGCATGTTTAAAAGTGTCTTCTGTATATATCGTTCCATGCATCACATTTCCATTTGCTCCGCTGCTCATTCCCCATTCAATTTTTGTCATAGCAGATACGAAAAATATTTGACTTAAACTTACTATTAAAAGAGCTGTTTTTATGTACACGAAAAATTCCTGATGAAAAAAGAATTGAATACTTATTTTTGCAATTTCTTAAACCAGAACAAACTCAATCCTGTGATAACACACACATTAATAACTGTCGCTACACAAGCACCTGGATATGCGTTAAACACGCCTTGCTGAATAATATGAGCAATAGAGATTGCTGCTGTTATTAACGGTATAAGTTTGATGTTATATCTGATGATATAGCGATACACACATAAGAGTGTTATTCCACGCATTATACTTGCAACAATCCAAAACGGTAATGCTTTAATTGCAGGTAATGGGCTTAAAAATCCGCAAACAATAAAGAATAATCCACATAAAACTCTCTTTTTTTGCCAGTAAGATGTTGCTTGATTAATCACAATAAACATGAAGGTGTAATGTGCTGTGCTACGGATGTAATTAATTATACATTGTATCAATCCGCCTACAATGGGTATTGCAGTTCCAAGGGGATGATAATCAGGCCATAACGGCTGCATGCAAGGCATTATTGTATCTGCTAATGCATACAATGCTGCAATAATAATTCCTGTCCCATATCCAAGCATGATTGTTCGCACAGAGCAATTTAATAAAGCAGCTTTTTTTTGTTGTCGACAGCATATGCTTATGAGTAATGCCGTGCTCAGTGTTTGGATGAGTGTTCTGAAAAACAGCCCACCAAAGCGCTGAAATAATTGATTATTCCATGGTTCACTCGTATTAAACGCACCAATTATTGATGGCCACGTATTGAGTAAATCTATAGTGTATAGCGACATAAGAATGACAAAAATAAGTCCGAATAGTGTTGAAGAAAATGAAAAAGTAAGACCTGATTTATGTGCAAAAAATAGCATAGTGAACGCAATAAAAAAGCATAAAAGAAAAATAATAAGACTGATGATGCTTATTTTGTGCATAGCATTCTGCTCGTCCCTTTCCCACAGTTCAGGAACATGAATAATGCGAGCGCTATCAATAACTTCATTGCCAGAAATGACAACAATAATACGCGGTTGTCCTTTTTCAAGGGGATAATTATGTATATCGGCGAATGTGAAGGTCCAATTTTTTCTGTGTGGTAACTGATGCTCTTGTGCAGAAATTTCAGTCAAATCAACAGGGTTGACCTGAAAATGTGTTTGTAATTCTTTATGCGCAAGCTCTCTTGCTTGATCTTTGCTGAGAGAACTTCCTTCAGTAGATTCTGGTAATTGGTGATAAAAACGTGTTTTGTCATAAAGCATTATTTTGTATTCTTCTGCTCGTTGAATTAAATCACCTTCAAACTGCGCGTAGCGTACAGTCCAGTGAGCTGGTTGCAGGTATGTATTTAACAATTGATGATACAATTCCTTTTTGCCTTCTTTCCAGATAAATAGATGTTGCATGGTTAAAGAAGGTATTTGTGTGTAATGTGTAAAAAAGAGTGGCATTGTGTGCCATGTGTCAGATAATGTTATTTGTTTTTGCTTTAAAAGTTCATCTGTTTTAATTATAGCATTTTGCTGAGTATCAGTAATGGTTATACCATCATGTTTAAAAGGAGTTGCCCATAACCAGAGCGCAATACCAATAAGAGCAGCACATAAAATAGATTTTTGTGTTTTTGGTGAAATATCGGTAGTTGGGCTTGTGACAATGTATTCTTTTTCTGTTTCAACAATTTCTGTTGGTTGCCAAGTTTTATTACGATGTTCTTCTTCAAATTGATTCCATTTACCATGTTTAAAGCGCGCATATGCAATGATAATAAGCGGGAGTAATCCCATTACTATAATCATTATTTTATTCAACCATGCTGAAGGCGAAGTTGATGTAAATAAAGGAAGAGAAAACCAAATAAGATCGTATACAACATGAGTAATAATGCTTGGTAACAACCCGTATCGTAAATAAGCAAAGCCAAATATGAATGATGGAACAATGAGTTCTATAAGACGGCCGTATGCTGGTTGTGTTGGATAATTTGCATGAGCTGCTCCAAAAATGAATGCTTGCAACACAAATGCTATCATAACAAACAGATTACGTTTCCCATAATGGGATCCTATTATTGCAGCTCCTGCAAGTGGAATTGCTCTAAAAAGACATTCTTCCATAAAGCCTGCATTAAGCGATTGTGCAATAGGTGAAAACCATGGAACATAGGTGGATAAAATATTAGGGTTAAATAATACATCTGATGGAATCCACCAGTGTAAATAGCGAGTAGAAAAAAAATAAAAAATGATAACAAACGCGCACAGCAAACTTATCAGAATATAACTGAAATATGTTCTGCACAAAACAGCGTATGTTGCAGCATTGTGTGATAGCCAGAGTGACCAGAATTGAGGATGATGTCCAAATGCATAACGTGTCAAACTTTCTGCTGTCATAATGATAACAGTAAGTGCACCTGTTTGAAAAATAAACGTTGATATGCACCCAAGAATAATTTGTAAAAGGTAGCTATGAGTGGCAAGAGCACTTTGATAATACATCCACAATGATGGCAATTGGTTGAGCGTTGCAAATGTTTGGCAAGCAGCCAAAACAACTCCCCACATAATTGGTTGTTTCCAGATTGTCCATCTTTTTTTAAACATCAACGATAACCCTAGTCCGCATCCACCAAGAATATACAAAAGTCCAATCAGTAAGAGAGCAGCCCACGCAATACTATTGTTAGCTGATCTCATTTGAGTATATCGGCGATAAAATGTTTCTGGAATTTTAACAGAATGCATGACTTGGGTTACCTTGTCACCGCTCACGCATATGTTTAGACGATAAAAACCTTCACCAATAACCTCATTTATTCGCTCATAAACAAATGTATGATCAATGCGTTTACTTGGTTGTTCTTTTTGTGAGGCTTCCACTCGTTTGTAGTCAGCAAATATAATATTCCATTTGTTTGCTGCATGCTCTTGAGCAATGATTTCCGCTTGTTCTTCAGAAAGTTGTGCACCAGGCAGATCTTCTGAAATTGTTTCGTTAAAACTATATGGTTTTCCGTCTGGGGTAAAAATGATGAGTGTTTCATTTTTTTCAAATTCTTTAAAATGTCGTACTTGCCATGTGTATGGTTGATATAAATTGTTATGCATCATATTAACAAATGCATCCTTTCCTCCCGCTTCAAGTTCTACAAATGTTTTTGTTATGGCATCTGTGTGAAACGTTGTTGCTTGTTGGTATTGTTCGGGCCCAAGATGCAATTTTTCTGCTATTGTTTTTGCGTCGGCAACTGCTACTTCTCTGTCCATCGTGATGTTAAGATTGATAAGAGGAAATGTTTGAGGGAAAAAATGAAATGAAAATATATACAACAAACCAGATATGAGCGTTGCGCTGAACCAAAAAAGAGAAGAATGGGTAAGTTTTTTCATAGTATCCTTATCAATAGTTTTAAAATTATCGTAACATGCTTTTTGTTTTATGCAAAAAGGGTTTTATTGAGATAGGTGAAATAAAAGATGAGATTTTTTATAAAAATTTTTTTGTTTCAGCATTTTTAGAACAATAATCTATTTTTTTTTGACAATAGTGGGTGCCGTAAAATAGATTTCATTTTATGTAATGTTTATTGTTCTTTGAAAGGGGGTGTGAAGTATATAATTGAAGGAGTCGCTGAAATTTGTTAATGGATTATTTTTGGGAGTGGCGTAGTGAAAAACAAATTATTTTTTTTGACTGTTCTTGGGTTTTTGATGGCGACGAATACTGTGCAGGTTAAGAGTGATTCGGCGCGACGCGATGCGCATGAAAATATCATCAATGAAGATCTTAATGACGAAGCTGTTGGTGTTGATAATGATGTTGATAGCGATGAGGATCAAGTTAGAAAACATTTAAAGCCGTGTAATAAGCATGAAGATGTTCCTAATAAGGGGCATAGTCCTTTATATGATGAGGTTGTTGCAAATAATATTGACTATGCATCTGATTATACCCCACAGTGTGTTATTTATCCTCAAAAAGAAGCGGCAGTGGTAACATGTATGGATGCACGTATTCTCCCCAATGAAATCATGGGACTTCATGCAGGTGATATACATGTTATAAGAAATGCTGGAGGACGCACAACAAAAGATGTGATTAGATCGCTCGTTATTTCTTATAAATTGTTAAAAACTAAGCAATTTTTTGTGATTCACCACACCGATTGTGGCATGTTAAAGTTTACTAATGAAGTCATGGATGACTTGTTGGAAGGCAGCCTTGTTGCCGCTGATATTACACATAACTGTAACCAAGGCTCTTGTTGTGATCCAGAGACTGGATGTACAATAAAATGTGAACCAAACACTGTATGTAAGTGGAAAAACACCAGCAAATGTTGTGGTAAAAAACCATGCATTGATTATAAATGTATTAATTGGCTAACAATAGAGCATTGTTTAGCAAAATCTGTGATAGAGGATGTTGAAAAAATTCGTAATCATCCACTTATACCATCTAATATACCTATATATGGATTCATTTTTGACGTAAAGTCTGGATTATTGATTCCTGTTGCTAAGGCAGATAAAAAAGGTAAAGCAACACCATTGTTCTGTAAACATCACCATCATCATCACCATCATTAAAGATATTTCATAATTAAAAGAGCGTCGGCGTATTCTGGAATAGGAATTCGTTGGCGCTCTTTTGTTTTATCCAAAAAGGATTTTATTGCGATAGGTAAAATAAAAGATGAGATTTTTTATAAAAAAACTCTTGATTGATGATCTTTTAATACTAAAATTTATTTTTTTTGACAACGGTAACTACTGCATGATATGAAATACGCAGATGAAATATTTGTTTTACCGTACAAAAAAAGGAGTTTATTGTATGAATTATGGTAAAGTATTGTCTCTTTCCGCATTGGCGTTATTGAGTATGGGCACCATTGGTGCCAAAAAACTGAAGACTATTGAAACGCATAAATTGCAAATTGTTCTTAATCCCGCTGATCCTGAATTTGATTATATTTTAAATACAGGTTGCTTACAAGGCGACACGGATTGTGTTTTTCTTACAGATTTTTTTGCTACTCGTCCCGACGGTTCTTCTAACCATGTGAGAGCGGAAATATATCCAGGGGGTACTGTTAGCAAGAAACAAAACGATTATACGGTAAACAAGCATGGAAAACCATTAACAAATAACAATAGTATAGGTACTTGGGAATGTAATGGCAATGGCACACGTGAGCACATTTGGATGGATATGCCAGATACGCCGACATTATTTGAAATAGCAGATTGGGATCTTTTCTTTAAGTATGCATGTCCAGATGATAAAATGAACATTTTATTTACCAGAGTGTCGGCATTCTCTGGTACATTTGATCCAGCACATTTTAAAGTAGCCACATCTGGAACAGCTGGAGTACTTAATGGAACAGGTTGCAATGAAGGTGCACATGGCAATTATACATTTAAATTATATATTGCACCTGATTTTGAAACAAAACCTGCTGTACTGATAAAACTTAAATTTGATCAACCGATTACTATCACCGTAAAAGACTAAGAATACGTAGTAATATACGCAAAAAACCGGGAATTTTATGTTCCCGGTTTTTTTATGGATAAAACAATAAAATATTCAAAAAGAAAATTTGTTGATATTTTGGTCCTTAGATTGGTATGTTTGATAGTAGCTTAAAATGTGACTATTATAATAGATTGATAAGGATAACGATGAATTCAACAAAAAACCTATTTTTTATTGTATTAATGACATCTGTGTCACAGCTATTGCATGGCTCATCAGACGATGTAGTCGTAAATTCAATTAAATCATATTCCAATCTGACTCAAGCTGATGTAGATCGATGGACATTTTTATGGGCAGGAACTCTGGCAGAACCAGCGGTAGGTGCGGCAGCATTGTATGGCGTGTACAAAGGTGGTAAAGTTGGATACGAAACAGCTTCTCAACATAATGATTTGATTAAAAATGTTTTTAAAAATGAGTGGATGCCACAATTTTTAAGACAGTATGAACCTTCAGAAAATGTTCAAGGATGGATGACGGGTAAGTGGGTGTGGGCAGGTGTTGGTGTAACTGCTGTTGGATTGGCAGCGTATAAAGTGTTATATCCGCGAATTCAGACTGGAATAATTGAAAAGATAAAAAACTATATTGAGTTGTGCAATAGGTTAGCCGTCACCAATAAACAATATTCTTCTGAAGCTTATTTTAAACACGCTTTGCATACTCAAGGCAATTTAGTATGGGCTTCAAGCAATCCCATTGCAGTGAAAAATGGGCTTGATAATTTATGGCAACAATCTGATATAGCGTTGGGATTAATAGATTTATTGCAAGAAAGTGGAAGCGATTTTGTATTCCAAGCAAATGGAATTGACTATAATGCACAAAAAGCAGTTAGCCGTATTGCTCAATTTAAATTTAATCTTTCAAAAAATTATACTTTTATTGATGCAGATGTAAAAGATGAGTTGCGAAAAAGAAGAGAAGGCAGAGCTGCATATGGTGAAGAGTTGAAGCTTCAAGGTCAAGAAGCTGGGATTGCAGCCAAACGTATCAAGACGTTGAAAAATCAGTGGGAGTTATTAAAAGATATCAGTAAAGCTGCAAAATATATAGCTACAGAATATGGTCCTGGCATTGCAGCGGGAGTTGGGTTGTGGGAAGGATACAGGCGAGTTAAAGCTCGATTCACTCCACCTATTGAATAGTGTGTATTACTTCTCAAATAACTTCAACAACTCATATACATTATGAAACCGTTTGACGGTGCATGTTGTTTTATCTATTGTCTGATTTTTTGCAATTAATAAAGTTGAAATACCAAATTTTTCTGCTTCTTTAACGAGTGATCCTACATTATTAATTGGTTTAATTTGTCCTGTTAAACTGATTTCACCCAGCGCAATAGATTTTTCAGGTAATGGTTCTTGAAAATAACTTGAAAGCAGCGCAAGTGCCGTTCCCAAATCACTTTCGCTTCCTTTTATTTTAAAACCACCACTGACTTTAAAAAAGATATCATGCATACTCAATTTTATTTTTAGATATTTCTCCAGTATTGCAGCAATAAGAACTACTTGTTTGTGATCCAGGCCGGACACGACACGCTGTGGCATTGCTAGTTTTGAAGGGTTGGTGAGTCCCTGCAATTCAAGTAATAATGGTCGTGAACCTTCCATAGTGCTGATAAGCGCTGATCCAGGAGCGTGTGAAATTTCACTAATTAAATGTGCGTTGATATTGGGCACTTCTTTGAGTCCATTCTGTTCCATGCAAAAAAAACCAAGCTCATTGATTGCACCAAATCTATTTTTAACGGCACGCAACATACGTGTTTGCCAACGGTCTTCTCCTTGCAAATAAAAAACGGCATCAACCATATGCTCGAGTGTTTTTGGCCCTGCGATGATGCCTTCCTTCGTTATATGGCCGGTAATAATGACGGTGATGTTGTGTTCTTTGCTCAGTCGCATTAATTGAAAAGCTGCCTCACGCAGTTGTCCTACGCTTCCCGGTAATGTTTGTGCGTCACTCAGATAACAGTTTTGTATTGAATCAATGATGATGATGTCAGGTTTTTGTTCTTGTGCAACAGTGATAATGTTACGCAGTTCTGCAGCATCAGAAAATAATAATCCATTGTCATTTGTGTTTAGTCTCAGCGCACGCTGTTTGAGTTGCTGCAATGACTCTTCTGTAGAAAAATAAAAAACTTTTTTGTGTTCAGCTATTTCATAAGCAATTTGCAATAATAGTGTTGACTTACCAATGCCAGGATCTCCCGTGATGACAATAAGAGAACCAGGAACAAGCCCTCCTCCAACAACACGATCCCATTCGCCAATACCAGAGAGTACGCGTGGTTGATTTTTAGTTTCTATTGCTGATAGTGGTGTGAGTTGCGCAATTGAATGTGCGTTAGATATTAATCCTTTTTGATGGTGAGCATGTGCAACATGCTCAATAAGTGATCCCCATTCACTACATTCTGGGCAGCAGCCAATCCATTTTATAGAAGTGTAACTGCAATTACTGCATTTAAATGATGTTTTTGTTTTGTTCATATTTGTTATGTTACCGCTATTTTTTTGTGAATACAAGGTAAAATATTGATTAAAAGAACCATTTTTTTGAACAATAAAAGGCGTTAAGAATAATAAACTCAACATAGTTGTGTAGGGGGCATATGAAGAGATATTTAGCGTTTTTACTTTTATTGATCAATACATTTGTTACATTTGGTAAAATTAATTTTGCTGATATTTCAAAAACAAAGCCAGAATTATTGGATTCAAAAAAAATGCGTTTTTGTTACATCAGTTTTGTGCGTGTTGGTGACATCACCTATATAGTAAAGCAAAAACATGCGCCACGGAAATTGCTTGGTGTGGTACGTGATGCAATTACCGCATACGTGGCTGAAAGTTTTAATATTGCACATGAAGTTGACGTTATTCCTGCAGGCCAACAGTTTCCCGGCAAGATAATTAAAGAGTGGCCGGCAACTATTCATACCGTTGCACCGGGCCAAACTATTAAAGCTCAAGACAGTCCTTATGATAAAATGAATATTAAGCAAGCTGATATTGGATTTCGTCGCGATATGCTGGACTGGATGATTAAGCATCCACAGCTCATTAAAATAGTTGCATTGGATACTTTTTTGTGTAACCATGACAGACATCGGGGAAATTTGTTTTATGATTCTACTACAAAAACATTTTGCGCAATTGATATGGACTCATCATTTAAGTATAATTTAGCTGCATTGGCATGTAAGAATTTTACAAAAATGATGAAAAAAGGTCTTTTTCCACTCAAGAAGAAAGAGCTTTCAGCGTTAATGAAATATCGTGATGCGCTACAATTTCTTGTGAGTAAGCACAAACCTGATGACACAATAGTACGGTTTAATGAATTTGTTGAAAGAGCAGGGTTTGTCAAAGGTGCTTCGTTTTATTCTGATGTGTTTGCTGCCGAACTTGATAATAATAGAGCTACCATTAGGCAGAGTTATGAAGATATTAAACGTTTAATAACTATACTTAATGGCATTATAAAAAGAGCTATACGTTTAAAAAAATGAAAAACAGATTACTTTTTTTACTTTTATTGTTGGTGAGTATTGGACAAGCGTTTACCAATACATGCTTTGTTAATCTTGAATCAAAGCATGTGAAGCTTATCAAGAAAAAAAAGAAACAGTTTTGTTATGTTAGTTTTGTGTCCGTTGACGGAACGGTTTTTTTGGTTAAACAAAAACGAACAGTAGGGCAATTGATTAGCGCTGTTCATGATGCGCTTGCAGCCTATATTGCGCAAAGCATTGATGCTCATCTTGCTCACAAAGTTGCCATTATTCCCGCGTTCAAAAAGTTTCCTGGCAAAATATATGACGATTGGCCAGCAACAATACACACGCTTGCTTCTGGTGCAACAATAAAAGAAAAAAGAAGTCCTTATAACAAAATGAATATTAAGCAGGCGCTAGAAGGTTTTCGACGTTCAATGATACCATGGATGGCAAAGCATCATCAATTGGTTAAAATTGTCGCTCTTGATATTTTTTTGTGTAATCATGATCGACATCGTGGCAATCTGTTTTATAATGCCAATACGGATCGATTTTGCGCCATTGATATGGATTTATTATATCAACAAAATTTGGCGGCGTTGGCGCGTCAAAATCTTTTGAGCATGAGCGAGTATGATCTTTTTCCACTAACTATAAAAGAATTTTTTGCGCTTCTTGATTTGCATAACACCTTACAATTATTGGTAAATAAACATCGTCCAGATGATATAATAAGATTATTTGACGAGCTTACTGTGTATGCGGGTCTGGTTGAAGACTCACCTCTTTGTATTGAAAAAGTTAAGGCAGAAATTGATTTAAGCAGAAGAATGATTCGACAAAACTATCATGATACCGTTGAGTTGATTAAAGTGCTTGGTAATATTGTATGCAAGGCAATTGAACAACAACCTGTTGTGAGAAATTTTCAGGTGGTAGTGGACTTTGAAAAGAATATGCTATAATAAAGATATGAATACAAAAAAAACAAGCAGTTCTTTAAGTTTAAGTAAGTTCCTTGCACAAGCGGGTGTTGCATCGCGGCGTAAAGTTGTCGATATTATCAAGTCTGGTGTGGTGACCGTTAATGATCTCATTATCAAAGAGCCTGGTTACAAAATAAAAACGACAGATATTATTAGAGTACGTTCAGAACAAGTGTATTCTGATGAAAAGATATACATTCTACTCAATAAACCAAAGAATTGTATTACCACAATGTCAGATGATTTAAAACGTCATAGTGTTATAGATTTGATTGCAGACGAGGTATCTGAAAGAGTGTATCCTGTTGGTCGTTTGGACAGAAATACTACTGGTTTACTATTGCTCACTAATGATGGTGATTTGGCATTGCGATTATCGCATCCTCGTTTTGAAATAGAAAAAGTGTATCATGTCACGCTTGATAAAGTTTTGCATCGCAAAGATATGCGCGCACTCATGGATGGCATTGAATTAGAAGATGGCATGGTTCTTGTTGATAAGGCTTATTTTTTTAAGGATCAATCTAAAAAACAGTGTGGCATTGCGTTGCATAGCGGTAAAAATAGAGTGGTTCGTCGTCTTTTTGAGCATCTTGGTTATGAGGTTGTTAAGCTTGATCGTGTTGGTTATGCGGGTCTTACTAAAGAGGGATTACCTGTTGGTTCTTGGCGGTATTTAACGCACAAAGAAATTTCTTATCTTAAAAATCAGTAAAATTTTTATATTTTTTTCAAAAAATCAGTACACTGCTGTTATTCTCATTTTTTTTATGAATGGAGCAGTGTATGAATACCGAATATTTAAAAGTTGCAAAATCACAACCATTATGTGGGCAGGTTCATTTGTCGGGTGCAAAAAATGCAGTGCTCGTGATCATTGCATCTTTATTGTTAACGCGTGGAAAATCAATTCTCAAAAATGTGCCAAAAATTGCAGATGTGTTAGCAATGAATGATTTGCTGAGTTCTTTGGGAGCAACCGTTGAATTTGATGAAACAACACATGTTTTATATGTTGATACATCAATGCTGAGTAATTGCAGAATTACCGCAGAACATATGCAAAAAACAAGAACGTCCATTTTAGCCGTGGGGCCATTGCTTGCCAATGGTGGCACCGCGATTGTTGAAGGTTTGCCGGGAGGTGATGCAATTGGCGCTCGTCCTATTGATTATCATGTGAAAAATTTTATAAAAATGGGCGTTTTGGTGCATCACGACAGTGATGTAATGTATGCATCAGTTGATAAACTACAAGCTCAACGATTGGTGCTTGCATACCCTAGTGTTGGCGCAACGGAGAACAGTATGATGCTTGCAACAAAAACACCTGGTATTACGCATATTATCAATGCTGCAATTGAGCCTGAAGTTGTTGAATTAATAACGGTACTTAATAAAATGGGTGCACGCATTACGGTTCAAGCTCCTGCAACAATTGTGATAGAAGGTGTATCTATGCTCAATGGTATTGAGCATGATCTTATGTATGATCGTTTGGAGGCAGGTTCAATACTTATTGCAGTAGCTGCAACGGGTGGAGATGTGTATCTTCCGCAGGCGTCAGCGCATTCTATGGATGTTTTTTTACATGCACTTGAAGAAATGGGACATCTCATTACTGTTGATGATGGGCAAAAAGGAATTAGATTAAAGGCAACTCAGTCACCAAAGGTTGTTTCTTTTAAAACTGGTCCATATCCAGGTTTTCCGACAGACTTACAAGCTCCTATGATGGCGTTGCAAACAAAAGCTGCAGGATGCAGTGTTATTGAAGAAACAGTATTTGAAAATAGATTTTTACACATTCCTTATTTACAACAGATGGGTGCAATGATTGAAACACTGTGTCACAAAGCATACGTGACTGGTGTGCAAAACATGCAAGGTGCGGACGTTATTGCATCTGATATTCGCGCATCAATGGCGCTTGTTGTTGCAGGTTTAATGTCAGAAGGGACTACGATTATTTCTGGAGTTCATCATTGGAAGCGTGGGTATGATGGATTGGAATATAAATTGGCGCAGCTTGGGGCAAAAATTGAGTTGTACAACAATTAAAAAATAGTTCAAAAACAGGAAACTAAAAACTACCAGATAATTCAGTAATTTCGGTGGTGATTTTAGCCTGACGTAATTTATTATATTCCAGCTTAGTGCTTTCAAGCAAGCTGTTTGCATTACGTGTTGAATTATCCATAGAAATAAAGCGTGCTGCTTGCTCGGATAACAATGATTGAAACAGAAGGTGTTGTAATTGAGCTTCAATGTAATGCATTGCAAGTTTATCCAAAATGTCATGTGGTTGTTCATCCCACAAATAGCCCTCTGCTGGCGGTTCAATTAATGCAACAATTTTTTTTTGATCAAAAGGAATGAGTTGTGTCATTGTTGGTTTTTGAACAAAAAAACTTTTGAATGTATTGCTAAAAATAGTGACGGAAGTATACGCAGGATAATGTGCCATAATAAAATCTGAAAGCTGTTGAGAAATGGCAATAAAATTGCTTGTTGTTAATGTTGAAAACGCGTTGACAAGGTTTGCAGAATGATTTTCCCTGATAAAATCAACTGCTTTTTTGCCCACCGCAATGTATTGATAATGAGATGATGGATGCTCTGAGATGTAGCGAGTACAAAATTTTGCAAGATGTGAGTTGAAGCTACCACATAACCCTTTTTGTGAACCAATAAGAATGATAAGCCTATTGTTATTGTTATTTGTTGTTGGCATGAGGCGTTCATTTGTCCACGATGGAGTTGCTTGTTGAACTTTTGCAAGAAGAAGCCCAAGGGCATTGAGATAATCGCTTAGTGGATTTTGTTTTGTCTTAAGGCGCGAATGTGCTGACATGGAGATAATGCGCATAGCATCAGTTACTTTTCTAATCGTTTCAATGGTTTGAATGCGATTACGCATCTGAATAAGTTTTGACATACATTAACTCATGATAAATTTAACATTTTATACTAAAAATAGTAGTACTTACCCACAAGTATAAAATAAATTATAGTATATGATAAGGTTTTTCATTATGTGTAGGAAATGGTAATTAAAAAATGGTTATAATTGTTGATGCGTATAATCTTTTGCGTGCGGTGCCACCGTACAAAAAAACGATCACAGAGAGCGAGCGCAAGCGCTTTATTGCTCAGTTACACAAGTATGGGCGTATTAAAGGTCACAAGATGGTGGTTGTGTTTGATGGGGGTTCTTACGAATGGCCATTTAAAGAACAATATACAGGTTTGCTTATTGTGTATTCCGGTATTAATGATAGCGCAGATGATTATATCAGAGAATACATTGGCAAACATCGCTCTCAGGAGCTGTTGCTTGTAACATCAGACAGAGAGCTGAATGATTATGCTGCGCAACGATCAATTCCATCGATTGATTCTGTTGCATTTAATGATCTCTTGTTTCAGGCTACAAAAAGTGTGACAATAAGACGAGATCGGCATCCTCAGGTAATAAAAACAACAGCGCAAGAATGTAAAGATGTTGATTTGTTGATGCAAACTGTAGGGCAACAGGCACAAGAAAAAGCAGAAGATCTTGCAGATCAAAACCATCATAGGGCATCGAAAAAATATCAGAGTACAAAAGAAGAGCGAAAATTATTGAAAAAACTGAAAAAACTATAGAGTTTATATGGATAAATATAAAAAAAATTTGGTTTATTCTTATGAAGATTTAGATTTGGTTGTCAAAGATCTTGAACATCTTATGGCAACGTGTCAGGTGTTTGGTTTAACAGGACCATTGGGTGCAGGTAAAACAACAGTCATCCAACAAATATTACGTGACTGCGGGATAACAACAACAATCACCAGTCCAACATTTAGCTATGTTAATGAATACGCAAATAGCCAAGGCCAAAAGTTTTATCATTTTGATTTGTATCGCATTACAAGTGTTCAGGAGTTTCAGGCGCAAGGTTTTGATGAATATTTATATCAACCAAACAGCTGGGCATTTGTAGAGTGGCCAGAAATTATTAAGCCGCTGCTGACGCATAATATCTGTTTTGTTTCATTTGATTATCATGAAGAATCAAATAAAAGAGTTGTTGAAATTGAGTGTGTTAATTAAAAAAAGGCGCCTTTTTTGTAGCGCCTTTTTTTAATGCCAGTATGTTGTTATGCATGTAATTCTTGATTTTGTTGTTTTTGTTTTAGTTTGGCAATTCGTTTATTAAGCTGAGTAATACGTTTTTTTGGAAGAGGATGCGCCTCAAATATATTCTGTATTGATCGGATAACGTTGTATGTACTAGGCCAATATGTATATCTTTCTTTATTCAGATTTTCCCAATTTTTTAAAAAGGTCTTCATGCCTTTAAGAAACTGCATTTCATTTAAAATGCCATTGTCTGCGCGTTGCTCTTGATATTTACATAATATTGCTTGCATAGTCAGTGAGATTAAATATGACACGCTTCCACAATATACGGTAAAGATTTGTGAGTCCCAAAATGGAAGCTTTAGCATTTGGGAAGATTTTTGTTTTAAGGAAAGTATTATCCCACCCACGGCTATTGGAACAGTTAATTCAGTTACTGCTCGCCACATAACATCATTGTGTTGTATATGTTGTGCTTCATGGTGCATAACAGCGCTCCACATATTGAGAGTATCAAGGTTATTTGTTTCTAAAGCTGTAGTTATTTCATCAGCGACACATTGCGCTATAAGAATGCTTTTAGAGAGGCTTACCACGGGGCAAATATCAGAAAGCGCTGGATGTACTACAACAGAATCAATAGGCTTATCTGTTATTTTTCTGATTTCTGTTCTTATAAAGTGTGCCACTTGCTCATTTACTTCGACGCAGTTGTCATTTTTAAGTGTTTGTTGTTCGTTGGTAAGAACTTTTATGCAATGAATGGCGGAAGCAATAAATGGTGAAATGGCACTAAGCCAAAATAGTTGTTGAGCAATAAGAGAGATTTTTCCTGGAGATATATAAATACCGTTCTGTTGTGCAACAAAAGGTTCTGCTGACTGTAAAGGTGTTAATATTGATAAGGCTAAGATGAAAGTAAGAATTTTTGTTGTCATATATTGTGAAAGGGAAATTTTGTTATTCATGGAAAGCCTTTTATTCATTTAAATTAAAAGAAGTTCTTTATATTGTACATTTAATCTTACTTGTTTTTATAAAAAGGGCAAACGGCGCTTGTTTTATTCAAATAGAACCGCAACTAGCTGTTTTGGGGTAAAAAAGTGAATGAGTATTGAAAAAAGTATATTTTTTCGTGGAATTAAGTTGAAATCTATTGAAAAAAGCAATATTATAGTTGAACAAGCTTGTATGTTAAGTTTGATAGGGCGAGGTTCCTGAGCGGTCAAAGGGAGTGGACTGTAAATCCATCGGCTATGCCTTCGCTGGTTCGAATCCGGCCCTCGCCACCATACTTCGCCAAGGCTTCGTATGGCGTGGCCATAGAAGACTTAAGAAGTATGCCCTTCGTAGCTCGTTAGAGCGTAGTAGGGCTGGCAACGCCAAATTTTGTTTTTGTGAAATATCAAGAAGTAGTTGATTTTTGAAATAAAAGAATTAGAATAATAGGACGAAAAGCGGGAATAGCTCAATTGGCAGAGCGACAGCCTTCCAAGCTGTAGGTTGCGAGTTCGACCCTCGTTTCCCGCTCCA
>CAYSQT010000007.1:29754-55635 GCA_964433525.1 uncultured Pseudomonadota bacterium
GCCCACGTAGCTCAGAGGCAGAGCACTTCCTTGGTAAGGAAGAGGTCACCGGTTCAATCCCGGTCGCGGGCTCCAGATAGGTTCATTTTACAGGGTCTTTTTAGCGTCTTTTATAATTATGGCAAAAAATAGAAAAACTACTCATTTGGTTTGCGAAATGTGCAAAGAGCGGAATTATACTCAAGTTGTTTCAAAAAAAAGAACAATTGGTTCTTTAAAGTTGAATAAGTATTGTCCACGTTGTCGCAAGCATAATGACCACAAAGAAACAAAATAGGTCAGTAGTAGGTCAGTAGCTCAATTTGGCAGAGCAACAGACTCCAAATCTGTCGGTTGGGGGTTCGAGTCCCTCCTGGCCTGCCAGTATTAAAAAACTAGCAGAAAAAGAAGAAGAAAATGATAAAAGATGTAGCGAAATTTGTTAAAGAAGTGCACCTTGAGCTATCAAAGGTAACATGGCCTAAATTTGATGAGTTTCTTGGCTCAACAGTGATTGTTCTTGTGCTGGTGGCTTTTTTTTCAGTTTACTTAGGTCTCATTGATCTCGGGCTTTCTGAGCTCGCACGATTTGTGTTTAAGTTGTATAGTAGATACTAGTTTTGTACGGGGCAAGAATATATGAAGCGCTGGTATGTTGTACAGGTGTACGCAGGATATGAGCAGGCGGCTAAAGTTGACATTGAAAAGCGAATTCAGGCAGAAGGAAAGCAAGATTTTTTTGGCGAAATTCTTGTCCCATCAGCAAAATCCAAATCGATGTTTGCGGCAGATGGTAGTGCTGATCAACAACTTTTTCCTGGCTATATTTTAGTAGAAATGGAAATGACTCCTGAGTCTCTTCGTGTTGTAACAGCAAGTATACGGGTATTGAGATTTTTAGGTGGAAAAAATCCTGAACCCATTTCACAAAAAGAGATTGATCGAATTGTTTCTCAGGTAAAAGGGGAAATTGTCGTTGAGTCTGCACGAGAAGATTTTGTCATTGGTAGTGAAGTTGACATTATAGAAGGACCATTTGCAGGATTTATTGGCATTATCGATGGCGTTGACTATGGTAATGAAAAATTAACCGTAATGGTAAGTATCTTTGGCAGAATGACCCCGGTTGAGTTGGGCTTTCATCAAATTAAGCGTTAAGCAGTGAGGTAGGCGTTTCTATGGCAAAAATAGTTAAAGCAAAAGTTAAGTTTGTAATTAAAGGTGCGAGTGCAACTCCAGCTCCTCCTGTAGGTTCTATGCTTGGTCAGCATCAAGCGAATATTATGGAGTTTTGTAAGGCATTTAACGCTAAGACGGCGAACCGTAAAGGTGAAACAGTGCCTGTCGAAGTTGTTGTATATACAGATCGTACATTTGACTTTATTGTAAAGACAACGCCAACAACTGAGCTTGTTAAAAAGCGATTAAATCTTTCAAAAGGCTCCTCTCGTCCTCATGAAATTAAAGTTGGTACTATCAGCTGGAAAGACATTGAAGATATAGCAAAAATAAAAATGCCAGATTTAAATGCAGCTGATCTTGAGCAAGCTAAAAAAATTGTTGCCGGTAGTGTGCGCAGTATGGGAATTACGGTTGTCGGTTGAGAAGTTTTAGGGATATATGATGACTAAGCGTGGAAAAAAGCATCAAGCTGCGGTTCTTAAGTCACCACAAGGTGAACTGGTTGCTGATGCAGCATTACAAAAAGTAAAAGATCTTTCTTATGTTAAGTTTGATGAATCAGTCGATGTAGCCATCAACTTAGGCATAGATCCAACAAAAGGCGAGCAAACGGTAAGAGGCTCTGTTGTTTTACCGCATAGTAAGGGAAAAGAAAAAGTTGTTATTGTTTTTGCAAAAGGCGAATATGCTGATGCGGCAAAAAAGGCAGGAGCTGATTTTGTAGGCATGGAAGAGCTTATTCAAAAAATTAATGACGGCTGGCTTGATTTTGATTATGCAGTAGCAACACCTGATGTAATGGGTGCTGTTGGTGCCCTTGCGCGCGTTTTAGGTCCTCGCGGATTATTGCCAAATAAAAAAGTTGGCACCGTTACGTTTGAGGTTGAAGAGATTGTTGCGGATTTAAAAAGAGGACGTGCTTTTTTTAGGAATGACAAGCAAGGTATTATACATTTTTCAATTGGTAAGGTTTCATTTGACGTTTCGCGTCTTCGTGATAATCTTTATGCTCTTATTAAAGCGGTTATTGCTGTAAAGCCAGCGACTGCAAAGGGCAAATATTTGAAAAAGTCTACTGTGTCCTCAACTATGGGGATTGGTATTCCGGTTAATTCTGATGAAATTGTACGGTCCTTATAGGTTAGTTAAAGGGTTGCGATGAATAGGCAACAAAAAGAATCAGTTGTTGAGTCGTTTAATAAAGATTTTTCAGCAAGCAAAGGTGTCTTTTTTGTTGATTATTGTGGGTTGACGGTTGTTCAGATGCAGCAACTAAGACGACAATTACGCGAAAAAGGTAGCTCTCTCAAAGTAACAAAAATGCGTCTTGTCAGACGTGCTCTTGAGAAGGTTGCTGATTTTAAAGACCTTTCTGCTTATTGTAAAAACCAAATAGGTATTGTTTTTGCTCGTGATGAAGCAGAAGTGCCAGCTGTTGCAAAAACATTAAATGATTTTGCAAAAACAAACAGCTCTTTGGGGCTTGTTGTTGGTTGTACGGATGCTGAAATTTTAAGTCCAGCAGGGATAATTCGTATTGCAACATTGCCGTCAAGAGAAGTTTTGCTTGCACAGCTATGTGGTGTGTTGCAAGCTCCAATCATTCAATTGGCAGCTGTTTTAGAAGAAGTGAAAAAGCAGAAGCAGGAAGCGTAAAATATATTTGGTGTGATTATTATTTTATTATTTAATAGGTGGAGATTGTTATGTCATCACAATCTTATGATGCAATCGTTGAGCAAATTGCTAATATGAAAGTTAGCGAAATTAATGATCTTGTTGAAGCGATTAAAACAAAATTTAATGTTTCTGCTGTAATGGCTATGGGGCCAGCGACTTCTGCTGGTGCTGGTGAGGCGACTGCAGTTAAAGAAGAAAAAAATGAATTTAAAGTTACGCTAAAAGACATTGGCGCAGAAAAAATTAAAGTCATTAAGGTATTAAGAGAAGTGATACCAAATCTTGGACTTTCTGAAGCTAAAAAATTAGCAGAAGAAGCACCGACTGTCATTGCTGAAGCAGCTCCAAAGGCTGATGCAGAAAAAATGAAAACCAAACTTGAAGAAGTTGGCGCAAAAGTTGAGCTTGCATAATATTTATGCAGGCTTTTTGCATTTTTGTTGTGTAGTGGGGGAATAGAGAATTTGATTGGCCACATGGTTTGGCGCTAGTAAGGAGTGGTCTTAATGTCTAATGTACATATAAGCAAAGGTACTCTTCGTAGGCAGTATGGTAAAATAAGGGACGTTGTTCCGGTACCAAATTTGATTGAGATACAATCAACATCATTTAATGATTTTGCGCAGCTTGACTATTTGCCGCAAGAAAGAAAGCTTATTGGGCTTGAAAAAGTATTGCGGGATATTTTTCCTATTGAATATGAAGACAAGCTTTCGCTTGAGTATGTTAGTTATGAGCTAGGCCGTTGGGCATGCGCGTGTGGTAAATTGTCTGGTATAGAAAGTCGTTATCAATGGCATTGTTTATCGTGTAATCGATCCGATTGTTCTCGATTGTCAAAAGATTTGCAATGTACTTTTTGTAAAGAAAAGACTGCGCGTTATGTTACATGTTCCAATTGTCTTGTTAGAGCATCAGTGGTAACGCCTCTTACTCTGGATGAATGCCGTACCAGTGGTCAAACGTTTTCTATGCCTTTAAAAATCAAAATTCAGTTGATTAGTTGGACAGTGAGTGAAGACGGTGTCAAGATAGTTCGCGATATTAAAGAGCAAGATATCTTTTTTGCAGACATTCCGGTAATGGCTGATTTATACGAAGAATTTGGAAGACTTAAAGTTGGTAATCTTGGAACGTTTCTTATAAATGGTGTTGATCGTGTTGTGGTGAGCCAGTTGCATAGATCTCCCGGAGCCGTTTTTTCTCAAAGTAAAAAAATAAAAGATTTTAGAGGTCGACCATATTACCTAGCGCGTCTTATACCGATGCGTGGTTCATGGCTTGATTTTGAATTTGATTCGAATGATCTCTTGTATGTTCGAATAGATAAAAAGAAAAAATTATACATTACAACGTTTTTACAAGCTCTTAGTATAGCAAGAGATGAAATCATTTCTCTTTTTTATGAATATGATGTTATTTCTGTAAAAAATGATGCATATTTTCGTACTGTTGATGAGATGCTTATTGGGCAGCGTATTGAAAAAGGTATGATTTTTGCAGACAAAGAAGAGCCTTTTATTGGTAAGCGAGTCACTAAAGATTCATTAGCTCAATTAAAAAAAGCTGGTATAAAAGCTCTTTCATTGAAGTCAGAAAATGTAGTTGGGCGTGTCTTTGCAAAAGATGTCACTGATCCTGAAACAGGTGAAGTAATAGTTGAGCAAGGAGAAGTTCTTGCTGAAAATCATCTCAAAATTTTTAAAAAATATAATGATCTTCAATTTAGTATTATCAGATCAAATGGTTATGCATTGCAACCTACTATCGCATTAACATTGGCTCAGGACAAATGTTATTCTCAAGACGCTGCGCTTAAAGATTTACATTCAAAAATATGGCCAGGAGATACTTCTTCATTAAAAGAAGTTGAAGAGCGCCTTAATAATTTATTGTTTAATAATCGTTTTTATGATTTGACGCGAGTTGGACGAGTTCGTATGAATCGTAAGCTTGGTCTTACTACACCAGAAGATCAACTTGCTTTAACGCAAGAAGATATTATTCAAACGATACGATATCTTGTCAATTTGCGTGAGCGTGGCGAAGGTGAATTAGATGATATTGATCATTTAGGAAATCGTCGTGTCAGGCTTGTTGGTGAATTATTAAATAATCAAATGTATCTTGGTTTTACGCGTATTGAGCGTATTGTGCGTGAGCGTTTTAGAATGCAAGAAGCGCATGGTGCATTAATGCCGCAAGATTTTCTCAATGTCAAACCATTAGGTGCTGTTATTAGGGAATTTTTTGGTTTAGGGCAATTATCGCAATTTATGGACCAAACAAATCCTATGGCAGAGTTGGCGCATAAGCGTCGATTATCAGCGCTCGGGCCTGGCGGTGTTATGAAAGATCGAGCAACGTTTGAAATTCGTGACGTTCATGCTTCTCACTATGGACGTATTTGTCCGATTGAAACGCCTGAAGGTCAAACGGTTGGTCTTATTTCATCATTAGCGACATATGCGATGGTAAATGATTTAGGATTTATTGAAACAGCGTATCGTTCTGTTAACAAAGGAAAAGTATCAGATGATGTTGTTTTTCTTGATGCTTTTGAAGAATCGGGTAGTTACATTGCTCAAGCCGATGCGATTGATCCTGAAACAAATGAATTAAAGCAGGGTAAGGTTTTTGCTCGACATGATGATAGTTTGTTGTATGTTGATGCAGATTTGGTCAATTATATTGATTTATCACCAAAGCAGCTAGTGTCTGTTTCTGCAGCATTAGTGCCATTTTTAGATCACGATGATGCGGTCCGTGCATTGATGGGTGCAAACATGCAACGTCAAGCTGTTCCTCTTATTACTACACACTCTCCACTTGTTGGTACTGGAATGGAGCGAGAAATTGTAAAATCATCAGGAGCTCTCATATCAGCTCGTCGTGGTGGTATTGTTGAGTATGTATCATCAGACAAAATTTTAATTAGAGTTAATGAGGATGAGTGTGTTAATACTGAAGATTGGATAACTCACGGTATTGATACTTATCATCTTAAAAAATTTCAACGATCAAGTTATAGTACGTGGATTCATCATGCACCAATAGTGCAACGTGGAGACATTGTTAAAGTTGGTGATGTTCTAACAAATGGTGCGTCGATAGATAATGGTGAACTTGCCTTAGGTAAAAATTTATCGGTAGCATTCATGTTGTGGCATGGTTACAATTTTGAAGATGCTATTGTCTTGAATAAACGTCTTGTCAGTGATGATGAACTTACTTCTGTTCATATTGATGAATATGTTGTAGATGCTCGTGATACTAAGCTTGGTCCAGAAGAATTAACAAGAGATCTTCCCAATGTCAGTGAATCTGCACTCGATTGTCTTGATGAAGATGGCATTGTGCGAGTTGGTACGCGTGTCAAACCTGGTGATATTTTAGTTGGTAAGGTTACGTTAAAGGGAGATATTCAATACTCTCCAGAAGAAAAATTATTAAGAGCCATTTTTGGTGAAAAATCGCGAGAAGTAAGAGATACATCATTGCGAGTACCGCCTGGAATAGAAGGTACGGTCATTGATGTGAAGATTTTTTCTCGAAGTGGTGTAAGAAAAGATATTCGTTACAAACAAGAAGTAACAAAGCAGATTGAAAAATTGGAATCTGATCATGTACACCACGTTCTTTTCTTGAAAAATATGGTCTATGACAAACTAATTGATTTGCTTAATGAAAAGACTCCTGCAGCTGAGGGTAAACTTGGTGTTGTCAGTGGTAAATATAATAAAGAAGCGCTAAAAAAAGTTTCTTTTGAAGATGTTTTCAAGTTAAAAGTTAAAGATAAGACGGCTCAAGAAACGGTGAAGCGAGTTAAAGATTCATATGAAAATCAACTCCGCATTATTGATGGATTAAAAGAAGAGCGCATCAATCGCTTCAAAAAAGGTGATGTGTTGCCATCTGGTGTTATCAAAATGGTTAAAGTTTACATAGCCATGAAGCGACACATTTCTGTTGGTGACAAAATTGCTGGTCGTCATGGTAACAAAGGTGTCGTATCAGCTATTGTTCCACGGGAAGACATGCCTTATTTAGACGATGGTACTCCTATTGATGTTGTATTAAATCCTCTTGGTATACCATCTCGTATGAACGTTGGTCAGATATTAGAAACGTTATTGGGTCTTGCTGGGGTTGAACTTGGTAAGAAAATGCAAGAATTATTAGATACCAAGGGATACGAAGCCGTTAAAAACGAATTAATGTATTGCTTTGGCAAAGAGATGATTAATGATTATGAAGAACGGTATGGCAAAGAGGGCGTGCTTGAGTTGGGTCGTAAAACAGCGCAAGAGGGCGTTCACTTTAAAACACCTGTTTTTGATGGTGCAAACCTTCATACTGATATCGAGCCAATGCTGAAAGATCTTGGTTTGCCAACATCAGGATCATTTATGGTGCGTAATGGTCGTACTGGTGAATATTTCCATCAACCAGTTACTATCGGCTACATTTATATGATGAAGCTTAATCATATGGTTGACGATAAACTGCATGCTCGTAACGTCGGACCATATTCTCTTGTCACGCAGCAGCCACTTGGCGGTAAAGCTCAGCAGGGGGGACAGCGTTTGGGTGAAATGGAAGTATGGGCATTGGAAGCATATGGTGCTGCCTATGCATTACAAGAAATGTTAACCGTTAAATCGGATGATGTTACTGGTCGACATAAAGCGTATCAAGCAATTATAGCTGGTGAAGACCTCGCAGAACCCGGAGTGCCAGAATCATTTAATGTTCTTATCAAAGAACTTCAAAGCTTAAACTTGCAAGTAGATTTGCAGAAATTAGGTAAGGAGAGCCTCAATGAGTAATCAGATGCTCGAGCGTTTTAAAGAATATATAAACGTTACCCGTTTTAATGTTATTAAAATTGGATTAGCGTCGCCAAAGAAAGTTCGCTCTCTTTCCTATGGTGAAGTAAAAAAAATAGAAACGATTAACTATAGAACGTTAAAACCAGAGCGTGATGGATTGTTTTGCGCCCGTATTTTTGGCCCAGTCAAAGATTGGGAATGTAATTGCGGTAAATACAAGCGAATGAAACATCGTGGTATTACCTGTGAAAAATGTGGCGTTGAAGTAATTCAGTCACGTGTACGCCGTGAACGTATGGGGCACATTCAATTGGTAGCACCAGTATGTCATATATGGTACTTAAAAGGTATTCCAAGCTATCTTGGCCTTATTTTAGATATGCCAGTAAAAGATTTGGAGCGTGTTATTTATTTTGATATGTACATTGTTGTTAAACAAGGTAAGTCTCCTTATCCCATTAAAACATTATTAAGTTCTACAGAATATGACAATTATGTCATGCAGCGCTCAGATGATTTAGAATTTATGGCAGAAACAGGAGCTGAAGGAATCAGGCTTATTTTAAGTGAAATGGATATTAAAATAGAGCTTGAAAAAATTCAGTCTGATTACACACACACCAGTTCTGTAGCAATTCGTCATAAGTTAACGCGACGCATGAAGGTATTAACAAGTTTGGTACACGGTGGTGTTAATCCTGAATGGATGATTTTAACAGTGTTACCAGTTCTTCCGCCTGATTTACGTCCGTTGGTACCACTTGAGGGTGGTCGTTTTGCAAGTTCTGATCTTAACGAATTATATAGACGAGTACTCAATAGAAATATTCGTCTGCAAAGACTTATGGAAATTGATGCACCAAGCGTCATTATTAAAAATGAAAAAAGAATGCTTCAAGAAGCAGTTGATGCGTTAATTGATAACGGTCGCAGAAGCCCTGCGGTGCGTGGTTCAAATAAGCGTCCATTAAAATCACTCAGTGAAATGCTTCGTGGTAAACAAGGTCGTTTCCGTCAAAATCTTTTAGGCCGTCGTGTTGATTATTCAGGACGATCAGTTATTGTTGTCGATCCAGAACTACGCATGGACCAATGTGGTATTCCAAAAGTTATGGCATTAGAGTTATTTAAACCATATATTTATGCAGGTCTTATTGAACGAGAAGTCGCAGCTAATATGCGTGTTGCACGCCGTATGGTTGAAGAGCTTGTTCCAGAAGTATGGGATGTTCTTGAAGAAGTTGTTTACCAAAGACCCGTGTTGCTTAACCGTGCACCAACCTTGCATCGTCTTGGTATACAAGCCTTTTATCCTATTTTGGTTGATGGTAAAGCAATTAAAATACATCCACTTGTCTGTTCAGCATTTAACGCGGATTTTGATGGTGATCAGATGGCAGTTCATTTACCATTGAGTAAAAAAGCACAAAAAGAAAGCAGTGAATTGATTTTATCTGTTAATAATATTCTTTCTGCTGCAAATGGTCGCCCTATAACAGTTCCTTCCCAAGATATGGTTTTGGGAATTCATTTTATGACCAAAACGCGCAGAGGTTCTCGAGGAGAAAATATTGTATTTTCTTCAATTAGTGAAGTTATTAATGCATTTCAGTGTGATAGTGTTGATTTACATGCACAAATTAAAGTTCGTCTTGACAATAACGGTATTGTTGAAACAACCGTTGGGCGAGTTCTTTTTTATGAAGCATTACCAAAAGAAACGTCATTTGATTGGATTAATAAAGTATTAAAACGAAGCGATCTAGATAAATTGATAGAAAAAATTTACTATCAGTTTGGAAAAGAAGCGACGGTTTTATGTCTTGATAGAGTAAAACAACTTGGTTTTTATTACGGTACTATTTCTGGTATGTCGCTTTCTATAAAAGATCTTATTGTTCCTTCTCAAAAAGATGCGCTTATTCATAAAGCAGAAGAAGAAGTTGAAAAAATAGAAACACTGTATATGGATGGTGTCATAACGAACGGTGAACGTAGAAATAAAGTTATTAGTATCTGGGGACATACAACTGCGGCTATTGCTCAAAACATGTATGAAGAGCTTGACGTTGCAGACAAACAGGTATTTTTGAATGAAGACCATAAAAACAAGCCATTCAATCCTGTTTTCATGATGCTTGAATCTGGTGCTCGTGGAACAAAAGATCAGATTAAGCAGCTTGTTGGTATGCGTGGTATGATGTCAAGTCCAACGGGTGAAGTTATTGAAACCCCGGTAAAATCAAATTTTAAACAGGGTATGAGTGTATTTGAATATTTCATTTCAACTCACGGAGCTCGTAAGGGTCAATCTGATACCGCATTAAAAACAGCAAACTCTGGTTATTTAACACGACGTTTAGTTGATGTTGCACAAGATGTTGTTGTTACGGTGTATGATTGTAAAACACTTGGATACATAGAAATTGAAGATTTAAAAGAATCTGGTGAAACGGTGTATCCGATGGGACGACGTGCATTTGGTAGAACTGTAGCAGCAGATGTTAAAGACCCGGTCACCGGCAATATTTTATTGACTCGAGGTGATTTGGTAACGCGTGAGACCATGGCAGTGCTTGATGCATCCGCTGTTTCAAAAGTAGCGGTTCGTTCTGTTCTTTCTTGTCAAGCAAAACGAGGAGTTTGTGCTCTTTGTTATGGATACGATTTATCACGAGGTAAACTTGTTGATGAAGGCACCGCGGTAGGAATTATAGCAGCCCAATCAATTGGTGAACCGGGAACACAGCTTACCATGAGAACATTCCACGTTGGTGGATTGGCGAGTGGTATTTCAGAACAGCCTTTTATACTTTCTAAATGTAGTGGTATTGTTCGTTGGGAAGGCGTTCGTGTTATAACAAATCCTCAAGGGCAAATGATTGTGATGAGTAGAAAATCACGTATTTTGATTGTTGCTCCTGATGATCGTGAATTGCAACAGCACGTTCTTGAGTATGGTTCAATTTTACATGTAAAAGATAAACAATCGATTGAAGAAGGTATCAAACTTGCAGAGTGGGATCCGCATAATAAAGTATTGATGACCGAAAAAGCGGGAACCGTTGTTTATATTGATCTTATTAAAAATATTACATTGCACGAACGCTTTGATGAAGCTACTGGTAAATCTCGTAATATTGTTATGGGGATACGTAATGAACAACATCAGCCAGCAATGAGCATAGTAGATGATTTTGGTGAAGAGTTGGCGCAGTATTTTCTTCCAGAAGGCTCCTACGTGAACGTTGCAGAAAAACAACGAGTTGCAGTGGGTGATGTACTTGTTAAAATGCCGCGTGAAGCTGCAAAATCAAAAGATATCACAACTGGCGGATTGCCACGTATTGCAGAGCTTTTTGAAGCTCGTATTCCAAAAGATGCAGCAATATTGTCAGACATTGATGGTGAAGTAGTAATTGGTGGTCTACATCGTGGATTTAGAAAAGTGAGTGTTGTTAATGGTGCAGATAGGCATGAATATTTAGTGCCGCGAGGAAAACAGCTTAACGTTATTGACGGTGAACATGTTAATGCTGGTGATCCATTAACAGCTGGTCTTCCTGTGCTTCATGATGTGTTGCGTATATTGGGATCTGATAAAGTTCAACGTTATCTTGTTGATGAAATTCAAGAAATTTATCGCATGCAGGGACAAGATATTAATGATCGTCATATTGAATTGATTGTTCGTCAGATGCTTCGTAAAATTCGTGTTATTGATGGTGGTGAGAGTGATTTCTTAATTGGAGATCGTGTTGATTATATTCACTTCCAAATGGTTAATGCTGCATTGCGAGCGCAAGGCAAGCGTCCAGCTATTGGAAAACCAATTTTGATGGGATTGACTCAAGCATCATTGGGAACAGAAAGCTTTATATCAGCAGCTTCATTCCAAGAAACAACTCGTATTCTTGCAGAAGCAGCAATATGTGGGCAAGTTGATAATTTATATGGATTAAAAGAAAATGTGATCGTTGGAAAATTGATTCCAGCGGGAACAGGAATTAAATCATTCAGAGAAAAATATTTAGGTGACGATCTCTCTGATCTTGAACGACAAGCTCAAGACGGAGAGCGTCGTGATCGTAATAATGCAGCATAGTTCTTTTCAAAAGGCGCGTAGCTCAGAGGCAGAGCATTGCTTTGACGTAGCAAGGGTCAGCGGTTCAAATCCGCTCGCGCCTACCAAGAAATTGTGTTATATTAAAAAATAGAAAAAATGTATCTATAATTACAGGGGTTTTCATGGCTTTGACGAGAGAAGAAAAGCAACATATTTGTTCAGAATATGCAAAAGGGACTAATGACACTGGCTCATCTCAAGTGCAAATTGCTCTTTTGACTAAAAATATTGCGGTATTAACTGAACATTGTCAAAAGAATCCAAAAGATTTTAGTTCACGTCGTGGGCTTTTGCAGATGGTCTGCGACAGAAGAGCTCATTTGAAATATGTGCAAAAAAAAGATGTCGGTAAATATAAAGAATTGCTTGCAAAACTTGGTCTGCGCAAATAAAGTACTGTATATATTGATATACGAGTGAAAAATTAAAGTGCGCTGATATTTTTATTATAGGTCCAGAATGGTACGAACGTTTCGAAATGATGAATTTGGTTTTGAGGTAGAGATAGGTAAAGTTGCTCGTCAAGCTGATGGCGCTGTATTTCTAAAACAAGGAGGTACGGTTATTTTGGCGACAGTTACGGCTGTACCATCAAAAGAGTTTCCTGGATTTTTACCCTTAACTATAGAATATAGAGAACAATATTCAGCAGCAGGAAAAATTCCTGGTGGTTATTTTAAAAGAGAGGGTAAATTATCGGATCGGGAAGTTTTAACCAGTCGTTTAATTGATCGTGCGATTCGACCTCTGTTTCCTCATAATTATTTTAATCAGCTTCAAGTGTTAACAACGGTTTATTCTGTTGATAAAGAACATACTCCAAATACGCAATCTCTTCTTGCAGCTTCTCTTGCATTAACTATTTCCAAAATACCATTTATGGGTCCTGTTGGTGTTGTTGAAGTTGGAAGAGTTAATGGAGAATGGATATTTAATCCAACTCATCCGCAACAACTTGTTTCTGACATGCGTCTTGTTATTGCAGGAACGGAAGATGGTATTGTGATGGTTGAAGGATCAACCAACGAGCTGTCTGAACATGCATTTGTTGATATTATGTTTCAGGCGCATGAAAAAATTAAACGTCTCGTTGCTTGGCAGAATGAAATATGCAAAGAGCTTCAGGTTCAAAAAGAGCCTGTTGCAGATCCTTATCAATGGAATACGTGGACTGATCTGATTAATAAATTTCTTACCAGTGAACGTGTAGAAAAAATATATATTGAAGATAAGCATGAACGTAATGATTATCTTGATACAATACAAGCAGAGTTTGTAGATAATTATAAAGAACAATTGGGAACAGAAGAAGTTCCTCTTTCTGTTATAGAGTATATTTTTGAAGCAAATTTGCAGGATAAATTAAGTCAATTTATTTTTAAAATGAACAAACGTGTTGATGGGCGTGATTTTACAACGGTTCGCCCTATTACTGTTGAAGTAGGACTTTTACCGTGTACTCATGGTTCTGCATTATTTACTCGAGGAAACACTCAAGCGCTTGCGAGCGTGACGCTTGGAAGCGGAGAAGATGCGCAGCGAACTGATACATTAATGCAAGAAGATTCTGATGAAGGCTCTTTTATGCTTCATTATAACTTTCCTCCTTTTGCAACAGGAGAAGTTAAACCTATGCGCGGTACAAGTAGGCGCGAAACAGGGCATGGATATCTTGCTCGTTCAGCATTTAAATATTTACGTCCAACAACAAAAGAGTTTCCTTATACCATTCGTGTTGTTGCTGATATTTTAGAATCTGATGGTTCGTCATCTATGGCAACAGCTTGTGTAACAACGATGGGACTTATGCAGGCAGGTGTTCCGATTAAAAAAATGGTCGCTGGTGTTGCAATGGGACTGTTGAAAAAAACAGGCGGTGAATTTGCACCATTAACTGATATTTCAGGATTTGAAGATGCATTTGGCCTGATGGATTTTAAAGTTGTTGGAACAGACAGTGGTATCACTGCCATTCAAATGGATATTAAACATAAAGGTGGATTGCCTCGTGATGTTTTTGAAAAAGCATTAGAGCAAGCGCGCGTTGGTCGTTTACATATACTTGGTGAAATGCGCAAAGTAATGAGCGCACCATCTGCAACGTTATCGAATTTGGTGCCAAAAGTTATCAGTTTTCCGATTTCAACTGACAAAATTGGTGCGATTATTGGTTCTGGTGGTAAAACAATTCGTGAAATCACTGAAACAACAGGGACTTCCATTGATATTGAACCAGATGGAATAGTAAAAATATTTGGTGGTCCAGAGGCACAGCTTGATCTTGCGGTTAAATGGGTAAAAACATTAGCTGGTCAGATTGAAAAAGGTAGCATTTTTGAAGGAAAAGTTCGTAAAATTGCTGACTTTGGAATTTTTGTTGAACTTGTTCCTGGTTTTGATGGTCTTGTTCACATTTCTAATCTTCCACGTGATATACAAAAAACATTTGCTCGTGTCATTAATGTTAATGATATAGTGAAAGTTGAAGTACTCGATCATGATGAAACAACAGGACGCACGAGTTTACGATTGATACAATAATATGAATGCAATAAACAGAAAAGATGGTCGCCAACCGAATCAATTACGTACGATATCTGTAAAAACAAACATTTATGAATATGCTGCAGGCTCCATTTTGTTTGAGATGGGCAGAACAAAAGTGTTATGTGCTGTTTCTATTCAAAATGGTGTACCTCAATTTTTACGCGGTAAGGGTACTGGTTGGTTAACTGCAGAATATGCGTTGTTGCCAATGGCAACAACGGTGCGTACACAACGTGAAAGTACATTAGCGCGTAAAGATGGTAGATCGGTGGAAATTGCGCGGTTCATCGGACGATGTTTTCGTTCCGTTGTAGACTTATCGCAGTTTGGTGAAAAAACAATAACTATTGATTGCGATGTTTTGCAAGCTGATGGCGGTACACGTACTGCATCAATTACCGGTGCTTTTTTGGCTCTGTTGATAGCGCAAAATAAATGGTTACATTCTCGTTTTATTGAAAAACCATTTATTAAAGAAAATATCGCTGCAATTTCTGTTGGCGTGGTCAATGAAGAAGTTCTTCTTGATCTTAATTATGATGAAGATAGCATAGCAACTGCTGATTTTAATTTTGTTATCACAGAATCAGATAAAATTATAGAAATGCAAGGAGGTGCCGAAAGCAGCCCTCTTTCATGGTCTGATTTTGAAAAAGTACGTATTATCGCATGCAAAGGAGTTAAAGAGTTGTTTGCATTGTATGATAATGCAGTTGATACAAAAAAAGAAGCATTTGCTGCAGAACGAGTTCCTTTGTTTAGTTTAAAAAATCGTCAAAATGCATCACAGTAAAAGTTACGATGAATGTAACAGCATTTCTTGATCATATTAATAAAAAAAAGCATTTACCAGAAAAATCAGTTATTTATTTTGCGGGATTTGGAGACGAATACCCGCTTCTTTTTTTTTCTCAGGTCATTGCGTTTTTACAAAAGCAGAATACTCTTGTTGAGACTATTTCTCTTGAAACAGAAGATGATGCTGCAATTAAAGTTCGCCTTTCCACAATGGGATTTCAAGGTCCGGTATTTTTTTGGTTTAATGATATATATACTGTATCAGCCAAAAAGCAGCGTGACTGGATAAATTATTTTAAAACGTATACCGGTCCGCATTGCATTTTATTTTTTTGCAATGATGAAAGTTCTGTTTCATCATTAAAAAATAGTAATAATTGCATAGATGTGGTGTTGCCAAAAGAAGTATCGCTACAAGACTTGTCTACTATTCGTTTTTTGGTGAATGATAAAACAGAAAAAACCAACTCTCCTGTGGATACTGGTTTATGTATGCAAGTCATGTCGCTGAATACATTATGTTTGCTCAGTTACTATGAACGTGTTGCGGGAAGAAATTGGTCCTTATTTTTAAAAGAATGGGGGCCGCTTTTATTTGATTCAACAAATTCTCTGTTTTTATTAAGCCAATATTTTTTTGGTAAAAAAATACAACCTTTTTTTAGCAGATGGTCACACTCTTATGATTTATATATGCCACCATTTTGGCCATCTTTTTGGGCTGATCAATTATGGCGAGCATATGTTTATTGTGATTTAATGCAGAAAAAACAATATGCTGATGCTAAAAAAGTGCAATATAAATTACCCTTTTCTTTTATTAATCGAGACTGGTCATCTTTTACGTTAACAGAATTAAAAAATGCGCATCACTATGTATGCGCACTCGATTATAGTCTGAAAAATGGCGGTTCACCCGCCGCGCTTGAACTTTTTTTTGATAAATTTTTTGGTAATGTGTTTAGGGTTCAAGAGAAGTTGTAGTATTTATACATCAGCTACTTTACGAGCATGAAATACTTTTGAATTGATTGCTGGAAAAATCCAATGGCCATCCTCATTTTTTTCTAATTTTGCTAAAAAATTATCCATAAATTTATTAAATAAAAAATTCCTTAAAAATTCTGGCATTTGTTGTGCTATCGATCTGCTGAAGATAATTGGTTTTTGAAATGCTTCAGCCTCTTCGCGGCTTTTTATGATGAATGGGAGAGTTCTTTGTTCATATGACAAAAGTTCAAATCCTGTTTCTGTAAGTATTCCTTTGAATTCCTCATCACTAGGATGGGTTCCTGCATCTTTTAATATGTCTTTACCCGCAAAAAATGAAAATGTGTCTATTATTCCAGGCATCATTTCTCTTACAACAGTTAGGTTGAGTGGCTCTGGATCAGATTGTGTGTGAACTGTGCCAAAAAACTCTCCACCAAGAACCAATCCTTGGCTAATTTTTTTTATTGCTTCTCGTCTATCTTGTAACCAATGAAGACAGGAAAAAGTCACCGCTAAATCATAAGGTGTTTTTGTTTTAAAATCTTCTGCAAAACAATGCTCAAAAGTGAGATTGCTGTAATTGCTAAATGTTTTTTGAGCATATTCTATCATGTTTTTACTTGCATCAATGCCATGAACCTTTTGAGCATGACAGGCTATGTGTGCTGAGATATTACCAGTTCCACAGCCAATATCAGTTACTTTTTTGTTTTTTAAATCAATACCGGATTCGTTTAAAAATTTTAAAGCGCCTGTTTCTTGAATAAAATTTCCTGCTGCATATTGTTCTGCATCCCATTCACGTGGTTCTCGAGTTACAATTTGCTGTTCTTCGGCAGCATGTGTTATAAAAGTAATGCACAATAATGGCAATAGATATTTGTTCATAAAAGGACTCCTTTTTTTGATATGTAATATCGAATTGCTCTTATTCATAGCATGATTACCATAAAATTCAAATTAAAAATTTTGATTATATGGTTAAAATTTGATAAACAATAGTACGTTGTTTTAAATTATTTCGGCATAATATGAGAAGGAAATGTATTGTTTTCAAAATTGATATTTTTCATAGTCATAATGAATTTTTTTTCTTGTCTGTATTGCATGGAAGAAGCGTTTACGTCTTCATTATTATCTAACTCCAGAAAAATGAAAGATATTGTAATTCGTGAGAATTATGATGGCGTTTCTTTGGTACCAGAAGGTATTGATAAAAAAGATTTTTTTGGGGATACGCAATTACACCAATTGCTTAATAAAGAAAATGCGCCTTTAGAAGATATTCAAAAGCTGCTTAAGCAAGGAGCTTCGATTACAGAAATAAATTTATTGGGTGAAACACCACTATCTTTAGCATTAAAAAAAGAGAACAGCGAGTCTCTTCTCTCTTTATTTGAAAAACATAAAAAATGTTATTTTATCAAACACACAGATTTTGTAATACCAGGTTTGACGGTAAACAATGTACTTAAAAATAAAGCGGAGCGTTTTTATGCCATGGTAAATCAAGGCCTTCACAAAGAAGGCGTAGCGAGTGTTATGTCGACATTACATGCCATATTTAACAAAGCTGCTGAGAATGATGATCAATGTAAAGAAGGTATTATTATCACAGAAAATGGCGCTGATTGTTTGATTAACATGAAAATATCTGATTTTGAAAGATTTTTTGGAAAAGACATTATAGACAGCGTTAAAGATACGATTGATGCATTTACCGAAGCCAATATTTTTATTTGTAGAGCAAATAGCGGCTACACTTATTTAGATGAATTATCGAGTCTACTTAAAGCATCTTCTCTTGTATGTGCAAATGAAGCTTTTCATTATTATGTTATGTATAAATTATTAATAAATGTCAGAACAGATTGTTGGAATTTATTATTTTGTAAAGGCTTTAATCCCGACGCACGCCCTTGTAATGAATTGTCTCCTATAATGTACGAAGCTGCTCTACGATTTAATACAGGCGCATTAGTAGCATTAGTAAAATATGGAGCAGATTATGACAAACCAAATAGATCAGGAGTAACACCGATAGATTGTTTGCTCAGTTGCTCTTCTATGAATGCAGCTATGCGAACATGTATTGTTACGGTGAAATCTACATTGCAACAAAGAGCTTCTGAATTACAAAAGAAAGAGGGAAATCACACACAAGATATTATGAGATTGAATGAAGCTGCAGATAAAATAGAGCGTATGTTGTGCGTGAAGCGTTAATCAACAACAATGCGCTTACTTCTCATTTTTTTTAATGCGCCACGCTGTGATTTTGTTTGCAACCGAGCTTCTTTGAGTGCTTTTGGTATTTTTGTGGGGATACGTTTTTTTGCGACATGTAATGCTTTGCGTATTTCTTTCTCAAGAATAGCAAGAGCATTTTTTTTATTTTGCTGTTGGCTACGCGACGAGCTGTTGTGTACTATAAGATCGCCTTCTTGAGTTACTTTTGAGCTGAGTTTATCAAGGAGTCTTTGTTTTTGTGCTTCTGTTATAGCATGGCTTGTGGGTATATTCCAACGAATCGTTACACGAGTGTCAGATTTATTAACATGTTGTCCCCCTGGGCCACCAGCTCGACTTGTGGTAAACTCAAGTTCGTGTTCGGGGATAATAAAGTTTTGTTTAATAGTACGCATAGCTTACTTTGGATTTGATATGAAACAAATAGTTGTGTTTATTGCTTTTAGCATATCATTTTTTTTGTCTTTAAATGCAATGGAAATAGAATGGAGTGTTATAGAATCTGCTTGTAATAGAACGACAGAGTCAATTAAGCAGGGTACTAAAATAAAAAGTTTTGAAATCATATCCAATTATAATGGCCATTCAGACACCCCTATTTTGATAGATCAAGCAGATGAATGGGGCGATACACGATTGCACAAAGCAATTGAAGCAAAAAGAGCGGATGAGGTAAAAGAGTTAATGCAAAAAGGTGCTCGATTCGATATTTCTAATAAATTAGGACAAACACCACTTTCATTATTGTTATCGAATAGCAATGAAGAAAGTGGTTTATCAGTATATGAGAGCTTTAAAAAATTGGGGTGTGTAAAGGTGAACAATCTTTCTTCCATAAAAAAGTTGCTTGATAATAATGTTGCGGAGTTTCATAATGCTTTAGAGTATGACACATTTAATGAATCTATTCCTCTTAAATGTGCAATAGAAAAGTTATGTCATATTTTTTATGCGGCAGATCTGTGTAAGGATTCAGAAAGAGCGGGATATGTTGTACATCAAACTGAGTTCATTGATTATTTTATAATGATGCGAATGTCTGATTTGCAAGAATATTTTAATGTACTAAATATAGAACATATTAGAACTCTTTTACAAGCATATCACAAGGCACAAATGGTTATTACATGGTGTGAAAATCATCGCTATCAAGAAGCAGAAGCGATTCTTATCCATTATTCTATCATTGCACAAGATATTCGCTTTAATAGATATATTATGGCACGTTTATTGGACCACAGAGATAGCAAATGTTGGGACCTCTTGTTGAAGTTTAATTTTCAACCAACAGTGACACATAAAAAACATGGTACTATTTTGCATGGAGTAGCAGAATGTCTCAATATGCCAGCACTTTCTGCACTTATTTTAAAAGGCGCAGATGTTAAGGTTACCAATGCAGCTGGCCAAACTACGAGTGTTCTTTTAGTAGCTAAATTTATGCAGGCATGTGTTAAAAACCAGGATAAGATATGTGATAATATCTTGGATGTATTAAATTCGATGAGACTTGCCTTGTTGCAAAGATCCGGGGAAGAGGATGTGAGTCTGGCGAACCTTTTACACTTGTTTATTAAGCAATATACCTTGAAATATGGTTAATTTTTTTTGTGTGTGATATCGGGCTGTATAATGCCTCCTGACATGATCATTGTCATAGCTTCCTGGCGTGAAATATCAAGAGTAACAATCTGTTCTTCTTCCACTATCACCAAAAACCCTGTTGTAGGATTTGGAGTTGTTGGAATAAAAACATTACAATATTTTTTTGATGTATCGGGGGCAAATGATGAATCAAGAGTGTTTGCTAAAAAACCAATACTAAACATATTTGGTCGTGGAAATTCAACCATGACAACTTTGTTAAATGACGCTTTGTCTTGCATGCTAAATGCTTCAACGAGCTTCTTAATACCAGAATATACCGGTCTGACCAAAGGAACTCGTGAAAAAAGATTTTCAATCATATGAACAATAGGACGCAAGATGAATATGTTATACAGCATTCCTGCGATAAGAATAATGAGTATTGCAAGAATAAATTCAGAATAGGGAGTTGTTGCTAAATAAGGTAAATCAAGTTGTTTAAGTGGTTCAAGCCAACTTTTTATTAACCTGAATGTTAAGGTGAAAACAGCGATAGTCAGCGTGATGGGTAATAATGCAAAAAGGCCGCTGAGAAACAAGGTCCATATTTTATGTAAAAAATGCATGATCGTATTACGTATGCGTTGAGACATAGTTATTTCCTAGAATTTATTAATTTTTTGTTATGGTAATCATTATATTAGATGGTTTGTACCGTACAAGAGAGATTGTTTGTGGTAAAAATAGATTACTTTCATTGAGAAGTATACCATGCCGTCCCTCATGAAGCGAGCGAGCATTGATATGTGCTGCAATTGATGATGAATCTAACGCATATAAATCGATACGTTTTCCTTGCAGCGTGACATTGATTGTTTCTGGTGCTGCAATAGTATAACTGTCAGTAATCTCAAAGCATACAGGAATAGTATAGGTTAGGGTAATTATTTGATGAGTAGTTGCGATATGCCAAAAAGTATAGCCAAGAGCGAGGCATATTATTTTAAGAGGGGCGTTACTCAGAAAGAGATGTTTCAGTGACATTATTTTCATGATGTGGTCCTTTTTTATGACAAGAGGATTGAGAAAATTCTTTTTTGATACTATTTTTTATGTTTTGTGTTGCAATATGTTTTATCTGAGTGCCACGTGTAACAATAGTAAATGTGCGAGATACATGATTACTTTGGATTACAAGCACATCGCATTGACAAGAGTAAAAAAGAGCGTCACTGGTGAGCCAACTTGTATTAATACCTTTAATATGACCATGCATGGTGACCCATATTATTTTTTGTTCTTCATATGAAGAGCTGAAGAGTAATATATCAAGAATTTCTTTGGTCACGTGAGCATTAATAAAAAACGGTGCGGTCAAAAAATATTCTAAAGAATCGTTTTTTTCTATGGCGATGGAGATACTTTTATTGTTATTCATGGCAATAAGCATGCTAGAAAGTAGTATATCAATCCAATTTTCTTGTAATGGCTGTGCGGGCGTTATGGAGCGTAGTGCAACAGCATTACGCTGTAATGTTTTTTCATGCATAATAATAAACAACATAAGTATTACAGGTGCGTAAGAAAATAAAAAGAGCGTGAGGCTTGGCAGTTCACATGTCCACGATACAATTGTAATGCCACAATACGCCAAAAAATAAGAGAGAAGATTTTTGGTTTTGTCTTTTTTAAGCCAGATGCAAAATGTGTAGATAATTGATGAATAAAATAATATTTCTACAACGTCACGTAATAATAAATGGTAATTCATGTGTATTCTTCCTTTCCATGTTATTTTTTACAGCAACTGATACGTATATTGCAAGTATATAAAGAAATGCTTGTGTATAAAAAAATCTAGCTTATAATTTATTATTAAATGAACGAATTGAATAAAAAATAAAGAAAATTTATATCATATTAACAGGAAGGTATTTTAAAATAATGAAAAATAAGCATATCTTTTTTGCTACTATTATTTTGATGTTTTGTATAAAAACTAATCTTTTTTCTATGGATCCACAACGAGAAGAACTTATAGTGAGAGATACTTTTTTAAAACGTGCAAAAAGTGGAAGAACAATTTCAAAGCAAGATGATTTTATACAAAAAATTCGTGATCAAAATGGCACGGTTGCATTTGCTCCAACTGTTCGAACATTTTTTATTCCTATGTCCAAAGCAGTAAGTAATACTGGTAAAAAACGTAAAAAATACATTGTTTCAGAACGTAAAAAATGCCCTATTTCTGAAGATAAAAAGAAGTTTTACCATAGAAAAAAGTATCTTTGCAGCTGGGAGGGATGTCCTTTTGAGTTTTCATCTCCTGCGCACGTGCAAAGACACATGGTGAAACATACAAAAGAAAAACTTTTTGCATGCGATACATGTAAAAAAAATTTTTCTTATAAACATACGTGGGTAAGGCACAAGTGTAAGGTGTTAGGAAATACTAATTCAAAGGTTTAAAATAAAAGGATTTTTATGAAAAAGATGATTATGTTGGGATGTTTAATTGCAGCTACTATGAATGTATCTGGTATGCAGAATGAATCTAAAAAAGAGATAAAAATAATAGCTTTGGAGCATGTGAGGCAACAAAAAGCTATTGAGAAATATTAGGTAAAAAGGAACGTTATGAAAAAAATGATGGTAGTAGGTTGTTTGGTTGCGATCATGCCGTTGTGCATTAATGCAATGAAAATTAATTATGGGCATTTTTTTGAATTGTGTAAAAAAGGAAATGTTGAAGCTATAAAACAATTTATTCAACAAAACCCAAGTCTTGATATTAATTATCAAACTAAAGATTATGGAACAACGGCTTTATTGCATGCAGCAACATGGCATAAATGGGATGTTGTTTGGTATTTATTGCAATCTGGGGCAGATAAAATGATTAGAGACAACTATGACGAGTCGCTATTGTTAAAATCATTGAGTGTTGAATACGTAAAAGAATTTAAAAAAATATTATTTTTGTATTCTTATGAAGAAATAAATGCGTTGTGTAAATCAGTGCCATTCAACCGAGACGATAGTAACAGCATTGTTCGTATTGGTTATCATGCTAAAAGTGTATTAGATGGAAAAAAAGAACTAGAAAGTAAATGGGGTGGTTACACAGCCTTACACTTGTCATGCATTTTTTATCGGGTTCCCGTTATAGTGGAACTTTTGAATAGGGGAGCAAATCTTGAGAGTAAGCACGGTAAGGGCACAGGTCCCTTTACGCCATATTTTTTTTTAAATCTTTCTGATACAAAGCTTTATCTTTTTGCAGTAAGAGAAGCATTAAATGACGGACCTTGCATGCCAGTAGCATTGTTATCTGCCGTTCTTGATGACAGGGTTGGCGCTGTCTGTGCTCGACAGATAAAACAATTTTATGTTGAAGAAGTATGTAAAAAAATTGATTTTTTTGAAACGGCGCAAGCGCGTATATGGAAGTATGTTTGTGCCGATGCATGTAAAGTTGCTAAAATAGAGCGACTAGATAAAATAACTAATCAACCAGATGAAAAACGTGGTCTTGCAGCTCTTTTGCTGTTGCCGCAGAAGACATTAACAGAAGTTAATATACAATTGGCGTTAGAAGGAAAATAGGGAAATATTTATGAAAAAAATGATGATGTTGGGATGTCTAGTTGCAGCGAATTTATGTGTTAATGGGATGGAATCTGATCAAGAATTAATAGATAAAACGCTTGTTGCATTGAAATATGTAAAAAATTTTGATGACGTACTGAAAGTAAGTGAATTAGATATAAAACAACAGAATAACATGCAAGATAATGACGAGCTTTGTTTAACTGCATTGCGGAATTATGAACTACGGAAAAAAGCAATTAAAGCAGATGTCGATGTGCGTGTTGCTGTTGATTGTTATTTAAAAACACATAAAAGGATAAACCTTGCGGAATGTCGTCGCGGTGAAAAATACCCAGACGATCGGCGTAGGAAGATTGTATATGGGAAAATTTTAGATGGACTCCTTGTGCTAAATAGCGATGGACAATTGGTAGGAAGTGAAGAAAGCTTATTCGAAGCAAGAGGGAGTCGTAGCTTAATAAATTTAATGGGAAATATTAAAAGAATTAATTATGTGCATTTTTTTGAATGGTGCAAAGAAGGAAATGTTGAAGCGGTAGAAAAATTTATTCAACAAAATCCAACACTTGATATTAATTATCAAACTAAAGATCATGGAACAACAGCTTTATTACATGCAGCAACAAGATATGAATGGGATGTTGTTTGGTATTTACTGCAATGTGGTGCAGATAAAATGATTAAAGATAATTATGACCAGTCACTATTTTTGAAATCATTGTGTAAGACACATATGAAAGCGTTTGAAAAATTATTACTTTTATATTCACATGAGGAAATCAATGCTTTGTGTAAATCAATGCCATTGAAGCGAGATTGTAATAATGAGATTTATATTAATGCTCATGTTCAGGATGTATTGGATGGGAAGAAGGAACTGGAAAGTAAAAATCATCTTGGCGATACAGCTTTGGCTCTTGCATGCATACATTCTCAGGTTCCCATTATAGTAAAACTTTTGAATAGAGGTGCAAATCTTGGGAGTAAAGATTGTGGTTTTACTCCATATCGTTATTTAAATTCTTCTGAGAGAAAGCACTATCTTTTTGCAGTAAGAGAAGCTTTAAATGATGGGCCTTGCATACCAGTAGAAGAATTGTCTGCCGTTCTTGATGACGCAGTTGGTGCCGATTGCGCTCGATTAATAAAACAACGTTATGTTGAAGAAACATTTAAAGAAATTGATTTTTTTGAAATGGCGCAAGCGCGTATATGGAAGTATGTTTGTGCCGATGCATGTAAAGTTGCTAAAATAGAGCGACTAGATAAAATAACTAATCAACCAGATGAAAAACGTGGTCTTGCAGCTCTTTTGCTGTTGCCGCAGAAGACATTAACAGAAGTTAATATACAATTGGCGTTAGAAGGAAAATAGGGAAATATTTATGAAAAAAATGATGATGTTGATTTTCATCGCGATTATGCCGTTGTGCATTAATGCAATGAATGAGGCTGTGGGCGCGGCTGTAGGTATTGCTAATAAGATGATAGTAGGTCGGGATAAAGAAAGACAGCAATATGGGCTTATAGTAGAGGAAATTCTTTTGCTTACAAAGAGAGATCTCGATTTACAAGAATTCCCCGTTTGTATGGGCTTGTTAGATATCACACAAGTTGATTATTCTCAGTTTTTTTGGTTGTGCGAAGAAGGAAATCTTGAAGGTGTAAAAAAATTTATTCAACAAAACCCAACTCTTGATGTTAATTATCAAACTAAAGAGCATGGAACAGCGGCTTTATTGCATGCAGCAACATATGCTGTAACAGAGGATGACTGGAATGTTGTTTGGTATTTATTGCAATGTGGCGCAGACAAGATGATTAAAGATAACCATAACCAATCACTATTTTTGAAATCATTGTGTAAGACATATGTGAAAGCGTTTGAAAAATTATTACTTTTATATTCATATGAAGAAATTAATGCTTTATGTAAATCAATGCCATTGGAGCGAGATCGTAATAATAAAATTAAGTTTGATATTAAATCTCATGTTCAGGATGTATTAGATGGGAACAAAGAACTGGAAAGTAAAGATCGTCGCGGCGATACAGCATTGCGTATAGCATGTATTTATAATCAGATTCCCATTATAGTAGAACTTTTGAATAAGGGTGCAAGTCTTGAACATAAAAATTATGGCACTACGGCATATGATCATTTAAGTTCTTCTCAGACAAAACACTACCTTTTTGCTGTTCGAGAAGCATTAAATGATGGACCTTGCATGCCAGTAGCGTTGTTATCTGCCGTTCTTGATGACAGGGTTGGCGCTGTCTGTGCTCGACAGATAA
>CAYSQT010000008.1:0-29122 GCA_964433525.1 uncultured Pseudomonadota bacterium
CACATGCATACACTAATTCACAAGTTCTTTTGGATGTTGAAGCAAAAGATTTACGCTTTTCGCGTGCTGCAGCACTCAATATTATTCCTGCAACAACCGGTGCATCATCTATGCTTAAAAAAGTGATGCCAGAACTTGCGGATAAAGTTTCTGCGGTTGCAATGCGCGTGCCTGTTGGCAAAGTATCGCTCATAGATTTAGTATTTGAAGCAAAAAAAGAACTGTCTATCGAAGCTATACACAACGCTTTTGAGATTGCAGCAAAAACAGCCATGAAAAATATTGTAGCATTAACAATGGAGCCGCTTGTTTCTAGCGATTTTAGTGGCAATTCTCATTCTGTTATTATCGATGGTTTGTTAACGCATGTTAATGGTACGATGGGACAAGTTTTTGGGTGGTATGACAACGAGTGGGGATATAGTATGCGTATGAAAGATTTTTTGGAACGAATATGAAATGGTATATGCCCTTTATTTGCGTGATTATTTGTTTAGGTATGCACAGTTGTGTTTGCATGGATTTATTTTTTTCTCAAAAAGAAAAAAACATAGTTCATTTGCCCGTTGCAGATGGTATAGTCCATATGCCAAAATGGAAAGTTTTTGAATCGTATTTTTTACGTAAACATTATCTTGATAATGAAAAGCTTGCAACAATGCCAAAGGTACCAACAAATATTACTATGCGAGAAGTAGAATTGTGCAATAACGTGCTTGATTGTGAACCAGGACAAAAATGCGTTGATTATATATTGAGTTTGAGTGATGCAGATCAGCAATTATTAACGAATGCAGCAGGAATATACAGCAAGCAGGGCAATCAAACAAAATTATACATACCGAGTATCATTGCACATCTTGTTATGGCGCAATTACCGCAAGAAGTTGTTGATGTTGTTGATAATGTAAGATCATATTTAAAAAAAGAAGTAAGTGAAATAGAACATTGCTTCATTAAGTATATGGTAAATCGTAATTCCTTTGAGTGGGATGGGAGCACGAGGCGTTGTTATGATGACAATATGCAACTTGTAGAATGTATATCAAACAATGGTTGGATAAGAAAAAAGCCTGAAGGTTTAGATGAAGACAATACCTGTTTTTATCTAAATAGACAATTGTTTTATTGTGATTCTTATATCGGAGGTCGTCCATGGCTGACATATTGTTGTAAGAAAATGACGAATGGTAGAGAATATCGTGTTACGGTACAATACAAGCGAGAAGGGACAATAGACACGAATACTATTATTTTATGGATGGCAGAAAAGGGTGATTTTTGGCAATGGAAGGAATGTAAGACATGTTTGATCTCTTGTGTAGACCGTATTGCAGAGCTCTTTTTTAGCGCGGATGGAAAATATTTTATGGTAAGATCTGACTGCGAGATTATGGTTATGAAGTTAAAACAAGGAGAAGACGAATCGTTTTGTGAAAAAATTATTCACGAGAGAGCTGATGGAAAGTCTCAGACGTATTATCGTAATGGTGATGTTTTGGTCACCAGTTTTGTTATCGGTGGTATGTCAATAGTGAAGCTATGGAATTTAACTGATCAAACAAGTATGGAACTATTTTCGTGCGATATGAGTTGCTTGAATAGTTGTGAATTTAATAAAGATATTTCACAGATATTTTTATGTTTTGAAGGAAAACATGAAGATATTGTAACATTGTGGGATGTGCATGATATGTCTAATGTACAAAAACTTCCTATTCAAGTTAGTATTCATCCAACAGATAAAATTCATGGTATTCAATATAGCGAATATGATGATAGCTGGGTAATTGTCACACAAAATAATATTATCTTTCTTAAAAAAAATAATGACGTTTTTGACACACATTTCTATCAGATAGAACGTTGTTATTCTGGAGATATTCGAGATATGCGTTCGATTATTAAAAATAGATTGTTGTTTATAGCATACCCGGATAATAGGTGGTATCGTGGTGGATGGAATTTTTTACTTGATATTTATAGTGTTGTCACGGAACAATGTATAGCAAAGGATATATCTGTCCAGGCTCAAGATGTATTTGGCATTCCTAACAATGCATCACAGCTTATTTGTTATAGAAATTCTGAGAATTTTCCGTCATATACCATTCAATTTATTAATGACGAAAATCGTGCTTGTTTAAAATGGATAACAGAGAAAACCTCGCTGTTTGAGGTATGTATGTTAATGCGTTTATGTAAAGCAAAAAATGTTTCTGAAATGAATCAAGGACAAATAAGTAAAGCGTTAAGTATGTTGCCATCGGATAAAAAGTGTAATGCGCAATCTTTAGTTAAAGGTTGTTTTGGGCTGTAAAAAATTGGCTATGATGTAAGATTAAGCTTCACAATACCTTTTATTTGTTCTATTCTATAAACAATTATATCTATGAAAAATGTGTGGGGCCTATAGCTCAGTTGGTCAGAGCAGTCGGCTCATAACCGAAAGGTCCCAGGTTCAAATCCTGGTGGGCCCACCATACTGCGCTTTTATTCTACGAAGCTTTAGCGAAGTAGAACAAGCTACGTATGGCACGGCCATTTTTTTAAATGTTTGATATAAATTAAATTTAGGGCGTAGTATGCCCTTTGTAGCTTTACTTGTCCTCCGTAGTTTTAACGAAGGAGGAGCGTAGGAGGGCGGGTATGCCAAAGTTTCGGTTGGGGCCCGTAAAAGAACCGTTTGATATAAAATGCGTTTCAAGGCTTTACTTGTTCTGCGTAGCGTTGCGTAGTAGAACAAAAAACGTTAGGGGAATTATGAGTGATCGTCCATTCCTTCGGTTCATTGATCTAGTGACTATTGATCAAAAAATCCATTCTCTTTCTCAAAAAATAACTGTTGTGTCTGCATCTATAGATGCTGTTAATAAGCAAAGAAGTGAATATGCTTTTTTTGCGGAAGACATGCATAATAAAATTGCTCAGCTGAGGAAAAATGTTGATATTCAAGAATTAGAAATGAAAATTCTTGATGAAAAAGAGAAAGAAAAAAAGAAAATATTTGATACATTATCTGATTATAAAGAATATCAGGCGGTGAAGGCAGAAATAGAAGCAATTCAGCGCTTGCAAGTGAGTCAAGAAAAAACAGTGCTAGAAGCATGGAATCAAGTTGAGCATACACAACAGCAGCTTGAAAAAAAGAAACGAGAGAATGTTGATGAAGTGTTAGCGTTGGATGAAAAACTGGCAGAGTTGGTGCGGGAAAAAGAAATGTTTTCTCAAGAACTTGCACAGATAAGAAGTCAGCGCGATGCACATATTATCGGCATACCTCAAGAGTGGCTTGATAAATATAGCTTGATGGGTCAGCGTGTTGAAAACCCTGTTGTTGCAATTGAACATGAAAGTTGTGGCGGATGTTATCAACAATTGATTAAACAAGATATTATTAGAGCTCGTCGAGGCGCGTTGTTGCAATGCAAAAAGTGTTTCCGTTTATTATATTCGCCTGAAAGTATGGAACAATAATTATATTGTGCAGAGATAGATACACATGAAGCAGATTGATAAATGGCAATTGTTTGTTGACGGTGCTTCTCGTAACAATCCTGGACCTTCTGGTGCAGGTATTTATATTCTTAAAAATGATATTTTGTTTATTAAATGTGGTTATTATCTTGGTATCAAAACCAATAATCAGGCCGAATATTTAGCGCTTTTGCTCGGCTTGATTATTGTTATGGAACATATGCAATCACAAGATCAGGTTCATATCATTTCAGATTCACAATTACTTGTCAGGCAACTGATGGGTATCTATAAAGTGCGACATCCATTATTACATATCTTATATTCTGTATGCAGAAAAAAAATGACAGTAGTCAACGCAACCATTTCTCATGTATTAAGAGCGGAAAACAGTGAAGCTGATGCAATGGCAAATGAAGGTGTTGATATGAAAATATTTCCTCCAAAACAGTACATTGCACAATTAAAAAATGAAGATATTTTATTATAATTTTCTCTGTGCCCTTTTTTTCTTTTCTGTTACTTATGTTCAATGCAATTCAATCAATGTTCGTGTTTTATTATCTAAGTCTCATTTTACAGAACGAACAACATGGACCTTTGTATCAAAAAAGGGATTTTTTATACATATAGTTAGCAATAAAGTTAAAAAAAAACCTGTCTTTCAAAAAAAAATAAAAATAACAGTACAAAAAGGAATCCTTTTTTGTAACGACAAAAAAATCAATGGTGATATTACCATTAAACCAGTGTCCGGATATGCTGAATGTAATGGCGTAGAATACGATGGTTCTTTTTATCTAGTAAAAAGTGAAAAATCATTTTTATGCATTAATGAAGTTGATTTAGAAGATTATATTGTTGCAGTATTGCGCACCGAAAGTTGGCCAGGTTGGCCGCTTGAAGTAAACAAAGCTTTTGCCATTACGTGTCGAAGTTATGTTGTTTCAAAAATATACGAAGCCCAAAAATTGCGCAGTCCCTTTCATGTCAAAAATAGTAATGTTCATCAGACATACAAAGGAAGACATGATGTTAAAGTTTTAAAACAAGCTGTTGCACAAACAAAAGGAACAGTTCTTGGTTTTAATGGCGAACCAATTTTGGCTATGTTTGACAGTTGCTGTGGCAGTGTTATACCAGCACATATTGCAGACTTTGATTTTAAAAAAGCTCCTTATTTGGCACGTACGTATCCTTGTTTGTTTTGCAAGCAATGTTCTCTTTATTCATGGCAGGTTTCATATGAATTACACGTTTTTGAAGAACTAATGAAACAACATGATAAAGAGATACAAAAATTATATGGTGTGTGTATCACAAAAAAAGATGAAGCGGGACTTGTTGAAGAGCTGTTGCTGAAGCTTCAAAAAGGCAAAATTGTCACTTTGTCGGGTAAGCAAATGTATTCACTGTTAAAAGAAGTAAAGAGTTTTCATTTTGATGTGCGTAAACATGCAGGAAAAATTACATTGTCCGGTCGTGGTTTTGGTCATCACATTGGTTTATGCCAATGGGGTGCGCGACAAATGGTCCGTGAAGGGCATAGTTACAAATCTATTTTACGCTTTTATTATCCGGGAACGTATTTGATGAAAGTGGCGTGAATCGCGTGAAGTTGTGCTGGATTAATTCTTTTATTTTTTGTAGTATCATTGAAAATTTTTATCAATAAAAAGGAGAATGCGCATGTCGAAAATATTATCTATGTCTGTATTTTTTGTATTGAATTACACATTGTTTTTGTGTGGTGCGGAGCAACAAATAATTACATTGTACAAAGAGATAACTATTCCCGCAGATGTAACAGCCATTAGTTTTTGTAAAAATCAACTTTTAATGGCTTATGCTAGTAGGAGTGCGAATGATTCTAAAACAACAGTAGCAGTAGTAGATACAAGAGAGGATCATAAGTGTGAAAGCGCTCAGGTTGATGGTAACGTGAATACTTTGTGTTTTAATGATCGAGCATGGTATGTAGGAATGTTAACAAATAATGGTGTGGTGTTGGTTGATTGGCAAAATCCACCAGTGACTATAGAAAATCAGGAAAATAGTTTTTATTCAGCATTAAAGTTTAATGAAGGTCATTGTTATGCAGGAACATCAATTGGACAGCTTTTTAAATTGCAAGAAAATCGATCCGCAGAATTAGTATACAGTATGCCCCGAGGAGACTATATTTCATCTATTGCTTTTGATGATGTATATAAAAGAGTGGGGTTAGCGGGAAAGAGTGTCACTGAGCAAGGGCTATTTATTGTTATTAATGAGGATAACTCATCTCACATTGAGTATGGCGGTAGTGACAAACCTATGACGCAGTCTTGTTTCGATTCATCAGGGTTACTCTATGCTGTAGCGACAGGACAACGTCTTGTCATAGATAATATGGAACAAGCAGAAAGTTTTGTGCATCCTAAATGGTTTGAATATAGTTCTCCTGTCACGCAGTTATGTTTTGATGGGACAGATAAACGCCTTTTTGTTGGACTTGAAAATGGTAAAGTTTATTTATCTGATCTAAAAGATGCAGGAGATCGTAAGAATCCTGGACTTGATTCAACGCTTTTATTGCAATGGGAGCATCCAATACAAGCGCTATCGTTTAATGCGGCTGAAAATATGTTAGGTATTGCAACGTTGTATAAAGCTGCACTGTTTAAATATCTTACTCGCCAATAGTTTTATTGAAGAAAATTTTTATCAACAAAAAGGAGAATCGCATGTCGAAAATATCATTTATTTATACATTTTTTGTGTTTAATTACACATTATTTTTATGTGGTGCGGAGCAACAAATACTTCAATTACACAAAGAGGTGTCTTTGCCGGCAGATGTCACAGCCGTTGGTTTTAATAAGCATTTACCTTTCATTGCTTATGCTAGTAGGGGTGCAAATAATACACACACAACGGTAGAAATGTATGATACAAATGAAAATGCTGTTGTTGGAAGTCAAAAGATTGCGGGTAACGCAAATGTTTTATGTTTTAATGATCGAGCATGCGATGTAGGCTTGTTGACAAATAATGGTGTGGTGTTGATTAATTGGCAGCATGAATCAGTTGAGATGAAGAATGAGAGCGATTGCTATTATTCAGCATTACATTTTAATGAAGGTCATTGTTATGCAGGAACATCAATTGGACAGCTTTATGAATTGCAACCAGGCCAACAAGCAGAATTAGTATGCCATATGCCTCACGGAGATTTTGGAACACATTATAAAGATAAGCATCCGTATTGCTCGTCTGTTGCTTTTGATGATATCAATAAAAGAGTTGGATTGGCGGGAAAAAGTGTCATTGATCAAGGATTATACTTTGTTTTTAATGAAGACAACTCTCATCATGCTTCTTTTTATTGTAATGACGGGACATTAGAACTTATGACGCAGTCTTGCTTTGATCCAGTATCAGGATTGCTTTATGCTGTAGCTGCAGGAAAACTTCTTATTATCGATAATATGAAAGATGCAGGAAAACGTGTAAATCCTAATATGCATACAAAATGGTTTAAGTATGATTCTCCTGTTACGCAATTATGTTTTGATGGAACAGATAAACGACTTTTTGTTGGGCTCGAAAATGGTGAAGTTTATTTATCTAAATTAAAAAACGCGGGGCATTTAAATCATCCTGATTATAAGTCAACGCTTTTATTGCAATGGGAGCATCCAATACAAGCGCTATCGTTTAATGCGGCTGAAAATATGTTAGGTATTGCAACGTTGTATAAAGCTGCATTATTTAGATATTTTGCGGATAAATAATTTTTAACAAAGACAATTTTTATCAATAAAAAGAGAGAATGCGCATGTCGAAAATATCATGTATGTACATATTTTTTGTGCTTAATTATGCGATTATTTTGTTTGGGATGGAACAGCAAATACTTACATTGCACCAAAAAATAACTATTCCTACAAATGTTACCTCTATTAGTTTTAGTAAGAACTTACCTTTAATTGCTTATGCGAGTAAGGGTCCAAATGATTTTAAAACAACGGTAGCAGTATCTGATACTAATGGTGATCATGAATGTGGAATTGTTCAAGTTGAAGGTAATGTAAATTTTTTATGTTTTAATGATCGTGCATGGTATGTAGGAATGTTAACAAATGATGGTGTGGTGTTAGTTGATTGGCAAAATCCACCCTATGCCATACAAAATCAGAAAAATAGTTTTTATTCAGCTTTACATTTTAATGAAGGTCATTGTTATGCTGGAACATCAATTGGTCAACTGTTTAAATTGCCAGAAAATCGATCAGCAGAATTAGAGTGCCGTATGCCTCATGGAAACTTTGGTAAAGGTTATGAAAATAAACATCCACACGTTTCATCGATTGCTTTTGAGAATATATATAAAAGAGTAGGATTGGCGGGAATGGATGTAATGAAAGATGGATCATATACTGTTATGAATGAAGATACATCTCCTCACTCAGTGTATTGTGGCCATGGAACGCTAGCACCTATGACGCAGTCTTGTTTTGATTCATCCGGATTATTCTATGCAGTAGCAGCAGGAAAACTTCTTTTTATATATAATATGCAAGATGCAAGAAGGCCTGTAAATTCCAACTATCACGAAAAATATTTTAAGTATGACTCATCAATTACTCAATTATGTTTTGATGGAACAGATAAACGTCTTTTTGTAGGTCTTGAAAATGGTGAAGTTTATTTATCTGAGTTGAAATATACAGAACACTTAAATCACCCTGAAAAGCATTCAACACTTTTATTGCAATGGAAACATCCAATAAAAGCATTATCGTTTAATGCTGCATCAAGCATGCTTGGCGTTGCAACATTATATAAAGCAGCATTGTTTAAATATCTTTTTGGCCAATAGTTTTAATTATTGCAAATGGGCGCGTAGCATCCAAGCCATTTTTTCGTGTTTTTCTAATAATTCACATAAAAAGTTGTTTGTTCCTGCGTCGCCCCATTTCATCACATATTCTGCATCTTCTCTTGTTTTTTTAATAATTTCTTCGTGATCAACAAGCAATAATTTTATCATACCAAGATCGTCGGGATTTTTTCCCGGATGTTCAGATAGTGCAGTTTCCTTGCTAAATTCAGCTAATGTTCCCGCACTGACTATATCAAGAGCGCGGATTCGTTCCGCTACCTCATCCACAATCTCACTCAATTGCATTCTTTGCGCATCAAAAAAAGCGTGCAGCGCTCCAAAGTGCTTTCCCTTGACGTTCCAGTGAAATTTCCATGTTTTGGTATATAAAACATACTCATTAGCAAGTAAATGATTGAGAAGCTTTGCTATTTCCTGACAATTTTTTTTAGAAATGCCTATATTAATCATTTCATTCTCCTTATTATTACTTATTACTTGTTATGTCTCCAAGAGCTCAGTTAATGATGACAGTAACATACCATTTATATACAAGAAAATCATTTTATTGAAAATAAGCAGAATAATATCATTATAGAGGCGGTAAAATGCATAAAAAAACCAATCAGTCTTCTCCTTTTTTTCGTCTTTTAACATACATTGATGTTTATCGTTTTCGTGTTGTGGTAGCTACAATATGCACTACTTTACATAATATTTTTGATGTTTTGCCCGATTTGCTGTTGGGAATAGCTGTTGATGTTGTTGTTAATAAAAATAATTCATTTTTGGCGCATATGGGAATAGATACCTTGAGCTCACAATTAAGCATTTTGGGAGGAATGACTTTATTGTTATGGTCTGTTGAGGCAGTTTTTGAATATCTGAGTGAAATGCTCTGGCGTAATCTTGCGCAAGCAGTACAACATTCTTTGAGAACGCAAGCATATGAACATATGCAATCTTTGGATATTGCCTATTTTGAAAATAAGAGTGCAGGTGAGCTGTTAACCATTCTCAACGATGATGTAAATCAATTGGAACATTTTTTTGATAAAGGAGTTACCGATTTTATTTATTTTGTTGTAAACGTTCTCATGGTTGCTATTATTTTCATCTATTTGTCACCACTTGTTGCATGCTTTTCCTTTTTTCCCATTCCTATCATTTTGATTATTGCCTATAAATTTCAACGTACACTAGGAAAGTTATATATGTCCGTGCGAGAGCATGCCGGCATTCTTGGTGCTCGTATCACCAATAATATTATCGGTATTGCAACTATAAAATGTTATACAACAGAAGATTATGAGCTTGGTAGATTAAATAGTGATAGCAATCGTTATAAAGAGGTAAATAGTTTAGCAATTGGAGTGAGCGCTGCATTTATTCCTGTGGTACGCATTGCAATAGCATTCGGATTTGTGGTGACTATTGTGCTTGGTGGTTGGAACGTTTTACAGGGAAGCCTTGCGGTGGGGTCATATAGTGTCCTTATTTCTATGACGCAACGATTGCTGTGGCCATTTATTTATTTAGCAAAAATCACGGATGTGTATAAACGAGCAATGGCATCTGCACAGCGGGTGTTTACTATTTTAGATACGTCCATAGGAATTAAAGATGGGCATCACGATGCGCAGATGAATGATATTAAAGGTAAGATAGAATTTAAAGATGTTTCTTTTGCATATCCAACCGGAACGCCTCTTTTTAGTAATGTATCGCTTTCTGTTGAACCGGGGCAAATGGTAGGGCTTGTCGGTGCGACGGGAAGTGGTAAAACAACACTGATTAAATTATTGTTACGCTTTTATGATCCTCATGAAGGTGACATATTACTTGATGGTGTGTATACAAAGGACTTAAAATTGCGACCATTGAGGCGATTGTTTGGATTTGTGAGTCAGGATGTTTTTATCTTTAAAGGAACGATTCGTGAAAATATAGCATATGGTTCTTTTGGTGCAACGCATGAAGATGTAGAGGGCGCTGCAAGAATGGCAGAAATACATGATTTTATTATGAGCTTGCCTGAAACGTATGAAACGATGGTGGGAGAACATGGCCAAAAACTATCGGGAGGCCAAAAACAGCGCATTTCTATTGCACGTGCATTGGTCAACAAACCACCCATTTTTATTTTTGATGAGGCAACATCGTCCGTTGATAATGAGACAGAAATTGCTATTCAGCGTTCGCTCAAAACAATTGCGCAAAAACATACCATTTTTGTTATTGCGCATCGACTTTCTTCGGTGCGGCATGCAGATAATATTTTTGTGTTTCATGCTGGTTCAATGGTGGAAAACGGTAAGCATGATGATTTACTGAGCAAAAATGGTACCTATGCTAGGCTGTGGAACATTCAAACTGGCCAGTATTAAAAACTAAGAAAAGAAGTTATGCAATAAGCTTTTTATAGTCAATATGACCAATCAAATCAGCAGCAGATATATTTTTTTGATCTTCTTGATTAAATTGTTTGGTAATAGTTCCATTTTCTAAAATCCAAATCTTTTTTCCAAGAGTAAGTGCTAATTCTGGATCATGGGTAATAAGTAACGTCGTCATAGCGTGTTCATTAATCCATTTAAAAGCAAATTGAAGTAATTTTGTTGCTGATGCAGGGTCAAGAGCAGCTGTTGGTTCGTCAAGCAAAAATAATTTTGGTGGTTTTGCAATAGCCATGATAAATGCAAGTAATTGACGTTGACCACCAGAAAGACTTTTCATGGGTGTTTCTAATATTTTTTTTGAACCTAAGTTAAGATGTTTTAGATCATCTAAAATATGCATGGGAAATTGTGCCATTCCACTTCTCAGGCTTACGTCTGAACCTTTGTAATTGCTGAGAGCAAGGTTTTGCGCAACGGTCATTGAAGCAATACCATTCATTTGCGGATTTTGAAATAAGCGGCTAATAAATGGTGCACGTTGCTGTTCATTCAGTTGTGTAATGTCGGAGCCATCAAACAGAATGGTTCCTTGAGATGGAATGCGCTTACCGCTAATCATGTCAAAGAAGGTGCTTTTTCCTGCGCCATTGGGACCAACAATGATAATAAAATCACCGCGATTAATAGTGCATGAAACATTTCTTAAAATTTCTTTTCCGTCAATGTTAACTGAAATATTTTTGAATTCCATCATGATTATTGTTCCTTGCGCAAGAAAGGTATGGGAGCAGATTTTATCGTAATCATAATAATGATTAAAAGAGCCGTAATAAATTTATTCCACTCTGGATCAACATTACATTCAAATGTAATGGCAATAATTGCTTGGTACAGTATAGCGCCTAACAAAAGATTGATTCCAAAACGTTTGTTTATTGTTTCTGACAAAATAAGGCCTGCGAGTGCCATAATTAAAATACCAACGCTTGCCCAGATGGAAAAATAACCAACATATTGTATAAAAAGAGCTCCACAGCATGCAGTAAGCGCATTTGAAAGCATCAACGTTGCAATAATGTATGTATGTGGCGATTTACCTAAATTGATAAGCATTTGTTGATTGTCACCAACTGCTTTGAATAAAAAGCCAACCTCAGTTTTTAAGAGCCATTTTGTTGCTATCAACATGATAATAATAAGTGGTATCAAAAGAACCAGTTTTGTGTTGTTTGGCAAAAGGTTAAATAGTGTTGCTTTGTTACTCAACACCATATTTGAACCAGCAATTTTGAGGTTTATAGAAAACAGGGCGGTCATCACAACAATGCCACTGATCAAATTATTAAGCTTGAGTTTAGTGTGTAGCAACCCTGTTGCAAGACCTGCAAGAGCACCAGAAAGTGTAGCGCACGGAAATGCTATCCACCACGCAACATTTTTGCTCAATAGGAGTGCCATTATTGCTCCACCAAGTCCAAAACTGCCTTCAAGAGAAAGATCATCAAATTTTATGATGCGAGAGGTAAGATACATGGACATAACACAGAGTGAAAAAATTAATCCACGTTCAATGATTCCTTGTATAATAAGCCATTCGGTAAGCATGATAGATAGCCCTTAATTATATTTTTATTGTTTAATAAAGATATTATCACAAATATGAGTTTTTGTGGTAAACATTAAAAATCCCCGGTATCTTTTCCGGGGACGACTTAAAAAGTATCAAGAGCTATTTTTATTTCTTGAATTCTAACTGATAAAGATAATGGGTATTTCCAGCGCGAGGATCTATAGTGGTTAACCCTTTATTAACAAAGCCACGTTTTTCGTAAAATTCTTGTACTGGTTTATTAGCATGAGCAAGTGTTGTGAGCTCAACTTTATCAACGCCTTTAAACGCTTGTCTTGCATGAAATAATAATGAGCTTCCAATTCCGTCCCTTCTATGTTTTTTATGCACGCCCATAAAAGAAACATAGGTTATATTTTCATCAGAAACTTGTCGTTTTTCATAGCAGCAAATACCCACAACATTTTTTTCTTTTTTAAAAACAATCAATTGTTTTTCTTTGTTTGCGCCCTCTTGGCATGTTTCTTGTGCATAAACATTTCTTTTAGCGATCCAATCTTCTAAAATAGCATTAGTGCCTCCTGCTTGTACTATTGGATTATCAGCTAATCCTGCAAGAATAATAGGTTTAAGGTCATTATAAAAAATTGAGCGAGAGAGCTCAGCTACTGCTTCCAAATCTTTTGCTTTGGCATGCCTTATTGCAGGTTTGTTTTCTTGACTACCGCACAAAAACAGGGGTAGGAATACCATAAAAACCACGAGTCGTTTTGAATGATACATTAAAAATCCTTTTTTTATTGTGGTTATTTGTTATCCGTGCTAAAATAACGTATATAGATTGGAATGTAAAGCAGCGATCACGAGAGTTTTTTTATGATACATGATAACAATAATAAACAAGTCATTTTTGCATCATATTATTATTATCTTTACCCAAGGGGCTCTGTATCATTATAAAAATTAAAAACGATTAATTTATTAATGAGAGACAGTTTCCCCGGCAAAAAAATCGCCGGGGATTTTTTTTACATGAAAGGGTTTTTTGATGAATAGTAAGCATGTTGTGCTTGGAGCAATAAGTTGTTTTGTGGTTATTGGTTTTTATTTTTTTGTATTGCGTAAAGAAACAGACATAAAAAAAGAAGGTGCTTTGTACACGATTGGTATTTTGCAAGCTGCATCACATCCAGCACTTGATGCGGCCCGACAAGGGTTTATGGATGAAGTAAGAGCACAAACTGGCGATACAATAGCTTTTGTTGTTCATAATGGTCAAGGTTCTATTGCGACTATTCACTCGATTGCGCAGCAATTCCATGCAAAACAAGATATTGATGGTATTTTTGCCATTGCAACTCCGGCAGCACAGGCGATGACATCCGTTGAAACAGAAAAGCCTGTATGTGTTGCTGCAGTGTCATTAACTCCTGCGCTGCGGGAGTTGTTAAAGGGTGATAATGTTTTTGGTATGAGTGACATGATTGATGTGCATGCAGAAGTTGATGCAATGCATAAGCTATTACCAGATGCAAAAAATATTGGTATTTTATTTTCTACTGCAGAAATCAATTCTGTGACTACCGCAGACATTATGGTAAAAGAATTAGAAAAGAGTGGACTAACGCCATTGTTGATAGGTGTAACTTCAGAGGCTGATATTGAACCGGCTTTGGCAAGTGCGTTGCGCAAGGTTGATGTTGTGTTGGCGCCAACTGATAACATGGTGGCGAATGCAATTGCATTAATAGCTGATATTATGCAAAAAGCAGAAAAACCGCTTATTGTGAGTGACAATATGCTCGTTAAATATGGTGCGTTGATGGCGCGTGGTGTTGATTATTATCAAAGCGGTAAGCTGGCAGGGGCATTGGCAGTGCAAGTATTTGTTCATGGTAAAAAGCCAAGCGAGTTGTCAATCAAAAAAGCAGAGACAAAAGAGATTTTTGTGAATAAAGATGTGTGTGAGCGGTTGGGGATTATTATTCCTGATTCTATTAAACGTGATGTTGTGTTGGTATGATAACATTGAGTTTAAAGATAAAGGATAATAATGTTTAAAGATCGTATCGCAGAAATTGATTTAATAAAGTCAGAAATAGATAAGTATCGACCGCTACCACCGTATTGCCTTCCCATGTTGAAGGAATATTTTAGAATTGGTCTTACATACACATCAAATGCTATAGAAGGTAATACGCTCACGGAAACAGAAACCAAGGTCATTATAGAAGATGGTCTTACTATTGGTGGCAAAACGTTCAAAGAGCATTGTGAAGTTATTGGACATAGTGAAGCATATAATTTTATGTGGAAAAAAGGACAAAGCAACAGTTTTTCTGAGGCGGACATTTTAGAACTACACCGTTTATTTTATTATCGAATAGATCAACAAAAAGCAGGTAAGTACAGAGATGTGCCAGTGATTGTCACTGGCACTGATTTTGAATTTCCAAAGCCACAAGATTTGTCTTTTCTCATGAGAGAATTTTGCGAAAACATCTTAAACATAAGACAAAAATATCATTCAGTACATTTTGCAGCTTTATTGCATGTAACATTAGTGACGATACATCCGTTTGTTGATGGTAATGGAAGAACAGCTCGATTATTAATGAACTTAGCATTATTACAAGATGGATATCCAATTACTATTATTCCACCAATTATGCGTAACTCATATATTTCTGCTATTCGACAAGCAAACAAAGGTACAACAACACCATTTTTAGATTTTATTTCTGAAATGGTTTATGAAAGTTCAAAAGATTATTTACGATTAATAAAGTCATGCACGTAAACGTAAAATAATGAGTTGTATGTATGCCAGGATATAAAGGACATTTAGTTGGTGGGTTTGTCGCGTATGTGTGCGTTATGCTTTTGTTTATTGCAGTAAGACCACCATTAACAATAGCATTTGAATGGTTATGTTTTACGCTTGCAGGAGCATTGTTTCCCGATGTTGATGTGAAAAGTAGAGGGCAAAAGTATTTTTATTACTTTGTGTTTGCTCTTTTTGCAATGTTAATGTGTCAAGGAAAACACTACATTGTTTCTTGTTTAAGTCTAATAATGATAACCCCGATGCTTTGCAGACATCGGGGTATTTTTCATGATGCAAGATTTTTAATTGTCATGCCTATAATGGTGTGGATGTTTGTGAGTGTTTTGTTTCCGTGCGTTATGCGTCCACTATTTTTAAACATCGTTTTTTTTATTGTAGGATGTTTGTCACACATGGTGCTTGATCGCATATGAGTGATTGGCGTAAGGCTTTGATTTCTTTTGCTTTTTCTTTAGTAATAATCTCAAGGGTTTTGCAACCACAACAACAAAAGTAAAAAAAATAAGGTGAATTATTAATTTCTTCTACATAATAAGACTGTTGTAAGCTGTTGCCAACACAATGCAAGTAGTGTTTCAGTATTTGTTCTGTTTTGCAACTATATTGTGACAATAATTTCCTTTTTGCATTGAGTGGTTCTTTGGCAGAAAACTTATTTTCAAATACGTTAATATTTTTGGATTTTGAGAGTATGTTTTTATGTTGTGCTTCTAGCTGAGTTACTTCCTGTTGTAATGCTGTTAGTTGCATTGTTTTTTCTACAACTTTATTGTTTAATTGTGTGATTTCAAAGTTTTTTTCTTGTTTTGCAATTTCAAGCTGTTGCAACAACGTATTCATGGCGTTTGAAGAATTAAAAGAAATTGCTGTTATTGTTAAGCCGCTTGATGTTTTTTCTACTGTTATTTTTGGTTCTTCATGTGAAGAGCTTTCTTCAATAGAAAAACTAGATAAGCTTGTTGGACTTTTTGAGGTTTCATAGACATGATCATCTGAAGATGATGAATATAATTCTGTGGTTGTGGTGGTTGTGTATGATATATCGTTTATTTTTCTTTTTTTATGAGTGCTAAATAAAATAAGATCTTGTCGAAGACTATTAAGACGCGCATTTCGGGAAAAATGTGTTGCATTGTAAGCAGCTATTTCCCTATCACTATAAACACCAAATCCCTGTTGATTTTCACCTGCAAATAAAGGTGAGCAAAAAACTGCGGTCATTACGATTGTTTTTGAAAAAAAGTTCATGTAATCCTTTCGGTAAATAACTAAATATAAAGCAGCATAACTACTTTTTGCACACAAGTCACTTTTTTTGTGTGCATTTTGTTACAAAATAAGCGCTCATGATGTTGAGAGTAAATCCTGGTAGTATTGCTGGAATATCAAAGCCATAATGCACTAACAAGAAATCATGACAAGTAAAGTGCCATAATGCAGCTACAACAGAGCCGGTAATAATGCTTGCATAGGCGCCATACTTGTTGATATATGTCGAATGTAATGACAGCAAAACGAGTGGTGCAAACGCGCAACCAAATCCCATCCAAGCATAGTGGACAAGCTGTTGAATACTTTGATTTTTATTCAAGCTTACAAAAAAACTTGCGCATACAATCATCAGAATAGTTAATCGATATACCCAAACAAGTTCTTGTTCAGATGCATTTTTTCTGAATGTTCTGTGGTACAAATCTTCAGTGAATACTGAGACAAGTACCAGCACTTGTGCTGTCATGACGGATAATGTTGAACCTGCGATGGCAGACAAGATAAATCCAACAGTAAGTGGAGAAAAAAGATTTTTTACTATTTCCACAAATACCAATTCTTTATTTGGCAATATGTGTGGAAAATATGCGATACCAATGAGTCCAACAAGCCCTGCTGCAGTTAGCACGCTTATTTGCCACGCAAGGCCAATGTATTGTGCTTTTTTCATTTCACTAACATTTTTCATGCCCATGAATTTTGTCAAAATGTGTGGCATTCCCGCGTATCCAACCATCCAACTTGCAGCCATTAACAGAGTATTAATTGCTTCTGTCCATGATGATGGCAGTATATTTAAAGAAATGTGACGCAAAGACGCGGCTTGAGCAATTGCTGTAAATCCACCAACGTGAAAAAATGCAACGTATGGTACATAAAAAATAACAATGAGTAAAAATAGCGCTTGAAAACAATCAATCCATGCAAGAGCTTTGTATCCACCAACAATAATGTATGAAGTAACGCAGACAAGTGCGATAAGCAGGCCCGTTGTGTACGGTAAGTGAAAAACTGATTCTGCAAGAAAGCCAAAGCCTTTAAGTCCAGCTGCTATGTATACTGCAAAAAAGAGAAGAGAGGTCAGTGCGCTTAATAAACGAATAACACCGGTGTTGTCGTTAAATCGATGTTCAAAGTATGTTGATAAAGTAAGCGCATTATATTTTTCTGTTTCTGTGCGTAGTGCAGGGGCTATATATTTCCAAACAAATGTCATGCCGCACACAAGTCCAATTGCAATCCATGAATTAATCATGCCGCCACCATATAATGCTGCGGGAAATGCCATAAATAACCAATCACTCATGTCACTTGCATGTGCAGAAAATGCGGTCAGAACATAATTAATTGATCTATTTCCTAGGATAACTTGAGAATAATCAGAACTATTTTTTTGTGTTGTGAGGTAGGATGCGAGTGAGATAATACCGATCATGATGAAATAACAGATAAAACCGATGAGTAATGTTTCCATAATTATTCCTGTTGTAGCCCAAATAAATTCAATGCATTTTTTGTTGTTTCCTCAGCGATAAGCTCAAATGATTCATTTTTCAATTGAGCAACATGCTCGGCGATAGTTTTGATATATTGCGGATGATTTTGTTTGCCACGCATAGCCTGAACAGGTAAAAAAGGAGCGTCAGTTTCAAGAACAATATGTTTTATGCTCACGCTTTCAACAACAGACCGCAGCTCATTGTTTTTTGGATAGGTAATAGTACCGCCTATGCCAAGCATAAAATTCCACGCTGTGACAATTTCAGCGAATGCTTGATCATAAGAAAAACAATGCATGACAGCGCGTTTAATATTATTTTTATATTCTTCGAGAATTTTTAATGTTTCATCATACGCATCTCTGCTATGCACAACAAGAGCAAGATTATGTTCCAGCGCAAGTTCAATTTGTGCCTTAAATGCATCGCGTTGCCTACTTAAATTGTAATCAGGATAGTGTTTGTCTATTCCGCACTCACCAATGCCAACAATTTTATTATTTTTTATATTATCCAACCAATGTTTCATTTTTTTTAAATCATGTTGCCAATCATCGGAATCATTGGGGTGGATGCCAACCGTTGCATAGACTGAATCAAATTTTTGAGCAAGTAATATGCAGTTTTCATTTTCAATTTCACGAGTTCCCACATTGATAATGATAGAAACATCATTGTTGTTTGCTTCTTTTACTATGTGGCGCGCCAAAAGAAAATCTGTTTCTTGCAATGGAGTATCAAATGTTTTTTTTACCATCATGTTGATATGACAATGTGTGTCGATAAGCATAAAAGCCTTTATATAAAGATAGTTTGTTGTTTGTGTTTTTTAAACATATTAAATTAATTTGACAAAATTGTAGAGAATTATTATACATAACACCAGTGTCCTTTGTTGTATTGTACAATGAGGCATGATTTTAAATAGAGAGTTATAGTGAAGTAGCAGTGTTCTATTTTCAATTATTTTTTACTAACCATCTCAAGGAGTCTTTTATGAATAAGAGCGAATTGATCAATGAGCTCAGTGAAGAGACAACGTTCAGTAAAATGGATGTTACTCGAGTGCTTGATTCTTTTACGCGCATCATCAGCCGTGCGTTAAAGAAAGGTGAAAAAGTTGCCATCACAGGATTTGGAACTTTTTGGATTACGTGCCGACCTGCACGCAAAGGTATTAATCCTGCAACTAAGCAACGTATTGAGTTACCAGAAATTAACATACCTCGTTTTAAAGCTGGTAAAAGTTTACGTGAAACCGTACGATCTGTAAGATTAGGTTAATTAAAATCTTACTGTAAGAAGGCTTTTACACAAAAAACCAAGATCATTGTGATCTTGGTTTTTTTAGTTTGTTGGTATTATTTTTTCCAGTGCGGGTGCTGTGATAGGTCAACGTTTGTTAATGCTTTTGCATATTTAACAAAATTATTAAGATTTATTTTATAATGGATAAGAAATTTTTTGACTTCTTGAATGAGCTCTTTGCTCATAATGAGATCTTTGGTAACCGTACAGGTAAACATAGATAAGGCTGTATCTCGTTTAAAATAATAGCGCGAATCATCAGGACTATGCTTAATAAAGCTGAGTTGTAACCCTTTTGTTAAAAATTCTTGAGCTTTTTCAATATTGTTTTCTTTGCAATACCATCTGGCTAACGCAAATGTAGCCTCTATGTGATCTTTTTGTGACAGCTTTGTGAGCGCAGTTTTTCGCTTATGTTCGTTTGCGTGGCTTAAGGCCCTTACATATTCGTTATTAGTACTCGTAATGACCTTAGATGAAGGTTTACTGCTTGGGTGAATTAATCCAAAGTTAATAGGATTAATTTTCTGAGAGAGCGTTTCTAATACTTTGGTAGAAATTTGTTCTGGAGAAAGCAAAACTAATTTATAGCCGTTGTTTGTTGTATTTAAATGAGCAATGGCTTCTTCATTTCCTAAGGCGGCACTTTTTTCTAAAAAAGAATGTGCAAGAGTGGTGTTGCTATTGTGCGTGTGATGCATTCCTATTTTATAAAAACAGAGTCCTTGGCATATACTTATTAATGGATTTGCATTGTCACGATTATAGTCTGCTAGCTTATTGAAATATGACGCACTTATATTTAATAATTTCAGATCATCAGAGAGCATCAGAGCGTAAGCGTAAATGAATGCTGCGCCACGATTATAGGTAAAAGTTTGAGCCCCCGATTTATGTTCAATAAGAAAATCGTCTCTATATTTTTTTAAACTGGTATCATTGTAAAATAACAATGCAATTGCATTGTTATTCATGAGGTACTCATTTTCTGGAATATGCATACAATAATCTGAAACAAGAAAAGCGGAAAGAAAGCTAAAGTCAGGGTTACTGTTGGCTGTTTTACTCAAGTGTATAATATAATCATATTTTTCTTGTATGGTTTTTGGGGAATATAGTTCTAGGTAAGGAGAGAATACATTATGCATTGATTCATAATTTTCGGTAGTAGTTTCCGCTAAAATATGATAAATATATTCTAGTTTTTTCCAAGAGTGAACAGTCTGTATATTTTCACTGATAACAAGTCCCATAGCCCTTCTGAGCTTGTTGTTTGCTGCGTATTCTAAGCATTTATATGCCCTTTGTTTGTAAGCGTTTATGTCATTCCTGTGTTTTCCTTCAATATATGTTCTACCAATGATCATACATAAAAAGAGAGTGTTGGGATCAGTTTGATTATCTGACATTAACAATTCTGCAAAATAAAGGAGAGATTCATATTGTAATGTACTTATTATAGAGCCAAGAAAGAACGTAGATTCTGATGTAGCAAGAGTTAAGGCCTCTTCTGATAATGAGTAGGCCAGCGAAATTCGTGGAGGTGTTAATGTATTGAGCGCGATGAGCGAACGGTATATTAAGTTTTTTCTTTTTTCCAAATTAGTTAAATTACTTTCTGGGAGATAAAAAGCTTCGGTAAAATAGTTGTTTGCTTTGTTATAATAATCAGAACCCATTTGATAGCAGAGTTCTGCCAATTCGTTATATGCTTGTGCAGATTTTTCTTTTTGCAAAGCTTGCTTGCGCAAGCTGTATGCTTGACGATGGTCTGGTCTGGGGAGATCTGTATAATGAGAAGCCAATTTTTTTAAATGTTTTTTACTTCCCAGATCATATGCTTTTTGCATATATTTGTGCTGTTGCGTTGTATTGGGACCTAAAATAAAAGGTTCATCATTATTATTAAATGCAATCTCATCAAAAGGTGCATCAATTAATAATTCAAGAGCTTTGAGACGAGTATCTGTTGGATAGTTTTCAGAGGTGAGATTTTTTAATGCATCAAAAATGGCTACCACTTCATCTATTTTTTCTTGAGAGCGTACGTGTTGTGCAACATATGCTTCATTATAATATTTTGATGCTTCTGCAAAAATTGCTTCTTGATTATTATATTCTATTGCTTTGTTGATATGTTGTTGTTTTACCAACGGTTGTGATGTTTGTTTACTGAGTGTGTAATAGTAGTTTCCAACTATTCTGTGAAGACCATTTGTTTCTTCATTTGAATAAGAATTATTTTTAAGAGCATATTCTATGCAACATAAAGTAAATTCATCACAATGATTATTGTTTTGTTCTAATGCGTTTTTTACAGCAATGGGATGCATTGCGTGTAAGCTGCTGTCATCACCATTCTGCTTAAAGTGCTTAGCGATAGCGCGATATGCAGGTGAATTAATGATATGGTGATAATTGTTATGTGTTGCATCTAAAAATTGTTGTATGAGTTTTATTATATCAAGGCCAATCTGATATATCTCATTATGTTGAAGGCAAGAAGAAGCGAGATCGAGAGCTTTTTGATAATCATTATTTTCTAGTAAGGCAAAAGCAATAGGAAGTGCATGTTGAGTGATCAAAGATTGTCTGAGATTGATCCCATGATTAACTCTTTTTGATTGTTTTTTTTGCATGCACACTATTTTTATTTTTTCTGTCGCTTGGCATGCCTGTTGATACGAAATAGTAGTTTTTGAACACAGAAAAGAATCAAGTTCTCGGCACTGAGTAATAAGGTCTGTACGAAAAGCATCTGTTTGAGAAAAATGTGCTGAGGCTTTACTATAATTCTGATGATACAATCTTATACCATTGCCGTCAGAGTAATAACAATCATTACCATAATAGTATAAAAGACCTAAAATATAATGAATAAAATTTTTTGTTGCTTGTGATGATGCGCATGTGAGCTGCTGTTCTAATAGTGGAATAATAAAAGGAGCGTCAGTTGAAAAGAATAAACTCATATTGTTATCAAAGTCGGGATCCAATTCAAGATCGAAAAAGGTGTTGATGTGCGATTTTGTGGGTATAATTTTTTTGTTGAATGCTTGTAAAATGTTATGTCTGATTGTCGTTTGTTTATCAGAAATAGTTTGTATCTTTTTTAAAGCAGCATTTACTTGAAAAGGGTCGTTATCGGATAATGCTTCTTTATAATTGGTATAGGGAATAGCATATTTATAATATTTTGCTGTTGATTGTAGTTGAACGGCATTATCTTTGTCTAAGTATTCTATGGATTCTGCTTTTTCATAAAGACAATCTCCAATATATTCGCATGTCAGCGTTCCGTATACTGTTGGCACATCACATATTTTTTGTAAAGATCTCCAGGGGCATTGTTGAGAATCAGTTTCAAGGTGGCATCGCGCAAAAAAATAATGGGCGCTATTGAGTAAGGACATTCCGGTAGAAGTTGTTTGTTCTTGTGCGTTTTGTTCGAATTGTCTGACGACAGATGCGGCATTGTTGGCGGCTAAACTATATCGCTCATTGCTATAATCTAAATCAATGTGATTGAGTTTTTCTTTTATTTTACGGATAAAGGGACTTTCCGTGAGAACATGCAGTTTCATATCACGTTCTTGTGATGCGTGTAATGATATATAAGAAATTATTGTAAATATAAAAAAATAGCGATTAAAAAAAGACATATTATAACCTTTTGCGTATTGGTCAAAATAAATAATGTGTTAGTGTAACAGATTTACAAAAAGTTAGAAAATAATTTTTGAGATGGAAAGAAACAGCTTTTTAGGGTATTATTTTTTTAATTGGTATGAAACAGATGAAAGAAGGTATGCATGATAGATCTTACTTTATTACGAGAAAATCCTATATTAATAGCGGAGCTATTAAAAAAAAAAGATCCGCACTATGATATCGAAAAACTTATTCAACGGGATAAGGATATCCGTGTTGTTCGGTCAACTGTTGAGACATTGAGAGCGCAAAAAAATGAATTGGCAAAAGAGGGTCGCGGTGGGATATCTCCTGAATTGCGTCAACGTTCAATTGAAATGACTCAAAAGCTGCAAGAACAAGAAAAACAGTTAGAGCTCATTGAAAAAGAATTTAAACATCTCTATTTACGGTGTCCTAATATTGTTGAAGATTCTGTTCCTGAGGGGAACGTAGAATCCAATGTTATTGTGAGATATTATGGCGAAAAACCTGTATATAATTTTGTATTAAAAAATCATGCAGAACTTGGTTCTGCGCTCGGTTGGTTTGATTTTGAAGCGGCTACTCAATTGGCAGGTGCCAACTTAGCATTATACAAAAAAGATGCTGTTAAATTGTTGTATGCGCTTTCTATGTTTATGTTAAAGCATAACAATGAACATGGGTTTGAATATGTCTTACCGTCTGTTTTGGTGAATGAAAAATCATTGGAAGTAACGGGAAATTTTCCAAAATTTCAAGATCAAGCATTTGCTATTCCACATGACGATCTTTATTTAACCCCAACGTCTGAAGTTAATCTCACTAATATGTACCGAAATCATATTTTTATGAAAGAAGAGTTACCTGTCCGTATGACAGCATTCACAAGCTGTTTTAGGCGGGAAGGTGGAGGGTATGGTGCAAGTGAGCGTGGATTAATTCGTATGCGTCAATTTGAAAAGGTAGAAATAGTCTCTTTGTGTGATCCTAAAAATTCATGGCAAGAGCATGAGCGCATGCTTGCTTGTGCAGAAAGTATTATGCAAAAATTAGGTTTGCATTATCGTGTCGTTATTTTAGCAGGACAAGATACGTCATTTTCGTCTGCAAAAACATATGATTTGGAAGTTTGGTGTCCTGGGCAAAATGAATACAAAGAAGTTTCGTCGGTTAGTAATTGTACTGATTTTCAGGCGCGTCGTGGCATGATTCGCTTTAAAGAGCATATTGACAGTAAAACGCAGCTTGTTCACACGCTCAATGGTTCATCGCTTGCATTACCACGATTGATGGTAGCATTGATGGAAACATATCAGCAGGCTGATGGAACGATTGCAATTCCTGATATTATAAAAAAAGAAGGGCTATATTGATGAATACATTTCAAAAAATAATAAGCATGTGCGTGTGTATAGTTTTTTCAACATCATTGAATGCGATGTTTGTTAACAGTTGTATTAGTCGAGGATCATCTGCAGCGGTGCATAGACGGACATTTTTGGGCGGAGGAAATACTGATTCTCGATGGCAAAAGCAGCAAGATGATAGATACAGAAAAGAACTGCAAGATGCTTATAGTGCTCAGCTTATAGAATATCGAAAACGCCTTAAGGCAGCAAAAACAAACGAAGAAAAAGAATGTTTAGAGCAACAAATAAATACGGTTTACCGTGATATAAATTTTATGGACAGATTGAATGGTAAATAGCAATAAAAGTTTATCTTCCGATACTATTCTTAAAATTAAGCAACTCGAGATTTTTACGCGTCGCCTTTTGAACGGCGCGCTTGTTGGTGATAGTCGTTCTGCGATTAAAGGAACAGGTTTTGAGTTTGATCAAATCCGTGAATACAGTTGTGGAGATGATATTCGTTTTATTGATTGGAAGGCTTCTGCTCGCAATAATAAATTGCTGGTAAAGCAATACATAGAAGAGCGAAGTCGCACTATTTATATTGCAGTAGATATTTCTCAATCAAGTATATTTGGATCAGGCTTGTATAACAAGCAGGATAGAATTACAGAGCTTGCATGCGTATTGTCATTGGTTGCTCATCATGGCAAAGATCATGTAAGCCTTTTATTATTTTCTGACGAAATAGAAGCGTATATTCCTCCGGGAGCTAGTCTTAATCATATTCATCAGGTTATGGAAACGGTATTGACCGCAAAGCCGAAGCGTACTAAAACTGATATTTCTGTGGCGCTTAAACATCTGCTTTCAGTCAATAAAAGAGATGGAATTGTTTTTTTACTATCAGATTTTATTAGCGATGCTTTTGATACTCATTTGACACAAGTCAGTAAACGATTTGATACAGTAGCAGTTCGTTGTTTAGACACACATGAGACACATCTGCCCGGCGTAGGGTTTTTGATGGTTGAAGATCTAGAAACAGGAGAGCTTATTGAATTGGATGCACGAAGAAATGGTTACATCAAGAATCTTTTAGGATCACGTATTCAGGAGCAAAATAATCTTTTTAAAAAACATCGAATAGATTTGTTTGAAATTGCGCCAGATAGAGATGATTATATAATAAAGATGGTTCGCTTTTTTAGGCAACGGATGATGTATTGAGGCTTTTATTTTATGCAGATAAATGAAAAAACGGGATTATATGACAATTATGGCGTATGGCATGTACCATTTTGGCAGACAGCGTCATTTTTGTTTTGGGTTAAAATAGCAATTATTACCTTAATTGTTTCCATTGTTGTATTGTGCGTTCTTCTGTATATGCGGTATCGAAAAAATCGTTTACGTACTCCGTGGGAAATGGCTTTGAAAGGTGTTGAGCAACTAAAATCAGAACATATGGTATATGCAGAAAAAGGCAAAGAGTTTTATCTTGCCATTTCTTCTATTTTAAAAAATTATTTGAGTGAGCGCTTTGGGTACGATCTTCTTGGAAAGACAGATAAAGAGATTATTGTTTTTTTGGAAGATCATTTTTCTGAAAAACAGATTGTTGCGGAAATAAAAGAATTGTTGAGTGGTAGCGTGATTATAAAATTTGCCAATGCGCAAGCTGCGCAAGAGAGAATAGATAAAGATTATAATCGCATAATCTCTATTATTCAGTTGACTATTCCCGAAAAAAAATAATATATACCAATTTGCTGTTGCATCTTCTCTGTGATACAGTAAAATACACTATTGCTTTAACTTTTTAAGAAAATGATGGGTATGTATTACGATAGTCTAGCAAAAACAGAGTCTCTTTATATTCATTGGCCATTTTGTCCATACCGTTGTCATTATTGTCCATTTGTTGCATTGGCGTCACATGATTCTTTTATGGATCGTTATCACAGAGCCTTGGTCAAAGAAATTGCTGCATATGGAAAAACAGCTGCTCACAAAAGACCATTAAATACTGTTTATTTTGGTGGAGGGACGCCTAGCACCTATCCAGACAATCTTCTACTTGACACGTTTGGTATACTAGAAGAGTTCTTTATTATTGATAAAAATACAGAAATTACTATTGAAGTAAATCCAGGTACTGTAAGGCCTGAGCAATTAGAATTGTGGAAGAGTGTAGGAATAAATCGAATGAGTATTGGAGTGCAGAGCTTAAATGATGATGCGTTAAGGAAACTTAATCGTTTACAAAAAGCATCAGACGTTCATGCTTTGCTTGATAAAGCACCACGATTTTTTGATAACATTTCTGTTGATATTATTATAGGGCTTCCTGGTGTGAGCTTAGAGGAATGGAAATGTTTATTGCATACTGTTGTTTCTTGGCCGATAACTCATGTATCAATGTATGTTTTAGAGGTGCATGATACAACGCCATTATTTTTTAATGTTGCAGCAAAAAAAATAAGTTTGCCCTGTGATGATGAAATTGTTGATTTGTATTATTGGTCCCGTGCATTTTTATCTCAATATGGATTTGAACAATATGAAGTTTCTAGTTTTGCACGAGAAGGTTGTATTTCTCGTCATAATAGTATGTATTGGGAACGCAAGCCATATAGAGGATTTGGGTTGGGGGCATGTTCGTTTGATGGAATCAAGCGATTGCAAAATGAAAAGAGTCTGCTGAAATATATGGAAATGATGGAAACTGATAATGATCATTTTTCATATGCGGAAACAATTTCTGAAAAACAGATATTTGCAGAAAAAATAATGTTGGGATTACGACGGGTGCAGGGGGTTATTCTACAAGACGTTTGTATACATTTGACAGATAAAGAAAAAGAAGAATTTTTACAACGAATAGATATGTTAAAACAGAAAAAATTGTTAGTGGAAAATGATGGACGTTTATGTTTAGCGCCATCGGGACTCATAGTGGAAAATGAAATCATAACAAAACTTTCGTTATAAGTAAGGTGGGGATTTTATGGCAAAACATGTTGGTATTAAGCTTCCAGATGATTTACTTGCGGTATTGAAAAAAGGTGAGACAGTGGGAATATTGGCGACTTTTTCTGAAAAAGGTTTGCCCAATACTACACCAATACAATGTATTTATCCTAAGGGACTTGAAAGTATTTTAATATCGATTCATAAGGATCACACTGGTTATCACAATATGGTGTGGCAGAAAAAGGTTATGCTTTGTTTCTTAGATGAGGGAAATATAGCATATAGTGTGCTTGGTAGAGCTGGTGTAGTGCGAGCGCCGTCAATGGTACATCCACTTATGAATGTTATAAGAATGGATATTATTGATATTAAAAGTGATCGTTCTCCTTTAACAAAAGTTGACAGTGGAGCTCGATGGAGTTATATATCGCAAGAAGCAAAAGAATTGTCAGAAGCATTAATGGATGAAATAAAAGAGCTTGCGGAAATGCTTTAATTGAAAAAAAGGAGATTGTTATAATGATATATGCTGGATTTATATTTTTAATACCATTTTCGCTTGTGTTTGCTCAAGACGTAAAAATGGGATCAGAAAAAAAGACAGAACAGATGATGCATGAAGCAAAAACGGATGATAGCAATGTTGAAGAAAATAGGCGAGATAATGCAACAGTACTGCCTGATACGCCTAGTATAGATCCTAGTACGTTAATTTTGCCAGAACCAATGGCAGATACACAGGAGATACCAGCTGAGACGTTTGAACAAGAGGAACCAGTTGGCATAGATACGGTGTCCCTAGAGGATACCCAGGGAAATTGGTTGTTTAAACGTATTTGGTGGGAGCGAGCAGAAGATCGTTATGGAAAAATTCGAGATCTTGTTAACACCATTTGGGAATCAAGAACTAAGTTTTTTGTTCAAAGAAATGAATTAGATCGGACAGTATTGGATCCATTTTATGTTTCTATAGGAATGGGACAAGGTGAGTTACAAGTTATTTTGAATGAACTTGAAGATTTTTTCTTAAAAGAACGAGAAAAAGAGGGTGATTTAAATGAACGTGATCGTGTATTATATGAAGCCTTAGAAGAGGAACAAGAAGCCTTCAGGCAATTAAAACTTGATGTACAGTCAATAACAAGCTTGGATCATGCAATAGATGATGCGCTTGGGATGTTGATGGACCAAATCAATAGGGCTCGTCAGCTTGAAAAACAAGCATGGGATAATTTTAAAGAAATAGCACATGTTTTGAATGATTTAAAAGCTCGAGAACTTTATTATTTAATGGATGGCGCTGGTCGCAATATTAAAAATATTAGCCTATATCTTGATAATGCATTTTCAAATCATTTTGCACGTCTTATTGGCGAAGCGAAAAAACATACATCTCGTGTTCTTAATCAAATAAAATCATTAAAAGAAAAAGGTGTTGATTTTAAACGCCAGGCAGACAGAATTGCGCAGCAAGAAGAGCAAGAAAAACAACGATTAGAGCAAGAGCAACAAGAAGAGGAAGAAGCTGCTGCAAAGAAAGTAAAACCAAAACAAGGGTGGTTTGATTGGATTGTCAGTTTTCCTGTTAAAATATGGAATTGGATAAAATCAATTGTTATGATGCCTTATAACTTAATATTTGGCGGTAAAAAGTAATTAAATGGAGGCCTAAAAGTTCTTCATTTGTTTTTGTTGATTGTAAAAAGCTGAAAAAAATAATGAGTATTTTTTTCAGCTTTTTCACGTTTGATGTTGATAATAGTTAATTTATCGCTATACTAAATTCGTTGAAATAAGAGATGCCGAGGTGGTGAAATTGGTAGACACGCAGCCTTGAGGTGGCTGTGGGAGAAATCCCATAGGGGTTCGAGTCCCCTCC
>CAYSQT010000009.1:0-26980 GCA_964433525.1 uncultured Pseudomonadota bacterium
GTTCCACCGCTTGTGCGGACCCCCGTCAATTCTTTTAAGTTTTAGCCTTGCGACCGTACTTCCCAGGCGAATCACTTAACGCGTTAGCTACGACACTAATCCAGCTAAGCCAGACTAACATCTAGTGATCATCGTTTACGGCGTGGACTACCAGGGTATCTAATCCTGTTCGCTACCCACGCTTTCGTGCCTCAACGTCAGAAATGAGCCAAGAAGCTGCCTTCGCCATTGGTGTTCCTCCCGAGATCCACGCATTTTACCGCTACTCCGGGAATTCCACTTCTCTCTCTCACCCTCTAGTCTGCCAGTTTTCATCGCGACCCTCCAGTTAGGCCGGAGTCTTTAACGACAAACTTAACAAACCGTCTACGCACCCTTTACGCCCAGTGATTCCGAATAACGCTCGCACCCTTCGTATTACCGCGGCTGCTGGCACGAAGTTAGCCGGTGCTTCCTCTGATGGTACCGTCATATTCCACGTTTATTAAACATGAACCTTTCGTCCCATCTGACAGGAGTTTACAATCCTAAGACCTTCATCCTCCACGCGGCGTCGCTGCGTCAGGCTTTCGCCCATTGCGCAATATTCCCCACTGCTGCCTCCCGTAGGAGTCAGGCCCGTATCTCAGTGCCTGTGTGACCGTACACCCTCTCAGGCCGGTTAACCGTCATAGCCTTGGTGAGCCTTTACCTCACCAACAAGCTGATAGTCCGCAAGCTCATCCCATAGCGGCGACATAAAAGACGCCTTTCCCCCGAGGGGCTTATGTAGTATTAACTTCAATTTCTCGAAGGTATTCTCCACTACAGGGTAGATTCTTACGTGTTACTCACCCGTCCGCCGCTGTACTCATTCCCGAAGGAACTTTCTCGCTCGACTTGCATGTGTTAGGCACGCCGCCAGCGTTCATTCTGAGCCAAGATCAAACTCTACATCACAGAATTGTAACTGGGTTTCCTAAAAAAATAACTGGTATGAAACTTTTTCTTGTGTATTTCAAAGAACTTTTTAAATCAAATGTCTTTTTCGTAAATCGCGATTGATTCGCGGTTGTTGAAAACGTTTTATTCAATTGTTAATGAAAATTATAAACCTTATTTAAACTATGTCAACACTTTTTTAAACTTTTTTAAAAAAAAATTTATGAGCCCCACTGGAAGGATAAACAATTAATGAATAATACGAAACTTTTAAACAGCCTCTTTGCCTACCAAAACAATGATCTGATCGCTAATAAGCGAACAAAAACATCAAGAAAAAAGCGGTTTTTTGTTTGCTTGTTTTATCACGTATTATTTAATGAAATATCATTAACTCACGGTAAAAAAACAAAAAAGATTAACATAAGCTTTCAAAGATCGTCTTAAAATATGTTCTATAGTATATGGAAAATCAACCGACTCGGCAAATGAGTTTTATGATATACTATATAAAGATATATATGTAAAAGCAGATCAATGGAACCCCCTATGTTTAAAGACGAACTTCAAGAACAGCTTAAGTCACTAGAACCTGATATTCAAACAATTACAGCCTTTTGGGCCAACTCACATAAAGAAAAACGGTTCAATGAACTAGAAACGCTCTCACAAGAAGAAGATTTCTGGAAAAACCCCCAACAAGCTGAGATTTCAAAAGAATTACAAAACATCCGCCCCTTACGAGAACAATACCTATATATAACAACAGTATATGGAGACCTCAAAGAACTACTCATTCTTTTTGAAGATAATGAAGAAGAGATCAAAAAATTAACCTCCGATGTCATCGATTTACAAAAAAGAATAAGCGCCTTCAAAATAAATCTCTTTCTTAATGAGCCAAGTGACTCGTCAAACTGCTTCTTACATATACATGCAGGAGCAGGCGGAACCGAATCTCAGGATTGGGCAAATATGCTCCTTCGTATGTATACCAGATTTTGCGAACGCAATAATCTACCATTTGATATCATTGATTACTTACCAGGTGAAGAAGCTGGCATAAAAGCTGCAACATTATTTGTTCGCGGAAAAAATCCTCATGGTTTGCTCAAAAGCGAACATGGTGTACATCGACTTGTACGTATTTCACCATTTGATGCAAATAAACGCAGACATACTTCTTTTGCAAGCGTACTGCTGACTCCTGAAGTACCAGATATTGAAGTGTCGATTGATCCCAATGATTTACGAATTGACACCTATCGCGCAAGCGGTGCTGGTGGACAACATGTTAACAAAACAGATTCTGCAGTGCGTATCACTCATATTCCTACAAATATTGTTGTGCAATGCCAAAAAGAACGCTCTCAACAACAAAACAAAGCTTTTGCTATGAAAATGTTACATGCAAAGCTTGCACAAAAAATGAAAGATGAACAAGAAGCAAAAAGCAAAGCTGGTATTGAAAAGAAAAAAATTGAGTGGGGATCACAAATCCGATCATATATATTGCACCCCTATAAATTAGTAAAAGATCATCGCACCGATTTTGAATCACCGCAACCGGACAAAGTACTTGATGGAGAATTAATGGATTTTATTGAAGCGTATTTGATTTGGTATAATGCGCAAAAAAATTAAATCCCATTTTTTCATTAAGTATTTAACTTGGACGATTAAGAACAGTATCAATAAGACTATCAATAGCCTGACTCAATGAAACATGTCTTTTTGCAGCCTCTTTTGCAATAAGGTAGTGTCTTTTACTTGATGTTCGATAAGAAATTTTTCCTTTAAAATCTTCCTCTCGAATTGGTTCCGGAATTGGATCACCATGTTTCATATACAACTTGAATGCCCCCATCATTGCATCTTTTATAAGCTCAACAGCCTCTTGGATTGTTGAAGCATCGGTGCATACGCCAGGTAATTCATTTACACTGATGATATAAAACTTGTGAGCTTTTTCATCCTGACCTTGTTCAATAGTAAAGGTCCATGGAAGATTTAAATAATAGTGTAAATCTTTTTTAATTTCTTTCTTTGTAGCCATGATTCACCAATACCTTTCGTAGTTCTTGAGTTTGATATGGTAATAGCTCTTTTATAATATCAAAAGTAAAGAACCTATAAAACTTTCGGATATTTAACTGGATCAGCAAGACAATATTTTTCACCATAACTACCAACAAGATGCTCTGCAACTTCAACAAACATACGTTCATCAAAACCACCACGTTCTATTCGCTTACGCAATTGAATTGCGTTTACTTCTTCTTTTTTAATGCCATGCAATTTCATGATTGCATCAAAAACTTCGTAAACATCAGCAATTTCTGCTTTCAGCTCATCTACCGTTTTTGCTGCAACGACTTCTTCTGCTTCTTCAATCAGTTTAACGCGTAACTGCTCATCATATTCTGCATCATCCAAACGACGCCAATGAATAATAGAACCAGAACTTTCTTCCAACATTTTTGGAATATTATCTCTCCATAATTTATTTTGTAAAAATTTTCTTTTCATTGTAGTCCGAACTTATAATAATTCTTTTCATTTTTTCCTAAAGATAAAATGGATGTAATTATAAACCTCAACGAATAGTATAACAAAGTTTTAGCGTATTATAATCATATATGCATAACGTCCAGACAGCTTCTCCTTCTTTCTTCTTACTGTGATAATTCTGCATTTGATATCACAAATCATCTTTACTTTCCAAAAATGAAATGTTAAACAGTCATAAAAGCATGTAATATCTTCCACAAAATCTTTGGATTAAAAATATGAAAAAATACATACTCCTAACATTATTTATATTTTTCTTTACACAAGGCAGAGAAATATTACAAAAAGAAGCTCGCGAATGGGATGCACAAGCATACGCGCAAGGCAACAAACCTCAAGAAGAAGCAGCACTAAAAATTTTAAATGAATTAAACATTGATTTTACAAACAAAAAAGTTCTTGATATTGGTTGTCGTACTGGCAATGTTACTGCTACTATTGCCACAACGGCACAACAAGTACATGGAATTGACGCCAGCAACAATATGATTGAATACGCTCAACACTATTATGATGACATAAAGAATCTTACTTTTGAACACTGTTTTGCTGAAGATTTTATACCCCATGAAACATATGATTACGCTGTATCAATTTTATGTTTACATTGGATAAAAGATAAGCAAAAAGTATTTGAAAATATTAATAGAAGCTTAACCATGAATGGTGAATTTATTGGCACTATTTATATTTCATCAAACTCTGCACCACTAAGCTTTGTTGTCCTTAAAGAATTACTCGACAAATGGCAACCAGTGTGTGACTTTTTACGCAATACGACGTTAACAGAGTCAAGCATGAATAGGTATCTTATTAGCAATGAAGAATTCAACGAGATAATCAAAACTACCGGTTTTGAAACAATCACTATGTATACAAAAAAATCATCTGGTCGTCCTTTTAAAAATCGTGAAGAATTCGCTGCCTTTCAAAGACCCATTGCAATGAGGCGTCCCCTATTCAAAGAACTCCCAGAAGAAAAAAGAGAATGGTTTTTTAATGAATTTATTGATTTGTTTTTAACAAAATTAGAAAAAGATGAAAATAATCATTATCTGTATATTGCATCTGCGCCAGCAACTATTTTTCATTTACGTAAAATGACTGAATTAAAGTAATTTTTTGTAACAAATCAGCTACATATGCACAAGAATCACCTTCCGTGCACAACAGAATATCGTAAGGAACTGATGGTACAATTGCAACTTTCTCATGTTCATCAAACTGAAACTTTGCATACATCTCATTTTTAAAACCAAGCAATTCTTGCGTGGTGAACTCTCGTCCGCAAAAAAGCGTAGCGTGTTGTGATGGACGATCTTGCGTGTATGACAGTGCCTTTTCCATTAGTTCATCAAATTCTGTTTTAGTAACCGTTAAACAAGCTTGTGCAGCTTCTAATGTTTTAGGTTGTAAAAATCCAAAAAAGCTTTTTAACATTTGTGTCATAAGGCGCATTTCTGTGTAATTTTCTGTCTTGACTGCACAACTATTTCTGTTTTCCCATCTCAAACGCACGGTTTGCAGAGAACAATAAGCAACAACTCCTATCAAATGACCAAAATATTTTTGTAACTCATTAAGTTCACTATCCCAATTCGTTACTCCCCACGCATCAAAAATAACATTTTTGCCTTGTGCTGCACAAAGAGTTAATTGATGCATTGTTTTTTGTTTGCCCAAAGCGTTGAGTGCTTTTAGTTGTTTATTATTATCAGGATCATCAAAAAAACTTCTTATCTTTTTTACAGATTCTATTACCAATTCTTTTTTTTGTGCGCCTACTTCTTTTTCTTTGGGAAAAATAATATTGCCATATTTAATTGCTTGCCATCTATTTTCGTAGAGTATCAAAGAGCTGATAAGTTCCATATCCATGGGAAATGCAGTTGTCAAAGCTTTGTGGCAAACTTTTCTATGTAAATCGTCTTGTGAAACTATTTCATATGTATTATTCCACAAAGCATTAAGAGTTAAGCAAAGAGTGCTTTTTCCACAATTTGCAGTTCCTCTCACAACAATAAGCGACGTCGGTTCAGATGATGCGTATAAAAAACTGGTATAAAGCTGGACAAATAAAAGTGAAAAAAATAAAAAAAATTTCATACTACCACCCTTTGAAAAGGCCTCACGTTGATACTGTTTTACACTAATAACGCATAACGCTCGGACAGCTTGTATTTTCTTCCTTTTTTTGAAGAATCAACAATCTCTAAAAAACCATTTTCAACCCATCTTTTGCATAATTGAGAACTTGTCCGTGGTTGAAAACCAAATAATAATCCAACTTCTTTGCTTGTTACCGTATCGCTTTTACGAAATAACGAAAGCGCCTTGCGCTGGCGAGCATCAAGCGAGCGTAGCAATTGACTATGATCCGATGGTTCTTCTGTAGAAAATTGGTTAATAGCTTCTATGCGCATTAAATTATGTGCAATAGAAGAAGAGATGGTAAAATAAGGTTTAAATTTTATCGGCACTTTATCGGCACTTTATCGGCAATGAATTTTTTATTTTTTTTAGTATGCATCAATAAAAACGGTAATACAATGAAATTATTTTACAGCACCCGCTTGCACAATTTTCTGCGCTACAAGTCCAATAAAAGCGAAACTATGTGCCGAACTTTTTCTAAGGTATCGTAATCGACAACACCAAAACAGCTGCCTCGAAATCGCTGACGAGAAACTGTTCTTAAAAGCGCTAATAAATCTATTTTTTCAATGCCACTACCTTAGCAGAACATAACTCACGCAACCCTTGCTTGCCATGTTCACGTCCTAATCCCGAATTTTTATATCCACCAAAAGGATCGTGCGGTATTACATTGTAATATGCTGCATTGACACTAATATTACCCGTTTGCAACTGTCGACTTACCCGTAATGCACGTACTTTGTCTTGTGTGTATATATAACCGCCAAGACCATATTGAGAATCATTTGCAAGCGTTATTGCTTCTTCTTCTGAATCAAAACTAACAATAGGCAATGCTGGTCCAAAAACCTCTTCTTTCCATACCTTCATATCGAATGTGATATTGGTGAGCAGCGTAGGTTCATAATAAGCACCATGTAAATCAGAGGGGCGTTTCCCTCCAACAATAACACATGCTCCTTTATGCACCGCGTCATTCACTTGTTGCTCAAGATAAACAACCTGACGTTCTGTAATCAGTGGTCCTATATCAGTTAATGGATCATGCGCTGGCCCAATTTTTTTGGTACGTATTAACGCGTGTAATTTTTGAACTACCGTGTCAAAAATATTTTTGTGAACTAAAAGACGCTTGAGCCCATCGCACGTTTGTCCACTATTGACAAAGCGGTTAAAATAGATTGATTCAATTGTCATGTTGAGATCAGCATCTTCAAAAACAATTCCCGCAGCAGATCCACCTAATTCTAACAGCGCAGGAATAAACTTTTGTGCTGCTATGAGATTAAGGTGTTTTCCTACACCAGTGCTTCCGGTAAACCATATGAGATCAATCGCACTGTTCATCAGATATTCACCAACACTGCTGCCATCGCCATACACAGCATTAAAAACACCGTCTGGCAAATCAACTGACAACATTATTTCTTCTAATAATTTCCCAGTCAACGGACAATCTTCTGAATGTTTTAAAACTACCGTATTACCAACAACCAGATTTTGTATCACGGCCCATATAAAAAGAGAAAATGGATAATTCCATGGAACACTGACGCCAGCAACTCCTTTTGGCTCAAAAAAAAGTGTATGAATTTCATCTGCAGTTTCATGCGTAATTTCAGGAGAAAGCCAATCGTGTGCACACTGTAAATATACCTTCAAATAATGCAAGCCAACATCAATATCTATTTCATCACACAACGCAATTGGCATACCAACCTCTTGCGATATAAGCGTGCGTATGTCGCTTTTTTTGCGTTCAAATGCTTGTTGTAATGGTGCAAGAAAACTCACTCTTTCTTTCACTGAAAGATTTGACCAAGATGCATATGCTTTACGCGCATTATTAACTTTTTCATCTACTTCTTGATATGTTGATGAATCGATTTCTCCGATCACCGAATAGTTGGTGCTTGAATTGAATGAGATAATTTTCTGTGACTTCATATTTTTTATTGCGCTGCAGGCGCAATGGTATCAACAAAGGTTTGTAGCTCATTTTTTACTCTGTCACATTGACGATAAGCAATCGATACCGATGCCTTTATTCCAGCTAACAAGGAATCTCTGTGATTATCGCAAACTTTATTTCGATAATACTCAGCCATTTTAGCAAGCATATGATACTTTTCAAGCCAATACTCATAATCTTGACACTCTTGTGTGTCAAAGTACGCATCTTGTGTTGCTTTTAAATCAGCCTTGCTTACTGTTGGATTATTGCGCATATCTTTATAGGTAACATATGCGGGTAGTAAATCAAAAGCTGTCCGAGCTAATTCCTTTGCTTTATATACTTCTTTTAACAGATTTTCCAATGGTAACTCTATATTTTCGCGTATAGCTTCCTCATATCCATCTCTAAAAACAAAAAGATCACTAAACACCTGTTTTAGTTTTTCTATATTTTTTATACCTTCTTCACCATGTTCATATTCACGTGAATCACTAGTGCAATACGTTGGACACCCATTACTAAAACGAGTACATAAACACATATTCATAATATCTTTAGAAGACCAATCTAAATGTTTTGTATTTATATCTTTAATGTATTTCTCTTCAATCAAATAACGAACCGGCATATACGCAGAATCTCCACTTTTAGATTCTTTATGCCACTTAAAATATAATGGCGTTTTAATAAAATTACTCAATTGTTCAGTCAGATTATCTTGAAATCGTGTATTTTGCCTTCTTTTATTGCCAACGCATTGCAAATGCACCATGTATCGAAATATACATAATTTTAATGTATGTTCTTTTTCTCTATCCTGCGTATTCTCAAAAACTGACACTGGTATATAATCAGGAAAAAATGTTTGTTTTATTTTATACTGCACTTTTTTTGAAAGATCTGCACCACCAAATTTTTGTTTATAATATGCAACTTCATGTCCTTCTACAATATTGGGTATACAATTGTTACCATTATTCGTCCAAAGACTTTCAAAACTATTGCTGTTATTATCTTTATCATCAATAACAACAGTAACTTTAACTAGTGATACATTCGCCTCTATAGTTGCGCCACTAATCTTAGAAAGACGGTCGTAGTATTTTTTGGGACCATACGCAACAGGACCATCAACATAAATCTTACCAGTTATCGCAAGCTTATTTGTTTGATCTTCCGATGCTTGCACATGGAATGCTGATACCACAGCTAAACACGCTATCAAATAATTTTTCATACACTCTCCCCTTTGTATGTTCAAAATAATATGCTTTTTTTGAGTATATTAAAACATATATTTTAGTTTCTTACAATCAATAGATTTCATTACTTTTCTTGCTTTTCTTGAAACAACATTTTTAAAAGAAGTTCTACCACGGCACCTTGATTAGCATGATAGGCAAGCTTATATGGCGACTCATTTGTATCAATAGTTTTCATATGCAATAATGCTGGACTGTGCTTAACAAGCATCCGCACAATATCAACATATCCTTTTTTACACGCAACATGTAATGGCGTGTATTTTTCCATATACAAACAAGGATTTATAGCAGAATGTGCAAGCAATTGTTCCACAACATGAACATGACCTTGCAATGACGCAGCATACAATGGTGTCAAATAGAAAAGAGTACTCATTATTGAACGATAAACTGGAATATTTACATCAATTTTTTTACATTGTAACAACATTGCAACAATATCTTTATTTCCCTGATATGCCGCCATGGTTAGTGGCGCAATGTTGACGAAAAATCTACCTAACGCTTTGATACCCGTATCACCAAAAACATTTAATAAACTTCTACCTTTTAATGCATTAATAGAGAAATGATAACGACCTAAAAGAAAGCGAACACATTCTGTACATCCACGTTGCACACTGTTATATAAAAGATCAAAACGATACTGAGCACCTTTTATTCGCAATGAAGGAATAGCCACAAGTCTTTGTATACTATTAATATCTCCTCTAAAAAAAGCAATATCAATAGGCCTGTCAGATCTTTTGCGTCCACTATTAATATGTCTTATTGTTTTTGGATGAGACAGTAGTAATTCAACTGCATTGTGATGACCTCTATAAAGAGCAAGTTTTAATAAAGTCGATCCTGGAAAATTAGTGCGTTTATCTTGTTTCTCAAAATAAAGAGGGTTATAGTTATCAGAAGAAATATATTTTGCTATAGCCTGCGTATCTCCAAAAAATGCCGCCCATGCATTCGATAATACACAAGCCGGTAATACAGGAGAAAATATCCCATCATTATCATTAAAAAATGAATAAGAATTCAATAACTTAATTAATGCTTCATTTTGATTATGATATGCTATCGCCAAAGGAGAAGTTGCTATCCCACAATAATGATAATATACCCAGGCATTATGTAATAATAAATTCTTAACAGCAGGAACATTGTTTTTGTAAGCACACAACATCAATGCATATTCACCCTGATGCTTACTTAAAACAAGCGGATCTTGCAAATAGATATCAACATTATTTTTAGAAGATAATGCATGCAAAGCAGTACAGCTTTGATGCAAACTATTTTTTGCGGCCGTTCCGCTACATGCAATAATCTTCACCCATACATCACTTGAAGACTCCATTGCAAAGATGGTGCACCTAGCAAAAAAACCCACTATTACTGCTGCCAAAAACATTTTTTCCATCTTTTTACCTTTCTCAAGACCTAAACCTTTAAAAATAGCGTCCTGATCGTATTATTACTCACCCTTTTGAAACAATAAAATCGCTCTGCTATACTCTAAATAATTACAAATATGGCTTTTTTATGTCAAAAATGGAGGTCGATATGAACAAAAAAGTAATTCTTTTTCTTACTACTCTCTTATGCAGCAATGTCATACCAATGGTACACGCATCATCAGAATCAATGTATCAAGATATCATACAATTTTGTAATACCAGTAATGATACATCATCATGGCCGTATACTCATTCATTGAATGAAGCGATCAAATTTCTTAATGACAAAAGACAGAACCTTTTTAAAAACATGATGAATGACCATACTGCAAAAGTAGACCTTACTTTGTCACTGTTAGCAGGCGGTTGTAGTGTTCTCTTTAGTGGTTTGGGAGGCATTGATCTTTATCGATCTTCTCTCTATACACTTAAATCAGAATTAGCATCTAAGAAATTTTTTATTGCTGGTGGTATAGGATGCTTAGCTATTGCTAGTTCATTTGCTTGTGCTGCTCTTTACAATTTATATCACAACAAAATCTCTGCTTATTTCTGTAAAAAGAAAATAACAGAAATAGATGGTGCACTAAAAAAACTAAAAGCATTTCAACAAAAATTGCACGGCGATAACATTTTCAAAACACCAACTAAAACAGAGATGATCGATATTATAGAAAAAATAGAAACCGAATTTTGTAAACAATTTAAAGAAAATTATTATAACGAAAATTATGATCCTAAAGACAGACTAAAACTAGATGAACTAGAACAATTGCTCTGGAAATTACACCATACTTTTTGTCAAGAAACTAAAATGAAAATAATGACTGAAATAGAAAAATTTGCAAGAGAGTGGCAAGGTTTTTTACCAGACTTACATTAAAAAACATGATCGTTATTAAAAAAGCCAACGACTATTAAAAATTCGTTGGCTTTTTTTTCGTTCATATTCTTTGGCCGCGCTCGTCCTGAACTTGTTGAAGGATAGAGCGCTCAAATCCTTCAACAAGTTCAGGACGAGCGCTAGAAATATCATCGAATCTTCTGAAAAAATTATACTATATCATCAATAATCTCTGGATATTTCACCAGATCAGCAAGACAATATTTTTCACCATAACTACCAACAAGATGCTCCGCAACTTCAACAAACATACGCTCTTCAAAACTACCACGCTCATGCCTTTTACGTGCTTGAATAGCTAAAACTTCCTCTTTACTGATTCCATGCAATGACATTAATGTATCAAGAACTTCATACACATCTGTAATTTCCGCTTTCAACTCATCTATGTCTTTTGCAACAACAACTTCTTCCGTTTCTTCAACAAGCTTGACTCTCAACTGCTCATCGTATTCTTTATCATCAAGGCAACGCCAGTGGATAATAGAACCATAATTATTTTCCATCATGGCAACAAGATTATCTCACCACAGTTTTTTCTGTAAAAATTTTTCTATGATCTCTTTTGCATTATAAGCATCTTTCGGCAATAAACCTAAAACATGCTGTAATACATATGGTATCTGCTTGCTTTTACTATTTTTGTCTTGTTGTGCTTTATATGCGCAATATAATACATATTTTTGCAAAAATGATGTACCATGTTTTAACCATTTCAGAGCATTGTGCGTATTGAGATCAAACAGTGTCGTCATAATAATAGCATCAGCAATCTTACTTTCACACGTTGTAACGACATGACGTTTGTCTGGTGTAAAGCCAACACCATTTACTCCCGCTTGTCCTGATATCAATGTTGCAATTACCGTTCCCGTCCCTGTATCCCATAAAAGAGTATCTCCGGCAAGATAACCAAATTGTGCAAGTTTTGCAGATACAAGCAAGCTATTGTCATGATTAAAGACTGAAGCAATTTGTCTACGCGCATTACTATAACTTTCTTTTTCTTTATCATTAATAATAGCACCCGTTATGCCATCCATAAAAATAAGATTTCCTTCTGTTAACGTTGCTACAATTTTTGTATCATCATCACTAAAATAGGCTTGAGCACAGACCAGGTCATTAATAAGATTATGCGATATTATTTCTTTGGGATGAGTATAGTCTGTCACATCAAATAAATTGATTCCTGAAAAACCATCATAGCCATAATCATATGTTGCAAACATTTTGGTACCAGAATGATTAAAACAAAGATTTTTAACCTTCCCACCTAAAGGATTACTAACACAAGAGAGTTGTTGCCCTGTTGCTATATCCCATAAAGTAATACTGCTTTGAATAAGGCGTTCTGAACTAGTCCCTGTTGCTAATACAGTAGATTGATCGTTAAAGCAAAGAGACATGATTTTGCTATCAATTGGCAATATCATCTCTTTACAACAAGAAGCATCTTCAACAGCTCCTAAACTGATCAGTGCAACTGTATGATGAGGATATGTTGCTGTTGATTCAGCACTAATGGCTATATAATTGCCATCAGGGCTGAATTTTATATTATTCCACCTGCCATCACATTGTATATTTTTTTTATAAAAAATATTTTTATTGCTATCAACTGCCCATAAAATACATTCATTTGTAGGAAATGTTTTTACTGGTAATTGAAGCATTTCATCATTAGTAATAGTTGGAGTTATATAATAGATAAGATTATCATCTCTTTTTTTCTGTATTGTACATGCCCATTCTTTGCCCTCTAGCACAATATCTGCCGCGTCAATGCTGCCACTAAAACGATATAATCCCTTTTTGATTGCTGCATCAGGTACAAACATCATTTTGTCTAAAACAGCGTTAAAATGCCATTCTTTTTTGTCAGAAAAAACATATGTTTTTTCCGTAAAACGTTTATTGCGCGCATTATCAACAATGATATGATATCGCAGATAATTACGGACATCTTTGATAAAAAAATGGGGAGTAATATTTTTTTCTATTATTTCGGGCAACAGATCAACTTCAGCTAATTGTGCCATTAATTGGCAAACGCCCAATCCTTTTTCAGAAGCAATAAAAAATAAATCATCTTGCTGTTGTAGTGATAAAAGATGAAATTGATTGTTCCATTTACTAGGATCAAGATTTAAAAATCTTTTAAAAAGATTCAACTGGGCTGAACTTATATTATTAAGATACAAAGGTGCTTTTTCTAATCTATCATAACATTCTATGGTGTATCCCCATTTTTTTACATGCGCAGGAGTCGTTTTTTCACGTAATAATTGTTTTTGCAATAATATACTAGAAGATTCAATTTCATGTGGTTCAAGTATATGATAGCTACGATCATCAAGTTGGATGAGATTTTTATTCCAAAATAAATGTTTTTTAATAAAATCTCGTATCGCAGGCCTTGATGGCAACGCATTTACCATTGATGATGGAAATAGACAAGAAGGCGTATCCTTTTTATAGGCACAATAAATACAATATAAGGCTATTTTTTCTGCTGAAGTTGCTTCATGTTGAAGATAATGCAAAATAGACCGAGTTTTGTCACTGATAAGATCAATCATCATTGCACGATCAGAATCAAATGTAGTTATCACGGAGCAATTATGTAGCATCAAACCAACACCATTACAATTATTAGGTATATTATGATTGAGTAGCGCTGCTATTTTTTTACCGGTATGAGTATCCCATAAATGTGTAGCTCCATTTTTGGTGGATACTGTTGTAGTAATACAAAATTGATTATCTGGTGTAAAAATAGCCTTGATGGTTGCTTCATCCTTTATTGGTACATCTGCCGAAGTTGTTGCAATAATAGTGCCGGTTCTACCATCAAGAACAATAATATCTCCTGCAGCACAAGAAACAAAAATTCTATCATCTGCAGGGCTAAATCGTGCTTCGGTTAAATAATCACTGGTGAATTCTATTTTATTAATAGGTTGTATGCTGTAACCAGTACTCGTGTCCCATAAAATAATGGTGTTTGTTATTGTTCGATGAGAAATAGTAATCATTTTGGTGCCAGCATGATTATACTCTATCACCGTTATCAAACCCTTATGTCCCTGCAATGTTTGCTGCAGTTTTCCTGTTACAAGATCCCATGTTTGTAATGTATTGGTATCTCCCATAGCTCCTGTGATCACATGTGTTGATGTTGGGTTAAAACATATTTTATTGGCATACTTAAAGGCGCAACATAACGATCTGACAGTTTTATTTTTTTGATTATCATATGTAGTAAGAACTACGGCATCTTGAGGATGAAGCTCTGTTCCAATTCTTGCACTATAGCGACCATTATTACTTTTGCGAAAAAAATCAGGATTAGTCAAAAATGGAAGAGCAGATTTTTCGATACCATTAAAATTTGCTTTATTATTTTCTATCAAGCATGCTGGCATATCATGAATATATCCCTGCGGATGTTTTTTATGCATCCACGATGGAGTTGGCAATACTCGTGATGGGAAATCACCTCTTAATGCATTTGCTTTTATTTCTTGAACATATAAAAAATGTGTCATTTCTTTTATTTTTGCATCATCTACTGTTTCCATACTCATTAAAGGAATAGTAGTACATAAAAATAGAATACTCTGAGTTACCATGTTTTTCATAAATTAACTCCATTAACAATGACATACTACAATCTTTAATATTTTTTATGGTATAGTACGACAGATTACAAAAAAAGGAATATTCATGAACAGACGTAACCTCTCACTATTGCTCTCTACTTTACTGCTAATTGTGTTTAACCACAACTATAGTATGCAAACTACAGGCCCAATCATAAAACTTACTGATAACAGTACCCATAACATTCCTTTTTCTACAGCATTTTTATCAAACACCATTCACTTACAACATTTATTACAAAAAAAACTTGGCGTAGATCACACCAAGCCTCTTCCTATTTTCAATACTGAAAAAGAACACATCACCCTTTTTAGAGATGCAGCTCCGCATCTCACGGATAACACCTTTATTCCTTTTTTTAGTGATCTTACATTGGAACAACAAAAAGATCTGATATCTGCTTGCGGTAAAGACAAACTTGATTCTCCGCATATGACAGCTCTTGTGGCTCAAGCATATATTCCTCATGCCATAGTGCAAAAGCATATTCTACCATATCTTGAAAAAGATCACATTATTAATTACATGCGCTGCGCCATGGCTGCTCTCTCTATTCCTTTACCCATGCCTTCCCTCAGTTATGATTATTTTAATCCAATACTGATTTGTGCACAAAATGGCAATATTCATAGAATAAGCTCATCTTTTGATGCTCATAAAACATCACTTACAACAAACAATCCTAGTCACCAAATAAGCACCATTGATAAAAATAGAGTCATTTTTGTACACAAAAAAACTGATACCGGTGAATATCATGTATTTTCTACATTGAATGAACAGGGATATCATGAAAACTATATTATATGGCGCACAAATCCTCAAGAACCGTTCAAAGAGACTTCTTTTTCTGGCGGTGAAATCCTAATAGCTGTCTGCAGTCCTGATGGATACTACATGGCAGTCAGGTTAAGTGAAAGCACAGAAAACTGTATTCTTCTTTGTCTTGATCCATCAGCAGATGAGATTATCACCAAAAAAATTATCTTGCCTGATTCTTTGCCATCTACTACAAAAATGCATTTCAATTCTACATCAACAGCATTTTTTTGTTTTTCTTTTGACGATGAAAATCAGGAGATATCTCAATTACTTGCCTATGATATTTTAAACAATCAAGAGTACCTCACTCACTTTACATCTGTATATGTTCAACCATCCTTTAATCATGACAATTCCCGTATGATGGCATGGGAAGTGCTTTCAGACGAAAATAAGCTGCATATCTGGAATATAAAAAATATTGCTGATATCTCAACCATTAAAATAATCGATATTCACAACAATTATTGCTTGAGAAACATACAGTATGGTAATTTTTCCAATAATGCAGCAGTACGTTTTAATAACGGCAATGTACTTCTTGTCAAAGAAAACTCTCTTGGAGAAATTCAATTATCACATCTGATTAATCCACATAAAGACAATAAAAAAATCACTCTTGGCACTTTACTTTTTACATCTGATGACAAAATACTTATCGACCATTGTCAAACAAAAGTTGTTAATCAAAATAAAAAAGAACAACGTGTTACCGTCTGGGATGCAGAATTTGAAAAATATATTGTTCATGATACAAATCACAGATCCCCAGCATTGCCAGAAATTATTCTGAATGAAACTGAAAATGAATTTCTGGTGAGCGTAGTTGAAGACGAAGCGTGGCAACACTATACTCTTTGTACACCTTCAGAGCAGGCTACGTGTCAATGGGTCAACGACAATGAAAATCTTTTTATGATCTATATGCTGCGACGTTTAATGCATGCGCATAAACAAAAAGATGAAATTATACCTGAACATCAAGCTATAGTAGGAGAAACTATGCTGTTAATTCCGTCGCCACAGCAAACATTTGTATGTTATTATTTATACAAAACTAGATTACAACTTATGCAATTGGATATACATGAACGCGCAAACTCATTAAAAGAACAATGTGTTGCATTCTTTAATAAATGCGCTGCATTTTTTAAGCGGTAATTTTTATTCCATTGTTGTTTTACATCCGGATAATTATATGCCACAATCAACACAAGATACATTAATTTATGAAAAAGGAATCATTATGAACAACTTTTTATACAGCATCACCGCTGCAATGCTTATCACATCATCTATTACGGGAATGTACAGCGATAGTGAAAAAGTATCTCTTATCACACAAAAGCTCTCATTTTATGATACACAAAAAGAAGCTTTCAACCGTATTAACATCAGAAACAAATTTATCTACAAACAAGCTGAAGATGTTGCACAGTACATACTCGGTGATGTCTATGAAACAACAAAACAACAAATAAAATCTGCCGTAAATCAAATTCTAGAATCACAAGAATTTATGGATTATCATCATTACTGCGTAATGCTCAAAACGCCATTAATTGGCAGGGATAATATGAAAGTAAAAGATATTCCGGTGATTCGCCCAGACCATGCACTTTCCAAAAAAATCAACGATATTCTTGCAGCTACCGTTCCGGTAAAATTGTTGCAACAAGTAGAAGTGCTTTCTTATTTTGAAACGTATTTAAACTATAAAATAGATCTTGTTGAATCCCAGGTTATTGTTGCAAAATTACATATCGTAGAAGATCAAATGGTACAACTGCTCGATCAATTAGAAAATAATGAAATACAATAAAATCATTATTATTTTACCATTATTGTTCACAATGATTACGAAGGCACTACCCATGAAAATACTCTGTATTACACACGCAGATTTTGAAACTCCCGGAGCAATTACTGATTGGGTACATAAAAACAATCATGATTTTATCATTTGTAAACCTTATGCAGGTGAAAACTGCTTAACGTATGATAATTTTGATCTTCTCATTATTATGGGTGGACCTCAAAGTGCATCTGATTATCATCATACATCATACTTACACGATGAAATCACGCTCATTCAAAACGCAATCGCACAAAACAAAATTATCCTTGGTTTTTGTTTAGGAGCTCAATTAATAGGAGAAGCTTTGGGTGCCACAACAGAAAAAAGTCCCCATAAAGAATGTGGCATATATCCCATTTTTTTAACATCTGAAGCAGCAAATGATCCGCTTCTTAATAATATGCCAACAACATTTGATGCTATTCATTGGCACAATGATATGCCTGGCCTTACCAAAAATGCACATGTTCTTGCTTATAGCGCCGGCTGCCCACGACAAATTATCCGTTATAACGAAAAAATCTATGGTTTTCAGTGTCATTTGGAAATGACAAAGGAAACCATGGCTACCCTTATTGATGCTTGTCCTGAAGATTTAAAACCAACTACATTTACACAAACACCAAACGAAATAATGCGCCAAGACTATCAAACAATTAACAAAAACTTGTTTCATATGTTAAATACACTGAGTGGTTTACAAAAAAATGAATTAAGAACGAGCAAATAGCAAAAGATCTGAATAATCACCCTTATCGGCCTTTTGTAAAGCCTCTATGTACAATTTACGAACTGGTGTTTGTTTGTATAAGCTTTGATGCATTCCCCAACTAAAACGCTTTCCTTCATGTTGTACAATCAAAAGGTCGGCTATCAAACGCGCAAGCCTTCCATTCCCATTTGGAAAGGGGTGAATCCACACTAATTTGTGATGAAACCTAATAGCAATTTCATCTTTTGAAAAAATATGATGCTCTAATTGATATCGCACATCTTCACACAAATCCTTAACACTCACAGGGATTAATGACCATAGAATGCCAATATTTTTTCCTGTTTGACGAAACTTTCCGGCCCATTTCCATGTTTTATTAAACATATGCTTATGCAATTTTTTGATAAATTCTTCTGACAAAATATTTTTTTGTTTACATGCCCATGATTGCGCTTCAATAATATTTTTTTCTTCCCACGCATTAAGCTCTTCTTGTGTTTCTATATGAGACGGTATTAATTCTCGTAACTCTTCGTGACTTAAAGGTGTTGCTCCCGCAGGATAATCAAAATTCATCGTCAGCCCACAGCTTCTTTAAATTTCCCTGTAATAATTCCTGCACTAAATCATCTTCTTGTTGTTGCAATTGCTTAGTAGTCAATTCTTGTTTCTCCAATTGCATTGAATGATTAATTGCGGAAATTCTTTTCTTTGCCAACGTTCGAGCCTGATCTTCCAATTGCTTATCAAGAGATATTATAGGCACAAGACAATAAACAAACTTACAATTAAGCGACTTGGCAACATTTTCCAAAGTTTCCAGCGTTATTGTACCTTTCTGCTCTCTTTCTTCAATAAAAATCACATTTGATCTAGTGCAGCCTAAACGCTTTGCTAATAATGCACTTGATAATCCCAAAGCTTTACGTATAGTTTGAATCCATCCCGCTCTTGGAACTGGCCTGTTAATTAATGGAAGAAATTGATTCAATTTTTCCTGAACCTGTTCCAACATCAACCTGTTAAACGTTTTTGTCATTTTATGTCCTTTTGTTATCTATAACTTATCAAAATATAACAAAAAAGACAGTTATAACTCAACAAAACGGCATAAAAAAGTTATCTATAGATAGTCAAAAAGAATGATTTTAATTAAAATAATAGCTCTTATCGCTCTTTTAATAAGAGAGAGTTGTATGAAAAAGATTTTAAAATATGCTTTACTGTGTTCCTTATTTCCCATAATTGGGCTTTCTGGCATTGAACAATATGATAACAATGATAGTGTTTCGCACGACCCTCGTTACACTTTTAATACAGAAATCAAAGTACTTTTTTTAAAACCAAGTACGAATAATCTATATTTTACCGCCGAAGCTTTTCCACTCAATGAAGCCTTAGTATGGTCGGTCCTTTTTCTTCTATTGGTCCTGATGCTTCACCATATAAACAAGTCAAAGGTTTTGTATGGGAGTTTAAAAATCTTATGGCTAATCAACCAACCGCGCAAGGCCCTTCTGTTTACTCTTGTTGAAGCAATAAACAAACAATATCATAGAGCACAGCGCATATGCACCACCCATGACATATCCTTTGAACAAATATGGAGCAGGATTGTGCTGATACATAACATATCCCCTCATTCCCTGAAAAACATAACTCATCGGCAATAAAGCGCTGAATTTTTGAGCCCACATTGGTAACACTTCTATTGGATAAAAAGCACCACTAAATGGCATTAAAAACCATGCAATAACATAACCAAGCTCTATGCCTCGTTTACCGAGTGTAAATAAAATGGATAAACAGATAAAACCAACCCAAAGAGCCGACAAAAATAATGGTGGGAAAAAAATGAAAAATATTTTTAAAACAGTACATAATGACAACTCATACAATAAAAATATGATTGACATACAATACAGTGACGTGAGCATAATCATCATTGCCATAAAAACAATAATACCACCCATCCATTCAGTGATTCGCAATGGCAAAGAAAACAAATTTATAATATTGTTTGACCATAACTCTTCAGTAAAAGCAAGAATCATAATATTGCACCCTCTGCCAATAATCTGCCATAACAAGATCCCTAACAATGCAATCATTTCATAGTTTTGAAAAGTAGCAATCTGTGATTGCTGAATCCATGAACCCAAAAATCCCCATACAAAAATATCAAGCAGTGGCCAATAAAACATAAACAGTAATAGATTGGGATCACGCTTCCATACTCGCATGTGGCGCAATACAATGGTCCAAATTGATGTACAAGAAATCATAAAAATTCCTCTTTATTTTGCAATACTTAAAAAGTAATCTTCCAGCGATGGCTTATCGATAGAAATCTGTGAATACACAATATTGCGTTCACCCAAACGTGCCAAAAACGGTGCAATTGCATACTCGTCAAGTTCTATTGTTACCTGATGCGCATTAACATGATAACATATGTTTTCAGTGGTAAAATAGGTAAGCGCATCATTAAAATTACTTGATATCATCAGATGAACACGTACTTTTGACGTAGATTGCGCCAACTGCTCAGGGGTGTTATCTGCAAAAATAACACCATTTTTAAGTACAAGCACTCGATCACATAACTCTGTTACTTCATCCATATTATGCGATGTTATGAGCACAGAAATATTACGTTCTTTACGCTGCGCTAAAATAAACTGGCGCACTTCATGCGCAACATCAGGGTCAAGAGATGCTGTTGGTTCATCAAGAAGTACGATGTCAGGGTTTGCTAAAAAAGCTTTGCAGAGCATGATACGAGTTGTTTGTCCAGCAGATAAAGTCCCAACTTGCCTATTGCGCATATCCCACATTCTAAAAAATTTTAGTAGCGCTTCAATCTGCTGATTACGCTGGACACTATCTAAACCATACACTCTACCAATAATATCAAGATTTTCTGTAACGGTAAGACGAGCTGGCAATTTATCGTAACCACTTGCATATCCAATTTTTTTCAGAGCTTCAATGCGATGTGCTGTAAAATCTTTATTAAAATACAAAATAGAGCCACTACTTGGAGTCAATGTGCCAAGTAACATTTGAATAGTTGTTGTTTTACCCGCGCCATTGGGACCAAGAAACCCAAGAATTTCTCCCTGATTTAAATGAAATGAAATAGAGTCTACGGCCGTATATATGTTACCTTTGCTCCATGGCCACATGCCAGACGTAAATGTTTTTGTAAGATTACTTACTTTCAATACAGACATAAAAAGTCCTTACATTATTGCGCAATGCGCTGCATAAATAGAATATATTTTTTGAAACAAAAGATTTTTATGAGAAACAGAACGGTTTAAAAAAGTTTAATTACCATGAGAGAAATCTCCTTGATGAGATTAAAGTACAATAATCTGTGTAATCGTAACAATGAGAGGAGAATTCGTCAATATTGAAGCCGTCGCTGAAAAAGCAACCTATAGATTATCAAAAAAAATAATTTCTCCAAAAAAATATTGATTTAATCGTTCTTTTCATATTATCATGTAATTAATGCACTGGAAATGCATTTTTTACAAACAATAACATTTTAAGGCTACAGATGAAGATAAAAAGACACATTAAATCCCATTTAGTCGATTTATCCAAGCAATTCAGCGCAATTGCGGTCCTTGGCCCTCGCCAATCGGGAAAAACAACACTAGTTAAAGACACATTCCCCGATTACGCCTATGTCACCCTTGAAGATCTTGATACAAAAATATCTGCCCATGAAGACCCCCGTGGTTTTTTACAAGCATACTCACACCATAAAGGCCTCATTATTGATGAAGCACAAGAAGTGCCTGCGCTTTTTTCTTATATGCAAGGAATCATTGATACAGAATATAGACCTGGTTTTTTTATTCTCACAGGATCTCAAAATTTTTTAATGCATGAAAAAATTACCCAAACTCTAGCCGGTCGTATCGCATTACTCACACTATTACCATTATCCATAGAAGAACTTAAAGACGCTGGTATTTTGTCCAGTGATTATGAAACAACACTTATCAAAGGCGGTTATCCACAAGTGTATGAACGCAATCTTAACGTGCGCACCTGGTGTTCCAATTATATCACTACGTATGTTGAAAAAGATGTTCGACAGCTTCTTAATATTACTGACGTACTAACATTTGGAAAGTTTTTAAAACTATGTGCAGCACGCATTGGAAACCTCATCAATTATGCAGAGCTTGCGCGCGACTGTGACATTAGTCCTCATACTGCAAAAGAGTGGATTGCTATTCTTGAAACAAGTTACATTATAAAACTTGTTGCCCCTTACTACAGAAATTTCAACAAGCGACTTACTCAGCATCCCAAGCTTTATTTTTATGACACATCACTTGTGTGTCAGCTACTCAATATTCGTAGCAATGATGAATTTTTTAATCATCCTCTGCGTGGCGCAATTTTTGAATCATTTGTCATCAGCGAATTCTTTAAGTACAACTATAATCACAATGAATCACCACAAATCTATTTTTGGCGCGATGCGCAAGGCCACGAAATTGATTGTATTATTGAGAAAAACTTTACTACTTTGGTCCCCATTGAAATTAAGGCAAGTAAAACAATATCTACAAGCTTTTTTGATGGATTGCAAGATTGGCAAAAAATCAGTAAACAAGAACATGTACAGTCATACGTTGTGTATGGAGGTACTGATTCAATAAAACGCCAAAAAGGGCATGTGTTTTCATGGAAGGATATCATCGATATGCTTATTATTATTTATAAATAAAGACAATGGTATTATTTATTGTTTTAATACGAAAAACGATAGTACCATATTTTTATTAATATAACTCGATTTCATTTTTTCTGGAGAGTAACATGAAAAGACTCCTAAAACATATATTGCTTTTTTTACTAAGCCCTGCAATTTCACTTGTTGGAGACAACTATCAAAATCTTGGTGATATTGCTATCAATTCACCTCATTACACCTTTAACACAGAAATCAAAGTCCTTTTTTTAAAACCTAGTACGAGCAATCTATATTTTACCGCCGAAGCTTTTCCACTCAATGAAGCCTTCGCAACTCCTGGCGCATCACCAAATTGGAAAACATTTGATCTGCATCCCAAATATCATGTGGCATTTGATATTGGATGGCGTGCTATATTTCATGAACGCGCAAGCAATCTATTTTTTAATTGGGAACGTTTTAATTCATCAACAGGTAGCTCTGTTACTGCAAGTACAAAAGATATGGTCGGTCCTTTTTCTTCTATTGGCCCTGACGCTTCACCATATAAACAAGTCAGAGGTAATGTACATCTCAAATTCAATGAAATGAATCTACGCTATGGTCAATACGTCGATATCAACAATAATCTTAATGTTAATATTTTTGCTGGTATTAGCTATGCACAGCTTAAACAAAACCTTATTACCTTTTTTTCTGACGAAGCTATTACCATTACTCGTAAAATAACTGTTCCTTCCTCATTTAAAGGAGCGGGGCCACAAGCTGGCTTTGATCTTAACTACCACATTGCAAAAGGATTTTATTTTGCTGGTACATTTACCGCAGCCTTGCTCATGGGCAAAACAAAAAATCAGACACGTTACCGGTCAACATCACCAGAACTCGCAAAAATAGGAAACCCTCCTGTTAATCCTCAAAGCATCACTCAAGGCAGCAGAACACAAATGATACCAGATTTTGGACAACGATTAAGTTTTGTTTATCAAGATGCATGCAAAGATTTTTTTACCATAGAATTGCAAGCAGGATGGGATTCAAAAATATTATTAAATGCAATACAATCCAACGATATGGCAAGCGGTGTTATCGATGTCACTCCTTTTCCTAATACTGTAGGTGTTTTTGCACGCACTTTTGCGCGTACGCTTGGTAATTTTTCACTTGGCGGCCCTTATCTAGGGTTTTGTATGGGATTTTAAAAAAATCAGTATTTTTTTGAAAGATTAGATATGGCTGAAATTTGTTTATGTCAAAAATATCAATATCGCCATATTAGTCAGCGATTCAATAATATGCTATGATCACCGCATATATTGTTACTTTAAACATACATCTATTATGCGCATATTTTATCTCTACACCCTGTTGTTCTTAACACACTTCTCCCTTATATCTATACCAACCGTCAACTTATCATTGCATCAAAACACAACAACTCCCCAACCAAACCTTTTCTGTGCTAATCAATATAAACACTCACATCAGCAACAAACACAGAACAATCTTTTAACTTATTCAGCGTCTAATCTTAAACTCTATTTTGATTACCATCGCTACTCAGAAAAAGATGTCCTTGCTTATAACATATTGTATATGTCTGACGGGTTTGTACACTATGCAAAAACATTGCCTGGATATAAACATGCAGTCAAAAAACTGTACCGCAGTTTCAATCGAATGTGCCGAATTCGCAAGTTTTTCAAAACAATGGATGGCTCTTATTGCCCCAACTTATTTAAGCGCATTCGCCGCTTATACAAAGAAATCAAACGTGCAGAAAAAACCATTAATACTCATGCGCATCAGTTTGCACATGAATATAATATCAATCTTACGGGCTTATTTCCTCATAATGGATCTATGCTTGCACGCGATATATATGAGAACTATGTAGCAATTCTCAATGAAGCTGCATTACTTCCAAAACACAATATTATTGCACGCGATTGCATAGGTCAAGCATCAAGCATTGGTCTTGAGGCCAATAAACATGGCCTCACAAAGCAGGCGTCGCAGCTTGCTGACTTTTGTTGGGCCATCCTCGATTTAAGCAAAGCATTTGGTGAAGGAATATATCTGGGAACTGTTAGTTCTCTTCATGCTCTTACACATCCTATACAAACAATCAAAAATGGTCTTATTGGCATTGGTGTTATTGCATATGAATTGGGCAGGCTAACAGCAACAACCGGTGAATGCTTATTTTTATATGCTATTGATAATGATCAATATTTTATTCGACAGCAGGAGATTGTTACATACCTTGATGAAATTCTTGAAAATGCATCAAAAAAACTACGCTCAATGCCAACAAGAGAGATTGTTAAGCACAGTACCGCATTTGTAACTGAAACTGTTTTTTGTACAAAGATATGCTCTTTTGCTCACAAAATGGCAAATCAATTACTACCACTTACCAAATATTATTTTGAATGGATTTCAAAAAATCAACCTCTTGTACATCTTCCTGATGGAACTATTTACATAGAAAATATGATTAACCAAAATAAAATAATCAAAATATTACAAAAAATCATACCGCAATCAGTAAACCAAAACTTCATCGCAATTCTCAAAAATGGATATTATGAAGTTAATGGTTTTAAATTTACTGAATTTTATTATCACCGCCTTTGGAATAATGGCCGAGAAGCACCATCAATAGCGGCAAAAGCTATATTAAATAATGCTAATAAAATAATTCCTGACCCCAAACAAGTTCCAGGATTTTTCAAATATTTTGCTGACGGATGGGAAATGATTTACAACCCAACCACCAAAGTCGTAGCTCACATACAACCAATTAAATGAAAAGGATCATTGTGATTAAAGATACTTTTATCAATATAGACGAAATAGCATCTGAATTAAAAAATATGCAAAAAATTCTCGACGATTTTGATGTAAAATTTTCAATATTAAATCAAACGATCACTTATATTTTTGATAAAATAAAAACCTGTAAAACACCGCAAGAAATACAATATTATTTTGATGCCTTGGATAAAATTCAAACAGGATTAGCATGTTTGCTTTTTAAATATGGTATGAAATTGCCATCTCGATTAGAACGATTCACAAGAGACTTTGATAATTTAGAAATGTATCAAGATTATTATCTTGAGAAAATTAAATCTGGAGAATATTCCTTTTAAATATGAATAGCATGCAACAAAACTTTATTATTTATGATGACAAAATTGTGTGTCCGCGATGTGATGGTAATGGATTTTTATATATGTCTACTTTGGAACCAATTAATAAATCATTTATCATGTGAGGCACTACGGCCATATGAAACTTCTTGTATCACAAATACCAATTTTCAAGATTTTACAACATACATTACACAACAGGGATACTCATACGATGAAATTACGATTTCAAACATTAATTATGACTGGTGGAAAAATATGCAAAAATAACGATATTTAATGCTTGCTCTATTGTTTCTGATGCATATACAACAGTAGTAGCAAAAATAAAAAGTAATATTTTACGCATATCCCTTACCCCTTCATTTATAAAAATTACTCATACAAATCTCACAAACATTGCATGACATGCTCGTCCTACAATTAATACCCAAATAAGCCACCAATCGTTAAAAATAGCCCCCTTTTGTCAAATAGAAATAGTTTTGATATTATTTATCTATAAACATTCCCATGTATAATAAAAAAAGGGGGGGGACTTATGACTAAAAAATACCATTTTATCACGTTTTTAGTTTTTTTCACATCTTCAATATATGCTATGCACCCTTCCAAAGCTTCTTCTGCAAAAAAACGCTTATTCATTGATCTAACAAATGATAATGCAGAAATAAGAGAACCTAAAAAAAGGCGTTTAGAAACCTCAGAAACAGTGACCTCTCTACCAAAAGATGCACAAGGTGCAATGTTAAAAGCTATTCAAAACCCTCAATTTAACTATATTTATGCCGATTCTTACGTTCTTACTCACA
>CAYSQT010000010.1:0-18599 GCA_964433525.1 uncultured Pseudomonadota bacterium
ATTCAAAACCCTCAATTTAACTATATTTATGCCGATTCTTACGTTCTTACTCACAAAAAAATAGCTGATGCTTTATCTAAAAAAGAAAAAGATGGGGCACATGTTTCTGTTCATCTGGGTGTACACGGATCAAATATTCCTTTATCTCTTACTAATGTTACTTATAATTCTGCAGAACATGCGAAAGGAATCGCTGCAAGTGAAAAAAATCCTTCACTTGGAAGTCCAGGCAAGCATGTCATTGTTCATGGTTCTGCTAATATAACACATAAGGCATATCATAATAATGAACGTAATGTTGAAATAACTGACAATAAAGATCTTTTTAAAGATTTTGTTACTATGCATCTTTCTCAATCTCCGCAGCAAAAACACAAAACCATAAGAATTTCAACACCAACCAAAACACACTTTGATAGCTCACAAAAAGTTGCATTAAACGCCTCTGAAGCGCAGCGCATTCTCACTGCAGCAAACAGTGATGCTCAAGATCGCATTATTTTTAAAACAACAATGAATTTTAATAGTAAAGAAATAGCTGATGCTATAACACAATTAGCAAAATCAGGTGGTGAATCAACAATTATTGTTAATGAGACTGCACTTGCCGGAGGAAAAAATTTATTAACTAGCATGAATAAAGCTGGTGTTAACGTCTATGTTGCGAACAATCATACGCAACATTCAAAACTACTCGTAAGGCAAATAGGACAAGACTATTACTCACTTATTGGGACTAATAATGCAACATCATTAGGTGATAGTGAAAGAAATAGAACATTTGGTTCTCATAATCCGCAACTAGCACAAGACATAATTCAAGAGCTAAAACAATACACTAAAGAAAAATGTGTTCCTTTAAAACAAGCACTGACAAAATATGACCAAGCAAAAAAATTAAAACTGGAAGGTGAAAAAAAGCTTAAAGATCGTAGGCAAGGCAAAACCAACAATAAATAATGCTCATTCAGTAAAGTTATTATATAAAAAATACAAAAGTAAGAAAATTATTTTTTATGTAGCTTTGCTATCCGTTTTTAAGTACCGATCAAAAAAATCTACTATCATATATTTATTATGAGAAACCTGGCCGTACCAAGAAAACAATGGTCGCACGTCAAATAATGCTGCAATTGGTTGTTTTAGCATAGAATAGTCAGTAAACCCTTCATGACCAAGTTCAGTAAAGGTAACTACTGTAAAATCAGGACGCTCATTGTTATGTATAAAGCTTTTAATCTCTGGCATATCTTGAATACTGCCTAATGCAAGCATAAATGGTGTATCAAATTTTATATCGGAATTGTATGTTTTAGTCCAGCCATCCATGTTAATACCAGCCTTGCACAATTTATTTTTTTGACAAAAATCTGTTACAACCGCTCCTCCATGAGAATGACCTATCATTCCAAGCTTATGCATATCTAACATGTGATAAAATTGAGTGGCATTGTCATTATTAAGTTCTGTTAATCTATCAATAGTGCTTTCAATAAAAGCTGTCCATCGAACATGAGCTTGATTGCGATATTCATAAATAGCGTCTCTATCAACTTCTTGCATCGCTTTTTTTAATTGTTGGTTTAAAGGAATACTGGAACCATTACCTGCCACAGCCACCGCTATATCTCCTGCGGGAATAATAGCGCACACAATATAACCATGACTTGCAAGATTTTCACATGTTATATTATGCAAATCTTCTCCACCAATTCCGGGTAAATATAAAATAACAGGAAATGCATTTGCTTGATGGACAATTGCGACATCAGGTTCTGCGTAGCAAAAAATATTACTCAAAAAACATCTCCACATCCATTGAGGCAAAACTGAATCTTGTGATTTTATCCCTGCTAATGCCGACATTTTTTTTGGTTGATAAGGGAATGGCATTTCTTCATTTTTTGGTCGCGTACTTGGATAAAAAATTTCAGTGTAAACTTCCTGATGCAAATGATTATCATGCCAATCTAAACGCGTATAACCTACGCAATATTCGCCAGTTGGATGCGGAAAGCGATTAAAAATGGGACATATGTACCAAAAACCAAATGCCGCTATTCCTACACAAAGAAAGACCAAATATGTAACCTTTTTCACATTAGCTCCTCTGTAAAAAATATTTTACATACCACCATATTATCATAGTTGCATAGAAAAATATTGTTAGTATGCTAAAATGACTTATAAGTAGATAATAATACGCCCCCAATCAAAGGGATATAATGCAAAAACTACCGGTCGATATCAGTACATTTTCTGAATTACGAACCTTGAATTATCTCTATGTTGATAAAACAGAATACGTATACCACATGATTACTGGTGGGCGTCGTTATTTCCTATCCCGTCCCCGACGCTTTGGTAAATCTTTACTTGTCTCTACACTTAAAGAAGTTTTAATTGGCAATAAACAACTATTTAATGATTTATGGATTGCTTCAAGTGATTATGATTGGCATGAATATGGTGTTATTGATCTTGATTTTTCCCGACTAAAGTCTACTTCTCTTGAACTATTCAAACAGAGTCTTGTTGAGGAACTTTATTTAATTGCTCAACGATGCCACCTTACCGTAGATAAAGATGTTAAAGAACCCGATTTTTTATTAAAAAATATGATACATGCGCTATTTGAAAAATATGGGAAAGTAGCAATACTAATCGATGAGTATGATAGTCAAATCTTAAAAACACTAAAAAATAAACCTTTGGCCGTTGAAATACGGGATGAAATTCAACAATTTTTTACCACCATTAAAAGTCTTGATCAATACGTACAATTTGTTTTCATAACTGGCGTAAGTTCATTTGCCAAAGCAGGTCTTTTTTCTGGTATTAATAATTTACAAATTATAACTCTGCGTGATAAATATGCCGCTATTTGTGGATGTACAGATGCTGAGATTGATCACTATTTTAAAGAACACATAACTGTATGGTCACAAAAAATTGGTATATCATATGATAATTTACGAGAACAAATTAGATCTTGGTATAATGGTTACTCATTTGGTTACAATGTTGTCAAAGTATACAATCCTTTTTCTGTTCTGAATGCGTTTCATGTACAAGAGTTTGAAAATTTTTGGTTCCAATCAGGAACACCAACCTTTTTAGTTGAAGTTCTCAAAAAAGAATATACAAGATTTGATCCTGAACGTCTTATAATATCAAAAGACATGTTAGGAATGTTCGACGTAGAAGCCGTTCCCGCTATTTCACTCATGTTTCAAACGGGCTATTTAACAATTATTGATTATGATTCTGAATCAGGTCTTTACACACTCAATTATCCTAATGATGAGGTAAAAAAATCTTTTCAAAAATATTTACTTGAAGTATTAACAAACATAGAACCCTCGCTTGCTCAAAATCTATCTGCGCAATTTTTTACTGCTCTTAATCAGCACAAGGTTCAAACATCTATTGATGTTCTCAAGCAATTTTTTGCGCATATTCCCTATCAATTACATATGAAAGAAGAAAGATATTACCATTCTGTTTTAGCCGCGATATGTACTGGTGCTGGCATTAAATCACTGGCAGAAGTTTCGACTGCAGACGGCAGAATTGATTTGGTCATGGAGTTTAAGCAATTTATCTATGTTGTTGAAATTAAATCTAATGACACGGCAGAAAAAGCTCTTACCCAAATTGAAGAACGTGAGTATTATCAACGTTTTCTTTCATGTGGCAAACAGGTTATTTTGTTGGGCGTTGCATTCAAAAAAGAACCAAACAATTTTGATATCGAATATATAGAAAAACAGCTTTAAATCAAATTGTTACCCTGAATACACATATATTATGCGCATATTTTATCTCTACACTCTGTTGTTCTTAACATACTTCTCTCTCGTATCTATACCAACCGTCAACTTATCATTACATCAAGACACAACAACTCCCCAACCAAACCTTTTCTGTGCTAACCAATATAAACACTCACATCAGCAACAAACAACAAGGAACAATCTTTTAACTTATTCAGCGTCTGATCTTAAACTCTATTTTGATTACCATCGCTATTCAGAAAAAGATATTCTTGCGTGTAACGTATTGTATATGTCTAACGAATTTGTACACTATGCAAAAACATTGCCTGGATATAGACACGCAGTTAAAAAACTGTACCACAGTTTCAATCGAATGTGCCGAATTCGCAAGTTTTTCAAAACAATGGATGGCTCTTACTACCCCAACTTATTTAAACGCATTCGCCACTTATACAAAGAAATCAAACGTGCAGAAAAAACCATTAATACTTATGCGCATCAGTTTGTACATGAATACAATATCAATCTTACTGAATTATTTCCTCATAATGGATCTATGCTTGCCCGTGATATATATGAAAATTATGTAACAATTCTCAATGAAGCTGCATTACTTCCGTATCAAAATATCATTGCACGCGATTATATAGGTCAAGCATCAAGCATTGGTCTTGAGGCCAATAAACATGGCCACACAAAACAAGCATCGCAACTTGCTCATTTCTGCTGGACCATTCTCGATTTGAGCAAAGCATTTGGTGAAGGAATATATCTGGGAACTGTTAATGCGCTGCATACACTTACACATCCTGTACAGACAATTAAAAATAGCCTCATTGGTATTGGTATTATTGCATATGAACTGGGCGAGCTAACAGCAACAACAGGCGAATGCTTATTTTTATATTCTATTGATAGTGATCAATATTTTATTCGACAACAGGAGATTGTTACATGCATTGATAAAATCATTGAAGATGCATCAAAAAAACTACGCTCAATGCCAATAAGGGAGATTGTTAAGCACAGTACCGCATTTGTAACTGAAACTGTTTTTTGTACAAAGATATGCTCTTTTGCTCACAAAACGGCAAATCAATTATTGCCTCTGGCAAAAAACTATTTTGAATTAATCACCAAACAGGAACCGGTAATACATCTTTCTAATGCTTCAACAATCGAATTTTCAATACCAAAAAATATATCGAAATCAATCAAGAATACGATTTCAAAAATGGAAGCTGTACACAACATGCCTCCAACCTATCAAGCGTTTCCTCAAGTTACTCATAATACTCAAGAAATAATAAATGCCATTGCAAAAATAGAACCAAATCGCATTCACCATATTTTGGCGCCCACCACAGAAAAGCATGCTTGGTCCAAGGTTTGCAAAAATCCTTTAGACTGGAATGAAGTAAAAAACATTATTGAAAAAGTGATGCTAGAAGGAGAAATAACAAAAATCAAAAATGGTATCATTACTCAGATTTTACATTTTAAAAATGAAATTATCGAAGTAAAATACAGATATATAAATAATACATTATTATCAATAATTAATGCTTGGGTTCAAACGAGATGAAAACACAATTTATTCAATTAATAAGCTCTGGAAATTTTTCTGCTGCTAAACAATTGTTATATGCCATGCAGGGAGAAGAGGTGATAAATTTTCTCATAGACTTAACATTCGAAACCAATCTGGTAGGTATTTATACTGTTATATTATTCATATTATTAGACAATGAAAGTATATTTTTTCATGAAGCTGCTATTGGTGTTTTAACTGTCTCTATGTGGGAAGGAGCAAACGCTTCGGCCTTTTTACATACTAGGCGAATAGTAGAGCTTTCGCCCAATAATATAACAAAAAAACAGGATTTATTGGCATATTTTGGTACTCCAGATTGCACAATGTCTTACGAAGAAGCAAAATCAATAGCACAGGAAATATTAATACAAGATCCTACAAATATTACCGCTCTCTCCATTTTAAGAAAATTGGAAGTACAGTGAATCAGGGCTGTCTCATTTTAAAAATGCATGAGTAAAAAATATTTATTATGTCATTTTCATTGTTTCATCTTCCACTTTTTGTCGTCTTTTAATTTCTCTTCTTATGTTGTCTAACTTCCTACATTTATTTACATAGCACCTCTCTGCCCAACGTATTTTTCCGCGTTCTTCGTCACACGGATATCCCCATCTTACATCTGCATATTGACCATTCAGATTTTCCCAATGGGATGGGTAATGCTCTGTACATTCAACAAAAGCTGCTTTGATCGCTTCGTAATACTGTTCTGCTTGTGTTTGTTCAGCCAATATTTTGCTTCTTTTTTTTGAAGCGCGGCATATGATATTTTTTTCATCTTTAATTTCGAATTATGCCCACCTGAGTGATCAATCCTTGATGACAATCCACTGAGCTCTTCTACCAAACAACATTGAATTATGCCTAATAGCGCAATAAGGGCGATATTCATCTTTTTCATATATTCCTCCAAAAAGGTTGTTTTTTATCGTAATTACCATCATAATTGTATTCCAATTAGAATATTTTTCAAGTGGCTAATGATCGAAAATGTGGCAAAGTCAAGAGTAAAATGCAAAATTTTTATTATTCTGATAGAAACATTCAGGCTGTAGCCAGTGAAGTTGGCTTTCACCTCTCTCAAAAATAAAGATGATGGGTTTTGATCACCTAAATTTAGCCTCTTAGTATTTTCAAATCTATCCATGCATCATCATATTCTTGTTCTCGGATCTATTTTTTGCACTCAATTTATGGACAAATTTGCATTTAAAAAGTAAAATTGTCCGTAAGTAATCAAAATAAAGGATGTATGATGATTTTGAGAGAATTAACCAAAAAATTAGTGTCCGTTGCAAAGAAATTCCCCGTTGTTGCTTTGCTAGGCCCTCGACAATCAGGAAAAACAACATTAGCCCAATCAACATTTTCGCATTATAACTATGTATCCCTGGAAGACTTTGATGCCCACAGACATGCAAAGAAGACCCACGAGACTTTTTGCACATCCACAAAAGTGAACATGGTACTATTTTAGATGAAATACAGCATGCACCAGATCTCTTGTCATACATCCAAACAGAAGTAGATAAAACACAAAAAGTTGGTTCTTTTGTTTTGACAGGATCTCAAAATTTTTTATTTAATGAAGCAATCTCACAAACACTGGCTGGACGTATAGCATTATTGACGCTATTGCCCCTTTCACAATCAGAACTTAAGCACGCTCAATTGTTACCAGATAATTTTTACTCTGCCCTATTTACTGGATCATATCCACGCGTATATGCATATGATATTGCTCCTGTAGACTGGTATCCCAACTACATCACAACATACATAGAACGTGATGTAAGACAAATTAAAAACATCAGCGACCTATCGCTCTTTCAGTTATTCATGAAACTGTGTGCTGGACGAATTGGTCAAATTCTTAATATCAGCTCTTTGGCAAATGATTGCGGAATTAGTGTTAACACCGCAAAAGCCTGGCTTTCTGTCTTACAAGCAAATTATATTATTTTTTTATTGCAACCTCATTATAAAAACTTTACCAAACGTCTTATTAAAGCTCCAAAGTTATACTTTTATGACACGGGGCTTGCAAGCTTTTTTTTAGAAATTGATAAACCTCAACAACTTGCTACTCACTATTTAAAAGGTGGTTTATTTGAATCTTATGCCATCAGCGAGCTCATTAAATTGCGCTATAATGCTGGCTTTATTCCTCATTATTATTTTTGGCGTGATAAAATTGGTCATGAAGTTGATCTTATCATTGATCATGCGGGAAAAAGTTTTCCCATCGAGATCAAATCGGGGCAAACCATATCACAAGATTATTTTCAAGATCTGCATTATTGGAGCGAATTAGCACAAGAACAAGCTGGTCGTTCTTATTGCATTTACACGGGAACAGAAAATCAAAACCGTACATTAGTTTCTGTTTTGAAATGGCAAGATATTAACCAAATCGATGAGATTTTTGGCAAGGAATAACCTTACAGATATTCACTTGCCCGAATGTCAGAAAAAGGATAGGCTTTTCTTATATCACCAAAAGACAAGGAAAAAGATGCTCAAACTGCCTGTCGACATAAGTTCATTTGCTGTATTACGCACATCTGGCTACCTCTATGTTGATAAAACCGAGCATATGTATCGCATGATTACCGGCGGTCGTCGTTATTTTTTATCTCGCCCTCGCCGATTCGGTAAATCATTACTTGTCTCAACATTAAAAGAGATTTTAGCTGGCAATAAACAATTATTTAATGGTTTATGGATTGCATCAAGTGATTATGCATGGCCAGAGCACGGCATTATTAATCTTGATTTTTCAAAAATTAGTGCTGAAAGTGTAGATTCTGTAGAACGACGGCTACAAGATATGCTTATTTTTGTAGCACAAAAATATAACTTATCAGTTGATATAACAATTCAAGAACCGGGACAATTTTTAGAAAAAGTTGTTATCGAACTTTTTAAAAAATTCGGCCGCGTTGCTATTTTAATCGATGAATATGATTCTCCTATTTTAAAAACACTACACGACAAAGATTTAGCGCTTGCTGTTCGTAATAAAATTCAGCATTTTTTTACCACCATAAAAAGCCTCGATGAATACGTGCAATTTGTTTTCATCACTGGCGTAAGTTCTTTTGCCAAAGCAGGACTTTTTTCTGGTATTAACAATTTACGGGTTATTACCCTCAATGAAAAGTATGCTGCCATCTGCGGCTACACGGATAACGAAATTGATCATTATTTTAGTGAATATATAACGGACTGGGCAAATATAGCTAACATACCATATGATGATCTGCGTCAACAGATAAAATCTTGGTATAATGGTTATTCTTTTGGTTACAATGTTGCCAAAGTTTATAATCCGTTTTCTTTAATGAATGCTTTAGATATTAAACAATTTAAAAATTTTTGGTTTCAGTCAGGAACTCCAACCTTTCTAGTTGAGATTCTTAAAAAAGAGTATACAAAATTTGATCCAAATCAACTGATCATATCAGAAGATATGCTGGGAGTATTTGATGTTGGCGCTGTCCCAGTTGTTGCATTGATGTTTCAAACAGGTTATTTAACAATCACTGATTATGATTCTGAATCAGAACTTTATAGACTTGATTATCCAAATTCTGAAGTCAAAAGATCTTTTCAACAAGTTATTTTGTTGGGCATTGCATTTAAAAAAGAACCGAACAATTTTGATATTGAATATGTGGAAAAACAACTTTAAAAAATTAACTATGAAAAACGCAACTCCTAACCAAAACCATGAATAACATGCTACGCCTGCCACTGTACGTCGGCATCATACTCAAGAAGGATGATGAAATTTTTCTCATTCAACGCTCCAACACAAACTGGATGTCGGGGTATTGGAATTTTCCTGGCGGATTAGTGAAAAATATTGATGGGCTAATAAATAAAGATCATTATTCAGAACATGGCTGGTGACGCTTCATAAGTAGCCTCCCACCCCCCCCTTTGACCCCCCTGCCATCTTATGTTATATTAGAAATAAATAATTAATAAAGCTTCTCAATAAAAGGATTTTTATGAAAAAAATGTATACCAAAATATTGCTCTTAATATGTACAATAACGACTCCTTATTTTGCCAATGGGATGTTTGTTAAAGCTGTAAAACGTGGCCAGGGACACCATATTTCAACGCGTGCTGAGCTTCCAAGATTAACCAAAACGATAGAAATTTCTCCCACATTACCTCAAACATTTTTAGACAAATTATTTGGGATCAAAAGGCCAAATCCAGAATATGATAAACGGTTTAACGAATTAAAACAGAAACAGGAAAACCTGTCATTTGAAATGACGTTAAAAACTCCTCTTCTTAGCAAGCAACAGTTAGAAGAAAAGTTACAGCAAATTGCTACAGCAAAAGAACTTAATGCATTTTATAACATTGGTGATATCTGGCAGATTAATAATAGAGAACTTTCGCAACTAGAACGAGAAACCTTTGGTGCTCTTGCTGCTCTTGAAAAAGGTTTCAATTCACCTGACATTTCAGAATAATTTTGAGCAAAAAAACACAAAAAAGCTGAAACAATCATTCTTTGGTTGTCTCAGCTTTTTTCTATTCCATACATAATAGAATTATTGCAGTAAATATTTTTTTATGATGCTTTTAACATTGTAAGGCTTTTTTGGCAAATCCTTAAACACAAAACAAAATGGCTGTACAAGCGTGGGTAATACATAAATAGACATATAATGCTTTCATACCACTCCTAAATTTTATATACTTTAATGCAACATCCACCATAAAAAATATATATAGATACAATAATAAAAGGAAGTAGATTGAATATACATTTTTTGTTAACTCTCGTACTCTTTTCACCTACGTTACTCATCAGTAAAATTGAAACAAAAGAAGAAACAAGTAATACTGTTTTCTTGAAAATCAGTAAACGCGATAATAAACAGGCACGGCCACGCATTGAGAAAAAAAAATTTCCCTACGCTGATGACAAAGCTGCAGCATACTATGTCAACACCTGGCCTTCAGGACCAAAGTCTCGACCTCCCCATTATCCATAATGTTATTGCAGTAAATATTTTTTTATGATGTTTTTCCCATTTTCATCGGTAGGGATTGTGTTTTCTAGATATTCACGCAGCGATTGATGCATACACACGGTCAATTGTGCTTTTTTAGCCCTAATAAGTCGCCATAAAAAATAACAATGCAAAAGATTGCTTGACTGTATTATATGTGCAATAGAAAACAAGTCCTTTTCTTCATATAAATAAGTTGTTGTCATTGTGTTATTCTCAAATGCTGATGTTATTTTCTGCAACACAGGAGAAATTCCTATGTGAGTCAGATTTGTTCCCTCTTGTTCTAAAGTGCCTATGCATTATCACCAAGCTGTACACGCATGGGTGATACATAAAGTGACATACTGAGTGAAATGGCAAATGCGATATATACTGCTTTCATACTACTCCCACATTTTATATACAAGGTACTTTATGGTTATGATACAATGAAATGAAAAAAAAATAATGTAGTATTTTTATTCTATGGCTATAAAAAAATGGGGGGCCATGTATGAAAGTAATAATATATCTGGCTATATTGTTCTGCTCATATCTACATTCGTCTTTACATAGCACACAAGAACCAACAGAACTCGTAAAACTGCAATATGATCAATCGCGTCATACCATTCCACTACCTGTTATTTATAAATCAATCACCATGCTTCAAAAACATTTAAGCAAAGAAAAACTGCGCATTGAGCAAAAAAAACCAATTGTTGTGCACAATGTTATGTCAGATGAATTTAATCTTTTTAATGATGCATGCGAAAAAACAGAAGAAACATTCATTTCTTTTTTTGATGGTCTTTCCGCAGAACAGCAAAATCAACTTATTTCTGTTGCGGGTAAAAATAAGCTCAATTCACCAGAAATTACGGCTCTTCTTGCGCAATCATGCCCCATCAAAGATGCAATATCTAGCTATATTTTATCTCACCATGAAAAACAAAAAATTAAGCAATATCTACAATCTTTTATGATAGTCGACAATATAGCCTTCCATTCATACTTTTGTGAGAATGTATTAACGGGAAAAACAACGTTTATATGCCCAAATGGCATCCCGTATACAATACCAAATAACTTTACCGCTCACGAAACATTCATTACTCCCCATATTACACACCCTTATCTTTTGTGCGCTCCTGACAACACCAATGCCCTTATTACACACATGAAAAAACAAATTAGTTGTTCAGAATATCAACTCGTATCATTATGCGACTATGATCAATACGGGAATGTTATACATCAGAATGGAAAAATTATACGTACCAATAGTAGCAATACGCAGTTAATAGAAGAAGAAATCATAGGTATTGATGAATGTATTTTTGCAGCAATATGCAGCTTTAATGGCAATTATATCGCCCTTTGCTCAACAGCTGGAACGTTGTTAGTGCTCACTCTTAATCACACATCTTATCCTATTATTCAACAATATCGTTATTTAAATAATAGTTATTCTCGTATCATAGATATGCGCTTTAACAATAGTTCAACCAAGCTCATCATTCTTGCCAAAGATGAACGCATGAGTCTTTCAGAATTGATTATATATGATTTAATTCATCAAAAAGAAAACATCATTAATTTTGCAACAGGAAGCTTCATTCCATTATCTTTTTTAGACAATGATCAGCATGTTATTGTACCACATCATAGTATGGAATATGATCAAACCTTATCAGTGCACACTATACATTGTTCCGACAATGTCTCAACAATTGATAACATCAATATAACGGAATGCTTGCGCACCATACAAAAAAGTCAACCTTACTATACAATAAGTCCATACCAATATATAATTGGAACTTATTCAATTCCACATTCAGATACTGTACTTTTGCAGCTATGCACAAATAATATGCTCTTTTTTACCAAACAAAAAAATAAAGATCATTTTCATCTCGCTATTAATCACCTCACACAAGAACTTTTTGAGGTCTCTTTATTATGCACGCCTGATTTACATTTTGTTATTAGTTCCGCCGCAGTAAAAAATAAAAATAGAATACTCCATCCACATAGATATCATGCTTTTCTCTCTATCTGGAGCACAAAAACACAAAGTTCTATTGTATCAATTCCTCTACCTGCGATTGAAATGATTTGTAAACCTCTCATTATTCTGTCTCAAGAAGGATCTTCATTTATTACAAGCTGTGGAAACAATAAATGGATATGGCACATGCTCTACGCACCAGATGATTGTAAATTATTTCAATGGCTTGACGCCAATCAGGAACCATTTCATCTTTATATGCTGTGGAGATTGTATAAAAATCATAAAAATAACAGAAATGCTTTTCTCTATACATCGCAAACGTTGAGTGCATTCTTAAATAGTGTGCCTACTTATGTGCAACAATGCATTAAAAAGCATCTTATGTAGACAAAACAGCAACTCGCTGCTTTTTCAACTCGTCTTGATAGAAAATATATAAACCAGTGAACACTACTACCGCAGAAACATAAAAATGCCATGAAATATGTTCATTAAAGAATGCCCAACCATACAAAGCGGCAAATAATGGGCCCAAAAAACTGGTGAATGACATAAAGGTTGCAGAATATGTTTTGAGTAAACTTGCATACAAATTGTGGCATAAAATATTACCAACAAATACCGTTGCGCTTAATCCTGTTAAAAATGCAACTGGATTAGAAATAGAAACTAAACCTTCGGTTAGATAAGAAACAATAAGAGATAGCAAACCACCAGATGCCATTGCAATACCATTAACCATTGCTGGCTGATACTGGTGGTTGCGCACTAATTTTTGAATAAGAATCCAACTATAGCAATGCAAGGAAACTGATAATATAAGACACAGTTCATATTGAGAAATAGCAAAAACTTCTTTCAATGTTGCTTCTGCCGGACTTTTTGACAAAAGTATTGGTATGATACCAATCAGCCCAATACCAAGTCCAATCCATTGTTTTTTTGATAATTTTTCCCCAAACAATAAGTATGCATAGAGAGCCGATAAAAATGGCGATAAATTATAAAAAAACGATGTTTTCCAAACAGGTAGCACATTTAATGCATACAATCTAAATCCATAGGTCAAAAACATGCCTAAAACTATGATTTGCGCAAATATCCATATATGTTGCCATTTTGGTTTTAATTCTCCCTGGGGCAAAAATAACTGATATGCAAGTAAAATAGAACCAGCAGCCACCATACGAACACCAGACACAAATAATGGAGGTGCAAAACTTAATAAATATTTACCGAGTGGAAATGAAGTTGCAAATAATGCTTGCAGAAGAACCAAAAATGTCATATCTTTTACCACATTAAAAAAAATATATTGACGATTAACCAGTTTATAGTTTATCGTACTCACAAAAACTATTGAATAATAAATACATTAAAAATCAGTTTACTATAATACACACAATTAGGAAAATTTTATGTTAACAATGCAAACACCATATAAAAAACAGCTATTATACAGCATTGTATTCTTCTGTTTTATCTTCACTACAAAAATAACATTCGGCTCGCAAAATCAAAATATAGCTCATGCAATTCATCAATTAAGCACATTCTCTAATAACCCAACCGATATTTCACCAACAGATATTACAAACATTTTCGACACAAAAAAAACTCTCTCTACAAACCAAAAAGTTTTTAATCTATTCAAATCATGCAAAATGCTCATAAGCCCTGCGCATGACGAATTGATAATAGGATCAGCGGGAACTGTTTATTCGTTGCCTATTCAAAATCATACACATCCTGTTCTGAAGCAACTATTTAAGCATCCTGACGTTGATTATCCTCCCATACTTGATCTAACACAACAAGAAGGTGAATTATTAGTAATTGCTTCTGCCGGTAATTTTCGTTGTGAAGACACAAAAACGTATCATTCTCACCTTGAAATATATCTGAAAAAGGGTTGGTCTTTTAAAAAAAGATTGGATTGGCCTGTACAAAATCTCAAATTCGATCAAATGGGTAATAAACTTGCTATAGCAGGTCACAACAAGGTTGCTTTACTTGAAATGAAAACGTGTACATTTAACACTATTCTTTTTGAACCGGCAATTCACAATAATGTTTTAAGAAATATTACAATAAGCCCTGAAGGACGACTTGTTATTGCTGCAAGCGAAGGTGGACAGACGCAAATTATGTCGATTAATAAAGAACATGAACTACATAAATATGCTACTATTTATTTTATTCCATGCCCTGTAAAACAAATATCTTATCCTGATAAAGAAACAATTATGATAGGAAGCGACCATAACACCTATAGCATTAAATTTCACCATCTTTTAGGAGGATCTCCTCATCCCATAACAGAAACTCCACTATCAGAAATTGCCTCAACAAAAGAATACAAAGAAGTTACTCTTAATAGCGACTGGACAACCTCTTCTGCTCATTGGACAAAAAAGAGTAGCAATATCGATGCGTCTAATTACCATGTTATTAAAATCTTTATAGCAACAAAGTGCAATAGCCAATCTCAACCCATAGGCGCTAAAGACAGATTCTACACGCAAGAATATACTCTTACTGCCCCATCTCAAGTAGAAAAATATAAAACAATGACAAAAGAAGGACTTGTTAAAGAAGAATATGAACATATTTTAAATGTTGCATTTAACGGCAATCTAATTGTAGCGTTACTCAGTAGCGGAAAACTAATAACCTGGAAATTACCCGAATTGCAAAACAGTGTAAGCAATACAATGAGTACCTCAACGACAACGACAACAACTACTACCACAACCACAATTCCTCAAAGTACCGTAGAAGTGACGCCCGATGATTCTATTACTAACACAAAAAAAATGACTCAAAGCGATAGCATAGCACCTAAAAAAATTTCACCCCGTCTTGGTAATATTTTTGCGTCTTCACCCAGTCTTAATAGACCACGATCATCGTCTAGAGCTTCACGCGGTAATGATAGTCCACGCTCTTCTCTTTCAGCATCACCATCACCTCACACATCTCGATCTCAATCACCAAGAGAAAAAAAAAAGGAAAGTAAACGAGAAGAAAAGGAAGAAGAAAAATAGAAATAAATATTAGATCATCACTGTATCAATAAAAGCAGCAACTTTTTGTTGATACAGCTCTCTTTTTTTAAGATGGTGACATGCATGATAAGAACCATCCTTAATCCACCAGCACTGTTTATTTTTGACTAAAGATGCCAACTTTTGAGCATCTTGAATATCTGCATAAAGATCATTATATGAGTGTATAAACATAAACGGCACTTGCGTCCCTTTTATTTTATTAAACAGATTTGTTTGAGATTCATATAGTTGAGCAATATGAGACAATATGCATGTATGCAAAACATTAATATTAAATGAAATCGCAGAAAAAAGCGCCTTATACCATGCGCAAGATCCCACATCACCAAAAAACCGACGCATACGTTTGTCACTGCCACCAATCATGACTGTTCTTGACATCTTTTTAAAAGATCCCCAACCACTATCAAAAACTATTCCTCGTATATTAAGCTTAGACAACAATCCTTTATTTTCCAGATCAAGAACGGCATGCGCCGCATTAAATGCACCCGAACATACACCACAAACAATTATAGGCAAATGATTGCAAGAATGTAGATAAAGCATGGCACCTTGAATGTCTTTGTGTTCATTAACACCATATTTCCATATCTGACTAAACAAAGGCCCTTCACTTTTACCATGACCACGCGCATCAAAAAACAAAATGTTACAATACGATGGTAATGTTGTAAAAAAAGTTGCCATTTCTTCTTTTCTGCCCGGCAACCAACCTGCACACACAATCACGTTACATGTTGCATGTGGGCGAGATAAAAACAGACTATTAATACGCAAACCATCTGGAGTTTTAAAATATATTTCTTTAAAACCATTCTTCTTTAAATCTTTTCTTACAGCAGAATAGTTTTTTAAAAAAGAAAGATCATGATACCTGTCACTATGCTGAGCAGCAAAAGAGTACAGGGTTGAAAAAATAAATGGTAAAAGAAATATATACTTTTTTTGCATAAAAAAACTCCATTTATACACCTATTATTATTCTACAATAAGTATACAAAATGGAATTTTTTTTATCAAAACCCCGCATTTAATCGATCTTTTACGTACAAAAAAATATTTTCAGCCCTTTTTTGCTTCTTGTGCCTTAGTTCTTAATAATGCTTGCTGATCAACAGTTAACGACGCAAAAGCTTGTGATCGTAATAACGCAGCTAACGCTTTATTGTCACCAGAACTGTTTTTTAAAGCTGCTACACAATATAAAACAACATCTTTGAGCGCTGCTTTAATATATGGTCTGTCAGAACACGGAGCATAAATAATAAAATCATCAAAAGAAACAAAGCGCTTACCATCTGCAAGCATTATAGAATGCTTCATTTCATTCCAAACACAATGAGGGACTTCATGTTCTGATACTAATTGCATAGCGTAAAATCCATTATCATCTTTCTTTAATTTCCATATAAATTTTGTATTTTCCCGATTAAAAACTTTTACATAGTTCTTGTCTTGAGAAATTTCAAATGATCTCCAATTCATAGGAAATAAAGAATCAGTTAAATAGTGCCTGTTAAGACCATAAGAAGATGCAAGCGCTGCATAATATGACTTATCAATATCTCTGGATGGCAAAAGATTCTTAGACGATGCATAATCTTCTATATATTTATTGAGTTGTGGCGACAACGTTGGAAAATAAACTATCTTTTTTTTATTCAGTGCATCATCAACATTTAAACCGGTGAGCATTGGCGCTGACATCGATTTTGCTGCACGATGAACAAGTCCACTGAAAATTGCATTTCGCTGAAATAATGCATCAAACTCTTTCTCAAGACGATATTTTTGTGCAGCGCTATCTATTTTTTCCAAATCTTTAATGACTACGCCCTGTTGTTGAGGAACACCTGTTCCAATAACAAGCGCCCACATACCACAACACGATTGGTCATCAAACCCTCCAACCTTCTCATTAACATTGTGACTAACAAGCATTAATCGTTCTTGTCTACTCAATGGTGACTGACTAGATTGCATAGAAGCAATCTGTTGATTCCCTTTTCTTGCCCGCCTTTGCGAAGAAATAACAGAACAGTTCGCCATTAACAAAAAACCACACGTTATGGATAAACATTTTTTCTTCATACAAATCTCCTTTTTTTATTAATACATATACATTTATCGCAATGAATTTATTCCTCTTTGACTCTCCTCGGTTTCTCTCAAGAGAGAACGATTCAAATAAGTACCGGCAGAAATACGTCTTTCTGATTTTTTCTGAGAACAAGATGTTGATGTGTTCTTACTTTTTTTTGGCTTTCTATATTCTACCATGGTCAATGCGCTTGCATCACCAGTCCACATAGCAATAGCTGAACAACTTATACTCATTGATGCTATTACAAATAATGCTTTCTTACTCATGTACACTACTCCTGCATAATCTGTTGTTTATATATTTTGAATCATTATCATCGTAAAGATTCTATATATTCACTTTTTTTTGTAAACAATTTATTAAAATTTTTTTTTTAAATATCTGCAGAGAACTGCTTGCCTGCAAGAAAATGAATATGGATGTGAAAAACAACCTGCCCAACACTGGCACCGTTGTTACTTACTAATCTAAACGATTGATCTTGGGGTAGTTGAGTAGATAATTGCTGCGCTGCAGCAAAAATATCTTGCGCTATGCAATGATCTTCTTTGTGCAATGATTGAATATCGGGAACATGTTTTTTGGGAATGATAAGATAATGAATGGGAGCTTTTGGATGAATATCTTTTATGACTATAATCGAATCTGTTTCTAAAATGATATCTGAAGGTATTGTGCGTGCGATAATTTTACAGAAGATACATTCATGTATCATCATTGCCTTTTTTATTATTGGCCGCGCCAGCCCTACTTCGCTCTAACGAGCTTCGAAGGGCATACTACGCTCTAGATTTAATTTAATATCAAACTTTTAAAAAAATGGCGCTACTTCGCTTTTCAAGCTACGAAGCGCAGGCCGTGCACATACGACGAAAGTCCTACGAAGCTTTATGCGGAGTAGGAAGCTTTAGCGTAGTATGGTGCCGAAGGTCGGACTCGAACCGACATGGTGTTGCCACCGCGAGATTTTGAGTCTCGTGCGTCTGCCATTTCGCCACTTCGGC
>CAYSQT010000011.1:0-4629 GCA_964433525.1 uncultured Pseudomonadota bacterium
GAACCCTCGCGCCCGGTTTCCCAGACTCTTGCTTAGCAGGCAAGCGCTTTAGACCGCTCAGCCATCTCTCCAATGGCATTAATATACGTGTTTATCAAAGTGCATATAAAAAGGATACCGTCATTTGCTCTTTTTTCAAGTTTTTAGTTAATAAAAATGTTATTTATTCTGTAAAAAAAGCTTTTTGCTACACTTATATTAAGTATGAATTTATTGATGGAGTGCATTTATGGCTATTATATTTGATATAAAAGTTATTCCGGGATCAAGAAAGCAGGGATGGATAAAAGATAAATCGGGTATTTTAAAATGTTATCTTAAAAATCAAGCAGAAAAAGGCAAGGCGAATGCAGAATTAATAAAGCTTATTGCAAAAGCATTGCATATTACGCAAGATCAGGTTTTGATAGTTGCTGGCAGTCAGTCAAAAAACAAAAAGATCAAAGCTGACATTGATATCTCATATGAGAGATTGCTAGAATTATTTGGTATTCAAGATCAGATGAATATATTTAATAATTAAGGCTTACAGATGCCCTATTTTAGATGGACAGGCATTACGCTTATCGGAACAATAGTAAAAGGTAAAGGAGCGGCGCATTCACCGGATGATTTATCAGAACACTTATTTAGGCGGGGTATAGCATTGTTGCGATGTTCATCTTTATTTATTCTTCCTTTTATGTGGAGAATGACATCTAAAACAAAAGAGCAAACGTTTGCATCAATGGCTCGCCTTTTTTCGGCAGGTATTATTATTCCCGATATTTTTGTGATTGTTATGCAACAAACGGACAATCCTCTTTTGTATGATGCTTTATATACGTGGATGACGGACATAAAAAATGGAGTTCCGTTTGCTTCCTCTGTTAAAAACCAGCATCAGCTGTGTGATACATTTGTCTCCACTATACTCATTGTTGGTCATGAGTCAGGCTTTTTGGCGCAAGCTGTTGATCATGTCGCAGCTTATTATTACACAAAAAATTCATGGGAAAAAAATGTACGTGCGGCATTGGCTATGCCATTGCTCACGTTAAGTTTTTTTATGGGTATTTCTTTGTTTATTTTTCTTTTTATCATGCCTCGTTTTGCCGATATGTTTACATCGATGAATGTAGAGTTGCCTTTGTTGACACACTATATGATGAAAATCAGTTGTTTTATGTCGAGTGCATCAATACTTTATGTTGTTCTGTTGATGATAGTTGGTTTTATGCTTATTTGTCACGTTATGAAACAGTCTAAAAAACAGTTATGGTACCGCATAATAATGAAAGTACCATTTATTGGTACATGCGTGCATTATCATGAACTTGAACAATTTTTTTATGCGCTTTTTTTGTTGCTAGAAAGTAATATTTCTTTGTTGCAAGCAGTTTCAGTTTTAGAATCTTCTACTCGTAATCATGGTATGAAAAAAGTTATGTGTGCTCTCAAGCAAGAAATAGAGTCTGGTACTTTACTGAGTGTTGCCATGTCCGGAACATTGATTTTTCCTGCTGACATCGTTGCTTTAATACGCATTGGAGAAGAAGCAGGATCGCTTGAAAAATCATTATTATCAGCGTCAGAGCGTTGTAAAATGGTAACTCAAACAACATTAAAACAGCTTTTATTTTGCCTTCAGCCACTTCTTATTGTAGTATTAGGCTTTTTGATAGGAACTCTGATTCTTGCTGTATATCTGCCTATTATGAATTTTTCATATTCAATATAATCATTTGATCGCATTATCACCTTGCCAATTGTTGTTTTTTGTCAATGTAGTACAATTAGGATATATCCAAAAAATAAAGATTGATGAGGAAATCGCATGTTTTATCTCATTGTTTCTCTTTTGTTGTCATTTTGTTTTACGGGGGATGTTTCTGCAAGCACTCCATCTGTTCGTATTTTAGACAGTGTTGAATGCACAATGCATGCATTCCCTTCAATTATTGAAGAGCATGAATGGAAAGAATTACAGCTAGATCGCTTGGTTGAAGCATTAGATAGAACGCAAACTTTATTTGGCAGATGGGGACTGACATACTTATTGCACCCAATATCGGATAAAAATGAGATCATTAAGCGTCAAAACATTATCAAATATTTGCTTGAAAATGAGGATGTTTTACAACAATTTCAAAAATTGCTCGCGGATATAAAAAAACATGAAACTGCGCTGCTCTCGTATTGGGACAAAAATGATACGGTGAGCAATAATGCAAATCAATTTTATTACACGTTGCCAGGGTTTAAAAAGCAGTTAAATAAAAGCAATGTAGCGCTTAACCTTGGTGTTGCTGTGCAGATGTTTGATGCGGTCAAAGGATTGTTGTTGTCCTTGTGCTTAGGTGATGTTTATGATGAGCTTTCGCATTGGGTAATGACAGATCAAAAAGAATTTAATTTTATGAGAGGCGTTAAAAACGGCATTACAGAGCCCATTAGGCAGCATTCTCCAAGTCTTTATGTATTGCAAGGAAAAGACACCAATGTTTACACTATAAAAGATTATATTTACGCAGCAATGTTGAAAGGGTCTTGGGGTGATCGGTTTAGTGTGTTATCGCATGGATGGTCTTTTAATTCAGCAGATATAGGTTTACCTATACATATTGCAATTCCTGCACAAAAAGCTGTAGGGTTTGCAGCTAAGGTTTTTGCATTTTCTACCGCTACAGCTGCAACGCTTGCATATGATTATTTTTGGGCATTGCGTTTGTCAAATGTAGCATCGTATGCATTGTTTATGCACAAATCACTTACAGATATTACGCAGCGTGTAATAAAAACTTCATCCTGTTGTGAATCAATTGCTCGTACCATTGCGCAAGCACATACAAGTTCAAATGTATTTTATTCATATCTGTTTTCAGGACAAAAAAAATATGATCGTGCAATTGGTGAACTTGTTCATATAAATAAACAGTGGAAAACCAATAAGCAGATGTATCGCTATTCACGTGGACATGTACTTGCTATGCACAAATATATAACTCAAGCAAAAATGACATTAGTTCCAGTGCTACAAACAATTGCTCTTATCGACGCATACTGTTCAATTGCTCAACTTATGAAAGAGCAACAAAACAAAAAAAATAGATTTTGTTTTGTTGAATTTATAGACAATGAAGAGCCATGCGTTGAATATCATAATGCATGGCTTGGACTTCTATCGCCAGATATTGCTGTTGCAAATGATCTTTTTCTTGGTGATCGATATGCAAGTAAGATGCTCATTACTGGCCCCAATGGTGGCGGCAAATCAACTATTTTAAAAACATATGGGGTTGAAGCAGTTCTCGCTCAAGGAGTTGGTATAGCATGTGCAGATTTTGCACAACAAACAGTATTGACTGGTCTTAAAACCGCAATTGTACAGAATGAAGACTTGCAAAAAGATTTATCAACATTTACGGCAAGAAAAAAACGCATGGAGGAATTGCGAGTATATATGAATAGTTTACAAAAAAATGATGGTAGCCTTATATTAGTCGATGAACCCTACACAGGTACAATAGATGATGAATCTGCAAAACGCATTTACAACTTTGGCCTTGATGTTGCAAAAAATTCACATACTTTAATGTGTATTGCAACGCATGTGGAAAAGCCTATTTTATTAGAAACAGACACTGGTGGTATATTTGCCAACTATCATGTTGAAATTTGTGAAGAGTCGTTTGGTGTGTTCAAACGATTGTTTACTTTAAAACGTGGAGCTGCAACATGGTGGTTTGAAGATTCTGACCGAAGAGGTCGTTTTGTTGATTGGATTAGCGTTTTGTTTGATACTCAATCAAAAGAAATTGATCAGAAAAATATTTATAATGATATTATCCGTACTATAAAAAGATAATTTTTTAGGAAAAAGCATGGCTCAACACAGAATAACAATGTTGGTTGTATTTTTTATTGTGAAATCGAGTTTTATATTTGGTTCTCAGTCAGATGAATTAGTCAGGCGAGTGGGCCTGTGGACAGACGCACGGGATGTGCTAGGTAAAGAAAGAGGGTCAAATCCATGGTTATACAAGGTAATAGATAAATGTGAGCAACGTGAAGATTGGTATACTAAAATACCAGCTGTTGCAGAAATAAAGTGCACACTCACTAGTTTGCCGATTGTCTACGTTGCAGCGAAATATGTATTAGAAAAACCGGTAGGAGCATCTGGCCTTATGTTTGCAGGATTAGCTTCAGCCGCAAGTCATGCTATTCCGAGGGATTGGTTGCATAAAGTGGATCATCTTGCAGCGTTTACCTCTATTGCAGCTATGGGATATGATCTCAATTTGTTGAACATTGCGAGCTTGGTGCAAGTAGCACATAATCCGGTGTTGGCGGTCTCTGCTATAGCAACAGGGTCGTTGTATTTAGCCGATGTTGCTGTTGCTCATACAGAAAAGTTAAAACCATATCGACGCAAATACCAGACGTTATTACACTGTTCGTGGCACTTGTCTGTAGCGTTGCTGGCGTATATATTGTTTTTATATTCTGGTCAATAAAAAAGCAATGGAAACAGTATTTTTGCATTGACGCAATAGTAGTTTTGCGGTATTCTGAATACGTTTGAAATGTGAGCCGAAGTGGCGAAATGGCAGACGCACGAGACTCAAAATCTCGCGGTGGCAACAC